>JBCBNC010000012.1:0-147383 GCA_039821985.1 Planctomycetota bacterium
CGCACGAGAACTGGCCGGTGCCGTCCGCCTGGCCCGAGTGCCAGAGGAGGCGCGTGATGGGATGGTCGAGGCAGAGGTCGCCGACGCTCCCCGCCGGCGCGACGGTCAGGCCGGGCGCGGTGCTGAAGAGCGGCGTGGCGAACGTCCAGGCGGGGAGGCCGGACGCGGCCAGCGTCGTCCGCTCCTCCGCGCGGACGAAGCTCCCGACGAGGTCGAGGTCCGCCGGTTCGCCCGTGCTCGTCGGAACGCCGGGGCAGGTGCGGGCGGAGATCACGGGCTCGAAGACCTGGACGCCTCCTACGCACCGGTCGGGACCCTGCACGGGGGCAAGCACGCCAACGGGGGAGTCGTCGGCGTCGAAGAGTCGGTACGACGCGACGCGGCCGTAGATCTGCCAGGGCCCGGCGGAACTGCCGACGTCGCACATCCCTGCACCCGCGGCGGGGTACGTCGCGGCCACGTACCACGATCCGTCACTGGCCTGCTCGTAGCGCGCGAGCTCGTGCCCGAACGTCCCTCCGCCCAGGTCGGTCCAGTGCCGCCCGAACACCGTGTTCCCGTCCACGACGGGGGGCGAGAGGGACAGCGGCTCGCCTGCCCACGAGCCACCCGGAGAGGCAAGCCTCATCGAGCCGACTCTCTCACCCATGGTCCACGGGGTGAAGGTCGTGCGCCGGTACGTCCACAGCGAACCCCTGTCGCTCACGAAGACCGTGTACCCCCTCACCATGACGTTCGCGCCGAGCAGGCTCTCCATTCCGGAGTCGCTCTCCACGTGCAGGACTTCCTGCCAGTTGCGCGTGACCGGATGGCGTTCGTAGATCCAGAACTGCCCCTGCCAGACGCCGAAGAAACCGCCCGGGCGTAGTGGGTCGCCTGCGACGATCACATCCCCGCTGATGTCCGTGCTCCCGAACACGGAGAGACCGGGAACGATGGACTCGAACGCCCATCCAGCCACACCGCGTCGGAACACGCCGTGAGTCCCGTTCGCGCGGAATCCCAGTGCGACGCCCCCCTCCAGATCGACGGACGTCAGTGCGGAGCCGCCGCCGTCGTGGGTGATGAGCCAGGCCGCGCCGTCGAACTCGAGTTCGGTCGCGTTTGCGCAGACCAACGCCCGGTTCCCGACGAGGTGGAGGCATGTGTTTGCGAGGCTCCCATCGATCGTCGAGGTCCGTAGCGCACTCCACGGATATGGACCGAAGGTCCCCTCCAACGCGAGCGCCGGAAACGGCGCCTCCGGCACCCAGTCACGCCCGATGCGCCGGTACGACCAGATGAGCGGTTCCCCGCCCTCGATCATCGCTACAAGAGCACGGTCGCCGTCGACGGCGAGGTTGAGCCCGAAATGTTCCGGGCTGGGGCCCGGCGGGTGGGGAAGGGAAGCCTGCGCAGGCTGCTGCGCGAGGACGGCGAGGGCGGCGAGCAAGATCGACATGGCGAGTGCGCGATAGGGGCCGGGAGTGGTTCGGGAAGGGAGGGTGCCGCGGCCGCCCTCCATTGCGGGTCGGAGCCGGGTGCGGAAATGTGGCGAGCTCTTCGGGTTTCTTTGGACGGGCCGGGCGCCGCTTGGGAGCGGCACCCGAGAGACATATCACCAGGCCCGCATCAGGCAACCGTTCGTGTAATTGCTCGTCGGCACGCCGTTCGCATCGAAGTCTCGGAACCAGACCTGGAAGTAGGTCGACGTCCCGATCGGAACGACCGTCCCCCCGAGTCCATTGTCGACGTCGATGTCGCACGAGAACTGCCCCGCGCCGTCCGCCTGGCCCGAGTGCCAGAGGAGGCGCGTGATCGGGTGGTCGAGGCAGAGGTTCCCGACGCTGCCCGCCGGGGCGACGGTCAGGCCGGGCGCGGTGCTGAAGAGCGGCGTGGCGAAGGTCCAGGCGGGGAGGCGTGACGCGGCGAGCACTGTTCGCTCGTCCGCGCGGAAGAAGCTCCCCACCAGATCGAGGGTCGCGGTGGCCCCCGTGCTGGTGGGAACGCCCGGGCACGTACGCGCGGAGATCACGGGCTCGAAGACCTGGACACCCGCGAGGCAACCGTCCGGTCCTTGCACGGGAGCGAGCACTCCCACGGGCGCATCGTCCGTGTCGAAGAGTCGGTAGGACGCCACACGGCCGATGGCGAGTTCTCCGTCGCCGTCGAAGTCGCACCACGAGGCGCCGTCGAGGGGATACCACGCTCTCGGGGACCAGCTGCCGTCCGCGCCGCGGTCGTACCGCGTGAGCTGCACGCCCGTGGCTGCATTCCAAACGCGTCGTCCGAATACGACGTTGCCGTCGACGACGGGACGCGTGAGCGAGCCGGTGGCCAATAGCCAAGCTCCAGGTGGCGCGGGCAGGATCATGCTGCCGACGCTTGGACCGATGCCCCAAGTCCCCCCCGGCGGGCGCTCGTACATTCGCAGTGCTCCCGAGTCGCTCACGAAAACGGTCCCGTCCGACAGGAAGACGTTGGCGCCGCGAACGCTTTCCACGCCCGAGTCACTCGGGAAGTACGCAGCCTCGACCCACGAGCCCGAGGCCGGGTCGCGTTGGTAGATCCAAAACTGTCCTTGCCAAACGCCGAACGGGCCGAAGGGCTCGATCGGGTCGCCGACGACGGCGAGGTCGCCCTCGATATCCATCGCCCACGAGAAGGTGCCAACGGGGATGCTGTCCTCGAACTCCCACCCACTTGGACCACGCCGCAACACAGAGTGCCCGATCCCCGGGACGAAGCCGAGCGCAACGCCCGCCTCGAGATCGACGGCCGCCGTGTAGTCGCTCGGTCCTTGGTGGGTGACAACCCAGCTCGTCCCGTCGAATTCGAGCTCGGACGCGGTCGCGCATACGTATGCCGTCTGTCCGTCCAGCTCGAGGCAAGTCACTGGGAGGCCCTCGGTCGAGTACCACCAAGAAGAGCTGACAAACGGTTCGAGCGCGCCGTCGAGCGCGAGCGCCGGAAACGGCGCCTCCGGCACCCAGTCGCGCCCGATGCGCCGGTACGACCAGACGAGCGGTTCCCCGCCCTCGATCATTGCGACGAGCGCACGGTCGCCGTCGACGGCGAGGTTGAGCCCGAAGTGCTCCGGGCTTGGTGCCCGGCGGGTGGGGAAGGGAGGCCTGCGCAGGCTGCTGCGCGAGGACGGCGAGGGCGGCGAGCAAGATCGGCATGGCGAGTGCACGAAGAACGGGTTGGGAAGTGCGCGTGAGGGCGAGCAGAGGGCGCGCGCGCGACACGGCCTCCGGTTCCACGCTAGTCCGTCCGGCGTGGAACGGCAACCTGTCGCATGCTGGGCGCCTCGGCGCCCGTGGCCTTCGCGCTGACGCAACGGACCCGAAGTCCGCCCGCTGCTGTTTCCCGTCCGACCCGTCCGCCCTCACTCCAAACGGCCCAGCGCCGAGCTCCGCACGCTCCCCGTGCCGCCCAAGGAACCATGACCGACACGCCCGAGCCGGAGCCGCCCGTTGTCTGCGAGCACTTCAGGGGCGGGATCGTCCTCGACCTCGCCGAGTACGTGCGCCGCAGCGGCGCGACGTTCGCGGTCGTCCGTAGCTGGGATAGCACGCGCGATCCGGTGTCCCTCGCCCGTTGGTTCCAGGACTACGGCGCGACCGCGACGGCTGCCGGGGCGGTGTTCGCTCTCCGCGGCGTCGACCCGGACGAGCTGGCCGCTCGCTTCTTCCACTTCGACGAGATCTGGCTCGGTCCGGACGACGTCGACTGGAGTCGTCTGGAAGACCTGCGGCGGCTGACCACGGACGTCGGGGAGCTGAACGAAGAGAACGGAGCGCCGTTCCGGCTCGCGCTCCTGGAGTCCGGGGCTCTCGTCGGACTGGGGGACGGAGACGGGTTGAACGTCGTTCGGCTCGACCTGCCGAGCCTCGCTGGCTGGGTGCCTGGCAGCGACTGACCGGGGACCGCGGCCGGGAGCCGATGGTCGGTCTGTGGCGGTCGTGCAGCATTCGCACGGGGCGAGCTAGCTGGACGGCGGGCGCGACGAGGTATGGGGTGTGCTCTCGGCGTTCACTGAGCCGACCGCCCGCAGTTCCAAGAGCGCTCGCGCACGGATCCACCGCGATGACGCCGGTCCCGCGCGCGAACGGCCTTCTCCTCAGCGCCTCGCGGCCATGAGCTCCGCTGGCCGGGCCCCGTGCAACACCCGCACCTCCGCCGCGTCCAGCGCCCGGTCGAACACCATCAGCTCGTCGAAGTAGCCGACGTAGTAGAGCCCGATCCGCACCGCGGCCCGCTCCATGTCCCATGTGAACGCCTCGGCGATCCGTGTCGAGGTGCCCTGGAGCTCCCCGTTCAGATACAGCCGCGCGTAGCCCTCGCCGGTGTCCACCGTGACCGTCACCTGGGTCCACTGCTCGCGCGTGAAGGGCGGCTCCTCCACCGCGACCAGGCGGGGCTCGTAGTCGGGGTGGTCCTTCGTCTCGAGGCCCTCCGCGTTCCACACCTCCTTGTCCCCGAACACACCCATCCGGAAGCGACGCGGCGTCTCGTCCTTGGTGAAATCGACCCATACGGCGCCGTCGTCGTAGCTCTTGTCGGTCACCTGGATCGGATCGAAGAAGCCGGGCTCGAGGTCGAGGTCCGGGTCGAGCTTCAGCCAGAACGAGAACGTGCAGTCGAGCGACGCTCCGTCCGTCGGGACGTTGCCCTCCGCGCTGTAGAAGAGCGCCGTTCGGTTCTGCGCCTGGAAGTGCAGCGCGCCGCCGCTCCGTCCCGCGTCCGGCGCCAGCACCACGCCCGGGGCGCCGAGGCCCGCCGCCGCCTCGCTCTGCTGGCGGTAGCTCGGCGCGGTGAAGAGCCGGGCGTCGCCGCGGGCGAGATCGGCGTCGACGCCCGCGTCGTAGGTGGCGCAGAAGCTCAGTGAGGCGCGCAGCGCGTCGACGCTCGCAATCTCGTCGTCCGACGAGGTGGCCGCACACGAGGAGAGGGCGAGGAGCAGAAGCGCTGCGGTGCTGGAGGGTCGTTGCATGGCGCGCCATTCTGATCGCTCCTCCGGGTCGGGGCTCGACATCTCTGCAAGTCGTCGGGCTCCCCGGCGCTCGGATCCGACCGGCCACTCGAGAGGTCCCGCTCGTCCCGGCCACTGATTCGACTCCTTCCGGCAGCGGGGCGCGGAAGGCCACGTACGCCTGGCGCTTGCGGTCGCCCGTCCGGCCGCGGTCAGGGACTTGCGCTCGCGCCCGCCGCGGCCCCAGACTCGTCCCCATGACTGCCAAAGACGTCTTCTGCCTCGTCGTCCGACTCTCGGGCTACTTCATTGCTCTGTTCGCCGTGTACACCATCCTCGGGATGCTGATCGGGCCGGCCTCGTTCGGCTTCAAGGCGTTCTTCTATCTGGCCGCGACCGGCGTGTTCGGGCTCGCCGTCGTGAAGCTCGCGCCGGTCATGGGCGACTTCGCGTACGGCGCGTCGGCCGAAGCCTGACGGACTCGATGGCGGGGGCTGCGCGTAGGGCGATCGTGTCGTCCGTGCTCGCACCGCTCGTCCCCGCCGCGTCCATGGCTCCGATGTTCGACGGCTCGATCCCGGATGCGCTCGATCTCGTCCCTGCGGATCAGGCGCCCGTCGGTCGGGTCGACGGTCTCGGTGCGCGCATCGCCGCGGTCGGCGCGACGCGCTCGATCTAGGAGGACGTCGGTTCCGAGGGACGATTGCGGTCGATCGAATGCGCTCCGGGCGGCCGCCGTCGGGCCCCCTGCCTCGCGGACGGTGGTTCGTCGGAGCTCAGTCGGGCGCGTCGCCGTCGCGCAGGGCCTCGAGACGGCGGAGCCGAAGGAGCAGCGCTTGCAGCTCGTCGTGCGCTTCGAGGTGCTCGGCGATCGACGGGTCCCTGGCCTCGAGCGCCGCGACGTCGGATTTCATCTGCTCGACCTCCGCGCGGAGAAGAACGAGCGACGCCTGCGAGCGTGCGGACGCGCGCCGCCGCCTCCGTCCTCGGGGCAGCGAGGTGAGCAAGCCGACCATTCCCCCCTTTACGCCGAAGAGCATCATGAGCCCGCCGTTCGACCAGGGGTTCGTCCAGAACGGGTCTTCGAGCGCGACCGTCGCGACCGCGAAACCCACGTAGGCGAGCGCAACGACCGGGGTCAACGCGGTGCGGACCGGTCCGGCGCGGCGGGGGTCGAGACGGGTCGCAACCGCGTACGCGGTGTAGAGCGGCATCAGAACGCACACGCCGAGGACGAGAGCGAACCAGAGCCACAGCCTCCACTCGGAGCCATCGAAGCTCGAGCGCCACGACGTCTCCATCGCACTGCTGATTCCGGCGTGCGCCGAAAAGGCGATCGTCCCGACCCATTGCTGCATCATCTCAGTTTGCTCTCGCGAGCCGCTCGAGAAGCCTCGCGTCCGGCCACCGCTCGACGTAGTAGCGCGGGGGCACCAGGTCTGCTTCGGGCTCGAGGCCCATTGCCTCGAACACCGCCCGCTGGGGGAGCGAGTGCACGACGCGGATCTTCTCGTTCTCGTCCATCTCGACGAAGTCGATCGTGTCAGCCTCGGGCAGCAGCGTTACGACGTCGTCCGGCCAGATCGTCACGGCCTCCAGTTGGCCGTTCCGGTCGAGCACGTCGAGGACCCCGACCCAGATGTCGATCCCGTCGCGTTCGTGCTCCTCTTCCAGCGCGTGGCCCTGCTCCGCCGTCGCGCGCGCGATCTGTGCGTACCGGCACTTCTCCAGCGCGCGGAACGCCGGGTCGTCCTGGGGGACCGTAAGCGGTACGACCGAGTCGCCGTCGAGCGTGTAGAGCCGCGGCGAGACGTCCGTCGAGGACTCCTTCCACGTTTCGAGCGCCTGCGCGGCGAACCGCGTGGGATCGACGCCTTCGGCGCCGAAGACGACCGCAAGGGAGTCTCGATCGGCCGCCCAGGCGAGGACACTCATCCCTCGGGCCATCGATGCCAGCCAACCCGGGGCCGTCAGATACGACGCCGCGTCGATCTGGCCCGAGGAGATGCGCACCATCGACTTCGGCGCCGGCGCGAAGTCGCCCGCAGCGGGCGCCAACCGAAGCGTGTTGGCGGCGGCGGCCTCCCAGGCGTCATTCACCGACACTCCCCACTCCTCGAGCCGCTCGCCTGGGACGGTCACGACCGTCGTTTCGAGGTCCACGAAGAGGATGAGCGCGAGTCCGTCGAGCGCCTCGCGCCAGATCGGTGCTTTGTCGCGCGGCATGTACGCCGTGTAGGAGACGGCCCTCAATCCGAGGAAGACGAGGTCCTTCGCGTCGCTCCAGCTCGTCGGGATGGGGGCCTCCTGGGCGAACTGCTCCAGGAAGCGCTCGACGATCTCCACCTGATCCTCGTACGGCTCGCCTTCCGCTTCGGCCCACGGACGTCGCAGGTAGGTCGTACGGACGGACTCGTCCCCGCCGACGAACGAGACGGACAGCGCGAACTCCCCGTCCTCCGCGACGTCGACGCTCGCGACGAAGGGGTGCTCGCGCGCGACTTCGAGCGCGAGCTCGCGGAAGCCGTCCGGGTCCGTGGCTCTCTTGGGACGGCGAAAACGGTCGAGGAATCCCATCCGGGAAGTCTAGGAACAGGCGGCGCTCGAGCGTATCGACTCCAAGGCTCCGGTGCGCTGCGCGTATCGGAGGCGACAGGTCGAATCGGGTCGAGCGCGACGGCGTCCTGGTCGTGAGCCAGGAGACGAACTCGCCGCGCAGTCCGCATCCCGTCCGGCAAAGGACCCGCCGCGTCGCGCGCGAGCTCAGCCCCTCATTCGACGCGCACCGTTACCGCGTTCGAGAAGTTCGACGTGGGGCCCGTGGGACCGAATTCCCGGAACCAGAGCTGGAAGTGCCACGACTCGCCGTGCTGCGCTGCCCGCGCCTGCCCGCGCCTGCCCGCGCCTGCCCGCGCCTGCCCGCGCCTGCCCGCCCGGGCCGCCCGGCAGCGCGCCCAGGTCGACGTCGAGCCGGACCCTTCCGAACTCCCTGCTGTCGAGAATCTCGCCCGGTCCGTTGAAGCGCCCGATCGCGCCGCCGAGGCAGAGAGTCCCTTGGCTGCCCGGGGGCTGAAACGCCCCGACGCAGAGCGACACGACGTCGATCGCAGCAGCGAAGCGCGGGACGCCGGGATTCGAGGCGGAAGTGCGCGCTCGCGACCTCGGGCGCCCGGAATGCCACTGCCCGAGCGCGTCGAGCTGCTCGCTCCTGCGCGCGTTCTCGTACGCCTCGATCAGCTCGTCCACTCGCGTGGGCTCGATGAGCCGCGCGGTTTCGACTGCGCCGGAAGCCGGGCGCCGTTCGCGCCCGGACTCCGGTGTCCGCTCCTGTCGATCGTGATCCGGGAAGCCGCTCGCGCCTCTCAGTCGCCCATCTTCGCGACGCGATCGAAGTCCGAGTCGGTCGGCACCATGTCCTCCGACCGGCGCCGGTTCGGCGTGAAGTCGAAGCCGCGCGGAACGACGGCGATCCCGCTGTCGGTCACCTTGAACCGCTCGCGGTCGCGCTCGAGGTCCACGCCGATCTGCTCGCCCGCGGGGATCTGCGTCCACTTGTCGACGATCGCGCGCCGCACGATCGCGCCGTCGCCGACGTGCACGCCGCTCATCAGGATGCTCTCCTCGATCTCGGCGTCCGAGCCCGTGTAGACCCGGTTCGAGAGGATCGAGCGACGCACGCGGCTGCCCGACACGACGGACCCGTTGCAGAGCAGCGAGTCGAGCACCTGGCTCGTCCGTCCGTCCGCGTCGGAGAACACGGTCTTCGCCGGCGGGTCATTGTGCCAGAGCGTGTAGATCGGCCAGTCCTTGTCGTAGAGGTTGAAGGACGGCGTGACGCTGCAGAAGTCGAGGTTCGCGTCGAAGTACGAGTCGATCGTGCCGACGTCGCGCCAGTACGGGCCCACGCCGGCGTCGTTGCGTCCCTGGTCCACGTCCTGGAACGAGTGCGCGATGACCTTCTCGCCGCCCTCGACCATCGCCGGCAGGATGTCCTTGCCGAAGTCGTGGCTCGTCCCCTCGGTCTTCTCGGCGTCCTCGCGCAGGCGCCGAATGAGCTCCTTGCGCTCGAAGATGTAGATGCCCATCGAGCCGAGGCAGCGCCCGGGCTTGCCGGGGATCTCGGTGCCGCGCTGCGGCTTCTCCTGGAAGCCCGTCACGGTCGAGTTCTTGTCGACCTCGAGGATGCCGAAGCGTGGCGCCTCGTCCGCGTCGATCTCGACGGCGCCAATGGTGCACAGCGCGCCGGAGCGCACGTGGTCCATCAGCATCTCGCCGTAGTCCATCTTGTAGATGTGGTCGCCGGAGAGGATGAGCACGTGTTCGCACTCGTTCTCCTCGAGCAGCACGAGGTTCTGCGCGATCGCGTCCGCCGTCCCGCGGTACCAGGCGCCGGTGCCGCCATGCTGGGGCGGGCGCGCGACGATGAACTGCGACAGTCGACGCGGTAGGAAGTTCCACGCGTACCGCAGGTGCTCCTCGAGCGAGTATGCCTGGTACTGCGTCAGCACGAAGACCCGCCGCAGGCCCGAGTGGATGCAGTTCGACAGAGTGAAGTCGATGATCCGGTATGCGCCGCCGAACGGCACCGCCGGCTTGGCGCGGCCGATGGTGAGTGGGCTCAGGCGTTCTCCCCGGCCGCCGGCCAGGAGGAACGTGAGAGTCGACTTAAGTTGGAGCGTGCGATTGACGGGCATCGGATGCGGGGCAGGAACGGGCGCGGCTTCCGGGTGGGTATCCGCGCGACCCGCACGATAAGGTTCAGGTCCGTTCAGAGGATTTCCTAACGCCCTCTTCCGCGAGCGCCCGGGCTCCTTCGGCCCACCCTGCGCGCTCCCCCTGCCCGCGCGCCGGCCGAAGAGGCCGCCGCCGATTGATGCCGCACGAACCACGGTCCAACGCTCGAGGGCTCCGCGTCCTCGTTCTCGGATGGGAGTACCCGCCCTCGGTGGCGGGGGGCCTCGGGGCGGCGTGCCACGGGCTGACGACGGCGCTGGCGCGCTCGGAGGGCGTCGCGAGCGTGACGCTCGCCGTTCCGCGCGTGCGGGGCGCCGGCGAGGCCGTCGACGGCCCCGGGATCGAGCGCATCGAGATCGACGTGCCGCCCGCGCGCGGCGAGGAGGCTCTGCTCTCGCCCTACGGCCCCGTCGGTGTGGCGGCGAAGGGGGCCCGCGCCGGAGCCTCGCGCGCGCTGTACGGCGGCGATCTGGGGGACGCGCTGCAGGCCTACGCGGCCGCGGCGGTGGACGCGCTCGACGCCCGTGCCGGCACGTTCGACGTCATCCACGCCCACGACTGGATGACCGTACCGGCCGCGATGCAGCTCCGCATGCGCCTCGGCGCGCCCGTCTGCTTCCACGTCCACTCGACGGCCTTCGACCGGGCCGGGACCGCGCGCGCCGCAGGGCCGCTCGCCCGCCCCGACGGTCTCGCCGCGCGGATCGAGGCCGCTGGCGTGCGCGCGGCGGACCGGGTCGTCGCCGTGTCCGACTTCACGCGTGGCGTGATCGAGCGCGGCTACGGGGTGCGCGCCGAGCGCATTGATGTCGTGCACAACGGCGCGACGATCGACGAGGCGGAGGCGACATCGGCCACGCAGGCCTCGGGTTCGGTCGCCCCGAGCTCGGACGCTGCGCGTTCTGGGATGCTGAGCTCTGGGGCACGGAGTGCAGCGGGACAGGATTCGGGGGGACAGGGTTCGGGGGAACCGAGCACCGAGCCCCCGAGCGCCGCAGCTTCCATCGCCGCAGCCCCGCTCTCCTCGACGCCGACGCCGGCCCCGGCAGACCACACCGTCCTCTTCGTCGGCCGCCTCACCCGCCAGAAGGGCGCCGGCTACTTCGTCCGCGCCGCCGCGCGCCTCGCCGAGCAGCGCGACGACGTCCGCTTCGTCGTCGTGGGGGACGGCGAGGACCTTCCGCGCCTCGTCGAGGAGGCCGCCGAGCGCGGCCTCGGAAGCCGTCTCTTCTTCACGGGCTCGGTCGACGACGTCACGCGCGATCGCCTCTACGCGGACGCCGACCTGTACGTGATGACGTCGATCTCCGAACCGTTCGGCCTGACCCCGCTCGAGGCGCTGGGGCGCGGTGCGCCCGCGATCCTCCCGAACGCCGCAGGCGTGTGCGAGGTGCTGCCGTCGGCCCCCCGCGTCGACCCCTGGGACACCGACGCGCTCGCCGAGCGCATGGGGGAGCTGCTCGACTCCGGCGACGAACGCGCGCGGCTCGTCGAGGCCGGCCGCGCCGAGGCGCGCGAGCTCACCTGGGACCGGAGCGGTGCGCGCCTTGCGGGCGTCCTGCAGGAGGCCTGCGCGCCGTGACCACGCTCACCTTCTACTTCCAGGTCCACCAGCCGTTCCGCGTCCGTCCGTACCAGTACGACGAGATCGGCAAGAACCACGACTTCTTCGACGACTGGCTGAACGAGGACGTGGTCAAGCGCGTCACGTCGCTCTGCTACCTGCCGATGAACGACGTGCTGTCCCGGGCGATCGACCGCACGGACGGCGCCGTCAAGTGCGCCTTCTCGATCTCCGGGACGGCGCTGCGGCAGTTCGAGCTGTGGGCGCCCGAGGCGCTCGAGTCCTTTGCTGCGCTCGCCGAGAAGAACGACTCCGTCGAGTTCTTCTGCGAGACTTCGCGGCACAGCCTCGCAGCGCTCGCCGACGAGGAGGAGTTCGCGCTGCAGGTCGACCAGCAGCGCGCGCTCCTGAAGAAGCACTTCGGCGTCACGCCGACGACGTTCCGCAACACCGAGCTCATCCTCTCGCCCGACGTCGCGCGCCAGGTCGAGGCGCTCGGGTTCGACCTGCTCGTTGGCGAGGGCGCGGACGGCCTCCTCCGCCGCCCGCACGAACCCGCCCGGCACCCCGGACAGCTCTTCCACGCCGAAGGCGTGCCGGGCCTGCCGATCCTCCTGCGCGACTACCCGTTCTCGGACGACATCGCGTTCCGGTTCAGCAACCAGGGCTGGGAGGAGTACCCGCTCTTCGCGCCCACGTTCCTGCGCTGGCTCGAGGAGCTCCCCGAGGAGCGCCGCGTCGTCGGGCTCTTCATGGACTACGAGACCTTCGGCGAACATCAGCCGAAGAGCACGGGCGTGTTCGAGTTCATGGACGAGATGCTCGATCTCGTCGCGGCCCACGAGCGCATCGACTTCTCGTGCCCGCGCGAGCTGCCTGGGCGCCTCGACGCGCCGGTCGAGCTGGCGTTCGACCGGCCCTACTCGTGGGCGGACGCCGAGCGCGACCTCTCGGCGTGGCTCGCGAACCCGATGCAGCGCTCCGCACACGAAGCGATCTACGAGCTCGGGCCGCGCGCGCGCGCCGCGGGCGGCGAACTCGCCGAGACGTGGCGCGATCTGACCACCTCGGACCACGTCTACTACATGTCGACCTCCGCGGACACGGACGGCGACGTGCACGAGTACTTCAGCCCGTATCCGAGCCCGCACGACGCGTACGTCACCGTGATGAACGCGCTCGAGGACCTCAGGCGCCGGGTCTGAGCGAGCTTCGGGGCACGCGCTCGCAGCGGCGCCGTCGGACGGAGCGCCCGGATCGGTCCCGTCGCAGCCTGTCCCGCCCTGCGACCCGGGTGAGGGCCCGGCACCGGTGCGCCGAGCGCGGCGGCGCCCGGGCCTTTCCCAGGCTCGGAGCGCATGCCGGCACCGGCAATTCGTCGCACTCGTGGTAGGCTCGGGACGCCCTGGCGCGGCGTGTCCGCGCATTCGGGTCCCTTCCCACAGCCATGAAAAGAAACGTCGGCGCGCTGCTCGCGCTCGCCGTTCTCGTTCCCGCGCCGCTGTTTGCGCAGGACGAGTGCGCCGCCGCAGTACCGATCCAGCTCGGGGAGGTGCTCCCGTTCACGACCGTCGGCGCCACGCCGTCGCCGGTCGCCTGGGTGGAGGCCTGCGGGGCGGGGATCCGGAACGACGTCTGGTTCCGCTTCGACGCTCCGTCGGACGGGACCTACCGCGCGTCGTCGTGCGGGTCTCGAGACTCCAGCCTCGAGCTCTTCACGGGCGCCTGCGGTGCCCTCGTTCAGATCGACTGCGACAACGGGCGTTGCCGTTTCGACAGCTCCTTCTCGCGCGGCGGCAAGGTCTACTTCCACGCCGACCAGGGAGAGACGATCTACGCCCGGATCGGGACGTGGCTCGCCGGTTCGTCGGACACGTGGGGGGATTTCCAGATCGTCACGGCGACGAGCGCACCGAACGACGCGATGTTGAGCCCCAGTCCCATCGACGAGGGCGATACGGTCTACATCGATCTCTTCGGTGCGACCCGTGAGACTGCGCCTCCGCCGTGCGGGCTCCAGTACGGCGGCGACCTGTGGTTCGAGTTCACGCCCACGGCGAGTGGCACGTTCGAGGCCTCGACGTGCGACATCCTCGGCGCGCTGATCCCGGCGACCTCGGTCTCGGTGTACACGGGGCCGTCCGGGGCGCTCGTGCTCCAGGGCTGCAGCGGGGGCGGTTGCTCGACGCCGATGGGGGCGCGGCACACATTCTTCGGCGCCGCGGGGACGCGCTACACGATCCGGGTCCTCGGCACGGTCTACTTCAACGAGGGCGACTTCACGCTGCGACGCATCGGCGGCAGTCCCGACGACGAGTGCGCGACCGCGCCCGACATCCAGAGCGGCGTGTTCGAGCCCTTCAACCTCGCCGGCGCGACGCCGTCCGCTCGCGCGTTCGCGTGCGGAACGCCCGCCGCGGGCGACGTCTGGCGCCGCTACGTCGTCCCGGCGGACGGGACGTACGAGATGTACTGCTACGCGCTCGGCAGCGCGTCCTCGACGCGCCTCGCGTTGGAGGTCCACCGCGGCCCGTGCGGAGCGTCGTCGGTGATCGGCTGCGACGTCGCCACGTCGTCGGTCGACTCTCCGCAGGTCGTCGTCCAGGCGACCGCAGGCGAGGTGCTCCACGTGCGCGTCGGCGCGAACCAGATCGCCGGGGTCTCCGGCGACGTGCGCGTCGTCCCGGGGCCGGCGAACGACGACTGTGTCGGTGCGACCCCTCTGCCGCTGGGAACCTGGGTCGACTTCAACACGGGCGAGGCGAACGCGTCGTCCTTCGGCTGGGCGTGCGCCGCGCCGACCCTCGACGACGACGTCTGGTTCCGCGTGGACGCGCCGACGACAGGGCCGCTGACGGTCGCGGTCGAGGATCCCGCGAACGCCCTCCGGTTCGTGGAGGTGTACGAGGGCAGCTGCGCCGCGCCCGTCTTCGTGGCGTGCGCCCCCGCGGGCTCGACGCCATTCGCACGCCGCGTGGTCCTCTCGGCGCTCGCGGGCGCAACTTACTTCATCCGCGTCAATGATCCGAACTACGACGCAGACGGCCGGATCCTCGTCAGCGAGGGCGCCGCGCCGCCCGAGGACGAGTGCAACCAGGCCGCGCCGCTCGTCTTCGGCGACAACGCGGTGGAGCTCTTCTTCGCCACGGAGTCGACGCTTCCCGCCGGCGCCTGCGGCTTCGGCTCGCTCGTCGACGTCTGGTACACGTTCACGGCCGCGCGGGACGCGCGGGTCGGGCTCTTCACGTGCGCGGACAACGGCCGCGCGCTCCAGCTCTTCGAGGGCCAGGGGTGCTTCGTGATGAACGAGATCGACTGCAAGACCTTCGATCTCTCGAGCCACTGTTTCCCTTCCCCCGGTCAGTCGATCGTCGCGGACGTTCAGCAGGGCCTCACGTACTACGTGTGCGTGCGCGGCGTACCCGGGTCGAGCTCCGTGCTGGAGGCCTTCGAGTGGCTCCCCGGCAGCGTCGGGACGCCTTTCTGCAGCGCGGTCCCGAACAGCACCGGACTCGGCGCGCGGATCTCGGCCGAAGGCAGCCCGGCCGTGCTCGCGAACGACCTGACGCTGGGGGTCACCCAACTCCCGGTCGGCGTTGTCACGATGTTCGTCGTCGGGGACGCGAGCGGGTTCACGGCCAATCCCGGCGGGAGCCAGGGCAACCTCTGCCTCGGTGGCCGACTCGGACGCTACAACCGCCCTGGTGAGCTCCGGTCGGCGGATGCGACCGGTGAGGTGAGTCTCCGGCTCAGCTTCACGCGCTTCGACGATCTGCCCAACCAGTTCGTGCCCCCCGTCGCGGGGCAGACGTGGTTCTTCCAGGCCTGGTACCGCGATCAGCTCGGAGGCGTGCCGGTGTCCAACTTCAGCGACGGCCTCGACGTCGTCCTCGAGTGACTCGCGGAGTGTCGTCGGGTCTCCAGATCCGCAACCCGTCGGCGCTCTTCAACACCTACTCGCAGCGGATCTGACCTGCCGCCTGCCGACACGCGGTTTCATCTCCCCTGGGACTTCACCATGAACACGCTACGGATCCTGCTCGCATCGCTCGCCCTCACTGCATTCTGCCCTGCACCGCTGCTCGCGCAGGACGAGTGCGCGTCCGCTGTTCCGGTCGTCGAGGACGACCCGATCCCGTTCACGACGGCAGGCGCCACCCCGAGCGCGATCACGTGGGGCGAGACGTGCGTCCAGACAAACCGCGACGACGTCTGGTTCCGCTTCGACGTACCGGCGGACGGCGTCTACGTCGCACAGACGTGTGGCGGTACGAGTTCAGCGCTCGAGCTCTTCGCGGGCCCTTGTGGATCCCTCGAGCGCATCGACTGCGACCGCGGACGGTGCCGGCACGAGAATGCTGTCTCTCGGGGTGGCAAGGTGTACTTCCGAGCGACGCAGGGAGAGAGGATCCACGCTCGTGTCGGGACCTCGGGGACATTCGGCGTCGCGACCGGCGATTTCTGGATCACGGGGGCGACCCCGTTGCCGAATGACGACATTTCGACGCCTGCGCTTATCGCAGTGGGCGACAGCCTCCCGATCGATCTCTTCCCCGCGACTCTCGCGGGCCCTGCGCCCGTTTGTGGGCCGCAGTACGGAGGCGACCTGTGGTACCAGTTCACACCCACCGAGACGGCAGCCTACGAGGCGTCAACGTGTTCGATCGTAGGAGCCAACCTGGGGGCGACGTCGATCTCGCTCTACGACCTCCATGGCGGCGTTCCGACGCTCCGCGAATGCAGCGCCGGCAACTGTAGTCAGGTGATGGGGACGGCACACCGCTTCGAGGCTTTCGCGGGACAGCCCGTGCTGCTGCGCGTCCTCGGTCACCACTATCTTGCGCAGGGTGAGCTGTCGCTCGATCGAGTCGGTGACCTGGAGTGCTGGAGCCCCGCACCGATCCAGATGGGTAATACTGATCCGTTCTTTCTCTCGCAGCTCACGTTCGGGGCTGGACCGTTCGTGTGTGGGGGCAACCCGGCGAGGGATACCTGGAGACGATTCGTTCCCACTCATGACGGCACCTACGCCATCGCTTGCCGTTCGCCGAACATGCCGTCCTCGAGCCGGCTCATGCTCGAAGTCTTCCGCGGGCCGTGTGACGCGAGGTCGCTGCTGGGCTGCAAGGTGTCGCCCGGTGCGAACGACGCCATCGAGGTCGCCTTTGAGGCGAGTGCGGGCGAGGAGATCTTGGTTCGCATGGGGACCGACGAGGACTGGTCTGTCACCGTCCAGAGCTGGGTGACCGAGGGGCCGGAGAACGACCTCTGCACCAACGCAACGCCGGTGCCTCTGAATACATGGCTCGACTTCCAGACCGGAACGGCGAGTCGCTCGAACTTCGGGTTCAACTGCTCCCCGGGAGACTTCGACGATATCTGGTTCCGGGTCGACGCCGTTGCTACAGGGTCCTTGACCGTCTACTTCGAAGACTCCCTGTACGGGCTCGCCGAGGTCTATGTAGGCGATTGCTGGTTCCCAGTCCTGCACGCCTGCTCTCCGCCAGGAACGACACCTTTCGAGCGCCGGATCACTTTCGACGCCGTGGCAGGGCGGTCGTACTGGATCCGGGTCCAAACACCCCCGAACAGCGTTGACGGCCGGATTCTCGTCGACGCTGGCGTCGAGCCGCCCTACGACATGTGCAGCCACGCGGCGCCGCTCACCTTCGGTGAGAACATCGTGGACCTGCTCTTCTCGACCCCGTCGGTCGTGCCGGGCGGAGCGTGCGAGGACCCATCTCTCGGCGACGTCTGGTTCACGTTCACAGCGGCGCGAGACGCAATTGTCGGTCTGTTCACCTGTGAGTCCAACGCCCGCGCGCTGCAGCTGTTCGAAGGCTCGGACTGTGCCGCGCTCACGCAGATCGACTGCGCGACGGACGCGGCGACGACCTTCTGCTACGAGAGCATGGGCCAGAGCAGGTTTGGCCAGTCGATCTACGCCGACGTCGAAGAGGGACAGACGTACTACCTGCTCGTGCGGGGCGACCACGGGCCGCCGTCGACCCTGATCGCACGTGAGTGGGTGCCCGATTCCGTCGGAACGCCTTTCTGCAGCGCGGTGGTGAACAGCACGGGCAACGAGGGGCACATCTCCGCGTTCGGCTCCGCCGTGATCCTGGGC
Organism: Planctomycetota bacterium; assembly: GCA_039821985.1. Taxonomy (GTDB): domain Bacteria; phylum Planctomycetota; class UBA1135; order UBA1135; genus Saltatorellus. The sequence goes on from JBCBNC010000012.1 coordinate 17,380, forward strand.
GAAGATCTCACGTTCAGGGTGGAGGGGCTTCCGTTCGGATCGGTCACGATGTTCCTCGTCTCGGCGCACCAAGGATTCGTCATGAACCCAGGGGGCAGCCTCGGCGACCTGTGCCTCGGAGGTGAGATCGGTCGATTCAACCGACCGGGTGACCTTCAGATCGCGGGCTCCACGGGAATCGTTGAGCTCCCGCTGGAGGTCAGCTACATCGGCTTCTTCCCACTGGATGGCTCTTCCTTGCGGCCGGACCAGACCTGGCACTTCCAGGCCTGGTACCGGGACACCGTCGGCGGAGCCTTGACTTCGAACTTCACGGACGGGCTCAGGGTCACTTTCGAGTAGACGTGCGCCGCCTGGGGGAGGGGGCGTCGCGCCGGCGCGCTTGCGGTCTATGATCCGCGGGATGCGTCGGCTTTCCCGCTTCGTACTGTGCGCCGTCCTCGCGGCGCCCGGGCTCTCCCAGGACGCGCCCGGTCCGCCGTCGACCGACCGGACCGAGGCGCTCAGCTCTGCGTTCGGTGCGGCCCTGAAGGACGTGGCGGCCGCCGAGCTCACGGGCGGCGCCGCCTGGGAACGGGTCGAGTCGCTGTTCGGGCCTGCTTCACGGGGGGTCGTGCGGGAAGATGCGATCGAGTGGCGAACCGTGGCCTTCACCGACGGACTCTCCGGCGTCGAAGCCGCGGTTCGGTCGACGCCCGTTCTGGAGGCCGGCCCGCGGATCGACCTGGGCACCGGCCCCGAGGACGCGGTCGACGATGTGGCCGCAGCGTTCGAGGCGCTGGGTCTCGCGCTCGAAGGCCCGCCGACCGAGTCGCTCCAGATGAGCGTGAAGCGCGTCGCGCCCGTGGGCGCTGGCGACGCGGGGCTCTTCGACTCGCGCGTTCGCGTCCGGGCCATCCGGAGCGACGCGGCCGGGCGCTCCACGGCGCGCGCGATCTGGCTCGTCCGCTGGCGGGTCGACGACGAGGACGCGCTCGAGCTCGTCGCGTTCGAGCAGCACCTGGTCGAGCGTGCGTCGATCGCGTCCGAGGGCAGCGGCGAGTGGTTCCCCGACGTCGCGCCGGCGCTCCTCGGCCACGCGGCCGGACGAGCGGCCTTCCGGCGGGCCCGCGCTTCGATCCACGACCTCCGGGACGCCCTCGACGTCGACATGGGCGTCGGCATCCTCGGCCACCACGGCGTCGCCGTCGCGGACGTGACGGGCGACGGCATCGACGACGTCTTCCTGCCGCAGCCGGGCGGAGTTCCCAACCAGCTCTGGGTGCGGACCCCCGACGGCCGCGCGGTCGACGCGGCGCAGAGCGCCGGCCTCGACCACCTCGACGCGACCACGAGCGCGCTCTTCCTCGACCTGGACGGCGACGGCGACCGCGACGCGGTGCTCGCGCTCGGAGGCGGCATCCAGTTCCTCGTCCAGACCCGCGACGGCTTCCGCCCCGGGCCCTTCGTCGAGCGCGGAAGCATGACCGGACTCGCCGCCGCCGACGTCGACGCGGACGGCCGGATCGACATCTACGGCTGCGCTTACGCCGACCCGTACCGCGGGCTCGCCTTCCCGGTGCCGTACCACGACGCGGAGAACGGGCAGGCGAACGTGCTGCTCGTGAACCGCACGGACGAGCCCGACCGGCTCCTCTTCGCGGACGAGACCGACGCCCGCGGGCTCGGCGTCGGCGCGACCCGCTTCAGCTTCGCCGCGACCTTCGACGACATCGACGACGACGGCGACGCGGACCTCTACGTCGCGAACGACTTCGGCCGCAACGCGCTCTACGTCAACCAGGGCAACGGCACATTCACCGAGGAGGCGGACGCACGCGGCTGCGTCGACATCGGCGCGGGCATGGCGGCCGCCTTCGACGACATCGACGGCGACGGCCGCGTCGACCTCTACGTCTGCAACATGGAGTCGTCCGCGGGCCGCCGCGTCACCGGCCGCGACGTGTTCCGGACGGACCTGGCCGAGGACACGCGAGACGTTCTCCGCCGGCACGCGAAGGGGAACACGCTGCTGCTCGGAGCCGAGGGCGGCCGTTTCGTCGAGGCGCCCGGCGTCGCCGCTGCGGGCCGGTGGGCCTGGGGCGGGCTGCCGGTCGACCTCGACGGGGACGGGCTGCTTGACCTCCACGTCCCCAACGGCTTCGTCAGCGCCCGGCGCGGCGCCGGGCCCGACCTCTGAAGCGCGTTCTGGCGCTACGTGGTAGCGCAGACACCGGAGACCTCGGACGGGGCGAAACGCGACGACGCCGTTCCCCAGGGAGAGGGCGTGGACGCGTACGTCGACGGCTGGAGAGCGCTCAACCGCGCGATGCGCGCGGGCGACCCCTGGAGCGGCGACGAGGGCAACGCCGTCTTCCTCCAGGGCCGCGATGCGGACGGCGCACTCGCGATGGTGGACGTCGCGCCGCTGCTCGGGCTGTACGACCTTGGCGACGGCCGCTCCGTCGCGCGCGTCGACCTCGACTTCGACGGCGACGAGGACCTCGTGCTGACGGCGCGCACGGCGCCGCGCGTACGGCTGCACCAGAACCGGCTCGCGGACCGGGCGCACTGGCTGGGGCTCCGGCTTGAGGCCGGTGAAGGCACGAACCCCGAGGCGCTCGGCGCGGTCGTTCGGATCGAGCTCGAGGGCGCGGACGGAGAGGCTCCGCGCACGCTCCGCCGCGCGCGGCGGGCGGGGTCGGGCTACCTCGCGCAGTCGAGCGCCTGGATCCGCGTCCCGGTGGGCGCGCGCGGCGCCGGCCGCGCACCGCGAGGCCGGGTCACCGTGCGCTGGCCCGGCCCGCACGGCGTGCTCGAGGACTTCGGCGAGCTCCGCGCCGACCGCTCGTACGCGCTGCGCCAGGGCACGGGCCGGGCGCGCGCGGTCGAGCGGCCGTCCGCAGTGGGGCGGGGCGCCGTCTCCCCGGCGGACCCGCCGGTCGTCGCGTCACGGCTGCGGGCCGTGCTGCCAACGCCCGTGGCCGTTCCAGGGTTCGCCGTGCGTGGCGTGGCGTCGAACCCCGCGCGTCTGTTCGGCGTCACGCCCGGTGGCGCCCGCGGCACGGGCCGCGCGCTCTGCCTCGTCGTGCACGACGGCGTGGACGAGGCTGCCTCGCTCGGGGCGCTGAGCGACGCCTCCACCTCCGCCACGGAGGCCGGCGCCCAGGCCGCCGCGCTCGACCTCCGGCTCGTCGCCGACGAGGGCGAGCGCTCCCGCGCCGCCGAGCGCCTGCGCGCCGCCGGCTGGAGCGGCGCCGCCTTCTTCGCCGCCCACCCCGACACGCCCGCGCTCCTTGCGGAGGTCGCGGGCTGGCGCTTCGACCGCACGGACGCGCCGCCGCTGCCGTGGACGTTCGTGTTCGCACCGGACGGTCGACTCGCCGTCGTGCGCTCCGGAGCGCTCGAGCCCGGGGACGTCGTGCGCGACCTCGCGGCGGTGAAGGCAAACCCCGAAACGCGACGCACCCTGCACGCGCCGCTCGCGCCCGGCCACTGGCTGCGCCCGCCGACGGCCGCCGACCTCGGCCCGCTCCGCGCGCGGCTCGCGCGCGCCGGGCTCGACGCCGCGGTGCGCGAGCTCGACCTGGCGCGGATCGAGGTCGGCGCGTCGACCACCGACACCTTCGATCTCTCGATGCGCGTCGGCCGATCGCTCCTGGCGCAGCGCGATCCCGACGTCCCCGGCGCGGTGGAGGCGTTCGAGCGTGCGACGGCGGCGCGGCCAGAGAGCGCCGATGCATGGCGCGGCCTCGCCTACGCGCTGCAGCTCGACGGGCGGACGGTCGCGTCGATCGACGCGTGGTCCCGCGCGCTCGAGCTCGCGCCCAGCGACGTGTCGAGCCTGGCGAACCGCGGGCTCGCGCTCGCCGCGGCGGGCAGGTCAGACGAGGCGGAGGTCGACGCCGCCGCGCTCGACGCGCTGGGGGAGTCCGGCACCGCGGCGGCCCGCGCCGTGCGCGCCGCGATCGAAGCCGCGCGCGCCGCAGAATCGGAGGGCGGCCGATGAGCGCGCACGCGGACGGACTCCGCGCGCTGCGCGATGCGCTCCGGCCGCACGCGGACGATCCCGGGGTCGCGCCGCTCGTCGAGCGGCTCGCGCGGGACCTCCTGCCGCGCACGGCCGGCGGCCACGACCACCTCGTCGTGGGGCTCGTCGGCCCGAACAACAGCGGCAAGTCGGCGCTCTTCAACGCGCTCGTGCACGGCGCGGATGCCCCCGGCGCTCCCGCACCCCCGACGCTGAGCCCGTCCCTCGCGACCGGCGGCGCGACGCGGCGGCTCGTCGGCGCCGCGCACCCCTCGCTCCGCGCCGCGCTGGAGGCGGAGCCGACGCTCGAGCGCTTCCGCTTCGAGGGCGCGACGCCCGGCCCGAACGGCGTCGAGGCCGCCACGGACGCGACGGACACGCCCGACGCGCTGCTCCTCGTCGAGTCGCCCTCGCTGCCGGAGTCGCTGCTGCTCGTCGACACGCCCGACTTCGACTCGGTGCTCGTCGAGAACCGGCGCGTGACCGACGCGCTCCTGACCGTCGTCGACGTCGCGCTCGTCGTCGTCACGCGCCACACGTACCAGAACCGCGAGGTCGTCGACTTCCTGCGCGCGTGGCTCGAGCACGGCCGGCCGTGGGTGCTCGTCTACAACGAGTCCATCGACGACGCGACGACCGCGCGGCACGCGGCGAAGCTCGAGGAGGACATCGGCGTCGCGCCGGAGGCCGTCTTCGCCTCGGTCTACGACGGACGCGTCGCAGCGGGCGACTCGGCGCTGGTGCCGACGGGGCTTCCCGGCGCGGAGAGCGGCGCATCCGCCGGCGCGCCGCTCGCCCGCTGGCTGCGCGAGCTCGGTGAGGCCGGCGACCTCAAGGCGCGGGCCCTCGCGGCGTCGCTCGACGCGCTGCGCTCGGAGGCCAGTGAGCTCGGCGTGCGCCTGCGCGCGGAAGCGGCGCGCGCCGAGGAGGTGCGCGGTCTGGTCGAGTCGCAATCGCGCGCGCTCGCCGAGTCCGTCGCGCGCGAGGCGATGCCGATGGGCCCGTTCCTGCACGCGTTCCGCGAGGTACTCGACGAGCGCCCGACCGCGGTCCAGCGCGAGCTGCGCCGGGGTGCGCGGTGGACGAGCCGGACGATCGGCGGCGGCGCGCGCTGGATCGGCGAGCGCGTGCTCGGGCGTTCCACCTCCGGCCCGCCTCCGACGGTCGAGGCCACGCTCCTCGACGTGGAGCGCCAGGAGCTGCGCAAGCGCTGGGGCGACGCGTTCGAGGGCGCTGTTTCCTCGCTGCGCGCGCTGACGCGCGGCGCGGCGCTGCCCGAAGCGGTGGGAACCGCGCTCGACGCGCGCTTCGTCGGCCCGGACGCGGTGACCGCGCACGCGGCGCTCCGCTCGGCCGAGGACGGCGTGCAGGTCTCACCCGAGCTGCTCGAGGAGTACCGCTCGGCGTGCCGGCGCCTGATCGAGGCCGAGCTCGACGCGTCGGACTCGGGCGAGTGGCTGCTGCAGCTCGGAGTCGACGCGCTGCATCTGCTCCCGATCGGCGTCGCGGCGGGAGTCATCGTGCACACGGGCGGCCTCGGCGCGGATCTCGCCGTCGCGGGCGGCGGCGCGATCGGCGCCGCGGCGGCCGAGCGGCTCTCGCGCACGCTCGGGACCGCCATCGCCGCCGACGCGCGTCGCCGCTGGGTGGAGCTGCGCTCGGCGGAGCTCAGCAACGCGGCTGCGCTCGGGATGCTCGGCGCCGACGCGCTGCGCGCAATCGAGCGCGCGGCCGAGCGCGCCGACGCGATCACGAAGGCGCTGGAGACTCTCAGGGCGGAGACCGCCCGCTGATCGAACCCGAGTGAAGCTCTAGCCCCATGACGGAACCGGAACGGATCGGAGGCGCGGCGTCCCGCGCGGCGCTCACGGCTCTCCAGGACGCGCTGCGCGAGGACCTCGGTGCGCTCGGCGTGCTGCGTGCGTTCGGCGACCGGCGGCACGAGCTCGACACGCTGCAGCTCGACCTCTCGGCGTGCCTCGAGCGCGCGAGCCGCGCCGCGGTGATCTGCCTGGTCGGCTCGACCGGCGCGGGCAAGTCGACGCTCCTGAACGCGCTCGTCGGCCGCGCGGTGGCGCGCGAGGGCGTCGACCGCCCGACGACGTCGGCGCCGGTCGTGTACCGACCCGTCGACGCCGACGTGAGCGGCGTGGTCGCAGGCCTGCCCGGCGTCACGCCGGAGGTCGTCACCTACGACCCGTCCGAGGAGGCCCGCGCCCACGGCGACCGCGCGTTCTGGCGCGGCCAGGTGATCATCGACGCGCCGGACGTGAACAGCGTCGAGACCGTGCACCGCGACGTCGTGCGCGAACTCGCGGCGCGCTCGGACGTGCTCGTCGTCGTCGCCCACCGCCAGTCGATCGCCGAGCTCTCCAGCGCCACGTTCGTGGACCTGTTCGCGGAGCGCCGGGGGATGGTGTTCGTCCTCGGCCGCCGCGACGAATTGGAGCCGGGCGCCGAGGAGGCCCTCGTCGGACAGCTCTCCGAGCTCCGCGACGAGCGGTGGAAGAGCCCCGACGCGCCGATCGTCACCCTGAGCGCGCGCCTGAGCCAGACCGATCCCGAGGCGGGCGGCGTGCGTGCCCTCCAGGCCGAGCTCTTCCGCCTCATCCAGGAGGAGAAGCTCGGGACGATCCGCCGCCAGAACGCGCTCGGGGACGTCGCGCGCATCGCCCGGGCGGTCGAGACCGAGCGCCCGAACGCCGCGGCGTCGCTGCGCGCCCTCGACGCGGCGCTCGAGCGCGGCGCGGACGCGTGGACGGCGTCGCTCCTCGGCGCGGTCGAGGAGCGCCTCGAACTCCGGCGCGCCGACCTCGCGCAGCTCCTCTGGAACGACGCCGCGAAGGCCTGGGACGGACCGGGCGGCTACGCGCTCAAGGTCGGCGGGCTGTCGGCGATCGGGCTCGGCGCTGGTGCCGCGGTCGTGCGGCGGAACCCGGTGCTGGCGGCGGGCCTCGCCGTGGGAACCGTCGCGGCCGATCGCGTGCGGACGGCCGTGCGCGAGCGCCAGGTCGAGTCGACGTCGGGCCTCCTGCCCGCGGCGAGCGACGTCGAGTCCGTGCAGCGCGACGCGTTCCGCGACGCGCGGCTGGCGGCGGCGGACCTCTTCGCGCCGGGCAAGGACGCTGGCGCGAGCCCTGACGGCCCCGAGCTCGACGCGTGCGCCGCGCGCGCCGTCGACGAGTCGTGGGAGCGGATGCTGCGCGTGGACCTGCCGCGCGCGGCCCAGGACCAGGTCGGGCGCGGCACGCGCCTCTTGGTCGACCTGCCCGTCTACGCGCTGGGCGCGTGGATCCTGTTCAAGGTGGCGTGGGGCTTCTTCACCGAGTCGTACGCGGGCGTGGACTTCCTCCTGAGCGCGGCGATCCTCGCGCTGGCGTGGCTGTTCCTCGGGCGGCTCTGGGTGCGCGCGCGGCTCTCGTCGAAGGGCGGCGCGCTGCTGCGCAGCGTGCAGGAGGACGTGGCGCGGCGGCTCGGCGAAGCGGCCGAGCAGTCCGTGTCCGAGCGCCGCGCGCGGCTGACGGCGCTCGACGAGCGGATGGCGCGCGTCGCGCGCGCGGACGCCGCGTGGCGCGAGTGTCTGCACGGCGAGATCGGCTGAGCGGGGCGGCGGGGGTCTGAGCTGCGCGCCCGCCGCGCGTTCGTCGGCGAGCGCTCCGACGGACGACGGCGCCGGACGTCGTTGCAACGTCGTCTCGGTCCGCCGCGCGCGTCTCGCGTAGTCACGCAGCGTTGCCGGGTTCACGCAGCGCCAGCGCCGCAGGCGCGATTCGCGCGGATTAGCGCGGACCGTGGCGCGAGGGCTTCCGCCCTGGTGGGGGACGCGCGGCTGTGTCCGTCCCTTCTCGGGGATCCAGCGGCGCCTCGACCACGCGGCGACGCTCGGTCCCGCGTGGATCGCTCCCCTCCGATCTGCACAAGACACCATGCACCGATCCAAGCTCTGGCCGTCCCTGGCCTTTGGCTCCCTCCTCGCGGCGCCGGCCCTCGCGCTTCCCGCCGCACCCCAGTCCGAGGGAGGCGCGCGCACGCGCGTCGTCTTCGCGAACCCGGGTTCGCTCGACCCCGCGCAGGGCGGCGAGCGCAACGGGGACCTGCGCCTGAACGTCCATGGCGAGCCGGTGCTCGGCGAGACGGTCGAGGTCGCGCTCTCCACGGAGAGCTCGCTCGAGGCGGCGTCGCTGCTCATCGGGCTCGAGCCGGCCCAGATCTCGCTCCCGAACGGCACGCCGATCCTCGTCGATCCGGCGACCGCGATGGTCGCGCCCGTGACGCTCGCCGGCGGCTCGGGTTCGTTCGACCTCGGCATCCCGAACGATCCCGCGCTCAGCGGCATGTGGGTCTTCACGCAGTACGCGGCGATCGACGGCGGCGAGTGGGTGTCGTCGGAGCTTGGCGGACTCCGCATCGGCGACACGCGTGAGTTCCCCTCGTTCGACTTTCAGGACGTCGTCTATTCGAGCAAACGCCAGACCTTCGGCGACGCGACCGACTTCGGCACGGTCGACCTCGACGGCCACCTGCTCGTGACGCCCGAGTACCGCCTCGACGGCACGGTCTCGATCAAGTTCGCGTCGGGCGCGGCGGGCTCGCTCACCTGCATCAGCCACGCCTCGGGCACGGACATGTTCGTCGAGTTCGGGAGCGCGTTCCTCACCGTCCGCGCCGGCAAGGTGCTCTGGAACGGCTACGAGATCGGCAGCGACGACGAGCTGATCCGCGAGGCGATGGACGAGATCGACCTGCCCGAGGACCAGTGGAGCGACCTCACGCGCGCCATCGTCGGCTGGGGCCACGTCATCGCGTCGCCCGAGTACAACCGTAACGACCGCATAGCCCAGCGCATGGCACGCACCTACGGCCTCCTCGGGACGATGGCCGATCCGTGCGCGGCGACGATCTTCGCGACGAAGGCCTGGGTCGGGAAGAAGGCGGCGCAGCTCTGCGCCGAGATCAAGAAGCTGTGCAACTCGAACGGCGGGAAGCACTTCTGCGTCACCGAACAGGGCACCGGACGCGTCCTCTACTGGATCGAGCTCGATCCCTGGTTCTGCGAGCTCGTCGACGGGCTCTGCACGCTCGGTGGGGCCGTGGTCGTCTACAAGATCGGCCAGTGGATGGAGTGGTACTGGACCGGGACCTGATGCGAGGTCCGTGAGCTGCGCGGGCGGACCGCGCGGTGGACCGAGGCCCGCGGGCGGTGCATGTGCGCATCGTCCGCGGGCGCCTTTGTTCGGTGCAGGGAGGCGTGCTGGCCGGGCGGCTCATGCGCGCCACGCGCAGGGCGCGCTACTGATTCACCTCGAAGACGAGCGCGTTGGTCGTGGAGGCGCCGCCGAACGACGCGTCGTCTCGGAAGACCGCCTGCGCGACCCAGGTCGTGCCGGGGAGCCACTGGGTCGCGATGGGGTCACTCGCCCAGTCGATCTCGATCACGTCGGTGCCCATGCCGTCGATGACCGACGGGGAACCGACGCGCTGGGCGCCGGTGGTTCCGAAGCAGAGCTCGCCCCAGGGGCCGAGGATCCCGGTCTCGCCGGGCCCGAGGCGCGGACCCCAGACGAGCTGGCAGAACTGACCGGGCGGCGCGTTACGGACTTCGAAGGAGAGTGCCGAGACGGCGTAGGTCGGCGGGCCGTACGGGTAGAGCGTGCTCGGCTGGCCGGTTGAGTTCGGCAGCGGCTCGCAGAACGACTCGCCGAACCCTCCGGGCATGCCGGAGAGGACGCCCATGGCACCCATGTAGAGGAACTCGACCTGACCGCAGTCGTCGTGGTTGTTCGACCGCCAGAGAAGGTCGCCAAAGCCGTCGCCGTTGACGTCGACCCAGGGCTGAATGGAATCGATGCTGATTCCACCGCATGTGCCGAACGTCTCTCCGTTGCGGTCCATCCGAAAAATGCTCGAACCATCGCGACCAGAGAGGACTTCCACGAATCGTGCGTTCCTCGGGATTCCGTCGACACGAAAGGCACTGAATCCAACGACGTCGTCGATTCCATCCGCGTTGACGTCGTACCCGGTGCCGGAACTGAACATCCACTCGGCCACCACCGGTGACGTTGCGGCTGTGCTAGCAGGTGCCCAACTCCGCCTCCAGAGAGGCTCCAGCGTTGTCCCGTCCAGAGCGACGAACTCGTCACGGCCCGTGTGCTGGACAACGAAGTCCCGACGTCCATCGGAGTTGATGTCCGAGACCTGAGCAAACTCTCTGCCCAGACCGACCCCGCTACTGTGAGGGAGGCCCTGACGCGTCGCGAGGATGTTGCCGTCGGCGCCTGAGTACATGGCTACGCGGCTAGCCGAAGGCCATGCGATCGCGTATTCGTCCACGCCGTCATGATTGACATCATCGACCCCGATGAACGTCGGTCCGCCGAACGTGTTGACCTGCGTGACGGTACGAAGTGGTATGCCAGTGCCGGCGAACGAACAGATGGCCACGTTCGAGTTGTTCACCGCGTACGCGAACTCGTTCATGCCATCTCCGTCGAAATCGCGTGCGGCGAAAACGCTTGGTGGCTCACCGGTACCCCAGTCGTCGGGTAAATCCGTGGAGGCGATCACGCTCCCGGTATCGCTGCTGTAGGCAATGACGCGCTTGTACCGCGAGAAGTCGACCAGGATGACGCTGTAGTGCAACAGGAGGTCGGGAAGGCCATCTCCATCCATGTCTGCGCACCGAGCTGCACCAAGGAACTGAAAGCTCGCCGTGGTCGTAGCCGTCGGGTGCTCACGGATTTCGATGAGCTCGCCGGTCGCTCCGCTTACGAATCGAATCTGATTCCCCAGGATGCCGCCGCTCGCGAGGAAGATGTCCTCGATCCCATCCTCGTCGTGATCTCCGATGGGCACGCTTGTCTGAACGGCGGTACCGATGTCAGGCCAGAGCGATTGCCATAGAGCGTCCTGTGTGGCTGCAACCGCAGCTGTTGCTGCCAGTGTTAAGCCGACGATGGCTCCGGGGACGACGATCCACCTTGGGTTGTGATTCATCGGTTGGGTGGGGTTCACGTGCTGAGGATCAGGGTAGCCGGTAGAAGCGGTATCCGCCGGAAACATCGCAAACCAGGAGCAGCTTTGAGGCACCGACCTCCTGTATCGAGATCGATGTGGCCTCTCCGGGCGTCTTGATACGAAGTGGCTGGGTAATAAACCCGACGCCGCATCGGTAGGTCATGACCTCCACCCCACTTCGACTTGAGGCGACGTACAGATTGATATCCCTGGGATTGGAGCTGACGTCCAACTCGAGGTCGTAGACGTTCGGCCGGCGTCCTTCCAGGACATCCGGCGCCGCGCTCCACACGTGAGAAGGACCGAGCGGCGATCGGTAGCCGGCAGAGTCGTTGACGTAGAGGATGTCCGACACGTCAAATACCTGGACTGTGCCGGAGTAATCGACGACGAAGAGCAGCTCGTGCTCCTCACCGTTCGCGTCTTCGAGGGACGCAAACCGCACAGCAATCGCGGAGCTACCTTCTCCCTGGAGGAACAGTGGATTGAGGTTTGGAGAGCCCGGCGGACGCACATCGAGGGAGCCAGCCGTTAGTGCTGGGGTCAACTCGCCGGCCTGTCTAGCACGAGCCCACGGGTCGACTGCTCTGGTCCCACCGAATGCAGCCGAACCAGACATCTGCCAAAGGTTCACCACTCCCTTCTGAAACTGTCCAGCCCATTTGGGGTCTGGGTCGAAGTAGGCGGGCACCGCGACCATGTCGTCAGAGATGGAGCCAGGTACCTTTGCCCAACCCTGCTCCTGCGCGAGGCGGACGGATGGGGGGCAGGTGGCGTATCCGCAGGGGACGGCCATGACCCAGCTCTGGTCCATTGATCCAGAATCCGAGGGCAGCTCTCGTAAGCGAGGCCAGAAGGTCAGTGCAAGTGTGCTCTCGATGGTCGGGGGGCCTGGAGTGAAACCCGAGAAGTTCGTGCTGTCGGTGTCAGATAGCGCAGGGTTGAAGAGGGACCACATGAGGTGCTGGGCCTTCGCGAGGTCGGGCGGTTGCGCAGAAGGGGTCCCCAACGCCTCTGGGTCCGTGACCGGAAGGTTCCCCCACTCGGGATGCGATCTCAGCGTGTAATTCCAGTCCTCCCCCGCGGCCAGGTCGGCGTTCACATTCCCAGTCCAAGGATCTGAGCGGAGAGCGCGCGGATTCGTTAGCGCTCCGTTCTCATTCCCGAAGGGGTGTTCGAACTGCAACCACGGCAGGAGGGTTGAGCGCGATATAACCGTGATTCCGTCAGGTGTCGCACTTCGAGTGATAAACGTGAACCGCTCCGGCAAGATCGTGCCTTCGGCTGCAACCACACTGACGACATCCGCGGGAACTGAGGTACTCGTCCACGCGTCGAACTCTGGCGACGCCGTTCCAAAGATGTAGTAGGGGCGCCGGGGGGTCCCATACCCATCATTGAGCGTTGCGAGCGTCCAGCTCGTTGGGTCGGAGAACGAAGGCACACCAGCATTCTCGGTGTACGCATGGGAGCGATACACAGCAAACGCGCCCGATTGGAATGGAATCGTCCTCGCACCAAAGAGCCACTGTCGGTCCGAAGCGGTCGTGAATTGGCAATGCTCGTCCGCCAGGAAGTCGATGAATAGGCGGTCATCGGCCACGGTCGAGTCATCCTCTCCCTCCACCTCTAGCGATCCACTTGGCCCCTCCAGACCGTTCGAGTAGATCAGGCCGTTGGCGCGCACAGGGAAATCGTTGTGGGCCTGGAGGACCACACGCGGATCGATCTCCGCGAACGCCGTCCCGAACGCGTATCGACCGTCGATGGCGTACGGCGGGCGGATCCAGGCCCAGGACGGACTTGGAGAAGTGGCTCCGAGGTCGACGAAGGTGATGCACGGCGTCGTGATGTCGTGCTCGTACTCCACGACCGTGTCGTTCGGATTCGGATCCGAGAGAGCCACGTCCCCGTGCACGAACCGGATCACCTCTGCATCGACGTCGCCATTGTCCAGGTTGCTGGACGCTGTCTGGTTTCCCGGTACCACCATGAAGTCGCCACCCGCGATGACGAACGCGCTGAGGTTCGGCGGCGCCGGGAGCACCGGTGCGATCTCGCCCGACGGGAGCGCTTGGTACGGCGCAACGAGCGGGGGCCCGCTCGTCACCCGATCGTAAATGGCGATCACCGGCTTGCTCGACTCCGCGTGTTGCAAGCCCTCGAATCCGAGTTCTGCATGCCCGATCGTACCGAGGTTCTGTTCGAGGACCCGACCGGGCCCCTTGACCCCTGCGTAGTGAGTCCACGGCAGTGCTGCGTAATTCACGAGCAGCACGGTCCTGTCCGTGGGGGGCGATGCTCCGGAATCACCGATGCGGGCGAGGCTCAGTGAGATGGCATGTCGCCCATTGGGATTCGAAAGCGCGTCCGCCATGTCGGATGCCTCCAAGTCCACCCAGGGCTCGAAGTAGGTGGCTCGACCGGGCGGATTCAGGTCGAGCGTTCGGCCCCAGCCGAGTACGTCGTTCTGCGTCAGCGGTGCACCCGTGGTTGGATCCCTCTTCACGGAGGGGATCGCTTCGAGGTGGTCGATCGGCATTCCGTCCTCGAACGTCTCGGCGAGGTCGAGCCGGATCCACCCCAGGTGTCCGACGGCGGCGTACAGGTAGTGTCCCTCGCTGTCGTTCTGGACCGCGACGTCCATGAAGTAGGGCGGGTCACTGCGCGATTCGACGGCCGTGTCGACCGATCGGTAGACGCGCGGCGTGTACGGGTTGCCGAACCACTCGCCCGGGACCAGCGCCCCGTGGATGGTGGGCGGACTGGTCTCGTACTGCGAGCCCGTGCCGAAGACCGGCCCCCAGACTGCGGACCGGCGTAGCTGAGGTCCGCTGGGTCCTGCTTCGGTATCGACGCGCACTTTGTGCAGACCGCCGGACAGCGCCGCGACGTAGAGATCAGCCGCGCCCGAGCTGAACGGGCCGCCCGGCGTACCGTCGTCGAGATCGGGGCTCTCGTCGACGTCGACGTTGATCGCGTACGAGCTCGTGAACGTGATGTTCTGCCCCTTCGAGTTGATGACGTCGGGTACTCGGTTCGGGTGCTCCTTGAAGTAGTGGGAGAGAGCCCCTGCAATCTCGTGACCGAGGTCGGGGCTCGTCCCCGAATCGTCGATCGCGTCGTGGAGCGCCTTGCGTGCGGTGTCGAGCTCGTAGAGCCTCAGGAGGTTCTTGCCCTTCTTGGCGAACAACGCCACCAGATAGTCCGTGCCATCGATCGTGGTCGTCGTGACCGAGGTGCAGAAGCGCTGGCTCCCTTGCGTCGCAGGGTTGCGGTTGCCCGAATCGTCGAGACGTACGGCAACGTTCGTGTGAGCGGCGCCCGGGTGCGCCTCCATGGCCCAGAGCCCGAGGTGCCCGCACGCGAGATAGATGATGTCGTAGCAGTCCTCACCGCACCCTGCGCCGCAGTCTCCATCCCAAGGGCAGCCCGTTCCGTAGTCCGGTAGGCCGGTCGCGGAGTCGTCCGTGAGATCAAGACCCGGGTCCAAGGCCATTTCCGCTGGCAGTGGCGCGAGGGTCCCGATCTGGATTCGCTTCACTTCATTCGGCATCTCAGAGGGCTGACCCGGTGGCGGAACGGATACGTCGGGCGCGGTCGCTCCGAATTCGATGAAGGTGATCGATCCACCTTCCGCGCTGAAGAACCAGTGGCCGTCTGCGGTGGTCTGGTAACAGGTAGGCGCGCTGAACGGATAGACAGCCGCCGTCTCCGAGATCACTCCGGTGGGCAGAACGAGCTGAGGATCAACGGATCCGAACTGCGGGCGAGGCGAGGCGGCGAGAGCGGCGGGGAGCGAGGCAAGAGCGAGCACGAGCTGGCAGGCGCGCGCGGGTGGGGAAAGGACCAATGGTTCCTCCGAAGCAGGTTCGAGTTGTTGGGGGCGGCATCGCGACCGTACGACGCAGGCTGCGTTCGTGCCAGCCATCCGTCATTGGCATCCGTCAACGGTCCTGTCTGCGCGGCGCATCATTGCGCGCCGATCTTGCAGGCCAGCGGCCGCGAGGTGCCAATGTGGCATCCGCCCCGGCCTCACGCACCCGCCAGGCCCGTTCCCGGCCCGGGCGAGCCCGCCCGGCGGCCTTGGCACACCGTTTGGTGCGGGCAGCACCGGCCACCCGAGGGAGGGCGGCCCCCGCCCGGCCCACATGCCGCACGCGACGACCCCAGACACTCCCATGAGCAAGCAAGGAAAGATCATCGGCATCGACCTCGGGACCACGAACTCCGTGGTCGCGGTGATGGAGGGCGGCGAGCCGGTCGTCATCACCAACCTCGAGGGTGCCCGCACCACCCCGTCCGTCGTCGCCTTCCAGGCCGACGGCACCCGCCTCGTCGGCGCGCCGGCCAAGCGCCAGGCCGTCACGAACCCGACCCGCACGATCGCCTCGATCAAGCGCTTCATGGGCCGCCGGCACCACGAGGTGCGGGACGCCGAGAAGCAGGTCGCCTACACGCTCGTCGGCGGGCCCGACGAGGTCGTCAAGGTCGACATCGACGGCAAGCAGTACAGCGCGCCCGAGATCAGCGCGATGGTCCTCCAGAATCTGAAGGAGGCCGCGGAGCGCTACATCGGCGAGCCCATCGAGCGCGCCGTCATCACGGTCCCCGCGTACTTCAACGACAGCCAGCGCCAGGCGACCAAGGACGCGGGCGCGATCGCGGGCCTGACCGTCGAGCGCATCATCAACGAGCCGACGGCGGCGACCCTCGCCTACGGCCTCGACAAGGACAAGGAGGGCAAGGTCGCCGTCTACGACCTCGGCGGCGGCACGTTCGACATCTCGATCCTCGACATCGGCGACGGTGTCTTCGAGGTGCTCGCCACCAACGGCGATACGCACCTGGGCGGCGACGACTTCGACGAGGCGCTGATCTCGTTCGTCGCGGAGGACTTCAAGGCCCAGCAGGGCATCGACATCCGCGAGGATCCGATGGCGCTCCAGCGCCTGAAGGAGGCCTGCGAGAAGGCCAAGATCGAGCTCTCCAGCGGCACCGCCACCGACATCAACTTGCCGTTCATCACCGCGGACGCCTCGGGGCCGAAGCACCTGCAGATGAACGTGACGCGGGCCAAGTTCGAGGCGCTGATCGCCGACCTCGTGCGCCGCAGCATCGAGCCGTGCCAGAAGGCGCTCGACGACGCGGGCCTCAAGGCCGGTGACATCGACGACGTGCTGCTGGTCGGCGGTTCGACCCGCGTCCCGATGGTCGTCGAGAAGGTGAAGGACTTCTTCCAGCGCGAGCCGAACAAGGGCGTCAACCCGGACGAGGTCGTCGCGCTCGGCGCGGCGATCCAGGGCGGCGTGCTCGGCGGCGACGTCTCGGGCGTGCAGCTCCTCGACGTCACCCCGCTCAGCCTCGGCATCGAGACGAACGGTCAGATCATGACCGTCCTGATCGAGCGCAACTCGACGATCCCGACCTCGAAGAGCAACACGTTCACGACGGCGGTCGACAACCAGCCGGCCGTGGACATCCGCGTCTTCCAGGGCGAGCGCGACTTCACCAAGGACAACCGCCTCCTCGGCAACTTCCAGCTGACCGGCATCCCGCCGGCCCGCCAGGGCGAGCCGAAGATCGACGTCGAGTTCAAGGTCGACGCGAACGGCATCCTGACGGTGAACGCCAAGGACCAGGCCACCGGCAAGGAGCAGTCCATCAAGATCGAGTCGTCGTCGGGTCTCTCCGACGAAGAGGTCGAGAAGATGAAGCGCGACGCCGAGGCCCACGCTGAGGAGGACAAGGCGCGCCGCGAGGTCGTCGACCTCCAGAACGAGCTCGAGCAGGTGGCCAACGGCACCAAGCGTCAGCTCGAGGAGAACAAGGACAAGCTCTCCGAGGACGACGTCAAGGAGATCGAGGCCGCGATCGAGGAGCTCGAGAAGGAGCGCACCTCGGACGACAAGGTCAAGCTCGAGGCCGCCCGCGACACGTTCGCAAAGAAGGCGCAGAAACTCGGCGAGATCCTGTACGCGCAGGCGCAGGCCGAGGGCGGCGCCCCCGGCGGCGCGCCGGGCCCGGACATGGGCGCGGGCCCGACGGGCGGCACGGACTCCGACACGGACGAGCCGGTCGACGCCGACTTCGAGGTGAAGTCCTGACGGGCCTCGACAGACAGGAATGAGCGCCGCGGGCCGCGGGGGACGATGGGTCCTCCGCGGCCCGTTGCGTTGCGCGGCGGTCGAGGCCGCGCAGGACTCGAGCGCGGGGAGCGCCGCGATGGGCGCCCGCGGCGCGGCCGCGGGGCCCACGCAGTGGGAGCCCAGTACATACGCGCCAGTCGCCGCGTCGCGCGCGGGGTCCTCGGAGGAGAGCGCGCCCAGGCGACGTGTCCCGTCGGTCGACGTCGACGAGGACCGGCAACGAGGCTCGCCTCGGGTTCCGCCGCGCGCTGGGCCCGGGACAATCCGTCGCGCGGTTGGAGGCGCGCACGCAGAGAAACGCTCGGAGCCCGTACCGCAGTCGATCCGCGCGCTCTCCCAGCCCTCGCTACTCGGCGTCGTCCCCGTTGGGGTCGAACAGGTGGTACGGGTACATGCCGTACACGCCGGACGGCACGGGTTCATCCAGCGCGAACTCCTCGGACTCCGACACGCGGATCGATGCCTGGACGCCGTCCGGCTCGAGGCCTCGCGCCCGCGCGAGCGCGTCCTCCAGGTTCTCTCCCACGGCTTCGTAGGTCGTGTAGAAGCCGGTCATGCCGGGTGCGTCCTCGGGCGCCTCGGGCAGCGCGCCTTCGACGACGATGCGGAAGCTCCTCGCCGCCTGGACCGTCACGCCTTCGGCCTCGCGGATGCACCAGAGCGCGTGCGCATGGCCGCGCTCGTACGCGAGCGCGCGCCGGGCAGCGGCCGTCGCAGCGGCGGGGTCCTCCAGGTCCAGATGCGCCTCCGCGAGCGAGGCGAGAAGGTCCGCGGGCTGCTCGGGCTCGTGCTCGTGCTCGAGCGCGCGCTCGAGCCGGTCGCGCGCTTCGTCCGGCCGATGCAGCGCCAGCAGTGCGCACGCCTCCGACCATGCGTACCGGACCCAGATGTCGTCCCCGCGCGAGCGCAGCGCGGCGTCGTCGTGGCGCGCGAGCGCCGCGAGGGCGTCTTCCCCGCGGCCGTCGCGCGTCGCGAGGATCGAGCGATTGAGGTCGATCGACGCGAGGTCCGCCTCCGTGCAACCGGCTGCGCGGTCGTACGCAGCGCGCGCGTCCTTGGCGCGACCGAGGTCGGATTGGACGTTGCCGAGCAGCTGCCACAGGAGCCATACGTCGGGCCCATGTTCTACTCCCTCCTCCAGCATCTGGAGCGCTTCGTCGGCGCGGCCCGCCCGCAGGTGCGCCAGCGCACCGATCTCGAAGGCTGCCGTGTTGCGCAGCGCGCGGAGCTCCTCCGCCGCCGCGAGCGCGGCGTCCACGTCGCCGCGCTCGAGCGCCTCGAACCCGGATCTCTGCCACTGCTCGGCGTTCGTCATGTGCGTGTGGGGTGTCCGTGCTTCGGTCAGGGGCGCAGCGTCCGCGACCAGCTCTCGCGCGGGCCGCGGCTGTCCCGGTGCTTGCCCGGCCGGGCCTCGAGACCGTCGTCGACGTCGGGGAAGAGGAAGATCGCGCCCAGGAGGATCTCGGCGCTCGGGATGCCCAGGTGTTGGTAGGCGGGCTCGGTCCGGAAGACGCCGCCGCTGGACCAGTACGTCGTCCGACCCTTCGACGTCGCGGCCAGCAGCAGGTTCTGCACGGCGCTCGCGGCGCCAGCGATGTGCTCCATGTTCCGGTGCGTCGGCTCGTATCCCTGGAACGCGCGCTCGTCGTCGGTGGCGCCGCCGCCCGCGGGCGGGTCGGGCAGCCACGTGACGAGCACGCACGCGTCCGCCGCCGCGAGCATGTGCGGCATCTTGCCGGCGCGCTCGCCCTCGCGCTCGATCCACTCGATCATCGCGCGGCAGCCCATCGCGTCGAGGTCGTAGAAGCGCCAGGGAACCGGGGAGTCGAGGCCATCCGCGCGGTGGGAGGTGTGGCAGGGGTAGTGGAACGGCGCCTGGGTCGCCGCCTCCATCAGCTCGCCGAGCTCTTCGGCGAGACCGTCCGGCGCGGCGGGCAGCGGCGTCTCCGGGTCGCGGAAGACCTTCAGGGTGCGGCGGGCTCGGATCGACTCGAGGGTGTCCATGTTCGGGGGGGGAGGCGGGGGGCTGGCGCGGTGCAGGAGGGGGCGCGCTGAGAAGCGCTGGCCCACGGAGCTGTGGTCGGTCGGGGCGAGTGCCGTGCGCAGTATCGCGCAGGGTCGGATCGGCGCGCTGCCGCTAATCTCGGCCGCCATGGAGTCCTCTTCGACACCGATCCAGCGAGATGCGGGGTCCGTCGCCGCCGGAGCCGCCCTCGGCGCCGGCCGTTCGTTCGCGTTCTTCGCAGTGCTGTCGGTCGTGACCCTGGCGCTCGGCGGCTGGCTCACCTCACTCGGACTGGGGGAGTGGTACGACGCGCTCGAGAAGCCGCCGTTCCAGCCCGCGCCGTGGGTGTTCACCCCGACCTGGACCGTGATCTTCGCGCTGGTGGCGTACGCGACGTGGCGCGTCGCAAGCGGCGAGGGGCGCAAGACGGCAGCGCTCGGGCTGTACTGGCTCCAGCTCGTCCTGAACGCCGGTTGGTCGCTCTTCTTCTTCACGCTGGCGAGGCCGGATCTCGCGCTCGTGGAGATCGCCGTGCTCGACGCCGTCGTGCTCGCCATGGTCGTCGCCTACGGCCGTCTCGACCGGCGCGCGGGTGCTTGCATCGTCCCGTACGCGCTCTGGCTCGGCCTCGCGACGGCGATCAACGTCTGGATCGTGCGGGTCCACTGACGGGGGGGCGAAGCGCCGAGCGGTGGCTCGCGGGGCCGGCCGAATCGGGCAACAAGGGTTGAGACTGAGTCGCAATCGCAATAGGTTAGCCGGCGAACAGCCGCCGCAGACACGACGCGGCCCCGACCCTCACTCCTTCCCCGAGATGAAACTCGCCATCGTCTGGTCCACGACCACCGGCAACACCGAGGAGGCTGCCGAGGCCCTGAAGGCCCACCTCGGCGACCTCGTCACTTCGTACATCCACGTCGACGACGTCACCATCGAGGAGATGCAGTCGCACGACGTCGTCCTCGTCGGCGTGTCCACCTGGGACATCGGCGAGCTGCAGGCGGACTTCGACGTGCGCCTCAAGGAGTTCGCGGACGCCGACTGGTCCGGCGTGACGTTCGGTTTCTTCGGCGGCGGCGACGCCGTCAACTACCCCGACACCTTCGTTGACGCGTTCGGGATCCTGTGGGAGGCGTTCTCCGTCAAGGGCGCGCGGCTCATCGGCAAGGTGCCGGTCGACGACTACGACTTCGAGGACTCGCGCGCCCTGTGCGACGACCGGAAGTCGTTCCTCGGACTCCCGTTCGACGACGACAACGAGCCCGAGAAGACCGCAGGGCGCGTCGAGGCGTGGGCCGCACAGATCCGCAGCGAGCTCGCGGGCGTCCGGGTGTCCGCATGATGGCCGCTCGCTCGGCGTCGCATCGCGCGGTGCTCGGGGCCTGGGTTGCGCGCGCATGCGCAGCGGCTCTCCTCGTGAGCGCTGGCGCCGCTCAGGACGCGATCGTCTCGGTCCGCGGGACGGTTTTCGGGAATCCGGGCTCGCTCGGCGTTCCCGCGCTCGCTCCGCTCATCCCCGGGGATGCCATCCATGTGCTCTTCTGCTTCGACGGAGCGGGGACACCCATCGCCGGCGGCGGCTTCCTGCACACGCCCGTCCCGGAGCGCACGGAGATCCGCTCGCCGTACGGCACCGTGCCTGCCGACCTCGCCGGCAGTGGAGTCCCGCTCGTCTTGCAGCGCAGCGCCGCGCAGCACGTTCTTTCGTGCCAGGCGAGCTTCGAGGGGGGCGTCAACGTCTTCACGAGTGCGCTCGACGACAGCCTTACGCTGCTTCCGACCGACGTGCTGCTCGACCTGATCGGGCAATCGACGGACGCGACGCAGCTCAGCGGCTTTCGTCTCCTGACTCTCAGCGAGGGCGCCACCCAGGTGGACTGCATGCTCGAGACCATCGAGTTCCAGCCCTGCGGCCTCGCCCAGAGCACGTACTGCACGGCGAACGCGAACTCGACCGGCGTGACCGGGGGGATCCTCGGCATTGGTTCGAACGACGTCGCCGACAACGACGTGACGCTCATCGCGAGCGACCTGCCGGCCGGCGCCTTCGGGATCTTCCTCGCGAGCCGCAGCCAGGGCTTCATCGCCAACGTGGGCGGCGGGGCCGGCAATCTGTGCCTCGGTGGCTCGGTCGGCCGCTACGCGCAGATCCTCCAGGTCGCGCCCGACGGTCGGATGGAGTTTCCGCTCGACCTCGACCGGACACCACAGCCCTCCGGGCTCGTCGCGGTAGTTCCTGGCGAGAGCTGGTACTTCCAGGCCTGGCACCGTGACGCCGGCTCGTCGAACCTGACGGTCGGGCTCGAGGTCGAGTTCGACTGACGCCCGCCCGCACCGATTCGCGGCCCTGCCCGTCCTCTACCCCGCCCTACACTGGCGTGGTGCACGCTCGGGGCCGGCGCGCCGGTCCGGACGCGGTGGTGCGCGGTCCCGAACCGCGCGCCGTGTTCGTGTGGCGCGGTCGAGCGGGCTGAGCAGCCCGGGGCCGGGGGGCTCGGCCAGGGGGCGGATCCGCTCGGTCGGCGTTGCGCGCACGAGCTCGGTAACGAACGTGTTCGGCGGCGGTACTCTCGGAACCATGCTCGTCCACACACTCCGCCGCGCCATGCGCGCGTCGCTCGCACTTCTCGCCCTCCTCCCCGTTCTCACGAGCTCTGGCTTCGGTCAGAACGTGGCGATCGTCCTGAAGGGCACCGTCTCAATGAGGACCGGCGCTCTCGATTCGCCCACGCTCGCGCCGCTCGTCGCCGGAGACCCGATCGAGATGGTCTATTGCGTCGACGGCCAGGGGAGTTCGAGCTCGCCCGACGCGTTCCTCTACACCGTCGTGGCGGAGCGCACCGAGATTCGTACGCCGTTCGGCAATCTCGGCGCCGAGGTGGTCGCTCCGCAGTTGCCGTGCACTGCGTCCATCCTGCCGAGTCACCACACGCTGTCCGGGCAGGTCGGATTCATGGAGAGCGTCAACGGTTTCGCCACCGTGGTGGATTTCGGCGCGCAGTTCCTGCCTTCGGCCCAGATCCTCGACCTGGTGGGCCAGACGCTTGACGCGGGCGTGGTCAGCGGCGCGCGCTCGATCTCGCTCAGCAATCCGACGGGGACGATCCGTGCCACGATCGAAACGGTCGAGTTCACGGAGTGCGGGCTCATACAGAACAACTACTGCTCGGGCACTCCGAACTCGACCGGAGGCGTCGGTGGTCTCACGGGCGTCGGGTCGAACGATGTCGCGACCAACGACCTGACGCTCGTAGCCAGCGACCTGCCCATTGCCTCCCTGGGGATCTTCCTCGCGTCCCGAGCGCAGGGCTTCACTCCGAACCCGGGCGGCAGCGCCGGGAACCTCTGCCTCGGCGGGGCGATCGGGCGCTACGGGCAGATCGTGCAGGTGGCTGCCGACGGCACCATGACGTCGACCGTCGACCTGACGCAGACACCGCAGCCGACCGGGCTCGTGGCCGTCGCGGCAGGCGAGACCTGGCGCTTCCAGGCGTGGCACCGGGACGGGGGGACCTCGAATTTCACCGTGGGTCTCGAGATCCCGTTCGACTGAGTCTTCGTTCGACTGAGTTCCCGCTCGGCCGATCGCGTGGGTGCGCGAATCGCGCGCCTACAGCGACGCGAGTCCGATGAGGCCGCTGCGCGCCCATGGGCCGCGCGGCGGCCTCGCCGCGCTCACGCAGGATCCGCGCGCGGCTCGCTCTCGTCGGTCAACGAGCGCGACCGCAATACCGCGCGCACCGCCACCCCGAGCGCAAGCACGGCGCCCGCGGTGACCGCGATCCCGCCCGCCGTGTTCGTCGAGCCCGCGTCCTCGAACCCGAGGGCGGCCGCCGATGCGGCGCCGAGGCTGCCTCGGCTCACGACGTGCCCGAGGACCGACGTGCCCACCGCGAAGAGCAGCGAAAGCACGAACGTCCCGCGCAGCGTCCCGGCGAAGAGCGACGCGAACGCCGGGGGCAGGATCATCATCGCGACGACGAGGATGCTGCCGACGGCCTCGAATGCGACGACGCACGTGAACGCGCTCGAGGCCATCAGGAGGTAGCTCGTCATGTGCGGCCGGGCGCCGACCGACGCGCCGTGCTCGGGATCGAACGTCGCCGCGCGCAGCTCCTTGAAGAAGAGCGCGACGAACGCCGCGTTGACGAGGACGCCGAGCGCCGCCCGTCGCGCGACGGCGGGGAACGAGCTGCCCTCCAGCACGACCTCGAAGATCGACGTCTCCAGGTTCCCGTAGAGGACGTGGGAAGGCTCGATGTGGACGTGGTCCGCGAAGAGCCGCTGGAGCGTCAGGCCGACGGCGAAGAGGCTCGTGAACGCGATGCCGAGCGCCGCGCCGGGCTCGACGTTTGCCAGGTTCTGGAGCGCGCGCGTGAGCGCCGCGCACGCGAGGCCCGCCGCCACCGCGCCCGCCAGCAGGACGGGGGTCTCGAGGCCGCCGCTCACCAGGTGCGCGATCACGATCCCCGGCAGGACCGAGTGCGCGATCCCGTGCGCCATCATGCTCTGGCGGCTGAGCAGCAGGAACACGCCCGGCAGCGCGCACGCGACGGCGACGAGCGACGCCGAGACGACGATCCACGTGTCGAGCTCGTTCCAGCTCAACGGGACACCTCGCCGGTCGCCCCGAGCGCGCGCTCGAGCTCGGTGATCGTTTCAGGCGGCGCCACGTCCTCGATGCGCTCGACGTGCAGCAAGAGCCGCGCCGGCGCGGAGCGCGGGTGACGCTCGAGGTAGAGCGCGACGAGCTCCTCGGTGCGGGCGAGGGCGTGAGCCCGCTCGCGGCCGGCGTCGGTCAGTTGGAGGCCGGCGTCCTTCGAGACCAGAGCGCTTCGCGCGACGAGCCGCTGGACCGCCGCGCGCTCGCAGCCCGCGAGGTGCGCTGGATCGAGGCCGCCCTCACCGAGCGTACGCCGCAGCACCTGGGACTCGACCGCAAGCCGACGTTCGCCCCGCGCGCGCAGCCGCGCGGCGAGCAGCCCGCGACGCGGGGCGGCGACGAGGCTCGCGAAGAAGAGCGCCGACGTCGCCAGGATCATGGCGGCGCCGGCCGGCAGGTGGTCGACGCGCGCGCTCGCCAGTGCGCCCGCCACGGCGCCGACCGCACCGGTCGCACCGGCCACGACGAGCGTGCCACCGAGCGTGTCGGCGTAGAGCCGCGCGGTCGCCGGCGGCACGATGAACAGCGCCATCACGAGCAGCAGCCCGACCGTCGGCAGCCCCGCGATCGTGACGACCAGGCACGCGGACATGAGCACCTCGTCGAGCCAGCGGTGCGGCAGCCCGCGCGCAGCGACGAATCCCTCGTCGAAGGAGAGCGCGCGGAGCTCCTTGAAGAGGAGCGCGACGACGCCGAGCGCCGCCACCGACACGGCGGCGAGCGTCCACGCATCGCTGCGCGACATCGACGCAACCATCCCGTAGACGTAGAGCTCGAGGCCCGAGGACCCGCGCAGCTCGAGGTTCTGCACGACGGACAGCAGCACGACGCCCGCGCCGTAGAACACGGTCAGGACGATCGCGAGCGCGGCGTCCTCGCGGATGGGGGTGCGGCGACGGAGGAACTGCACGGCGCGCACGGCGAACCAGCCGCTGATGAGCGCGCCGAGGAGGAGGACGGCGAACGGCTTCCCGCCGTCGAGGAGCTGCGCCGCGGCCATGAACGCGACGACGACGCCGGGCAGCGTGGCGTGTCCGAGGGTGTCGGCGAGGAGCGAGCGTCTGCGGAACAGCAGGAACGCTCCGAGCACGCCCGCCGCGATCCCGAGCGCCGTGACCCCGAGCAGGATCACGCGCAGGTTGTAGGAGAGCGCCAGGCCCGCGAAGAGCACGCCGTGGGGGATCACCGCTCGTCCGCCGCAGGACCGGCGGCGCGCACATTCCGGCCGTAGCAGGCCTCGAGGTGCGGCTGCGTGAACGCCTCGCCGACCGGTCCGGCCGCCACCGTCCGGCGGTTGAGGAGCACGACGTGGTCGAAGAACTCGGGCACCGTGCCGAGGTCGTGGTGGACGCAGAGGAGCGTCGAGCCCGCGGCGCGCAGGCCGCGCATGAGCTCGAGCAGCGCGCGCTCGGTCGTCGCGTCCACGCCTGCAAAGGGTTCGTCCATCACGTACAGGTCGGCGCCCTGGACCAGCGCGCGCGCAAGGAACACGCGCTGCTGCTGGCCGCCGGACAGCGCGCCGATGCGACGGTCGCCGAGCTCGCCCATGCCGACACGCTCGAGCGCCTCGTCCGCTCGGCGCAGGTGCTCGCGTCGGACGCGGCGCAGGAGCCCGATCTCGCCGTACAGCCCCATCGCGACGACGTCGCGCGCCCGGATCGGATAGTCCCAGTCGACCGACTCGCGCTGCGGCACGTAGGCGATGCGCGGCCTGGCCTCCGCGTGGGGGAGCCCGAAGAAACGGACGTCTCCCGACACGGACGGAACGAGGCCGAGCATCGCCTTGACGAGCGTGCTCTTGCCGGCGCCGTTCGGGCCGACGACAGCGGTCATGCTGCCCGCGGGAAGCGCAACGGACGCGTCCCGGAGCGCCGGCCTCCCGTCGTACGCGACGGTGAGGCCGCGGACCTCCACGGCGGGCGGAGCGCCCACGGCGGGCGCCGGGTCCGGACCGCCGGGGCCCGGGCCCTCGGATCGGAGCGCGTTCACGCGGGTCAGTCTGCCGACTCGGGCCCGCCGAGGCGCCCGTTGAGCCCGGCTTCCGGCGCCTCGCCGCCGAGCTCGCGCGTGATCAGCGTCACGTTGTGGTCGACCATGCCGAGGTACGTGCCCTCGTAGGTCCCGGCCGGACCGGTCGCATCCGAGAACAGCTCGCCGCCGATGCGCAGCTCGTGACCGCGCGCGCCCGCGCCCTCCACGACCGCCTGGAGGTTGCGATCCGAGGCGATGTTCTCGACGAAGATGGAGCGGATGTCGTTCTCGACGACGAAGTCGACGAGCTGCTCGATGTCCGAGATCGCGGCCTCGGACTCGGTCGTGACGCCCTGCGCCGCCATGACCCGGATGCCGTACGCGCGCGCGAAGTAGTTGAACGCGTCGTGCGCGGTGATGAGCACGCGCGACTTCTCGGGGATCGTCGCGATGCAGGCCTTCGCGTACGCGTCGAGCTTGTTCAGCTCGGCGGTGTAACGCTCGGCGTTGGCGGCGTAGTCATCGGCGTGCGCGGGGTCGAGGTCCGAGAGCGCCGCGGCGACCGCGTCGACGGCCCCGATCCAGGCCGCGACGTCGTTCCAGACGTGGGGGTCCCAGTGCCCCTCGAACTCCTCGGGCTCCAGCAGGAACTCGGGGTCGAGCAGCTCGGTCACCGCGTAGCACGGGATGCGCGAGCGGCTCATCTTGGCGAAGCTGTCCGCCATGCGGCCCTCGAGCATCAGCCCCGAGTAGAAGATGACGTCCGCCTCGGCGAGCGTCGCGAGGTCGTCGCGGTTCGGCTTGTAGAGGTGCGGATCCACGCCCGGTCCCATCAGTCCCTCGACCTCGGCGTACTCGCCCGCGATCTCGCGCACGATGTCGGTCACCATCGTGCAGGTGGTCACGGCGCGGTAGGGGGCGGTGAGGGTCGCCGGGCCGGTCTCGCCGCCGGAGCCCGCGCCGCCGCAGGCGGTGAGCGTGGCGGACAGGGCGATTGCAGCGGCGGCGAGGAGAGCCCTTCCGAGGGACGTGAGGCGGTGCGCACGGCGGTTCATGGGCGAGATTGAATTCCAATCTCAAGCCCCTGTCCACCGTTCGTGAAGATTGTCGACGAGCGTGCAAAGGCCTGCGGCGCCGGCACTCCGGGTGCTCGGATCACGGACGCGGCGCCCGCCCACGCGCTGGGTGCGATCGCCTACCTTCCGCGGCATGGCTCAACGCATCCTCTCGACCACCGCGCCGCTCGCCGCCCTCCTCCTCGCCGCCTGCGCGGCCGTCGGAGACGCTCCAGCGGGCGACCCCTCCCCGGGTGCCGCGACCTCGCTCCCGACCGCGGCCGAGGGCATGGCTCCGACGCCCTACACCTGGGAGCAGATCCGCTGGTCGCACCCCGTCGGCGCCAGCGTCACCTACCGCAACGAGTCGGCGGGGTCGGAGCCCGTGTTCACTCGCATGACGTGGGTCGAGTCCAGCGACGAGGGCTGCGCGATCGCGTCGGCGGCCGGCCCCGGCCTCGAAACGCTCCCGCCCGTCGAGGGCGCGGCGCCGCAGGCGTGGGCCCAGCTCCGCGACCACGCCCAGTTCCCGGCAGGCGCCACGACCGTCACACGCGAGGCGCGCGAGACACCCGCCGGCGCGTTCGACTGCTGGAAGTACGTCGTGGAATCCGGCCCGGACGCCACGACTACGTTCTGGTTCGCGACGGAGAGCGCCGGATCGCCCGTCGACGTCGTGGTCACGACCTCGGGCGAGGAGACGAGCCGCATGCTGCTCGTGGAGTCGACGCGACGGGTGCTCTGAGCCCCCGCGACGCCGCGCGGCTAGGAGATCGGTCAAGGCGACGCCGCGCCGGGTCGATGCCTCCCACATGGGAGAACGCAGCCGCCGTCCGATCCTGCTCCTCGGCGGCGCGCTCGCCGTGGTCGCGGCTTTCGTGGCGGGGTTCGGGACGCGTCCCGGCGAGAGCTCGACAGGGTCGATCGCACGCGTCGAGGGCACCGGCCCGGGCCTGACCTGGGCAAGCCTGGACCTCGTCGACCCTGGGGTCGACGCCGACCGGCGGCTGCGCACGGACTTCGCCACCGACCCGGTGGTCTGCGAGCCAGGCCCGGCCGCCGTCGGCAGGCCGGGCGGCCGCGCGCACCGGATCGAGGGCACCGTCCGCGCGACCGAAATCCGCGACCTGTCCGGATCCCGCGTCCTCGCGATCCCCGAGCCCGCCCTGGCCACGATAGCGGGGCCCGTTCGATCCGGCTCGCCGTACGACCTTCGCCCGAAGCTCGCGGAGCCCGAGCACCACGGCTGGCACGTCGTCGATTGCGACGTGGACGGGGCGTTCACGATCGAGCTCGAGGATGGAGAGGATCGCGCGTTCGTCCTGCTCGCCGGCGGCTCGGGCGAAGCGACGGTCTGGCGCGAGCGCGGCCGTGCGACCGCCGGCCAGGTCGTCGAGCTGCGGACGCGTCCCGTGTTCGCGTCCGTGCTCTCCTTCGAGGACGCGGACGGCGTCCCGCTCGAATGGAGCGGCCGCATGGAGCCACCGTTCGGGACCCGGCTGGGCGGTGGGGCGAGCGCTCCGGACCCTTCGCACTCCGCGAATTCCGGCCGCGGGCGAGTGCAGCCCGCCGGACCCGTGGCGCGCGCGCTGCTCGACGTCCCGCCGCACAACGCGTCCATGCGGTCCGTCTGCGTCGCAGCGGTGGCGGAGTCGCTCGACGCGAGCGTCACCGTGAGCGGGGCCTACAACCTGAGCGGCACGCGCGCGCCCTACGCCGTGCAGCTGCGCCCCGTGCGGGACGGCGTCCACCACGAGGTCGTCACGCTCTCCGTCACGCAGCGCGAGTACCCGCCGACGACGGTCCGCTTCCCGGAAGAGCTCGTCCGTGCGGCCCGGGCCGCGGAATGGCCGATCCGCGTGGAGGTCACGGGTGTCGGCCGCTACGTCGTCGATCTCGCGGACGGCCAGACGGAGTGGACGACGACCGAGATCCCGCCGACGACGACGCGCGTGTTCGCGTTCCTCTGGCTGAATCAGTGGCTGTACGCGCTTCCTCCCGGCGCCGATCGCGGCCCGGGCTCCGACGCGTACGTCGAGGTCGGCCACGCGCCGGTTCTGCTGGAGCTGCCCGAACTCGAGGCCGCCTCGCTCGAGCTCGAGCTGCCCGCCACGGACTGCGTCCGGATCGGCACGGTTCGAATCGAGGGGCCCACCGGCCCGCTCTTCGCGCGGGGGCCGACGCTGCGCGGCGCGGCCGCGGGCGCAACGGTGCGCTTCCCTGTCGTTTGGCCCGCCGTGCAGGGCGGCACGTTCGCGTTCCGCGCATGGGGGCAGTCGCCAGAAGGGGACCACATCGCTTCCGACGTCGCCGGTGCGACGGAGCTCGTGCTGCGCTCCGGCGCGACCCTGCGCGCCGCGGTGAGCGCGGACGCGGAGCCGGGTACGAAGCACATGCCGCGTCGGCGCAGACGCTGACCGCTGAGAGCGGGTCCCGGAGTCGGAGCGATCGGTTCTCCTCCGGGCGGCTCTCCCCGCTCAGAACAGCTCGAGCTGCTCGCCGCCCGGCGGCACGTGCGGCGTCAGCGGCTCGACCTCCTCCTCGCGCGACGTCTCGAAGCCGAGGCGCCGCGCGTGCAGCTCGTACAGGTCGCGGATCGCGAGCCAGCGCGCGCCCTCGCCGCGCATGCGGGCCCCGAACGAAGCGCGCGACGTCTGCCCGACGCGGCACGCCTCGAGCTGTGACAGCACCTTGTCCGCGCGGAGGGGGAAGCGCTCACGGAGGCGCTCCTCGAACACCGGACGCACGCTCGTCGGCAGGCGCAGCAGGATCATGAACGCGCGGGTCGCGCCGGCGTCCCGCGCGCGCTCGAGCACCTCGGGGATGTCGGAGTCGTTGAGCCCGGGGATCATCGGGGAGAGCGACACGCCGGTCGGCACGCCCGCGTCGGACAGCGCGCGCAGCGCGTCGAAGCGCAGCTTCGGGGACGCGCCTAGCGGCTCGACGGCGCGCGCATTCGCCTCGTTCGCGAACGGGATCGAGAGGAAGACGCGCGCGCCCGCCCTCCGCGCGAGCTCCGCGAGGAGGTCGACGTCGCGGCGCACGAGCGCGGACTTGGTGATCAATCCGACGGGCCGCCGGAAGTCGAGGCACGCCTCCAGGCACTGCCGCGTCAGCCGGTAGCTCGCCTCGAGCGGCTGGTACGGGTCGGTCACGCCCGAGAACGCGATCCACTCCGAGCGTCCGACGCGCTTCCTTGCGAGCGCCTCGCGCAGACGTTCGGCGGCGTTCACCTTGACGACGATCTTCGTGTCGAAGTCCGTGCCCGCGCCGAAACCCAGGTGCTCGTGACCGGGACGCGCGTAGCAGTACGCGCACGCGTGCTGGCAGCCGCGGTACGGATTGACGCTCCACGTGAAGGGCACGTCCGGCGAGTCATTGCGCGCGAGGATCGACTTCGCGCGCTCCTCGAACACCTCGACGCTCGCAGCGGGCGGCTCACCGAGCCACTCGACCTCGTACCCGTCCTGCGCCGCCGCGCGCCAGGGGTTCGGGGGATTGGAGACGGGACGTGCCACGCAGACAGCGATACAGAACCCGGGTGTGGATCGATACCCCCGACTTGCCGTTGCTCGTTTCGAGCAGAACCTCTCTGCGCGGTCGCTCTCAGGTTTTGCGGGGCCCAACGAAACTCCACGCCGCCCGGGGACACGACCGCCCCGGGCCACGGAGAACGCCTGGCCCAACATCTCTCTTCTCATCGAACTCCGAATCGAATCATGAAAGCGATCCTCATTGGGCTTCTCGCCGTTCCCTCAGCCGCATCGGCAGCTCCGCAGCTGCCCGGTTTCACGGATCCGAACGGACCTCCCGAGCCGACGACGTACGACCTCGACGACTCCGACGGTCCTGTCCGGTACATGCTTGACGTCAGCAGTCAGCTCACGGCCTGGATCCCGCCTCAGAGCTTCACAGGCAACGTCCCGGAGTTCTTTCCCCAGATGGCGTCCCAGTTCTGGAGCGCGTCCCACAGCACCGCGTCGTTCGCCAACACGGTTCGAGATGGCGCGCTCGAACCGGGCTCTCCGGTCGCGATCCTGACTTCGGTCGCGGATCAGTTCGACGCCCTCGGAATGGGGTTCGACCTCATCGCGGCCGACATGGCGGACGGGATCCCGGATGAAGCGGATGGATTCGATCTTTGTGGTAGCGCGCTCCGCGATCTCGCGCACACGCTACCTCTCTACGCGCCCAAGTTCTCCCGGAGCTATCTTCCTCTCCTCGCGACTGCGGCGCGCTTCGACACGCTTGCTGCCGTGGGCACGCCGAGAATGACGGACGAGCAGGGGATCGATCTGGTGAATCACTTGATTGCCCTGCCGTTCGACTTCGAGGCTGTTGGGCACTCGCTGCTGCCGCCGACGGACACGACACCGATCGGAGTTGCCGCCGCAACGGCTCCATGCCCGGAGAGCCATCCGTTCAAGGGCACTACGACCTACCGTAGGACCAAGTTCGTCAGTGCCAACTGTCAGGGCTGGGTGCGGACCTTCGGCGGACTCAGTATCGGCGGAGCAGGGGTCCTGCCCGACGCTGGAATCTGGGTCCGGAATTGCTGGTGGCTCACCGAGACGACGATGACGGAGGTGAGCGTGTGCTACTCGAGCCGCACCAAGCGATTCTTCGCGGTCGGTGGTGTGAACAAGGTTGTCACGAAGTCGCCGTACCCCGCTTCCGGAACCGAGGTGCGCGCCCAGCGCACCGGTTCGCTGAGCGGGCCTCCTCCGTCAGCGCCCCCGAGTCCGCCGGCGGACCGCGTCGAAGTCCTCTGACACGGACCCGCCCGCACGGCGCCGAAACGCGACTCGCGCGCAGACCGATCGTCCCGGAAGCGGGCGATCGGTCCGCGCGCATTCATTGGTCAGGGGCAGTGCGAGGAACTCTGCGGTGGTCGCGCAGCCGGTACATCGCGAGGTCGAAGCGTGACCCCTCGCCGCTCCACTCGACGACGCCGGTGTGCACCGCGTGCTCGCCGCGCTCGAGGTCGTCGACGTAGAGACGCAGCGCGGTCTGCACGCTCGGGAACGAGATCTCGTCCCAGGGGATCTCCGCGACCGGGACGATCCGCACCTCGCTCGACTCCGGCGTCGGGCCGAAGCGGGCTCCGATCATCCGGGTGCGGAACACCGTGTAGGCCTGGCCGATGTGGGGGATGTCGAGCAGCGCGTGCAGCCCGAGCTCCTCGACCTCGGCCTCGGTCTCCTCGACGGTTTCGCGCGCTGCGCCCTCGAACATGCTCTCGCCGACCTCGAGGTAGCCGGCCGGGAACGTCCAGCGCCCGCGCGCGGGCTCGATGTCGCGGCGCGCGAGCAGGAGCCCGCCCTCGGCCTCGACGATGCAGCCGACGACCACCTTCGGGTTGACGTAGTGGATCGCACCGCACTCGGGGTTGGTGCAGACGGCGCGCGCGACGTGGTCGCCCTCGGGCACGCGCTCCTCGCAGGGCGAGCCGCAGAGGGGGCAGAAGTCGTGGGTCAGCGTCATGGTCCGCGCGGTCAGACGCGCAGGAAGATGCGGCGCCGCCACAGACCGTAGAACACGAGCCACTGCAGGAGGAACCCCGCGAGTGGTACGAAGTCCTGCGCGAGGCGGCCGTTGCGCAAGGCGAGCGCGAAGACCACCTCGGCGAGCCCGCTCCAGGACACGAACGCCGACACGAGGTAGACGAGGATCGAGTTCGCGCCCAGGACCTGGAAGAAGGCGCCCAGGCGCTCGAGCCGGAGGCCGTCGAAGGCGAGGTGGAAGAGCGCGAGCAGCAGCAGGCTCCAGCCGCCCGCGTGCGCCACGAAGCTGGCGGTCCAGAGGTTCTTGTTGATGGGGAGCCCCGCCGCGTCCGCGCCGTAGCTGACCGCGAGGAGCGCCGCGCCGGCGAGCGCGAGGGGGCCGCTGGTCGCTCCGACGCCCCGCGGGCGGCTCTCTCCGCGACCGCTCTGGATCCAGCGACCGGCGAGGACGCCGAGCAGGGCGGTGCCGACCGCCGGGATCACTCCGACGAGGCCCTCGGGGTCGCGAACCGTCCGGTGCAGGCGTCCCGGCACGATGCGGCTGTCGATCCAGTCCGGAAACGTCTCGCCGGGCGCGAGGCTCACCCCGTCGAGGCCCGGCGCCGGGACGCCCAGGAGCAGAGCGCTGTGGAGCGCGAGGCAGCCGACGAGAACGCCGACGAGGGCCTTCGTGCGCGGCAGCGCGATCACCGCGAAGGCCGCGAGCATCCACGCGAGGCCGATGCGGCCGAGCACGCTCGCGTAGCGGAGCTCGCGGCCGTCCTCCGCGAAGAGGTGCGAGCCGAAGAAGCCGTTGTAGACGACGCCCAGCGCGACGAGCGCCGCGCCTCGCATCACGGCGTGCCGCACGAGCGCCCCGCGCGTCTCGCCGCTGGCCCGCCGTTTGGCGAACGAGAACGGCATCGACGCACCCGCGAGGAACAGGAAGAGCGGGAAGACAAGGTCCCACGCCGTGAAGCCGTTCCACTCGGGGTGCTCCGTCTGCTCGGCCAGGACCTCGGCGATGCTGTCGAGTCCGAGCGCCCGCGACACGCCGATCAGCGCGGCGGCGCCGCCCATCAGCAGCGCCATGTCGAACCCGCGGAGCGCGTCGATCGAGAGGACGCGCTGCGGCGCGCCCGAACGGGGGGCCTCCTCGCTCATCGCGCCGGCCGCGCTGTGGGCGCGTAATCGCGTTCGGCGAAGCGCGGGCCGGCCTCGAGGCGCTCGAAGAAGTCCGCGCAGCGCTCCGCCGCGTCGTCGGGCGACACGCGGAACACCCAGTACTCCTCGAGGTCGCCGCGCCCGATGTAGTTCAGCATCGTGCCCTGGGAGAGGTGCTGCGCGACGGCGACGGCGCAGATCGACTTCAGGTTCATCTTGTCCGCGTGGCCGAACGGCCGGGTGCGGTCGACCACGAACGGCCCGACGCTGTCCGCGAGCCGCGCGAGCAGCGCGTCCTCGAGCACCGCGGGCGGTGTGCCGATCCCTTCGTCGTCCGCGGCGTGCACCTCGCAGCAGAGCACGACGGGCACGTTCCCGTCCTCGGCGCGCGCGGCGGCTTCGACGGCGAGGAGCGTCGCCGCCTGGTGGTGCCCGTGCGTCCGGTCCGTCGGCGAGAGCGTGACGATGAGGTCGTACCGTTTCGCGCGCTGGAGTCCGTCGAGGCAGCGTCGGACGCGCGACAGGTCCCAGATCCCGGCGTTCTCGGCGAGGACCTCATTCCGGTCGCGCGTGTAGCCGTGGTCGAGCTCGTCGAGGCGGTAGAGGTCGCGCGCTCCGAGCAGCTCGAGTGCGGCGGTCTGCTCCTCGAGCCGCAGCGCCGGCAGCAGCTCGCGGCCGGTCTTCTCGTCCGTGTACGGGACGCCCGTGCGCGCCTCGGCGTAGCTCGCGTACTTGAAGCCGCCCTGTCCGTCCGTGATCGTCAGCACGTCGACGATCCCGCCGCGTCGCGCGCCGTGCAGGTAGGTGAGGCCCGCCGCGACGAGCTCGTCATCGGGGTGAGCGACCACGATCAGCACCCGCGACAGCGCCTCGTTGACCGCGGCGTAGGAGCCGCGGTCGAGCTCGACCCGGTCGAGCTCGACGGCCGCGCCGGTCACCCCGAGCACGATCCGATCCACGTCGGTCCTCCTCGGATCGTGCGCCGTGTTCCAGTGAGACACGGAGCACGACGAGAGCCACAGCGGGAGCGCGGCGAGCGCGAGTGTCGTGGGGCGCAGCGGGCGGGCCATGGGCCGGAGGGTACCGCCTGGGCGACGCGCGCGTCGATCGGAGCGCCGGGGTCGCGCCGGGCCGCCGCGCCCCGCTACGCTCGGGAAGTCGTGCTTGCCCCTTCCCTTCTCTTCGCGCTGCTCGTCGCCGCGACCTCCGGCGCGGATCCACAGGAGGCGCGAGCGACGGGCGCTGCGCCGGAAGCGCTCCCTTCGGTCGCCGCAGCGCGCGGGAATGCGCTGACCGTCGGGCTGACGCGCGCGGGGCTCCGCTCGGCGAGCTTCGTCGACGTCGCTTCGCTGCGCGACACGCTCGTGGGGTCCCGCGTCCGCTGCGTGCGCTTCGCGCTCGGTGCCGGCGAAGTGCTGCGCGCGTCGGTGGGGCCGGCCGGGGCAGGAGCGGATCCGCGCGCATGGTTCGTCGCGCTGGGCGAGGAGCTGCGCGCCGCCGGCGTCGAGGCGGAGGCGTGGATCCTTCCCGACCGCGGTGCCGAGGACGCCGCGCTCCAGGCCGCAGCGCGCGGCGTGCTCGGCGCGGTCTTCGCGGGCACTGTGCTGCCGGGCCGCCCCGCCGACGTCCTCTACGGGCTCGACGGCGGCGACGCGCGCGCCCTTTTCAGCGCGTGGGAGCGACGCACGACGCCGCGTTTCCACGTGTACGCAGCGCTCGACGGGACGACCGGCGCGATGTCCGCGCCAGCGCGCGCGGCGCTCACTGGCCTCGACGCCCGGATCCGCGCGACCTACGGCACGGACGTTCTTGCGGCCGCCGTCGCCGCGGGCGCGGTCGACGCCGGAGAGGACGCATCAGCGCTCGTCGACGGGGACGGGGCGACCTCGTGCTCGGTCGACGCAGGCGCGGACGCCCTCGAGTTCGGCTGCGCGGCGCCGATCGCCTTCGACCGGGTCGCGGTCGCATGCGAGGGCGGCGCCGACTTCGCATTCCAGGTCTTCGCGGAGGTGGAGGACGCCTCCGGCGCGTCGGCGTTCGAGCTCGTGGCGCAGGGGACGCTGAAGAACGGACGGCCGAGCGTGCCGTGCGCGCGCCACGTCGTGACGTCCAGCGTTCGTCTCCGCCTGGAGCCAGCGGCAGGCGCGGGGTCCGCGGCGCGCGTCTCCTCCTTTGCGCTCTACGAATCCCCGCCGACCGTCCGCATCGAACCGCCGGGCGAGCTCTCGCTGTCGCCCATCCCCGTCGTGCTCTCCACGCGCCCGGGCGCGCACGTCCGCTTCACGCTGGACGGGTCGACGCCGGACGAGACGTCGCCGCGCTACACGCAGCCGCTACGGCTGCTCCAGTCGGCCGAGCTCCGCGCGCGCGCGTTCGACGCGCGCGGCGCTTCGCCCGACGAGGCGCGCGCGCGCTTCACCGTCGTGACCGACTCCGACTGGCGCGACGGCGTGACGTTCGTGCGGGCCCCGACGCCCGGACTGCGCGTCGAGTCGTTCGAGGTCTCGATCGACTCCCTCGTTCAGCTCGAGCGCCACACGGCGCTCGCCCGCCGGGAGGTGGTCGGCGTCGACGTGCGCGCGCACGCAGGCCGCGCGCAGCGCGTCGCTCTGCGCTACGCGGGTTTCTTGCGCGTGCCGGACGACGGGCTCTACACGTTCGAGCTCTCCTCCGACGACGGGAGTCGACTCTGGCTGCACGGCGCGCTCGTTGTCGACAACGACGGGCACCACGGCATGCGGCGCGTGCGCGGCCGCGTGCCGCTCCGAGCGGGCCTGCACCCGCTGCGCATCGAGTGGTTCAACGGCGTTGGGCCGGGCGATCTCGAGGTGACCTGGAGCGGACCCGCCGTGGGCCGCGACGTTCCGCTGCCCGAGGGGGCGCTCTTCCGATGACGGTCCTCGCTCTTGCGCTCTGCGCGTTCACCCAGGCGGTCTCGACGCCGACCGTCCAGGCACCTGCCGCCGACCCGCACGATCCGCCGACCGTACGTATCGTCGTTCTGGGCGACGACTGGGCCACGGGGCCCCGCGGCGCGCGCGACGGCTGGCCGGTGGGCCTCGCCGGGCGGCTGGAGTCGCGCTTCGACGGGGTGCGCTTCGAGGTCGAGAACCTCGCGCGCGGAGGCGAGACGACGACGGTCGGTCTGCGGCGGCTCGCGCGCGACGTGCTGGCGCGGGATCCGGATGTCGTCGTGCTGCACTACGGGTTCGCGGACTCGTGCGTGGACCTGCCGGCGAACGGGGACTTCCCGCGGGTCGCGCCGGGCGCGTTCCGCTCGAACCTGCGCGACCTTGCCGCCGCCGCCGCCTCGGGGGACGCCGACGTGCTGCTCGTGCAGCACGGCGCGCGCCTCTGGACCGCCGAGACGCGCGCCGCGTACGGCCGCGCGCCGTTCGACACGGCGGATCCGCTCGGCTTCGACCGCCTGGGCGCCGCCTACGCGGGGCTCGTGCTGGAGGTCGCGAACGACACCGGCGCGCGCACGGTCGCGACCCACGCTGCGGACCTCGCCCGCGGCGTGCAGGCGACCGAGCGGCTGCGTACGGATGGACGTCTGCCGAACGTGTCCGGGCGCTCGTGGATCGCGGAACGCGCGGCCGACGCGCTGACGGAGATGCTCGAGCGACGGACGCTCCGCCGGCTGAGCGGGCACACGGCACCCTCGCGCGGCTGGACGCTGCACGAGCTCGACCTCGCCGGGGACGCGGGCCTCCCGATCGAGGTCGACCGCGATCCGAATCAGTACCTCGGTCACCCCTCGACCGTGCGCATCCCCCGCGAGGGCGGCGGGGCGACCGTGCTCTGCGCGTACCCCGAAGGCCACGGACGCGGGCCGATCGTGCTGAAGCGCTCCGACGACGGCGGCGCGACGTGGAGCGAGCGTCTCGAGACTCCTTCGACCTGGGCGACTTCGAAGGAGACTCCGGTGTTCCTGCGCATCCCGCGCGCGGACGGGAGCGGACACAACCTCGTGCTGTTCTCGGGTCTCTTCCCGGCGCGGCGCGCGCTCTCGTACGACGACGGCGCGACGTGGACCGAGCTCGAGGAGCCGAGCCCCGGCGGCGCGCCCTGGGGCGGCATCGTCGTGGTGGGGGACCACGCGTTGCTCGGGCCGGGCCGCGCGCTCGCCTGGTTCCACGACGACGGCCGCTACCTGCGCGCCGAGCGCGGCCCGCGGCGCTTCACCGTCTTCCAGATCGAGACGTCGGACGGAGGCGTCACCTGGTCGCAGCCGCGCGCGATCCTCTCGGACGCGCGGGCCGACTGGTGCGAGCCGGGTTTCCTGCGCATCGGGCCCGGCGTCGTGCCCGGAGAGGAGCGCCTCGTGCGCCAGGGCGACCGCCTCGCGCTGCTGTTGCGCGAGAACAGCCGCCGGCGCAACTCGGGGTTCATCGTCAGCGACGACCTCGGGCGCACGTGGAGCGCGCCGCGCGAGGTCGCCGGCGCGCTCACGGGCGACCGGCATCAGGCGCGGGCGCTCGGCGGTGGCCGTGTGTTCGTCAGCTTCCGCGACACGGGTCTCGCGAGCAGGCGGAGCGGGGACTGGGTCGGCTGGATCGGGACCCTCGACGACGTCCTGGAGGGGCGCCAGGGCGAGCGCCGGCTCCGGTTGATGGACAACCTGGTGCGGGCCGACTGCGCGTACCCCGCGCTGACCCCGCTGTCCGGAGGCGGCGTGCTTGCCGTGACCTATGGGCACTGGTCGGAGGGTGCGCCGCCCTGGATCGCGGCACTGCGTCTCACCCCGTCCGAGCTCGGCCCCCTTGCTCCGGGCGCCCGCTCCCCGCGCGCCGAGGGCGTGAACGCGCGCTGAATGACGGGTCCGTAGGGCTTTTTTCCTTGGCGGAAGAGGGGCGATGCGCACGATGGCCGCCATCCAACGGGCCCCGCGCGACCGCGGGCACTGCCCAGAACCCCTCGGCCGGCCGCGCGCCGGCGCCCCCTCAGCCCCTCCCCGACCAGATGAGCAACTTCCAAGAGGTCATCGACAAGTGCAAGGCCCAGATGGAGGCCCAGAACATCGCCATCGACGAGGCGTTCCTCGAGAAGGTCGCCAAGTCCCTCGGCCCCTCGATCTACAACGCCGACTCGCTCGTCGTCGCCACCGGCGACGAGGGTGAGATGAACACGGTGAAGGCCTTCGTCACCAAGAAGATGGGCGTCGAGGCCGGCGCCGACATGGACGCCGCGATCGCCGCTGCGACCGAGAAGATCGGCAAGTCGAACACCAAGAAGCTGCGCCCGGTCTACTACTACCTCCTCGCGAAGGAGCTCGGGAAGGAGGCGTCCTTCGGCTGATCGCCGGAGACGATTTCCCTCCACGGGACCGCGCGGGGGCGCGGGAGCCACGGCCATACGGCGCCGGCTCCCGCGTCCCCGCGTCCGTTCCGGGGCGCTTCCGGCCGCCTGCGCGCGGCCGCGCGGAGGGTGGCGCGGCCCGGCACGTCACGCCTCGGGATCGTCCCCGAACGGGTGCCGACGCCTCGCCGTGGCATACGTCTTGCACGGGCATGGCGCCTGCGCCAGGCTCTCCCGCCCATGATCGAAGTCCACGACCTCACCCGTCGCTACGGCAACCTCCTCG
The DNA here is from genome assembly GCA_039821985.1 of Planctomycetota bacterium. Classification (GTDB taxonomy): domain Bacteria; phylum Planctomycetota; class UBA1135; order UBA1135; genus Saltatorellus. The sequence continues at coordinate 56,483 of JBCBNC010000012.1, forward strand.
CCGTCGACGGGCTCGACCTCAGCGTCGCCAAGGGCGAGGTGGTCGGCTTCCTCGGGCCGAACGGCGCCGGGAAGACGACCACGATGCGCATCCTGACCGGCTACCTGCCGGCGACGCGCGCGGCGCGCCTGGTCGTCGCGGGCCACGACGTGCTGCGCGACTCGATGTCCGCGCGACGTTCGATCGGCTACCTGCCGGAGTCGGTGCCGCTCTACCCGGAGCTGCGCGTCGACGAGATGATGCGCTTCCAGGCGCGGCTGCACCGGATGGAGCGCTCGACGCTGCGCGCGCGGATCCCCGAGGTCCTCGAGCGTGTCGGTGTGCGGGATCGCTCGAAGCAGCTGGTCGGAACGCTGTCGCGCGGGCTGAAGCAGCGCGTCGGGCTGGCGGTGGCCCTCCTGCCTTCGCCCGAGGTCCTGATCCTGGACGAGCCCACGAGCGGCCTCGACCCGATCCAGCGCGCCGAAGTGCGGCGGCTGATCCTCGAGCTGAGCTCCGAGCACACCGTGCTGCTGTCGTCGCACATCCTCGCGGAGGTCGAGGCGATGGCGCCGCGCGTGGCGATCATCCACGAGGGCAAGAAGGTCGCCGACGGCTCGAAGGAGCAGATCCTCGAGGAGCTCGGCGGCGGCGACGCCGGACACGTCGCGGTCGAGCTTGCCGCGCCCGCGTCGCCCGAGGAGGTCGCGGAGCTCCTGGCCGCGCTGCCGGGCGTGACCGCGGTCGAGACCGGCGAGCGCGTCGGGATCCACCAGGCGTTCCGCCTGCGCGGCGAGGGCGACCTGCGCGAGGACGTCGGCGCGCTCGCCATGACGCGCTCGTGGGCACTGCGGGAGCTCACGTGGGAACGCCCCTCGCTCGAGCAGCTGTTCACGCGGCTCGTGACCGGCGAGGTGGACGAGGAACCGACGCCGAAGGAGAGCGCGCCCGCCGCGAGCGTCCCGGCGACCGCGCCCGTGCCGCCCGACGCGCCGATCGCCCTCGACCCGATCCCCAAGGGCCGTGAACTCCCGCTCGGCACGCCGGGCACCGCGAACAAGCGCACGATCTACAGCCTCAACCCGTTCGACCGCGGCGCGTCCCGCGATCTCTCCAAGCCGGTCGACGTCGACGCACCGGCGCCCCCGCCGGAGGACGGCGCGTGAGCGGAACCCTCGTCGTCGCGCGCCGCGAGCTCTTCGGCCTCTTCACCGCGCCGTTCACCTGGATCGTCCTGGTGGTGGTGCTCGGGCTCAACGGGATGCTGTTCAACGCGGTCCTCGCGGGCACGAACGGCAGCATCATGGACGCGCTGTCCAACGTGATGGCGGGGCCGCTGTTCTGGCTCTGGATGGTCGTGCTGCCGGCGCTCCTGGCGATGCGGCTCATCGCCGAGGAGTCGCGCACCGGCACGCTCGAGTACCTCCTGACGGCGCCCGTAGGCGACGCCGCGGTCGTGACGGGCAAGTTCCTTGCGGCGGCTGGCTTCCTGGCGCTGCTCTGGACGTCCGCGCTGCTCTACGCCGGCGCGGTCTCGAGCGTCGGCGGCGCGCCCGACTGGCCGGCCGTGCTCGGCACCTGGCTCGGCGCGATCCTCGTGTCGTCCATGTTCGTCGCGATCGGGCTCTTCGCGTCGACCTTCACGTCGACACCGCTCCTGGCCGCGTTCCTCGCGATGGTCGCGTGCGTGCTGTGGCTCGCGCTGCCGGTTCTGATCGGCGAGGTGCTCGGCTACGTCGTGCCGTTGATCGCCCGCACCGAGGACGCTCGCCAGCTCGTGTACGAGCGCGCGTCGGCCGTCCTCACCAACATGGACGCGTCGACGCACTTCGAGCGCTCGTTCAAGAAGGGCATCTTCGACACCTCGGAGGTCGTGTTCTTCCTCACCTGGACCGCGCTGTTCCTGTTCCTCACGGCGCGCAGCCTCGAGGCCCGGAGGTGGCGCGGATGAGGCGGAATGGACGCATCGGGCGGGTCAGCCGCCTCGGCACCGCGCTCAACGTCGCGGTCACGGTCGCGCTCGCGGTCGCCGCCGTCGTGCTGGTCAATTGGCTCTCGGCGCGCCCGGGCGTGCGCCAGCGCATCGACCTGACCGCGGCCGGCCAGAACACGCTCTCCACGGCGTCGCTCGGGCTCTTGTCGCGCCTCGAGGACGACGTGCGGATCGAGCTCCTCTACCGCGACGAGCAGGGCCCCGCGATGGACCTCGAGCGGTCCGTGATGCAGCGCTCGGCCGAGCTGGTCGAGCTCTTCCAGTCCGAGTCGAACGGGCGCATCGAGGTCGGGCAGGTCGACACGAACGACGTCGAAGGCTGGAAGGAGACGCAGCGGCGGCTGAAGCTGCGCGGCTTCGAGAACGGGTTCCTCGTCACGTCGGGCGAGCGCGTCGCGTTCCTCCGGCTCACGGGCGACCTGGCGCAGATCAACCCCGGCACGCCGTCGCCCGCGGGCTACGTCCCGCCGACGCTCGCCGCTTTCACCGCTGAGGCCGCGATCGTCGAGGGCATTCTCGACGTCACGCAGGACAGCTCGCTGCGCGCCGTGTTCACGTCCGGCGCGGGGGAGCCCGGGCTCGACGACGTCGAGGGCGAGCGCGAGCTCGGGCAGCTCGCCGACGCGCTCCGGGCCGAGGGCTTCGAGCTCGACACCTGGAACTCCGCGCTGGACGGCCCGCTGCCGGACGACACCGCCCTGCTCGTCGTCGTCGCGCCGAAGGGACCCTGGCCCGGCGAGATGTACCAGTCGATCGTCGACTGGGTCGGACGCGGCGGCCGCATCGTGGTCGCGCCCGCCTTCGACCCGGACGACCTGCGCGCGAGCGACGTGCCCGACCTCGTCGACTTCCTCGGTCTCACGGTCAGCGAGGGCCGCGTCTGCGCGGCCGTCCTCGACCCTCGGACGAACGTGCCGCTGGACGGCATCGAGGCGAACGAGGTCCACGACGTGCCGCCCGTGCCGCCGTACATGGCGTCGCATCCGATCACGGCGCCGTTCCTCGAGACGAAGCAGGCGCTGCGTCTCGCCTTCATGCACGAGGTCGGCATCCGCGTGCAGCCTCCGGCGGGGTTCGCGCAGCGGCTCCTCTTCACGCGCGGCGGCGCCTGGGTGGACGAGCCGCCCATCGACCGGACCTTCGATCCCCAGATCGAGCGCGCGACGCGCGTCCCCAACACCGACGCGGGACCTTGCATCCTGACGGTGCTGCGCAGCACGCCGATGGTGGACGTGCCGGAGCCCGCGGGGCTCGAAGAGGAGCCCGAGGTCCGGGCCGTGCTGTTCGGCTCCGACGCGGTCCTTTGGAACCGCAGCGCCCGCTTCGGCGCGGTCGTGTCCCCGGCCTTCAACTGGGCCGTCGAGCGCGAGCACCGCATCAGCGTCTCGCCCCGCAATCCGGACCTGCGCTTCATGCCGCGCGGCGACGCCGAGGCGCTCGGCACGGTGACGCGCTTCGCCCAGCTCTGGATGCCGGGCGCCCTCGTCGCGCTCGGCGTGCTCGTGTGGATCGTCCGCGCGCGCGGCAGCCGCCGGCGCGTTCCGGCACCGCTCGCCGCCGCCCCGCGACCCGGAACGGAGTCCGCCGCAGCCGCCCCGACCGACGCATGAATCGCCTGACTCCCATCCTCCTCGTGGCCGTCGTGGGTCTTCTCGGCTGGCTGGCGCTGCGCCAGAGCGAGTACGAGGCCGAGAACCCGCTCGATCAGATCGAGCTCCTGTTTCCCGATGTCGATCCAGCCCGGCTCGTGGGCCTCCGGCTCGAGAACATCCGCGACGACGGCCACTTCCGGTTCGAGCACGACGGCGCGGGCCGCTGGTACCTCGTCGACCCAATGCGCTGGCCCGCGGACATGGCGCAGCTCGGCGAGGTGCTCGAGGTCATCCAGCTCTCCAAGGCCGAGCCCGTGCCCGAGGCCCTCGTCGAGGGCGCCGCGGCTTCGTTCGAGCCGCCGCTCGGCTTCATCGAGACGCGCGAGCGGATGGACGACGGCACGGAGCGCCTCGTCCGGGTCGAGGTCGGCGCCGTCGACCTCGACGGGATCCGGATGTTCGTGCGACGCGACGGCAGGCTCTACCGGTCGAACCGCAAGATCGAGTACGCCTTCCAGATCGACCTCGTCGACTTGCGCGAGAAGCGGCTCTTCGTGGCGGGCGGCTCCGTCGTCGACATCGAGCGCATCGGGGGCTGGCCCAACGAGGAAGAGCTGGTTCCGCTCGGCTTCCGCATCAGCGCGGCGACGGGGAACTGGCGGATCACGGACCCGGTGCAGGCGCCGGCCGAGCCGAATCTCGTCGGTGCGTGGCTCAACTACATCCGCGGGCTCAAGGCCGACACGTTCGCGAACGACCGTCCCGACGCCGACCTGTCGAAGTACGGCCTCGCGCCGCCGTCGCTCACGATCCGCGTCACGAACACGTCGGGTGGCGGCAGCACGCTCAACGTCGGCACGACCGCGAACGGCGGCATCTTCGCGCAGCGCGAGGGACTGCCGACCGTGTTCCGGCTCGACCAGGCCGCGCTGCCGTTCCTGACCGAGAGCACGTCGCACTTCTACGACATGGCGCTCGTGCGCTTCGCGCGCGAGGAGGTCGTCGGGCTCTCGATGGCCCGCGGGGGGCTCGCGATGCGCTTCGCTCCGGACCGCCGCGAGCGCGGCAAGTGGCTCGTGCATCCGCTGAACGTCGCAACGGGCGAGAAGCTCGCGCCGCGCCCGGCCGACGCGGACCGCATCGAGCGGCTCCTGACCGAGCTCGCCAAGGGCGAGCTGCTCGACTACGTGACCACGCAGCCCGCGGAAGAGCTGTTCGAGAGGGACAGCGCGACGGACACCCGGGTGGTGCTGGCCCGGTCCTCGGACGTGCCGCTCGAGTTCCGGATCTCCGCGGACCGCGTCGTCCGGAACGGCACCGAGCTCGTGCCGGTGTACCGCACGGGCGACTCGCTCGCCTGCGTGATCGCCCCCGAGCTCGCCGACCTCTTCGTCGAGCCGCTCGAGCACTACCTCGACCGCTACATCTGGCAGCTCTCGAACGCGAGCCTGCGCAAGCTCGAGCTCCGGCTCGGGGACGGTGAGCCGCGGACCTGGGTCCGCGCGCAGTCGTACGACTGGAAGCGAGAGGACACCGACGAGCCCGCGCGCGAGCTCGACCCGGTGCTCGACCACCTGCTCTTCCTGCGCGCCGACCGCCACCTGCCGTCCGAGGAGCGCAACCAGCTCACCGATCCCGTGAGCGTGCGCTTCACCGACGAATTCGGCCGCACGAGCGAGGCCCGTGTCGGCCGCGCGCCCGACGGTACGGTGCGCATCGAGCAGGACGCGGGCCAGGCGCTCGCGGTCCGGCCGGAGCTGCACGCGGACCTGCTCGAGGTGCTGGGGGGCTGAGTCCGCCGGCTCGGGCGTGCCCCGACGTTGGCGATGGGGCGCGCGCGACCCTATCATCCACCTAACGCGGGGCGCGGTCGCCCGGGAGGTGCGTGGATGACGGACAGTTCGAGTGCAGGCGATCCCAGCGCGGGCGGATCGAGTGAGGGCGGGACCGCCGACGGTGCCGTCGGACGGGCCGAGGGCGGCGCGCGGCGCGCGCGGCGGTCGCTCGGACCCGAGGGGATCGCGCGGCGGCTCGCGAATGAGCTCCCGTGGAAGGACCGGATGGTGCACTGGCGCGAGGCCGCGGCGCGGCCCGGCCGCACCGAGCCCTGGCCCGGGGCCCTCGACCCGCGGCTCGTCGACGTGCTGCGCGCGCGCGGCGTGGACGAGCCCTACGCGCATCAGTCCCAGGCGATCCGCGCGGCGCTCCGGGGCGAGGACGTGCTCGTTGCGACGCCGACCGCTTCCGGCAAGACCGTCTGCTACACGGCGCCGGTGCTGCAGGCGCTGCTCGAGTCGGGCGGCTCGGCCCGCGCGCTCTTCCTCTATCCGACGAAGGCGCTCTCCCAGGACCAGACGGTCGGGCTGACGGCGCTGGTGGAAGAGCTCGTCGCGCGCCACGGCGACTCCAGCGGCGCCTCCGACTGGCACGCGTTCACGTACGACGGCGATACGCCGCCGAGCGTCCGCCGCACGCTGCGGGACCGCGGGCACATGGTGCTCACGAACCCGTACATGCTTCACCAGGGGATCCTCCCGAACCACGCGAAGTGGGCCGAGCTGTTCCGCGACCTGCGCTACGTCGTCGTCGACGAGGTGCACACGCTGTCGGGGGTCTTCGGCTCGTCGGTCGCGAACGTGCTGCGGCGGCTCGTGCGCATCGCGCGTCACTATGGATCCGAGCCGCGCTTCCTGGCGAGCTCCGCGACCGTCGCCGATCCGCGCGCGCACGCCGAGCGGCTGTTCGGGCGCGAGGTCACCGTGATCGACGAGGATGCGTCGCCCGCCGGCAAGCGCATCTTCGGCGTGTACGAGCCGCCCGTCGTGAACCCGGTGGCGGGCCTGCGCGCGAACGCGCTGGAGGAGGCGCGTGCCCTCGCGAAGGAGGTCGTCGCGCCCGGCCACCAGTCCATCTTCTTCTGCGGGCGCCGCACGGCGGTCGAGGTCCTCACGCGCTACCTCAAGGAGTCCGCGCGCCAGCTCGGCCTGCGTCCGAGCGAGATCCGGGGCTACCGCGGCGGGTACCTGCCGGACATGCGGCGCGAGATCGAGTCCGGCCTGAAGGAAGGCTCGATCAAGGTCGTCGTGTCGACGAACGCGCTCGAGCTCGGCGTGGACATCGGCGCGCTCGACGTCGCGGTGCTGGTCGGTTACCCGGGCAGCCAGGCGAGCTTCTGGCAGCGCGCGGGCCGCGTGGGCCGGCGCGGCAAGCCCAGCCTCGTCGTGCAGATCGCGCGCTCCGAGCCGGTCGACCAGTTCCTCGTGCACCACCCGCAGTACCTGTTCGAAGCGCCGCGCGAGCGGCTCGGCGTGGACCCGGACAACCTGGTGCTCCTGAGCGAGCACGTGAAGTGCGCGGCCTTCGAGCTGCCGTTCCGCGCCGAGGAGGACGCGGAGGGCGTCGAGCGCCTCGCTGCCGAGCCCGAGTTCGGCGCAGCGCCACACGTGCCTGAGATCCTCGACTACCTCGCCGACGAATCAGGCTTCCTGCACCGCCGCGCCGACACCTGGTACTGGATGGCCGACGCGTACCCGGCGCAGGACGTCTCGCTGGCGGGCGGCGACATCGACAACGTGCTCATCCTCGAGCAGGACACCGAGCGCGCCATCGGCGAGACCGACCGCGAGTCCTCGATCACGACCGTGCACGAGGGCGCGATCTACCAGGTCCAGGGCGTGACCTGGCGCGTCGAGCGCTTCGACCATCACGCTCGCCGCGCGTACGTGAAGGAGGTCGAGAGCGACTACTACACGGACGCGCAGACGGACACCGAGGTGCGCGTGCTGCGGCTCGAGGAGCGCCTGTTCCGTGCGCGTCCGGCGTCGAGCGAAGCGGAGGACTACAGCGCCTGGCGCGGCGAGGTGCACGTCACGACGGTCGCCACGCTCTACAAGAAGATCCGCTTCTACACGCGCGAGAACGTGGGCTCGGGCGACATCCATCTGCCGCCCGAAGAACTCGACACCGAAGCGTTCGTGCTGACGCTTTCCGAGGAGTCCGCGTCGGACCTCGGCCTGACCGAGGGCGACCGGGGCGCCGCTTGGCGCGCGCTGGGCGAGCTCCTGCGCCGCGTCGCGCCGCTCTTCATCCGCTGCCAGCCGTCGGACCTCGGCCTCTCGAGCCACGTGAAGTCGCCGCACTTCGGGCGGCCGACGATCTTTCTCTACGACCGCGTGCAGGGCGGCGTCGGACTGGCCGAGCTCCTGTTCGCCCAGCACCGCGCGATGTTCGCCGCTGCGAAGGAGGTCGTGTCGCGCTGCAAGTGCGACGTCGGCTGTCCGGCGTGCGTCGGGCCGCTCGCCGAGGTCGGACCGCACGGCAAGGAGGTCGCGCTCAAGCTCCTGGACGCGCTCGGCGGAGGCACCGCACCGGTGTCGGTCGAGCCGGACGAGGACGACCTGGTCGCGGCCGCGGCGGACGGCGAGTTCGACGGCGACTTCGGGCACCTGCCGCGCGGGGCCGAGACGGAGGGGCTCTGACGGACGCGATGGGAGGGGGGCAGGAGAACTTCCGCGGGCGGCTGGCGCGGCTGCGGCGGGACGGCGGCTCGGGCGGAGGCGCGGACCGGCCGCCGGGACAGGACGCGGGCCGGTCGCGCGAGGGTGAGACCGATGCCGCCGTCGACGCGCGTTCGAACCGCGGCGGCGCGGTGCGCGGACCGGACGACGCAGCGACCGCGCCGCCGAGCGGCGCCGGACGCCGGAAGCGCGGCGATCCGGTTCGCTCCGGCGCGGGAATGCCGATGTGGCTGCGCGCCAAGCTGGCGCGCAAGGGCGAGCGCGCGACCGCCGACGCGCTCCTCGCGGAAGGCGTCCACGCAACGGCCGACCCGCTCGCCGCCGCCGCGGCGCGCTGGGAGCGCACGACCGGCGACCCCGCGGGCCTCGCCGAGCAGAGCACGTCGCGAGGCACCTTCGTCGCGCGCACGCAGCGCGTTCCCGTGCACGGCACGACGCACGGCGCGTGGCGGCTCGACGAGGCGCAGCACGCCGACCCCGCGGCGTTTGCGCGCTTCACGAACGATCCGGCGCTCTCCGGCCTCGACACCGGCCGCGCCGTCTACCTCGACACCGAGACGAGCGGCCTTGGCGGCGGCGCCGGCGTCTACGTGTACATGGTCGGGCTCGGCTGGTTCGAGGGCGACGGCGACGCCGCCGAGTGGGTGTCGTGGCAGGGCTTCCTGCGCGACCCGGGCGAGGAGCCCGCGCTGCTCCAGGCCGTCGCGGACCGCGTCGGAGCAGCGCCCGCGCTCGTGTCCTTCTTCGGCAAGTCGTTCGACCGCCACCGGCTCGAGGACAAGATGCGGATCGCGGGCGTGACGCCGCCCTTCGCGGACCGCCCGCACCTCGACCTCTTCCACCCGCTGCGCCGCCTGACGCTCGGCGCGTTCCAGGACACGAAGCTGCAGACGATGGAGCGCGAGCTCCTCGGCTTCCGCCGCGAGCGCGACCTCCCCGGCGCCCTCGCGCCGGCCGCCTGGTTCGACTACCTGGCAGGCCGACCGCATCTCCTCGAGGGCGTCTTCCTGCACAACCACGAGGACGTCCTGAGCCTAGGCGTCCTCGCCGGCTACCTCGGCCGCGCACTCGCCGAAGAGCGCGTGTGCGGCGCCGCGCTCCCAGGCCCCGCCGCCCGCCGCGCGGTCGCACTCGCGACGACGACCAAGGACCGCGCCGAGGCGCGCCTCTGGGCCGAGCGCGCGCTCGACCGCGGCGCCGAGGGCGACGACCGCCGCAGTATGCAGCTCCTCGCCGCCGAGTCCGCCCGCATGACGGGCGACAGCGAAGCGGCGCGCAGTCTCTACCGAACCGCTCTCGAGGAGTGCGCGACGGACCGCGCGGCGGTGCGCCTCTTCCGCGGCGCGTCGATGCTCCTGGAGCACGCGCTGGGGGATCCGGAGAACGCGCGGACGATGGCCGAGCGCGGCCTCCGTCTCGCGCGCGAACTCGGGTGTCCGGCGGCCGAGGTCGGGGACCTCGAGCGCCGTGTGGCGCGCCTCGGCTGACCGTTCGCCGTCGCGGGCGCCCCCGCCGCTGTCCGGTACCGCGGACGCGTGCTACGGTCGGGCACTCGCACCGCCCGACATCTCGCACGAACGCCTGCCCTCCGATGTTCGCTCGCCTCTTCTCCATGTCTGCTCGTCGCGTCGCCGCACGAGGCGCTCTACCGCTGGCTCTGTTCCTGACGCTCATCAGCGCTCGTTCGACGCCTGTTGAGCCCGTCACGCCAGCCGAGCCCCTGGCCGCCGAGACCGCGCCGGACCTTCCCAAGGAGGCCAAGCGTGGGGTCCAGTGGCTGGTCGCGCAGCAGACGGAGGACGGCTTCTGGTCCTCCACGCAGGCCCAGGCGGGCACCGATCTCTACGAGGTGGGCGTCACGGGGCTCGCGCTCATGGCGCTCATGGAGAGCGGCCGTTACGGAGGCGAATCCGACGTGGGACGCTCCATCACTCGCGGCGTCGATTGGCTCGTAGAGAGGGTCCATGCGGAGTCCGGGCGGGTCGGGGACGACATCGTGAAGGAGTTCCACTACATGCACGCGACGGCGACGATCGCGCTCTGCAACGCCTACGCGCAGGCGCCGAACGAGGAGCTCGAGGCCGCGTGCCGTCTCGCCGTTCGCTACGTGCTCGACGCACGCCGGCCCAAGACCGGCTGGCGGTACGAGCCGGAACTGGACGAGGTGGACACGTCGATCACCTCCTGGATGGTCGACGCGCTGGTCGCGGCGCGCGAGGCAGGTCTGGTCGACGACCTCGAGACCGTCACCTCCGAGGTGTGCGAGTACCTCGTCGAGATGACCGACGTCGGGACGGGACGTGTCGGCTACACCGCGCGTGGCTCGCTGTCGTCCCGCGTGCCGGGGATGAACGACAACTATCCTCGCAACGCGGAGAACCTGACGGCGCACGCGCTCCTCGCGCAGCGCGAACTCGGCTCCGTCGAGGAGTTGCTGCGGGACAAGGGCGTCGAGCTTCTTCTGACGTCTCTACCCGTTCACTCGCCGACCGGGATCACCAACGACTACCTCTACTGGTACTACGGCAGCCGGTACTTCGGGGGAGCGTCCAAGAAACAGCGATCCGCGGCGCTCCGCTGGCGCAAGGCGACCAAGAAGGCTTTGAAGGCCGGGCAGGTCCGCAAGGGCGACGACAAGGGCTCGTGGGAGCCCAACGGTCCGTGGTGTTACACGGGCGGTCGCGTGTACGCGACGTCGCTCGCGGTGCTCGCGTATGCGGCTCTCTGAGCGCGCGTCGAACGCGGTGAGGCGGCGCTCAGTCCCGACCGGACCAGAACCGCACGAGCCCCGCGGGCAGCGCGATCAGCTCCTCGGCGAACACGCGCGCAGCGACGTCCTCGGGGGTGTCGTCCGCGCGCACTTCGCACCAGCGCTGGAGCAGGATCGGGCCGTTGTCGTAGACCTCGTCGACGACGTGCACCGTGCAGCCCGTGACCTGGCAGCCGCGCTCGACGACGGCGCGGTGCACGCGCATGCCGTAGCAGCCCTTGCCGCCGAACGCGGGGAGCAGCGACGGGTGGATGTTCACGATGCGTCCGCGCCAGCGCTCGGGGATCCAGAGCTTCTTGAGAAAGCCCGCGAGGACGACCGTGTCCGCGCCGGCGGCCTCGACGGCGTCGAACGCGCGCCGGCCCCACGCCTCGTCGGTCTCGTCCGGTTCGGGCGCGAGCACCGCAGTGGGTACGCCCGCGCGTTCGGCGCGCCCGAGGGCACCGACGCCGGCGCGGTTGGAGACGCACAGGACGACCTCGGCGTCGAGCTCACCGGCGGCGCAGAGACGCGCGAGGTTCTCGAGGTGGCGACCCGTCCCCGAGACGAAGACCGCGATCCGGTGCCGCGCGCTCACGGGGTCGCGTCGTCCTCGTCCTCGAACGCGGGGAGAGCGGCGACGAGCTCCAGCACGAGCGCGTCGAGCGCGGGCGCGACCTCGGCGCTGCGGGCGACGAGCGCCGCCACGTCGACCGCCTCGTCGGCGCGGTCGGTGATCGCGCACAACGCGACGCCCGACAGCCCCGCGTGGGCCGACGCGATCAGCGGCGAAGCGAGGCCCTGCACCGCGACGTCCGCGCCGACCGACCGGTACCAGCGGAACTCGGCCGGCGTGGCCAGCGCGGGCCCGATCGTGCACGCGGCGACGGCGTCGAACATGGTCGTGCCGCGCGCCTCTCCGAGCCCGCGCGCCAGGGCCCCGAGCTCGGGGTCGTGCACGCGCGTCTGGTCGGGGAACAGCGGCCCGAGGCGGCTCTCGCCGAGGCCCGTGAGCGGCGAGCGGCCCGAGAGGTTCAGGTGGTCGGACACGCGCGCGATCGCTCCGGGCTCCTGCCCGACGAGCGCGGTGCCCGCGCAGGTGTGGAGCACGCAGCGCGCGCCCGCCGCGGCGGCGAGCCAGATCGGCAGCGCGCGCGCCCACGGGGCCGATGCGTCGGCCTCGTCCGCAGCGACGTCGGCGATCCAGGTCGCGCGGCCCGCGAGCTCTCCGGCGTGCAGGGTGAGACCGGAGCCGACGTCGAGCGCCGCGCCGCCCTCGAGCGACTCGGCGAGCCCGCGGGCGCCGGTCGAGGTGGCCACGAGGATCTCGGGACGCGCGGCGTCGAGCTCGGCGAGCCGCTGCGTCGCAGCGGACACCTGCGCGTCCAGGGTGTGCACGGTCGACGCGTTCATTCGCGGCCTCCGTCGGAGAGGATCAGGACGATGTACGAGGAGCGCCGGGTCTCGAGGAGCCGGTCGAGGTACTCGGCTGCGGCCGCGAGGTCGCCCGCGCCGCGCGCCTCGAGGGCGCGGCACAGCTCCTCGGCCGCTTTCCGGTGCGGTGCGATGCGCTCGGCGCCGCTCGACGCGCGCCAGTTCTTCAGAACCTCGAAGGGCGCGAGCGTCGCCGCGGAGTCCTCGGGCCCGAAGCGGAACGTTCGGCCCTCGGCCTCAAGGAGCGGAGCGACCGCCCGCGCGACCTCGAGCGAAGCGGTGGCGGCCAGGAGCTCCGCGAGAGCGGCCTCGTCCTCCGCGCTGCGGTCGGCGGACGTGCGCGGCTCGAGAAGGTCGGCCAGCGCGTCCGTGTGACCGCCGAAGAGCTCGAAAGGGACGGTCTCGGGCGCGCCGCCGCCGGCCGCCTCGAGGAGGAGCGCTCGCTCGGGCGCGACGCCGACGACGTCGACGCGGCGACCGTCGCGCCCGCGCGGATCGCGCAGGGTCACGCGCTTCCAGCCCTCCGACTCCCACGCGTCGAAAAGAGCGGTGATCTGGCCGTCGGCCGCGACGAGGTGATCGGCGGCGGTCCGCAGCGCCGTCGCGAGCGCGGGCACCTGGCTCTCGTTCGCAGCCGCGCGCAGTCGCTCGGCGGCCGCAGCGACGTCCATTCCGGCGAGCGAGGTCTCGAGCCGCTGTCCGACGACCTGCGCGACGCGCGTACGCTCGCGGCGAACCCGCTCGGCCTCGAACTCGGCGGAGCGCGTGCTCCACGCGCCGAAGCGCTCCTCCGCCTGCTCGACGAGGAAGCGCACGCGCACGAGCTCGGGCGGCGTGGGTTCGACGCGCAGCCACGGCGGGAGCTCCTCCGGCGTGGGCAGCACCTCGAGGGTGACCGCGCGCTGCAGCGCCGCGCCGGTCGCGGCGTAGTCGAGGGCCTCCTCGGCCGTGTCGGCCGCGGCGAGCTCTGCTTCGAGCGCTTCGGCCGCCCGCTCGAGGAGCTCGGTCGCGATCCCCGTCCGCGCCTCGCGCACGCCGGTGTCCTCGACGAGCTCGGGGCCGGGGGGGGCCGCCTGCGAGAGCCCGCTGAGCGCCGCAGCGATCGAGCGGCTGTCCGTCGACGCGGCGGCGCGGAGCTCCTCGACGTAGAGCGAACGGGCGCGTCCGAGCGCGGACTCGGCCTCGGTCGCGGCCGCGTCCTCGGCGCGCAGCGCGGCGGCGGCCTCGGCGGCGCGGCGCGCGGCGTCGCTCCCGCGGAAGCGCTCGGCGTGCGCGAGCAGCCGCTCGACGCGGGCGTCGACGTCGAGCGCCTCGTCCTCGATGGCGGCGAGCGCGTCTGCGGCCTCGGCCTCGAAGTCGAGCTCGGGGGTCGAGGTGTCGCCGGGCTCGAAGGTCGGCGGGCCGTTGCCGGCGTCAGGATCCGTCGAGTCGCCCGGGTCGACCGAAGAAGCGCCGGCGGCGCCGCCGTCCCCGGGGTCGCCCGCGCGCGGGTCGTTGGTTCCTGCGTCGCCGGCCGAGACGACCGCCGGTTCCGTCCCGGCGTCCTGGTCCTCCGGCGGATCGCCGCCCAGGACCGCGAAGGCCCCGGCACCGGCGAGCGCCAGCGCGCCGACCGCGATCGCGATCCTGCGCGCGCCTCCGCCGGACGCGCCGCCGCCCGCGGCGGACCGGAGCTCGTCGAGGGCCTCCTGCGCCGTCGCGGGGCGCGCGTCGGGCTCCTTCGCCATCAGGCGGTGCACCACGCGCTCGACGCCCGCGGGCACGCCCTGCACTACGGCGCCGAGTTGGGGCGGCTCGTCGTTCAGGATCTTGCGCGCGATCGAGCGCGCGTCCGCGCCGTCGAAGGGCGGTCGTCCGGCGACGAGCTGGTACGCCGTGGTGCCGAGCGCGTAGAGATCGCTGCGCGTCGTCGGTGCTTCGCCGCGCAGGAGCTCCGGCGCGAGGAAGTGGGGGGTCCCGAAGACCTTGCCGCCGAGCTCGGCGTTGTCCTCCTGTTCGACCTGCACCGCGAGCCCGAGGTCGGCGATCTTCACCGTGCCGCCCTCGCCGCGCATCAGGTTCTCGGGCTTGATGTCCCGGTGGACGATGCCCTGGGACTCGGCGTAGACGAGCCCCGCCGCCGCGTCGGCGACCGCGCGCATCGCGTCCGGCCAGGCGAGGCGGCCGAGCCGCTGAAGCTCGGCCTGCAGCGAGCCGCCCTCCATGTACTCCATGGAGAGGAAGTGATGCCCGCCGTCCTCGCCGACGTCGAAGGCCGTCACGATGTTCGGGTGATTGAGGCGCGCGGCCGCGCGGGCCTCGGTGCGGAAGCGGTCGACGAAGCGCGCGTCGGCTGCGAGCTTCGACTTCAGCAGCTTGAGCGCGACCTTGCGGTCGAGGCTGGTCTGGGTGGCGAGCCACACGTCGCCCATCGCACCGCTGCCGAGCTGGCTCTCCAGGGCGTAGCCGCCGAGGGCGCGGGGCGTCTCCGCGCGCTGGGCCCGTCCGGAGGACCGCTTCGGCGCCGACTTCCTGGGCGCGGGCGCTGCGGGCGGCGGCACGGGCTCGCCGGAAGCGCCTGCATCGAGGGCGCTCGCCGGGACCACCCGCAGCCGCGCCTCGCCGATCTCGAGCACGGCGCCCTTCGCGAGCTTGGCGGTCTGGATGGACTCCCCGTCGAGGCGCGTCCCGGCGCCGAGGTCCTGCACCGCCCAGCCGCCCGACTTCAGCCGGCCGATCGCGCAGTGCAGCGCGTCGACGCCCGGTGCATCCACGACGAGGTGTGCTCGGTCCGGGTCGCTCCCGATCACCAGCTTGCCCTTGCGCGGAAGCTCGACCGGGGACGAGTGGTCCGACGTCAGGAAGAGAGCCTCGGCGCCGCTCACCTGAGCTCCTCCGCGTCGAGCCCAGAGAACAGCGACGAGCCGACGCGGACGAGGTCGGTGCCGTGCTGGACCGCCTCCTGCACGTCGCCGCTCATTCCCATGGAGAGCCGGCAGCGTCGGCCGCCGAACGGTCCGTCCGTGGCGGCCTCGAGCGATGCACCGAGCGCCGCCGCGTCCGCGAACACGTCCTCGACGGCCCGGGCGCCCTCGCGCCGTCCGAGCGGGCCCATCGCCATGATCCCCTCCAGCCGCACGTGCGGCGCTTCCGCCAGCGCGGCGAGGGTCGCCGCGAGCTCGTCCGCGTTGGCGTCCGGGTCGAGGCCGTGCTTCTCGGGCTCGCCGGTCAGGTTGACCTCGACGAATGCGCCGACGGGGCGCTCGAGCTCGGAGGTGATCCGGGCGACGGCGACGGACAGGCGCTCGGAGTCGACCGAGTGCAGCACGTCGCAGCGCTCGAGCACGCGCCGCGCTTTGTTGCGCTGGAGGTGCCCGATGAAGTGCCAGCGCAGAGGGACGTCCAGGCCCTCGAGCGCGTCGACCTTGGTGCGGAACGCGTCGGCGCGGTTCTCGCCGAAGTCGGTGCAGCCGAGGTCTGCGAGGGCGGCGGTTGTGGCGGGACCTACGGTCTTGGTCACGGCGACGAGCGTCGGGGAGGCATCCCGTCCCGCGGCTCCGGCAGCCCGGGACAGCTGCGCGCGGACCGCATCCAGGCGCTGGGCGAGCCGCTCCTGGAGCGAGGCGCTGACGGGCAAGGGGCGAGGGGGCTGCACGGGCCGGAAAAGCATACCGCCGCGGGGCCCTTCGGCTCCACGGCGGTGCGGTGGCTCTGGCCGCGGCGCGACGGCGCGCCGCCGATCCGGGACGGATGGGCGCTCAGGCGAGCGTCAGTCGCAGGCGGCGGCGCGTCCCGGGGGTCACGCGGAAGGGCTCCGCGGGCCGGATGCCTGCGACCCAGACGACCTCTTCGCCCGCGACGACGATCGGCACGTTCCCGCGCTCCTCGCGCGGCACGCCGGCCTCGCCCAGGAAGCGGCGGAGCGGCTTGTGGCCCGGGGCACCCAGCGGGTGGACCCGGTCACCGGGGCGCTCGAAGCGCACGCCGAGCTCGAGCCCGACGGCGTCGGCGTCCAGGACGGCGACCGTCTCGCCCGCGTCGACGACGTCGTCGTCGGCTAGGGCGGCGTGGATCGTGCGGCCGTCGGGCAGCGTGACGCTCCCCGGGACCTGGAGGGTCTGGCGCTGCGTGGACGTCTGCGGCGGCGCAGCCACTGCGGTCGCGCCGCCCGCGGCCTGGACCGGCGGGTTCAGGTGCAGACCGTCGCCCTTGATCTGGACGGACCAGCCGCCGTGGACCTGCCGGCGGCCGGTGTGGCCCTCCGTCACGTCGCTGGCGATCCTGGCGAGCACGTCGCGCCCGGGGCGCTGGCCCGTGCCTTCGCCGATCAGGCGCCCGATCGCGCGGCGCAGGAGCGGCGGCGCGAGATCCTGGAGCGCGTCCCGGCGGACGACGCCCCCGAGGAAGCCCGTGCCGCGCGCGGCGGCGTGGGGGGCGTCCTCCCACTGGATGTGAGCGGTGCGGTCCGCGAGCTCGTCCTCGAGGGACTCGACGGAGCGCGCGAACTCGAAGAAGTTCTCGACGCCCTCGGTGCCGCAGCGGGCCTCGATCTCCGGCAGGACCTGGTGGCGGACCCGGTTCCGGGTGAAGCGGTGGCTGTCGTTCGAGCTGTCCTCGCGCCATTCGACGCCCGCGTTCCGGAGGGCGCTGCGGACCTCCTCGCGGCGGAGGGCGACGAGGGGGCGGAGCACCCGGAGGGAGCGCTGTTCGTGGACGGCGGCCGTGCCGAGCACGGTCTCACGGCGCAGGCCGGCGAGCCCGCTGAGCTCCGTGCCGCGCATCCAGCGCATCAGGAGGGTCTCGACCGCGTCATCCTCGTGGTGGCCGGTGAGCAGGACGTCGATCCCGGCTCCGCGGGTCTCCTCGGCGAGGGCGGCGTAGCGGGCCTTGCGGCAGCGGGCCTCGAGATCGGACGCCTCGGGGTCCACTTCGGCGATGCGCCGCGAGAACGGGATCCCGAGCTTCGCGCAGGCGCGGGCGCAGAACTCGGCGTCCGCGCGGGACTCCTCGCCCCGCAGGCCGTGGTCGACGTGGATCGCCAGCACCTTCGGCCGGGGCTCCGACCGTGCGAGCAGATGCAGCAGGAAGACGCTGTCCGCGCCGCCCGAGAGCGCCAGGGCGACGGGCGTGTGGGGCGCGAGGTCGAGCGGGCGCGCGAGCCGGGTCCACCGGGACGCCCAGGGGTCGGACGGTCGGCCGTCGGACCAGCGCGCGCCGGTGTTGGAGGGGAGGGGGCTGTCGGTCACGGATGCGGGCGGCCCGAGCCGCCAGGCTGGCTGCGCGAACTCCGGGGAGGTCGCGCGATCGGACGAGGAGTGTGTGGAGCCGGTCGTGGGCACCCAAGGGGGGGGAGGTGCGTCGTCTCGGCCGAGATGGGTTCGCGCGCTGCGGAGGGGGGATCCGCCGGGAGGAGGAACCCCTGACGAGACGGGAGGGCCTCCGAAGGGCGAGCGCGAGCGGCGCCCTTCGTTGAACCCATCGGCGGCCCTCCGTACCCTCTGGCCGCCGTTCCGGATTGAATTTCGGGCGGCTCCGAACGCGCCGTCGCCGCGCGCGGTCGCCGCACACGCGTGCGCGCCCCCGCCCGACGACGCCCGGCCCGCGCGCCGGGTTCCCCGGGAGACTCGACATCGGGTTTTCCACCGTGGGCGGCTCCGCTCCGCCCTCGGCGGTCGAGCCGGCGCCGACTTGCCTCAGCCCTCATCCTCCCTGCCCTCCGGGGCACACCGACCGGGCCCGCACCGCGGCCCACACCCCCTTTGGCCAGATCGGCCGCCCGGGCCACCCCCGGGGCCGCGAAGGGCCGCCCGCTTCCACCTCCCATGCGCATCGCGATCAACGGCTTCGGCCGCATCGGACGTAACGTCTTCCGGATCATCGAGAACACGCCCGGTGCTGAGGTCGTCGCCATCAACGACCTGACCGACGCGGCGACCCTCGCCCACCTGCTGCAGTACGACACGGTCCACGGCCCGTTCCAGGGCAAGGTCCGCGCCATGAAGGGCGCGATCCACGTGAACGGCCGCAAGATCGCGATCACCGCCGAGCGAGACCCCGCGAACCTGCCGCACGCCGCGAACAAGATCGACTTCGTCGTCGAGGCCACGGGCGTCTTCGCGACCCGCGAGGCCTGCAGCAAGCACCTCGAGGCGGGTGCGAAGAAGGTCCTCCTCACCGTGCCGCCCAAGGACGCCATCGACGCGATGATCGTCCTCGGCGTGAACGAGACCACGCTCAAGGGTGATGACCTCATCATCTCGAACGCGAGCTGCACCACCAACTGCCTCGCGCCGATGGCCAAGGCCCTCGACGACGCGTTCGGCATCCAGCACGGCCTCATGACGACCGTGCACGCCTACACGAACGACCAGCGCATCCTCGACCTGCCGCACAAGGACCTGCGCCGCGCGCGCGCCGCCGCGCAGAACATCATCCCGACCTCGACGGGCGCGGCCCGCGCCGTCGGCAAGGTGCTGCCGAAGCTGGCCGGCAAGCTCGACGGCATGGCGATGCGCGTCCCGGTCCCGGACGGTTCGGTCGTCGACCTCGTCGCGCAGGTCAAGAAGAAGGTCACGGTCGAGGAGGTCAACGCCGCCCTCGCCGCCGCCGCCAAGAAGGGCCCGCTCAAGGGGATCCTGCAGTACAGCGAGGACCCGCTCGTCTCGAGCGACATCATCGGCAACCCGCACAGCTCGGTCATCGACGGCCTCTCGACGATGGTCATGGGCGACAAGACCGTGAAGATCGTGTCGTGGTACGACAACGAGTGGGGCTACTCGAGCCGCGTGGTCGAGCTGATGAAGTTCGCCCACAAGAAGAAGCCCACCGCCAGGAAGAAGGCGCCGGCGCGCAAGAAGGCCGCCGCGAAGAAGTAAGGCCTCCGAAGGCTCCGCGAACGCGACCCCGATCCGCGCCATGAACCTCGACGTGCCCGGCCTGGACGCGCTCGGCGACCTGCTCTCGAAGCGGGTCGTCGTGCGCGCGGACTTCAACGTTCCCACCGACGACGGTGGTCACATCACGGACGACACGCGGATCCGCGCCGCGCTGCCGACGCTGAAGGCCATCCTCGCCAAGGGCGGTCGACCCGTCGTGCTCGTCCACTTCGGGCGGCCGAAGGGGAAGGTCGTCGACGAGTTCCGCGTGACGCGCATCGGCGCGCGGCTCGCGGAGCTGCTCGGCAGCGAGGTCGTCACGCTCACCGAGAGCGTCGGCCCCGACGTCGAGCGCGCGGTCGCGGATGCGCCCGCAGGCGCGACCGTGCTGTGCGAGAACGTCCGCTTCCACGCGGGCGAGACCAAGGGCGACGCGGAGCTCGCGCAGGGCTTCGCGGCGCTCGGGGACTCTTTCGTCCTGGACGCGTTCGGCGCGGCGCACCGCGACCACGCGTCGGTCAGCGGGGTCGCACGGATCCTCCCCGCGGCCGCCGGACTCTTGCTCCAGGCGGAGTGCGAGGCGTTCGCCAAGGTGCTCGACGCGCCGGAGCGTCCGCTCGTCGCGATCCTCGGTGGAGCCAAGGTGTCCGACAAGCTGACCGTGATCGACGCGCTCCTCGAGCGCTGCGACGCGCTGCTCGTCGGGGGCGGGATGGCCTACACCTTCCTGCGCGTGCTCGGGCACGGCACAGGCAACTCGCTGGTCGAGGACGAGCGTACGGCGATGTGCGAGGCGGCCCTCGCGAAGGCGAAGGAGCGCGGCGTCGAGCTCCTGCTCCCCGTCGACCACGTCGTGGCCGACCGCTTCGCGGCCGACGCGGCGGCGGAGGTCACCGACGGAGTCGCGATTCCGGACGGCCGCATGGCCCTCGACATCGGGCCGAAGACGCGCGCGCTCTACGCGGACCGCATCGCGGCCGCGAAGACCGTCGTGTGGAACGGCCCCATGGGGGTCTTCGAGATGGAGGCCTTCCGCGCCGGAACCGAGGCCGTCGGACGCGCGCTGGCGGACTGCGCCGGCACGACCGTCGTCGGCGGCGGGGACTCCGTTGCGGCGATCAAGCTCCTCGGGCTCGAGGCGTCCGTCGACCACGTCTCAACGGGAGGCGGGGCGTCGCTGGAGCTCCTCGAGGGCAAGGAACTGCCCGGAATCGCGGCCTTGCTGTAAGCGGCGAGGGGCGTATCCGTAGAATCCGGGGTCATGCCCACGACCGAACATCCCGAGGCGCCCGGCGCCGAGCGCGCGCGCGGCACCCGCGAACCGCTCATCGCGCCGTCGCTCCTGTCGTGCGACTTCGGGCGTATCGCCGAGGAGGTCCGCGGCATCGAGGCCGACGGAGCCGACTGGCTGCACGTCGACGTCATGGACGGGCACTTCGTCCCCAACATGACGTTCGGCCCCCCGCTCGTGAAGGCGATGGGGGCCTCGGCGACGCGGCCGCTCGACGTGCACCTGATGGTCACCAACCCGATCGAGTACGCCTCGAACTACGTGGCGGCGGGCGCGAAGGCGCTCACCTTCCACTGGGAGGCGGTCGGCGGCGGCAGCGCCCGCGGTGCGCGCCTGGCCGCGCGCGCCTTCCGCGATGCCGGCGTCGACATCGTCGGCGTCTCGGTCAACCCGAACACCCCGGTCGAGCCGCTCGGGGAGATCCTCGGCGACGTCGACCTCGTCCTCGTGATGAGCGTCTTCCCCGGCTTCGGCGGGCAGCGCTTCATGGACGGCGTCCTGTCGAAGCCACGCTGGCTGCGCGAGCAGGGCTACGACGGCTACGTCGAGATGGACGGCGGCATCAACGGCGACACGATCGAGCGCTGCGCCGCGGCGGGGGCCGACGTCTTCGTTGCAGGCTCCGCCATCTTCGGAGCGGACGACCGGGCAGCGACGATCCGTTCCTTTCGCGACGCGGCGCGCGCTGCGGCCGGACGGCGTTCAGGAGGGCAGGGATGAGCGAAGCACAGGACCTCCGTCCCGGAGACACGAAGATGGCCAAGAAGGACCCCAAGGGCGGCGAAGCCGGCGACCCGCAGCCCGAGGGCACCCCCGAGAACGGGGCGAGCGGCGGCGAGCACCGCGGACGACTGCCCTGGCGCAAGCGCGAGCTCCCCGGCGGCCTCTGGCTCAAGTGCGAGAACTGCGGCGCCACGATCTACCGCAAGGAGGTCGTCGACCGCGGCTACACGTGCCCGTCCTGCGAGTTCCACTTCACGATGCCCGGTCGGGACCGCGTCCAGCGGACCCTCGACGGCGGCTCCTGGGAGGAGCTCTTCCCGGACCTCGAGGCGCTCGACCGCCTCGACTTCGTCGACTCCGCGCCCTACGGCGAGAAGATCGACAAGGCGGTGAAGCGCACGGGCCAGCGCGAGGCGCTCATCTTCGGCCGCGGCGAGATCCACGGACGGCCGATCGTCATCGGCATCCTCGACTTCAAGTTCCTCGGCGGCTCGATGGGCGAGGTGGTCGGCGAGAAGATCGCGCTCGCGTGCGACGTCGCGCGGCTGGAGAACCGACCGCTCGTGCTGTTCACCGCGTCCGGCGGGGCGCGCATGCACGAGGGGATGCTATCGCTGATGCAGATGGCCAAGACGTGCTCCGCGCTCTCGCGGCTGCAGGAGGACGGCGGCTTCTCGATCTGTGTGCTGACGCACCCGACGACCGGCGGAGTCACCGCCTCGTTCGCGATGGTCTGTGACCTGACCCTGGCCGAGCCCGGCGCCTTGATCGGCTTCGCGGGCCCGCGCGTCATCGCGAGCACGATCAAGCAGGAACTCCCCGAGGGCTTCCAGCGCTCCGAGTTCCTCCTCGACAAGGGCCAGCTCGACATGATCGTCGACCGGACCCGCATGCGGGACCGGCTCGCGATGCTGATCGACTTCGGCACCGCGAGCTGGGAGGAGCCGCTCGGCAAGTGCATCGTCACCGACGCGGCGCCGATCGAAGGAGCGGCCGACGCTGTGCCCGACGCTGTGCCCGACGCTGGGCCCGACGCTGGACCCGACGAGGGCTGAGACCGCTCGCCCTTCGCGGGCGGCGGGAACGCCTCGTTCGCGGGCTCGGGCGCGCTCAGCCGAGCACGCGCACGACGAGGAACGCGTTCATCGCGCAGAGGGCCGCCGCCGGCAGCGTTTCCAGGAGCGAGTCCCGGATGCGCACGCGCGTGACGACTCCGAGCATCATCAGCGCGGCCAGACCGCCCGCCGAGACGAGCACAAGCTCGTCGAACCGGTAGCTGCCGATCAGCCCGAGCGCGCCGAGGATCTCGAGCGCGCCGACGAGCCTCCGGAAGCGCGCCAGACCGTACCGCTCGAACTCGGCGACCATCCGGTCCGCGAGCAGGCACGCGGCGCCGAAGAAGAGGAACGCCACGATCGAGAGCAGGCGGACGGTCTCGAAGGCAGCTTCCATCGTGGTCCACGGCGCTGGAACGGTCGTCCGTGCGCCGCGCTAAGGTAGATCACATGCTCGACACACTCATCACCATCCTCCAGGTCGTGGTCGGACTGGGACTCCTGAACGTGTGGCTCGTGCGCGCGCGCGGCGCAACGTCCTACCGGGGCGGCGCTTCCACCGACCTGAAGGGAGAGTTCGAGGCGTACGGCCTGCCGCCGATCGCCTTTTACGTCGTCGGCGGCCTCAAGGTCACGTCGGCGGTCCTTCTCCTCGTCGGCATCTGGGTGGACTCGGTCGTGCAGCCCGCCGCCGGCGTCGTCGCCGTGCTCATGGCGGGCGCGCTCGCGATGCACGCCAAGGTGGGAGACCCGCCGATCAAGTCGCTGCCAGCGTTCCTGATGCTCGTGATGAGCGGCACGATCGCGGCCTCGCCGTATCTGGCCTGACCGTGGTCCAGAGGCGGGCGGCCGCCGCCGGTCGACCTGCGATTCACTTGCCGCGAGGCCTCAGCCGTCCGCGGCGGGGCGCTGGCTGTCCCCGCTCGCGAAGAGCCTCTGGAGGTCCGCCGCCCGCAGCACGACCCCGAGATTCACCGCGAGCATTCCGAGCGCCAGCGGAACGCCCTTCGGGAACATCGTCACGTTGAAGGCGACGATGCCGACCGTGATCGGAAGCTGCGCGAAGCCCGCGGCGAACCGCGTGCGCGGTATCAGCAGCAGCACGCCCAGAACGAGGTGCCCCGCGGCGAGCCAGTCCATCAGGCCGTCGCCGCGGATGATCTCCCACATGTGCGCCCCGGGCGTCCCGTCGTCGAGCGGCGGGTCCACCAGCCCGAAGGCGTGGTTCGCCGCCGAGCCGAACAGGGGCAGGGAGAGGAGCAGGGCGCAGATGAGCTGGAGGCGTCGCACGGGACGGGATTCGCCCCGGGCGGGCCCCTGGGATGCGGCTCCGACGGGGACCCGGAACGGCTCTAGCCCGTGTTCCGCAGTCCGCGCGCGATCCCGCGGACGGTCTGGGTGAGAAGGCGCTCGAGCTCCGGATCCTCGCGGCCGGTCGCGCGCCAGCGGCCGAGCGCGTCCGCCTGCACGAAGCTCATCGGATCGACGTAGGGGTTGCGGAGCCGGATCGAGCGCTGGAGCGTCGGCTCGGAGGCGAGCAGTTCGTCCTGCTCGAGGACGTCGAGCAGCGCGCGGGTCGTGCGCTCGTGCTCGGCCTCGACCGTCGGGAACAGCCGCGCGCCGACGTCGCCCGCGAGGGGCACGTAGCGCCGCGCGATGCCGAGGTCGCTCTTCGCGAGCACCATCTCGACGTCGGCGAGCAGCGCCCGGAGGGCGGGCCACGAAGCGACGGCCGCACGCACCTGCTCCAGGCCAGCGCCCTCGATGGCGCTCGTGAGGCCCGAGCCGACGCCGAACCAGCCCGGCAGGATCACGCGGCACTGCGTCCATGCGAAGACCCACGGGATGGCCCGCAGGTCCTGCACGCCGCGCATCTCGCGGCGGCGCGCGGGGCGTGAGCCGATGCGCAGCCGCTCGATGACGTCCACCGGCGTCATCCCCGTGAAGAGCGCGGGGAAGTCGGGCTCGTCGTGGACGAGCGCGCGGTACGCGGCGCGGCTCGCTGCGACCACGGTGTCGCCGATCTCCCGCGCCCCGCCGTCGATCTCGGGCGGGCCCTCTCCGCGCGTCCGCCGGACCTCGCGCTCGACGAGCGCGCCCAGCGACTGCTCGAGCGTGCGGAGCGCGATGCCCCGGAGTCCGAACTTCCCGCTCAGGACCTCGCCCTGTTCGGTCGTGCGCGCCCGGCCGCGGACAGCGCCACGCGGGGCCGAGCGGATGGCCTCGGCCGGCTTCGAGCCGCCGCGGCTGATCGAGCCACCGCGGCCGTGGAACAGCGTGAGCTCCAGCCCGAGGTCCTCCGCCGCGCGCGCGAGGCGCGCCTGCGCGCGGTCGAGCCCGAGCCGCGACGCCGTTATGCCACCGTCCTTGTTGGAGTCCGAGTAGCCCAGCATCACGACCTGCCGGGACGCGCGCGCCTCGACGTGGGCCCGGTACGAGGGATCGTCCGCCAGCGCGCGGAGCGTCCCCGGGCCGCCCTCGAGGTCGTCGACCGTCTCGAAGAGCGGGCTGACGTCCAGCGGGACGCGGCCGCTCTCGTCGACGCAGCCACCGGCCCGCGCGAGCAGCAGAACCGCGAGCGCATCGTCTGGACCCTGCGCCATCGAGACGACGAACACGCCTACGGCGTTCGGACCGAATCGCGCGCGCCCGTCCCGCAGCGCCTCGAAGACGGCGAGCGTCGAGCGGGCCTCGTCCGATGCGCCCGACGGCAGCTCCGGGCACGACGCGCCCGCGAGCGCCTCCGAGATCCGCGCGGTGCGGTCCTCCGCGCCGAGCTCCGAGAAGCTCTCCACGCCGAGCAGCTCGCCGACGACGCGCCGGTGCACCTCGGCGTCCTGGCGCACGTCGAGCGCCGCGAGATGGAAGCCGAACACGTCGATCCGGCGCAGCAGGCGCTCGACGACCCTGGCCCCCGAGCGCGTGCCGCTGTGGGCGAGCAGGCTCGCGTGCATCGCCTCGACGTCGGCGCGGAACGCTGCTGGGGAGCCGTAGCACCCTCGATTCTCCTCTCCGTCGAGCGCACCGGGCGCGACCTTGCGCGCGAGCCGCTCGTCGATGAGCCAGAGCATCTGGCGGTACGGCATGTCCCGGTAGCGGTCCGGGATCGTCGGTACGGCGTCGCCGAGCGCGTCGCGGGCGGCGGCGATGCGCTCCTCGAACTCCGGCGTGATCTGCGCACGCGTCGACGACTGCGAGAGGTGTTCGTGGAGCTGCTTGAGCTCGGCGCGGTAGCGGCGCACAACGAGGTCGAGGTGCCGCTCGAGGCTCGCTCGGATCGTGGCGGCTCCGACGTTCGGGTTGCCGTCCATGTCGCCGCCGACCCAGGACGCGAAGCGCACCGGCGCGCCGACGAGCTTCGCCCGTGTCCCGAAGACGTCGAGGACGGCGCGCTCGGCTTCCTCCGCGAACGCCGGCACGACGCGGTAGAGGACCTCCGAGAGGAAGAAGAGCACGTGCTCGACCTCGTCCGCGACCGTCGGCGGACCGGGGAGCTGCTCCTCGGTCTGCCAGCCCGACGCGAGCTCGAGCGCGATGCGCTCCTCGTTGGACTCCTCGTCCGCGGGGACCCAGTCGGTCGTGGCGAAGCGGTCGACGAGAAGGCGCGCGAGCCGCTGGTCCTTCTTGAGGAGCGTTCGACGCACGGCCTCGGTCGGGTGTGCGGTGAAGACGGGCTCGACGAGTACGCGCTCGAGCGCGGACGTCACGTCCGCAGCGGTCGCGCCGGCCTCCTTCGCGCGCTCGAGCACGGCGCGGAGGCCGCCCGGCTGCGGGACGCCGCTGCGCCCGTAGTCGATCCTGCGGCGCAGCCGGTGGACCTGTTCGGCCATGTTGACCGCGCCGAAGTACGCCGAGAACGCGCGCACGACCTCGACGGCGTCGCCCGGTTCGAGTGCGCCGAGGACCGCCGCGAGGTCCTCCTCCACGCCGGCCTGCCCCTTGCGGCGCCGCCGCGCCGCGAGGCGAGCGCCCTCCACCGCCTCGTAGACGTGCTCGCCGCTGAGCTCGGCGAACAGCCGCCCCAGCAGCGCGCCGAGGAAGCCGACGTCGTCGCGCAGAGGGCGGTCTTTCGGAGCGAAGCGCAGCGCTCCGGCAGGGCCGGGTCCGCGTGGGTCGTTCGGTGCGCCGTGTGCCATGGCGCACGAGCGTACGACGTCGACCGTCCCTCTGGTGAGGGTCGGCCGCGACGCCTGGGCGCGTCGGTTCCGAGCGACCGCCCTGGGCGACGGCGCGCCGCGCGGGATCAGCCCTTCGGCGCGTCCGCGGACTCCGGCGCCCGCAGGTGCATGACCCAGCTGTCGAAGCGGTCCTGGACCGGGGACCCGAACGAGCCGTCGAGGAACGTCGCGAGTCGGTTCAGCCAGAGCAGCGGGTACGCCAACGGGCCGAACGGCAGCCGCTCATTGACGTGCATCGCCTCGGGGATCGGCCGCGTGAGCTGATAGGCGCCGCTTCGCACGTGGGTGAAGCCGCGGGCCTCGAGGCCTGCGCGGATCTCCTCGCGCGCCCGGGCGTTCATCTCGCGGACGGGCAGCAGGGGCTTGCGGCGCCGGCGCCGCATGAAGCCCTTGGAGGTCGGGTGGATGTCGCCGACGACGAGGTCGCCGCCTGCGCGCACGGTCGCGGTGAGCCCGTCGAGCCAGGCCTCCACGTCGGGCGAGAAGCTCACGACGCCGGAGCTGATGACGAGGTCGTAGCGCTTGTCCTCGACGTCGCCGCCGAACGGCGGCGCCTCGCCGAAGCCGGTCTTGCCGTGGAACTCGGCGACCCCGTTGGCCTTCGCGTTCTCGCCGGTGATCTCGACCATCTGCGGGCTCGGGTCGAAGGACGAGAGCACCGCGCCGGGTACGCGCTTCGCAGCCTCGATCCCGACCCAGCCGGCGCCGCAGCCGAAGTCGAGGATCTGCATCGGCCGGCCTTCGGGCGCGGTCGGTCGGACGAACCGGCCGACGAACTTCCGCATCCAGCGGAAGTGGGGGTAGTTCGGGCCGCGCTTGCCCGTGCGCTTGGACTCCCCGTTCCAGCTTCGTGCGTTCTTGTCGAACTTCTCGACGGTCGAGGTCGGCCGCATCACGTGGGCCTTGCGCTGCCCGATGAGGAGCGCGCCCTCGAACGCGTGCGTGCCCTCGAGGGGCTCGGAGCCGGACATCGTGATCCGCTTGGCCCGACCGCTGCGGACGCGGACCACGCCGTTGACGTGGATCAGGGGCCAGAGCGCGTTGCGCCACATCGCGAGGCGACGGTCGTCCGGGTCTCCTTCGACGGCGAGGACGAAGACCCCGTCCCCGGAGAGCTCGGCGTCGAGCGAGGCGAAGCGTCGGCCGACGAGGAGCTCGTCCGGGCCGAGTACGTGGTAGCGCGGACCGCGCGGGCCGAGCGCGCCGAGGGGACGGACCTGGTCCGCGGGGAGGCCGAGGCCCTCGAACAGGCCGGCGAGCTCCTCGTGGGTGGCCAGGGGGCCGCGCGGGGAGTGCGGGCCCTTCGGCGCGAGCGCGAAGGAGCGCGGCTCGATCGGTCGGAGGACGGAGTCGGAGGACGGCATGGGTGCGAGTCGGCAGAACCGCAGGGGGCGGAGCGCCAAACCCTAGCGGGGCTCGGCTATGCGGATGGGTGAAGTTGTGGCTGTCTGTCGGAGGTGTCAGCGCCGCCTCGATCCGGGACGACGGCGGCCTCGGCGTCGACCCCTGCGACCGCCGCTGCCACGCGTACCCCGCGCCGCTCCTGGCGCTGCGCCCGGACCGCGGAAATCGCGCACGGCGAGGGAGAACGCGAGCCCTGGCGAGGGTGAAGCGCAGAAGACGGAGTGGTGGCAGGTGCCCTCCAGGACGCCGTTGTTGGGCAGTACCACGGCGTCGCCCGGGCGCAGCACGAAAGCGTGCCCCGCATCGGCGAGGAGCGCGTGGAAGGCGGGGGCTCCATGAAGCACGGGTGAGAGGGCGGAGGCGTCCTCTTGCATGAGCGCCGCCCGCGTGCGGCGCGGGGAGCGCGCGAGCTCGAGGAAGGGGCCGAACACGGGGTCGCGGGCGGAGCCGTCGCTCTGCTCCTCGAGCAGCTCCGCGAACTCCTGGACGCGCAGCACGAGGTCGTCCGTGGACGCGGCGAACCAGGCGGTCGCGCCGGTGACCTGCGCGTACAGCACGCAGCGCTGGCGCCCCTGCGCGGGCTCGTCGAACGCATCGTGGTGCATCTGCGCCCCGCCGCCGGGCGCGTTCCAGTACGCGATGGACTGCGTGAACAGCGGCCGGCCGCCTATCCAGTCCCCGATGATTCCGCGGAGCTCCTCGTCTCGGTGCAGCACGCCGAGCTCGGGGAAGAGCGTCTCGGCGAGCCGTCCGACGAGGCGCAGCCGGTGCGGGTCGCGGCTGGCGTCGTCCGCGACCTCGCTTCCGTGGGACACCCGGACGCGCAGCGAGGCGTCCTCGGGGTGCGTCGAGAGCCGCTGGAGCTTCACCCAGAGGTCGTCCACGGACCGCGATGGTCGCGCCGGGTCCGGCTCGCGCCAGCCGAACGAGTGTGCGTCCAGCGTCCGTTCCGCCGCGGGCTCGCCCTCGTAGGCGCGCGGGCCGAGCGCGCGGAACGGGTCGGTGGAGCCCCGCTCGGGTCGCGCCAGAGGCTCCGACCGCAGCAGCGGTTCGAGGGTGCCGGCCTCCTCGAGCCGCCGGAAGAGCGCGTGGGTCGGGGCGTCGTCCTCGTCCTCGAAGTCGAGCTCGGGCGGCAGCGCACCGACGAGCACAATCGGGCGCGCGGCGGCGAAGCGCTCCGCGAACACCTTGAGCGGCTCACGCGGCGCGAACATCAGCGAGTCGTCGAGCTCCGCGTACGAGCCGAAGCCGTGCCCGCGGCGCTCGAGTTCGAGCCGGACGGTCTCGAAGCGCGCCACCTCGTCGAGGAACTCGGGCGGGTCGCCGTCGGACACGCTCACCATCGGACGCGCGCCGGGGCTGCGGTCGCGGTCGGAGGCGTTGAGCAGGCCGAAGAGCTCACCGGAGGTGTCCGGCTCGTCGGCGTCGTGGCTGGTGTCGTCCTGCAAGGGCCGCCTCGTGAGGCCTGACGTGCTTGGGAGCCGGGCGCGCGGGCCGGGCGATCGATCCGCGCGCGGAGACGAACCGTCCGGAGTGACCGGGGGAGCGGCGCCCGCGCGCGGCGGAGAGTAGGCCCGGGGCGGCGCCGGGACCAGAGCACGCTGGCCGGAGTTCAGCCCTCGTTCGAGAGCCGCATGGTCGCCCGGCGCAGGTTCGCCTCGAGGGCGCCCTGCACGGCGAGTTCGGCGCGCAGAGACGAGTCGATCTCGTCGTACGACGTGACCGTCTTGCGCGTCGTGATCAGCTCTTCCCAGATCGTGCGCGAGCGGTCGCCGCTGGTGAGCTTCCAGCGCATGGCGACCTCGCAGGTCTGGTCGATGCCCACGCCCGGCTCGTCGAGTCGTTCGATCTCAACCATGAGCACGCGGTCGGCCTCGCCGAGCTGGGCGACCTCTTCGAAGAGGCCAGCCTCGAGCACGGTCTGCTGCACCGCGCGGCTCAGCTCGTCGCCGCTGACGAGCGAGCGCCCGATCCAGGCCTGCCGCGGTGTTCCGAAAGCCTCGACCCGCACGGCACCGCCGAGGGAGCGTTCGATCCGGACGTTCTCAGGGACCATCGCGGCGGAGGAAACCGTCGCGCAGCCGTGGGCGAGGAGGGCGCCGGCGAGCAGCGCGCTCGCCACGAGGGTGGGGTTCGGTCGCATGGGCGCCCGCCGGAGGGCGGCTCCGCGGTGGGGGTCGGCGTGGAAGGTCTATGGGGCGCTTCGGCGGCCGGCCCGCGCGTCCGGACTCAAATCGCCGCAGAACGGCGGCGCTCGAGGGGAAGAACTACCCTTCCGGGCGACATGGGCGGGCGACGGAGAGGAGCGCGGGGCCGCGGCGCGGGCCGCGGACGGGGCCGAGGGCCGGGCGGCGCCCCCGCGCTCTCGGGCGTCGCTCCCGGCGCGCCCGTATCGGTCGTCGTGACCGGCGTCCGCCAGGAGGTCGACGAGCCGGACCCGGACGCATTCCGGCGCGCGGCAGCAGCGATCGGCGTCGAGTGGGGGTCGGTGCGGGCCGCGCGCTTCGCCCGGCGGGCCGTCGACGCGCGCGGGCGCGGGGCCGACCTGCACTTCGAGGCGCAGGTTGAACTCAGTCTCGTGGGGCCGCCGCGCTCCGGTCTGTGGACGCGGCTCGAGCGCTCGGGGCGCGCCCGCGTCGCGCGCCCCGACGAGCCGCTCGCGGTGCCGCGTGCGGCCGGGACGGACGCACCGCACGTCGTCGTGGTCGGTGCGGGCCCGGGCGGGCTGTTCGCGGCGCTGGCCGCAGCCGAATCGGGCGCGCGCGTCACGCTGCTGGAGCGCGGGGCCGCCATCGAGGGGCGCGGCCGCCCGGTCGTCGCCTTCCACCGCGGGGCGGAGCCCGATCCCGAGACGAACCTGCTCTTCGGCGACGGCGGCGCGGGCACCTACTCGGACGGCAAGCTCTACACACGCACGAAGGACGCGCTGGAGCCGGCGATCCTCGCGGCGCTCGTCGACGCCGGCGCGCCCGACGACATCGCGTACGACGCGCGTGCGCACATCGGCACGGACAAGCTGCACAGGATCCTTCCGAAGCTGCGGGCGCGCATCGAGGCGGCCGGGGCGCGGCTTTGCTACGGGACGCGTATGACCGGACTCGTCGTCCGTCCTTCCCCGGACGGGGGCTCCGTCGTCACGGCCGTCCGAACGACGGAGGGGGAGGTCGCGCTCGACGCGCTCGTGCTGAGCATCGGGCACTCGGCGCGCGACACGTGGGAGGGTCTCGCCGCCGAGGGCGTCGTGCTCGAGGCGAAGCCGTTCCAGCTCGGCGTCCGGATCGAGCACCGTCAGGAGCTTGTGACGAGCGGCCGCTACGGGACGGGGCCGCTCGCCGGGCGCCTTGGACCGGCCTCCTACAACCTGCAGAGCCGCGGCCAGCCGGGCGCGCACTCGTTCTGCATGTGCCCGGGCGGGCGCATCGTCGCCAGCGTGAACGAGCCCGGGCGGCTTTGCACGAACGGGATGAGCAACTCGAAGCACAGCTCGATGTGGGCGAACGCCGCCATCGTCACGACCCTCGATCCCGACGACTTCGCGGCGCTCGGGCACGAGGGGCCGCTCGCCGGGGTCGCTCTGCAGCGCGAGCTCGAAGCACGCTTCTTCGAGGCGGGCGGGGGCACGTACGCGGCGCCGGCGCAGCGCGCGGACGACTATCTGCGGGGGGTCGAGTCGACGGGCGAGCTGCGCACGAGCTACGGATTCGGTGCCGTTCCGGGGCGGGTCGACGCGCTGCTCCCGGCCAAGGTACGGGACGCGATCGCGAGCGCCCTCCCGCGGTTCGACCGGACGATCCCGGGGTTCGGCGGGGCCGAGGGGCTCCTCGTAGGGATCGAGACCCGCAGCAGCGGGCCCGTGCGCATGACCCGGGAGCGCGACACCCGAGCCGCGCTCGGCTTTGCCAATCTGTACCCCGTCGGCGAGGGTGCGGGGTACGCGGGGGGGATCATGAGCGCCGCGATCGACGGCGCTCGCTCGGCGCGGACTGCGCTGGGGCGCGCGCTCGGGTCGACGGTCTGATCGGGCGGGACCCCGACCGGAAGTCGGCTCCGGGCAAGAGCGAGCTCGGAGCGAGCGGGGCCGTCCCGGCGGCGCGCGTCGCAGCCCGGGCGCAAGGTCGTCCGGCAAGTGGTACAACGCCGCGATGAGCCAGAGCCCGGACGAGTCCTTCGAGGGCCGCAAGGTCACCACGAACCGCCTCATGGAGATGAAGGCGGCCGGCGTCAAG
Organism: Planctomycetota bacterium; assembly: GCA_039821985.1. Lineage (GTDB taxonomy): Bacteria > Planctomycetota > UBA1135 > UBA1135 > Saltatorellus. Next base: position 88,478 of record JBCBNC010000012.1, read on the forward strand.
ATCGCGGCGCTGACCGCCTACGACTACACGATGGCGCAGCTCGTCGACGCGGCGGGCGTCGACGTGATCCTTGTCGGCGACTCGGTGTCGACGGTCATGCAGGGGCTCGACACGACGGTCACCGTCACGATGGAGCACATGCTCTACCACTCGACGCTCGTGCGACGAGGGGTCGAGCGCGCGCTCGTCGTCGCGGACCTTCCGTTCATGTCGTACCAGGTGCGCGCGGACGAGGCGCTCCGCAACGCGGGCCGCATGGTGAAGGAGGCGGGCGCAGAGGCCGTGAAGCTCGAAGGCGGACGGGTCGTCGTCGACACGGTCCGACGCATCGTCGACGTGGGCATCCCGGTGATGGGACACCTCGGGCTCACGCCGCAGTCGATCCACAAGTTCGGCACGTATCAGGTCCGCGCGCGCGACGAGGAGGAGGCCGACGAGGTCCGGCGCGACGCCAAGCTCCTGGAGGAGGCCGGCGTGTTCTCGATCGTCCTCGAGAAGGTGCCGGCGAGCCTCGCGGCCGAGGTGACGGCGAGCGTGTCGGTGCCGGTCATCGGGATCGGCGCGGGCGGTGGGTGCGACGGACAGATCCTGGTGAGCCACGACATGCTCGGCATCTGCACGCGTTTCAACCCGCGCTTCGTGCGCCGCTACGCGAACCTCGCGGACGACATGCAGGGCGCCTTCGCGCACTACGCGCGCGACGTGCGCGCCGGCGAGTTCCCCGGCGAGAACGAGTCGTACTGATCCCCCGCGAAGAGCGGATTCGGTGCAGATACGGTGCCAGGATCACCAGCAGCAGAAGCAGCCAGGGTCGTCCATCCAATGAACGACCCTGGCTGCTTCTGCTGCTGGTGATCCTGGCACCGTATCTGCACCGTCCTGGGACAGTCGCTGGCGCCACGGCCATCGCGCTCGAGTCTCGCCCACGGTCCGGCCGACGCCAGACCATGCCCGCAGTCTCGCAAGTGGCCTCCGAGGTCGTCCGTCAGATCTTCGACCGTGTCGCCAGCGACCTCTCGATGCTCGCGGACCGCGACATCACCGTCGGCGAGGTCACGTACGAGGAGCGCTCCGACCGCGCCGTCGGCCAGGGGACGGTCCACATCGCCTATCGATTCGGCGTCCGCACGGGCGGGGACGCCGTCGAGCACGGTGTGCTGCTGGTGCCGCTCTCGGAGTCGATCGCGCTCGCGGGCTACCTGATGATGGCGCCCGACGACCAGGTGGCGGAGATGCGCGGCAAGGACGAGGTCGAGGCGTCCGTTCGCGAGGCGATGCTCGAGGTCGGGAACTTCGTCGCGGCCGCTGCGGAGGCGGCGCTGCGCGGGCTCGGCGCGAAGTGCGAGCGCGTGATCTTCGAGGGCTGCCAGGGCGTGCGCGCCGACGTGCGGCCGACGCTCGAGTACGAAGACGGGCAGCCCCTCGCCGTGGGGCGCAGCACGTTCGCAGTCGCGGGCGAGCCCGCGGCCGAGGTCATCGTCATGCTGCCGCTGGACGGGTACCTCGGGGCGTAGCGCAGATACGGTGCCAGGATCACCAGCAGCAGAAGCAGCCAGGGTCGTCGATCCAATGAACGACCCTGGCTGCTTCTGCTGCTGGTGATCCTGGCACCGTATCTGCGCTACTTGTCGAGCGCCTTCTTGAAGAGATCGCCCAGGTTGGTCCCGATCGAGCCGCTCGAGTTCTCCTTGAGCTTCGCCTCGATCGTCGACGACTCGACCGCGTCCTCGGACCCGATCACCGCTCCGCGCGGGTCGAGGCGTGACAGCGAGATCCGTCGCGACGACGGGTCGATCGACTGGACGCGCACGCTCAGCTCCTGACCGACGCTCAAGAGGCGCCCCAGGTTCTGGACCCGTTCGTTCGAAACCTGGCTCACGTGCAGGAGCCCTTCGATGCCGGGCAGAACCTCAACGAACGCGCCGAAGTCGGCGATCCGCGTCACCTTGCCGGTGACCTGACCGTCGACGTTGAGCCGGTGCGGGACCTCGTCCCAGGGGTCCGGCTCGAGCTGCTTCATGCCGAGCGCGATCTTCTTCCCGCCGTCCTTGATCTCGAGGATCATCGCCTGGACGTCCTGACCGACCTTGAGGACCTCGTCCACCTTCTCGACGCGCTGGCGCGAGATCTGGCTGACGTGCACGAGTCCCTCGACGCCGCCGCCGATGGCGACGAAGGCTCCGAACGCCTCGATGCGCGTGACCTTGCCGGAGACGCGCGTCCCCGCCTCGAGGGCGCCGACGGCCTCCGAGAGCTGCTGAAGGCGCTCGGCCTCCTCGACGCGGCGGCGACTCAGCAGCACGCGGTTGCGCGACCGGTCGATCTCGAGGACCTCCGCGACGACGGTCTGCCCGAGCAGCGTCGACGCGTCGAACTCGCGGTCCGTGGAGACCTGACTCAGCGGCATGAACGCCTCGTTCGCGCCGATCTTGAGCGTGAGTCCGCCCTTGTTCTGCCCGGTCACGCGCGCCTTGGTGTGCGAGCCGACCTCGAGCTGCTCCCACGCGGCGAGCTCTCGCGCGCCCTTGATCGAGAGGATCCAGAGCTCGTCGTCGTCCCGCCCGCGCAGCATGAACTGGAACGTGTCGCCCGGCTTGGGCGGCTCGTCGAACTCGGCGAGCGCGCACGCTCCCTGCATCCGCGGGCCGAGGTCGACGATGACGTCGTCGCCGCTGACCCCGGACACGGTGCCCGGCATCAGGTCGTCGCGCTTCGAGCGGCCGCCGGCGGAGGGGGCGTCCTCCTCCTCCGAGCTTCCGAGGGCCTGCAGGTCCACGCCGTCGAGGGCGGCTTCGATCTCCTTGTCGAGCGAGTCGTTGGACATCGTTCGTCGTGCTTGGGCGGGGCGTCTAGGGGCGACCGGCGGCGGACAGCGCAGCGCCGGGGGAGGTGGCGGGGGAAGTGCCGGGCCCCGAGGGGCCCGTTTCGGCGCACGATCGTAGGGTCTCCGGCCCCTCCGCGGGGGCGCTCTTCCTGCGGCGGCGGTCTCTCCGGGGTTGTCCCGAGGCCCGCCCCGCGACCGCGGGTCAGCTCCCGGGCCGGTGCACGTCCCGCGTGCTGCTCTGGTCGGTGGGCCAGAGGACGATTTCCCCGACGTTGACGTGGGGAGGCCGGGTCACGGCGTACGCGATCGCGTCCGCGACATCGTCCGGCGTCAGGGGGGTCATCCCGTCGTACACCCGTGCGGCGGAGGCCTCGTCGCCCAGGCGGACGACGCTGAATTCGGTCTCGACCATCCCCGGGTCGACCGTCGTGAAGCGCAGCCCGCTGCCGATCCCGTCCAGGCGGAGCGCCTCGTAGATCGCGCGCACCGCGTGCTTGGTGGCGTTGTAGACGTTCCCGCCCGGGTAGACCTGGCGGCCCGCGACGCTCCCGAGGAGGACGACGTCGCCCACGCCGCGCGCGCGCATCGCGGGCAGCGCCGCGCGCACCGTGTGCAGGACGCCTTTCACGTTGGTGTCGATCATCGTGCTCCAGTCCTCGACGTCGCCCTCGTGGAGCGCGGCGACGCCGAGCCCGAGTCCTGCGTTCGCGACCACGACGTCGTAGGCGGCTCCGTCGAACAGCGCCGAGACGGATCCCGGGTCGCGCACGTCCGCGGTGCGCACGTCGGCGGACGGGAGCTCCGCGGCGAGGGCGGTCAACCTCTCTTCGCGACGGGCCGAGAGGGTCACGTGGGCGCCGAGGCGGCCGAGCGCCCGGGCGGTGGCCGCGCCGATGCCGGAGGAGGCTCCGGTGACGAGCGCACGCTTTGATTCGAGGGGCTGGTTCTGCACCCGCGGAGTCTAGCCCCGGCGCCCCGGCCGGTCCGGAGCCCCGGCGGTCGTCGGCGCTCCGCGCCGAAGGCCCGCGACGCCACGGCCTCCCCCGCAGTGGAGGCTGCCGTGGCGGACGCTGCCGTGGCGGATACTGCTGCGGCAGACGCTGCTGCGGCAGACGCTGCTGCGGCAGACGCTGCTGCGGCAGACGCTGCTGCGCTACGGTAGGGATCCCCGCCCCGGGCGCGAGCCCGCCCGGGACCCGCCCGGCATGAAGCGAACGATCCTGCTCCTCCTCCTCTGCGCGGCCGCGCTCCCGATGACCTCGTCGCCCCTCGACCCTGGGCGAGACGCGGAGGCCGACGGACCGGTCGTCCTCTTCCACGGCGGGACGATCCACACCGGGTTCTCCGCGCGAGGGGCCGTCGGCGAGGAGGCGACCCGGACCGAGGCGCTGCTCGCCCGCGGTGGGCGCATCGTCGCGCTCGGGGACTTCGCGACGCTCTCCCGCACCGAGGCCGGCCGCATCGCGGAGCGCGTCGACCTCCGCGGCGGCCACGCGTTCCCCGGGTTCCAGGACGCGCACGGCCACGTCGAGAACTACGGCGCCTTCCTGGAGGAGGTCGACCTCACAGGCTGTACCACGTTCGGCGAGCTCGTGCGCCGCGTCCGACAGCGCGCTGCCGAACTTCCCGCGGGAACCTGGGTCAGGGGACGCGGCTGGGACCAGACCCTCTGGCCCGGCGCGCGCTTCCCGCACCACGCCGAGCTCTCGGCCGCGGTGCCGGATCACCCGGTGCTCGTCGACCGGGTCGACGGGCACGCCGCCCTCGCCAACCAGCGCGCGCTCGAAGCCGCCGGGCTCGCGGGCGACGAGCTCCCCGACGACCCCGTCGGCGGGCGCGTCGTGCGCGAGCGGGGGCGGGCGACGGGCGTCCTCGTCGACACCGCGATCGGACTCGTCGGGGCGTTCGTGCCGGAGCCGACCGAGGAGGTGCGGCGCCGCCGCATCCTCCGCGCGCAGGACGCGCTGCTCGCGGTCGGGCTCACGTGCGTGCACGACATGGGCGAGGACGTGCGCGGTTCGCGCATCCTCCGGGCGCTCGCCGACGCGGGTGAGCTCGACCTGCGCGTCGTCGGATACGTCTACGCGAATGCGCTCGAGACGGCGTCCGACTTCGAGGGCGTCCGCCAGGTCTTCGACGAGCAGGACGTCTTCGGCGTGCCCGGCGTGAAGTTCATGGTCGACGGTGCCCTCGGGAGCCGCGGAGCGGCCCTCATCGACGACTACACCGACGCCCCGGGCGAGCGCGGGCTCGCGCGCTTCGACGCGGATCGGTTCGCGCGACAGGTCGAGCTCGCCGCGCGAGCCGGCCTCCAGCCCGCCACGCACGCGATCGGGGACCGCGCCAATCGAACGGTGCTCGACTCCTACGCGCGGACGCGCCGCGTCCTGCCCGGGCTGGCGGCGCTGCGCCCGCGGATCGAGCACGCGCAGGTCGTCGCGGCTTCGGATTTCGCGCGCTTCGGAAGCCTCGAGGTCATCGCCTCGATGCAGCCCACGCACGCGACCTCCGACATGCGCTGGGCGGTCGACCGACTCGGCGAACGCCGCGCGCGCGGCGCCTACGCCTGGCGCACGCTCGAAGAGGCGACGCCGGTCCCGCTCGCGTTCGGGTCGGACTTTCCGGTGGAGCGGCCGCACCCGCTCGAAGGCCTCTACGCCGCCCTGACCCGGCAGGACCGCGACGGGGGGCCCGAGGGCGGCTTCTTCCCGGAGGAGCGCCTCGACGCGAGGGCCGCGCTGGCGGCGTTCACCTCGGGCGCCGCATTTGCGGCGCTGCAAGAGGACCGCCGCGGACGCCTCGCGTTGGGTTATGGCTGCGACCTGACGGTCGTCGACGTCGACCTGTCGCGACTGGACGCAGGCAGCGCGCACCGGGCGCTCGATGCGAGCGTCCTGATGACGGTCGTGAACGGTGAGGTCCTCTACCGCGCCGAGCCCCGATAGCAGACCGTCCGCGGGTCGGTCCACTGGCCTCGGCACTCCGCAAGACACCCATGGATCCCACCGCGACCCTCACGTACGAAGGCGAGCTGCGCACGCGCGCCGTCCATACCCGCTCCGGCGTCGAGATCGTCACGGACGCGCCGGTCGACAACCACGGACGGGGAGAGGCGTTCTCGCCCACCGACCTCGTGGCGACGGCGCTCGGCTCGTGCATGCTCACCATCATGGGCATCGTGGCGGACCGGCACGGCTGGAGCCTCGGCGGGGCCGAGGTCGCTGTGCGGAAGGTCATGGCGACCGAGCCGCGCCGGATCGCGCGACTGGAGGTCGTCATCACCGTCCGCGGAGACTTCGACGCAAAGGCCCGCAACGCGCTCGAGCGCGCGGCGCTGGGCTGCCCCGTGCACGCGACCCTCGGCGGCAACGTCGAGATGCCGGTCACCTTCGACTGGGCCGGCTGAGGCGCGGACGGGGGCGAGCCGGAGCCCTCGGACGGGACCGGCCGCGCCCTCCCGTCACACCCCCGCGAGGGGCCTCGACGCACGGCGGATCCGGGCCTCGGGTGGGGCCTGGAACGGGGTCCGGGATCGGACGTGGGAATCGGCGCTGCACCGGGCGGAAACGGGCGCGGGCCCGGGGGTGCAGCGGGTAGTCTCTTCGCCCTCGAATCCGGCCCGGAGCCCCCTCCGACGCCGTTCCGACAGGCCCCGCTCCGCTCACCTCGACCCCGCTCCCCGTTCCATGGCCCAACGTCCGACGATCTTCATCGCTGGCTCCGGCGGCATCGGCCGCGCCCTCGCCCTCCTGCTGCGCAACGAGCCCAGCACGGCCGCCGAGGTGGTCCTCGGTGATCTGTCGCTCGACGCGGCGGGCTCGGCCACCGAGTACGCGAACGTCGATGTGCCGACGGACGCGCCGCTGGCCCGCGGCATCGCGATGCCGGCCGAGGGAACGTCCGACGAGCTGCTCGAGGTCCTCGCAGCGGCCGACGCGATCGTCGACTGCCTGCCCGGTTCGCAGGCGCCGCGCATGGCGCGCCTCGCGAAGGAGTACGGCTGCCACTACCTCAATCTCACCGAGTACGTCGCCGAGACGAATGAGATCAAGGGCATCGCGGAGGGCGCGAACACGTGCTTCGCGCTCCAGTGCGGCCTCGCGCCGGGCTACATCAACATCCTCGGGCACGCGCTCGTGCAGCGCGCGACGTCGGCCTGGGGCGTCGACGCGGTCGACAAGCTCGAGATGCGGGTGGGGGCCCTGACCCGCCACGCCACCGAGCCGCACATGTACGGCTGGACCTGGAGCCCCGTCGGCGTCGCGACGGAGTATGTCAAGGACGCGATCTGCGTGCGCGACGGGAAGACCGTCGAGGTGCCGTCGCTCTCCGAGCGCAAGACGCTGCTCCTGCACGGGCGCGAACTCGAGGAGGCGATGACGTCCGGCGGCGCCGCGGACCTTCCCGAGGCGCTCGCGGGCAAGGTGCGCGACCTCGACTACAAGACGCTGCGTTTCCCGGGGCACTACGCCTGGGTCGAGGGGCTCCTCGCGGACATCCCCGACGGCCCGGACCGTCCGGCGAAGCTGCAGGACGCGATGGAAGCGGTCATCCCGCACGTGGAGGACGACATCGTGATCGTCTACGCCTCGGTCGAGGGGCGGGACGCCCATGGGACGCTCCGCGCCATGCGCGAGGTCATCCACTGCCCGAGCATCGTGGTCGCGGGCCGTCGCATGCGTGCGATCCAGTCGACGACGGCGTGCGGCGTGGCCGAGGTCCTGCGCCTCGTGCTCGGCGGCGAGCACAGCGGGGCCCTCCTCCAGTCGCAGGTCCCGACCGAGGAGTACCTCGCGGGACCGTTCGTGACGCTCGCGTACGACGACGAGGAAAAGCGCGGGTGAGGCCGCGCCCGGCCGGGATCACCTGGCCCCACCCGACGTCGCCAGGGGCCGCCCGGCGCGCGCGAGCCTTCCGCGCGCCGGGCGGCCCGTGTCGATCCCGGCTGCTACCCTGCCGCGCATGAAGACCGTTCTCTTCCTCGGCAAGGACACCCTCGGACACGGCGACCGCGATCTCGGGACGCGGATCCTCAAGACCTTTCTCCAGAAGTCGATCGCGCTGCGCGATCTCGACGCGGTGCTGATGGTCAACTCGGGTGTCAAGCTCGTCGCGCGGGACAGCCACGTGCTCGGTGAACTCACGATGCTGGAGGAGAACGGCGTCGACCTCGTCCCGTGCGGGACGTGCCTGCAGCACTACGGGGTGGAGCCGGCGGCGGGCGAGGTCGGTTCGATGGACGGGATCATCAAAGCGCTCGGCGATGCTGCGAAGGTGATCACCGTTTGACGGAGGACCGGGCCCCGTTCCGATCGACGCGGGCGGGGTCTGTGCCACGGGCGCGCTCCGCTCTCCGCGCAGCGCGCACCGTTCGACCCAGCGCGACGTTTTGATCCGCTCTCGGATGCCCAGCGCCGAGTCGACAGCGCCGAGTCGACAGCGCCGAGTCGTCAGCGCCGGGGAGTGGGTCCGACCGATTCCCCCCAGCGGCGCTCCGAGCCGTCCTGCGCCGTGAAGACCACGGACCGCAGCTCGCCCCGCATCGCCGAGACGAGCGGCGCCGACCGCCCCCCGCCGAAGGGCCTGAGGCGCACGCGGCGCTTCCTCGGCAGCTCGATCCCGTCGAAGGTTGCGTAGGACTCCACTTCGTGCGCGCCGTGCGCCCAGGAGCTCAGGGCGTGGGCCGTGTAGTCGAGGCGCGCGAGCCGGCCCTCGGCGTCGAACCAGAACGTCTGCTCCGGGCAGTGGGTCGGCACGTCGGGCCGGAAGCGGACGCGCACGCGCGCGTGGGGCTGGCCGCGCCGCGCACCGTCGGGGAGCCGCTCCATCGCGTCGCACGCGTGGAGCAGGAGCCATGGGCCCAGCACGTAGTTCCACACGGCGTAGGAGAGGAAGTGCGCCTCGTCCAGATCGGACCAGAGACGGGGCGCACGATGCGAGCCGTCGTGGACGTCGACCTCGTACGCCTCGTCCGGGCCGCTCGAAGCCGGCCGGATCGACCAGCCGTCCATGCGGAACGTCCCGCGCGGATGCCGGAGCTCGACGGCGGGACGCAGCGGATCGACCTCGGCCACGATCCGGCGGGCGAAGGGACTGCGCCCCTTCAGCGCGAGCGCGGCCCCGCCGATGTCGAGCGTCGTTGTCACGGACGCGGCCGACTCCCAGAGCGCGCGTCCACCGTGCGCCTCGAGCGAGCGCTCCAGCACGTCCAGCGCGGCGGGGTCGCGGCCCTCCATCGCACTCAGTCGCTCGGGACCTCGAGCGCGTCCATCAGCCCGAGGACGTGCGCGATGAGCCGCCGCCGTGCGTCCTCCGGCATGCGCCGGTCGACCGGCGGCATGTAGCGCTTGCCGAGCCGGGGCGGGCGGTTCGCGCGCTTGTAGCGCTGCGGGTTGTCGATGTACCCGAGGAGCTTCTCTTCGTCCCAGTCCTTTCGGATCCCGCGGTAGCTCGGAGCGCCGCCCGCCATCGCTCGGCCGTCCTTGCCGTGGCAGCTCAGGCAGGCGCGCTTGTAGAGCGTCTCGCCGTCGACGCCCTCGTAGTTGCCGCGCTGGTTGCAGGAGGCCAGGAAGGCCCCGCCGGCCAGCGTGGTCAGGAGCGCGCCGGAGGACAGGATCGCGACGATCGAGCGCTTCATGGCCCTCCTTGTAGGGCGGTCCCGCGCCGGCCGGTAGGCTCGCCCCCGTGATTCGAGCCGTCGTCCTCGTCTCCCTGGCATACGTGGTCGCGCGGGCGCTGGTCGTCCTCGCGCTGGGGGACGTCTTCGTGCTCGGCGAGGAGAACGAGAAGGCCTTCGTCGCGCTCGCCCTGCGCTCGGGTGTCGACGTGCCGTGGGCGCGGCTGCCGTACCACCCGTACGAGGGCGGCGGGTTCCTCGCGAGCCACCTGAAAGCGCTCGCGATCCCGCTGATCGGCGCGACACCGCTGATGCACAAGGTGCTCGCCGGAGCGTTCGGGGTGGCGACGCTCGCCGCGACGATGGTCCTCGCGGGCCGGCACGCCGTCGACGACGAGCGCGCGCCGGGCGAAGCGCGCGCGTGCGTCGGCGCGGCGCTCGTCGCCGGCCTCGCGCTCGTGCTCGCGCCCGAGAGCCTCGCGAAGGGCTCGCTGCTGCACCTCGGGATCCACGTCGAGGCGCTCGTGTTCATCGCGCTGGTGCTGCACCTCGGGCTGGAGGCCGCCGCCGTCCCCCCGGACCGCCCGGTCCCGCGCGGGCTGCTCGTGGCGCTCGGGCTCAGCGCCGGCTTCGGGAGCTGGTTCAGCTATCAGGTCCCGATCGCGGTCCTCGCCGTGATCGTCCTGTTCAGCGCGACGCGCTGGCGGACGACCTTCCGCCCGGCACTGATGCTGAGCACCGTGCTCGGCCTGGTGCCCTGGATCGTGCTCTGGTTCGAGCACGGAAGCGGGCTGTTCGATCTCCACGGCGAGGAGGTCCAGGCCGGCGTGGCACCGTTCCTCGCGGGGCTCAAGGCGGCCGCGTCGGGCGGGCTCGTCGCGCCTGCGCTCGCGTTCGGGTTCGCCGCGACCGTTGCGGGCATCGCGTTCGAGCTCCCGCGCGGGCGCCGGATGCGCGCGCTGCTCGTGGTCGGCGGCTTCGTCGACCTGTGGGCCCTCGCGGCCGCCGTGACCGGCCTCGCGCCCGGCGCGGACTCCGGCGGCTGGTTCCCGTACCTGCGCTTCGCGCCGGCGGTCTGGGGTCTCCTCGTCGTGATGGCGATCGCCGTCGGGCCCGCGATCGAAGCCGCGGGTGCGCGTCGGGCCGCAGCGTCCGGCCGCATCGCCCGCGCCGCAGCAGCGGTCGTGATCGGCGTCGGCGGAGTTGGCCTCGCGCGCCACGTGCAGGAGGGCGACCTCGGAGCCTTGCGCAGCAACGTCGACACGATCACAGCCGCGCGGGCCGTCGAACCGCGCGCCGCCCTCGTCAAGCTCCTCCCGCGCGTGGTGCGCGAGGACGAGGCGCCCGACGTCGGCGAGCGCTTCGCCCGCGCCGCGCTCCCGTTCGCCCGCGTCGTGCGCGACGCCCCGCCCGGACCGTGGCAGGACGCACTTGCCACGGACCTGGTCGAGGCGGCGGCGTATTGCGCGCGCCTGGCGGGCGGCCGGCTCCCCGACGACTTCGTCGAGCGCCTTCGCGCCGACCTCCCGCCCGACGTCCGGCCCCAGGCCGTCCTGCGCGGCTTCGGCCCGGTGCATTTCGAGCGCGCGCACGCCGGCGCCGGGATCCGCGCGAACCTCGTCCCGGGCGGGCTGACGCCGCTCGAAGCAGAGGGCGTGGGACGCTTCGGCGGGTGGTTCGGCGTGCTCCCCGACGCCGCCTCGGCCGAGATCGCTTCCGTCGTCGGCGCGCCGCTCGCGGCCGACTACCTGCGCGGCCTCGGGGGCCGCGTGTTCCGGACCGGCGTCATGCGACCGTACTGGGGCGCTGGCTCGCTCTACCGGCCCGAGCGCGTCCGCGCGGAAGTCCTGCGCCGCGCGGCCGACGCGGGCGCGAGCGCCGCCGAGCGGGCCGCGCTCGCGGGTGGATTCGACGACGCGTGCGAGGCGTTCGGCTTCGGGCGCCCGGTATCATCCGGCGGATGAGCCCCAAGAAGACGCAGGACGACGACGCGCCGACGTTCGACGCGAGCCTCGGCCGCCTCGAGGAGATCGTGTCCGAGCTCGAGCAGGGGGGCCTCGGACTCGAGGTCTCGCTCGACCGCTACAAGGAGGGCGTCGCGCTGCTCAAGGGCTGCCGCGAGCAGCTCGGCAGCTTCCGTCGCCAGGTCGAGGAGCTCACGCGCGATGGAGTCGCTCCGTACGACGGCGATCCGGATGAGCCCGGCGACGGCGCGTGACGGACCCGGGCGTGACGGACCCGGGCGTGACCGACCCGGGCAGGGGCGGCGCCGACGCCGCGCGCTGGCTGTCGGACGCGCGGGACTGGGCCGACGCGCTCCTCGCGCGCGAGCTCGACCGCCTCGCGCTCGGGCCCGATCCAAGTGGCGGCGTGGCGTCGCGCCTCGAGGACGCGCTGCGCTACGCCATGACCGGCGGCGGCAAGCGCGTGCGTCCGGCCCTGTGCAGGCTCGTCGGCGAGGCGCTCGGCGCGCCAGCGCGCGCGATCGAGGCCGGCGCGTTCGCCGTCGAGTGCATCCACACGTACAGCCTCGTGCACGACGACCTGCCCTGCATGGACGACGACGACCTGCGGCGCGGACGCCCGACGGTGCACCGCGCGTTCGACGAGGCGCTCGCCGTGCTCGTCGGGGACGCGCTCCAGGCGCTGGCGTTCGAGGTCCTTGCCGAGGGCGCTTTCGGCGAACGGACCGGTGCGGCCGTCGGAGCGCTCGCGCGCGCGGCCGGCGCGGCGGGCATGGTGGGCGGACAGGTGCTCGATCTCGACGCCGAAGGAGGTGCGGCGGTGGACGCCGACGGCGTGAGGCGGATCCACGGGGCCAAGACCGCGGCGCTCCTCGGCGCTGCGGCGGAGCTCGGCGCGCTCGGGGCCCCGGAGGCGGGCCCCGACGCCCACGTCGAGGCGCGCAGCTTCGGGACGTCCGTCGGACTCACGTTCCAGGCGCTGGACGACGTCCTCGACGTCACGGGGACCGCCGCGTCCCTCGGAAAGACACCGGGCAAGGACCGGGCGGCGGACAAGGCGACCCTGGTGCGCGAGCTCGGGCTCGAGGGCGCCCGCCAGGAGGCCGCCCGGCACGCCGACGCCGCCCGCGACAGCGCGGCGCGCCTCGGCCTCGGCCCGCTCGGGGCGGGACTCGTGGAGGCTCTCCTCGGCCGGAACTCCTGAAGAGTCGCGGGGAGAAGGGCCCATCGGACCTAATCTCGTGGCGGAAGCGCGGCGAACCCCTCCCGGAACGAAGGCCCGGGGCCGGAGCGCGCTGCGGACCCCTCAGGCGACCATGGCGAAGACGACGCAAGACCGAGGAGAGGCCCACGACGAGGCACTGCTGCCCCGCATCGACGGGCCGGCGGACATCAAGGCGCTCGAGCGGGGCGATCTGCCGCGCCTGTGCGACGAGGTACGCGAGTTCCTCCTCGACACGGTCCAGCGCACCGGCGGCCACCTGGGGTCCAACCTCGGCGTGGTCGAGCTCACGACGGCCCTGCACCGCGTCTTCGACTTCCGTCGCGATCGGCTCGTCTGGGACGTTTCGCACCAGGCCTATCCGCACAAGGTCCTGACCGGCCGCAAGGGCCGGTTCTCGACGCTGCGCCGGACCGACGGTCTCTGCGGTTTCACGCACCCCGAGGAGTCCCCGTACGACCTGTTCCACACCGGGCACGCGGGCACGAGCGTCAGCCTCGGCCTGGGGCTCGCCGCGGGCCTCGCGCACGAGGAGGACCCGCCGCACGCGGTCAGCGTGATTGGCGATGCGTCGCTCGGTGCGGGCGTCGCTTTCGAGGCGCTCAACCACGCGGGCGCGACGCGGCCGAAGCTGCTCGTCATCCTCAACGACAACGAGTGGTCGATCTCGAAGTCGGTCGGTTCGCTGTCGAAGTACCTCACGCGGATCCGCGGCAGCCGCTTCGTCCAGCGCGCAGGTCAGGAGACGAAGAGCCTCGTTCAGGCGATTCCCCTGATCGGCGGCAAGGTCGACAAGGCGCTCGACGACGTCGGCGAGGTGCTGCGTCACGTCTTCGTTCCCGGCCACGTCTTCGAGGAGCTCGGCGTCCGCTACGTCGGGCCGGTCGACGGCCATGACGTGAACGGACTGGTCGACGTGCTCCAGCGCGTGCGCGAGCTCGACGGCGTCGTCCTGCTGCACGTGCTGACCGAGAAGGGCAAGGGGCACCCCGACGGGCCGAACCACCCCGAGCGCGTGCACGCGGTCAAGGGGCGCTCGAAGAAGCCCGGCAAGGTCGAGCCCAAGCAGCCGACTCCGGCCGACGCGCCGCCCGCCGTCGCGTTCACGAAGGCGTTCGCCGGCTCGCTCATCGAGCACGCGTCACGCGACGTCCGCGTCCACGCGATCACGGCCGGAATGCCCTCGGGAACGGGCCTCGATGCGTTCGAGGAGCAGCACCCGAGCCGCTTCCACGACACGGGCATCTGCGAGCAGCACGCGGTCGCGATGGCCGCGGGCATGGCGAAGGCCGGCATGCGCCCCGTGGTGGCGATCTACTCGACCTTCCTACAGCGCGCGTACGACCAGGTCTTCCAGGAGGTCGCGCTGCAGAACCTCCCCGTGCTGTTCGCGCTCGACCGCGCGGGCCCCGTCGGCCAGGACGGACCGACGCACAACGGCGTGTTCGACCTCGCGTACATGCGGACGCTGCCGAACATGACGCTGGCCGCGCCGCGCGACGCGACCGACGTCGGGCGCATGCTCGGGCTCGGACTCAAGATCGACGGGCCGTTCGGCCTGCGCTTCCCGCGCGGCAACGCGCCTGCACGCGAGGAGTTCCACGCCGCCGAGCGCGCGCCGATGGAGGTCGGCCGCGCCGAAGTCCTGCGCGAGGCGCCCGAGGGCGGGCTCGTGATCTGGGCGTTGGGCTCGATGGTGCAGCTCGCGCTCGACGTGGCGCGCGAGCTTTCCGCGCGCGACGTCGAGATCGGCGTCGTCGACGCGCGCTTCGCGAAGCCGCTCGACGAGGAACTCCTGCAGGCGCACCTCGCGGGCTGCAGCCACATCGTCACGCTCGAGGATCACCAGCGGGCCGGTGGGTTCGGCTCCGCCGTGCTCGAGGCCGCGGCGCGCGCAGCCGTGCCGAACACGCCCGCGCCCATCCGGGTCCTCGGGATCCCGGACCGCTACGTCGAGCACATGACGACCCGCGAGGAGCAGCTCGCGTCGGTTGGACTCGACGCGCCGGGCGTGCTGCGCGTCGTGACGAACCTCCTCGGCGGCGTCCGGGTCCAGTGACCGGCGACGATCACCCGGCGGGGACGCAGCGCTGGCACCCGCCGGCGGGACGTGTCGGGCGCGTTCTCCTGTTCGCGGATGGCGCGAAGGCGCGCGTGTCCGAGGTCCTCGCGCAGGTGGAGGCGTTCCTCCGCACGACGGGCGCCGAGCTCGAGACCGTCGCGGACCTGCGCGGCATCGACCCCTGCGGCGGGTTCACCCCCTCGGCGCAGCCGGACCTCGTCGTCGTGCTCGGCGGGGACGGCAGCGTGCTGATGGCGGCGCGGCTGCTCGCCGCCGCGCCCGCGCCGACGATCGGCGTCAACTTCGGACGCGTCGGATTCCTCGCCTCGCTCCAGGCGGAGCAGTGGCGCGCCGGGCTCCAGGAGATCCTCGACGGGCGGGGCCTGGTCGAGCGACGAATGCGGCTCACGGCGACCGTCGTCCGCGCGGGGCGAGACGCGCCCGACGGGCCTCCGATCGTCGCGCTGAACGACGTCGTGCTGTCGCGCGGCGGATCGCCGACGCTCGTCGAGTTCGATCTCGAGTCGCGGGACCGGAGGGTCACGAGCTACCGCGCCGACGGGCTCATCTTCGCGACGCCTTCGGGGTCCACGGCCTACTCGCTCGCCGCGGGCGGCCCGATCCTCGACCCGGCCCTGCGGGCGATCCTGCTGACGCCGATCTCGGCGCACTCGCTCGCGCATCGGCCGCTCGTCATCGGGCCGCGGGCCGAGACGTCCGCGCGCATCACGACCTGCGCCGGACCGGTGAGCCTCGACGTCGACGGAGTCAGCCAGTCGCGGCTCGAGGCCGGCGACACCGTGCACGTGGTGGCGCACGAGGATCCGTACCCGCTGCTGACGACGGACGGCTTCGATCCGTGGCGCAGGCTGCGGGATCGGCTGGGCTGGTCGGGCGCGATGGGCTGAGGGAGCCCCGCGGTTCCGGACTAGCGCTCATCGAGATATCCGGATATTTCGAAGCGAGGGCCTGGCGCGGGCCCTGCGCTCCCCGTAGGCTCCGCCCCAGAACTTCAGCATCCAGAGTCCCGGGAGGTCTTCACCGAGGGTCCCGGGCGGCAACCGAGCCGTCGCAGCCGCGACGCGCCACGGTGCCGAGGACAGCCCCGACGTGGGGAACGATGCGGGTGAGCGCGGGCGGCGGAGGCCGGACCGGGCGCACCAGAACAGTGCGCGGCCCGAAGGCCGTGCGACCACGTCGGCCCGGTCGCTCAGAGGACGCGGAGTGGAGCACCGACGTGACCCGTCAGCACCGCCTGAATCTCGAGTCCCTCCTTCCCACCTCCGGCCGCGGCTCCGCCGACGGCGAACCCCTCGTCGCGCCGATCGTCCAGTCGACGACGTTCTGCCGCGACGGGATCGCGAGCGAGGCCGCGCACGCCTACTCGCGCCAGTCGAACCCGACCGTCGCGGCGCTCGAACGCGCGCTCGGCGCGCTCGAGGAGGCGCCGCCCGCCGTCTGCTACAGCACCGGTCTCGCCGCCGAGACGGCGCTCTTCCTGACCGTGCTCCGCGCGGGCGACCACGTCGTCTGCTCGGAGGCGCTGTACGGGGGCACGACGCGCCTCCTGGAGCAGGTCTTCACCGGCCCCGGAGTCGAGACCGACTTCGTCGACACGACCGACGTCGAGGCCGTGCGCGCCGCGCTGCGCCCGAACACGGCGCTCGTGTTCCTCGAGACCCCGTCCAATCCGACGCTGGCGATCACCGACGTGCGCGCCGTCGCGCGGCTCGCGAGAGCGCGCGGGGCGCTCGTCGCCGTCGACAACACGTTCCTCACGCCGCTCCTCCAGCAGCCGCTCGATCTCGGCGCGGACGTGAGCGTCTACTCGACCACCAAGTTCGTCGAGGGACACTCGGCGGCGCTCGGCGGAGCGCTCGTCGCCCGGGACGAGGCGCTGCTCGAGCGGCTGCGCTTCGTTCGAACGGCGAGCGGCGGGATCCAGACGCCGTTCCACGCCTGGCTGACGCTCCAGGGCGTCAAGACGCTCGGCGTGCGCCTCGAGCGCCAGTGCGCGTCCGCGTCGGCCATCGCCGAGCGGCTCGCCGCGCGGCCGGACGTGCGCCGTGTCCACTACCCGGGGCTCGACGCGGGACCCGCGCGCGAGACTGCGGAGCGCCAGCACCTCGGCGCGCACGGCGCGGTGCTCTCGTTCGAGGTCGACGGAGGGCTCGAGCGTGCGAAGAACGTGGCGCTCGGCGTCCGCGTTCCACGGCTCGTCGAGCACGTGGGCGGCCTCGAATCGCTGCTCACGCACTCGGCGACCATGACGCACGGCGGCGTTTCGAGGGAGCACCGTGAGCGCGTCGGCGTCACCGATGGCCTCCTGCGGCTGTCGGTGGGCATCGAGCCTGGCGAGGCGATCTTCGACGATCTGGAGCGCGCGCTCGACGCGGCCTCCTTGCGCCAGGAGTCCTCGCACAAAGGTCCCTCGTCCCAACAGGAGGTGTCGACGTGCAGCGCGGTCTGACCATTCTGAAGTTCGGGGGCTCGGTGCTCGACGACGGCCGGAGCTACGGCCGGGCGGTGAGCGAGATCCATCGCTGGCGTCGCGCAGGGGACCGGGTCGTCGCCGTCGTGTCGGCGGCGTCGGGCGAGACCGAGCGGCTCCTCCGCGAGGCGGGCGAGCTCTGCGCGGAAGACGATCCGCACGCGCTGGCGCACTGGCTCGCCGGCGGGGAGGAGCGCTCCGCCGCGCGGCTCGCGCTCCATCTGGCGCGCGCCGGGATCGGGGTCCGCGTGCTCGACGCGGCCGCCCTCGGCCTCGTGGCGGACGGCGACCCGCTCGACGCGGAGCCCGTGCGCCTCGACCCTGCGCGTGTCGAAGTGGCCCACGCCGCGGACGAGGTCGTCGTGGTCCCCGGCTTCGCCGCGCGCGACGTCGGGGGACGCACGGTGCTGCTCGGCCGCGGCGGGTCCGACTCGACCGCCCTCTTCCTCGCGGAGGCCCTACGCGCGACGCGCTGCCGTCTGGTGAAGGACGTGGACGGGCTGTACGAGTGGGACCCCGCTCGCGAGGGACCGAGGCCGCGGCGCTACGCGTCCTTGGGCTACGCGGACGCGCTCCGCACGGACGGGACCATCGTGCAGCACAAGGCGATCGAACGCGCCTGGTCGCTCGGCGTCGCCTTCGAGGTCGCCGGGCTCGGCCGCAGGCATCGCACCGTGGTCGGGGCGTCGACCGTGCTCGCCTCCGAGGAGGACGACGAGGCGCCGCGGCCGCTGCGCGTCTCGCTCCTTGGGCGCGGGACCGTCGGGGCAGGCGTCGAGGCGCTCGTCGCCGCCGAACCCGAACGCTTCGAGCTCGGTCCGGTGCTCGTCCGGGACGTCGCCGGTCGCCCGGCCGCCGAGCGGCTCACCGCGGACGGTGAGTGGGCCGTCGCGGGGGCCGAGGTCGTCGTCGAAGCACTCGGCGGCGTCGAGCCTGCGCGGACCCTCGTCGCGCGGGCACTCGCCGCCGGGGCGCACGTCGTGACGGCGAACAAGGCGCTGATCGCGGAGCACGGACCCGAGCTCCTCGCGCTCGCGCGGGCCTCGGGCGTCCGGCTTCTCTGCTCGGCGTCGGTGGGGGGCTGTATGCCTCTCCTCGAGCGCATCCCGTCGGGCGCGCCCGTCCGCAGGGTGCGCGGCGTGCTGAACGGCACGGTGAACGCCGTGCTCGACTCGGTCGCGCGCGGGGCGTCGTTCGAGCGGGCCGTCGCGTCCGCGCAGGCGGTGGGGCTCGCGGAGTCGGACCCGACCCGCGATCTCGACGGCCGCGACGCCGCGGACAAGCTGGCCGTGATCGCCTGCGCGCTCGGGGCGGAACTCGACCCGAAGAGTGTCAGGCGGGAATCGCTGGACGAGGCCGTCGTCGCACGCGCACGCGACGCGGCGCAGGCGCGCGGCTCGCGCCTGCGCCAGGTGTCGACGCTCTGGCTCGACGGCGACGTCCCGCGCGGCTCCGTCGGGTTCGAGGAGTGCGCACCGGGCACCGCGCTCGGCTCGTGCGTCGGGCCCGGGAACGCGGCGCTCGTCGAGCGCGACGACGGCTCGCTCGAGCGCGTCGCGGGCATCGGCGCGGGCCGCTGGCCGACGGCGGAGGCCGTGCTCGGTGATCTCCACGCGCTCGCGCGCGAGACCCCGAGGCGCAACCCCGCCCGTGCGACCGGGTGATCCTGGCGCCCGACGCGCAGGCAGGCCGTCGATCTACGAGCGCTCGTGGATCGGCGGCCTGCTACGGTGCGCCGGTCATGCCGTCGACCCTTACGCACCGCGACCTGTTCCTCGGAATCGACGTCGGCACCCAGGGCACGAAGGCGATGCTCGTCGAGGTCGACGCGCGCGCCGTCCGCGGGCGCGGATCGAGCTCGTACGGGTTGATCGAGGGGCTCGGCCCCGGGTGCGCCGAGCAGCACCCCGGGACGTGGCACGGAGCCGTCCAGGCGGCGGTTGCGGCCGCGCTCGAGGACGCCGGCGCGCGCCCCGACGAGGTGCGCGGGATCGGCGTATCGGGCCAGCAGCACGGCGCGGTGCTGCTCGACGAGACGTACGGCCCCATCCGTGCCGCGAAGCTCTGGTGCGACACGAGCACAGCAGCGCAGGCCGAGGCCCTGACCGCCGCGCTCGGGCGTCCGATCCCCGCGGGCTTCACCGCTCCGAAGCTGCGCTACACCGCCGACGAGGAGCCCGAGCTGTGGGAGCGGACGCGGCACGTTCTGCTGCCGCACGACTTCGTGAATGCGTGCCTCGCGCACGATCTGTTCACGGAGGTGGGAGACGCGTCGGGGACGGGCTACCTCGACGTCGACCGCGGGACCTGGGACGCGGACGCGATGGAGGCCACCGCGCCCGCCCTGGCGGAGCGCGTCCCGCGGATCGTGCCGGTGGGCGGCGTCGCGGCGGAGGTCGTTCCATCGTCGGCCGAGTGGCTCGGGCTGGCCGCGGGAACGCCGGTCTCGGCGGGCGGCGGCGACAACATGCTGAGCGCGATCGGCGCGGGCGCGACGCGACCCGGCGCGGTCGTGTGCAGCCTCGGGACGTCCGGCACCGTCTTCGCCTACGCCGACGCGCGCGTGCCCGACCCGACGGGCGGGATCGCAGCCTTTCGCGCATCGAGCGCCCTCGGGATCGGCGCGCCCGCCGGGCACCTGCCGCTCGCCTGCGTGATGAACTGCACGGCGGTGCTCGAGGAGGTCGTCGCGCTCACTGGACGCTCGCACGCGGAGCTGACCGCGCTGGCGGCGGCCGCGCCTCCGGGCTCCGGGGGCGCACGCTTCATCGGGCTGCTCGCAGGCGAGCGCGTTCCGAACCGGCCCGACGCCCGCGGCTCGATCACAGGGCTCCGGTCCGGTTCGCTGCGTCCGGACGTGCTCTATCGCGCGGCGCTCGAGGGCATCGCCGCGCACCTCGGCTTCGCGCTGGGCCTCCTGCGGGACGGCGGAGTTCGCGCGGACGAGGTGCGGCTCGTCGGCGGCGCCGCGCGCAATCCGCTGCTGCGCACGCTCCTCGGGTCGGCGTTCGGGTGTCCCGTCACGACGCTGCGCGAAGCCGAGACCGCAGCCCTCGGCGGCGCGCTTCAGGCGGCGGCAGCGGTCCGCGGCGTACCCGCGGACGACGTCGTGCAGGCGTTCGACAACCGCGGCACCGAGCGCTCGGAGCCGGACACGGCTCTCGCGGGCCTCTTCGAAGAGCTCATCGCCGGCTACGCCGCGCTCTAGTGCGGGTCGAGCGCTGGCGCGACTCTCCAGGCCGGCTCCCGAGTCCTGCGACGCGGCCGTGTCCAGGGGCCGTGTCCCAGGGGCCGTGTCCAGGGGCCGGGGCCTCGAGCGTTGCGACGCCCGGCGGCCTTCGGTCAAGCTCTCCCCATGAGCGCCTACACGCCGCGACCGGACAACCGCTTCACCTTCGGCCTCTGGACGGTGGGGAACCCCGGGCGCGACCCGTTCGGTGCGCCGGTGCGACCGGCCCTCGATCCCTGCGACCTCGTCCGAGGTCTCGCCATGTGCGGGGTCCACGGCGTGAATCTGCACGACGACGACCTCGTTCCGTTCAGCTCGAGCGCTTCCGAGCGCGACCGGATCGTCCGCGACTTCAAGGCGGCGCTCGACGAGACCGGGCTCGTCGTCCCGATGGCGACGACCAACCTCTTCGGGCATCCGATCTTCAAGGACGGAGCCTTCACCTCGAACGACCCGCGCGTGCGCGCCTTCGCGCTCTCGAAGACGATGCGCGCGATGGACCTCGGCGTCGAGCTGGGCGCGAGGACCTACGTCTTCTGGGGCGGCCGCGAGGGCACCGAGGCGGACGCCTGCCGCGATCCGCGCACCGCGATCCAGCGCATGCGGGAGGCCATGGACTTCCTCTGCGCGTACGCGAACGACCAGGGCTACGACCTGCGCTTCGCGCTCGAGGCGAAGCCGAACGAGCCCCGCGGCGATATCTACTTCGCCACGACCGGGCACATGCTGCACTTCGTGTCGACGCTGGCGGACCCGTCGCGCGTCGGCGTCAATCCCGAGGTCGCGCACGAGTCGATGGCGGGCCTCCACTTCGTGCACAACGTCGCGCAGGCCATGGAGCAGGACAAGCTGTTCCACATCGACCTCAACGGCCAGCGCATCGGGCGCTACGACCAGGACCTGCGCTTCGGGTCGGAGGACCTGAAGATGGCCTTCCTGCTCGTGCGCCTCCTCGAGGGCACGGCGGGCGGCGCGCGCTACGACGGCCCGCTGCACTTCGACGCACACGCGTACCGCACGGAGGACCAGGACGGTGTCTGGGAGTTCGCGCGCGGCTGCATGCGGACCTACGAGCTCCTGCACGAGCGCGCGCAGGCCTTCGACGCGGACCCGGAGGTGCGGGGGCTGATCGAGGAGCGCCGGGACGCGGCCGCGGAAGCGCTCCTCGGCGCGTACTCGGCCGAACGCGCGGCGGGTCTCAAGGCGCTGGAGCTCGACGTCGATGCGGTCGCGGCGCCCGGGCTCGGCTATGAGCGCCTCGACCAACTCCTGGTCGAACACATGATGGGGGCGCGCTAGCGCCCGCGCGGGCCCGGCCCGGTGTCCTTGCGAGCCAGAGCGAGTGAGACCCCGAGCCGATCTGACCCTGCGCTGATCGAACCCTGCGCCGATCGAACCCTGCGCCGATCGGACCCTGCGCCGGTCAGGTCGGGATCGGCGCCGACGAGTCGCCCTGGATCAATCCGTCCTCCATGTAGAGGACGCGGTCGCAGCGCTTGGCGAGGCGCTCGTCGTGGGTCACCAGGATGAGCGACACGCCGCGCTCCTTCTGCTCGTCGAGCAGCAGTTCGAGCACGCGCTCACCCGTACCGCGGTCGAGGTTGCCCGTCGGCTCGTCCGCGATCAGGATCGGCGGGTTGAGCAGCAGCGCGCGCGCGATGGCGACGCGCTGGCGCTCGCCGCCGGAGAGCTGCGCGGGGCGGTGGCCCAGGCGGGCGCCGAGGCCGAAGCGCTCGAGCATGCCGCGGGCGGAGTGTTCGAGCTGGCTGCGGCGGCGGCGGAACTCGCCTCGGCCGTAGGCGATCATCGCCGGCAGCAGTGCGTTCTCGAGCGACGAGAGCTCGGGGAGCAGGTGGTAGAACTGGAAGATGAACCCGATCTTCTGGTTCCGGATGCGCGCGCGCTGGTTGGCGCTGAGCGTCGCGGCGTCCTCGCCGTCGATGATCACCGCGCCCTCGGTCGGCGTGTCGAGCAGGCCGAGGATGTTGAGCAGCGTCGTCTTGCCCGCGCCGGACGTGCCCATGAGCGCGAGGCGCTCGCCGCGTCCGAGCTCGAGCGTCACGCCGTGGAGGATCTCCATGCGGCGGTCGCCGACCTTGAACGAGCGGCGGACGTGGTTCGCCACGAGCGGGCACGTCGCCGGGTCGTGGGCCCGCGTGATGTCGGGGGAGTCGCTCATTCGTGGCGCAGCGCCTCCACGGGGTCGAGGCGCGACGCGCGCCACGCGGGGATCGCGGCGAAGAGCAGCGTGAAGAAGATCGCGCCGCCGACGATGAGGCCCACGCCGAGCGGGGTCACGTCGCTCGGGATGTGGTCGAACAGGTAGATGTCGCGGTCGAAGATCTGGAAGCCGAACGTACTGCTCAGCCAGCGCTCGAACGGGTCGATCTTGATCGCGCCGTAGATGCCGGCAAGCGCGCCCAGCGTGCTGCCGACGATGGCCTCCCAGAGGCCGATCAGGAGGAACACGGCCAGGATCCCGCGCGAGTTCGCGCCGAGCGCCGCCATGATCCCGATGTCGCGCCGCTTTTCGGTGACCATCATCGAGAGCAGCGCGAAGATGGTGAAGCACGCGACCACCAGCACGAGGCTGAGCATGATCGCCATCAGCATCTTCTCGTTCTGGATGGCGCGCAGGAGCTGGCGACGGAAATCCTCCCAGGTCTGGATCGGCTCCGAGCGCGAGTCCGGCGCCCTGAGGTAGCGCGCCTGGTGCAGTTCGCTCCGGAGCTCCTCGCGCACGGTCTCCTTGTCGCGGTCGTAGTCCTTGAGCTTGACGACGACGCTCGTCCAGTCGTTGGGCGCATCGCGCTGGAGGAAGTCGGCGGCGTCGCCCCGCAGGAGATAGACGCGGCTCGAGTCCATCTCGTTGTCCGCGGTCCGGAAGCTTCCGACGACCTGGAAGCGCCGCGTCGCGGCGGTCTCGGCGATCTTCCCCTTGTCCGTGAAGGTCGCGGAGAACAGCGTCACCGTCTGACCCTTGTAGAGCCCCCAGATGTACGCGATCTGCTCACCGACCAGGATGGGGTCGGGCGGACGTTCGTCCCGCCGGCGCCTGCGTCCGTCGTCCGGCGGGAGCGCGAACGGGTCGTCGAGGTTCGAGGGCCGCTTGACGGTGCAGTCGATCCTCCCGCCCGGCTTCTTGGAGTACTCGCGCTCGAGCGACTCACGGAACTCCGTCGCCGCGACCTCGGTCTCCGGGTCGATCCCGACGATCTGGACCAGTTTGATCTGGTCCGCGAGCGGGCGCTCGTACGCGCGCTCGAGAAAGTCCGGCATCAGCAGCCCGTACCAGCCGAGCTGGGGCGTCGCCGCCTCGACCAGCGGGTGGTTCTCGACGATCTCCACGAGGCCCTCGACGTCGCGTTCCGCGTCGACCTCCTTCCCGTCGAGCACGATCGACTTCAGCTCACCGGGCGTGATCTGCAGATCGGCCAGGTTTCCGCGCAGCGTGTCCCGCATCACCTGCAGGAACCCGCCCATGATCGACAGGATCATGACGAGCGCGGCGACGGCGACGAAGATGCCGGCCATGCCGATCCAGTTCGTCTTTCGCGCGCGCAGATAGCGCAGCGAGAGGAATGTCCTGAACACGCGTTCGCCTCAGCCCGCGTCGGCGGTCTCGGCCTCCGCTTCCGCGCCGGACTCGGTCCGGCGCATGGCGGGGAACAGAAGCACGTCGCGGATCGAGTCCTGGCCGGTGAGCACCATGACCAGTCGGTCGATGCCGATACCGAGCCCGCCGGTGGGGGGCATGCCGACCTCGAGCGCCTGGACGTAGTCGACGTCGACCTCGCCGGGGGTCTCGGGGTCCTTCGACTCGACCTGGGCCGCGAAGCGTCGGTGCTGTTCGGCCGGGTCGTTGAGCTCGGAGAACGCGTTGCCGAGTTCCATCTGCGCGATGAAGACCTCGAAGCGCTCGGTGAGGCGCGGATCCTCGGGCGCCTGCTTGGCGAGGGGCGAAATGCCGACGGGGTAGTGCGTGACGAAGATCGGTCCGGAGAGGTGCGGCTCGACGGTCTCGTCGAAGACGTCGCTCATCACCTTCCAGAAGTCCTCGTTCGTGTGATCGAGCTTCAGCTCCTTCGCCTTCGCGCGGACGGCCGCCTCGTCGTCGAACGCGCAGCCGGCGTGCTCCTCGAACAGGTCCGTGTAGCGCGCGCGCTGGAACGGCGCCTTCAGCTCGTACGCGTTCTCGCGGAACGTGACCTCGGTCCCGCCGTTGAGCGCGACCGCGCAGCGCTCGAAGATCTGCTCGGTGATCTCCATCATGCGCCGGAAGTCGCCCTGCGCCTCGTAGAGCTCGAGCATCGTGAACTCGGGGTTGTGCCGCGTGGACAGCCCCTCGTTGCGGAAGTTGCGGCTGACCTCGAAAACGCGCTCGAGGCCGCCGACGATCAGGCGCTTGAGGTACAGCTCGGGCGCGATGCGGAGGTAGAGGTCCGCATCGAGCGCGTTGTGGTGCGTCACGAACGGGCGGGCCGCGGCGCCGCCCGCGATCGGGTGCAGCGTCGGGGTCTCGACCTCGAGGTAGCCCTCGTCCTCCAGGTAGCGCCGGATCACCGACAGCGCCCTGCTGCGCTTGGCGAACACGTCCATCACGCCGTCGGACGCCCACAGGTCGACGTAGCGCCGCCGGTAGCGGGCCTCGACGTCACTCATGCCGTGCCACTTCTCCGGGGGGGGCGCGACCGCCTTCGCGAGGAGCTGGATCTCGTCGACCCAGATCGTGGGCTCGCCCTTCTGGGTGAACGCGACCTCGCCGGTGACGCCGACGAGGTCCGCGCCGTCGAGCCACTTGCGGCGCGGCCACCACTCGCCGAGCCGCCCCTTCTGCATGCCGATCTGGAGCCGTCCGGTCCGGTCCATCACGGGCGCGAAGATGAGCTTGCCGAAGTCCCGGAGCCCCATCAGCCGCCCGGCGATCGTCACGGTTTTCCCGACGACGGGCCCCGGCGCTTCGGCCGTGCCCACGTCCTTCAACACGTCTTCGATCGGGGTCGCCTCGACGCCGCGCGCCGGGTAGGGGTCGACCCCCTCCGCGCGCATCGCCTCGATCTTGGCCAGCCGGTCCGGATGTGCGAGATCGGTCATGCCAAGAGTGTCCGGGTTCGACGCCCCGGGGTCCACGCCGCTCCGCCAAGCCCCCGGAGGAATCACCCAGCCCTCACCGACCCACCGCCCGTCCCCTCGGGGACCACCCGAGCCGTCCCCGCTGCCCGATGGGGCCCGCGCCTCAGCCCTCTCACCAGGACCCCACTCGGACGGCGAGACCGAAGCCCCGCCGGGCCAGATCGTCGCCCGAGCCACACCACGCTCCGCAGCCGGCCAGCACCCCCGGACGTCGCGCGGCGCGGCGATCTCCGTCGATGGGAGCAAGAGGGCCCGCACCGCGCTGCACTGCCGCAGACCTTGCGCGTCACCCGCGCCACGCCCGCGTCAGCGGACGAGTCGGAAACACCGAGCGGAGGGGCCCCGCCCGACCACGACCGGTCGACGTGAATCGCTCCATTCGCGCTACGTGCCCATCAACGGGAGGTCCCAGCGCGAGCCCAGGCCGACGCTCTGAATCGCTCCATCTGCGTCAGCAGATGGGCCGAAGAAAACCAAACCCCTCATCGCGCGCAGCGCGATGAGGGGTTTGGTGGAGGATAGGGGACTTGAACCCCTGACCTCCTGCATGCCATGCAGGCGCTCTACCAGCTGAGCTAATCCCCCGTTCGGCCCGCGGAGCGGCGGGTCGGGCCGGAGAGGATGAGAACCGGGCTGGGAGAGGTCAAGGGGACCGGGGAAGTTCTCCGCAAGGGCGGCGGGGTCCGAACGCATGGCGGAGCGTCCCTGTCCCGCCACTTGCCCCATGCTCGATCCGACCTGGTCCTCCGGACCGACGCGCCCCGCGCCTGCCCATACCTCTTGCGCCGCTCGATCGGCGATCCTCACCGCCCGGACACTCGCCGCGCTCACGGCCGCCGGGCTCGTCCTCGGAGCCTGCAGCGCCGGTTCCGTCCGCGGCGAACCGGACGCTGCCCCCGTCCCGGATCCAGCCGCTCTCCCGCTCCTCGGCCCCGGGGCGCACCTCTACGTCCAGGAGGCGTACGAGGGTTTCCCCGTCGGGGTCCAGACCGCCGTCGCGGGCCGCTACGACGAGCTCGTCACCGCCGGGATGGACACGTCCCGCGTGCTGGTCGACTGGCCGGAGCTCGAGCCCACCCCCGGCGCGTACGACTTCGCCGACCTCGTGGAGCAGATGGACGCGCGCGCGGCCCGCGGCATCCTCCACCAGTTCGTGAACCTCACGATCGTCGATTCGGCCGGTCCGAGCGCGCCGGCGTCGATCGAGGCCCACCTCGCAGCGGGCGGCGCCTGGGGAGACCCCGAAGTGGTGGACCCGCTGCTCGCCCTCCTGGACGCACTGGTCCCGGAGCTCGTTCTCCGCGGGTGCTTCATGGTCGGGCTCGCGAACGAGCCCGGCGGCTACTACGAGGACGACCCCGGTTCGGCGGTCGGGTTCGACGCGCTCGTCGCGGCGGCGGTCGACCGGATCCACGAGATCGAGCCACGTATGGCGTGCACGGTCGTCTTCGCCGGTCCAGCGGACGCCGGGATCGCAGCGCTCATGCCGCTGTGCGACGTCGCGTCGTTCAACATGTACGCGTACGAGCTCGAGCCCGAGGCGACGTGCACCTTCGGCGGCGCACCGCTCTCCCTCTGGCGGTCGATCGGGCCGGGCCAGGTCGCTGCGCTGCTCGACGCCCTCGAGGCGCCGGCCGGGGGCCGACTCATCACCATCCAGGAGTTCGGCCAGGCCGCGGGCTGGGACGACGCGCCGGTGTCCCTCGGACCCCAGGCCGGCCCCGCGGCCCAGGCTGCCGTGTTCGCGGCGCTCGGGGTCGAGCTCGGGCTCCGCTCGGACCGCTTCCGCGCCGCCTGTGTCTGGACGCTGAACGACCACACCCGCGACGGAATCGCCTACGTCGGGGACGAGCTCACCGCCCAGGGCCTGCCCGGCTGCTTCGCCGACAACATCGAGGAGATCTTCGGCCCGACTGGCCTGGTGCGGAGCGATGCCTCGGCGAGCGTCCGGCCGGCGTTCGGCGAGGTCCGCGCCGCCATCGCGACCCTCTCGCAGTAGACGCCCCGAATCGCGCTCCCTGGCTTCACAACCAGGCCCGGCTCCGCCATCGTCTGGGCCATGAACCGCTACGCGCCGAACGAGCTCGAGGCCAGGTGGCAGGCCCGCTGGGCCGACGAGGGCACCTACCGCTGCCCGAACCCGGGCGACGAGGGCTTCAACCCGAAGAAGCCCAAGTACTACGTGCTCGACATGTTCCCGTACCCCTCGGGCGCGGGTCTGCACGTCGGTCACCCGATGGGCTACATCGGCTCCGACATCGTCGCGCGGCGCAAGCGCATGGAGGGCCACAACGTCCTCCACCCGATGGGGTACGACGCGTTCGGTCTGCCCGCCGAGCAGTACGCGATCACCACCGGCCGCCACCCCGAGGAGACCACGCGCGAGAACATCGTCACGTTCCGGCGCCAGCTCCAGGCGCTCGGGCTGTCTTACGACTGGGACCGCGAGTTCGCCACGTGCGACGTCGACTACTACCGCTGGACCCAGTGGATCTTCGCGCGGCTGTACGACCGCGGGCTCGCGTACCAGAACGAGGTCCCCGTCTGGTGGTGCGAGGAGCTCAAGACCGTCCTCGCCAACGAGGAGGTCATCGACGGCAAGTCGGAGCGCGGGGGCTACCCGTGCGTGCGGCGTCCGCTCAAGCAGTGGATGCTGAAGATCACCGAGTACGCGCAGCGGCTCATCGACGACCTCGAGCTGGTCGACTGGCCCGAGTCGGTCAAGACGATGCAGCGCGAGTGGATCGGGCGCAGCGAGGGCGCCGAGATCGACTTCGCCGTCGAGGGGCTGGAGGGCGAGGCCCTGCGCGTGTACACGACGCGGCCCGACACGCTGTACGGCGCGACCTTCATGGTCGTGGCGCCGGAGCACCCGCTCGTCGCGCGGATGACCACGGACGTGCAGCGCAAGGCGGTCGACGACTACGCGGCCGCCGCCGCGTCGAAGTCCGAGCTGCAGCGCTCCGAGCTGACCAAGGAGAAGACCGGCGTCTTCACCGGCGCGTTCGCGCACAACCCAGCCTTCGAGGCGGGAGACCCACGCGGGCGGATCCCCGTGTACGTCGGCGACTACGTGCTGATGAGCTACGGCACGGGCGCGATCATGTGCGTGCCCGCGCACGACGAGCGCGACTGGGACTTTGCGACCGAGTACGACCTGCCGATCGTGCCCGTGGTGCGCGCGAAGGGCGCCCCGGTCCCGCCCGCGGACGAGCGGCCGGAGGCCTGCGTGCCCGGCGACGGCGTCGCGTGCAACTCGCCCGCATGGGACGGGCTGCCGACCGACGAGGCCAAGGCGCGCTCGATCGAGGTCCTGGCCGAGCGCGGCCTCGCCGAGCGACGGATCAACTACCGCCTGCGCGACTGGCTCTTCTCGCGCCAGCGCTACTGGGGCGAGCCGTTCCCGGTCCTGCACCTCGAGGACGGGACCCACGTCCGGGTGCCCGACGGCGACCTCCCGGTGACGCTGCCGGAGATGGACGACTTCAAGCCATCCGACGACGGCTCGGCGCCGCTGGCGCGCGCGAAGGAGTGGGTGACCGCAACGGACCCCGCGTCCGGCGGACCCGCGACCCGCGACACCGACACGATGCCGGGCTGGGCGGGGAGCTGCTGGTACTACCTGCGCTTCATGGACCCGAAGTGCGCCATAGCGCCGCTGTCGGCCGAGGCGGAGCAGTACTGGGGCAACGTCGACCTCTACATCGGCGGCACCGAGCACGCGGTGCTGCACCTCCTGTACGCGCGCTTCTGGCACAAGGTGCTGTTCGACGCGGGCGTCGTGAAGACGAAGGAGCCGTTCCAGCGCCTCTTCAACCAGGGCATGCTGACGACCTTCGCGTACAAGGACTCGACCGGTCGACTGGTGCCCGCCGACGAGGTCGAACTCGACGGGGATCGGGCCACGCTGAAGGCCAATGGCGAAGAGCTCGAGCAGGTCATCGCGAAGATGAGCAAGGCGCTCAAGAACGTGGTGAACCCCGACGACGTCTGCGCCGAGTACGGCGTCGACGCGTTCCGTCTGTACGAGATGTTCATGGGGCCGCTCGCGGACTCCAAGCCCTGGAACCCTCGCGACGTGCCCGGCACGCGGCGCTTTCTCGACCGCGTCTGGCGCCTCTTCGTCGATCCCGACGGCGACGCGCCGCTGCGCGCCGGGCTCGACGACGCCACCGAGGCCACGCCGGAGGGCACGGCCCTCGAGGTCGAGCGTGCGCTCAATCAGTGCCTCAAGCGCGTCGACGACTCGTTCGACGGGTTCAACTTCAACACCGCCGTCGGCGGGTTCATGGAGTTCACGAACGTCGCGCTGAAGCACGGGCTCAACGGCAGCCAGGCGGACCGGCTCGTCCGCGCGCTGGCGCCGTTCGCGCCGCACTTCGCCGACGAGATCTGGTCCCGCATGGGGCGCGACGGGTCGGTGCACCACGCGCCCTGGCCGGACGTCGACGACCGCTACCTCGAGGCCGACGAGTTCGAGATGCCGGTCCAGGTGATGGGCAAGGTGCGGGCCAAGGTGATGGTTCCGCGGACCGCGACGAAGGACGAGATGGAGGCCACGGCGCGGGACGCCGTGGCGGACAAGCTCGAGGGCAAGACGATCGTCAAGACGATCGTGGTCCCGGGGCGCCTCGTGAACTTCGTGGCGAAGTGAATCGCGCCGGAGGACCCGCCGCAGCTCCGCGGCGCGGTCCCCGTGCGCGGTCGGATCCGGCGCGAGCACCCAGCGCGGCGACCCGGACCGGGGGCTCCGCCGCTGGCCCCCGGCGAGCCGGCTTAGGTGGGCGCCGCGTTTCCCGCTAAACTCCGCCCCGCGGCGCGGGCGCGCTGCGGACGTCGCAGACCCCGCGCGCCGCGGTGGGAGGGGACATTGGCGCTACTGGAGCAGGACCACGCGTTCGAGATCGCGGACGCGCTGATCTCGGAGAGCGACGCGGACGAGACCGAGGTCTCGATCCACTGCGTCGAGGACCGCTTCGTGCGCTTCGCGGCCGACGGCCCGACGCAGGCCGCCGACCGGGAGCGCTACGCGCTCCGGGTCCGCGCCCGCTACTCCGTGCCACAGGACGCCGGCGGCGGCTTCCGCGAGGCCTCGGCGAGCGCCGGTGACCTCGACGAGGAGAGCGCCTTCGCTGCCCTCGACCGCGCGTCCCTCCTGGCCTCGCTCGCCGACCCCGACCCGGGGGCGGCGCCGCTCGGCGGATCCGCGCCGGTCGAGCCGACCGCGCCCTCGCGCCCGACCCAGGACCACACGGTCCGCGAGAAGGGGGCCTGGATCTCGGCGGCGCTCGACGCGGCCGAGGAGGCCGAACTCGACGCCTCGGGCCTCGCGCGCTCGGGCGTCGCCTGCGCCGCGCTCGTGAACAGCGCGGGCCGCCGCGTCTTCGGCGCCACGTCGCGCGCTTCCTTCGAGCTGTCCTGCGCCGACCGCGGCGCGGACGCCGAGACCCTCGGGGGCGCGGCGGCAGGAGCCTCCGTCGCGCCGTTCGTCGACCAGGTATCCGTGGACGGCACCGTGGCCGACGTCGTGGAGGCCGCGGTCCAGAGCCGCGCGCCCGAGGCGTTCGACCCCGAGCCCACCGACGTCGTCCTCGCGCCCGCGGCGGTCGCCGCGCTCCTCACCTTCGCCGCCGGGGCGGGCTTCGGAGCGCGCGAATTCTCGGAGGGCAGCTCGTTCCTCACGGGGCGCGTCGGCGACGCGGTGCTCGACCCGCGCGTGACCGTCCGCGACGACGTGACGGACGCGCGGATCCGCGGGCTGCGGTTCGACGGCGAGGGGCAGCCGCGCGAGCGCGTGTCGCTCGTCGAGGGCGGCGTGCTCGGTCGGCCGGTCACGGACCGCACCTGGGCCTCGCGCCTCGGCCTCCCGAACACCGGGCACGGCGCGCCTCAGCCGTCGGCGCGCGGCCCGCTGGCCGACGCGCTCGTCATGGAGGCCCGCGACCGGAGCGTCGAGGAGCTCTGCGCCGACGTGGGGGACGGGCTGTTCGTGCGACAGCTCCACTACGTCAACCTCATCGAGCCGAAGGAGCTCGTCTTGACTGGCATGACGCGCGGCGGGACGTTCCGCATCGAGGACGGCCGCGTCGGCGCGCCGGTGCGCAACCTGCGCTTCACCCAGTCGCTCGTGCGCGCGCTGCAGGACGTGATCGGCGTTGGCGATACCGCGCTGCGCCAGGGCTCGCTCATGGGGCAGGACGTCGTGGTCCCCGCGCTCGCCGTGCGCGGCTTCGCCTTCACGTCGGCGTGACGATGCCTGCACCCCGCACGCACGCCGGCGCCGGCGAGACGCCCGCCGGGGGCCGCCCCACGGCGCTCGACGCGGTGGCCCGCGAGGCCGTGGATGCGGCCATGGCGCGCGGCGCCGACGCGGCGGACGCGCGCGTGGTGCGCGTCTCGACCGAGCGGCTCGCGCTCCGCAACGGCGCGGTGGCGGAGGCGTCCGCACCCGAGGAGTTCGGCATCGGCGTTCGCGTCTTCAAGGACGGCGCCGTGGGATTTGCGGCCGCGCCCGGGACGCACCGGACCCTGCCCGACGTCGCCCCGGGCGTCGCGCGGCGCGCGTTCTCGGTGGCGCGGGACCTCGCGCCGCTCCGGCGCCGCCCCGTGCGTCCGGCCGGCGCGGCGACCGCCGTCGGCTCGTACGCGACGCCCGTCGAGGAGGACCCGTTCCAGGTCCCGCTCGAGGAGAAGCTGGACCTCCTGCGCCGCGCCGACCAGGGCCTCGGCGGACGGCGCGAGATCGTGTCGCGTTTCGGCCTGATCGACCTGCGCCGCGAGGAGCAGTGGATGGCGACGTCCGAGGGCGGCGCGACGCACCAGGTGCTCGTTCGCTCCGGCGGCAGGATCGAGGCGATCAGCAGCGCCGGCGGCGTGGTCGAGCGACGCAGTCACCCGCAGGCCCTCGACGGGGACTTCCGCTCGGGCGGCTTCGAGGTCGTGCGTTCGCTCGGGCTGGTCGAGGAGGCCGAGCGCGTGCGCGACGAGGCGATCGCGCTCTGCTACGCGGCGCCGTGCCCCGGCGGCGAGCGCACGCTCATCCTCGGCGGCGCGCAGCTCGCGCTGCAGATCCACGAGTCGGTCGGGCACCCGCTCGAGCTCGACCGGATCCTCGGCATGGAGCGCGACCTCGCTGGCGGCTCGTTCGCCTCGCATGCGCGCGGCGACCTGGACGGCGAGCTCGAGTACGGGTCCGAGCACGTGACGCTCGTGGCGGACTCGACGCTGGCGGGCGGCCTCGACACCCGCGGCTGGGACGACGACGGCGTACCGTCGTCGCGCTTCGACCTCGTGCGCGAGGGCCGGCTGGTCGCCTCGCAGAGCGGGCGCGTCAGCGCTGGGCTCGCGGGACAGGACGCCAGCACGGCCTGTTCGCGCGCGGAGGGCTGGTACGCGCCGGCGATCGACCGGATCACCAACGTGTCGCTCGCGCCGGGCGCGGGCAGCCTCGACGACCTCATTGCGACCAGCGAGGACGGAACGATCTTCGCGGACACCGTGAAGACCTGGTCGATCGACCAGGAGCGGAGGAACTTTCAGTTCACCTGCGAGGTGGCGTGGGAGATCCGCGGCGGGAAGCGCGCTCGCCTCCTCCGGCTCCCGACGTACCAGGGCAACAGCCTCGACTTCTGGCGGAGCTGCGACGGGGTCGCGGGTCCCGAGGAGTGGCGGCCCTGGGGCGTTGTGAATTGCGGAAAGGGCAACCCGATGCAGATCGCCGAAATGAGTCACGGCGCCGCGCCGGCGCGCTTCCGCCGCGTGCGGATGGTCGGGCTCGGCGGCGGACGCGGCGCGTCCTGAAGCGAGGCACTCCGGTGTCCCCAGGGCCGCCGGAAGCCCTTTCCCGGCGAGGTCTTCGGGATGCCTCTCCGAGGCTTCATAATCGGAGCGTTCCCGAGCGGGGCATCTACGCCCTAAATGGGGGTTTGACGCGCCCGGTGGCGTACGACGGGCCGATCTCCCTTTCGGAAGAATTTTGGTCCAGCGGACGCCTCGGACGGCACTTCAGAGAGCTGAACACCGTCCCAGGCCCAGAAGGCCCAAGACATTCCTGCCACGCGCCCGTCTGCAGGCGGGCGCGAGTCCCCCGCGCTCCTCCCGAGGAGCGTCCGCTCCCTCGCCAGGGGCGGAGCGGGCCCGAGCCGCACCCGGGTCCGCTTCTCGCGGCGACCCCACTCCGACTCCATGTTCCTTCCGATCCTCTCCACCGCCCTCGCCGCCCTCGGCGTTGGCGGCACGCCGGACGTCGAGTTCTCGCTCTCGACGACGACGATCTCCGAGAACGGCGGCTCCGCAAGCGTGGTCGTCACGCTCTCGACCACGTCCGCGACCGACGTGACCGTGCCGTACACGGTGACGGGCAGCGCGGCCGTCCCCGCCGACGCGACGGTGGACCCCGGCCCGCTCGTCATCCTCGCCGGACAGACGCAGGGCACGATCCTCGTCGACGGCGTCGACGACCTCGACGCGGAGGGCGTCGAGCGCGTCGTGCTGACGCTCGGCACACCGACGGGCGGGGCGCTCGGCGCGAACACCGTCCACGAGGTCGTTCTCGAGGACGACGAGCCCGACGCCACGATCGAGTTCGCGAATGCCACCCTCACGTCGTCCGAGGGTGCCGGGACGGTGAACGTCGACGTGCTCCTCTCCGCGGCGCGGACCGAGGAGGCGCGCGCGAACTTCACGCAGACCGGGTCCGCCGATCCCGCGGGCGGAGACGTCCTGGTGACGCCCGCGTCGCCGGTCGTGTTCGCGCCCGGAGCGACGTCGGCCACGCTGAGTCTCGTGCTCACGCCGGACGCGCTCGATGAGGCCGACGAGGACCTCGTCCTTCGGCTCCTGATCCCCGTGAACGCGGCGATCGGCGCGACGGACGAGTTCACCCTGACCATCGAGGACGACGACGATGCGCCGTCCGTCGCCTTCGTCGCGGCCAGCGGCGCGGCGGTCGAGTTCGACGCGCAGAGCTCGATCGACGTCGAGCTGTCCGGGCCGTCGTCGTTCGACGTGACGGTGCCGATCACGGCCTCCGGCACCGCGGACGTGCCCGCCGACGCCACCTTCACGCCCGCTACGGTGCTCATTCTGGCGGGCTCGACCACCGCGACCGTCGACGTGTTCCCGGTGGACGACGGGGACGTGGAGGGCGCGGAGACCCTCACGCTCAGTCTCGGCACGCCGACGGACGCGGTGCTGGGCTCGCAGACGTCGTACGACCTCCTGCTCGTCGACGACGACGGCGCCGCTCCGACGGTCGCCTTCGACGCCCCTGCCTCGAGCGCTCCGGAGGAGGGCGGCTCCGTTGCACACACGGTGCGCGCCTCGGACTACGCGCCGTTCACGATCATCGTCCCGGTGACCACCTCCGGGACCGCGACGGATGGCGTCGACTACAGCCTGCTGACAACGACCCTCACCATTCCGGTGGGCGAGCTCACGGCGGACGTCGGCCTCGACGTCCTCGACGACATGGACGTGGAGGGAGACGAGACGGTCTCGCTCGATCTCGGCGCGCCGACCGGCGCCACGCTCGGCTCGCCGGCGAGCCACGTCGTCACCATCGTCGACGACGAGAACGCCGACCCGGTCGTCGACTTCACCGCCGCGACCTCGACCGCGACGGAGGCCGACGGGACCGTGTTCATCTCGGTGGCGCTCGACGTTCCCGCGCCGGCCGACGTGACGCTACCCGTCCTGGTCATGGGCACCGCGACCGGGGGCGGCGTCGACTACACGCTCCAGACGAGCCCGCTGGTGATCCCGATGGGCTCGAGCTCGGGGACGTTCCAGATCGATCTGGCGCAGGACCCGCTCTTTGAGATCACGGAGACGGTCGTGCTCGATCTCGACGTCCCGACCGGGGCGACGCTCGGCACGGTGACGACGCACACGCTCGATCTCACCGACGACGACCCGATGCCGACGGTGCAGTTCACGAGCTTCCGCTTCGTCGTCGAGGAGGACGTCGGAACCTACGACGTCGACCTCGTGCTCAGCGAGGCCGCGGGCGTCGACGTGTCCGTGCCGTACACGATCACGGGCCGGGCATCGGGTCCTGGGGACATCTCGTTCCCGGCGGGCCCCGCGGTCGTCACCGCGGGCTCGACCACCGGCGCGATCCCGATCACCGTCGTCCTCGACACGGAGTTCGAGCCGGGCGAGGTTTTCCTCGTCGCACTCGGCGCACCCGACAACGCGTTGCCCGGAGCGATCGACAGCCACCTGGTGCTGATCGCCGAGGTCGAGGACGCGCTCTCCGGTGCGTTGAGTGACCCGCTCGTACCGTCGGCGCCGACCGTCGACTTTCCGCAGACGCGGGTCGGTGACGTCAGCGCGCCGCAGACGGTCCAGTTCGCGAACGTCTCGCCGCGGAGCGTCACCGTGACCGCCGTCGCGCCGACGGGGCCCGCGGCTGCCGATTTCGTCGCCGACGTCGTGGGCGGCCTCCCGGCCGTGATCGGTCCGGGGCAGAACCTCACGGTCGACTTCACGTTCGAGCCGCAGACCTACGGGCAGTGGAGCTCCACGGTGGGCGCCGAGCTCACGTTCTCGGGCGCGAGCCCCGTGCCGGTCGCGCTCCAGGGCCTGTCCCTCGGCGCGCCCGGGGACGATCTACGCGTGACCTGCGGCTCTGCCGGCTTCATCGCGCCCGACCGTCGCTTCTGGGCCGGGGACTTCGGCTTCGCGGGGGGGACGGTGAACGTCTTCGCCGGCGCCGAGGTGGCGGGCACGGACCTGGACGAGCTCTACCGGACAAGCCGGTTCGGTCCCGCGTTCGACTACGCGTTCGACCTTCCGAACGGCCGCTACGAGGTCGTCGTCCGCGGCTGGGAGCCGACCAAGACCAGTCCGGGCGAGCGCGTTCTCGACGTTTCGCTCGAAGGCGTCCTCGCGCTCGACGACCTCGACTACTACGCCGAGGTCGGGCCGGAGGCCGCCTACGTGTCACCGCCCCTCATGGTCGACGTGACGGACGGGACGCTCGACGTCGAGGTGCGGAGCGTGGTCGCGCAGGCCCTCGTCAGCGCGATCGACGTTCGGGCGGTTCCGGTGCTTTCCTCCACGACCTCCGCGCTGGACTTCGGCCTCGTCGACCAGGGCGTCGTCGAGACGATGGACTTCGTCGTCGACAACGGGGGCCTGGCTCCTGCGCAGATCGACCGCGTCACGTTCGAGCTCGGGCCCATCGGAGAGAGCAGCGACTTCTCGGTGACCGACACGGCCGCGACGTACGCGGGGGCGACGACGACCGTGTCCTTCACGACGGACTTCCCGCTCCTCCCGGGCACGAACCTGATCCCGATCACGTACGCGCCGAGCTACCACGAGGACCACCAGTTCACGCTGCGCCTCGAGTCGACGGCGACGGGCGACGCGTTCGCCGTGGCCATCAGCGGCACCGGCGCCGCCGACGCGAGCTGGGGCTTCCTCCACCCGATCCCCGACAACGACCCGACGTTCATCGTCGACTACGACTCGAACGGCACGGAGGAGGTCCGTCTCCTCGGCGGCGAGAGCCACACGCACGAGCCTGGCCAGACGCTGCTCGATTTCGAGTGGTCGATCAACGGGACGCCCGCCGCCTCGACGGTCGACACGGCGCAGCCGTTCGCCGTTGGGGTTTCGACGGTCGAGCTCGAGATCGGGGACACGAACGTTCCGCAGTCGCGCGCGTCCGACTCGCGTCTGATCGTCGTGCATCCGGTCGCGGCCGTTCCCGGCGCGCTGCTCGAGTACTTCGACGGCTCCGTGGTCGACGAGGTGACGCTGCTCGACGCGGTGCCCGCCGCGGCCGACTTCGTCGAGCGGCTCGACGGGCTGCGGGTCGACCCCGCGGGCGGCGTCATCGGAACGTCGCCCTTCGACGGCGATGTCATGGTCCGCATGTCCGGGTCGTTCACGCTCGCCGCACAGCGCACGCTGGAGTTCGTCGCGACCGGCGGCGTGGGGCAGCGCGTGCTGATCGACGGCGGTCTGGTCAGCGGCCCGCTCGTGCTCGCCGCCGGCGCGCACACGGTCGAGGCAAGGTTCGCCGTCTCGACGCTGACCGACGTGCCGGCCTTCGTCACGGTGCTCGAGGGCGGTTCGCCTGCGTTCGACGTGCAGGGCGGGATCACGCACGACGAGTCGGGCGTCGCTCCTGTCATCCATACGATGCCGACCGTCGGCACCGACCTCGGCGGGAACCGCATCACGATCGAAGGCTTCGGGTTCTTCCCGAAGGACCTCGTGACCGTGAACTGGGGGACGCAGGTCTTCACCTCGGCGGAGTTCGACGACTGGACGGGCGAGACCATCGTCCTCACGACGCCGCCGGGCTCCGGCACGGTGTCGGTCTCCGTCGACACTCCGAACGGGACGAGCAACTCGGTCGACTACGCGTACTCGCCCACCGGGCCGGTGCCGGTGCGCTTCGACCTCTTGCTCTCGAAGGAGGTCACGATCTCCAACGTGACGAGCGGAGCGTGGGGCCCCGACGGAAAGCTCTACGTGTCGGTCGTCGACGGGACGATCCGCATCATTTCGTTCGACGACGACTGGGACGTGACGGGGATCGACTTCCGTCTCGGCGTCTCGGGGCTCACGAACTCGGACACGATGGGGGTGGCGTTCAACCCCTACGACACCTACGACCCGGGCGATCCGACCTCGATCAAGCTCTACGTCTCCCACGGTGAGCAGTTCCAGAACGGCGGCGGACCGTTCACCGGCCCGTCGTTCTTCACCGGGCAGGTCACGCGCCTCTCGGGCCCGAACTTCGACACGCCGGATCCCGTCGTCACCCAGCTCCCGGTCTCGAACCTCGATCACTGCGTCAACGGGATCCTGTTCGACGACAACGGGGACCTGATGATCTGCGTCGGAGGCAACACCAACGCCGGCGTCAAGGCGCCGCTGCTCGGCGACCTCCCCGAGTCGCCGCTGTCCGGAGGGATCCTCCGCGCGCGGACCTCCTCTCCGTCGTTCAACGGCGTCTGCCTCTACCTCGACTCGAGCTCGGGCGTCCTCGTCGACGACCAGGTGTTCGGTGAGCAACTCGACCTTTCGCCGGGCGTCGATCTCGAGGTCTTCGCCAGCGGGTTCCGGAACAGCTGGGACCTGATGCTCCACACGAACGGCTACTTCTACGCGACGGAGAACGGACCGAACCTCGGCTACGGGCCGGCTTCGCTGACGCTGACGACGGACAGTGGTTCGCTCGCGACGAAGCCCGACGAGTTCAACCTCGTCGAGAAAGGCAACTACTACGGTTCGGCGAACCGCGCGCGGGGCCGCTACGACCTCCGCCAGGCGACGTACCGCAGCGGGTTCGACCCGTCCGAGCCGGAGGCCTACTCGGCGCCGCTGACCCTGCTCGACTCGTCGACCGACGGTCTCACCGAATACCGGGGCACCGCCTTCAACTCGGGGCTGCGTGGCGACGTCGTCGCGATGAAGTGGAATTCCGGGCTCTACGTCATCGAACTCACCGAGCGCGGCCGACGCGTCGGGACGAAGACCCTCTACCAGAACACGCAGA
Source organism: Planctomycetota bacterium (assembly GCA_039821985.1). Taxonomy (GTDB): domain Bacteria; phylum Planctomycetota; class UBA1135; order UBA1135; genus Saltatorellus. Next base: position 127,538 of record JBCBNC010000012.1, read on the forward strand.
ACACGACGTTCCCGCCGAACCGCGGGCTCGACGTCGTCTACGGGCCGGGCGGTGCGCTGATCGCGATCGACTACACCGGCGGCAAGATCCGCGTCCAGGTTCCCGACGATGTCGCTGCGGTCGGTCCGACGCCGTACGACATCACGCCGTGGCGCGTCCCGGCGGGTGGCGGACAGCCGTTCGTGATCGGCGGCGTGAACTTCGGGAACGATCTCGGGGCCGTGTCCGTGTCGATCGGCGGCATCGCCGCGACCGTGACGTCCGTCTCCGACACTCGGATCCGCGGCGAGATCCCCCCGAGTCCGAACGGCGTCCCGACGGACATGCTCGACGTCGAGGTCACCGTCGGCGCGATGACGATGACGCTCGAGGACGCCCTGCGCTACCTGCCCGCAGCCCCGGGTCAGGCGCTGGGCACTTGGTTCGACGATTCGGTGCTGCCGCTGCAGCTCGGCGAGGTTTCGAGCTGCGTGATCGACGGCATGCTCTACGTGGTCGGCCAGGGCGACGCGCGGACGTTCCGCCGCGATCTCGTGAACCACAGCTGGAACTTCGCTCTCGCCCAGCGCCCGCTACCGGGCAACCACCACGGGCTCGAAGTGGTCGACGGAAAGATCTATCTGATCGGTGGCCTCGACAACGGCGCGGCCGGACAGGTGCAGATCTACGACCCGGCGCTCGACCAGTGGTCGCTCGGCGCGCAGATGCCGTGGGACGGTGGGTCCTGCGCCACGGCGCTGATCGACGGGCTGATCTACGTCGGCGGGGGCAACCTGCAGGCTGGCGGGACAGCGGGCAACTTCGCCGTCTACGACCCGGCGCTCGACTCGTGGACGCCGCTCGGCGCGATGCCGACGCCGGTGAACCACGCGGCGGCGGGCACGGACGGAGCCCGGATGTTCGTGTTCGGTGGACGCCAGGGGAACAACGTCCCGCAGCCGGGGTTCGACGACGTTCAGATCTACGACCCCGTCGCAGACACCTGGGAAACGAGCGACGCGGGCGACGTGGCCGCGATGCCGCTTCCGCGGGGTGGGACCGGCCGCGCGGTCTGGCTCGATGATGCGTTCTGGATCATGGGCGGCGAGGACGCCTCGATCGCCTACGAGGACGTTCAGGTGTACGACCCGGTGGCGGACAGCTGGCGAACGGACACTCCGATGAAGACCCCGCGCCACGGCATCTACCCGACGGTGTTCCAGGGCCGGATCTACGTCCTGGGCGGCGGCCTCGTCGCCGGATTCGGCGTGTCGGCCGTGTCCGAGGTCCTGGCGCCCCGCTGAGCGGACAGCGGAGCGGTGGCCTCGGCCGCCGCTCCCCGTTCCCTGCCGGCCCGCGAATCGGCAAACTCTTCGGGCGTGGAGCCCGAAGAACCGTCATCGACACCGTTCGCCGCGCCGCACGGCGGACGGCGGATCCTGCTGCTCGCGGCCGCGCTGGCCGTCGCAGTGCGGGTGGTCTACGTCCTTGCGCTGCGCGAGCACCCGCGCTTCGACGCGCCGAGCATGGACGCGGCCTTCCACCTGGCGTGGGCCGAGCACATCGCGCGCGGCGATGAGTTCCAGGACGGGGCTTTCTTCCGAGCCCCGCTGTACCCGCTTCTCCTCGGCGGGCTGGTGTCGCTGCTGGGCGGTGATCTCCTCGGCGTCCGGCTCGTGCAGTGCCTCCTCGGGGCGGCGACGGCCGCGCTCTCGGTCCGTCTCGCGCAGCGCGTGACGGGCTCGCTCCACGCGGCGGCCTGGACCGGAGCGCTCGTCGCGACCTCCTGGATCCTCGTCGCCTTCGACGCCGAGCTGCTCATCCCGACTCTCCTCGTTCCGCTGCTGCTGCTCGCGCTCGACAGGATGGTGGCGTGGCTGCCGTCGCCGGACGTACGCGGCGCGCTCGTCGTCGGGGCGTGCTTCGGGCTGGCCGCGGTCGCACGCCCCAACGTGCTGCTCTTCATGCCCGTGCTCTTCGGCTGGTCCGTGCTGCGTACGCGGTCCGTCCGTGTGCCGCTCGCCCTGACGCTGGGCACGCTCCTGCCGATCGCTCCGGTGACCGCGCACAACGCGCTCGAGGGAGACGCGACGCTGGTCGCGACGCAGGGCGGCGTGAACCTCTGGATCGGCAACAATCCAGACAGCGACGGGTCCACCGCGATCGTCCCCGGAACGCGCGACGGATGGTGGGAGGGCTACTACGACGCGATCGCAGCGGCGGAGGCCGCCGAGGGGCGCGCGCTCCGCGGCAGCGAGGTCTCGGACCACTATCTCTCGCGCACGCTCCGCTGGTGGCGCGCCGAGCCCGGCGCCGCGGCCGCACACCTCGGCCGGAAGGCGCGGCTCGCGCTGTCGGCCGTTGAGCTCTCCAACAACCAGGACGTCCGGTTCACCGCTCTGCGGACGCTCCCGGTGCTCGCGCTGTCGCCGGCGCGGTGGGAGCTCCTGCTCGGCCTCGGCGCGGTGGGCCTCGGCATCGCACTGCGCGAGCGGCGGCGCGGTGCGGCTCTCCTCGGCGCCTTCGTTCTCGTCTACGGAGCGTCGATCGTGCTCTTCTTTGTCACCGCACGGTTCCGCGTGCCGCTCGTGCCGGTGCTGTGCGTGTTCTCCGGCCTGACGCTCGCGCGCGCGGTCGAGTCGGCGCGCGCACGCTCGCTCCGCCGCACCGCGGCCCTGCTCGCGCCCGCGCTCCTCATTGCGGCCGCCTCGATCGCGCTGTCGCCTTCGACGACGTCGCGCGAGGCGCTCGGACTCGCCGACGTCGGGCGCGCGGAGATCCAGCGGGGCCGCCCGCTGTCGGGGCTCGGGATGCTGGAGGAGGCCCACGCGCTGAGCCCCGACAATCCGCAGATCGCCGTCGACTTTGCGCAGGAGCTCTCACGGATCGCCGGGGATCACGGGCGCGCGCTCGCGCTGCTCGATGCGACGCTCGCGCGCCTCGGGGCGTCCCCTTTCGGGCAGGATGCGCGGAGCGTGCGCCTCGACGTGATGCTCGACGCCGGTGACGCGGCGGGCGCTCTTCGCGGCGCCGATGAAGCGCTGGCGTCGGGGGCCACGGACGGGCGGCTGCGCCTCGCCCGCGCGCGGGCCCTCGCCGCGCTCGGCCGCGCGGAGGAGGCGCTCACCGATCTCGAAGACCTTGGTCGGAGCGAACCTTCCTCGTTCGGGCCAGCGCTGATGACGGCCCGGTTGGCGGACGCTCTCGGTCGCACGGAGCTCGCGCGGACCGCGTACCGGCGGGTCGTGGGCCTCGAGCGGGTCGCACCCGCCGTCGCGGTCGACGAGGCGCGCGCGGCGCTCGCGCGACTCGGCGACGGCTGACCCGAGCGGGCGAGGGCGCGCCCCCTCCCGCGCGGTACGGCGGCTCAGCGCCCGGACTGGGCGAGAGTCAGCTGGGAGCGCAGACCCTCGTCGTCGGGGAAGAGCTCGAGCCCGGCGTTCCAGGCCGCGATGGCCTTGTCGAGCTGTCCCGTCTGCTGATACATGTTGCCGAGCATGAGGTGCGTCTGCGCGTGCTCCGAGCTGGGCGTCGCGCCGGCCTGCTGCTGTACGAGCGTCTCGAACTGCGAGATCGCCTGGTTCTGCTTGCCGAAGATCGGCGGCCAGAAGCTCAGCGAGACGGCCTTGGTGAAGCGCGCCTCCCAGTGCTCGGGGTCGGCGGCGAGGGCGGCGTCGAAGGCCTTGTCCGCGAGCGTCGCGAACTTGCCGGTCTCGGCGCCGGACGACTGCTGGAGGCGTCCGATGTAGGCGTTGCCGAGCGCGAGCTGGGCCTCCGGGTCGTGGGGCGCAGCTTCGGCGGCTGCTTGCGCAAGGGCGAGGACCTCTTCGTCGAGCCCGAGCTCGATCAGCCTCTTCCAGATCGCCTGGGAGTCTTCGACCGAGAGCGTGTCGAGCAGCGCGAGCGCCTCTTCGGCGGTCTCGAACCCGAGCGGGTCGGCGGCTGCGTCCTCGGTCTCGGCCGGCGCGACCTCGGCGTTCTGCTCGAAGTAGGCGGCGATCGCGGCGGCGAGGCGCTCGTCGTCGATCGCATCGTTTGCGACGCGGGCTGCAGCCGGAACGGTCTGGGACGCGATCTCGCGTCCGAGCTCCTCGATGGAGCGCTCGATGGCGTCGAGGCGGTCCGAGGTTCCGTCCCGGGACGGAGCGGTGGTAGCGGGTCCCGCAGCGGCGGCCTCGGGCCCGGGGCCGAGCGCGAAGTAGGCGGCAGTGCCGCCGAAGCCGAGGGAGAGACAGGAGAGGGTGATCGCGGCGGGAATGTTCATGGCGAGGGCTGGGTGCCCCCGCCGCGCCGATCCCTTCGCGGGTTCTTCGGATTTCGTCCGATCCGTCGTGGGAGGCCGCGCGGGGCCCGGCCGGGCGAGCCCGCCCATGGAGCCCGCCCATGGAGCCCGCCCGGACATCCGCGCCCGGAGGGCTCCGCCCCAAGATCCACCCGCGGCCTCAGGCGGGCCTCGGGGCTCCGGTCCGCGCGCTCAGCGCAGTTCGAGCGCTGCCGAGCGGGCGTCGGGGTCGAACCAGAGCTCGGCCGTCGCCCTGCGCTCTCCGAGCGTTGCCCGCAACTCGACTCTGCCGTCGGGGACGAGCGGCACGCGCACGCGTCCCTTCGCGTCGGTGCGCGGGGGCGTTCGGGTCGGGATCGGCCGATCGTGGTCGGGGATCCAGATCTCGATCGTCGCGCCTTCGACCGGAGCTCCTGCAGCGTCACGGACGACGACCTCGAGCGTGCCACCGCCCGGGACCTGCACCTGCGGCGACCAGCGGTCACCCGGCGCGAGGTCCCGTTCCTCGCTGAATCCGAACCCGAGGCCCGCGTCGCCCTGCGGCGCGACCGCCGCGCGGTACCGTCCGGCCGGCAGCCCGGTGAACGGCGCGACCGGACCGGCGCCGACTGCGCTTCCCGCGAAGGCCCAGCCGGCGGTGGCGTTCGGATCTTCGCGCTCGAGCAGCCGCCAGACCGAAGCCGCAGGCGACCCGTCCTCGCGCGTCGGCGCGAGGTCGACGGTCGTCTCCGTCAGCGCGAGGTCGACCTCGGTCGGCCCCGTGACCTCGCCCCACCAGAGGGCCGACATGTTCCGGTAGTCGTCCTGCGCGAGGAGGAGCGTGTACTCGCCCGCGTCGAGATCTTCAAACACGAAGGCGCCCTTGTCGTCGGTCGTGGTGGCGGCCCAATCGTCGCCGTCCTGACTCGTTCCGATCGTCAGCCCGGCGCCGACGACGGGAGTTCCGTCCGCCGCGCGGACCGTGCCGACGACGGAGTGTCCGTCGCTGGTGGGCGTTGTCACGAAGTCGACCTGCGTGATCTCTCCAGCGGCCGCCGACGCGAAGCGCATCCGCGACGGCGGGCCCGAACCGCCGGTCGGGTCGATCACCAGGAGGACGTGCGGGCCGTCGGGCAGATCGTTGATCCGGTAGACGCCGTTGCCGTCCGCGACGGCGCTCCCGTAGGTCATGGTGGTCCGGCCGCGGAGCTCCTCGTCGGGGCTGAGCGACCTCGAAGCGATGACGTACGCACCGCCGTCGCGCGTCCCGTCGAGGCGCTCGACGACGCCCTCGAACGAGGCTCCCGGAAGGAGCTCGAGGCGCGCGCCGAACCCGCCGCCCGGGGTCGCTTCGGCGTCCGCGAACGTCGGCGCGAAGCCACGCCGCGACGCACGGAGCGCCGGGCGGGCGCCGGGTGCGACGCCGATGAGCTCGAAGCGGCCGGCCGCGTCCGTGACCGCGTACGGACGCGGGAGCTCGTCGTTCGCCTCGACGTCGACCTGGAGCGCGTCGATCGGGAGCTGGTCGATCGGTACGACGAGCGCGCCCTCGACGGGCACGCCGCTGCGGCCGTCGACGACGGTTCCCGCCACGCTCTTCCCCTCCGGGACGTCGAGGACGAGCCGTTCGGAGTCGTCCTCGTCGAGGCCCAGGACGGCTCGGACGGCGCCGTAGCCCTCGATCTCCGCCTGCACGAGAATGCCCCGCGCGCGCATCGCGGCCGCCTGGGTGCGCACGCCCTCCAGGGCGAACTCGAGGTCCCTCGGGTCTTCACCCACGTTCCCGACGACGTAGCGCTCGGCGTTCGCGACCCGGGGAAGCTGCACGAGGGGCCGCGCCCAGACCACGACCTCTGCGCCTGGCGCTGCGTTCTCTCCGTGCCGGACGGCGCCGAAGAGGGTGCCCGCCGCGAGCGGGTTGCTGCCTGTGGGGTCGAGCGCGAGGGGAGCGCCGGTCTCGTCGACCGCGTCGTCCTCGGCCCGGCGCTCGCCCGGCGCGGCGGCCGCGTCGTCGTTCGACGGCCCGCGCGCTTCGAGGGGCCCGTCGCTGCGCGCAACGTCGGGTCCAGAGACGGCGTTCTCGACGCGGTCGTCGGTTCCGCCGGCGGTGAGCGAGCGCGCGAGGAGTCCGCCGAGCGCAATCAGGAGAACCGCCGCCGCCGCGAGCAGGATGGGGCGCGGCGAACGAGCCCGCGCGGTGGCGGCGCCCTTCGGCCCCGTGGCTCCGACACGCGCCAGCGCCGCTCGGTCCTCGAGCGCGCGCAGCTCCGTGTTCGACGTTTCGTGGGCCGCCGCCGCGAGAGCGGCGCCGAGCCGCTCGCGCGCGGCGCCGTCGAGACGCGCACGCTCGGGCGCGCGTCGGATCAGCTCCTCGAGGTTCGCGTCGAAGGGGTCCCGGACGTCGTCGCTCATACCGTGGTGCTCCCACCCTCCGAAGTGTCCTCGCGTGCGTGCCCGACGAGGGTCGTCCAGGCGTCCCGGAACGCTCGCCGCGCGCGGTGGAGGGTCGACTCCGCCGCCTTGACGTTCCTCCCCTCGGCGCGCGCGGTCTCGGGTACGCTGCGCCCCTCGACGTAGCGCTCCGTGAGCGCGTGCCGGTACGACTCCGGGAGAGACGCGAGCGTCGCCCCGACGAAGGCGCGCGTCTCTTCGCGTTCGAGCACGGCAGAAGGGAGCGCCTCCTCCTCGATGCGGCCGAGCGCCTCGAGCACATCGTCGTCCGCAGCCACGAGGATGTCGCCGAAGGAACGCGCGCGGCGCGCACGGACCGAAGCGCGGACCTTGTTCTTCGCGATCCCGCACAGCCACGTGCGCAGCGACGAGCGGCCGTCGAAACGCCCGATCGAATCGAGCGCGGTCAGCAGCGTGTCCTGCGTGAGGTCCTCCGCGACCTCGCGGAGACGCCCGACCCGCATGAGGACGAACTCGAACACGGCGTCCGCATGCGCCGCCACGAGCTCGTCCGTCGCGCCGGGCGCGCGGTCGAGCAGTCGGCCTGCGAGACGCTCGTCGGAGGCGCGCTCCGCCCGGTCGTCGTGGGGCGGGCCGGGGGCGTTGGGCTCGGGGGCGGACACTCCGAGAGCCTATCAGCGCGGCGCGCAGGCGCTGCCAGTCCTCTCCGGCGGGCCGACGACCGCCGGGGCCTCGTCACGGGAGAGCGGGCGTTTCGGCGGTCGGACGCTGGCTCTCCTGCTCGGTCTCGTCGGTGTCCTCGGCCGGGACCAGGCCGAGGACCGTCTCGCCCGAGGACGCCGACGCCTCGCCGCCGGCGACGAACAGCTCCAGCGTCCCGTCATTCAGCGTGCCGAGCGGGAGCGTGCCCTCCGGGTTCCGCGCGAGGTACGCCTCGTAGTCGAATTCGTCGGTCAGGGGGGTCGCCTTGACCGTCGCGCCGCGCCGCACGAGGACGTCGAGCCGCCCGATCGTCGCCGACTCGTCGAACAGCACCCGTCCGCGCAGGTCCTTGCGGACGTCGTCCGTCCGGCCCTCCTCGCCCGCGGTCTGGTAGACCTTCGCCCGGCCGTAGAGAGCGGCGAAGTGTGCGGCAGCGAGAGCGTTCACCTCGTCGTTCGGCGTGAGGCCGAGGAAACGACCCGTGCCGCCGAGGGGCAGGTCATCGACGACCTCGCTCGAGAGGATCGAGCCGTAGTGGGCGCCCAGACCGTCGAGCCGGGCGCGCGCGATCGCGTCACGGTTCGTGTCCACGTACAGGACGTCGATCCCGGCCTTCTCGAGCGCCTTGCCGAGCGCGAGCGCGAACGGGCCGGCGCCCGCGATGAGCGTGCCCTGCGCCTTCGGATCCGAGAGCCCGAGCCGGCGCGCGACGATGCCTGCGCCGAGCCCGTAGACGGCCACGGTCGCGATGATGACGACGAACGCGAGCGGCGCGAGCAGCTCGGCGCCCTCGACGCCCGCGTCCTGGAGGCGCAGGCCGAACAGCGACGAGACGGCCGCGGCCACGATGCCGCGCGGGGCGAGCGCGGAGAGGAACGCACGATCCCGGAACGCGAGCTCCGTTCCGAGGGTGGAGAGGAGAACCGCGGCGGGCCGCACGACGGCGATGAGCGCGGCAACGAAGAGCAGTCCGTTCCAGCCGGTGCTGCGCAGTGCATCCAGGTCGATGGTCGCCGCGAGGACGATGAACAGCGACGAGATCAGGAGCACGCGGAGGTTCTCCTTGAACTCGATGATGTGGTGGACGTCGATGTCCTTGCGGTTCGCGAGCAGGAAGCCCATCAGCGTCACCGCCAGCAGCCCGGACTCGTGCGCGAGCTGGTCCGCGGCGACGAAGACGCCCAGAGCCACGGCGAGCGACACCGCGTTCTCGAGCTCGTCCGGGACGAGGTGCCGCTTGAAGGGCAGCACGATCGCGTAGGTCCCCACGGCCCCGAAGGCGGAGCCGACGAGCAGCGTCTTGCCGAGGTCGACGAGGGCGCCGGTGGCCGAGCTCATGGCACCGTCGACGTACGCGCCCTCCGTGATCGTGTGCAGAACGAGCACGGCGAGCGTCGCGCCGACGACGTCGACGACGATCCCTTCCCACTTCGCGATCGCCTCGGCGGGGCCCCGCGGGCGGATCTGCCGGAGGAGCGGACCGATGACGGTCGGACCCGTCACCGTGAGGATCGCGCCGAGGACGAGCGCGACCTCCCACGGCAGGTCGGCGACGACCAATCCGAAGAGCGTCGCGAGGAACCACGTCACGACGACGCCGATCGTGAGCAGGCGCAGGATCGGGCTGCCGTGCGCGCCAAGCTCCGACATCCGCAGGCTTAGACCGCCCTCGTAGAGGATGACGGCCACCGCCATCGAGACGAGCGGATCGAACGCCTGACCGAAGAGCTCGCGCGGCTGGAGCCAGCCGAGGACCGGGCCGACGAGCACGCCGGCGACGAGGAGCAGGAGGATCGACGGGAGCCGGAGCAGGGACGCGAGCCACTGCGCGCCGATGCCTGCGAGGCCGATGAGGGCGAGCGCGACGAGCGGGCTCGGTCCGGTTCCGGCGGCGGACTCGAGGAGGCCGAGGGTCATGGTGGAGCGAGGTGCGGGCGTGCGGGGACCCGGAGAACGAAGCTGCGGAGCCGCGCCGGAGGAAGGGCGCGGCTCCGCAGGTCCGGGAGACTCTGTCGCTAGCCTTCGGCGTCCTGCTTGGCTCCGCAGGAGCCGCAGAACTTCGCGTCGGGCGCGACCGCTTCACCGCAGGCGGTGCAGAACTTGGTTCCCTTCTGAGGGGCGGCCGCTTTGAGCTCGTTGCCGCATGCGCTGCAGAACTTGCCCGGCGCGACGGTCGCGCCGCAGTGTCCGCAGACGACGCCGGCCGCGGCGGGCGCGAGGCTCTCGCCGCCCTGGTTGTCGCGGACCATCATCTGCGCCATGCCGAAGCCGACGCCGAGCCCGGCGCCGCCGAGCAGACCGCCGGCCGCGCCGCCCCCGGCTCCGCCGTCGCCGCCCTTGGCCATGCCCTCGCCCGCGCCCATCATTGCCTTGCCAGCGGCGAACTTCTGGTAACCGTCGACGCCGCCGACCGTGCGCAGGTACGCCGCGTCGCGGTAGAGGTTCTTGAGGTTGGCCGCGTCCTCGTCGTCGATGCCGATGACGAAGTTGCCGAACCGGACGACGTCGATTCCGTAGTCCTCGACGTGGGCGTCCATGCGTCCGAGGACCGACTCCTCGAGCTCCTCGGTGTAGGCGCCGCTCGTGACGTCGAGCAGCGGCCATTTCTCCTTCACGATCAGCTCGGCGATGTTGTCGCGCAGGACCTTCAGGACCTGCTCCTTCATCCAAGCCTTGATCATGAAGGACTCGGCGCGGCCCATCCCGACGAGGCCGGTGATGAGCTTGACCGGCTCGATGATCCGGAAGCTGAACTCGCCGTGGACCATCGTCTCGACGGGCACGCCGGACTTGGGGTCCTCGACGTGACCGATCCGGCCGCCGAACTTGATGCCGGGGTGCTCGCGCGTGTTGACGAAGTAGACCTCGGCCTTGAAGACGTTCCCGCCCGTGAACGAGTCGACCAGGTTCGAGAGAAACGGGAAGTTGGCCGAGTCGAGCGTGTGGCGCCCCGGTCCGAGGGTCTCGACGACCTTTCCGTCCTTGAAGAAGACGGCGAGCTCATCCGAGTCCACCGTCAGCTGGGACTTCATGGGGATGGTCTCGTCGGGGTGCTTCCAGACGATCTGCGCCTTCGTCCCATCGGGACGCGCGATCATCATTTCCTGCACGCCGCGTTTGAACCAGTCGAACACCATGCTGTCTGTCTCCGTCGTCGTCTGTCGGGTCGGCCCTGTGCGGACCGCTCCCTCGTGGGAAGGGGCTCCGGCGGCCGGGGCAGGCTGTCCTGCTGGCTGATCCCGTCCGCGCGGTCTCGTATTGGCGCTGGCGCGCCGTCGGAGCTCCAATGTACGCGCGCGCGCAGCTCGCATTCACTTCGATCCCCTCCAATCGGCCTCCCTGGGCCACGGGCCGAGGTCCGCGCCCGCGCGTCTCGGACGGGGCGCTCGGACCCGCCCCACGAATCGACCGGCCGCGCGCGCGTAGCACCGGACCATGGCCCCGACCCAGACCCCGATGGACGAGCAGCCGCCGCCGCTTCCGCGCGAGCGCTTCGAGGCGGCCGCGTCCCCTCGCGCCGAGGCGGATCTGGACTGCGACAACTGCGGGGCGCCGCTCGCCTGGAGCCCCGAGAAGGGCGCGCTCGCCTGCGGCCACTGCGGTGCGTCCCACGAGATCGACGTGCGCGAGGGGACGATCGTCGAGCGGCCGCTCGAGGACTCGCGCAGCGCGCCACGCGGCTTCGGCCGGTCGGTGCGCGTTCTCGAGTGCGAGACGTGCGACGCCCGGGTTACGTTCGACGAGGCGTCGACGTCCGCGCAGTGCCCGTTCTGCGGCTCGGCGGCGGTCCTCTCGCAGGAGGCCAACCGCAACCAGATCCGGCCCGAGTCGCTCGTGCCGCTGGAGGTCGGGCGCGCGCGCGTCGAAGAGAACTTCCGCGTCTGGGCCCGCAAGAAGTGGTTCCGTCCGAGCGCGCTGAAGCACGCGAGCACCGAGACCGCCGTCGGCGTCTACGTGCCCGCCTGGACCTTCGACGCGTGGGTCGACTCCGAGTGGTCGGCGCAGTCCGGCACGTACTATTGGGTGACCGAGACCTACACGGTGCGCGTCGGGAACCGGACCGAGATGCGCACGCGCCGGGTCCGCAAGGTGCGCTGGTGGCCGAGCTGGGGCAGCCGGCGGGACCAGTACGACGACGTCGTCGTGATCGCGTCGACGGGCGTGGACGCGGGCCTGGCGGAGAAGCTCGGTGGCTACCGGGCGGAAGGACTCGTCCCGTACGCGCCCGAGTTCCTCGCGGGCTGGCGCGCCGAGGAGTACCGCATCGACGTCGACGAGGGCTGGCGCGTCGCGCGCCTTCGGATCGAGGCCAGCCAGCGCCGCCGCTGCGCGGGGGACGTGCCGGGCGACACGCACCGCGCGCTGCGGGTGAAGAACGAGCTCTCCGACGTGCGCTGGAAGCACGTGCTCTTCCCGATGTGGAGCGTGACGTACCGGCTCGGCGAGCGCTCGTACGCCGTGCTTGTGCACGGGCAGACCGGGCGAGTGGTCGGGCACGCGCCCGTGTCGTGGTGGAAGATTCTCTTCGCCGTGCTGCTGGTCGCCGCTTTCGTGGGGACGATCGCCGTCGCGGCGCAGGCGCGCTGAGGGCGCGCGCCGCGCCGCATGGGCCGTTCGCTCAGCGCTGTTTCAACGCCGCGAGCACCTCGGCCTCCTTCTCGCGCGAAATCCCTGCGCGCCAGCGGTGGTCGGGTCCTCGGTTCTCGGTCGCCCACGCGAGCGTGTCGCGCGCCGTCTCGTCGATGGGGCGAAAAGTGTGGCCGGCCTCGAGCGCGCGCTCGCACGAGTAGAGGTTCCGGCCGCCTGCGGGGATCCAGAGCGGCAGACCCATCCACGGCTGCACTTCTTGCTCGAGGAGAAACGCGTCGTCGGCCCACACGAGGTGGGCCTCCGTGCCCTCGACGCGGCAGCTCTCCAGCATCTCGCGCATCGTGACGGGCGGCTCGTAGCCGACCGAGTTGTAGGTGCCCGTGTCGCGCGCGACACCGCGATCGAAGCAGAACAGCCCGACGTCGCGGACGTCGACGTACTGCGCGACGGCGTCGGGGTCGCCGGGCGCGAGCACGTCGCCGCCCTCCGCCATGCGGACCGGCCAGTAGGTGAAGCGGTCCGTGCGGTCCTCGGGACCCACGATGAGGCCGGGCCGCACGACCGTGACCATGCCAGGAAGCGCTTCCCGCGCCGCCTGCTCGCAGTGTGCCTTGAGCGGCCCGTACCCGCTGTTGTCGACGTCGGGGATGACCTTGTAGTTGGCCAGGGTCTCCTCATCGAGCTGCCCGACCGGGCTGTCCTCGGTGACGACGGGGTCGCCGTTCGCGGCGGCGCGTTCTTCCTCCGTTGGCCCGGTGTAGACCGAAATCGTGGAGACGAACACGTAGTGCCCGATGCGGCCGCCCTCGGCGCCGCCAAGCGCCTCGATCGCCGCCGACACGTGCCCGGGGATGTACCCGGACGTGTCGACGACGAGGTCCCAGCGGCCCTCGGCCAGGGAGGCGTAGTCGCCGGTGTTGCGGTCCCCGGTGCGGAGCTCGAGATCAGGGAAACGCCCGGGTGCGCTCTTGCCCCGGTTGAACAGCGTCACTTCCCACCCGGCCGCCCGCGCCGCGTCGACGATCGCTGGGCCGAGGAAAACGGTGCCGCCGAGCACGAGCATGCGCTTCGGCTCGGCGTCGTCGTCGCGCGTCGCGCCGGACGCGCACGCGGAGAGGGTGGAGCCGAAGAGTGCGGCGCCGCCGAAGGCACCGGCGCCTGCGAGGACGGTCCGGCGCGTGGCGCCCGCGTTCGAGCCGGTAGGAGTGGAGCCGGCGGGCGCGTGCCCGGCGGTCTCAGAGGGGAGAGAGTTGTCGTTCATCGCGTGGGGAAGGGATTGCTAGGTTCCGTGGCGTGGACGGCCAGAGTAGGAGCCCCGCCCGAGGCCGAGCGTCGCGGTTGCGTCAAGTCGCCGAAGCGCGCCTTGGGCTCCACCCGGGCGAAGGACGGCTCGCCCTGCTGGGCGCGCTGTTCTTCTACGCGCTCCTCGCCGCGTACTACCTCTTACGCCCCTTGCGGGACTCGTACGGCGCGGCGGATCCTGACGAACTCCCGCGCCTGTTCCTGGGGACCTTCGCGGCGACCGTCGCAGTCCAGCCGTTGTTCGGAGCGCTCGTATCGCGCTTCGGCCGCGCGCGCATCGCCCCGGTGACCTTCCGCGCGCTCGGGGTGGTGACGCTCGTCCTGGGCGCGTGCCTCGTCCGCTCCGACGGCGCCGGGCAGCGCGCAGCACAGGTCGCCTTCTTCTGCTGGCTGTCGGTCTTCAACCTGACCGGCGTGTCGCTTTTCTGGGGGCTCTGCGCGGACCACTTCGGCCGCGCGCGCTCTCTGCGTCTGTTCGGTCCGATCGCGGTGGGGGGGACCCTCGGTGCCATGACGGGGAGCACCGTCGTGGGCTTCGCGAGCGTGCTCCTGCCCGCGCTCGAGGGCGCGCCTTTCGTGTACGCCGTGCTGTCCGCGGCACTGCTCGAGGTCTGTGTCCGCCTCGCTCGAGCGCTCGCGCGGCGCTCCGACGCGCTCGAAGACCCTGGGACGCGTGTCGACCCGATCCGTCGGAGCGCGCCGATCGGCGGCGGCGTTCTCGCCGGGTTCCAGCACGTGCGGCGCTCTCGCTACTTGACCGGCATCGCGCTGTACGTCGTCGTCTACGTGACGGGCTCGACGCTCCTCTACGACGAGGGCGCGCGCATCATGCGCGACGCGTTCGCGACCGATGGAGTCCGCTCGATCTTCTTCGCGCGGATCGATCTCCTGACGAACGCGATGACGCTCCTGCTGCAGCTGTTCGCGACGTCGGCCGTGCTGCAGCGCGTCGGCGTCGGTCCGGCGCTGGCTGCGGTGCCGATCGTCACGACCGTCGGGTTTGCCGCCCTGCTGGCGGACCCGAGCCTGTTCGCGCTCGCGCTGTTCAGCGTGCTCCGCCGCTGCGCCGAGTTCGGTCTCTCGAAGCCCGCGCGGGAAGCGCTCTTCACCGTCACGAGCGACGAGGACAAGTACAAGGCGAAGCTCGTCGTCGACACGGTCGCCTACCGCGGGGGCGACGCGGCGGCGCTCTGGGCGAAGACGGGCCTGCTCGCCGCTGGCGTCGGGGCCGCCGCGCTCTCCATCGGCGTCGTTGCGTTCTCCGCGCTCGGCGTCGTGCTGGCCGCGCTCCTGGGTCGAGGCTTCGCTCGTCGGAGCGAACTCGCGTGACCGCCGCCTACTCCGGCAGGTGGCGCTGGAGTGACTCCTCGAGCCGCCGCAGCTCGGCGGCGGTGTGCTCGGAGGTCACCGCGATGCGGAGCAGCGTGCGCGCCTCGTCCGCGTCCCCGTCCGCCGGGGCGACGTAGCGGATCGCGGGCGCGTAGATGCCCTCGACGTGCAGCGCCGCGCTCACCCGGCGCGCGTCCTCGTCGCGCGTGAACGGCACGCGCAGGACGGGCAGGAACGTCCCCGTGCTGCGGATGCCGAGCCGCCGCGCGGAGCGGTGCAGGGTTCCGGTGTTCGCGCGGAGGCGTTCGAGACGCTCGGGCTCCGCATCGAGGATCTCGAGCGACCGGAGCGCGGCCGCGGCCGCCGGCGGTGCGAGGCTCGTCGTTCCGATGAAGGAGGCGGCGCCGCTGCGCACGCGTTCGACGTTCGCGGCGGAGCCGGCGACGAATCCGCCGCCGGCGCCGAGCGCCTTGCCGAGCGAGCCCGTGACCACGAGGCGCTCGTCGCTGAGCCCGAACGACTCGACGGTCCCCGCGCCGCGGTCGCCCAGCACGCCGACGCCGTGGCAGTCGTCGACGACGAGAACGCCCTCGGGCGGCAGCGCGCGCAGGAGGTCCGGCAGCGGCGCGAGGCGTCCGTCCATCGCGAACGCGCCGTCTGTGAGCACGAGCACGTTCTGACCGCCCGCCCGGTCGAGCAGCGCGAACGCGTGGCTGACGTCGCCCTCCCCGTACGGAACGGGCGCGAAGCCCGCGGCGCGCGCGGCGTCGTAGAGGCTCGGATGCGCGCCGGAGTCGATCAGGGCCGTGTCGCGCTCGGCGCCGAGGCCCGCGACCGCGGCGAGATCGGCGAGGTAGCCGTCGGGTACGACCAGCGCAGCCTCGACGCCGAGGTGGTCGGCGAGGCGCTCCTCGAGGCGCTCGTGCAGGTCGAGGTTGCCCGACGTCGTGCGGGACGCGAGCCCGGACGCGCCGTAGCGCTGCAGCGCGTCGCCCGCGGCGGCGACGACGCTCGCCTCGTGCGCGAGGCCCAGGTAACCGCACCCGTGGAACGCAAGCAGCTCGATCCCGTCGCGGGTGACGGTCGTGGCGGTGGTCGCCTCGAAGGCTGGCCGGCTCCGATTCACTCGGCGGCCTCCGGGCCGAGCGCGTACGCGACGCCGCCGTTGGCGAACCAGACGCGCTCGACGTCCTCGCGCCGGTAGACGCGCGAGACTGCGGCCGTCGTCTTCGACGCCGGGTCGTTCACGTGCACTGCGCCGTGGGCGCCGAGTCCCGTCACGACCAGGAGGTGTCCCGCGGTCTTCGTGTAGGGCGCGCCGCGCAGCTCGCCCTCGCCGGCGCGGATGCTGGCGACGAGCGGCTGACCGCGCTCGAGGTAGCGCGCGACCGTGGCCCACGACGACACGCCGACGAGCCGCCCCGGGACGCCGCGGTCGAATGCGGCCTGCACGGCGCGGTTCCAGTTGCCGAAGATCCCGAAGTGGGGATCGAAGATCTGATGAGCGAGCTCGACCGTGGGGGCGCCGGCGCCGAAGTGCTCGAGCGTCATCGCGACGGACGTCGGGCTGCAGATGCGGCCGCCGATTTCGCCGCCGTCGACGCGCTGGGAGCGCTTCGGGACGTCGATCGAGACGGGCGCGGCGGCAGGCCAGGGCTCGGCGCTGGCGGACGCGACGCGCGCATCGAGAGTGGAGCGGTCGCTGAGCACGACGCTGAACCGCAGCGCGCTGCTGGTCGCAACGGCGCTGCCGGCGTCCGTGCGGAGCCTGAGCTCGCAGGCGTCGGCCGGACGTTCGAGGTCGAGGACGTCGACGGCGACCTTCGCGCCGTCCGACTCCGTCACGGCGTCGGAGCCGCGCGCGTCGACGTTCCAGTCGCCGATGCGCAGCCACGGGGTCCAGCCCGACGCGGTGCGCGCGCGTACGTCGACACGGAACGGGGCGCCCGCGTGGGGGACGTTCCACGAGGGGATCACGCGGTCGAACGGCGCGCCGTCGGAGATCCGCGTCGTCGTGAACTCGGCCTCGCCCGTCGGGAGGGCGACCGCGTCGATGAGGCGGTGGTGCGGATCCGCCGGGGCGGGCCGCGCCTGGACGGCCCGCGGAAGCTCGGCCTCCGGCGCGGGGACGGCGCGGCAGCCGGCGCCGAGCGACAGCGCCGCCAGGAGCAGTGCCGCCCGATGGAAGGGCGGCCGACGGAGGGCAGGCCAGGGAAGGGCAGGCCGGGGAAGGAGCGACGGGAGCGCGGAACGGCGAAGGTCCTCGCGTCGAGCGGTGCACCGGGGCAGCATGCGCACGTTATACGGGTCACCTCGCCCCTCCGTGCCGGGATCCACGTCCCCGCTTCGGGCAGCGGTTGCGACCCGGGCCTCGCGCGCCCGCGCACGAGGCGAATGCGCTCCACGGGCGGGCGCACCCGAGAACCGATGGACCTTCCCCTCCTCGCCCTCGCGGCCACCGTGGCCCCCGCCGTCGGCGCCGTGGCCGCCGCCGTGCTCGGTGGGCGCATCGGGGGCACCTCACGCATGGTCCGGTTCGCGGCGGTCCTGGCCCTCGGGATCCTGGCGCTCGCGCTGGGCGGGCCCGGCGGCGCGGCGGCGGCCGGCCTCTTCCTGGGGGGCGCCGCGGTCGCCGGTCCTCGGCCGGCGGCGGCGCTCACCCGAGCGACCGCCCTCCTGCTGTTCGCTGCGGGACTCGACGCCGCCCCGCGGGGCTGGGATCTGTTCCCGAACGCCGCCCCGTTCCCGCCGGCGGCGACCGCGCGGCTGCTCGACGCGTCGCCCCGGGTCCTCGTCATGGAGGCCGCCGGGGCGGACTGGGTGCGACATCCATCCCTCTATGGACCCGCAGGAACCGACCGTATCGGCCCCTCCGTGAGGTCTCCGTACCGTCCGGTTGCGGGGAGGTGGGTCCTTTTGGTGGGATGCCTGCTGCTGCTGGCGCGGCTCCCCAGCCCTTCCGGAGCGCCGCCCGACCCTTTGCCATGACTCTCCGACGCTTCTCCTGCACCTTCCCCCAGGCGCTGATCAGCGAGCCGTTGATCTCCCACACGCTGGGGGCCGAGTTCGGCGTCGTGCCGAACATCCGCGAGGCGACGATCTCACAGACCGTCGCCCACGTGATCGTCGAGATCGAGGGCGCCTCGGACAAGGTCGACCAGTCGATCGAGTTCCTCGAGGAGCGGGGCGTGACGGTCGAGGAGATCGAGCCCGCCGGCTCGTGAGCAGTCCGCCTCCGCCCGGCGCTCCCGGACGGCCGAGCTGTCGGTTCGCACCTCTGGGCGTCGCACTGCTCGGCGCTGCGCTCCTCGCCGGCGCCGGCTGCGGTGCACGGGACACCTTTGACGATCCCGTCGCGGCGACGCTGCCGGCGGTCGGCGCGGTCGTCACCGAGCACCCGCTGGCGACGAAGGCCGGGCTCCTCGTACTCGAGGCCGGGGGCAACGCGGCCGACGCCGCCGTCGCGGCCGCCCTGACCCTCGCCGTCGTCTTCCCGCAGGCGGGCAACCTCGGCGGCGGCGGGTTCGCCGTGTGGGTGCCGCACCGGGGGGCGCCCGAGACGCTCGACTTCCGCGAGACCGCGCCGAGCGGCTACACCGCGGACCTCTACCTCGACGAGCGCGGAGAGGTCATGCCCGAGCGCTCGCTCACGACGCCGCTGGCGGTCGGGGTCCCGGGCTCGCCGCACGGTCTGTTCGAGCTCTACCGGCGCCACGGCACGAAGCGCGACCTGTCGTTCGCGCGCCTGTGCGACAGCGCGATCCGGCTGGCGGAGGACGGCTTCGGCGTCGACCCTTGGCTCGCCGACACGCTCGCGACGCCCTACATCCGCGAGCGGCTCGCCGGCGATCCCGGCGCGCGCGCGATGTTCTATCCCGGCGGTGAGCCGCTCGGCGTCGGCGACCGGCTCAAGCAGCCGGCGCTCGCGCGGACGCTGCGCCTGCTCGCGAGCCGCGGCGCGTCGGGCTTCTACCGCGGGCCGATCGCCGAGGCGATCGTCGCCGACCTGGTCGAGGCCGACGCGCGGGCCGGCGGCGTCGCGGGCACCGCGCTGCTCTCGGCGTCGGACCTCGCGGGGTACAGCGTCAAGGTGCGCCGACCCGTGGTGGGGATCTTCCGCGGACACACCGTCTACGGGATGGCGCCGCCCGCGTCGGGCGGAGTCGCTCTCCTGCAGATGCTCGGGATGCTCGAGGGGCTGCCGCTCGACGCTGCGCGCCGCGACGCGCGCGAGCGCGTCGAGCTCGGGCTCGACGAGCCGCTCCGCGTCGACCCCGTCGGGCGCACCGGCGGCGACGACGGTCCGCTCGACTGGACCGGCATCGACGCGCGCACGCTGCACTGGTGGATCGAGGCCATGCGCCGCGCGTTCGCCGACCGCGCCGAGCACCTCGGCGACCCCGACCAGTTCCCCGTGCCGACGGCCGAGCTGCTCTCACCCGAGTGGATCGCGCAGCAGCGCATCTCGATCTCGGAGCGCGCGGATCTCGGCGTCCGGCCCTGGGTGCGGTCGCCCGCGGAGGGCGCGTCGGAGACCACGCACATCTCGGTGATCGACTCGGACGGCAACGCCGTCTCGCTGACGACGACCCTCAACGGCAACTTCGGCAGCGGGATCTACGTTGAGGAGGCGGGCTTCTTCCTCAACAACGAGCTCGACGACTTCTCGATCCAGAGCGGCACGCCGAACATGTACGGGCTCGTGGGGAGCGACGCGAACCAGCTCACGCCGCTGCGCCGACCGCTCTCGTCGATGTGCCCGATCGTCGTGCGCGACGCGGCGGGGGACGTGCGCCTGGTGCTCGGTGCCCCGGGCGGGCCGCGCATCATCACGGCGGTGACGCAGGTGCTCCTACGCGTCCTCGCGTACGAGCAGGACCTGGTGAGCGCGATCCGCGCGCCGCGGATCCACCAGCAGTGGCGCCCGCAGGAGACGCGCTTCGAGCGCGGCTTCGACCCGCGCGTGCTGAAGGAGCTCGAGGACCGCTTCGACCAGCCGGTGCTGCCACCGGACGCGCGTGTCTTCGGGTCGGTGCAGGGGATCCGCGTGCTCGGCGACGGGAGCGTGCGAGCGTACAGCGACCCGCGCCGCGGCGGCGCGGGCGGCCTCGAGGGCGAGGAGCCCGCGAAGCCGGCGCTGCTCAGGGACTGATGCGCTGAGTCAGGGGGCCGAATGCAGATACGGTGCCAGGATCGCCAGCAGCACCGAACGGAGCCAGGGACGTCCATGGAATGGACGTCCCTGGCTCCGTTCGGTGCTGCTGGCGATCC
>JBCBNC010000013.1:0-135433 GCA_039821985.1 Planctomycetota bacterium
CGCCGTCTGCCACCTGCCGTTCTTGGCCGTGGTGGGGCTGCTCGGGGTGTCCACGCGGCTCCTGGGGTACCGAGGGCGGTGATTCGCCGCCCCCTCTGCAGGACGGGGGTGCTTGGCCACGCGCCGCACCCCCTTCCTGCATAGGTGGCGGAGAATCACCGCACTCGGTACCCCAGGAGCCGCTTGCACTCCCCGAGCAGCCCCTCGACGTCCATGAACGGCAGGTGGCTGACGTCGATCCACAGCACGCGGCCCTCGCCGTCGACGAGGTACGTGCCGTGCAGCGGGATCTCGGCGAAGTCGTCGTACGCGCGCCACGCCTTGAACGTGTCGAGCTTCGGATCGCAGAGCAACGGGAACGGGTAGCCGCCCTCCGCGTCCTTCGGACCGAGGGACTCCGCGATTGCTTCGGGTTCCTGCAGGCCTATCGCCAGGATGCGGATATCCGCGTCGGCGAAGTCGTCCGCGAAAGGGAGCAGCGCCTGGAGCTGCTCCAGGCAGTGCACGCAGCCGAGGCCCAGGAAGTGCACGACGAGCACCGGGTGGCCGCGGTGGTCTTGAAGCGAGTGCTCTCCGCCGTAGGCGTCGGGGAGCGTGAAGTCGGGGGCGGCTGGTGGGGTCCAGGTCCAGAGCGACACTTGCGCTGCCGTGCGCTCCTCGTCAGGGATCTCCACCCAGGCCCCGTCCACCTCCCGGAGCAGAGGGCTCGGCCTGTACGCCGGCGACCAGGGTGGGCGGCGGGGAAGGTCGGCGACGTCACGGCCGTGTCGGACGATCTCTTCGAAGGCGTCCACCTCACCCAATGCGAAAGCCAGCGCCTCCGCTCGCTGGAGGAACCCCGGTATGTCCGTCGGGTGCATCCAGTTGCGCTGTGCGTACTCGAGGTCGCGCCTCAATCCGGCCAGCGATTCGTCGATGGCGTACGACGCGCCGCCAGCGTGCGCCCTCTCGCTGCAACCCCAGGGCACGTCCGCCGGAGGCCAAGGGCCTGCGCGATACATGGGGCGGACCCGCTCGAACTCGCTCTCGAACGAGGGATCCCAAAGGCGCAATGCATGGCGGTGCGTTGCGTGGTCGAACTCCACTGGGCCGAGCGCTTCGAGCAGGCGCTTTCGCTCCTCCAGTTCGAGCCGCCGCCAGCCGCGCGCCCGCGCGCGCAGCGCGTTGTCGGCCTGCAGGGCGTGGATTGTTTTCTCGTCCGGAAAACTCCTTGCGGCTCGGATGAGCGACCACGACCAGCGCCGAGCGCCCTGCTGCCCGAACTCGGGCCACTCACCCGCCGCCGGCGCATCCTCCTCACCCGGGTCCGGACTGCGCGGCTCCACCAGGCTCGGCCGCTCGTCCGGTCCCGCCACGCCCCACGCCTCGGCGAGGCCGTCCATCAGCGCGCGCTCCATCGGACCCGCCAAGCCCCGCCCCAGCCACGCCGCCCGCGCGTACCACGCCGCGCGCGCCGGCTGGTGCGGGTTCGCGAGCGCGACTCCCCAAAGCGCCATCGCGCAGTCGGGGTCCTCGCGCAGCACGGTGCGAAAGCTCCGCTCGGCGTCGAGGTACGCGCCGACCAGGACCTGAGCGAGGCCGAGATCGAACTGCGCCTGGAGATCCGCGCGCTCCTCGGTGAACGTCACGGGCAGGTGCACGCCGTGGTCCCACTCGACGGGCACGGCCTCGCGGCGCGGCGTCGAGTGCGGCGCGGGAGCGCCACCCAGCGCGGACCATGGGTTCGTCTGTGCGCTCGGGGGCGGAGCGAGGGCCGCGAGCGACGCGAGGAAGGCCGAGACGAGCATCACCGCCCCTTCGCCGGGAACAGCGCGATCCCGCCTGCCTGCAGGCCGACGTCGACGCTCGCGACGCGCTTCAGGCCCGCCAGATCAATCACGTCGACGCCGCCCGGCTGCCCGCCCCTGTCCTCGCACGTCACGAACGCGAACCGCGAGTCCGGCGTCAGCACGACCCCGTGCGGGATCGGCCGGCGCGTCGCGATGCGCGCGACCTCCTCGCCCGACGCGATGTCGATCACGCCGACCGACTGCGCGCCCTTGTAGGTGATCACGAGCCGCTTGCCGTCCGCCGTCACGTCGAGGTTGTAGGGCGCGCGCCCCGTCGGGAAGCGGCGCACGATCTTCCACTGGCCAAGGTCGACCTCGACCACCTGGTGCACGCCGTTGAGCGCGACGTACGCGGTGTTCAGCGTCGGGTGCGGCTGCACCCAGGTCGGCTTCGTCACCGCGACGAGCGGCGCGGCCTCCTCGCCTTCCTCGCCCTCCAGGTGGTCGCCGTGGTCGTCGCCCCGGCGCCCGATCCCGTCGGTGAGCTCGAGCCGGCGGAGGATCTCGAGGCCCGCCGCGTCCATCTCGATCAGCTCGTCGCTCATCATCGCGCACGAGAAGTGCACGCTGCCGTCCGGCGACAGGCGCGAGCCGTGCGGCATCGAGCCCGTCACGACGCGGTCGATCTCGACCATCGCCTCGGGGTCCACGACGGACACCGAGCTCGGCGTCATGTCGCCGTGCAGATCGAAGTTCACGCAGTAGAGGAGCCCCGTGTCCTCCGAGATCTGCATCGTCGCGGGAAACAGGCCGAGCTCGGCGCGGCCCACGGCCTCGTGCGTCCGTGCGTCGTACTTATAGAGCAGGCCGTTCGGCTTGCCGTGCGCGATCGACACGTACCAGTGCCGCCCGTCGGGCGCGACGGTGAGCCCGTGCGGACCCTCGATCTCGGTCGCCTGGTAGCCGACCGGCACGACGTCGCGCACGACGAGGTTCTCACCGTCGAATCCGAGGTCGTACACCTCGTCCGCGGACTCCGCCGCGACGAGGATGCGGTAGTCGACGGGCGCGGCCGGCTGGACCACCGGCAGCGCCAGAAGAGCAGCGGCGGCGATCATCGGACGAGCTTCACGGCCCACAGACCCGAGTTCCAGTCGGAGAAGAAGATGTGACCCTTGTGCGGCTGCGGGCCCCAGGCCATCGGCGCGTTCGCGATGTAGCCCTCCGGGTCGTCCGGCAGGAACCACGCGATCTCGCGGCCCTGGCGGTACAGATCACCCATCAGCTCGCCGCTGACGTCGACCGCGCGCAGGCCCGCGTTGTAGTACGCGACGTACATCACGCCGTCCTCGATCCAGAGGTTGTGCGTGCCCGCCTCGGGGACCTGGTAGCGCGCGACCTCGTCGGGCGCGTCCAGGTTCGTGAAGTCGATGAAGTGGATCCAGCCGCGCGGGTACGTCGGCTTGCCCGTGATGTTCAGTCCGAAGGGGAACGCCTCGTCGCCCGCGGCGACGTAGAAGCGGCCCGTGTCCTTCTGGCGGAAGGGGAACGCGGCGTGGTTCCAGCCGCTCGGGTACGCGTAGCTCGAAACCTTGACCGGGTTGTCGGGCGAGCCGCCCTTCATGCCGTTGCCGACGTCCACGATGTGGATGCCGTCCGACCAGTTGGACGAGTACGCAAGGCCGTCCTCGACCCACACGTCGTGGATCGACGGGCTCTGGCGCTCGACCTTGTAGCTGCCCACGCGCTGCGGAGCGCCCGGGTCGGACACGTCGATCGAGTCGTAGCGCGCGCCTGCGGAGAGCGCGTAGACCTTGTCGTCCGCGATGAAGACGTTGTGCACGCCGCCCGTGAGCTGGTCGTCGAAGCCCGAGCGGATCTCGGGGTTGCGCGGGTCGCTCACGTCGACGAGTACGATCCCGTTCTTGCGGTTCGACGCGCCCTCGCGCGAGAGCACGCACAGCCGTCCGTCCTCGGACACCTTCACGTCGTTCACCGTGCGGGCGTCGATCTGGACCGAAGCGACGCGCTCCATGTTCGCCGGGTCGGTCACGTCCCAGAAGTGAGCGTAGCCGTCGGCGCCCCAGGTGCCGGTCACGGCGTAGTCGCGGCCGTCGAGGCCCTCCCAGACCCACAGGTCCGACGTGTGGCTGTCGCGCACCGGCGCGTGCCCGACGACCTCGAACTTGCCGCCGACGCTGCGCGGGATCGCGCGGAGCGTGCCGCGCGCGGCGACGCTGCCCGTCGTTGCGATGAAGTCGTAGCGCCCGGGCTGCTCGGCGACGAAGCGCCAGGCGCCCTCGAGGCCGGGCACCGGCTCGAGCTGGCCGCTCGCCGCCTGGCCGAGCGTGTCGTCGGGGGTCGCGACGAACGCCATCGAGACCGGGACGCGCGCGGCGAACGAGCCGTCCTCCGCGGTCGCGACGGCGCGCACGTACACGACGTCGCCGGTGCGGATGTCGCCGTCGGTCTCGACCTCGACGCGGAGGTTCGCGACCGGGTTCTTCAGTACAGCGAGCGCGATCTCGGCGCGCTTGCCCTCGAGCTCGGCGGTCAGGATCGTCGGGCCGGGGCGGTGCGCGGTCACGACACCCTCGGCGTCGATCGAAGCGATCGTCGCGTCCGAGCTCGTCCACTGGAGCGTGGGTGCCTCGCGCTCGCCGCCCAGCACGTCGAGCGCGCGGCCCGTTAGCTCGAACTGCGTCCCCGCGTAGGCCATGTCCGGCGCGTCCTCGATGCGGACCTCGCTGATGTCCGGATAGGCCACCGTGACCATGAGTGTTCCGGAGAGCCGCTCGAACGCCTCGGCGCGCCCCTCCTGTCCCTCGCCCGACGGCCGCCGTCGCCGCTCGCGCACGACGATCTCGACGGTGCCCGGCTTGAGTGCGGTGACGGTCCCGCTGCCGCTCCCGTCGGCGCGCGAGACCTTCACGCTCCGGCGGTTGCGCGAGAAGTAGAGGAGCCGCGCTTCGACCGGCTCGCCCGCCGCGTCGACGACGCGTGCCGTGAAGTCGGCGGTCTCACCGATCTCGAGCGCGATCTCGGACGGCTCGATGACGAGCGTGCGGGTGTCCGTGGCCTCCTGTGCGAAGGGCGCGGAGAGACCGACGGCGAGGAGCGGGAGCAAGAACTGGGTTCCGAACATGGGGCGTCCTGGGGGAGAAGGTGCGCCCCAGGGTACGGCAGCACGCGGGGTCGTCGCCGCGGCCCCGGGCCCGGAAGCGCGCCCCGTTACGCCGAATCAACCTGGCCTGTCTCGTTCGGCGGTGCGTCGAACGAGCGCGGCCGCTCGCTACGTCGCGTACCGCGCCAGCATGTCGAGCGCGCCCGACGCCGCCGAGCCCACTTGCGACGTCGCCGGCGCGAGCTGCGCGTACGTCGCCATGCCGAGGATCTGCGCGAGGAGCTGGCTCGCCAGCGCGGCCGGGTCGACGTCCTTCGAGAGCTCGCCGACGTCCTTCGCCCGACCGATCGCCGCCTCGAGGCGCGCACGCTGGCGCTCGAGGTGCTCGGCCGCGAACTTCGCGAAGGGCTCGTCGCGCTCGCCGACCGCGTTGATCGATGCGACCATCAGACAGCCGCGGCCCTTCAGGTCCTTCGGGCAGCGCGACCAGCGCGAGAAGAACGTCCGCAGGCTCTCCAGCGGCGACTCCTCCGCGCCGAGCAGGCGCTCCCACTCGGCCTCGGAGTCGTCGGCGTACTTCGTGATCGCGGCGAGGAACAGGTCGCGCTTCGAGCCGTAGGTGTTGTAGAGGCTCTGCCGGCTGATGCCGGAGCGCTCCATCACCTCCGACAGCGCGGCCTCGTCGAAGCCGCGGTCCCAGAAGACCTGGATGGCCGCCTCGAGCACCGCCGCCTCGTCGTAGTTCCTCGGTCGTCCGCGTCCCACGCGATCAGCCTCCCGGAGACTGGAGCAGCATGCCACCGTCGACCACGAATTCGGCCCCGGTGACGTAGCTGGCCTCGTCCGAGGCGAGGAAGAGCGCCACGTTGGCGACCTCGTCCGAGCTGCCGAAGCGCTTCATCGGGACCGCTTCGATGATCCCGGCGGCCATCTCCTCGACGGCCTCCTGGGGCATGTCGATGCGGCCGAAGAACCCCGTCTCGATGGGCCCAGGGGCGATCGAATTGACCCGGACGCCGGCGGGGGCGAGCTCGAGGGCCAGCGTCTTCACGAACGAGCGCGTTGCGGCCTTCGTGGCGGCGTAGACGCTCATGCCGGGCATCGGCATCTCGTCGACGACCGACGACGTGAGCAGCACGGACGCGTTCTCGGACAGGTGCGGGAGCGCGGCCTTCGCCGTGAAGACCATTCCCTTGACGTTGATGTCGAACTGTCGGTCGAACGAGGCCTCGTCCAGCTCGGCGAGGGGGCCGGGCTCGCCCATCCCCGCGTTCGCGAAGAGGACGTCGACCTTGCCGAAGGCGGCCTCGGTCTCGGAGAGGAGCCGGGCGAGGTCGTCCGGGCTGGTCACGTCGCCCTGCACGGCGAGCGTTCCGGGCCCGATCTCGGCCTTGGCCTGCGCGAGGGTGTCGGGATTGCGGCCGAGGATCGCGACCTTGGCGCCCTCGGCGTGGAAGCGCTTGGCACTGGCGAGGCCGATTCCGCTGTTGCCGCCGGTGATGACGGCGACCTTGTTGTCGAGGCGTCCCATGGGAGTGTGTCGAGTGGGTTCTGAGGAGGGTTCGGTGGTGGGGCCCCGGGCGTGACTCGCCCGCGGACGCCCCTCCCTTCGGACGGGCGCCGAATAATAGACGCGGCAATCTATAAAAAGTCCCGGATCGTTCGAGTCGTGCAGGACCGCATCGTGTGGGGGCGCTGCCCCGAAGACGGCCGAGGGGGCCGGCGCACCCGCGCTCCTCGACCGACCCACCGCTCCGCCATGCGCTCCGAACGCGTCCAGTTCCAGAACCGAGACGGCCTGACCCTCGCGGCCCGGCTCGAAGAGCCCGACGGCGCCGACGCGCCCCGGGGCACCGCCGTGTTCGCGCACTGCTTCACGTGCTCGAAGGACATCCCGGCCGCCGCCCGGATTGCGCGCGGCCTGTCCGACCGGGGCTTCTCGGTGCTGCGCTTCGACTTCACCGGCCTCGGCTCGAGCGACGGCGACTTCGCGAACACCAACTTCTCGTCCAACGTCCAGGACCTCGAGGACGCCGCCGCCTTCATGGCCGAGCGGGGCCACCCGCCGAGCCTGCTCGTCGGCCACAGCCTCGGTGGGGCCGCCGTCCTGGCCGCCGCGCCGCGGATCGACGGCGTCGAGGCGGTGGTGACGATCGGGGCGCCCGCCGACCCGCGCCACGTGGTCGAGAACTTCGCCGCCTCGCTCGACGAGATCGAGTCGATCGGCTCGGCCGAGGTGCAGCTCGCCGGGCGCTCCTTCACGATCAAGAAGCAGTTCCTCGACGACCTCGAGGCGCGCGCGTCCGGTGGCGCGGGCGATCTCGACGCCGCGCTGCTCGTGATGCACGCGCCCGGCGACGCCCAGGTGTCGATCGACGAGGCGACGCGGATCTACACGTCGCACAAGGGGTACCGGAGCTTCGTGACCCTCGCCGACGCCGACCACCTCCTCACCCGCAAGGAGGACGCCGACTACGCGGCCGAGGTGATCGCCGCCTGGTCGAGCCGCTACCTCCGCGACTGAGCCCCCGCAGCCGAACGTCCAAGAACTCGAACGCACCGAACGCCCGCTGTCCGATGAAGCGCATCCTCCTCGCACTCCTTGCCGTCGCCCTCCTGAGCGTCGGCGCCGGCGCCTACTGGCTCCGTTCGGACACCGGCGCCGTCCGCCGGCCGGACGACGCCGAGCTCGACGAGGCCCGCGCGAGCGGCGAGGCGTCCCGCGCGATCGAGGCGCAGGCCGAGGTCGAGCTTCCGTCGCTGCAGCGCATCAAGGACACGACCGAACGCGCGCGGATCGATGAGTGGTTCAAGGCCGCGGACGCGGCGCTCGCCGCCGCTGGACCGGACGAGCGACCCGACCTCTTGATCGTGACGGCCGAGCTCGAGCGCGCGCGCGGCAACATCGCGCGCGCGATCGAGCTCAGCCGCGAGGGCGCGCAGCTCATGCCGACGAACAGCCTCGCGCGCTACGCGTACGCGTGCGCGCTCATGAGCAAGATCCAGGCGGCGGCCGGTGGCGGCGGGGTCGGGGCGCTCCTCGGACAGCTCGGCACCACCAAGGAGTTTATCCGCGAGATCAAGGTCGCCGTTGAACTCGACCCCGCGAACCACGAGGCGCGCTGCAAGCTGATCGCGGTCAAGGCCTACGCGCCCGGATTCATGCGGGACCGCGGTGGGGCGGCCGAGCTCATCGAGGACATCGACGAGTTCCGGGAGGAGTTCGACCGCGACTTCTGGCGCGCACAGCTCCTGATCTCGGACGGCGCGTTCGACGCGGCGCTCGAGGCGTACGAGGCGATGCGTGCGGAGCGACCGGGAGACCCCGACGTCGTCGCCGCGATCGGGGGGATCCTCTTCAAGGCCGAGCGCTACCGCGAGGCTGCGGCCGTGTACGACGAGCTCGTCGGGGCGGGCGAGCACGTCCGCAACTACGACGCGCTCTACCAGGGCGCGAAGGCCCGCGAGCTCGGCAAGTTCGAGCTTCCGCGCGCGCTGGAGCTGATCGAGCTCTACGAGGCGGCGGATCCCGTTGGCGAGGTGCTGCCGACGCGGGACCGGCTCGTCTACCACAAGGGCGTCATCCTCGCCGCGCTCGGTCGTGAGCTCCTGGCGCGCGAGGCGCTCGAGGAGTCGCTCGAGATCCAGCCCGGCGTCTCGCGCGTGAAGAAGGCGCTCGCCAAGCTGGACGCGGGTCAGGCGTCCGGCCGCTGACGCGCGCTCTTCGGGCACAATCGCGTCCATGGCGGCGCCCGATCACGAGCTCGTCGTCGGCGTGGACGGCGGCGGAACCAGTACGCGCGTCGTCGTCGGCGCGCCCGATGGCCGCGTCCTGGGCGAGGGCAGCGCCGGCTCGGGCAATCTGCACGACGTCGGGGCGGAGCGGCTGGCCGAGAACATCGGCGCCGCGTGGCGCGACGCGTCGACCGCCGGCGGCGTCGCGCCGGATCCGGACCGCACGACGGTCCTGTGCGCGATGGCGAGCGTCGGAACGGCGCCCGAGCGCGCCCGCGTCGCGGATCTGGTCGCCGGCCTCGGGATCGCGCCGCCCGAACGCGTCACGGTCGACGTCGATCTGATCGCGGCGCTCGCTGCTGCCCTCGGCGGAGAGCCCGGCGTCGCGGTCATCGCGGGCACGGGCTCGTCGTGCCTCGGTCGCGACCCCTCCGGCGCGCGCTGGCAGGCCGGCGGGTGGGGGAGCCTGCTCGACGACGTCGGCGGCGCGACGTGGGTCGGGACGCAGGCGATGGTCGCCGCGGTGCGCGCCCACGACGGGCGCGGCGAGGCGACGGCCCTGACCGGCATGGTGCAGGAGCAGTTCGGGCTCGCGCACCTGCGCGAGCTGCTCGTCCGCGTCGACGCGAATCACCTGCCGCGGGGAGAGCGCGCCGCTCTCGCTCCGCTCGTGACCGCGGCGGCCGAGGAGGGCGACCGCGCCGCGCTCGGGATCCTGCGGCGCGGCGCGGAGGCGCTCGCCGAGTGCGTGGGCGCGGCCGTCCGGCGGCTCGACTTCGGCGCGGGCGAGGTCCTCGTCGGCGTCACGGGCGGCCTCGCCGACGGCGTGCCCGCCTACCGCGAGCTCTGCCACGACGAGGTGCACCGGACCGTTCCGTCCGCGCGGTGCGTCGAGCCGCGGACCGACAACGCCCGCGGCGCGTTCCTCGAGGCGCTCCGTGTGCACCAAGGCGGGACGCTGCGAGCGGACGTGCGCGCTCGGGCGCTCCTCTGACGGCGCCGCAGGGAAGCCCGTCCCGCGGGGACCGTCTCGTAGCGATACAAAGGAGAGCGCGGCGGCGAGCGCCGGCCCGGAAAGCCCGTCTCGGGTGTCCACCGCCGCCGTCTACGCACAGTTTCCTGCTCGATCCCCCTCTGATGCCCGTGGGGTGCGGTCCGCGCAGCGCGGTCGCATGTCTCCCGCTGTCCCGCGGAACCGCGCGGCCCGTGCGATCCGTCCCTCGTCCAGCGCGATCCGTCCCCGATCCAGGCAGTCCTTCCCGGTCGCAGCGCCGCTCCCCGACCCCGTCCCCATGAGCCGGCTAGCTTTTCAGTCGATGAGCACCATCACGTCCAGCGCCGTCCGCACCGGCGCTCTGCTGGCCCTCCTCGCAGGCCCGGCCCTCGCACAATCGGACCGCATCGGATGCATCTGGGACCGTCACGCCGACAGTCCCATCGCTCGCTTCGAGGCGGGCACGATCCCGATCGACGGCCAGCTCTACGCCTTTGGCGGCTTCTTCAACCAGGCCATCCAGGCGTCCGCGCGCGTCGACGCGTACGACCCCGTCTCGGACACGTGGACCCAGAAGGCGGACATGCCGGACAACACGACCCACATCGGGTTCGTCCGCGAGAACCGCAACGTCTGGCTCATCGGCGGTTTCGTCGGCGACAACCCCGGCTTCGCGACGTCCGACGTCTGGATCTACGACATCGACGGCGACACGTGGAGCGCGGGTCCGTCCATGCCGCGCCCGATCGCGGCGGGCGGCGTGGCGCTCCTGAACGGTCGCATCCACTACTTCGGCGGCTGCGAGGCCGACCGCGACACGACGACGGGCGACCACTGGGTCCTCGACCTCGCGAACCAGGCGGCCGGCTGGCAGCCGCTCGCGTCGATGCCGGTGCCGCGCTGCCACCTGTCCGGCGCCGCCCTCGGCGGCGAGGCGTGGGCGATCGGCGGTCAGTTCAACCACGACACGAACCCGACGGACACCGACTGGGTGCACGCGTACGACCCGGTGATGGACTCGTGGCGCCAGGGACCGTCGCTGCCCGAGAACATGTCGCACTTCGAACCGGGCACGTTCGTCGACAGCGGGATGCTCTACATCGCGGGCGGCAAGGACCTGACGACCGGCCGCGAGGTCGTCGCGACCGTCCTCGAGCTCGACCCCGTGCTGGGGGAGTGGGCGTACCTTCCGCCGCTCCCGGCCGCGCGCTACGGCCCCGGAGCTCAGCTCCTCGGCGGACGCCTCTACGCGGCGAACGGTGCGGCACCGGGCAACGTCCCGCAGACCGATCTCTACAGCCGCGACTGGAACACGTCGTTCCCGAACCCGCTCTACATCAACTGCGGTGGCCCCGAGGTGATGTCCGCGACCGGCTCGTTCTGCTGGTGCGGCGACATCGGGTACCAGAACGGCCGCGTCGCGAACTTCAACCCGAACTCGAACATCGGCGGCACGGACGAGGACGACGTCTTCGACCAGCAGCGCGAGAGCCGGTTCTCGAACAACGATCCGGTGCGCTACCGGCTGCCGCTCGGGCCGGGCATCTACCGCGTCAAGTTCCACCTGGCCGAGCGCGGCACCAGCGCGCCGGGCAATCGCGTGCTCGACCTCGAGGTCGAGGGCGAGGTGCTCGCGGCGGGCGTCGACCTGGCCGCCGACCCGGGCTTTCAGATCGCGTTCGAGCAGGGCTTCGACGTGCGCGTCCTCGACGACAACGTCGACATCGCGATCCGCACGCCGCCGGGCCAGCGCGCGCTCGTCGGCGCGCTGGAGGTCGAGAAGCTGCCCGACGACCACTTCGAGTTCGAGTGCATGAACGCGGCGAACTCGACCGGCGCGATGGCCGAGATGGACTTCCTCGGCACGTCGAGCATCGCCGCGAACGACTTCACGCTCCTCACGACGTCGGTCCCCTTCTCGCAGTTCGGCCTGTTCGTCCAGGGCGAGAACCCGGGCTCCTTCGGGCTGCCGGCGGGCGGCACGCTCTGCATCGGCGGCCCGTTCTTCCGCCTTCCGATCGTGCAGGCCGTCGGGAACACGATGAGCTACGAGCTCGACCTGCAGACGTTCTTCCAGCCCGGGACCGAGATCGTCGCGGGCTCGACGTGGCGCTTCCAGGGCTGGTTCCGCGACCCGGCGGGCCCGACGCCCTCCAACCTCTCGAACGCGCTGAAGATCAGTTTCACGCCCTGAGGAGGGCCGTGCACTGCGCCGAACCGCCGCGCCCGGGCCGCTCGTACGAGCGACCCGGGCGCGGCCGTTTCGTGTCGAGGGAGGCCGCCGTGGGCAGACGCGAGCAGGGAGCGCCCCGCTCGGCCCCGGAGGGCCCGAGCGGCCCTGTGACCCCGCCCCGGCGGGCGGCTAGCAGCGCATAATGCTCGCCCGTCGACCGCCCATGCGTTCCGCCACCACCGCCCCGATCCTGCTCGCCGCCGGCCTCGCCCTCGTGGGCTGCCGCTCGGACGCCGGGTCGGCCGGCGCGCTCGGGCTGCTTCCCGAGCCGGCCCCGCGCACGGCCCGGGTGGATTCCGACGGAACGGCGCTGCCGCTCAGCCTCCCCGGGAGCGCCTACGACGCCGCGGGCGTCGTCCAGCTCCCCGACGTCGCGCCGACCGACTACCCGTCGATCGCGCACGTCTACGCGCTGAGCGACTCGATCGTCACGGGCGGCGAGCCCCTCGATCCCGAGGCCCTCTTCCAGGTCGCCGAGTGGGGCGTCAAGACGATCCTCTCCGTCGACGGGAAGGTGCCGGACGCCGAAACGACGCGCGCGCTCGGCATGCGCTACGTCCACGTGCCCGTCCGCTACAAGGGGTTCACGGACGAGGAGCTCCTCAAGATCACCAAGGTCTTCCGCGAGCTCGAGGGCCCGTTCTACGTGCACTGCTTCCACGGCAAGCACCGCGGGCCCGCCGCTGCCGCCATCGGCCGCATCGCGATCGACGGCCTCGGCCGCGAGCGCGCGATCGCCGAGATGCGCGAGTGGTGCGGCACGGCTCAGAAGTACGAGGGCCTCTACCGCACCGTCGCCACGGCTGAGATCCCGACGGCCGCGGACACGGCGGCCTTCGACTACGACTTCGCCGAGGCCCACGAGCACGGCGCGCTGCGCGAGACGATGATCGAGCTCATGCGCGTCTACGACGAGATCGACCTCGTCGCCCAGCCCGCCGGCTGGAACGCGGACCCCGCGCACCCCGACATCGACGCGCTGCAGTCCGCGACGCAGATCTCCCAGCTCCTGCGCGCGTGCGACGGCCGCTCGAGCGAGGTGCCCGAGGCGGGCGCCGACTACGACGAGATGATGGCGGACTCGATCTCGGCGGCGGACGTGCTGGTCGCGCAGCTGACGGACTGCCGCGCGGAGGGCACGCCCGAGCCGGCGAAGCTCGATGCGGCGTTCACGGCACTGAAGGAGACCTGCCGCGAGTGCCACACGCTGTATCGGAACCGCTAGCGTTCGCTTGCTTCCGCCCCGTCGGTGGGCCGCATCACGACGTCCGGGCGCACGGACTGCAGATCACCTGGGAGCGACAGTTGCGCGGCGGAGAGTGAGCCGACCAGGTTGGGCGCCCTGGACCGCACGACGGTGAATCGAACGCTTTCGGCGAGGCTCGAGACAGGTAGGTCCACGTATCCGTTGCTGGGAACGGCTCCGCGGACGGCGCGCGAGTGAATCTCGGAGACGGCTTCGGCGTGCACTTCGACGATGGAGAAGGGCCCTCCCTGCTCGTCGATGAGTCTCGCTGACGCAACACGTGTCCTTCCGCGGGCGTCCAGGACGCCGAGGTCCAGGTCCTCTTGGACTGCGATCGACCGCTCGAGCACGATCTCCTGTGTCGTGTTCAAGACCACCTGAATGCGGTACTCGCCGACCTCCAACCCCGGAAGGACGCAATCGGTCTCGCCGTCGAGCTCGAGCTTCTTCCAGCGCGCGCGGTCACGCCCTGACCGATCCAGAAGGCGCAGCCCATAGAGTCCGGGGTAGTGCGGGACCTCGTCGGTGAACACGGTGACGCTCAGCGAGAGCGCGTCGTCGAGCACCAACACGAGGTCTTGGGAGCCAGCGAGGACTTCGACGCCGTTGAGCGGCGCGAACTCTGGGTGGTGGACCGAGATCCGGAGCCGCTCGTCCACCAGCTGCGCGCGACTCTGGATCGTGAACCGTCCCAGTTCGTCGGCAGGGCAGGGGCTGCTCGCGATCCGTTGCCAGCCGTCTCCGTTGAAGTCTCCAGATCGCCCGTTCGATCGGATGCTCTCGACTCGCAGGTTTCCGGCCAGTCCAGAGACTGGATTCCCGCGCCTGTCGAGCAGGCGCCCGGATACCAGGAAACGCAGTGCGGCCACTTCCTCGGGCGGGCAGAGACGGAGCGTCCCGACGTTGAGGACTCGCGCGTCCGGGGCTGCCGCGGGAGTGGGGACCGAAGCGGCCTCGGGCCAGAACCCTGCAGAGTGATTGGCCGGGTACTCGAGGCTGAGCGACTCCGACAGCCAATCGCGCTCGACCTCGACCTGGAATCGCCCGCACGGATCGGTGTTGATCCGGTGCTTGGATCTTCGCTTGTTCAGCGGCGCTGTTCGTGGAGTCGCTTCGAGCTCGACCAGTGTGCTGCCGAGGGGGCGACCGTCGAAGTAGGTCGCGACACCCTCGACGCGAACCGGGTCGTCGAGCGGCTGCTCTCGCGCGACCGGCTGGAGCTTGAGCTGGACGGTCTCGCCCGGTGAGAGCGGGCCAACGAAGGGGCCGCTCTCGAACCTGATCCGCCCCCCGCGGACCGTTGCGATGCATTCGAGCCGAAGGCCGATCTCGACGTGTTCGAAGGTGCGCTCGGCGACTTCGTTCCCGGTGTACTTTCGTTCGTACGTGCGCGCGCGCGTACTGTCGTCCTTCAGGCGGTAGAGCGTAAACACGCTGGGCTGGAGCTCCCGGCCGTCCGGTCCGTTGCCCATGGCGCAGGTCACAACGACACGCCCAGAGGACGGAAGTTCGATCAGGATGGGCGCCCCGGGAGCGGGGCGCTCCTCGATCCACCGGGCTCCCCGGTAGGGGTCGTCCTTGCTGGACCGCTCGCTCTCCATGTTCACGAGCGGCCGCAGTCCGACGGCCTCTATGTTCCCGCGGAGTGGCGAGCTTGCCCCGGGGCCATCGAAGACCGCGCCGAGCCAGAGTTCGGTCTCCTCCAGCTCGAGCCAGCCATCAGCTCCCGATCGTCCGGCGAACGTCGGGAAGCGCGGCCCCGAGCGATTCCAGCGGGCCCGTACTCGGGTTCCGGGGCTCCTCTGGACCCAGTGGACCTCAACTCCTTCGACCGGACGGCCTGCCCGATCGACCACGCGAGCGACGATCGCGTCCCTTTGGAATCGTATGGGTCGAGGAGGAGCTGCAACGTGCGTCGACTGCGACGCAGAGGCGACGTGCCGGAGGGGTGAAGCCCCTCGGGATCCGCCGCTCGCTGTCTGCTCCAGTTCGGACACCGCCGCGCGCGCGGTCGGTCGGCGGCGTATCGAATCGGCAGCACGCTGCTCGACTCCGGCAGTGAGAGCGATCGCGGCCAGGAGGGCTACGACCACGCAGACCGCGATCGCCGCGCCGATCCGAGGTGGTACCGTCGACCGCATCGGCCTAGCGCCCTCGAGGGACGATCCGCACCTCGAACCGATTCTTCGCGCTCGTCGCGCCGCGCGACGTCGCGATGCCGCGCGGGACGCGCGCGGTGCCGATACCCTTGCACTCGAGGACGAGCTCGCCCGCGCCCTCCGGCACCAGCACCTCGAGCAGATCGCCGCCCCGCGGTTCGAGGGCCATCCGCACGAGTTCCCCGCTCGCCGCGTCGCGCACAGCGACCTTCGAGCCCTCGGGCAGCTCGCCCTCCGCGCCCAGCACTTGTAGGTGGATCAGATTCAGCGCACCGCGCAGGTCAATGCGGCCGAGGTCGGCGTCGCCGCGCACCTCCGTCGACCAGACGGCCCAGTCGGTGCCGCGCAGGACGATCTCGAGCGGGATCGGCGTCTTCTCGTTCGGGTCGAACTCGATCGTCGTCGGGCCGTCCTTCTTGGGTCCCGTGAGCCGCCCGTCCGAGCCCGCCTTGAACATGAACACCTGGTTCGCGTGGACCCAGTACTCGGCGTCGAGCTGGGCCTGGACCTGGATCCCACGCGCGTGGACCAGCCGCACGCCCTCGTCGCCCGGCACGAAGTCGATGGCCGCGGTGCGGCGCTTGCGCTCGTCCTCGAAGAACACGCGGCACGGGCCGTGCTCCGGCGTGCCCTGCTCGCGGATCCGGAACTCCGGCGACCGGACGCGCTCGATCTTGGTGATGCGCCAGCGCCGGAGTTCACCCTCCCGGCGTGGAATGAACTCGGCGATCTGAATCGTCCCACTGCACTCCTCGCGCGGTGCGCCCGTCTCGTCGACGACGACGCCGGAGACGAGCGTGTTCCAGACGTGATCCGGGTCGATCGCCATGCGGATCTCGCCGAGGTCGACCTCGTTCTCCTCGCGCCCGATGCGCGGCACGCGGACGGCGACGGGCACGCGGGGTGGGTGGGACTGGCCCCACGAACACTCGAGCGGGAAGCTCAGGACGCGGCGCGGTACCGCGACCGTGGACGTCGCCTTCTCGTCGAGGATCGCCCTCAGCACGAACCGGCGACGGGTCTCCGGATTCCGGAACTCGAAGACCGCGCGACCGCCCGCGAGCGGCTGCCGCTCTTCATCGACGAAGCGCGCCCGCACGGCCACGAGGTCCTGCGCGAGCGGCCTCGGATCGACCGCAAGAGAAACGGTCTGGCCGTGCGTGGTCGGCCCGTCGGCCTGCAGCGAGCCGAAGTCCATCGGCAGGCGTTCCGTGCGGAGCGCGACCGCGATGCGCTCACCGAGTGGCACCGGACCGACCACGATCTCGCGCTGATCGCCGCGCAGCGGAAAGCGCTGGAAGCGCGAGCGCTCGCCCTCGGGAACGAGGATGGCCAGGGTCAGTCCCGAGGGCGCGATCGTGCCGCCGTTCGGGGATTCGACGGTGCCCCAGGTCAGGCGCACGAATCCGTGCTCGGGCAGTGAGAGCGTCGTCGTCGCCCCGGCTCCCGGGTCGGTGTCGAGCCAGCGTCGGAACGGGTGCCGGTCCGGCTCCTCGCCACCGGCGAAGAGCGGGGCAGCGGGCGCGAGGCCCAGCCTCTGGATCGAGGGCCACTCGCGGGGCTTGCCCTGAACGTCGGCGGGGCGGAAGCGGCGCTCAAGGAGCTGCCTCCGTGCGGCCTGTCGCGCCAGGAGCCAGCCGTCGGCGTCGGTGGGTTCGGTCTCCTCGATCACGCTCCGCCCCAGGCTGTCAAACCTGGCGTCCCACGCGACCGTGACGCCCGCGACGCCTCGGCCGAACGGATCCACGACGCGGATCCGGTGGAGCTGGTCGTCCGGCACGGCCGCGACGGCCTCCGCGGTCCGCGGCTCGGCCTCGGGGACGACCGACGGACGGCGCGCGACGGGCGCCACCGTGTCGGCCTTGTGCGCGATCCCCTGGAGTGCCTCGGCCGGCGCCTGTTCGTCCGGGGCGAGCACGACGCGTCGCATCACGTCGCCCGCCTCGTTCGGGGCGTCGCCGACCGACCGGACGAACAGCGCAGCGACGACGAGTGCGATGACGGAAGCGCAGAGAAGCGCAGCGAGAGCGGGCCTGCGAGCGATGCCCATGGCCCGCCTAGCCTAGAGGGCGTCCCCGGTTTCGGGACGGCTGCCACCGAGTGGATCCTACGCGCCGACGTATCCGTGAATACGACCGAGCTCTCTTCCGAACCGACGGTCGTGGAAGACCGTGAACACCGCTGTCTCTGGTGCAGGCACGCGCTGGAGAGTCCCCTCCGCGCGTCGAACACGTGCGCGGCCTGCGGGCGCATCAACCTGCGCGAGGACCTGCGGATCTTCCGTACGAGGCGATTCGTTCCGCGGCTCCTCGAGGGAGCCCTGAAGACCGTCGCCGGCGTCCTGCTCGGCGCGCTGTTCCTCCTCTCCATCGGCCCTGCGATGGGGATGGGCGCGGGCTACGCGATCGGACTCGTTCTGCTCACCGGGCTCATCGTCTGGGACGCGCTCGGCCTCATCACGCGGCGCCGGTCGATCCTCGTCTATCGGATCTTCGTCCCCGGGCTCCTCGCCGGGTGCACGGCGCCGGTGCTGATCCTGACCTTCCTCTTCGTCGCGACGGGCGGTCCCACGCGGGAGTGGTCGGTGCCGCTGCTCGTCGGAGCGCTCGTGGCGTCGGTCGCGTGGTACCTGCGCTTCGGCCGCTCGCGCCCCCGAACAAGAGCGCGGCGCCGCGTGCTCGCACGCGGCGCCGCGGATGCGCACGACGACTGAGGGTGCGACCCGTCAGAGCGAGCCCGTCTGCACGACCGGCTGCGGGTGCGCCTGGCCGCACAGCACGACGAGCAGATTGCCGACGAGCTGCGCGCGCTTCTCGTCGTCGAGCTTCACGAGGCCGTCGCGGTCGAGCTGGCCGAGCGCGTCCTCGACCATGCCGACCGCGCCCTCGACGATCTTGGCGCGCGCCGCGATGATCGCGCCCGCCTGCTGGCGCTGGAGCATCGCGGACGCGATCTCCGACGCGTACGCCAGGTGGTTGATCCGCGCCTCGACGACCTCGATACCGGCCTCGTCGAGCCGCTCCTGCAGCCCCTCCTGGAGCTCGGCCGTGACCTCCTCGGTGCTCCCGCGCAGCGTCGTCACCGCTTCGGCGTGCATCCCGTCGTCGTACGGATGGCTGAGCGCCATCTGGCGCACGGCGGCTTCGCTTTGCACCTGGACGTAGTGCTCGTAGTCCTCGACGTCGAAGACCGCGCGCGCCGTCTCGCGCACGCGCCACACCACGACTGCCGAGATCTCGATCGGGTTGCCGAGCAGGTCGTTCACCTTCAGGACGTTGCCGTCGAGGTTGTGTGCGCGGAGGCTGACCTTGCGCTTGTGGGTGAACGGGTTGACGAAGAAGAAGCCGTCCTCGCGCACCGAGCCCGTGTACTTGCCGAACAGCGTCAGCACGCGCGACATGTTCGGCTCGACGACGAAGAAGCCGCCGATCGAGACGAAGCAGCCCATCAGGATGAGCGCGCCGACGATCGCCAGCGGGGGCGACTGGGTCGTGAAGAGGGCGATGCTCAGGCCGATGCCGACGAAGAGCGCGACGAGGACGGGCCAGCCGCTGCTGGGCGTGCGGGTGAACTCTCTGGTGCTTGTCATGGTGGAGGGCGGTCCTGGGGCCGCATTCGGGGCAGTACCCGCTGGCAGGAGCCGCATTCGAGCGATCCCGGGGACCCCGCCACCAGCGTCCCGTCCCGAAACCCCCGTGAACGAGCGCGGCGCCGCCCCCCGAGCCGGGGAGCGGCGCCGCGCCGTGCGAAGGGCCCGTCGGGCCCGCCGCGAGGTGGATCAGTCGATCCAGGTGACGCCGAGGCCCTCGGAGAGGTTCGCCGTCGTGAGGCCGTCACGGTGCCACCACTGGTAGTACATCGTGGCGTTCGGCATCGTCAGGATCTCGAAGCCACCGCCGACGAAGTCGAGCGTGTAGCTGGCCTGGTTGCCGCTCGCGAGGATCGGCGACGTGAGGCGCTGGAGGCCGGCGGACCCGAGGCAGAGGTTGCCGCCCTGCGGGAGAACGACCGGCGCGCCGATCGAGTCCGACTGGACGAAGAGGCCGAACTCGTCCGGAACGTCGTTCGCGACGATCGTCGAGTCGTTCGCAGCGATCGAGCCGCCGCTGGCGCTCTCGAGGGTGAGGAACGAGCCGTCCATCGAGAAGAGGTTCGGGAGGCCCGGCGAGCAGAAGACCGTCGTGACGGCCGGGCAGAAGTTGGGCTCGCCCGGGGTCTCGGTCGCGGCGCCGGTGCCGAAGCCACCGATGCGCGGGCCGTCGTCGCAGCGGAAGACGTGCGCCGGGACGAAGTTGCCGTCGGGGCCGACGGCGACCGTGTTCATGAGGTTCGCGTACGCGATCTCGGTGCCCGTCGGCGGGAACGCGGTCTCCTCGAAGAGCGCGAGGCCGTCGAGGACCGCGGTCCACGGCATGACGTCGAGCGTGCCGTCATCGTCGGTGTCGAGGTCGTCGCCCGTGGCGGCGGTGAAGTCCGAGACGAGCAGGTGGGTGACGTTGTCGCCGTTCTCGAAGGGGAGCGAGAGCGTCGCGTCGGCGGTGCCCTGCGTGAGGCTGGACTCCGCGGCGAGGAAGAGACCGTCGGCGGCGATCGCGAAGCCGGTCAGGTCGACCGCGGCCTCGACCGTGCCGCCGAGTCCACCGGCGCCGTCACCGATGACGACGTAGGTGAGTCCGTCGAGCGAAGCGCCCGGCGTGCCGATGAGCTCGAAGTACTCGTCGGTGTCACCGCCCGGCTGGTCGATGCGGAGCTCGTTGATCTGGATCTGTGCGGACGCGGTGGCGGCGAAGCCGACGAACGCGGCGAGGGTGGAGAAGCGCTTCACGTGGGGTGCCTCGGAGCTGGAGGAGAGTCGGGTCGGCGCACGCAGCGCCGGGGCGAGAGCGCGGGGACCGCGCCGTTTCGGGCACAGATGCTAGGGCCGCGGCGGCCGGCGGGTGAGGCGGTCCGGGCGATCCTGACCGCTTCTTGATGCGGGGGCCCGGATCGCTCTCGACCGGCGTCCTCGCCCGCAGATCAGGCCTCCGGCGCGTCTCCGCCCTCGCGCGCCCGCGCGTACGCGGCAGGCGACGTCAGCGACGTCTCCCAGAAGTGCCGCGCG
Organism: Planctomycetota bacterium; assembly: GCA_039821985.1. GTDB lineage: Bacteria > Planctomycetota > UBA1135 > UBA1135 > Saltatorellus. The sequence goes on from JBCBNC010000013.1 coordinate 20,362, forward strand.
CGCTCCTGCGCGATGCCGAGGAGCGTGCCCTCGGGGTAGCGACCGTCTCCATCTGGGACGCCGACTTCGCAGCCCGTGAAGACGGCGAGCGCCTCCTGGACCGTGTCGACGGCCCAGACGTGGAAGCGCCCCTCCGCGCACGCCTCGACCACGTCCGGCCGCAGCATCAGGTCGCCCGCGTTCGAGCTCGGCACGATCACGCCCCCCTCGCCCGACAGGCCGAGCTCGACCGCCGCGTCGTAGAAGCCCTCGATCTTCTCGTTCACGCCGCCGATCGCCTGGATGCGGCCGTGCTGGTCGATGGCGCCCGTGATCGCCACGTCCTGGCGCAGCGGGATCCCCGTCAGCGCCGAGAGCAGGCAGCACATCTCCGCACCCGAAGCCGAGTCGCCGTCGATGCCGCCGTAGCTCTGCTCGAACGCGAGGCTCGCGCTGAAAGCGAGCGCGTGGTCCGAGCGCAGGATGTGACGCAAGAGGCCGCCGAGGATGTGGAAGCCCTTGGTGTGGATGCGGCCCGACAGCGACGCGCCGGCCTCGATGTCGATGATGCCCGCGTGCCCCGGCGCGATCGTGGCGGTGATGCGCGCGGGGAAGCCGTAGGTGAGCATGCCGGCCTGGATGACGGCGAGACCGTTCACCTGCCCGACGACGCGTCCCGTCGTCTCGATCACGATCGTGCGGCCGGCGATCATCGCCTGGAAGCGGCGCGACGCGAGGTTGGCGCGCGCCTTCGTGCGGTGCACCGTGTCCTCGACGTCGCTGCGCCCGACGAGCGCGTCGGCGCCGCGCTTGCCCGCGAGGTACGCGGCCTCGCGTGCGATGTCCGCGATACGCGCGAAGCGCGCCGTCATCTTCCCCTTGCGCGCAACGATGCGCGCACCGTGCTCGGCGAGCGCCGCGATCGCATCGCGATCGAACGGCGCGAGGCGCTCCTCCTCCGCGATACGCGCTACGACGCCCGCGTACTGGCGCACGCCGTCGAGCGCGCGCGGGATCTCCGACTCGAAGTCGGCCAGGACCTTGAACAGGTGGCCGAAGTCCGGATCGGCCTGGTCGAGCATGTGGAAGACGCCCGCGTCGCCGACGAGGATCACGCGCACGCGCAGCGGGATCGGCTCGGGCTTGATCGTCGCGCGCAGGTAGGGGACCGAGAGCTCCTGCGGGACGATCTCGAGCTGCTTCGTGCGCAGCGTGCGGACGAGCACCCGCCATGCGCCGGGCTCGTTGAGCAGGTCGCGCGCCTCGAGCACGAGGTAGCCGCCGTTCGCGCGAAGGAGCGAGCCGGCCGAGATGTTGCGGAAGTCGCCGCGCACCGGCCCCTGCGGCGTCCAGCCGGTCTCGACGGAGCCCAGCAGCTTGATCAGCGACGGCGTCGTCTCGACGACGACCGGCGTGTGGGACGCGTCCTCGACCGAATGCACCACGTTCACGTCGTAGAGTGCGGTCGGGTCGACGCCGGCCGGCGAGGCGACGCCCAGGCCCTCGACGACGTCGTCGACGAGGCTCGCGACGAACGTCTCGACGGCGGGCTCGGCGGCCGCGAAGCCCTGGACGACGGGCGCCGCGGCCTCCTCGAGGAGCTCGCGCGCCGCGCCCTCCATGAGTCCGAGCAGCTCGCGCCCGGTCTCGACGCGCAGGTGCTGGATCTCGCGCGACACGTCGGAGAGCCGCTTGGCGAACTCGGGGACCTTCGTACGCCACTCCTCGACCCGCGCGTCGTCGAGCTTGCCCTCGGCGACCAGGGCGTTCATCTCCGCTGAGCCGAGCGGCTTGCCGTCGAAGAGCGGGACGATCGCCGTCTGCGCGGTCTGGCCCTGGTTCTGCTGCACCATCGTCAGCCCGGCCTCGCGCAGAGCGGCGTCGAACGGCTGCGTGATCTCCTGCACGCGCTTCGCGCTCGCCGCCTCGATCGTCTGCCGTCGCGACTCGATCGCCTCGCCCGTCAGGAGCTTCGGCAGATCCTCACGCACGAACTGCGCCAGGCGTCGGACCTCGCGCCGGAGCAGGCGGCCGTGCCCGGCGGGGAGCCGCAGCAGCGACGGGCGGTCCGGCGCCTTGAAGTCGTGCACGTACGCGAAGTCGTGCGCGGTCCCGCAGTCGAGCCGCATCTCGTCGAGCAGGCGCCGGACGATGCTCATGCGCCCCGTGCCGGTGAGTCCGCGCACGAACACGTTCTGCTCGGGCGCGTCGCACTCGATGCCGAAGCGGAGCGCCTCGATCGCTGCGTCCTGGCCCGCGAATCCGATCATCGGCGGGACCTCGACCGTCGTCTCGAACTCGAGTTCGGTCGCGTCGCAGCGCCAGCGCAGCGCTTCGGGTGCGAGGGGGTCGGGGGTCGGCATGGTGCTCAGGGGAGGAGGCGGGGGAGGGAGGCAGCGGTGCGGCCGCGCGCCGGTGGGTGGAACGGAGCGGCGTACCGCCGTCGTGCGTCAGGCCTCGAACAGCTCGGTCAGGGCGGTGCGCTCGCCGCGGACGCGCGCGGCGGCGGCGCGGCCGCACAGGGCGCCGATCAGGTTCCCCGTGCCGCTGTAACCGCCGAACGCGAGGACACCGGGGCGGGGCTCGCCGTAGTAGGGGAGCGGACCGTTCGAGTAGCCGACCGACGCGGCCCAGCGGCGCGTCACCCGCGCCTTCGTGCCGAGCGTCGAGCGCACGAAGTGCTCGATCTCCGCCTGCACTCCGGGGGTCGGGCGCGCGTCGTGCGTCCACTCCTCGGCCTCGAAGCGGTCGCGGTACCCGCCGACGGCGAGCTCGCCGGACGCGAGCTGCTGCACGTACTCGTAGCCGTAGCGCAGGTACATCGGCGCGGGGACCTCGACGTCGGTCGCAGGCTCGGTGCCGAGCATCTGGAGCCGCGCGGTCCGCACGTGCCCCTCGAGCTCGGGGAGGACACGCTCGAGACCGCCGTCCACCGCGACCAGCACGTGGCCCGCGCGCACGGTGCCTCCGTCGGTCGCGACGCGCTCACCCTCGAGCTCGACGGCGCGGGAGTTCTCGAAGAGCCGCGCGCCGGCCGCAGCCGCGGCGCGCGCGAGCGCGCGCGCCCGCGCGAGCGGGTGGAACGACAGATCGCCCGCGACGCGCAGGGCTGGACCCCACGGCGTGCTCGCGCGCGAGACCTCCAGCGCGTCCTTCCGCATCGCGTCCCACTGTGCCTCGAGGTCGGCCTCCTCGCGCGCGTCGACGGCGACGCGCAGCGATCCGGTCCGCCGCACGACGCCAGGCGTTTCCTCTGCGATGCGCGCCTGCTCGGCCTCGGTCGCGCGGTACAGCGCGAGCGCGCGCTCGGCTCCGAGCGTCTCGCGGGCGACGTGGTAGAAGTCGCGCGCGCCCGCGAGCAGGAGTCCGCCGTTGCGGCCCGCTGCGCCGCGCGCGACCTCGCCGGCGTCGAGGCCGACGACGCGCACGCCCGCGCGCGCGAGCTCGAGCGCTGCGGTCAGGCCCGATCCACCGAGCCCGACGACGCACACGTCGGCGTCGACCTCACCCGTGAGGGAGTCCAGGCCGAGGCCCGCCGTGCGCGACGTCTCCTGCCAGAGCGACGCGCCGTCGCCTGCGTGTGCAGCGCGCTCAGCCAATGCCGAAGAGCGTCCGCACGGCGCCGTCGAAGATCGGCCAGAACAGCCTCGAGATCGTGAGCCAGGCGAACATCAGCCCGGCCATGCCGGCCCACGGCTGGTCGAAGAAGCCGTTCACCTTGCGCATCGTCTTGCCCGGAAGGACCAGCGGGAGCGCGCCGCTCCCGTCGAGCGGCGGCACCGGGATCAGGTTGAAGACGAGCAGCAGCAGGTTCATGAAGAACGTCAGGCTCGCGAAGGTGGCGAGCGCCACCGCGACGCCCTCGGAGGCGCCGCGCGCGAGCAGGAGCTTGGTGGCGCCGTAGTTCGGCTCGAAGTAGCCCGTCGACAGGCCGACCTTGAGTCCGATCGCGGCGAGCGTCGCAATGATCAGGTTCGCGCCCGGGCCCGCCAGCGCCATCCACGCCGCGCGCTTCGGATACCGGATCGCCCAGAACGGGTCGTACGGCGCGTGCGCGAAGCCGAGCGGGAACCCGATCGTGAACACCGAGATCGCGGGCAGGATGACCATGCCGAACGGCTCGCGCCGGATGTGCGGCAGCGGGTCGAGCGTCACCTGACCGGCGAGGTACGCGGTGTGGTCACCGAGGCGCATCGCGGACCAGGCGTGCGCGGCTTCGTGCGCGGTCACCGAGAGGAGGAACACGAGGTAGAAGCCGATCGCGAACTGCGGGTCGTCCATGGCCCGAGGTTAGCTTGGGCGCCGCCGCGGCGCCGGGCGCGCGCGCGGCGTTCGAACCGAACCCCCCGAGGACGACCCTGACCGATGCGACCGACCCCTCGACCGCTCCTGAGCTCTCCGCTCCTCGACGCGCCGCGTCTTCGGGCCTCGCGCGTCCGTCGATCGCTCCGGGCGGCGGCGGCCGCGGCGGTCTGCCTCGCTGGACTCGCCGGGTGCAGCGCGACCGCCACCGTCGGGCCGGCGCAGCTCTTCGACGGATCGAGCCTCGAGGGCTGGCACGCGGACGTCCCGGCAGCGGACGGTGACCCGGACGTGCTGCCGTCGTTCGTGGCCCGCGACGGGATGCTCGTCAGTCTCGGCGAGCCCCGCGGACACCTCATCACCGACGACTCGTTCGCCGACTACCGCCTCGAGGTCGAGTACCGCTGGCCCGGTGCGACGGGCAACTGCGGCGTCCTCGTCCACGCGTCGACCCCGCGCTACCTCTACGGGATGTTCCCCCGATCGCTCGAGGTGCAGCTCCAGCACGGGAGCGCGGGAGACTTCTGGTGCATCGGCGAGGACGTCACCGTGCCGGACATGGCCTCCAGGCGCTCGGGCGATCCGTCCACCTGGGGCGGCGAGGAGGGACAGTCGCGCCAGATCGTCAACCTCACCGACGGCTCCGAGCGCGCGCCGGGCGAGTGGAACGTCCTGGCGGTGGAGTGCCGCGGGAACGCGATCGACGTCTGGGTCAACGGCGACCGCGTGAACGGCGGGACCGACTGCACCGCGGACGCGGGGCGCATCGCGATCCAAGCGGAGGGCGCCGAGGTCGAGTTCCGCCGCATCGAGCTCCTTCCCCTGCCCGACGCGGACTGAGCGGACCGCGCCGCGCGGCGTTCGAGCCCCGCCGCCCTGTGGCGATCCGAAGCTCCGGCGCACGTCGCTCGATGGAGCCCGTGCCCGCGCGCAGCGGTTCGTTTTTCCGAGGGCGTCCCGCCGGGCGCACTAGGATCTCCGCCGAGGCCCTTTCCGTGATCCCGTCCGCCCCTCTCGCCTTCCTCTTCTTCCCGTCGATGCACGCGGGGGAGGCGATGCTCATCGCGCTCGCCGCGGTGCTGATCTTCGGGGGGCGGCTGCCGGACGTGCTGATGCAGGGTCTCGCGCACCTGATGCGCGCGCGGCGCGCGCTCACGCGCATGTGGCGCGAGACGGGGCTCGAGGACGAGCTCCGTCGTGTCCGCCGCGACATCGAGACCGGGATGCCCCGCGAGCCGCAGTTCGACGTCCGGTCGCGTCCCGGGGTCGACGACGCGCGCGCCGCCGCCGAACGCGCGCGGCTCGCGGCGCTGCAGGCCGGAGAGTCCACGGAGCCCGCGGAACCAGAGACGATCGATCCGGACGCCGACCGACGCGAGCCGGTCCGCATCGAGCCCGCGGCGGACGCGATCGCGGCCGACGGGCGCTGGAACGGTGACAGTGAGGTCGACGAACCGGGGTCCGAGAGCGCGCCCCTGGACGCCGGGACGCCCGAAGACGACGCGCCTTCGGGCGAGGCGTCCACCACCGACGACGGCCGCTCGGCGACCTGACGGGGCGGTCCGATGCGCCTCGCCTACAACACGAACGGCCTCGCGCACCACCGGCCGTTGGACGCCGTGCGGCTCCTGGGCGACCTCGGATACGGCGGCGTCGCGATCACGCCCGACGTGGGGCCGCTCGATCCGCTCGGGTTCGAGCGCAGCGCGGCTCGCGAGCTTCGGAGCGCGATCGACGGGTTCGGCCTCGGCGTGGCGATCGAGACCGGCGCGCGCTTCGTGCTCGACCCGCGGCGCAAGCATCGACCGACGCTCCTGGAGGAGGACGAGCGCGACCGCGCCCTGCGCCGGCGCTTCCTCGACGGCTGCTTCGCGCTCGCGGGTGAACTCGGTGCGGGCGTCGTGTCGATCTGGTCCGGCGCCGCGCCCACAGGCGCTGTTCCCGGCACCCTCGACGACGTGCCGGACCACCCGCTGGGACCGCGGCTCGCCGACGAGCTCGTCCACGTCCTCGGCTCGGCCGACCGCGCGGGCGTGCGCGTCGCCTTCGAGCCCGAGCCCGGCATGTTCGTCGAGCGGGTCCAGGGCTACCACACGCTGCTCGACCTCATGGGCTCGACGGGCGACGGGCTCGCGCTGACCCTCGACACCGGTCATTGCGTTGTCACCGGGGACCTTCCGGTGTCGGCCGTGGTCCGGGCCGTGGCAGACCGGCTCGCCCACGTGCACGTCGCCGACTGCCCCCACGGAGTGCACGACCACCGACCGCTGGGGGAGGGCGACCTCGACCTCGCGGACGCGCTGGGGGGCCTCCAGAGGCTGGGATACGAAGGACTTGCAGCCGTTGAGCAGTCGCGCGACAGCCACCGTGGGCCCGATGCGGCGGCCCGGGCCCTCGGCGCGATGCGCCGCGTCTTGACCCCGAACTGACGGTTTCTTGCGTTTTTTGGCCAGGGCGGCGCACCGTGGCCGATGGCTCCCGTAGAACGTCGCGCCCGAACTACGGACCGGCCCGGGCTCTCCCCTACCGCGGGGTCGTTCGGGCACAATGACGTCGGACACCGTGCTCGAGGGCGACGGGTTCCGGCCCCCCCGGGCGCCGTGCTCCAAGGCCGTCCGACCTGCCTCCCCTCGCCCACCGGGCGCTCGCCCGACTCCTCTTCGTCCCCCATCGCTCTCCGCCGACGCGGATCCAGACCATGGCCCCGACGATCCAAGCCGCCCCGAAGGTCGCCACCCCGGCGCCCGCCTCCGCCCCTGCCGCCGACGCGCCCGCCGCGCCGATCGCCGACGAGAAGGTCGCGGTCCGCATGTGCCCGACGCGCGCCGACGGCGCCGAGCCCCTCTTCCAGCACCGACTGACGGTGTCCCAGTGCGCTTCGAAGCAGAGCGCCCAGTACCACAAGTGCTTCACCTGCTCCCACGGCTGCGACCGCGGTTGAGCACCGGCCGCCGCGCGTCGCGCGGCGGCACCTAGCGAGCGATCACTTCGGGCGCCGGTTCTCCGGCGAGCGGACCGGCGCCGGCGCGACCCCGAAGTCGACCGACGTTGCGCCCGGGACCTCGACGAGGACCTCGGAGATCGCTCCGCCGGCGAAGCCGCCGACGCCCACGAAGGCCACGGGCAGCTCGGGCCCTCGCGCCGACCACGTCCGCACGAGCGGCTGGCCGCCCTTCGCCTCGCCCCGGACGACCACGCGCGCGCGCGGCGCGTCCGTCCGGTCCCAGCGCACGACCAGCGTCCCGAGCGGGGGCACGTCGTCGAGCGCGGGCGCGGCCGTCCAGGATCCCGGTGCCTCCTCTCGGAGCGGCGACCGCGCGCTCCCGGGGTCGACGTCGGCGACGAGCTCGAGGCGCAGGCCGGCGGCGCGCGACGCGGCGGTCTTGGCCAGCACGCGCACGGGGTCCTGCCCGACCGTCCCGGAGAGGATCGGCACGACGCACGACGTCCGGTCGGGTTTCAGCACGACGTGCACGTCCACGTCGGCGGTGCGCACGAGCCACTCGGTGCGCGCGTCCGCGTCGGTCTCGAGCCGGAGGCCGAGCGCTCCGTCGCTCGTCGCGACGGTCCAGCCCGGCTCGAGCTGCGCGCGCAGCCAGAGGCCCCGTCCCGCACGCGGCGCGCCAGGCTGCACGCGGTCGGTGAGGTCGGCGAGCACGTGCACGGCGCCCGGCCCCAGATCCTGGAAGACGCCGCCGGCCGAGCGGGAGGTCCGCGGCCCCCGGTAGGGCGCGTGCGACGCGAAGCCAGCGGGGAACTCGTACAGGACGCAGCGCGGCAGGTCCTGGGGGCGGTGCGCGAGCAGGGCGAGCGGGCGGAGGTACAGCGTGCCAGCGAACGCGAACCGGAGGACTGGCGTGCGCAGCCGCTCAACGAGCAGACCCCAGAGGCTGTAGCCGTCGTTGAAGCTCGAACCGACGAGCGCGACGTCCGCGACCCGCGTGCGGTCCTCGCCGAGGGCCTCGAGTTCGGGGGGCTCGACGCGCAGGCGCCGCACGGGCGCGGTGTCGATGAACCGAACGGCGGCGCTGTCGGAGTCCAGCCCGAGCATGTCGAGCAGGTTGTGGCGGTAGGGGACGGTCTCCTCGACGAGGGTCGGTGTGGTCCCGAGGTCGCCCGTGGCGAGCTCGGGGAACTGCGCGGCGATGCGGTCCGCGAGGGCGCGCTCGGCGGGCAGCGCCCAGTGGTTGTCGAACTTGCGGAACACGTCGCGCGGCGCGAGCGACGCCCAGAGCTCCAGCGTGTCGACGTGCTCGATCCCGCGCGCGCGGAGGTCCGCGAACAGACGCTCGTCGAACGCCCACTCCTCGCTGCCCGGGCCAGCGTCCGGGTTGCACAGCGTTTCCTTGCGCGCGAGCGGCAGCGCGATCAGCCGCGTGCCGGCGGCGTGGAACCGGCGGCGCGCCGCCTCCAGGAGGGACACCGCGACGGCGGGGCCGTGCTGTGCCGCCGCGTCCGTCGCGGGGTAGCGCTCCGTCTGGAAGAGCCAGCCGCCCGGTCCGAGCACGACTTTCTCGGAGTCGACGTGCCCGAGGTGCAGCTCGGCGAGCGCGGCCCACGGTCCGGCGAGCGCGCGGACGCGGCTGCGTCGCGCCCAGGTCTCTTCCAGCCGCCGGAAGAGCGACCCGTCGTCCGCGCGAGCGTTCGCTGCGGCCTCGGCGTCGCGCGCGGCCTCGGCGCCCACGAGCTTCCGCGCGGGGAGCGGCCAGATCGCGTCGACGACCCCCGTCGCAAGGAGCCCGGCCAGCGCGACCGCCGCGGCGATCCGCGCGCTGAGGCCCGGAGCGCCGCCGCCGTCCGAGACCAGTTCCTCGGGCGTGCCGGGCCGCTGCGGCGCGGACTCCTGTCCTTCGGGGGGCTCGCGCTCCAACCGGGCCTCCTTCGAGCGGGCGCTCAGGACCGCAGCGCGGTGACGAGCGCCTCCATCGACGCGTTCGCGTCGCCAAAGAGCATGTGCGCGGCGTCCTCGTAGAAGAGCGGGTTGTCGACGCCCGCGTAGCCGACGCCGCGGCTGCGCTTCATGATCACGACGAAGCGCGACTTCCACACCTGGAGCACCGGCATCCCCCAGATCGGGCTGTCGGGGTCCGTCTCCGCGCTCGGATTGACGATGTCGTTCGCGCCGATGACGAGCACGACGTCGGTGTCCGGGAAGTCCTCGTTGATCTCGTCCATCTCGAGGACGATGTCGTACGGGACGTTCGCCTCGGCGAGCAGCACGTTCATGTGCCCCGGCAGGCGCCCGGCGACCGGGTGGATCGCGAAGCGCACCTCGACGCCGCGCCCGCGCAGGAGCTCGGTCATCTCGTGCACCTTGTGCTGCGCGCGCGCCGCCGCCATGCCGAAGCCGGGGACGATGACGACGCTCTTCGCATCGCGCAGCTGCTGGGCGACGTCCGGGACCGAGGTCTCCTGGATCTCGCCCTCGACGGCGGTGCCTCCGCCTCCGCCGCCGGAAGCGGTTCCCCAGCCGCCGAAGATCACGTTCATGATCGAGCGGTTCATCGCGCGGCACATGATGATCGAGAGGATCAGGCCGCTGCTGCCGACGAGCGCGCCCGTGACGATCAGGAGGTCGTTCTCGAGCATGAAGCCGGCCGCGGAAGCGGTCCAGCCCGAGTAGCTGTTCAGCATCGACACGACGACGGGCATGTCCGCGCCGCCGATCGCTGCGACCAGGTGCGCGCCGAGGACCGACGCGATGACCGCCATCCCGACGAGCGGCAGGACGGCCTCGCCGTGGCCCGCCTCGACGAAGGGGAAGCCGAGCGCGACGGACCCGCCGACGAGGCCGAGGTTCAGGAGGTGCCGCGCCGGGAGCAGCAGCGGCTTGCCGCTGACGCTGCCCTTCAGCTTGAGGTACGCGATGACGGAGCCCGCGGCCGTGATGGCCCCGATGAACACGTCGACGAAGATCTCGATCTCCGCGACGGTGCCGCTGTGTCCGCTCGAGAGGTACGTGGCGAAGCCGACGAGCACCGCGGCGAGACCGACGAAGCTGTGCAGCAGCGCGACGAGCTGCGGCATCGCGGTCATCGCGACGGTCTGCGACATGCGCAGACCGATGCTGCCGCCGATGACCAGCGCGAGCGCCACGCCGACGAAGCGGTCGAGGCCGCTGCACGTCAGCGTCGCAAGGATCGCGATCGCCATGCCGAGGATCCCGTACAGGTTCCCGCGGCGCGCGGTCTCCTGGCTGGAGAGCCCGCGCAGGCTGAGGATGAAGAGGACCGTGGCCGCGATGTAGGCGGCGGTCCGGAGGGCGTCTTCCACTCGGCTACCTCTACTTGTGGAACATGCGCAGCATGCGCCGCGTGACGTGGAAGCCGCCGACGATGTTGATCGTGGCGAAGAGGACGGCGGCGGCGCCGATCCAGAGGGCAGCCGCAGGCTGCTCGCTCGTGGACAGGAGGAGCCCGCCCACGACGATGATGCCGCTGATCGCGTTCGTGACGCTCATGAGCGGCGTGTGGAGCGCCGGCGTGACGGACCAGATCACCTGCCAGCCGACGAAGCACGCCAGCACGAACACGGTGAGGTGCTGCAGGAAGCGCGCGACGTCGGGCGAGACGTCGGTCATGCCGCTGCCGAAGCGCAGCCAGAGCCAGAGGCCCGCGAGCGCGCCGAGGAAGAGCTTGAGCGCGACCGGGCCCGCCTTCGAGGGTGCTGCGGCCTCGGCTGCGGGCGCGGCCGTAGCCGGCGCGGGCGCCGGTTTTGCAGCCGCGGGCGAGGGCTCGGGCGGCTTGGGGGGCGGCCACTTCACCTCACCGCCGCGCGTCACGAGCGCGCCGCGCAGCACGTCGTTCTCCTCGTCGACGTCGAATCCCTCGGCGCCGCCGAGCTCGTCGAGGAGGTGATACAGGTTCGTGCCGTACAGGTCGCTCGACACGTTCGCCATGCGGCTGGCGAGGTCGGTGTAGCCGAGGATCACGACGCCGTGCTCGACGACGCGTTCGCCCGCCCGGGTGAGCTCGCAGTTGCCGCCCTGCTCCGCGGCCAGATCGACGATCACCGAGCCGGGCTTCATCGCCTCGACCATGTCGGCGAGCCACAGCTTCGGCGCCGGCTTGCCCGGGATGAGGGCGGTCGTCACGACGATGTCGACCTCCTTCGCCTGCTCGCGGAAGAGCGCCATCTCCGCCTCGATGAACTCCTTGCTCATCGTCTTGGCGTATCCGCCGCCCCCCTCGCCGGACTCCTCGATGTCGACGGTCAGGAACTCGCCGCCGAGGCTCTTGATCTGGTCCGCGACCGAGGCACGCGTGTCGAACGCGCGCACCACGGCGCCGAGGCCGCGGGCCGCACCGATGGCGGCCAGTCCCGCGACGCCCGCGCCGATCACCAGCACCTTGGCCGGCGGCACCTTGCCCGCCGCGGTGATCTGTCCCGTGAAGAAGCGGCCGAACTCGTTCGAGGCCTCCACCACCGCGCGGTAGCCCGCGATGTTGGCCGTCGAGCTGAGCGCGTCCATCTTCTGCGCGCGCGTGATGCGCGGCACCTGGTCCATCGCGAAGGCCGTGACGCCGCGCGCGCGCAGCGTCTCGACGAGGCCCTCGTTCTGCGCGGGGAAGAGGAACGAGACGAACGTGGCGTCCTCGCGGAGCGCGCCGACGTCCTCCTCGCGCGGCGGGCGGACGCCGAGCACGACGTCCGCGGTGAGGGCCTCCTCGCGCGAGCAGGGGCTCGCGCCGGCCTCCGAGTAGGCCGCGTCCGGGTAGCTCGCGCCCTCCCCGGCACCGGCCTCGACGGACACTTCGAAGCCGAGCTTCTGGAAGCGCGCCACGGCGGCGGGGGACGCGGCGACGCGTCGCTCGCCCGGGTGGGTCTCCTTGGGGATTCCGATTCTCATGGGTGCTGCCGCGCGGGCTCGCGCGGTGCGCAGGGGACCAGGAAGGAGACTCGGCGCGGACGCGCGGCGCAACCCTCACCAGGCGGTCCCCGTGACGGCGTCGGGCGGTACCATCAGCCCGTGCTCGATGACCGGAACAGGGGGGGAGCGTCGGACGGCGGCGTCACGGACGACGGCGTCGAGGGCGCTGCGCTGAAGAGCGCGGCCGAGGGCGACCGCGACCCGGTCGGCGCGCTGCTCGACACCTACCGCCCGCGGCTGCGGCGGATGGTCGGGCTGCGGCTCGACCCGCGCGCCAAGGGACGCTTCGACACGTCCGACGTGCTGCAGGAGGCCTTCATCGAGGCGTCGCAGCGGCTCGACCGCTACCTCGGCGAGGCGCCGGACGAGCGCATGCCGTTCTTCCTCTGGGTGCGCTTCCTCGTCGGGCAGAAGCTCCTGCAGTTCCACCGCGCCCACCTCGGCGCGCTCGGGCGGGCGGCCGACCGCGAGGTGCAGCTCACGCAGCCCTCGGGCCCTGAGGCGAGCACCTACTCGGTGGCCAGCGTCTGGCTCGCCGAGTCGGGCACGCCGTCCCAGGAGGCGTCGGCGGAGGAGGAACACGCCAAGGTGCGAGAAGCGCTCGACTCCATGAACGAGATCGACCGCGAGGTGCTCGTTCTGCGCCACTTCGAGCAGCTCTCGAACGTCGAGGTCGCGCGGGTCCTGGACCTCTCGCCGCAGGCGGCGAGCGCCCGCTACGTGCGCGCTCTGACTCGAATCCAGGCGCTCGTCGGCGAATAAGGGCCGCCGCAGGGACCCGTTGACGCCCCGATCGGCCCCGGGGGGCACACTGGAGGCGTGTCCTCGACCTCCCCGTCCGAGGCCGACGCCCGCCTCGCGCGCGTCGACCAGATCGTGACCGCGGCCATGGCGGAGCTTCCGCCCGGCGCGGCCGTCGACGTCGAGCGTCTCGTCGCCGCGCACCCCGAGCTCGAGCGCGAGCTCCGGGCCGCAGCCCTTGGCCTCAGCTCGCTCCAGCGCTCGTCCGAGCGCCTGACGGGGCCGCCCGTCCCCGAACGGATCGGCCCCTACCGCGTGCGACGCGAGGTCGGGCGCGGCGGCATGGGCGTCGTGTACGAGGCGGAGGACGCCTCGCTCGATCGGCTCGTCGCCCTCAAGGTGCTGCCGCGGGCGATCTCGATGCAGCCTGGATACGTCGAGCGCTTCCAGCGCGAGGCGCTGGCGGCGGCGCGCCTCGAGCACCCGAACGTCGTGCCGGTCTACGGCGTGGACGAGGCGGACGGGCAGCACTACATCGTGATGAAACTCGTCGACGGCGTCGCGCTCGACGAGCTTGCCGACGACCTCCGCGTCACGACCGGGAGCGGGTCGAACGGAGACGGATCGACGGAGCCACCGCCCAGCAGCCGTGGGTCGAGCGATCTCGCCGGGCTGCTCGTTTCGGGCCGCATCGGACCGACGGACAATGACCTCGAGTCAGGGTCTTCCGACGGCGCGGACGAACAGGGCGGCGAATCGGTGCGGGCCGGACGCGCCTACCACCGAAACGTGGCGCGTATCGCGCGCTCCGTCGCGCGCGCGCTCGAGTACGCGCACGAGCGCGGCGTCCTGCACCGCGACGTCAAGCCGGGCAACGTCCTGGTCGACCGCACGGGTCAGGTCTGGGTGACGGACTTCGGCCTCGCGAAGATCGGCGAGGAGGACGACCTGACGGGCGCTGGCGGGTTCGTCGGAACCCTCCGCTACACCGCGCCCGAGCAGTTCCACGGCAGGGCGGAGCCGCGCTCCGACGTCTACGGTCTCGGCCTCGTGCTGTACGAGCTGCTCGCGCTACAGCGTGCCATCGGCGGCGAGGAGCGCGCCGAGATCGTGCACGAGGTGCTCTACGGAACGCCCCCGAACCCGCGGTCCCTCCGCGCGGGCGTGCCCGAGGACCTCGCGCACATCGCCATGAAGGCGATCGCGAAGCTCCCCGAGCAGCGCTACCCCGACGCGCGCTCGATGGGGGAGGACCTGACGGCCTTCCTCGAGGGCAAGCCGGTCGCCGCGCGCATCCCGAGCGCGCTGTACGTCACGCGGCTCGCGCTGCACCGCAACCGTGCGCTCGTCACCGCGCTCCTCTTCGCCTTCTTCCTCGTCGGCGTGATGGCGATCGTGTACGTCGCGCAGCTCCGCCGGAGCGCGGACTCGGAGTCCTTGCTGGCCTACCGCGGCCAGATCGCCGCCGCAGCCGCGGAGGTGCAGGTCGGTGAGATCCCCATGGCCGAGGCGCACCTCGAGCGCTGCCCCCCGGCACAGCGCGGATGGGAGTGGCGTCACCTGAACGCGAGCAGCGACCAGAGCCTGCGCACCGTCCGGAAGGTCGGCGAGACCGTGCGGCGGATGTCGTTCCACGAAGGCGCCCTTCAGCTCGTGCACGTGCGAGGCGTCGAGACGCTGCGCGAGGACGGGATCGAGTCGGTGCAGTTCCCCTCGTCGCGCTCGGACCGCGGTGACACGATGTTCGCCGCGCGGAGTGGAGACGCGTGGCTCGCGCTCTCGTATTACAAGGGCGTCCTGGTGTGCCCGTCTGGCGGCGTCCCCGTGGGAACGCCTATCCCGGAGAACCCGGACGACGCCGAGGGATTCGAGACCCTCGGCATCATCCGGTTCGCGAGCGACGGCGGGGTGAGCGCCGACGGGCGCCGCATCGTCCTCGTGGAGACGGACGGGGACATCGTCGTCATCGACGCCGAGACGCTCGCCGTGGAACGGCGGCGCCGGACCCAGATCCGCGGCGTGCTCGGCCTCGCCGTCCACCCCGACGGGATGCTCGGCTGGACGGTCTCCGACGAGGGGATCTGCACCGAGTGGGACCTCGAGACGCTCGAGCCGACCGTGCTTCCCATCCCTCGCGCGGGAGGGCGGTCGGTCGCCTACCACGCGGGAACGGACCGCCTCGCGGTCGGCCGCGTCGACCATCAGATCGCGCTCTACGACCGCGGGACGAAGGATGTGCGGCTCCTCGTCGGCCACACTGCGCCCGTCGTCGCCGTGGGCTTCTCCAACGACGGTCGGAGGCTCAGCAGCGCGGACCTGGGTGACTCGCTCCGCACATGGGATCTCGAGGGGAACCAGGCGTCTCGGAGCCTCACCGGGCTCTCCGGCCGCTGCCGCGCCATTCTTTGGCATCCGAGCGGACGCTCGTTCTTCACGGCGGGCACGTCGGGTGACGTGCAGGAGTGGGGCCCGGGCTTCGGCGGAGGTCACGTGGTTGCCGATGCTCACGAGTCCGACGTGGCGGGCGCAGCGTTCTCGCGCGACGGCACCCGGGTCGTGACGGGCGGTCGAGACGCGACGATCCAGGTGCGCAGCGCGGCGACCCTCGGGCTGGAGCGCGTCATGCTCGGACATCGATTCGAGCTGAGCGGCGTTGCGTTCCACGCGCAGGACCGGCGGGTGATCGGCTGCGACTACGGCGGCGAGATGCTCTCGTTCGACGTGGATACGGGCCGCGAACGGTGGCGCGCGACGATCGGTGGCGTGCTGACCGAGCCTGTCGTCTACCGGGTCGCGGAGCGGGAACGCGTCGCCGTCGCGTCGCGGGCCGGCCGCGTCGAGATCCGCGACGCGGACTCGGGCGACGTGCTCGCCGAAGCCGAAATGGAGGGAACGTCGCTGACTTCTCTCGCCCTGTTCGACGAGCTGTTCGTCGCGGGGACGGCGACCGGAGAGCTCGTCTTCCTCGACGGTACGACGCTCGCACCGAAGCGAAGGGTCCAGGTCCACGATCGAGCGGTGCTGGGGATCACGCGGGGCGCTCGCATGCGCGAGGTGGTCTCGTCGGGTCTCGATGGCTTCGTGGCATTCGTCGGCGTCGACGACGGGCGCGTGCGCGCGCGGACGCAGACCGGCGGAACGGGACGGAGCATCGACACGGACGGCCTCGAGGCCGTGGCCGTTTCGCCGGACGGGGCGCGTATCGCCGTGGCCTCGCGCGGCAGCGTCGTCCGGCTGCTCGACGCCGCCGACGGCGAGCGCCTGCTCGACCTCGTCGGACACGAGCGCTGGGTCCGGTCGGTCCATTTCTCGCCCGACGGAAGCAAGCTGCTCTCCACCGATTCGACGGCGAGCGTCATGGTCTGGGACGCCGTCGACGGGCTCACTCGCGCGCAGGCCGTCGCAGAGCGATCGGAGCTCGAGGAGGCCGCGCGCGCGCAGTGGGCCGCCTGGCTCGGCCGTCCGATCACAGACCCGGACGACGTCGAGGAGGCGCTGGCGCTCCTCGGGGAGCGGACGATCCACAGCCGTCCGTTCGAGAACGCGCTGCGTTCGGTCCTCTTCCAGGCCCGCCTGAACGATCTGCCCCGCACGCTCGAGCGGCGCGCGCTCGCGGCGGAGTCCCGCGCGGACACCTATGGCGCGCTGCAGTTCGTCAAGGGCGCGACGCGTCGCCGTCCGGACAGCTACGAGGTCGTGCGTGTGGACGCGGTGACGCGCTGGGTGCAGGGCGACGCCGATACGTGCCGGCTGAGGCTGGAGCGGCTCGGCGTACTCGACGCGGAGCGCCGGGCGACCGACGTCGTGGTCGCCGCGCTCCGCGAGCGCCTCGGCGGAGGCCCGGCAGCCGCGGAGGGGGATGTGTCCTCCCCGGACGCGCGCGGCGGCGCGGATCCCGTCGACGCGGAGACCGCGCGCCGCATCCTCGCCCGCGCGCCGCTGCCCGCTCCGGAGCCCGCGTCGGATTCGGACTGATCCGCGCGCGTCAGACCCGCTCGACCGGGAAGCGGATCTCGGTCCGGATCTCCTCCGGTGCGACGGCCGTCGGGTCGTTCAAGTAGACCTCGAACGACGGGCCGTCCGTCGGGCGCACGCCGTTCGCCGGCATCCACTCGCCGACGAGCCAGCCGTAGACCTCGGGCAGGCGCTCGTACGGGCCCTGGAAGACTCCGGCGGCGTACGCGCCCGCCGGCAGCTCCCGGACCTCCACGCCCGCGTCGAACGGGCCGTCGACGTCGTCGGGGAGGGTCACCGCCGCGTCGCTCCGGAGCTCGGCCGCCGCCGTCGTCTTCGGGTCGTCGTGGAACATGCCGACGAGCTGCACGCCCCGCTGGAACAGGCCCTGCGCGCCCGCCCACTCGCAGATCTTCGCGAACGACGGCGCGAGCTCAGTGAACGGACCGACGTGGCGGAGCGCGGCGACGCGGACCGCGTCGAACTCGGAGACGGCGACTTCGAACATGCCGCCAGCGTACCAGCCCGGCGCTACCGCCCCTCGCGCGCCCGGGCGGCGTCCTCGGGCCGGCCCCAGAGCTCGTAGGTCTGGGCCCTCAGCTCGCGGATCCGCGAGACCTCGGACTCGACCGTGTTCTCGTCCTCGTCGAGGAAGCGCGCGACCGCGTCGAGCTCCGCGATCGCGTCCTCGAACCGGCCGGCGCCAGCGAGCGCGCGCGCGAGGTTCGAGCGGAACGGGAACTGGATCATCCGCAGCGACGGGTCCGTGTCGCGCGCGAGCTCGAGATTGCGCTCTCCGAGCGCGACCGACTCCTCGGCCCGGTCGAGCTTCAGGAGCAGCACGACGAGCGAGTTGCGGCTGATGAGCGTGTTCGGATGCCCGACGCCCGCGAGCTCCTCGAGCTGGGTGAGCACCATCTGGTTCACCTCGAGCGACTCCTCGTTGCGGTCGAGTCCGTCGTAGGCGTTCGCCAGCGTCATCCGGACCTGCAGGAGTGCGATCGGGTTCAGCTCGGCGAGCTCGCCCTCGAGGATCGCGACGCACGGCTCGATGACCTCGAGCGCCTGCGCGTACTGCTCGCCGTAGAGGAGCGCGACCGCGTAGTTGTTGCGAGCGATGATCGAGTCGAGGTGTGCCTCCCCGAAGGCCTCCTCGCTGCGCTCGAGCAGGTCCGCGTAGAGCGCGAGTCCCTCACCGCCGCGGTCCAGTCGACCGAGCAGGTCCGCACGCGTGTTCAGCGCCGACAGCGTCTTCGGGTGCAGAGGCCCCCAGATTTCGTCGGCGACGGCGGCCAGCGGTTCGATCCGCGCCTCCGCCTCGACGTATTCGCCGAGGTTCGTCAGCACGAGCGCGAGGTTCGCGATCTGCGTGAGCTGGATCGAGCCGCCGGCGAGATCGGTCTCGTCCATCGCAGCGATGCCGTCCTCGAGCAGCTCGGCGGCCTCGCGGTTGAGGCCCGCGGCGATCAGCGCGTTCGAGTGGTTCGTGCGCGCGATCTCGGCGACGCCGTCGCCCGCGCCGTGGTGGTCGCGCCACCCCTCGAAGGCGGCGCGCGTCGCGTTCACGTGGGCCTCGGTGTCGCCGACCGCGCCCGCGCGCTTCGCCTGCAGCTCGAGCGCCCGGAACTCGAGCCACAGCGGCACCTCGCCCTCGTGGCGGCGCCCCTCGGCAACGCGGGCGATCTCGGCGTCGGCGGCCTCGACCTCGCCGAGGTCGAGCAGCGTCTCGGCCAGCGCTCCGCGCGCCTCGAGCTCGTCGAGTTCGTCCCCTGGATCGAGCGCGTACGCCGCGGCCGCGCGGCGGAGGTGGTCCGCGCCGAGCTCCTGTGCGCCGAGCCGCCGGAACGTGTCGCCGAGAACGAAGTCCAGGAGCGCCGCCACCTGGCGCTCGAGGTCGTTGCGCCGCGCGAGCTCGTCGCTGGCGCTCAGGAGCAGGTCGAGCACGCGCACGTCGCGCCCCGCGACCTCCGGGCGGGCGCTCGTGAAGATCGTGCGCATGAACTCGCTGGCGTCCTGTGCGCGGTCGCGCTCGAGCTCGGCGCGCTGGCGCGCGGCGTCGGCGTCGTCGCGCGCCTCCTTCGCCTTCTTCTCCTCGAGCTGGCTCAGCTCGCGCGCGTTGTCGGCCCGCACGTACAGCACCGACGAAACGATCGCGGCTCCGAGGGCCGTGACGAACGCGAGCCCGAGACCCGCGACGAGCCCGCGGTTCCGCACCGCGAACTTGGTGAGCTGGTACCAGGTCGTGGGCGGACGCGCGGCGATCGGCTCGTTGCTGCGCCAGCGCCGGACGTCGGCCGCGAAGGCCTCGACGGTGGGGTAGCGGCGGTCGGGGTCGCGTTCGAGCGCCGTGCGGAGGATCGTGTCGAGGTCGCCGCGGAGCGTCCGCACGACGTCGCCGGCGGGCCGGGGCTCGTCGTGGCTCAGGCGCAGCGCGACCTGCGGCAGCGGCAGGTTCTCGAGCTCGAGCGGCGCGCGCCCGACGAGGAGCCGGTAGAGCAGCACGCCCAGCGCGTAGACGTCGGTGCGCGCGTCGACCTTGTCGGGCTCGCCGAGCACCTGTTCGGGGCTCATGTACGCGAGCGTGCCGACGATCTCGCCCGCGCTCGTGACGGCGGTCGCGACGGGGTCGGCCACGCGCGCGATTCCGAAGTCGAGCACGTGCGGGTGCCCGCTCGAGTCGACGAGGATGTTGTCGGGCTTGAGGTCCCGGTGGATGACGCCGCGCTGGTGCGCGTGCGCGATCGCGTCGGCGACCTCGAGGAAGAGGTCCACCCGGCCCGCACGGTCGAGGCCCTGTTCGTCGGCGGCGGTCAGGAACGGCTTGCCCGTCACGCGCTCCATCGCGAACCACGGCACCCGCGCGCCGCCCGCGAGCTCGACGGAGCCCGCTTCGAGGACGCCTGCGATCCCAGGGTGCGAGAGTCTGCCGAGGGCCTCGACCTCCCAGCTGAAGCGCCGCTCGGCCTCGTCGGTGACCAGTCCGGGCCGCAGCACTTTCAATGCGACGGTCCGGTGCGGTCGCTCCTGCACGGCCTCGTAGACGCGGCCCATTCCGCCCTCGCCGATCACGCGGCGCAGCTCGTAGCCGCCGACCCGCGCGCCGACGTCGGGCGCGGGCGTCGACAGGAGCGCGGCAGCGCCCTCGTCCAGGAGCTCGCCGGCGGCCGCGCTGCTCGTGTCCAAGAGGGAGTCGACCTCGCTCCGGAGCTCGTCGTCGTCCCCGCATCGGTCGGCCACGAACGCCGGCCGTTCGGGCGCGTCGATCTCGAGCGCGTCGGCGACGATCTCCTTCACCAGGGACCAGCGCGTCGCGTCGTCCCCGCCCGCCCCGTCACTCGTCACGCGCGACCTCGCGAGCGAGCCAGGCCCGCGCGACGCTCCATTCGCGGGCGACCGTACGCTCCGACACGTCGAGCGCCTTGGCGGTCTCCTCGACCGACAGCCCCGCGAAGAAGCGCAGCTCGACGACCTTGGCGGCCCGGGGGTCGCGCTCGCTCAGCACGTCCAGCGCCGCGTCGAGGGCCACGAAGTCGAGCGCGTCGGGGTCGATCGGCTCGTCCACGCCGTCGAGGGGCTGGCGCCGGAGCAGCCCGCCGTGCTTCTCGGAGCTCACGCGCCGCGCGCGGTCGACGAGGATGCGTCGCATGGCGAGTCCCGCTGCCCCGAAGAAGTGCGCGCGGTTCTCCCACGTCATGCTCTGGCCGTCGGGCCCCACGAGCGAGAGCCACGCCTCGTGCACGAGCGCGGTTGCCTGCAGCGTGTGGCCGGAGGACTCGCGCTTCATCTGCGCGCCCGCGAGCCCGCGGAGCTCGGTGTAGACGCGGGCGAGGAGGGCCTCGCCCGCCCTCTCGTCGTCGGCGGCCGCGCGGAGCAGCTCGGTGAGCTCGGGGGTCTCGGACATGGCAGGTACCGACGAGCGTACTGCGCACCGGTTCGAGCGTCGTGCCCGGAGCTGAGACCCCGGCTTGGATTCGCGCGCTGGAACAGCCGGGGCGCAGGGCGGGACCGGGGTCAGTGCGTGGTCGCCCCGCCCGCGCCCCTCGGGTGGCGGATGTCGCGCACGAGCGCCTGCACCTCGGGCCCGGGCGCCGGGGTCCACCGCGAAACGACGAGGGCGACCGCGAAGTTGACGAGCATCCCGACCGCGCCGATGCCCTCCGGCGAGATCCCGAGGAACCAGTTCTCCGGGAGGTTCGAGGCCGGCTCGAGGAACTTGAAGTGGACGATGTAGCCCGCCGTGAAGGTGATCCCGACGACCATCCCCGCGACGGCGCCGTAGCGGTTCATCCGCGTCGAGAAGATGCCCATGAAGATCGCGGGGAAGAACGACGACGCCGCGAGGCCGAATGCGAACGCGACGACCTCACCGACGAACCCGGGCGGGTGCAGCCCGAGGTAGCCCGCCGCCACGACGGCCGCGAAGGCGGCCACGCGCGCGGCGAGGAGCTCGGCGCGGTCGGAGATGTCCGGCCGCAGCGTGCGCTTCAGGAGGTCGTGGCTCACGGCCGTCGAGATGACGAGCAAGAGGCCCGCCGCCGTCGACAGCGCAGCCGCCAGGCCACCCGCGGCGACGAGCGCGATCACCCAGTTCGGCAGCGCGGCGATCTCAGGGTTCGCCAGGACCATGATGTCCTTGTCGATGTAGAGCTCGTTCTCTCCCTCGCTGGGCGCGTTCGCGACGAGGCGCTCGCCGGAGGAACCGCGGCCCGCGGGATCGGACGGCCCGGCGACGAACGAGGGCTTGCCCTCGAACGCAGGTCCGCTCCGGTAGCGGATCCTCCCGTCGCCGTCCTTGTCCAGCCACGCGATGAGGCCCGTGTCCTCCCAGTTGCGGAGCCAGTCGGGCACGACCCGATCGTCCGCGATGCCTTCTGGTCCGGCCTTGGCGTAGCGGGCGCCCTCGACCGCGCCGATCAGGTTCGTGCGCGCGAACGCGGCGACGGCCGGTGCCGTCGTGTAGAGGATCGCGATGAACAGCAGCGCCCAGCCTGCGGACGTGCGCGCGTCGCGCACCTTGGGGACCGTGTAGAAGCGGACGATCACGTGCGGGAGTCCGGCCGTCCCGACCATCAGCGCGAGCGTGATGCAGAGCACGTCGATCGTGGACTTGGACCCGGACGTGTAGGGCGCGAAGCCGAGCTCCTCGTGCAGGCCGTCCAGCTTGGCCAGGAGCGACACCGCTTCGCCCCCCGCGATCCGGTCGCCGAGCGCGCCCGCGAGGTCGCCCCCGAAGCCGAGCTGCGGCACGGGCGTTCCGGTCATCAGGATCGCGATGAAGACCGCAGGCACCATGAAGGCGAAGATCAGGACGCAGTACTGCGCGACCTGCGTATACGTGATGCCCTTCATCCCGCCGAGCACCGCGTAGACGAGCACGATCGCCATGCCGATCACGACGCCGGTCTCGACGGGCACCTCGAGGAAGCGCCCGAAGACGACCCCGACGCCGCGCATCTGGCCCGCGACGTAGGTGAACGAGACGAAGATGGCGCACAGCACCGCGACGAGCCGCGCCGTCGACGATGCGTAGCGGTCGCCCACGAAGTCCGGCACGGTGAAGCGTCCGAACTTGCGCAGGTACGGCGCGAGCAGGAGCGCGAGCAGGACGTAACCGCCGGTCCAGCCCATGAGATAGACGGACCCGTCGTACCCCATGAACGAGATGAGCCCGGCCATCGAGATGAACGAGGCGGCGCTCATCCAGTCGGCGGCGGTCGCCATCCCGTTCGCGAGCGGCGGGACTCCGCCGCCGGCGACGTAGAAGTCCTTCGTGCTGCCCGCGCGCGAGCGGATCGCGATGAAGACGTAGAGCGCGAAGGTCGCTCCGACGATCGCGAACGTCCAGGTCTTGACGTCCAAGGGCTCAGTCCTCGTGTGCGCCGAAGCGTCGGTCGATCCGGTTCATCAGCACGACGTAGACGAAGATCAGGACGACGAACACGTAGATCGAGCCCTGCTGCGCGAACCAGAAGCCCAGCGGGAACCCGGTGCCCGGGAGCGTCCAGCGGTCGAGGGTGTCCTTGAGGAGGATCCCCGCGCCGAACGACGCGGCGAACCAGATCGAGAGGAGAACGACGAGCACGCGCACGTTGGCGCGCCAGTAGCCGCTGTCGTCGAAGGACGACCCCTCGTGAGAGGCGACGCTGTCGTCGAAGGAGGTCCCCGCGTCGAAGGCACCGTCGCCCTCACCGAGAGGACCGGTGCCGGTGCTGCGCTCGAGCGGGGCCGCTTCGTGCGGCGTCGGATCGGGATCGGGCATGGGGTTTCGCGCCGTCCGGCGCGGCGCCATCATGCACGACGTCGCGCGCTCACGCCCGCCCGACGAGCGCGCGCCAGGCGAAGTGAGGGAGCGCCGCGGACGCGCAGACCATCGGCCACGCGAGGCGTCGCGGGTAGCGCACGATGCGGCGGCCGCGCTCGAGGCCATCGACCGTCCTCCGGGCGGCGTCGTCGGGCTCGAGCAGGAAGGGCATGTGGAAGTCGTTGCGGTCTGTGATCGCGGTGCGCACGAAGCCGGGCTGCACGTCCACGACGCGGACGCCGCTCCGTGCCAGGTCGAGGGCGCGGGACTCGAGCCAGCGGACGAGGCCCGCCTTGCTCGCACAGTAGGGGGCCGAGGCGGGGAGGCCGCGAAGCCCCGCGAGGCTCGTGATGGCCGCGAGTGTTCCGGAGCCGCGCTCGAGCATCGCCGGAGTCGCGAGCTCCAGCGTGCGTATGGCCGCGGTCAGGTTGACGGCGAGGACGCGCGCTGCGCGCCCGTCGACCGGCAGGTCGGCGAGTCCGCTGGAGGCGACGCCCGCGCCGGCGAGGACCAGGTCGAGCGGCCCGTCCGCCTCGGACGCGCGGACGGCGTCCGTTAGCGCGCGCGCGTCCGTGACGTCGCACGGGCGCGCGATGATCGCGCCCGCGCTCGCGGCCTCGCGGGCGAGCTCCTCGAGGGCTTCCGCACGCCGCGCGAGCGCGTGCACGCGGGCTCCGCGGCGCGAGAGCTCCAGCGCGATGGCGCGGCCCAGGCCGCTCGACGCGCCCGTCACGAGCGCGCTCCCGAAGCGGGGGGCCGCCGCCATCGAAGCGGTCAGCGCTTCACGCGGATCGATCCGCCGAGCTTCCGGTCGTCGAGGACGTCCTGGGACAGCTCGTCGAGTTCGAGCTCGAAGGTCTCTTCCTCGCGCTCGACGGTCACCGACCTGCCGGACTCGAGGAGGAGCTCGATCAGCCCGTCGCTCTCGGGGTCGTACGGCTCCCCGTCGACCGCGACGATCACGTCGCCGCCGGCGAGCCCCTGGGACGCGAGCCAGCCCTCGGCGTCGCTGATCGACACCGCGAGGCGTGTGACGTGTCCGGACTGGTTCCAGGCGACCGGGCCGGTCGGCACCGTCACCTCGAGCGTCGCGCCGCTCCGGTCGTCGCGCAGCACGTACTGGCCCGCGGGGAGGTGCGAGAAGCGCACGTAGCCCTCGTCGCTCGTCGAGCGCGACGCGAAGAACTCGTTCTCGTCGTCCTCTCGGCTGCGGATCCGGACGTAGTGGGACTTGGTCACCGGGGTGAGCGTCACGTCGAGCGCGTGCGCAGGCGGGATCTGGATCCGCACGCGGTTGTCGCGTTCGCCCAGGGTGATGTCGCGCCGCGCGAGCTCGGCGCCGCGCGAGCGCCAGCGGTTCGCTCCGCCGAGGACGCGCACCTGCACGGGGCCCGGCGTGAGGCCCCGGAAGTGGGCGCGTCCGTCGCCGGTGATCCGCGGCGAGCGGCTCGTCCTCGTCGCCGACGCGAGACGTTCTCCGTCCTCCTCGCCGTCCTCGACCTGCATGACCTGGATCGTCACGGGTCGGCCCTCCTCGGCGCCCTCGAGCTCGACGACGAGGTCGGTCGGCGCCACGAACTGGATCGTCGCCTCCGTCTGCCCCTGCGCGTAGCTGCAGCGCGCCTCGCCGAACGCGCTGTGCGACCCGACGAGCCACATCTGCGTCCCGCTGGGCCAGTCCTCGAAGTCGAAGGACACGAAGTTGTCGAACTCGATCAGGTCGGCGCCTTCGATGTCACGGTGCACGCCCATGCCCTCGGTGTCGCGCTCGCCGCCGTTCTTGCGCCACTCGAACTCGTAGTCCACGCCCTCGAGCTTGGTGCCCGACGGCGCGAGGCTGACGACGCGGATGGTGCGCGAGAGGTCGACCGTCGACTGCTGGAGCACGACCTCGTTCCAGCCCTCGTGGACTTCGATGACGACGTCGTCGATCGGCTCGGAGTCGTCGTCGAGGAGGCCGACGGCGTAACGGCCCGGCGCGAGCGTCATCACGAAGACGCCCCGGTTCACCCAGCTGTTCGTCGCGTCCTGGACGGCCACGCCTCGCTCGAGCTCCTCGCCAGCTTCGAGGCGGCGCGCGAAGACGCTGCGCTGGATCTTGGTGTCGCCCAGCACACGGCCCTGCAGCACCGCCTGGGGGAAGAGCTCGATGCGCGCCGAGACCTCCTCGCCCGGCGGCGCGTACACCGGAACTCCGTCGGACACGAGGCGCGCGAGGATCCCGCGGTCGGACGTGGCCCTGTCGTCGAAGAGGTCGGCGTACGCCGTGATCCGCGCGTAGTCGCCCTCGAAGCGGAGGACAGGGTCTTCGCGCGTCCACTTCACGGTGCGGTTCCGGCCCCGCGGGCGCACGGAGAGGATCGCCTCGTCGATGCGCGAACCGTCGGCCGAGACGACGTCGAGGCGCACCGCGGAGAGCGGGGTTCCCTCGAACTCGATCGGCTCGCCGCCGGCCCAGGGCATGTGCTTGGTCTTCATCCGGAACGACCACCCCTCGAGCGTCGCCTCGACGTCGAACGGGGCGTCGGGCAGGCCTTCGATGCAGAAGCCGCCGTCGTCGCCCGTCGTGGACGTACGGTCGTCCGCGTGCTGCTGCGCCCACCGCTCGGCGGCGCGCTCGAGCGCCGTCTCCAGGTCGATGCCGTTGTCCGCCCTCTCGTTCCGCGCGCTCGACGCGGGCTCCGCCGTTGCATTGAGCCGGCTCGTCGCGCGCTGTGCCCCGACGCGCACGCCCGCGAGAGGCCGTCCGTCCTTGTCGTAGACCTTGCCGACGAGACTCATCGAGCCCGTTCCCGGAGCGTCGACCTCGGGCCGCGGCGTGGCAGCGACCGCGCGGGCGATGTCGCGTTCGACGAGGCCGCCGTCGTCCGAGGAGCTACCGGTCCGCAGGGCGCGGTCCGGCGCGTCGACGGCGTCGAGCCCGTCGCCTGTCCGGACGACGTCCGTGGAGGGATCCGCGGAGCGCGTCGGAGCCTGTCGGGTCGCGGCCGACGCAGGCGGCCCGAGCAGCGCGTCGCGTACGAAGAAGCCGCCGACGAAGCCGAGCAGGACGGCCGGTACGGCGAGAAGGGAGCCGGATTTCATGTCGAGCGGTCCGCGCGCCCGGGGCAGGTGGCCCGCTGGAGAACGACGCCGGGGAGGGTGGCAGCGGCGGACGGGCCGAGCCTATCCCAAGGCAGCGCCCGTCGTAACGCGCCGTTTCGTTCGAGCCGCGTGAGCCGCCTCCGCGGGCCGGTGGGCCCGGCCCGCGCCGCTCAGTCGGCCCGTTCCAGGACGACGTCGGCCTCGTTCTCGCGGTGGAGCACGAGGCGTCGGACCTTCCCGCTCGAAGGATCGAAGCGCAGGCGGAGCGGGTTCCCGAACGTCCAGCTGTGCCCGATGAAGGCGCGTGTCTCGCGGCCCTTGCGCCGCTTGGTGATGCACGCGAAGCGGCGCTTCGCGGACGCGCCGGGGGCATCGAGCTCGAGCTTCGTGACCGAGCCCGCGTCGAAGGTGACCTTGACCGTGACCTCGCCCTTCTCGTGGACGATCGCCCAGGCGCACTCGGCGACGCCTTCGAGACCCATCGACGCGGCGCGCGGCTCGACGCCCGTCCGAGCGCCGAGGTCCTTCGAGCGCGCGGGGTAGAGCTCGCTGACGACGTTGGACGGCCACGCCTCCGGGATCCCGGGCCCGACGAGGCGGCCGAGCGGCTTCTCGTCGCCGTTCGCGATGCCTTCGACGACGCGCTTCGCGGACTCCAGCGCGCTCTGCGCGGACTCGGCGGGCGGGCCGCCGGGGTGCAGCAAGAAGAGCGTGCGGCAGTCCAGCGGATGGAGCTCGACGCCGCCTTCCACGGCCTCGACGTCGAGCGCGTAGCCGCTGCCCTCGTAGCGCCCGGCGAGCTTCCCGTACGACGACGCCTTCGTCTCGTACACGTCGGGCGCGACGGCGTTCTCGGGGCGCGCGCCGAACGCTAGCGCCTCGACGTTCTCGACGAAGCTCGCGATCCGGATCTCGCCGACGTTCGCGAGGACCACGATCGTCGTGTCGGACTCGGGGAAGATGCGCAGCGCGGAGTGGAAGCCTCGCACGTCGCCGTTGTGGGAGTAGCGCAGCGTTTTGCGCCGCGTCCGGTCCACGAACCAGCCGAGCCCGTACTGGCCCTTGCCGGGGTCGAGCATCTTCCGCTGGAGGCGATCCTCGAGGAGGTCGCCTTCCGTGATCGCTCGGGTCAGGCGCCAGAGCTCCTCGGCGGTCGTCACGACGCCGCCCATGCCGCGGTAGCGGTAGTCGTAGACGTCGTCGTACGCGTGGCCCGACGCGAGCCGGACCGGGACGCCGCCCGCGTAGCCGACGGCCTGACGCTCGGGCTCCCAGCGCTCCTCGTCGCCGGTGAAGCCCGTCGACTCGAGCCCCGCGCGCTCGAAGAGCCGCGATCGGCAGTAGTCGACGTAGCTGCCCTCGACCTTCGACTCGACGATCCCTGCGAGGAGCGCGTAGCCGCCGTTCCAGTAGTCGAAGACCTTCCCGGCCTTGCGCTGCGAGCGCGTGCCGAGGTACCCGGACACGGCCTGGGCGAGGTCCTCTCCGCGGCCGCCGTCGTTGCCCGCCCCCACGCCGGACGTGTGCGCCAGGAGGTGTTCGACCTGGATGTCCGCGTACTCACGGTCGACGCCGGGCAGGAGATCGGCGATCGAGTCGTCGAGATCGATGAGCTCGTCCTCGACGAGCGAGAGAACCGCCGCCGCCGTGATCGGCTTCGTGATGGACGCGATCTCGAAGACGGTCTCGGGTCCATTCGGGATTCCGGCGCCTGCGTCCGCGAAGCCGTAGCCCTCGTGCAGCAGTACCTTGTCGCCGACGGCGATCAGCACGACGCCGGAGAAGCCGAAGAACTCGGACTGGTCGAGAAAAGCGGACGTGGCCGCGATCGACTTCTTGTTCGGACGGAGCTTCTGTGTCGGCGCGGGGGGCGCGTTCAGGAGCGGCGCCGGGGGCGCGATCAGGAGCGGCGCCGGGGGCGCATTCAGGAGCAGCGCCGGGGGCGCACTCAGGAGCAGCGCGACCGCGGGAGCGAGCAGGGTGGCGATCATGGGTGCAGGGCGAGAAGGAGGACGGCCCGCCGGGTCCATGGGATCCGGCGGGCCGTGGATGATGCACGATCGCGCGTCTCGTGCGTGCGCGAGGCGCGATCCGCGCGTTACGAACGTGTCTGGACCGCGTCGGGCGCCGGCGCCGCTGGAGCCGCCACGCCCTGGATCTCCTGCAGGGAACGGACGACCGTCGGGCCCTGGTGCAGCGCGTTCAGCGCGCTGACGACGGCGCGGATCCCGGCGAGCGTCGTGACGCACGGGATGCCCTGGCTGATCGCCGTCGAGCGGATGTACGTGTCGTCGTGACGCGTCTCACCGCCCGTCGGGGTGTTGAAGACCATGTCGATCTCGCCGTTCTTGATCGCGTCGACGATGTGCGGCCGGCCCTCGTGGAGCTTGTTGATGCGCTCGACGGGGAGACCCGCCGCGCGCAGGGCGCTCCATGTACCGCCGGTCGCGAGCAGCTCGTAGCCGAGCTGCGACAGCATGCGCGCCTCGGACACGATGGCGCGCTTGTCGGACGCCTTGACCGTGACGAGCACGCGCCCGCGTAGCTTGAGCTTCATGCCCGCGGCTTCGTACGCCTTCGCGAACGCGTAGCCGAGGTTCGGGTCGATGCCCATGACCTCGCCCGTCGAGCGCATCTCCGGGCTGAGCAGCATGTCGATGCCCGGGAACTTGTTGAACGGGAACACCGGGGCCTTGACGCAGAAGTGGTCGATCGAGACCTCCTCGGTGAAACCGAGCTCTTCGAGCGTCTTGCCCGCCATGATCTTCGCCGCGTGGCCCGCGAGCGGCACGCCGATGGCCTTCGACACGAACGGCACGGTGCGGGAGGCGCGCGGGTTGACCTCGATCACGTACACGAGCTCGTCCTTGACCGCGTACTGCACGTTCATGAGGCCGATGACGCCGAGCTCCCGCGCCATCGCCTTGGTTGCGGTCGTGATCTCCTCGACGATCGGCGCGCTGAGCGAGTAGGGCGGCAGCACGCACGACGAGTCGCCCGAGTGGATTCCGGCCTCCTCGATGTGCTCCATGATCCCGCCGATCACGACGCGCTCCTCGTCCGCGATGCAGTCGACGTCGACCTCGATCGCGTCCTCGAGGAACTTGTCGACGAGGATCGGTTTGTCGGGCGACGCGTCGACCGCGTTCTGCATGTAACGATCGAGCTGTTCGTCGTCGTAAACGATCTCCATCGCGCGGCCGCCCAGCACGTAGCTGGGCCGGACGAGCACCGGGTAGCCCAGTTCGCGCGCGATGGCGAAGGCCTCGCCGACGCTCTTCGCGATGCCGTTGGGCGGCTGGCGGAGGTCCAGCTTGCCGAGCATCTGCTGGAAGCGCTCGCGGTCCTCGGCGCGGTCGATGGAGTCGACGGACGTACCGATGAGCGGAGCGCCGGAGCGTTCGAGGCGAGCGGCGAGGTTCAGCGGCGTCTGGCCGCCGAACTGGACGATGATCCCCTTCGGCCGCATGACGTCGACGACGTTCATCACGTCCTCGTGGGTCAGGGGCTCGAAGAAGAGGTGGTCCGACGTGTCGTAGTCCGTCGACACCGTCTCCGGGTTCGAGTTGACCATCACGGCCTCGCAGCCGATCTCCTGCGCCGCGTAGGCGGCGTGCACGCAGCAGTAGTCGAATTCGATGCCCTGACCGATCCGGTTCGGACCGCCGCCGAGAATCATGATCTTGTCGGCGCCGGTCTCGCGGACCTCGGACTCGGTCTCCCAGGTCGAGTAGTAGTACGGCGTCGCCGCCTCGAACTCGGCGGCGCAGGTGTCGACGAGCTTGTAGGTGGGGCTCAGCCCGAACTCCTCGCGGCGCGCGCGGATGGCCTCGGGCGTCGTGCCAGCGGCGCTCGCGATCTGCGCGTCCGTGTAGCCGAGCTCCTTCGCCCGGCGCAGCAGCTCCTCGTCGAGGAGCGAGCTCGAGAGCTCCTGCTCGAACTCGACGAGCTGGCGCATGTTCTCGAGGAACCACGGGTCGATGTTCGTCGCTTCGTGGATCTCGTCCGCGCTCCAGCCGTCCTTGAACGCGGTGCGCACGTGCGCGATGCGCTCGGCGTTCGGGACGCGCAGGCGTCGCGAGAGCTCGTCGCGCGGAACGCCGCCCAGGGGCTCGATCTTCGTGCGGGGGTCGAGACCGAACCCCGCGTGCCCGGTCTCGAGGCCGCGCATCGCCTTCTGCAGGGACTCCTTGAACGTCCGGCCGATCGCCATCGTCTCGCCGACGCTCTTCATCTGCGTCGTGAGCGTCGGGTCCGCGCCCGGGAACTTCTCGAAGGCGAAGCGCGGCATCTTGACCACGCAGTAGTCGATCGTCGGCTCGAAGCACGCCGGCGTCTTCTTCGTGATGTCGTTCTGCAGCTCGTCGAGCGTGTACCCGACGGCGAGCTTCGCGGCGAACTTCGCGATCGGGAAGCCCGTCGCCTTCGACGCGAGCGCGCTCGAGCGCGAAACGCGCGGGTTCATCTCGATGACGATGATCCGGCCGCTCTTCGGGTCGATGGCGAACTGGCAGTTCGAGCCACCGCACTCGACGCCGATCTCGCGCATGATCTTGATCGACGCGTTGCGGAGCGCCTGGTACTCGCGGTCGGTGAGCGTTTGCGCCGGCGCGACCGTCACCGAGTCGCCCGTGTGGACGCCCATCGGGTCGAGGTTCTCGATCGCGCAGATGATGACGACGTTGTCGGCGCCGTCCCGCATCACCTCCATCTCGTACTCCTTCCAGCCGACGAGCGATTCCTCGACGAGCACCTCGGAGTTCATCGAGAGCGAGAGACCGCGCGCGACGATCTCCTCGAACTCCTCGACGTTGTAGGCGATGCCGCCGCCCGCGCCGCCCATCGTGAAGGCGGGGCGGATCACGCACGGCAGGCCGATCTGCGCCAGCACCCGGCGCGCGTCGTCCAGGCTGTGGGCGATCCCCGAGCGCGCCGAGTCGAGGCCCGCGTGGGTCATCGCCGCCCGGAACAGGTCGCGGTCCTCGGCCTTGCGGATGACGTCCGCGTCGGCGCCGAGCATCTCGATGCCGAGGCGCTCGAACACGCCGCGGTCGAACAGCGCGAGCGCCGTGTTCAGCGCGGTCTGTCCGCCGAGCGTCGGCAGCACGGCGTCCGGCTTCTCCTTCTCGAGGATCTTCTCGACCGTCTCGGGCGTGATCGGCT
Source organism: Planctomycetota bacterium (assembly GCA_039821985.1). GTDB lineage: Bacteria > Planctomycetota > UBA1135 > UBA1135 > Saltatorellus. The sequence goes on from JBCBNC010000013.1 coordinate 51,756, forward strand.
CGATGTACGTCGCGTCGGCCATGCCCGGGTCGGTCATGATCGTCGCCGGGTTCGAGTTCACGAGGATCACCCGGTAGCCCTCCTCGCGGAGCGCCTTGCACGCCTGCGTGCCGGAGTAGTCGAACTCGCACGCCTGGCCGATGACGATCGGCCCGCTGCCAATGATGAGGATCGACTCGAGGTCGTCGCGGCGCGGCATGGGTGGGTCGCGGTGCAGGAGCGCCCCGGCTCCCGCGGGGGAGCGGCGTGGACCGGGGCGGTCGGCTGGGGGAGGGGGGTGTTGGCCCAGTGGGGCGGTCCCGGAGGGCGGAGTCCCGCGGCGCCCGAAGAGAGTGGCGTCGCGGGCGCTGAGCGCCCGGGGTCGTTCGATCCCGGGGTGCCGCTCCGGGCCGGAGCGCGCGTGACCTGGGGCCAAACTGCCCGAGTATTGCAGATTCACCGGGCCCCTGGAAGCGCGGTCTGTCGCGGTCTCGAGCCCGCTGCGTGCTGTTCGCCGAGCTGCGGCAGCCCGACGCGCTCGGTCCGGAGCGGAGCGCCCCCTTCGGCGGTCGTCCGCGGCCCGCGGGCGCCGGATCAAGAAGGGGTGAAGGGCCTTCCACGGCGGTCTCCGCCCGTCATCATCCGCGCTCCGGCGACGCCCGCCCCGCGCGCCGCCGTCCCCGCCCGCGGGGGATCCGGCGCCCGGGCGATCCCAGGCCCGCCGACCCCGAACCTGGCGACCCAGACCCGGCGACCATGAAGCCCGTGACGCACACGCCCCGACGCGCAGACCGACCCGGCCTCCTCCGCCCCGGCGCCCCCTCGCTGGCCGCGCTCGCGCTCGGCCTCGCCGCCTGCTCGAGCGACGACGGCGGTGGCGCGCCGACCTTCGCGCCCGAAGGCGTCACGACCTACGTCACCTACACCCGCGACAACGGCAACACCTCGCTCCTGCGCGGCGATGCCGCCTTCAACTCGGGGTTCCAGGTGATCCTCTCCGGCAACTGGGGCACGTCGCTCGACTGGTTTGGCAACGCCTACCAGGCCGAGGAGACGTCCGAGCTCGTCGGCGTCCGCGTCCTCCGCACCGTGCGCGCGCGCTCGTTCGACGGCCTCGGCGCGCTGCCCGTGCCCACGCTCGACCGCACGATCGAGGGCGCCGCCACGACGCTGATGCAGCCGCGCAGCGCAACCGTCTTGCATCGGCCCGGGCTGCTCGTCGTCACCGACGTGGGCGACGGCGCGCTGAAGGTGTGGAGCACCGAGGCGTCCGGCGACGCCGCGCCGATCGCGACCATCCCCACCGGCGCCGCGCCGTGGGACACCGCCTACGACGAGGCGGCCGACCGTCTCTTCGCGACGCTCGACGACGGCCGGATCGCGGTCTTCGACGGCTTCGCTGCGAACGTGACGGCTCCGCCGACGGCGACGCGCTTCCTGACCCCGAGCACGGACGGCGCGACCGCGACCGCGGCGCGCCTGACGGGCATCGCGCTGACCGACGGCGGTGAACGGATCGTCGTCTGCGACCCCGGCGCGGAGAACGCGGGCCAGGACGGTCGCGTCCTCGCCGTGGACGGCGGTGCCGCCGGATCGGGCGCGGTGCCGCTCGCGTGGGTGGAGGCGAGCCTCGGCCACGCCGAGCCCGTGGGGGTCACCGTCGATCTGGACGGCGTCGTGCGCGTGGCCGACCTCGAGCGAGACCGCGTCGTCGCGTTCCGCATCGGCGACCTCGGTCAGAGCCCGCTCCCGCGCGTTGCGCAGGGCGTCCAGAACCCGGCCGACGTGACGCTCGAGCCGGCCGTCGTCGTCCGCCAGGTGGCGAGTCCGGGGGACCTCGACGATCCGACGCGCGCGCTCGACGGGCTCGTCGTGGCGGCCGGCGCCGACGGCGCCCCGGCGACGATCACGCTGATCGACGAGGATCTCGCGGGCGCGGCGCCGAGCCGTACGTTCGCCTACGACCGCGACGTGAGTGCGCTCGCGCTCGACGCGCTCGGCAACCTCTTCGTGTCGACGCCGGACGGCCCGGTCAGCGTCGTCCACCGCTTCACGACGCAGCGCGGCACGGGCACGAACGACGCGTTCGACCTCGCCTTCGACCGCGACATCGGCGTGCCGGCGGACCCGGGCGGACTCTTCGACCCGCCGACGCCGCCCGCGCCGATCGCATCGGAGGGCTTCGACGTCGACGCGTCGACCGACCTTCTCGTCGTGGCGGACGGCCAGGGCCAGGGCCTCTACGTCTTCGGGCGCAGCGCGGGCTCCGAGGCCGAGGAGCTGCGCTTCCTCGGCGACGGATTCGTCGCGGATACGTCCGAGCCGATCGCCGTCGACTACGACCCCGCGAGCGACCGCCTCTTCGTCGGCGTCTCGAACGGCGTCGTGTACGTGTACGACGCGTTCGTCGGCGCGCCCGGCGACGCGCCGGATCGCTTCATCGTGCCGTCGAACGCGCTCGGCACGACGCAGGTCTCGACGTCGCTCGCCGCGCTCGTGTACGACGCGACCAACGACGTGCTCCTCCTCGCCGACGTCGGGGCGGCCTCCGGCGCGGGCGCGGACGGCGCGGTCTACGTGATCCGCGACGCGTCGGCGCAGAACAGCCTGACGCCGCCCGACGTGACGCTCGATGGCGCGACGGCGCTCCTCGACGATCCCGTGTCGCTCGCCTGGAATGGGCGCGACCTCTGGGTCGCGGACCGCGGACGCGGCGAGGTCACGCGCTTCGACGACGTGCTTGCCCTGACCGGCAACACGGCGCCGTCGGCGACGCTCGCGGTGCCGGCGGTCAGCGCCATCGCGCTCGTACCCGCCGACCTTGCCCCGGAAACGGGCGGCTCGCTGCTGCCGCTCGAGTGATCGGGCGCGCCGGGAAGCCGGGCGCGTCACGCGCGTCCAGTGCGGCGACCATGGCCCTCACCTGCGCTCTCCGCGCGGCCTCGCTCGCCGCTCTGGTCCAGCTCCTCGGGTGCGTCGCCCCCGCGCCGCCCGACCCGCGCCTCGCCCGCGCCGAGGCGTTCGAGCGCGTCGGTTCGTGGCCCGAGGCCGCGGCGCTCTGGACCGACGTGTACGCGACGTCCGGCGGGCGCGACGTCCGAGCCGGGCTCGGAGCCGCCGAGGCGATGCTCTCGGCGGGCGCCCCCGCCGACGCGCGCGCGATCCTGCTCGACCTGACGGTGCGAGCGCCCCGCGAGGCGCGCGCGTTCGAGCTGCTCGGCCGCGCGTACGAGGCGCTGGGCGATCCACGCTCCGCTCTGAACAGCTACCGCGAGAGCGTCGCGCTCGACGCGGCGAGCGCGCGGGCCCAGGCGCGCTTCGGAGATCTCTCGCTCGAGTTCGGGGACACGGAGGCCGGCCTCGCCGCGCTCGAGCGCGGGGTGGCGCTCGATCCGTCGGCGCCGCGGCCCCGGATCCGGCTCGGGCTCCGGCTGCTCGAGCTCGGTCGAACCGACCGGGCGATCTCCGCGCTCGACGGGGTCCTCGCAGGCCCCGAAGGAACGGACGAAGAGCGTCTCGCAGCGGCCGTCCGCCTCGGCCCGCACGCCGCGTCGGCCGCATGGCTCGCGCCCGTCGTCGCGGCGCGACCGGACGACGCCGTCGCGCGCCGCATGCTCGGCGAGGCGCTGCTGGCGGCGGGCCGCGTCCCGGCCGCGCTGCGCGAGCTCGAGGACGCCGCGGCTTCGGACCCCGGTGACGTCGACGCTCTCATCGCGCTGGCGTCCGCGCTGCGGCTCGCAGGCGACGCGGCGCGGGCGCGCTCGATCCTCGGGCACGCGAGCGCGCTGGTGCTCAGCTCCGACGAGCGATCGCGCGTCGAGGCGCTGCTGGAGGTGGACACGGACGCCGATGTGGAGCCCGTGGGCGAAGCCGAGACCGCGCCGCAAGAGGGCGGTGGCTAGCCCTCCATCACCTTCTTCATGACCTCGTCGAGCTTCTCCTCGAGTTCCTCGGCGAAGTCGTCGCCGAAGTCGACCGCGAGCACGTCGAGCTCCTCGAAGGTGTAGCGGCCGGTCGAGGGGCTGTACGGCACGCCGTACTCCCACTTGTTGCCGTCGGACGCGTGGATCGTGATGGCGATCTGGTCGTCGCCCTCGACGGGCTCGACCGTGTAGGAGACGACTTCGAACTCGGACATGCTGGAGGTCGGGGAGCGGGTCCCCGTCGGGAGGGGCGGCGTGGGAGTCCCGTCGGCGGCGCCGGAGCGGGCGGCGGGCGCGGACGCGCTGCGCTGCGCGCGCCGTGGCTTCGGGCGGGGGCTCCGGAAGGATGCCGGATCCGCGCGCCCGGGGCTATCGCGCGGCGGGGTCGCCGGCGTCGGCGAGGCGCGGCGCGCGGGCGGCACCCTCCAGCGGGTCGCTCGTCTCCCCTGCGTGGGCCGCCATCGGCGCGTCGAGTTCGGCCGTTCCCGGGTCCGGATCGCCGGGTCCAGGGAAGCTGGCGCGCTGGGCCAGGACGAGCGCGAGCGCGACGTTCAGCACCACGACAACGAGGGCGAGGCCCTTCTCCCCTCCGGTCAGCGCTGCGGCCACCGGGTTCTTCGCTTTCTCGTTCGCGCGCACTCGAGCTCTCCGTCGGATCCGGCCCGGGAGGGGCCGGGCCCCGCGCGGCGGGAGCGCTGGGCTCCCGGCGGGGCATCGGCACCGTCGGACGGTGCCAGCTAGAGAGAAGTTCGCCCGTCCCGAACGCGCTGGCGCGATTCCGCCCCGCGGATCAGTCGGACTGTCCCGCGGCGGTACGCGAGATGCTCATCCCGGGCCGCAGCGTCCCACCTCGGACCACGCTGCACACCCATCCGCTGCGGCCGAGCATCAGGTCGGGGAAGCGCGGATCGAGCGCCTTCAGCGTCTTGCAGGGCGCGCGCACGTCGTGGATCTCGACCACGACCTCGTCGCCGAGGGAGAGCCGGTCGCCCGGCCGCAGCGTGTGGTCGTCGAGGCCCTCGGTGAGAACGTTCTCGCCGAACGCGCCGGGTGCCTCGCACGAGACGTCGTCCTCCTGGAGCTCCCGGTAGACCTCGGTCGAGAGCAGGCAGACCGCGCGGTTCTTGCCGCCGTGCAGGTGGAAGCGGTGCCGGTCGCCGTCGAGGCCGAGCGGGCCGACCTGCGCCTCGTCGACGGGATGCTTCGGGATACCGCCTTCGCCGAGACAGACGGCGACGACGCGCGCGTTCGATCCCTCGCCCGACACGTCAGACGCCCTCGCGCAGGAAGAAGTAGTAGAGCTGCCCGGGCGAACGCGTCGCGCCGGACAGCTGCTCGGCGCGCGGACCGACGCCCAGGTAGATGTCGGCGCGTCCCGCTGTGCGGATCGCGCCGCCGGTGTCCTGGTCGAGCATGAGCTGGCGGAACGGCAGCGCGTCGCCGTACGGCGTCGGCAGCTCGGTGTCGACGAAGCAGAGCCCGGCGCGCGGGAAGAGGGACTTGTCCGTCGCGAGCGAGCGCCGTGCGGAGACCTCGAAGTCGAGGCTGCCGCGCGGATTGCCGTCGATGGGCGTGAAGAAGACGTAGCTCTCGTTGCGCCCGAGGAACTCCGGCACGCGCGCGGGATTCTGGCCCGACCAGCGGCGGATGGCGGCGAGGCTCATCTCCTCGGCCGGCACCTCGCCGGACGCGATCAGCGCCTTGCCGAGCGACGTGTAAGGGCGCCCGTTCTTGCCCGCGTAGCCGAAGCGCGCCAGCTCGCCGCTCGGGAGCTCGACGAACGCCGACCCGTTCACGTGCGCGATGTACGCGTCGAGCGGGTCGCTCAGCCAGACGAGCGCGAGCGCGTCGTACTCCTCGTTCGCGAGGATGTCGGCGCGTGACGGGTAGGGGCGCATGCCGCCCGGCGTCTCCTGCCCGAGGGTCGTCCCGTCCGGCGCCTTCACGAGGTCCGGCGGCAGCGCGTGGAGCGCGTGCTGGTACGGCCCGCCGCGCGTGAGGCTGCCGGGGAGGATGGGAGTGCAGTAGCCGGTGAAGAGGACGCCGCCGCCCGCGCCGTCCCAGCCGGCGCTCTTCAGCACCTCGAAGCGCTGTTCGAATCGGCGCTGGAAAGTCAGCGCGTCGGGAGCCTCGTCCAGGAGAGCGCGGAACGCCTCGAGGCTCCGGAGCGCGCGCTCGTGCGTGATGCCGGCCGCCGGGAAGAACTGCACGGCGTGCTTGCGCCGCGTCCACTGGATCGAGCGCTCGAGAGCGGGCAGGAGCTCATCGCGCTCGACCCACGTCGCGCGCAGGTCGGGGACGGGTTCGCCCGGGGAGAGCGGGATCAGAGGCGCCGCGCCGCGCGGGAGCGGGCGGCCCCAGTCGACGTTCGACTCCTCGACGCGGACCGGCGGGTACACGACGCACGCGGCGACGAAGAGCGTGATCGCGCCCAGGAGCGCGGGAAGTGAGCAGCCCATGGCCGACACTCTACGGGCGGGCCCGATCGCAGGCTCCTCCGGAGGGATTCCTAGTCGAGGATCCAGCGCGCGATCGTCGCGTGCGCGCGGCGCGGCGCGAGCTGGAGCGCGGCCATCGCGGCGCGGTTCGCCAGGCCGGTCACGACGGTGCGCCGGCCGCGGCGCATCGCCTCGACGGCGCGCAGCGCGACGTCGGCGGGCTCGAGCGCCGTCGAGCGCTGGATCTTCGAGCGCTCGTGACCGGCGACGTCGAAGAACTCGGTGTTCGTCGTGCCCGGGCACACGACGGTCACGCGCACGCCGGACTCCCGGAGCTCCTCGGCGAGGCCCTCGGCGTGGTGGAGCACGAACGCCTTGGTGGCGGCGTAGGCCGAGTAGCCGGGGCAGGGCAGGAATCCGGCCACCGACGCGACCTGCAGGATCCGGCCGGAGGCGCGGGCCTCCATCTTGCGCGCGTAGTGCTTGGTGAGCTCGGCGAGCGCGAGGACGTTGAGCCGCAGCATCGCTCCCTCGGCGTCCCAGTCGTGGCGCAGGCCGTGCCCGTACATCCCGACGCCCGCGTTGTTCACGAGGACGTCCACCGTCGCGTGACGCGCGTCGACCTCGTCGATCAATGCGCGCGCGCCGCCCTCCGCCGACAGATCGACGGCGATCGGATCGACCTCGACGCCGTGGGAGGCTCCGAGAAGCGCGCCGAGCTCCTTCAGCCGGTCGTGGCGACGCGCGGCGAGCACGAGGTGGCAGCCGTGGGCCGCCAGCGTCCGCGCGAGCTCGAGACCGATGCCGCTGGAGGCTCCGGTGACCAGCGCGCGCCGGCCCCGAAGGTCGAAGAGCGGTGCGCCCATGTCCGCGCGATCAGAGGAACACGGTGCCGTCGGCGAACTCGAGGCGCGCGGCGCCGCGCACGTCGTCGATCCCGTCGCGGTTGAGCACGTTGTCCTCGACGCGCCAGGTGTTCGGGGCGATCTCGGTGATCGTGTAGTCGGCCTGGGGTCCCTCGAAGACGACGGCGTCGTCGCCGCCGCCCATCTCGGCGACGTCGTTGCCGCCGCGGCCCTCGAAGACGTTCGCGCCGGCGTTCCCGACGAACACGTTGTCGAGCGCGTTGCCGTTCACGCGCGCGACCTGGCCGGCTTCGCGCACGCCGACGCGCTCGAGGTACCGCGAGCGGTGCGTGTACGGCAGCACGGCGCTGAACTCCATCTCGAACGTCTGGGCGAAGTCGTCGCTCAGGAACGCGGGGAAGGTGTTCCGCCCGGGGAAGAATCGCTCGAGGGCCGCGACCAGCTGCGGGTCGCCGGCGACCATCCCGGCGCGCGTGTGGAAGGCGTACTCGCCGACCTCGGCGTCCCCCGCCATGCCGTCCCCGCGCGGGTCGTGCCCCCAGACGCCGTAGTACACGTCGAGCGCGAGCGCCAGGTAGGCGTCGTCGACGCGGTCGGCGTCGAGGCCCGCCGGCGGGACGAAGCGGCCGTCGACCACGGCGTCGCTCGTCGCGGCATCGAGCTCGGTGGCGAACCCGGGCTCGGCGGCGGCGACGCCCTGGCGCAGCACGAACGCCGCCGTGTCGCCGTGGGTCCCGTCGATGTCGGGCGACGGCAGCACGTAGCCGGCCGAGGCCTCCAGGACCATCCGATCCGCGCGGACGACCTCGAGGCTGTCCGCGAACAGGTCGACCGCTGCCGCGACGTCCGGGTCGGACGTGTCCCACGCTCCGGCGTCCGCGACGACGGCAAGCGTCGCGTCGCGCGCGGTCATCGCGTCCTCGACGGCGCCCTTGTCGACCGTCGACGTCGGGTCGTCGACGTCGCCGAGGTGCTGCGCGAGGATCGCGCGCGTGCGGAAGAGGAGCTCGTCCGGGATTCCGCTCGCCGCGAGCAGGTGCACGCGGGCGCCGGAGCGCGTCGTGGCCGCCGTGTAGCGCGCGAACACCGCGGCGATGCGCGGATCGACGCCCGCGGGCAGGTCGACGATCCCGAGCTGTGCGCCGGTCAGATCGATCGTCTCGAGGGAGTCCGCGGGGCCGGCCGCGGCGGGGTTGCCTCCGGAGGCAACCGCTCCGTCGTCGTCGTTGCAGGCTGCGAAGAGGGGAAGGGCGAGGAGCGCGAACGCGCCGTGGGTGCGGATCATGGCTGCAGGAGAGCGGTGCGGCCCCTCGAGCGCCGAGGGGCCGTAGCTCTGCGATGATGCCGAATGGGGCACCCCGGCCGGAAGCGCGTTCCGGCGCGGCGCCCGTCCGCCCTCACGAGTCGGTCAGCCGGACCTCGTGGTCGATCTCGGAGGACCCGCGATCCGGCACGGTCACGAAGCCCACGGGCGAGCGCCCCGCGTCGCTGACCACGACGACGCGGTAGCGCCCCGCACCGAGCGGGCCGAGCGTCACGCGGCCGTCGTCCCCGGTGTAGCCGCGCGCGGCGGGCTGCGCCCCGGCGTCCTCCTCGGCCCGGGTGAGCAGGACGAGGGACTTGGGCGCGGGAGTCCCGTCCGGGGCGAGCACGCGCGCCAGGACCGCGGCGTGCTGCTCGAGCCAGTGGTCGATCTCGGCCCACTCGCCCTCGTCGACCCACGCGCGGTCCGAGCGCACGGTCACGCCGCCGACCTCGGCGCGCGTCGCGTACACGCCCGGGGTCAGGCCGTTGAAGCGGTACGCGCCCTCGCGGTCCGTGCGGACGAAGCGCGCGCCCTCGTACTCGAGCGGGTCGCCGTCGCCTGCGAGCGCGTCCTTGTCCGGGCCGTACCACTCGAGCCAGACGCGGGCGGCGGGGACCGGCGCGCTCGCGCCATCGCGCACGATGCCCGCGATCGAGGACTCCCGCGTGAGCCGGACCTCGACGCGGGCGCCGGGCGGCGCGGGCTCCATCGCCTGGGCCTGCACGTAGCCGGGCGCGCGGACGGAGAGCGGCGAGGGCGGCGCGCTGCGGCCGAGCGTGGCCAGGCCCGTCTCCGGGTCGGCCTGGAAACGTTCGACGCCCGCTGCGACCTCGGCGAACGCATCCCGCTTGACCCAGAAGCGCGCGACGCGTTCGCCCGTCGCCGCGTCGAGGGCGACGACGTCGAAGGTCGGACCGGCGACGGGCTCGACGCGGCCGGCCGAGCGCGCCGCGTCGGCTCCGGCGGGCAGCTCCGCGAGGGGCGCCGGATCGGCGGCGGGAGCCTCGAGCTCGGCGCCCTGCCCCGCGCGCCGGGCCGGATCCTCACGCCCCGCCGGTGGTCCGGACCCGTCCGCGCCCGGCGCGCGCAGGGCGAACCAGGCGAGCGCCGCGACCAGCGCGGCCCCGAGCGCCAGGAGCGCCGCGCCGCGCGCCGCGCCGCGCCGCTGTCCTCGTCCATGCCTCCCGATCGCCATCGGTCGGAGACTAACCCGCACGACGGGCATCCCGCTCGCTCGGGGCGTCGAAGCGACCGGGGAACGAAGACGAATCCCATGCATCCGACCCTCACTCCGAACGTCGCGGCGGCCGCCGCGCTGATCCTCTCCTCGGCCCTCCTCACGGGCTGCTCCGGCTCTTCCACCGAGGCGGGCGGCGCCGAACCCGCCGCCGCGACCGATTCCATGACGACCCTCCCCGCCGACTCCGTCTACGCCGTCCAGACCAAGACCCTCGCGGGCGCGGACGCGTCGCTCGCCGACTACGCGGGCGACGTGACCGTGTTCGTCAACGTCGCGAGCAAGTGCGGCTACACCCCCCAGTACGCGGGTCTCCAGGCGCTCTCCGAAGAGATGAAGGGCAGCGGCGTCCGCGTCGTCGGCGTCCCGAGCAACGACTTCGGCGGGCAGGAGCCCGGCACGGCCGACGAGATCGCCACCTTCTGCAGCGAGAACTACGGGGTGACCTTCGAGATGCTCGAGAAGCAGGGCACGAAGGACGGCGACAGTCCGCTCTTCGACAGCCTCGCCTCGCTGACGGGCGAGCGCCCGGGCTGGAACTTCTGCAAGTACGTCGTGTCGAAGGACGGCGCCAAGGCGCAGTTCTTCGCGAGCGGCGTCACGCCGGACAGCGCCGAGCTCAAGACCGCCATCCAGGGCTACCTGGCCGAGTGAGCGACGGGACGCACCTAGGACCCGGGTCCGGGCGCACGCTCGTCCTCGGGTCCTCCTCGAAGTACCGGGCGGAGCTGCTCGGCCGCTTCGGCGTTCCGTTCGAGCAGGAGTCGCCCGACGTCGACGAGCGCGCGTACGACGGGCGCCTCGCAGAGCTCGGGCCCGAAGGACTCGCGCTCGTCCTTGCGCGCGCGAAGGCGGACGCGCTCCGGCGCGAGGGCGGCGAGCGCTGGCTGCTCTGCGCCGACCAGGTCGGCGTGGTGGCCGAGGGCGACGGTCGGCAGAGGCTCCTCTCGAAGCCGGGCGAGCCCGAGCGCTGCGTCGAGCAGCTCATGTCGCTCGCGGGCCGCACGCACCGCCTCGTGAACGGCGTGGTGCTCCTCGACGAGGCGACGGGCGAGGCGCGCGAGCGCGTCGACGTGCAGGAGCTCACGATGCGCGACTTCTCGCGGGCCGAGGCCGAGGCCTACGTGCGGGGCGCGCTCCCGCTCGACTCCGCCGGCGGCTACCGCATCGAGGACCGCGGCATCCTGCTGTTCGAGAGGATCGCCAGCGACGACTTCACCGGCATCATCGGGCTCCCGCTGCTGTCGACGGCGGGCCTCCTGCGCGAGGCCGGCCTGCTTACGGGGTGAGGACCGCCCGGGCCCGTCACGGCCTGACGAAGCGCACGCAGTAGTTCTCGTCGAAGGCGGCGATGTGCACCTCGTCGACGCGCTCGAAGCCCGCGGCGGTGATCTCCGACGTGACCGTTTCCTTGTCGGCGCGCACGTGGCCGAGCAGCCACTCGCGCGTCACGCCGGGAATGCGCTCGAAGTCGATGACGACCAGGCGACCTCCCGGGCGCAGCGCCGCGCCGATCGAGCGCAGCATGTCCTCGTGGTACTCGAAGTGGTGGTAGACGTCGCACAGGAGCACGACGTCGACGCTTGCCTCGGGCAGCTCGGCGGAGTGCTCGGTCGAGAGGCGGGCCTCGACGTTGTGGAGGCCCTCGGCCGCGGCGCGCGCGCGCACGTGCTCGACGAAGTTCGGCGCGATGTCGACCGCCAGCACGCGGCCCGAGGGGCCGACGGCCTCGGAGAGCATCGAGGCGAAGAGCCCGGTGCCCGCGCCGACGTCGGCGACCGTCGCGCCCGGCTCGATCCTGAGCGCGCGGAGGATGTCCTCGCGCGCGACGTAGACCTCGCGGCTCTCGAGCTCCCAGCGCGCGACGAACGAGTCGACGTCGGTGTCCGGCTTCAGGAAGGACTCGTTGATGCCTTCCGGCACGGCGGTGCGCTCGGACTGCAGCGGCCCGCCGACGTCGAAGACTGATAGGGGCGGGCGCTCCGGCTCGGACGCGCAGGACGCGACGATGGCGAGGAGGAGAACGGCGGAGTGGAGCGGTCGTGCCATGGCGTTCATTCGTCGCGAGAGGTCAGGGAATCGCCGTCGATGCTCGTTCTGCGCGCGCCCGATGGATCGACGCCGTCGAGCGTCACGTTCTCGAACCTCGCGCCTCGGAGATCGACGTCCAGCGAGTTGCAGGGGAGAGACATGCCGCGCGGATCAGGCGCGCTCTTCGCGCAGCCACTCCGCGGCCTCGAGCGCGTAGTAGGTCAGGATCATGTCGGCGCCCGCGCGCTTGATCCCGACCAGGCTCTCGAGCGCGACCGCGCGTCGGTCGATCCAGCCCGACGCGGCGGCGGACTCGATCATCAGGTACTCGCCCGAGACCTGGTACGCGGCGATCGGGAGCGTCGTGCGTTCGGCGAGCGCGCGCACGACGTCGAGGTACGGCCCCGCCGGCTTGACCATCACGACGTCGGCGCCCTCGGCCTCGTCGAGGTCGACCTCGCGCAGCGCCTCGCGCACGTTCGCGGGGTCCATCTGATACGTCTTCTTGTCGCCGGACTTCGGCGCCGAGTCGAGCGCGCCGCGGAACGGACCGTAGAAGGCGGACGCGTACTTCGCGCAGTACGACATGAGGCCGACGCCCGTGTGGCCGCCTGCGTCGAGGGACGCGCGCAGCGCCGCGATGCGGCCGTCCATCATGTCGCTCGGCGCGACGATGTCGGCGCCCGCGCGCGCTTGCACGAGCGCCTGTTCGCACAGGACCTCGACCGTCTCGTCGTTCAGGATGCTGCCGTCGTCGGCGACGATCCCGTCGTGACCGTCGCTCGAGTAGGGATCGAGCGCGACGTCCGTGATGAGGCAGAGCTCGGGGATCTCGGCCTTCAGCGCGCGCAGCACGCGCGGGACCAGTCCGTCCTCGTTCTGCACCTCGGTCCCGCGCGAGTCCTTGAGCGCGTCGTCGATCTTCGGGAACAGGACCACCGCGCGAACGCCGGCGTCGAACGCGCGCCGGGCGTGCGCGACGATGCCGTCCGGCGACCACCGCGTCTGGCCGGGCATGGCCTCGATCGGAACGTCCTCGGCGTCGGCGTGGACGAAGAGCGGAAGGATCAGGTCGGACGGCGTCAGCGTCGTTTCGCGGACGAGTCCGCGGACGGCGTCGCTCTGGCGGTTGCGGCGCGGGCGGGCGTGGGGAGGGAACATCGCCCGGGAGGTTAGTCCGGCGCCCGCCCTCCCGTCGACCCGATCAGCGCTTCGCAGCGTCGCCCAGGTACGCGTCGAACTCCGCCGGGTGCGCGCGCAGGGCTGCCTCGAGCGCCTCGATGGCGCGGCCTGGGTCCTTGCCGCGTACGAGAGCCGCACGGAGGGCCGCGTGGGCCTCTTCGGCGGGCGCACAGCCGCCGTCCAGGACGAAGCCGACGGCTGCGCCCGCCGTGAGCATCAGCCGACGGCTCCACGCGCGGTCCTCGGGCCGCAGGTCGAATGCGAACAGCGCGTCGAGGTCGGTCGAACCGCCGTCGTGGCCCAGGTTCTGGAGCGACCAGTCGCGGGCCCACCAGAGGTTCGCGCGCGGGTCGCTGGCGTCGATCCGGTCGTCGAAGAAGAAGCGCTCGACGTAGACCGCGACGCCCCAGCGCAGCCACTGCGGGAGCGCCTTCTCGGCCTCGAAGGCCTGCGTGTACGTGGCGTCCGCGTCGCCGGCTCCGAGCGCGCGGGTCGCGCGGGGGCTCGGGTCGACCGCGTCGAGCCAGGAGAGCGCGTACGCGAGGCGCGCGCCGTGACGTCCGTACGCGTCGCCGCTCTGGTAGTCGGCGTCCCAGAGGCCGACTCCTGCGCCGGCGTAGGCGCGTTTCCTCCCGTCGAGCCGCGTGCGGCGCTCGGCGAAGAACGCCGAGTGCACGAGGTTGTGCGCCTGCGCGTGAGCGGGCGGGCGGCTGCCGTCGGCCGAACCGAAGGCGTAGCGGTCGTACTGCTCCTCGTTGCGCAGGAGGACGACGTCGACGGGCAGGTTTGGAACGACGCCGAGCGCGCGCTCGAGGATCGGGACGCAGTGGGCCGTTTCGGCGATCGCCGCGAAGCCGGTGCGCCGCGACGTCGTCGTCCGCAGACGGACGTGCGCCGAGGGGAGGACCCACGGCGTTCCGATGCGCGAATGGCGGACGTCGGCCGCTGCGAGGGGAAGCCATTCACCCTCCACCGGCCAGCGGCCCGGGACCACGTCCTCCGGCGCGTACCACGCGTCGTCGACGCGTGCGCGACCGGCCTTGCGCGCCGCGCGCGGGCTCCAGAGCCACGTCTCCGCGTCGCGTCGGTCGCCGCGCTTGATACGCCGCTTGTCGCGCGGGTGGTACCACGCGCCGCCGCGCTCGGACCAGCCGCGCGCGGCCGAGCGCCCGGGGTCCGCGAGGTGCGCGACCACCGCGCGCTCGGCGTTCGTCCGGAGGGCTGCGTCCGGCGAGGACGGCGGCGCCTCGTTCTCGCCGCGGGTGTCGATCACGAGCTCGGCCGTGTAGACGAGCCCGCCGTCGCTGCGGCCGTCTGCGATCGCGTCCAGCGTCCGTTCGAGGCTGCGCTCGACTTCGAACGTGCGCACCTGGGCGTGGTGGCGGATCTTGATGGGCGCACCGAGGTCGAGCAGCTCGTCTGACAGGTGCAGCGTCACGTAGGCGATCTCGGACGTCCACAGCTCGATCCGGTTCGTCTCGCGGTCGACGGTCGCGCGCAGGACCGAGTTCGGCGTGGTGGGGGCGATGTGCACCCAGTGAGCGGAGTTCGGGATCGTCGGGTCGATGGCGAGCTTCACCTCCTCCGGCGCCGCGGTGCGCCTGCGCGCCAGGATCCAGCGCGCCGACGCCTCGTCGTCGAGGCTCGGCCGAAGCTCGATCCCCTCCGCGCCCTCCGACGTGCACGCGGTCTCGAACGCGTCGGCCGAGGGGCCGCAGCCGCCCAGCAGCACCGGGATCGAGAGGAACGCCTGGGGCTTGGCCTCGGGGATCTCACCCGAGCGACCGACGACGCCCGCGAAGCGGTGCCGCTCCTGGCGCACGGTCTGGAGCGCGGTCGAGACCCCGTCGCCCTCGCCCGCGATCACGACACGGTCCGGGTCGACGTCGAACTCCTCGCGTGCGAGGCGGAGCGCGGTGAGCGCGCGCGCGATCCGCCCGGGACGGCCGTCGACCGACACGCGGTCCCACCGGGCCGGGTCCCCGGCGAGGTCCGGCGCGACGAGGATGCTCGTCTCCGTGATGTCGCTCGTGCTCCAGCGCTCGCGCAGGTGCTCGGCGCCGGACTTCCCCTCGGGCGGGAGCGCGAGCACGAGCGGCCAGGGTCCGTCGTCCTTGCCGTATGCGCGCGGCAGCCGTACCGCGTAGTCGAGGGCCTCTCCGACGAATGCGCCTCGTTCGTACCGCAGCGACCGGACGTTGCCGGGCCGGACGACGGACTCCGCGGGCCGCAGTGCATCGGCGACGATCGCGTTCAGCGTCTGGGCCTGCGCGAGGACGCCGGGCGGCAGCGCCGCCTCGAGCGCGGCGCGCTCCTCGGCGGCGGACGCGCCGCTCGAGCGGGCGTCGAGGTATGCGCGCAGGAGCTCGGCGGCGCTGTCGCCGGCCGTGGGGAAGGGACTGGCGAGCGCGGCGGTCAGCAGGAGAGAGGGCAGCATCGCGACCCCTAGCCCGGAGGTGCGGCCGCGTCACAGCGGCGCACGGGCCCTTCGGGCGGCCCCGCCAGCGCATATCTCGGCCCCCATTGTCTCACGATGAGGCGATCCGTTCCCTGCCGCGCCATGATTGGGGAATTTATTCCCCCAGTAGCTCCGCCCAAGCCGACGGTGTGTGCGAGCCATGACCGACCCGACACCGGACAGCACCGAGGAAGCCCTCCTCACGGCGACGAGCCAGATCCTGAAGCCGCTCGTGCGCGTCCTCCTCCGCAATGGCGTTCCCTGCGCGGCGGTCACCGACCTCGTTCGGCGCGCCGCCGTCGGCGTGGCGCACGACGAGTTCGGGCTCGAGGACCGGCCTCCGACCCAGGCGCGGATCTCGGTGCTCACCGGGCTCCACCGGAAGGAAGTGTCCCGGCTGCTCAAGGAACGCGCCGCCGACGAGCCGGCGTCGCTCGAGCGCCGTAGCCGCGCGGCGAGCCTGCTCGGCGCGTGGCTGCGTGACCCCGAGTTCCACGGCGAGGACGGGCGTCCGCGCGCACTCCCCTTCACGGGTCCGTCGAGCTTCACAGAGCTCTGCAAGCGGCACAGCGGAGACATGAAGCCGCGCTCGATCGCGAACGAGCTGCTCTCCGCGGGCGCGCTCGAGGAGGTGGACGGCGCACTGCGCATGACCGCGCGCGGCTACGTCCCCGGCAAGGACCCCGTCGAGATGCTGCGGATCCTCGGGACCGACACGGCCGAGTTCATCGAGACGGTCGACCACAACGTGCGCGCCGACGACGCGACGCCGCGTCGGTACCAGAGCAAGGTCCAGTACGACAACGTCCCCGCGGAACACGTGGAGGCGTTCCGAGCGCTGGCCGCCGAGCGCGGGCGCGCGCTGCTCGAGGAGCTCGACCGCTGGCTGTCCGAACGGGACCGGGGCGAGGAGCCCGCGGAGGGAGAGCGCCGGGTGAGTCTCGGGCTCGGCGTCTTCCAGACCGAGGGGAAGAGCCCCCACGACGAACACCGATCGGGGGGCGCCGGTCCCCGAATGGAGCCGACCTGACCGGCGCTCTCGACGAACGACCATGAAGAACCAACGACTTCTCATCTGTGGCCTCCTGGGCCTGGCCGCCGCCTGCAGCGACAGCGGCGGCATCAGCGGTACGGGCGGTCGCTCCCCCGGCTTCGCGGTCGGCGCCATCGAAGGCTTCGGCAGCGTCATCCTGAACGGGGTGCGCTTCGACACGGGGACGGCGACGATCACCGTGGACGGAGACGCGGCCACGCAGTCCGATCTTCGGATCGGTCAGGTCGTCGAGGTCCAAGGTGACTTCTCGACGGGCGTCGCAACCACCGTCGCCTACCGGTCCGAGATCAAGGGCCCGGTGACGTCCGCGACGGTCACCAACGCCGTCCTCGGTCTCGGGACCTTCGTCGTCCTCGGGCAGACCGTCGAGGTCGACTCCTCGACGGTCTTCGATGGCACGACGCTCGAGCTCGTCACGGCAGGCGACCTGCTCGAGGTCAGCGGCGTCCGGAACTCCGACGGGTCGGTCGTGGCCACCTACGTCGAGTCGGAGTCCATGCTGTCCGAGTACAAGGTCGTCGGTCGCGCTTCGTCCGTAACGGCGACGACGTTCACGATCGGCGCGCTCTCGGTGGACTACTCCAGCGCCGACACGAGCGACCTCGTCGGGGGCGTCGTCTCCGAGGGGGACCGGGTCGAGGTGGAAGCCGCGCCTTCGGGCTTCACCGCGCCGAGCTCGCTCGTCGCCGATGAGGTCGAGACCGCGGAGGGTCCCGAGGGTACGGAGGGCGCGCGCCTGGAGCTCGAGGGCTTCATCACGGACTTCGTCAGCCCCGCGGACTTCCGCGTGTTCGGCTACCGCGTCCGCACGACCGGCTCGACCGTGTTCGAGAACGGCTCGGCGCTCAGCCTCGCGAACGGAGTGAAGGTCGAGGTCGAGGGCCGCATCGCGTCCGACGGGTTCCTGGTCGCCGAGTCGTGCGAGATCGAGTCGACCGGCGCCGTGCGCGCCGAGTGGGAGGCCGACGCCATCGACGTCGCCGGCTCCAGGCTCACGGTGCTCGGGGTGCAGTGGGAGGTCCGCTTCACGACTGAGCTCGAGGACGACAGCAGCGCGGGCGTCGATCCTCTCGAGCTGACCGACCTTTCTGTGGGCGATACGGTCGCCGTGCGCGGCTTCCTCGACGGCGGTACGCCAGTGGCTGGCCGGATCGAGCGCGAGGACGCCGACACCGAGGCCGAGCTCCGCGGGCCCGTGACCGCGATCACGCCCGGCGGACCCACGGACTTCGAGATCCTCGGGATCGGGATCCTCAGCGACGGATCGACGCTCCACTTCGACGAGAACGACATCGCGATCACACGCGCGGACTTCCTCTCGCGCCTCGCGACCGGGGTCTTCGTCGAGGCCGAATGGGACCCGTTCGTGGGAACCGCCGGGGCGGCCGACGAGCTGTCGCTGGAGCTCGACGACTGAGTCTCGAGCGCTCCCCCGACTCCGATCGCGAGCGGGGGGGCGCGTCAGCCGAGCGCCGCGCGGACGTCGCGCAGGCGCGAGCGGCTCACCACGACGCGCGCGCCGCTCGCGAGCTCGAGGTAGGTCGCGCCTCCATCGGTCCGGCGCAGCGCGTGGACGCGGTCGACCCGGACGACGTTGCACCGGTGCACGCGCAGGAACTGCGCGGGGTCGAGGAGCGCCTCGATCTCCGCCAGGGGGCGACGGACCTGGATCGTTCCGGCCACCGTATGGATCCGGACGTGCTTGTCCGCGGCCTCGACCCAGTCGATCTCGTCCTGTGCGATGCGCTCGACGCCCGAGGGCGTCGGCACCGTCAGCCGACGCGCCGGGCGCGGCTCCGGGGGGGCGCCGGGTTCGAGGATCCGCGAGAGCTCGGCGCCTTTCGCGTAGAGCGCCTCCTGCCGCGCGCGCGTCTTCGCGCGCTCGAACGCCTGGACGAAGCCGGCCCTATCGAACGGCTTCAGGAGGTACGCGGCGGCTCCGGCGTCGATGGCGCGCAGGGCGTGCTCCTCGTACGCGGTGCAGAACACGACCGCGAGCGGGGCATCGGAGCGGCGCGCCGAGAGCGCCGCGAAGCCGTCGATCCCCGGCATCTGCACGTCCATGAAGACGACGTCGGCGGCTCCTCGCGCCAACACGGCGCGGGCGTCCTCGCCGCTCTTGGACTCGACGAGCTCGGTGACGTCCGGGTCCTCGCGGAGGAAGCGCGTCAGCACGCGCCGCGCGAGCGGCTCGTCGTCGACCACGAGGACCCTCACGCAAGCGCTCCTGCGGGCACGTCCGCGGACTCGTGTTCTTCCACCGCGGGCACGGCTGCGGGGAACCGCATCCGAACCCGTGTCCCGCCGCCCTCGCGGGCCTCGACCGTCACACACGCCCGCGCGCCGTGGATCCGCTGGAGCCGCTCGCGGCAGTTGCGGAGACCCACGCCGGTCCCCCTCGCGCTCTTGGGATCGAAGCCCACTCCGTCGTCGGTCACGGTGACCGCGACGCGCGTGCCCTCGCGGCGTACCTCGACCGCAATACGGCCTCCGTCCACCTTCGGACCGATGCCGTGCTGGACCGCGTTCTCGACGATGGGAAGGAGCAGAAGCGTCGGGACCTCGGCGTCGCGCGCGTCCTCGTCGACGGAGCACTCGTACGTGAGTCGATCCCCGAGCCGGATCTTCATCAGCGAGAGGTAGTTCTCGATGAGCGCGATCTCCCTCCGCGCTGCGACGGAAGGACCGTCGTCGTGGCGGAAGGTGCTGCGCAGGAGCGATGCGAGCGCGACGAGCGCGGCGTGGGCACGGTCGTTCTCCCCCTCGAGCACGAGCGCGCCGATCCCGTGCAGCGAGTTGAAGAGACAGTGCGGCTGGACCTGGGCGTGGAGGACCTGGAGCTGCGCCGCCGCGAGGTGCGCCTCGACCGCTTCCTTCTCGCGGACGGCGCGCTCACGCTCGCGCCGGAGCGACGCGCTCGCGAGGCTCGTGCGCGCCAGCTGCGTGAGCACGTAGAAGAGGGCCGCGCGCACGACGAGCATCGGGCGCATGTAGGGCTCGAGGGCTTCGGGCACGGGCGGCGGACCGAACGTGTGTAGGACGACGGCGTGCGCGGTGAGTCCGGCGGCGACAGCGAACGTGAGTCCGAACGCGACCTCCAGCGCGATGCGCGCAGGGAGCGGCTGCCGTGGGAATCGAAGCAGCGTGCGGCGCCGGACGACGTGCGTCAGGTAGAGCGCGCCGACCCAGATGGACCAGAACGCGACGTGGGCGAGCGACACGTCTAGCAGCGAGTCCGGTCCTTTCGCCCACGGCACGGCGAACGCCATGACGACGCCGAGGGACGAGAGCGCGGCGATCGCGACGGCGCAGAGGACAAGCTGACCGCGCGTGTTCGAGCGCAGTGCGAGGAGCTGGTCGGAAGAGAACACGGGTCCGATCGGGAACGGATTGCAGGGGGCGAGGGGCGGCGGCCGGCGGGCGGGCTGCCGCCCCGAGGTTCATTGCTACGGTCCGCGGGCGCCACTGTTGCCGGGGCTGTCGCGAACGGTCGCGCCCGCGGCGCGAGCCGCGCGGGACGGGATGGGCGCCGCGTCGAGAGGGCCGCGAGCCGCCCCGCTGGCCCTTTGCTTGCTCTTGGGTTCGACGGCGCACCACCGCGCCCACGGGGTCCTTCGGGGCCCCGCCCCAGAACCCCGACCCAGGAGGAACCCGTGAATGGGATCCAAGCGCTTGGTAGTGCGACGCCGATCGCGTCGCTGCAGTCCTTCGGAGCGGCCCGCGCTCCTTCTCAGGGCCCCGCCGCCCTCTTCTCCGGAGGCTCGAACGAGGCCGCCGCGATCACGAACGACGAGGGGCAGTCCCTCATCGACTTCAAGGACGAGCTGCAGGCCGCCGTGGCCAGCGCGCTCGAGGAGTCCGGCGGAACGGATCCGCGCTCCGCCGTGCGTTCGGCCGTCGAGTCGACGCTGTCGGAGAACGGCTTCGACGTCGAGGAGGTCCGCTCCGCGATGGAGTCTCGGATCGGCGAGATGCGGCGCGGCGGCGGCCCAGCCGCGATGTTCGGCGGCGCGTCGGCGTTCGGCGCGGCCGGCGGCGCCGAGAGCGCGAGTCAGTCGATGATCGACCAGTTCCTGAGCCAGCTCCGCGCCGGCTCCAACCTCGACTTCGTCGGCTGACGCCGGTGCCCGCCCGCCGCGCGACGGCGGGCGGGCCGTTCGCGCCCCGCCCGCGTCCGTTCGCGGCGCCGGAGCGGCGGCTCGCGATCGGGCGCGCAACGGAACGGGCCGGTCCCGTAGTCCGGTGCGATCGAGCCCCGCGGGGCCCACAGGAACCACCCGACCATGAACAAGCCCACCGAGCTCTTCGTCCCGGCCGCGGTCGCAGCCGCCGTCGCGTCCATCGCCTCCATCGCCGTCGGTGGAGCGGCCCCGCCCGCGCCCTCCACGGCGGACGCAGGTCGTTCCGAGGCCGCAGCCCTGCTCGACGCGCGACTCGACGCGCTGCAGCGCTCGCACGACGACCTCGCCGTCGCGCACGAGGCGCTCGCGGAGCGGCTCGCGTCGGCCGAGCTCGCGGCGCGGGGGTCCGGGCGTCTCCCCGCCGAAGCCGCACCCGAGGCGCCGGCCGAGCTCGACGAGCTCGCGGCCGCCCTCGCCGGCAGAGGCGCCGCGCCCGCCGCCGTGGGCGAGTGGATCGACGCAGAGCTCACGAGCCGCGACCTCGAGCGACGCGAGAAGCGCCGCGCGGACGTCCAGGAGCGGCTCGACGGGATGCTGGCGGACCGGATCGACGAGCTCGCCGAACGTCTCGGGCTCGCGCCGCACCAAACGAATCAGGTCGAGGGGATCCTCTCGAGCCATATCGCCGACGTTTCGTCCGTGATCGCCGATGCCGGGTCACCCATCGAGATCATGCAGGGCATCGGGCCGATCCGAGAGGCGCGCGACACCGAGCTCCAGACCGTGCTGACGCCGGAGCAGTTCACGGCGTTCCAGAAGGAGGAGGGGGGCCTCGCCGGTCCGGGGCTGCCGTTCGCGCGGCCCGGGCGCTGACGCGCAGCGCCCCAACGAGGCCGCCGCCCCCGTGCGCCGTGTGCGGGCGCGCGGGGGCGGCGGAGGGAGGGGCCTTCGGAGCGCGTCGCGCGCTCCTCGCGCCGGTCACTGCTCGAATCCGAGCTCCGCCACGATGCGATCGGCACCGTACACGTCGCGCAGCGCGCCGACGATGCCGCGGCTGTCCACCGACACGGAGCGCGCCTTGTCGTCCGAGTAGGCGTAGTTGCCGATCAGGCTGTGGATGTTGCCGTCGAAGATGAGGCCGACGACCTGGCCGTTCGCGTCGATGACCGGCGATCCCGAGTTCCCGCCGATGATGTCGTGCGTCGACACGAAGTTGAACGGCGTGCCGAGGTCGAGGTCGCCCGCCTTCTCCGTCCACGAGGACGGCAGCGCGTACCACTCCTCGCCCGCGCGCTCGCGCGCCTTGGCGAAAACGCCCGCGTAGTCGGTGAACGGCGCGACGGCCTGGTCACCGTCCTGGTAGCCCGCGATCGTGCCGTACGAGATGCGCAGCGTGAACGTCGCGTCCGGGTACACCGAGTCGCCGAGGACCGCGAAGCGCGCGGCTGCGATCTGGCCGTACGCGACGCTCTCGACGGCGCTGATGCGGTCCTCGAGCAGCTTGCGGGACGCGCGCGAGTACGGGTCGAGCGCGCGGACGAACTCGATGAGCGGGTCCTTCAGCTCGGCGATGGCGTCCTTGCTGCTCTCCGCGAGGCGCTCGCGCGTCTCGATGTCGGCGACGCTCGTGCCGAGGATCAGCTCCTCCGCGCGGGCGCGCGGCGACTTGCCGTCGAGCGCTTTCACGACGACCTCGTGCTCGGCGCCGAGGTCCTCGGCCATGCGCATGAGGGCCCACTCGAGGTTCGCGATCTCGTAGTCGGTGTAGATCGGCGAGGGGTCGGCCAGCGCCTGGCGGATCCGCGGCAGCGACGCGTCGCTGTACTCGCGAAGGCGCTCGGCGCTCGGCTTCTCCATCTCGTCCGCCATGCGGAGGATCGAGACGGCGAAGCGCGGCAGCGTCCCACCGACGCCGAGGCCGCCGCCGCCGACGGCGTTCAGCTCGTCGCGGAACTCGAGGATCGCGGCGCGGCTGGCGGCGATGTCGTCCCAGGCGCTGCCCCACTGCTCCTTCCACTCGGGGTTCGCCATGACCATCGAGCGCAGCCGCTCCTCCTCGGCGCGCTTGGCGGCGAAGACGGCCGGGTCGAGCAGACCGGCCATCCGGCCGACGTAGACCTTGCGGCTGTTCTGTACGCCGAAGAGATCGTTCTCGGCGACGCGCGCGTGCTCGGCGCTCTTGCCGGAGTAGGTCTTCAGAAGGACCTCGCTGCGCATCAGGTTGCCCATGTTGTCGGGCACGAGCGTGTCGCGGAGGTACTCGAGGTGCGCGACCGTGTTGAGGCGCTGCGTGCTGCCAGGGTGTCCGACGACGAAGGTGAGCTCGCCGTCCTCGGCGCCGTCCTTGCTCCAGGACAGGAAGTGCTCAGGCGTGTACGGCACGCCGTCCTCGTAGATGCGCAGGAACGTCGCGTCGAGGCAGAAGCGCGGGTACTCGAAGTTGTCGTTGTCGCCGCCGAAGAAGGCGATGCTCTTCTCGGGCGCGAAGACGAGCCGGATGTCGTCGAAGCGCTTGTAGAGATAGAGGTGGTACTTGCCGCCCTGGTAGAGCGTGACGAGCTCGGCGTGCAGGCCGGTCGAGGCCTTGGCCTCGTCCTCGATCGCGGTCATCTCGGCGCGACGCGCGGCGCCCGCCTCGGCGGAATCGAGGCCGTCGGCGGCTCCGTTGACGCGGTCGGTGACGTCGCGGATTTGCCACAGCACGTCGAGGTGGACGTCGGGGCACGCAATCTCGTCCTCGAGCGTGGGCGCCCAGAAGCCCTGCTCGAGCAGGTTGCGCTCGGCGGTCGACAGGCGGTCGAGGATGTCCGACGCCACGTGGTGGTTCGTCATCACGAGGCCGTTCGAGGACACGATCGAGCCGGAGCCGCCGGTCGACACGCGGCAGCAGGACTTCTGCACGTGGTCGAGCCAGTCGGCGGTGAGCTCGACGCCGTACGTGGCGGCGATCTTCTGAACGGGCGGGTTGTCGAAGGTCCACATGCCCTCGTCGACGGCGACGAGGGGTGCCGTGGAGAGGGAGAGGAGCGCGGGGAGGAGTTGGATCATGGTCTCGGGAGGGGCGGCTCGGCGCCGGTTCGGGCCAACGGTTCTACTCGCCCTTCCGCGGGGCCGCCACGGCGGCCGCCGGTGAAACCGCGCCGGGTGAACGGGACGCCATGCGGACGCCTCCGGCGGACCCGCGCCGTACCATGCGGCGCCCCGCGGTGGGGGACCCATGGAGCAGACGAGCGACGTCCCCCGAACGGCGGCCGGCGAGACGGCGGGGCGCGGAGCGGCGTTCCCCGTCGGCTCGTCGCTCGCGGTCTTCGCTGCCGCGCTGATCGTGCGGCTCGCGTACGCGCTCGAGATGCGCGGGCATCCGCTCTTCGCGCACCCGCTCGGCGACGCCGCCGCGTTCGATGGCTGGGCGCGCGGGATCGCCGGCGGCGATCTGCTCGGCAGCGGTGCGTTCCCGCTCGCTCCGCTCTACCCGTACCTGCTGGGCGGCGTCTACGCGGTGTTCGGCGCCGAGCCGTTCACGGCGCGACTCGTGCAGGCGGTCCTCGGCGCGCTCACCGCGCTCGCGCTGTCCCACGCGACGTTCCGCACGTTCGGCCGCGGCCCGGGCACCGCGCGCGCGGCCGGGCTCTTCGCCGGACTCGCTTTCGCGTTCTTCGCACCCGCGGTGCACTACGGTGCGCTGCTCGGGAAGTCCGCGCTCGCATCGTTGCTGCTCGCGTGCACGCTGCTGCTCGTTTCGGACGGGCTGGACCGCATCCGTCCCAGACGCGCAGCGCTCGTCGGGCTGTGCGTCGGTGCGCTCTACCTCACGCGAGAGAACGCCGCGGTCGTGGCGCTTCCGATCGCCGCTTGGTTCGCGGCGCGGAGCGCGTCCGGGGACTCGCGGGGCAGCGCACGACTGCGCCGCGTCGGCGGGTTCGCGCTCGGCGTCGCGCTGGCGCTGCTGCCCGCGGTCGCGCGCAACGTCGCCGTCGGGACGAGCGCGCTGCCTGGAGCGGGCAACGCGGGCGTGAACCTCTTCATCGGGAACAACGAGAGCGCCGACGGCCTCTACGCGCCGCTCGTCGCCGGCCGCGGATCCGCGCGCTTCGAGGCGGTCGACGCGAAGGCGCTCGCCGAGCGCGCAGAGGGCCGCGAGCTGGATGCCGCGGGGGTGTCGGGGCACTGGGCGGGGCGCGCTCTCGACTGGGCGTCGTCGAACCCCGGTGCGGCGTTCGCGCTGTTCGGACGGAAGGTGCGCTTCACGCTGAGCGACGTCGAATGGATGGATACGACGAGCTACGCCGTCCATCGCGAGGAGTCGCGCGTGCTGGGCGTGTTCGGGATCCTGGGGCGTTTCGGCTGGCTGCTGCCGCTCGGACTTGCGGGCCTCGTGCTCGCGTGGGGCGACCGCCGGACGATGCCCGTCCCGCCCGGCCAGATCGGGCTCTGGGCCGCGCTGCTCACGCTCTCGATCGCCGCGTTCTTCGTCTTCGGACGCTTCCGCGTGAGCGTGGCCGTCGCGCTCGTGCCGTTCGCCGGGCGCGCGCTCGCGGCGCTGCGCGGCGGTGGTGCCCGAGCCTGGCCGGCGGTGGCGCTGGCCTTCGCGGTCGGTCTCGGGCTCGCGTGGTGGCCCCCGCCGGAGGGGCTCGAGCGGCCTGTTGTCGACACCTACAACAGCCTTGGGGTGGCGCAGCGCGATGCCGGCGAGCTCGAGGCGGCCCGGGCGACGTTCTCGCGCGCTGCGCTGGCGTCGCCCGACGCGGGCAGCGCTGCGTTCAACCTTGGTCTCGTCGAGCTCCAGCTCGGGGACATCGCCGGGGCCGAGGTCGCGTTCGACCAAGCGTCCGCGCGTGCGCCCGCGTTTGCGGCCGAGGCGAATCTCGAGCTCGCGGAGGCGCTCATGACCCGGGGAGACCGGCAGGGGGCGGCGCTGCGTCTGGCGCGGGCGACGCGCGCGGGACCGAAGAGCGCGGTCGAGTTCATGCGCGCGGGTCGGCTCGCCCGCCAGCTCGGTCAGCCGCGCGTCGCCGAAACGTGCTATCGACGCTCGCTAGAGCTCGATCCCGCGTCCGCCGAGACCCACAACAACCTCGGGTACCTGCTTCAGACCGAGGAGCGCTTCGCGGAGGCCGCCGCCAGCTACACGGAGGCCGTCGTTCGCCAGCCCGACTTCGTGCGGGCGCTCGTCAACCTCGCGTGGCTCCGCGTCGGCGCGCCCGATCCAGCCGTGCGTGATCTCGCGGCCGCGCAGAAGCTGTCGGCGCGGGTGACGGCGCTGCTCGGCGCGAACGACCGGGACGCGCTGAGACTCGCCGAAGCGGTCCGCAGCGCGTCCCGGTGAGGCGCCCGCCGGGGCGCCGCGTCGAGCGGTCGGTCTATTCGCGCGACCAGCTCGTCGACGCGAACGCGTCGTGGCCGTGGATGCTCTCGAAGTTCCGCGCGTGGACGTCGAACGAGACGATCCGGTCGTCCTGGCGGAGACGGTCGGCCACGCCGCGAACCATGTCCTCGACGAAGACCGGGTTCTCGTAGGCCTCCATCGTGACCCAGCGCTCGTCGGGTCGCTTGAGCACCGGATACACGCGGCACGAGGCGCTCTCCTCGGCGGCGAAGATGAGGTCGCCGGTCGGGATGGTGATCGGCATCCCGTTCTCGTCGTGGCGCGTGCGGACCTCGACGGTCACCTCACCGCGCTGGTTGTGTGCGCCGTAGTCGCTGATCGCCTTGCTGCAGGGGCAGCAGCTCGTGACCGTCACCACGACCTTCTGGACGAGGTCGACCGCGTCGCCGTTGACCTCGCCGATGAACCCGCAGTCGAAGTCGACGAGGCCCTTGGCCTTGGAGACCGGGGCCTCGCGCTCCATGAAGAGCGTGAAGTCGATCTCCAGGCGAGCCTCTTCCGCCTCGAGCCGGCCCTGCATCGACCGGAGGATGCGCACCATCCCGTCGGGGTCGAGGACGCGCCCGTCCGCCTGGACGATCTCCAGGAAGCGGCTCATGTGCGTGCCCTTCGACTCGGCCGGCACGGTCACCGACATCTCGAGGTTGGCGATCGTCGGGCGTTCGACGCCGTCGGGGTCGATGGCCGTCGCGGGGTAGCGAACGCCGGCGACGCCGGCCCGGTCGAGGCGGATGCCGCGCGTGTCGCCGCGGCTCTGCACGTCCTCGATCGGCTTACTGGTGATCTTGTCCGGGCGGGCTTCGCCGACGGACGACGAGCGCGGGTCGTTCGCAGCTCGTTCCGCATCGGATGCACCACGCCCACCGGCCGAGGTGCCGTTCGGAGAGGGGGACACGTCGGCACCGCGACCGTTCGCGGGAGTTCCGGTGTGCTGGGTGTTCTGGATCATGACTGGCAATTCGCCGGGGGCGCGTGGAGGGAGGCGCGATCCCGGCCGATCCGGAACGCTGGCCCAAGTGCCCCGTTGCGTGCCGCGCCGCGCTGAGCGGGCGGGATCGGGGTCTTAACTACGGGCCGTCAGACGGCCGTCGCTCGAAGTATGGGACGCTCGGGAGAACTTTCCACCCGGCTCGGGCGGAGCGGGGGGCTGGACGCGCCGACGTGCGTCCCGCTCAGGCGCACGCGGCGCTCAGGGCGTACGACGTGGAGGCGCAAACAGGGACACGACACGCTCCACCGGGAGATCCCTGAACATCGCGCGCAGCTGGACCTCGAGCTGGTGTTCGAGCGCGGCCGGGGTCTTCTCGACGAACCGCTCGATCAGTTCAATGGACCTCGAGCGAGAGAAAGGCCGGAGCGCGGGCGCGTCGTGCTCGAGCGGTGCGATGAAGCGCGCGGCGTCCCAGCGGCCGTACCCTCGATCGTGTGTCGTGATGAAGGCCTCCAGGCCAGCGACCGTCGCGCGGAGCCACCAGGTCCAGACGGATTCACCGTCGCCCGGAGAGGCCGCGCGGGGACGGCGCCGTCGGTGTCCGAGCCACGCCACCAGCGGGAAGAAGCAGTAGTACAGGCCGTTCGGGGCGCAGTTCATCATCCGCGTCGAAGCGAGTGGCGCGACCGAGAGCGATCCCGATGCGAAGCGGACGAGGTCCGCCACGAGCGCCCGCCCGTGCCACGCGTCGAGCGTCCCGGGCGCGACCTGGCACGGCACGTCGAACCGAACGGAGGTCAAGCGTTCGAAGAGGTCGAGCACTTCGTCGAAGGGGCTCGGGGAGCCGTGCGCGGCGGCGTTGCCTCCCTTCGCGGCGCGCGGAGCGTCGGAGTCCAGGAACTGCGCCAGCGTCCGCCGCAGGAGCGACTCGGAGTGGGCGATCGCCTCGGCACGAAGCGGGGCCAGCGACGGGTCGAGTCCCGCGAGGAAGACGGCGGCGCCCTCCACGACCTCTTCTGCAGCATCGGCGGGGAAGGTCCCATCCACGGCGAAGCGTGCGACGGACGCCAACTCGAGCGCGACGAACAGCCGTGCGCGTCGGCGAAGGGTCGGGTCCGACGGGTCCTTCGACTGCACCGCGTCGAGCGCGCGCGCCGCGGCCTCGCTCAGTGCGGGTGTCATCGGTCCGGTAGCGCCCATCCTCGCACGAGCAGTCGATCAGTGGATCGGGAGCCAGAACGCGAGCGGGCGCAGCCCAGCGCCCGTGGTTCGACACAGGACGTCGCCCGACTCGTCCAGAACGAGCAGCCCGAGGAGTCCATCGACGAGCCGCGGTCCGCGCTCGGTGAGCACCGTCCGGCCCACGGAGACCTGCCACGCGGTGGGTCGCGCGGGCTCGGAGAGAGCCTGATCGAGCCGCTGCGCCGACTCCCGTGCGAGCGCGACGGCGACCTCGGCGTCGGTCTCGCGCCCGGGCGCCACGGCGAGCGAGGCCGCGCGGACGGCGCGCCGCGCCCGACGTTCGAACTCGGGCGGCGCGTCGACGAACGAACGCTCGAAGAGGGCCGGGCGCTTCGCCGCGTCCGGCGCCGGGATCTCGGTTCCGTCTCCGCGGCCGGCCACGACGATCGTCGCATCCAGGAAACGCTCGCGCGGAGCCTCCTTTGGCCGGAACGGACTCGGCTCGAGCGGCACCGGAACGTGCAGCATCGAGCGGTCAGCCCTCGATGTAGAACGCGAGAGGAAGGAACTGCGAGGTGTTGTCGGGATCGACGTACCAAGCGAGCGCGTTGCTGGCCACTTCCACGAAGTGGATGAACATGCGGTCCCGCGACGTGCTCCAGCCGTCCTTGGTGATCTTCGAGCGAACGATGACGTAGGAGAAGGCCTGTCCTGGCGCTCCTTCCGCGAGAGCAGCGGACGCCGCACCGGCGAGCGCCATCGCCATCGCCGCGTCGTCGCCCGGCTGGGCCTGGACCTTCGACGGCATCGCTGCAGCGATGTCTTGCGCCGTGGTCGCGCTGATGGTCGAGGACTGAAGGGAGACCGCCATCTTGACCAGGAGGCCGTTCGAGTCGGGCACGTACGCGTTCGGGTCGGTGGCCTTCTGGTAGGACTCGGGCGCACCGGACTGCGGAACGTCGTAGGCGTGGATCTTCAGGTCGGACATGGGGCTCTCTCTCCAGAGGCTTCAGGGGATGCGGATCGATCGCGCGAAGCGAACACCGAGCGTCTTGTCGAAGAACGCGTATGCGCTCTCCGCCGTGTTGTGGGCCGTCAGGTCGTAGTTGGACGCACGAACGTCCCAGGCGCCGCCGAGCACGTACCGCTGGGTCGGGTGGTGCACCAGGACG
Organism: Planctomycetota bacterium; assembly: GCA_039821985.1. Taxonomy (GTDB): domain Bacteria; phylum Planctomycetota; class UBA1135; order UBA1135; genus Saltatorellus. The sequence continues at coordinate 81,022 of JBCBNC010000013.1, forward strand.
TCGTTCTCGAGGTAGCGCACGAAGGTCGACGTCGCTTCGCTGGCGTTCCCGTACGGATGGAACAGGCCGAACGGTCCGGCGTCCGCGCCGACCTCGTCCACGGGCCGGAGGGCGGCGGACAGGGCGAGGAGGGTCGAGGCGGGGTCCTCGTCCTGCGTCACGCGGAGCGGTGCTCCGTCGACGTTCGCCCGCAGCTCCCCGGGGCCGGGTGCAGCGCCCGGTTCGGGCAGTCCTGGCGGCACGAGGAGCTGGTCCTGCCCGCGGTGCGCGTAGTGGAGCTCGAGGGCGATGGGAACCCGGCACCCGTACCACTCGACGCATCCGCGGATCGACTCGTAGGGGATGCGCGTGACGGGCAGGCGCAGCCAGCGCTCGTAGTCGAAGTCCACCAGCGCTTCGTTCTCCGCGAAGCGACGCGCCTGGACGTCGAACCCGAGTCTCTTCCAAAGGCCGGGGACTGGAGCGCCCGTCCCCTCCAGGTACCGGATGAACAGCTCGTGGCTCACCTCGTAGCGCCCGATCGAGTATGGCTCGAGCGCAACGCCCTCCTCCGGGATGAACGACATCCCCGGGCGATCGTCCCCGTCGGGAAAGCGTCCGTCCACGGGCTCGATCGAGACGAGAAGTCCCTCGAGCTCCGCGGCGGAACGGGGGTACGCCACGAGATCGAGCGCGCTTCTGCGGTGCTGGACCAGTCGCTCGAGTTCGGCGAAGCGACCGTCCTCGAGTTCGACCGTGAAGCGGTAGTGCCCGGGATCCAGGGTCTGGCTGGACACGGGGAGCGGACCGAGTTCGATCGGCTCGCTCAGCTCATCCGTGAACGGGTCCATGCGCTGCGCGAAGGCGGAACCGCCCACTCCGCGCGAGATGGAGTCCGGGACCGAGATTCCGACGTCGACGTAGGCGAGGGCCTGGAGCTCGGCGAGGCCGTCGATGTCGGGGTAGGTCATCGACAGTTCCGCGAGCGAACGGACGGCGCGCGTGAGCTGCAGTCGGTCGGGCTCGAGGCCGTATTCCGGGTACTGGTCGTCCTGGCGCGGCTCGAGGGCGAGCGCGAGGAGCCTCCGCGTCTCCTCGATCCGCTCGTTCGCGTCGCGTTCGATCTCCGCGCGCGCAAGCGCGTCGATCTCGAGCGCGGCCGCGTCGAGTCCCTTCGGCCGGGCCCCGCGCTGGACCAGGAACGCGGCCTTCCGGACCTCGCGGCCAGGGTCGTCGGTCGCGAGCAGTTTCTGGAGTGGCGCGAGGTACGCCTCCCGAGCGGTCCGGCTGCGCTCGGCCGCGATCGTTCCCCAGGCCACCAGGCTCGAGGTGACGACGACGGCCGCCGCCGAGACCCGCCACGGCCTCCGTCGCGCCCAGCGCCACGCACGCTGCACGCCCGGCATCGGGCGGGCGGCGATCGGCTCGCCGCGCGTGAAGCGCTCGAGGTCCTCCGCGAACGAAGCCGCCGACGCGTACCGATCCTTCGGCCGCAGGGCCATCGCCGTGTCGCAGATCGTCTCGAGGTCGCGCGCAACGCCCTCGTTCAGCTTGCGCACGCGCTGGTGCGTCCCCGACGTGATCTGGCGCAGGACGACGGCGGCGTTCTGGCCCTGGAACGGCTTGCGGCGCGTCAGAAGCTCGAACAGCACGACCCCCAGCGAGTAAACGTCGGACTGATGGGTGACGGGCCGGCCGACGGCCTCGGCCTGCTCGGGGCTCATGTAGTGGGGCGTGCCCTGGATCGCGCCGGTCGCGGTGAGCGTCCGTCCCTCGGACAGGCTGGCGAGTCCGAAGTCCGTGAGCAGCATCCGGCGGCCCCGATCGACCATGACGTTGCCGGGCTTGACGTCGCGGTGGATGACGCCCTCCTCGTGCGCGTGCTGGAGGCCGCGCGCGAGCTTGGCGACCTCGCGTACGACGTGCGCCGTGTACTCCTCCGTCCCGAAGCGCGGCAGCAGGCAGTTCGCGCCGTCGCCTGCGTCCTGGGCGCTGAGCTCCGCCTGCAGGTCGTGCCCGCGCACGAGGGGCATCGCGTACCACGCCTGATCCGGCTCGATCCCAAGCGCGAGCACCGGGACGAGCGCGTCGTGCTGCAGCTTCGACGCGCTGACGGCCTCCCGCTCGAAGCGCTGGAGCGCGATCCCGTCCGCCCGCCGGATCGCGGGCAGCACCTTGACCGCGGCCTCACGCCCGAGGCCCTCCTGGACCGCCCGGTACACGATGCCCATGCCGCCCCGCCCGATCTCCTCGGCGAGCAGGAAGTCACCGAGCCGGGCCCCTTCGAAGTCCTCCGCCGGGAACGAGCGCGTGCCGCCCGGCGGCTCGACGAAGTTGGACGGGACGTCCGCGTCGAGCGCGCGCCGCACGTCGGCCAGGAGGATCGGATCGCCCTCGGCGAGGCGCTCGACGAGCGCCGCGCGCTCTTCGGGCGGAACGTCGAGCGCTGCCTCGACGATCTCGAGAATCTGTCTGTAGCGGAGGTGGGTCATGGGGTGGCGCGGGCCCGCCCACCGTCCGTGGGGGCTGCCCGACAGCCCCATGGTGCGCTTCGGACGCCGTTCCGGCGGGCACCCTCGGGCCAGCCGCCGTAACGCGCGGCGCGCGTGGGCTTCGCCACCTGATCGCGATTTCCCTCCCGCCGCTTCGTCCCCCGATCGCCCGGCCTGCCACGTGTCCGGACGGGATCGCTGCGCCCTCGTCGCTGCACCCTCGTCCCAGAAATGACCGTCTGCCCCCTAGGCTCGGCCGCGGACCTGCGGCTAGAACCGCCCCCCGGGCCCCGTCGCATCTGGCGTTCGACCCCCTCGGACCCGCCGAGCCCCCGTCCCCGCGGCCCCCTGCCGCCCCCATGTCCAAGACCCTCGTCATCGTCGAGTCGCCCACCAAGGCGAAGACCCTCCGGAAGTTCCTCGGGAAGGACTACGTCGTCGAGTCGAGCGTCGGGCACATCCGGGATCTTCCGGGCAAGGCGGCCGAGATCCCGGCCAAGTACAAGAAGGAGCCGTGGTCCCGCCTGGGCGTGAACGTCGAGGAGGGCTTCAAGCCGCTCTACATCGTCCAGCCCGAGAAGAAGAAGAAGATTGCGGAGCTGAAGGCCAAGCTGAAGGAGGTCGACCGCGTCCTGCTGGCGACGGATGAGGATCGCGAGGGCGAAGCGATTTCCTGGCACCTGGTCGAGGTCCTGAAGCCGAAGGTCCCGTACCAGCGGATGGTCTTCCACGAGATCACCAAGAAGGCGATCCTCGAGGCCCTCGACGACGTCCGCGAGATCGACGGCGACATGGTCGAGGCCCAGGAGAGCCGGCGCATCGTCGACCGCCTCTACGGCTACGAGGTCTCGCCGGTCCTCTGGAAGAAGATCAAGCCGCGCCTCTCGGCGGGCCGCGTGCAGAGCGTCGCGACCAAGATCCTCGTCGACCGCGAGCGCGCCCGGATGCGCTTCGTCTCGGCCGAGTTCTGGGACCTCGTCGCGACGTTCACGCCCACGACGGGCGACGGCGAGGGCAAGGAGTTCGAGGCGCGCCTCAACTCGCTCGGCGGCAAGCGCATCGCGGGCGGCAAGGACTTCGATCCGGATACCGGGAAACTCAAGCGCGACGACGTCGAGCTCCTGACCGCCGACGCGGCGCAGACGCTGCTCGAGACGCTGTCGAAGGACACGTTCGAGATCCTCTCCGCGGAGGAGAAGCCGTTCACCCGCACGCCAGCGCCGCCCTTCACGACGTCGACGCTCCAGCAGGAGGGCAACCGCAAGCTGCGCTTCGACGCGAAGCGCACGATGCGCGCGGCCCAGCGCCTCTACGAGAACGGCTTCATCACGTACATGCGTACGGACTCGGTGACGCTGTCGACGCAGGCCATCGAGCTCGCGCGCGCCGCCGTCCAGGACCAGTACGGCGCCGAATTCCTCCCCGGCGAACCGCGCCTCTACAAGGGCAAGGTTCAGAACGCCCAGGAGGCGCACGAGGCGATCCGACCCGCGGGCGAGTCCATCGCGCCGGTCGACGACGTGCGCAAGGTCCTCGGCGAGGACGAGGCGAAGGTCTACGACCTGATCTGGAAGCGCACGCTCGCCTGCCAGATGAAGAACGCGAGCGGCCGCCGCATGACGCTCAAGGTCGGCGACAGGTCGAAGAGCGCGAACGCTGTTTTCCAGGCGTCGGGCAGCGTCATCGACTTCCCCGGCTTCCTGCGCGCGTACGTCGAGGGCTCGGACGACCCCGAGGCCGCGCTCGCCGACAAGGAGACGATCCTGCCGCCGGTCGCCCAGGGCGACGAGGCGAAGGCGAAGGGCGTCGACGCCGAGGAGCACCACACGACTCCGCCCGCGCGACTGACCGAGGCGACGCTCGTGAAGACGCTCGAGGAGGAGGGCATCGGCCGCCCGAGCACGTACGCGTCGATCATCGACACGATCCTCCGCCGCGACTACACGTTCAAGAAGGGCTCGGCGCTCGTCCCGACGTTCACCGCGTTCGCCGTCGTGTCGCTGATGGAGCAGCACATGGGTCACCTGATCGACCCGCGCTTCACGGCGAAGATGGAGTCCACACTCGACGCGATCTCGCGCGGCGAGGACGAGATGCTCCCGTACCTCGAGCGTTTCTACGACAAGGGCATCGGGGACGCGCCGGGACTGCGGCCGATGCTCGACAGGAAGGTCGAGGACATCGACCCGCGCACCGTCTGCTCGATCCCGATCGGCAAGGCGTCCGACGGCGAGGACCTGGTCCTGCGCGTCGGCCGGTACGGCCCGTTCATCCAGAAGGGCGAGCAGACCGCGCCGCTGCCGGACGAGACCGCGCCCGACGAGGTGACGCCGGAGTTCGCCGAGAAGCTCGTCGCCGACAAGGCGAAGGGCGACGAGCCGCTCGGACACCATCCCGATTCCGGCGAGCCGATCTACGTCAAGACCGGGCGCTACGGGCCCTACGTGCAGTGCGGCGACGCGGGCGAGGACAAGGAGAAGCCCAAGATGACGTCGCTCCTGCGCGGCATGTCGGTGGCCGACGTCGACCTCGAAGTGGCGATCGCGCTGGCCTCGCTGCCGCGCAACCTCGGGACGGACGCCGAGGGCGTGGACATCCTCGCGCACAACGGGCGCTACGGCCCCTACATCAAGCGCGGCTCCGACACGCGCAGCCTCACGGCCGAGGACAACCTCTTGACCGTGACGCGCGAGCGCGCGCTCGAGCTGCTCGCGCAGGAGAAAAAGCGGGGCCGTGCCGCTGCGGCCGAGCCGCTCAAGACCTTCGAGGACGTGAAGGACCTCGACGGCGGCCAGATCAAGCTCTTCAAGGGTCGCTACGGACCGTACGTGTCCGACGGCGAGGTCAACGCCTCGCTTCCGCGCGACATGGAGGACCCCATGTCGATCACCGAGGCGCACGCCCTCGAGCTGCTCGCGGTCCAGCGCGAGAAGAAGGGCAAGAAGAAGGCGAAGAAGAAGGCGTCGAAGAAGAAGGCAGCCAAGAAGAAGGCCGCCAAGAAGCCGGCCGCGAAGAAGAAGGCGGCGAAGAAGCCCGCTTCGAAGAAGAAGGCGGCCAAGAAGGCGAGCTCGAAGAAGAAGGCCTCCAAGAAGGCGGACGACGGCGCCGACGCACCCGACGCCGAGGAGTGAAGCGGTGCCCAAGGGCGGCGAGGCCGTTCCCGTAGGCGCGTTCGGCGGCGGGGCGCTGCGCGCGGCGGAGTCGCTGCGCGTCGTTGTCTGGAACGTCCACAAGGGGCTCGACGCGCGGCTCGAGGGCGACCTCGCCGCGCTCGCCCGGGAGCGCACTCCGCACCTCTTCGCGTTCCAGGAGTCGCGGCCCGACCTGCGCCTGCCCGAGGGCTACGGCGGCCACCACGCGACCAGCTTCGTGCGGCGACTGAAGGGCAAGCACGAGGGCGTCATGACGCTGTCCAGGGTCGCACCGAGCAGCGCCCACCGCGTCCGCTCGGACGAGCGCGAGCTCTTCGTCCTCACCCCGAAGGCCGCGCTCATCTCGGAGTACCCCCTGGACGACGGGCGCATGCTGCACGTCGTCAACGTGCACGGGCTCAACTTTGACCCGTCCGGCCGGCAGCTTGCGCGGCAGCTCGAGGGGCTCAGGGAGCGGCTCGCGCACATCGAGGGACCCCTCGTCGTCTGCGGCGACTTCAACACGTGGAACGAGGCCCGCCTCGCCGCGGCGCGCGGTGTCGCGCACGACCTCGGGCTCGACGAGGTCGCGCCGGACGTGCCCGGGGGGCGCAAGGGACACATCCGCGGCGGACGCCTCGGCCGGGCGCTCGGCCTCGACCCGCGTCTCCACCTGGACCGGCTCTTCGTGCGCGGCCTGACCCCGCTGCGCTCCACGTGGCTCGAGCAGTACGAGAGCTCCGACCACGCCGCGCTGTTCGCAGAGCTGCGCTTCGACCGCGCGCGCGCAACGGGCGCTCGGGACCCACTTGTCCGCTGAGCCGCGCTGCGGCGCAGGGCGTGCAGGGCTCGCGCGCGGTAGCATGCGCCCATGCGCGCGGAGGACTTCACGCTCGACCCCGAGCTCTGCTTTCTGAACCACGGCTCGTTCGGCGCGGTTCCCCGGTCGGTTCAGGCGTTCCGAACCGAGCGGCTCGCGGCGCTCGAGCGCGACCCGATCCGCTACCTCGCGCCGGAACGCGAGCTCGAGCCCAAGCTCGACGCGGTGCGCGCACGCACCGCCGACCTGCTCGGCTGCGGCGCGTCCGACCTCGCGTTCGTGCGCAATGCCACCGACGGCGTGAACGCGGTCCTGCAGTCGATGACGACCGCGGCCGGCGCCGCGCGTCCCCTGGCCGAGGGCGAGAACATCGTCGTCACCGACCACGGCTACAACGCGTGCACGAACGCGGCGCGCTTCGCGGCGGAGCGCGTCGGCGCCGACGTGCGCGTCGCCCGCATCCCGTTCCCGATCGAGTCGCCGGCGCAGGCGCTCGCGGCGATCCAGGACGCGTGCGACGACTGGACCCGGCTGCTGCTCGTCGACTCGGTGACGAGCCCGACCGCGCTCGTCCTGCCGATGGAAGAGATCGTCGCCTTCGCCCGCGAGCGCGGCATCCTCGTCCTGGTCGACGCGGCCCACGCGCCCGGGATGCTCGACGTCGACCTCGACGCGCTCGGGGCCGACTACGCGACCGGGAACTTCCACAAGTGGGTCTGCGGGCCCAAGGTGTCGGGTTTCCTGCACGTGGCTCCCGAGCACCAGGAGTCCGTCCGTCCCACGACGATCAGCCACGCGGCGAACACGCCGCGGCCGCAGCGCTCCCGCTTCCTCGCGGAGTTCGACTGGACCGGGACGTTCGACGTCACCGCGCTCGAGGGCGTCTCCGCAGCGCTCGACTTCCTCGAGGCGCAGGATCCGGACGGGCTGGCGGGCGTGCGCAGGCGCAACCGCGCGCTCGCCCTCGAGGCGCGCGACCTCCTGATCGACGTGCTGGGGATCGAAGCGCCCGCGCCCGACTCGATGCTCGGCTCGATGGCGACGGTGCCGCTGCCCGCGGGGCCCGCGCCGGAGCCCGGGGGCGTCGACCCGCTCCAGGCGAAGCTGTACGACGCGTATCGCATCGAGGTCCCCATCTGGCAGGTACCGGACGGGCGCCGGCTCCTGCGCGTGTCGGCTCAGCTCTACAACGAGCGCGCGGACTACGAGCGCCTCTGCGACGCCCTGGCCCGCGAGCTGGAGCTCGCGCGGAGCTGATGGGCAGCGTCCCGCAGCCGTTCCGGACTCCGCTCCGCGCCGCGCGCGGCGGTGCGGTGCGTCCGTGAAGCTCCGCGGCCTCGAGGCGCGCGAGCACGTCTTCCGCGTTCCGCTCGACCACGCGGACCCTTCGCTCGGCGAGCTCGAGCTCTTCGCGCGCGAGGTGCGCGCGCCGGGCGGGGGCGCGAGCGACCGGCCCTGGCTCGTCTTCCTCCAGGGAGGTCCGGGGTTCGAGAGCCCGCGTCCGCTCGGGACGGGCGGCTGGATCGGCCGCGCCGTCGAGCGCTACCGCGTGCTGCTCCTCGACCAGCGCGGCACGGGCCGGAGCACTGCCCAGCTCGGCGAGAACGTCGCGCAGCTCGAGGGCGAGGCGCAGGCGGATCACCTGGCGCGCTTCCGGGCCGACTCGATCGTGCGCGACCTCGAGCGCGTCCGCCGCGAGCTCGGCGTCGACCGCTGGACCCTGCTCGGGCAGAGCTTCGGCGGCTTCTGCTGCGTGCACTACCTGAGCGTCGCGCCCGAGTCGCTCACCGGCGTGATGATCACCGGCGGCCTGCCCGCGCTCGCCGGGCTCGCCGACGACGTCTACAGGCGGACCTACGTCGCGGTCGAGCGCAAGAACGAGGCGCTGATGCGCGGCTTCCCCGGCGTCGGACGGCACGTGCGCGAGGTCTTCGAGCGCGTCGCCGAGGGCGATATCGAGCTCCCGTCGGGCGACGCGCTGACCCTCGAGCGGCTGCAGTGCCTCGGGCTGCAGCTCGGGGTCTCGACGGGCGCCGCGCAGATCCACTACCTCTTCGAGCGCGCGTTCATTCCCGGCACGCGCTCGCTGACGAGGGCGTTCCTGCGCGGGCTCGAATCGAACTTCCCGTTCGACACCAACCCCCTGTACGCGGTCCTGCACGAGGCGTGCTACGCGCAGGGCGCGCCGACGCGGTGGGCGGCCGAGCGCATCCGCGCCGACTTCCGGCGCTTCGACGCGCGCGCGGCGCTCGAGGCCGGCGACGTGCCCTACTTCACGGGGGAGATGGTCTACCCGTGGTTCTTCGATCAGTGCTCCGCGCTCCGCCCCCTGCGGGCGGCCGCGGACGCGCTCGCGGCGAAGGACGACTGGCCCGACCTGTACCGGCCCGACGTGCTTGCCGCGAACGAGGTGCCGGTCGCGGCCGTCGTCTACCACGACGACATGTTCGTTCCGACCGAGACATCGCTCGACACGGCGCGCCGGATCCGCGGCCTCGTCCCGTGGGTGACGAACGAGTTCGAGCACGACGGGCTGCGCAGCGAGGGCAGCCGCGTGTTCGACCGGCTGTCCGAGGACCTGCGGCTGTCGCGGCCGCGCTAGGGGGCGGTCGTGGGTCGACGGTCAGCGAACGCGGCGCCTCGATGACGGTGGAGCGCGGAATCGCCGAGCGGATCCCGGACGAGCCCGAGAGCGCCGTCGCGCGCGCGCTCGCGTCCCGCGGTGCGCGGTCCGTGGAGTGGGCCGGGGGCGGCGTGGTCGTGGCAGCCGACGTCGAGCTGGTGGCCGGGTTCGGCAAGCCGCCGCCGGACTCCTCGGTCGCCCTCGAGGCGGCGCTCGACGGCGCGGCGGGCGCGGAGGTTCACGTGCCAGGATCCGAGCCGGCCGATTGGTTCGACGCGATCGGCGCGGAGGACCTCGGCGTTCGGGCGCTCCTCCTGACGCGCAGCCCGGGCGCGCCACCGCTGCGTGAGCCCGCGCACGAGACCGTCGCGCTCACCGGCCCGGGCGACGCGCTTCTCGACTCGCTCCCTCGCGCGCTCCGCCAGGAGCTCCGCGCGCTCCGTCCGTTTCCGCCGGCGTTCGGGGCGCTCGCGGGCGGCGCGCTCGTGTCCGTCGCGTACGCGTTCCTGCGCTCGGAGCGGCACACCGATGTGTCGATCGACACGGTCCCCGCCTTCCGCCGGTCGGGCTTCGGGCGTGCCGCGGCGACCGCGCTGGTGGCGTCGGAGGAGGCGGCGGGCCGCACCGTGCTTTGGGGAGCCCGCGAGACGAACCGCGCGTCGCTCGCTCTCGCCGCCGTCCTCGGGTTCGAGCATGTGGGCACGCTCCATCTCGGGGCACTCCGTCCCTGAGCGGACGCCGCGCCCACCGGAGCGTCAGGGCAGACGCACGGTCCGCCAGTAGCGCTCGAGCAGCGATGCGAGCCCGACGAACGTATCGCCGGACTGACCCTTCACCACGTAGCCGGCGGCGCCCTTGCGGTAGGCGTTCTCGATGTCTGCGTCGTCGTCCGAAGTCGTCAGCACGAAGACGACGGTCTTGCGGATCGACGAGTCTGCGCGGATCGCGTCCAGGAGCGCAAATCCGCCCATGCGCGGCATGTTCAGGTCGAGGAGGACCAGAAACGGACGCTCCACGGACTCGGACTGCAGGAGACCCAGCGCTTCCTTGCCGTCCCGCGCCATCGTGAGCTCGCAGTGGAATCCGGCGCGCCGGAACCCTCGCGCGAGCGCGATGCGGTCGACTTCCTCGTCGTCGACGACAAGGAAGCGCGGAGATGCGGAGGGAGCCTTCATGGGTAGAGCCTCCCGATTGTGGCACCCGAGATCGGTTCCAGATCGAGCGTGCGCGCGCTTCTTCGCGCTGTGGTGACTCTTCGGATGCGCGCTGCGCGATGCCCCGTAGGGGGCGTCACGCACTGGCATCGCGGAAGGCCAGAAGGAGTTGCGAGTCCCAAAGTCCGGGAACGGCCCGGAGGTCCGCGCCGCACCGGCGAACGCCCCCCTCGGGCCCGCCGCTCGCTACGGCGCGATCGTGAAGCGGACGCCGTCGGACAGGCCGACCGCGATCGTCGAGAACGGATCGCGGAACCAGTACTGGGCGTAGATCTCGTCGCCGGGCTGGAAGTTCAGCGTCTGCCAGTAGCTGCCCGGGATGTCGGTTTCGAGCCGGCCGCTGCAGTCTCCGGGGGCGAAGCCGTTCGAGAACGTGATCGGCATCCGCACGGGTGCGCTGCCGATGCAGAGCGTGCCGCCGAAGAACGGCGTGGCGCCCGGCGCGACGCCCCAGATCATGAGCCCGAACTGCTGGCTGACGACGTTGCGGCACGCGAGCCGGATCGGCGTCGACGAGGTCAGGGACGCGGAGCCGATGGCCTCCATCTCCGGCACGCAGCCGAGACCTGACACCTTCGCGGTGCAGTAGTTCATCGGACCGTCCGTCGGAACGTACGGCGCGAACCCCTGCCAGCGCTGCAGCGCGAACAGGTGCGCGCGCGCCGAGTCCTCGACGAAGCCGGGCGCTCCGATCACGGCCGAGTCGACGGGGCTCGTGAGGAATCCGGCCTCGCTCAGCGCAGCCGGCATGTTCGATTCGCGCAGCACCGCGAAGTTGGCCGTCTTCGATCCGCGGTCCGTCAGCCCGAACGCCGCGAGCTGCTCGTCCTGCATGTCGTCGCGCAGGTCGGCGCCGCTCGTGCCCTCGGCGAACGAGAACGTCTCGGTGCCGTTTGCGGCGGACGAGCTGAAGGCGTTGTGGTGGATCGAGACGAAAGCGTCGGCCGGCCACGCGTTCGCGAGGTTGGTGCGGCCCGTCAGCGAGACGAAGACGTCCGTCGTGCGCGTCATCTGGACCTCCCACTCACCGCCGCCCGCCGGATCGAGCGTGTCGGCCTCGAGCAGCTCGACGAGGCGCGTCGCGACGGCCAGATTGACCTCCTTCTCGATGAGGCCGTTCCCGATCGCGCCGGGATCGCTGCCACCGTGACCGGGGTCGACCATGACGCGGATCGCGGAACCGCGGGCTGTCGTGCCCTCGGCGGGGCCCGAGGTCCAGTGGGCGAGGGCGGCCGTGGAGGCGAGCAGGGCGCCCAGTGCGCCGGCGCGGCGCAGCGAGGAGGAGCGAGCGGGGAGCGAGGTGTCCATCCCCCCATGATGCCCGCGCGCGGCTGATTCGGCGAGCCCGCCGCGGCGCCCTCTGGCATGCTCGAACCCATGCCGAACGTCTTCCCCGCCCTCGTGCTGTGCAGCGCGGCCGCGCTCACCTGCGCGGCCCCGTCCGCGGGTTCCCGGAACGAGTCCGTGCTCGAGCGCGAGGTCCCGCCGCTCGACCTGGAGAGTCTGCTACGCGCCCATCCGGAGCGCTTCGGCGACGTGCTCGAGCGCGCCGACGAGCACCGCCTGAAGATCGAACTCGCGGTCGTCGACGACTCCGGCGACGCCCCGCGGCTCGCCCGGTCGTCGCTCGACTTCGGACCGGAGTACTTCTATCCGGCGAGCAGCGTGAAGACGTGCGCGGTCGTCACGGCGCTCATGGACGTCCGTCTTCTCGAGGAGGTGGCAATGGGCACGCACGTGCTGGATCCCCGCGACGACGCCGGAGTGACGCGCGACGCCGCGCTCCGGTACCTGCCGCTCTTCGACGGGGAGGAGGTCTACGACCGCGACCCGAGTCATCTCGCCGGCGGCACCGTCACGATCGCCCACGACGTGGCCAAGGTGCTCCTCGTGTCGGACAACCCGGCCTACAACCGGCTGTTCGAATTCAGCGGGCCCGACCGGATCCGCGAGGTCATGCGCGGCGCCGGCCTCGCCTCGACCCGCATCGTTCACCGGATGAGCGAGTTCCGCTCGCCCGAGGAGCAGCTCCGCCTCCCTGCGATCGACGTCCTCGGCCAAGACGGCGAAGCGCTCGTGCGCATCCCCGAGCGCATGGAGTCGGCGCCGGACGACAACGCCCACCTCAGCGGCATCGTGTTCGGGCGCGCCCACGTCTCGGGCAGCACCCGCCGCGAGGGGCCGATGGACTTCACGCGCAAGAACTACATGTCGCTCGAGGACCTGATGCTCATGAACGTCGCGATCCTCGCGCCCGACGTCGAGGTCCCCGGGTGCGCGCCGTTCGAGCTCCACTCGGACGACCGCGCGCTTGTCGAGGAGCGCATGGCGAGCACGCCGAGCGCGTCCGAGGACCCTCGGTACGACGGCGACAAGTACAGCGACGACTATTCCAAGTTCCTCGCGCCGGGACTCTGGAAGCTGCGCGCGAAGGACGAGATCGAGATCCGCGACAAGGTCGGCCGCGCGTACGGGTTCAGCATCACGAACAGCGCGGTCGTCGACCGCGTGACGGGCCGCCGGTTCTTCCTCGCGGCGACGCTCTACACGAACGCCAACGACGTCGTCGGCGACGGCGTGTACGAGTACGAGCGCGCGGACCGGTTCATGGCGGATCTCGGCGAGGTCGTCGGGCGCGCGGTGCTGGGGGAGTGATCCCGGGGACGCGGCCGATCGGCGCCGGGCCCGGACCCAGGCTACGCTGATGGCCCTGCCTGCCCCGGTTCCCCCCGTCCGCCGCCCCATGCGCTCCATCTTCCTCGCCGCCCTCCTCGTCCCCGCGCCGGCGCTCGGGCAGGAGGTCCTCCTCCGTCTCGGCGACTCGCTCCCGGGCGGCGCCGCGCTCGGCCCCGTGACCTGGCTCGAGTCGGTGCGCGTCGCCCCGAGCGGCGCGTACGCCGTCAGCGGGCGCGCGGACGGCGACGACGTCAGCTTCTTCTGGGGCAGCTTCGACGGCGGACCCGGGACGCTGCTGAGGAGCGAGGCGACGATCGGAGCGCTGACGCAGCTCTCCTTCGACGTGCGCTTCGGGATGAACGCCGCGCAGCTCGCGTACAGCGCTCGGTCGATGGACGGCGCCGGCGGGCCGCTGCGCGCCGGGATCTGGGTCGACGACGCCGCCGTGCTGCAGGAGGACGAGCCCGCTCCCGGGACCGGGAAGTTCGTGTCTTCGCTCGTCTTCGCGTCCGGCATCACGACGGGCGGCGACTGGACGGGCGCGGTGGCGCTCTCCGACACGCCCGGCGGCGGGAGCTCCGATCGCGCGCTCTACCGCGGGAACGACCTCCTGTACGCGACGGGGGACGCGGTGCCGGGCGCGCCCGCGCCGCTCGGGGACGGGATCGGCCCGGGGACTTTCTCGCCGAACGGTGAGCACCACATCGTGTCCACGGACGTCGAGTCGACGCCCGGACAGCCGCGGCTGATCCTCCTACGGGACGGCGCCGCGCTCGAGCTCGGCGGCGCGCTCGTCGCGCGCGACGCTCCCGTTCCGCCCTCCATCGGCGGCCGGAACGGCGAGAGCTGGTTCCGGTTCTTCGCGCGCGACGTCAACGACCGCGGCTCGTACGCGCTCACGGGCGACACGAACGCCGGTGCGGGCGAGGACGGCTTCCTCCTGCGCGACGGAGTCATGTTTGCGCGCGAAGGAGACACCCTCGATGGGGTGACGCTCAGCGGTCGCTTCACGTCGGTCGCGCTCAACAGCTCCGGTGAGATGGCGTTCGTCTGCGGACTCCTCGGGTCCGAGGTCCTCTTCTTCGAGGATCGGGTCGTGCTGCGTTCCGGCGATGCGATCGACTGGGACGGCGACGGCGTCCCTGAGCCAACGAGCCTGCTCTTCACGGCGGGCGGATTCGACGGGTCGCTCCAGCTCACCGACGACGGGATCCTCTACTTCACGGCTGCGGTCTCGGTGAACGGCGGGTCTTCCGAGGCACTCTTCCGGCTCGACACCAAGCGTGGGTCGGTCGGTTCACCGTTCTGCGCCTCGGCGCAGCCGAACTCAACGGGCGTGCCCGGGGTCCTCTTCGCGCGCGGGTCCACGCGTGCCGCGGACGACGACCTGACGCTGACCGCGGGGCAGCTGCCGCCGGGCCAGTTCGGGATCTTCGTGGTGGGGCGGCAGTTCGGACCCGGCGTGGGAGTGCCGAGCGGCGGCGTCGTGTGCGTGACGGGTCCGCTCGGGCGCTTCACGCGCTTCGACCAGATCCGCCGGGCCGATGCGAACGGCGTCTTCAGCCTCGAGGTCGGCCTCGCTGCGATCCCGATCGGCGGCGCGCTCGAGTCCGCGATCGCCGGCGACACGTACTGCTTCCAGGCGTGGCACAGGGACGGCGACAGCGTGAGCCCCACGTCCAACTTCTCCGGCGGGGTCTCGGTCGTCTTCGATTAGCGCTCTTGGCACGCCTTTACCCGGCGCGCCCGAGGTCGCACTCTCAGGCGATGCGCGTCACCCACTGGCTCCCTGCGCTCGCCGGCACATGCGCGATCCTCGCGGGCTGTGCGACAGGCCCCTCGTCCGACCTGCAACTCGTCCGTGTCGCGCCGACCGCCGACCCGCTCGTCGAGGTCGCCTCGTCCGACCCGCGCATTCGCGTGCGCACCGTCTACGCGACGCCCGACAACTTCGTCGGTGAAGCCCTCTACCCGGTGAGCCGCACGTACCTGCGGCGCTCGGCGATGGAGCGGCTCTCGGCGGTGCAGACGAGCCTCGCCGCGCGCGGCTACGGCCTCATCGTCTACGACGGCTACCGGCCGTGGTCCGTCACGAAGCGCATGTGGGACGTGATCGGTGACCCGGACTTCGTCGCCGACCCGAGCAAGGGCTCGCGCCACAACCGCGGGATGGCGGTCGACTGCGGGCTGGTCGACGCCGCCGGCGCGCCGCTGCTGATGCCGACCGCCTTCGACGCGTTCGTGCCGGAGGCGCGCGCCGACGCCGAGGTGCCCGAGCCGATGGCGACCCACCGCCAGATCCTCGTCGACGCGATGGCGGCCGAGGGCTTCCGGGTGCTCAGCAGCGAGTGGTGGCACTTCGACCTCGACGGGTGGGAGGAGAAGGCGCTCCTCGACGTCCCGATCGAGGAGCTCGAGGCGTACCGAGTGCGGTGATCCAGCGACATTTTTTGGGAGAGCAGGGGCGCGGATGCATGCGCGCCCCTGCTCTCCCAAAAGTGTCGCTACATCACCGCACTCGGTACGCGAGATCACCGCACTCGGTACGCGAGATCACCGCACTCGGTACGCATCGGTCGCGCGGCGAGCCGCGAACGCACGCGTATGTCCCGGCGCCGCGCTGTTGTCCTCTCCGTCCTCGGAGCGACCGTCCTGGGCGCCGTCGTCACCGCGGCGGCGCGCGGACCTGCGCTGCTCAACCTGCTCTCGTCGAACGGCGTCTACGAGCTCGAGCGCGACGTGCGCTACCGGGCTGGCCCGCGCGGGACGCTCGACGTCTACCGCCCGGCGCGCGCCGAGGGGCCCGCACCCCTGATCGTCTTCTTCTACGGGGGCGGGTGGAAGGACGGCACGAAGGACGACTACGAGTTCGTCGCGTCGTCGTTCGCGCGCGAGGGCTACGTCGTCGTCGTGCCGGACTACCGGCTCTACCCGGACGTCGTGTTCCCCGCGTTCGCCGAGGACGCGGCCGCGGCGGTCGCCTGGGTCCAGGCGGAGGCCGAGCGCCTGGGCGGCGACCCCGCGCGCCTCGTGTTGATGGGCCACTCGGCCGGCGCGCACCTGGCCGCGCTCGTCGCGCTCGACGCCGAGCTCCTGCGCGGCGCGGGCGGCGATCCCGATCGGATCGCCGCGTTCGTCGGGCTCGCCGGCCCGTACGACTTCCTGCCCTTCGATCCGGGCAGCGACCTCGAGCAGATCTTCCCGGAGGGGACGCGCGCGGCGAGCCAGCCGGTCCTGCGGGTGGAGGGCGCGGAGCGCGTGCCCCCGACGCTGCTGATCCACGGGACCGCCGACGAGGTCGTGATCCCGCGCAACACGAGGCGCCTCGCGGAGGCGCTGGTGCGCCGCGGGGCTCCCGCGGAGGTGCGCTACATGGAAGGGGTCGGGCACGTGCGGCTGGCCGCGGCCCTCGCTCCGCCGCTCCGCTTCGTCGCCGGGACGCGCGGAGCGGTCCTCGAGTGGCTCTTGGGCGTCGTTGGACCGGTCGACGACGGCCTCTGACCCTGCTGCAGACCGCGCGTCGCGATCGGTGGACGCGGGCCCCGACGCGTTGCGAAACGTCGACGCGGGGCCTCGGATCGGCCTTCTCGGGCCCGCGCGGGCCGATCCGTCGTCGCGGGGCCACCTCGACCCCGCCGCAGCGTTGACCGTTCTCCCGGAACGGGACCGGAGCGCGTCCATTTCGATGGACGCGCCCCAGTGAGCACGACGGGCTCCG
The DNA here is from genome assembly GCA_039821985.1 of Planctomycetota bacterium. Taxonomy (GTDB): domain Bacteria; phylum Planctomycetota; class UBA1135; order UBA1135; genus Saltatorellus. Next base: position 97,675 of record JBCBNC010000013.1, read on the forward strand.
GGTGATTCTTGATCGGTCCTAAGTCTATGTGTTGCAGCGGCTAGGCGTGCATTCGGGCGGCGCGGCGCCGCTTGGCAACCCGTCTGCTCTAAGCCCCTCACCGCCGCGCACCGCACCGCCGACCACCGCACACCGCACCGATGACCAACTCCTTCGCCAACGACACCAAGTTCTGCCCCTGCTGCAACGACTACGTCCGCTACCTGGCGAGCGTCGAGCGGAGCTACTGCGTCGAGTGCGGAGGCGAGGTGCGCCTCTTCTCCGAGGCCGACTGGCAGGCCTTCCAGGAGAAGATGGAGGCCAAGAAGCCCAAGGGGGGCCGCCCCAAGAAGGGCGCCGGCCGCCGCGGCCGCAGCGCTGCCTCCGCCGCCTGATCCGAACATGCCGCTCCCGCATCCGGGGGCACACCTCTCCTTGCGACCTGCGCTTCGGCGCGACCCTTCCTCGCCTCTCTCTCCCCGCCTCGCCTCTCCTCGGCGGGGGGACGTCCGGTCCCACGGACGTCCCCCGCACACGCCGCGCCCCCGCCTCAACGCCTCTGCCTCAACAAGAACCAACGGTCGCCGAAGGGCTCGTCCCATGGCCCCACGCGACCGGTCGGGATCCTCTCCAAGGATGAACGCCACGTCGGATCGGTTGCCGACGTGGCGTTCGCATTTCCGTACCGAGTGCGGTGATTTAGCGACACTTTTGGAAGAGCAAGGGCGCGGATTCTTCCGCGCCCTTGCTCTTCCAAAAGTGTCGCTAAATCACCGCACTCGGTACGCGCTACTCGCCCGAGTAGGAGAGGCGCGATAGGCGCGCCTCGCGCTCGTTGGCGAAGCGCACGATGCCGGCGAAGAGGCTCTCCGGGTCGATCTTGGCCTCGACCTTCACCTCGGCGACCGAGCCGCCCGTGCGCCAGCGGTCGTCGTGGTCCGACGTCATCGCGTACTCCTCGGCGACCTTGCTCGAGAGCCAGGGGTGCATGCCGATGCGCGACCCGTTCGAGATCACGGTCGAGTCGAGCCACTCGCGCTTGTGCAGCACCGAGTCGCGGTACTCCTTGTCCTGACGCTGGAAGAGCTCGTAGCTCGACGTGCAGACGACGCGCACGTTCGGGCCCTCGGCGGACTCGAGGCGCGGCAGGAGCTCGATCATGGACTCCATCGTCGAGGTGCCCTCGACGATCACCGTGCCGCCCTTCGGCCGGTTCGGGTCGTAGTCACGGACGACGTACGCGCCGCGCGCGGCAGCGAGGTGCGTCGGGATCCCGAGCGCCGCGCGGTCGGGCGACACGACGCCGGGCCGCGTCAAGTGCAGCGCGATGATCGGCGCGTCGGTCTTGAGCGCCGCGGCCAGCGCCGGCGCGACCTCGTTGTGCTCCCACGGGCGCAGGTTGATCACGTGGCCGTCCGGGAAGAGCTGCGTGACGACCGGCGAGAAGATGCCGAAGTGCGTGCGGCTGTCCTCGGCGGTCTCGGGGCCGGAGTGGCCCGCGACCCAGATGACCTTGCCGACGCCGAGCTCGCAGTCCTGCGCGAGCTGGCTGAAGAGGCGCATCATCCCGTACTTGAGGTACGAGAAGCTGCCGTAGGTCGAGCACGCGCCCCAGTAGCCGAGGAATTCCTCCATCGGCTTCGGGCTCATGTTCACGGTGGCGGCGCCGACGCAGAGGCCGGCGTTCGTGAACTCGGTGATCTGCTGGGGGAGGAGCGACCCCTCCGGGTTCGACGCGCGGTCGTACCAGCCGAAGCCAGCTTTGTCCCCGAAGTTCTTCGCGAAGCCGCTGATCGCGGTCGAGTCGGCCAGGTCGGCCGAGCACGCGAGCACGAGCGGGCGGCCCATGCGCTCCTTCGCGAGGCTGTTGACCCAAGCGCCGAACTTGGCGAAGCCGTCCTTGTTCGCAGCCTTTGTGCCGGGGGCCACGAAGAGCTCGGCCGGCAGCGCGTCGAGCCACGAGCGGTCCTCGTGCATGTTCTTCGCCGCGTCGAGGCGCAGGCCCTCGGGGCGCTCGGGGATCGTCTCACCGATGCCAACGAGCGTGTTCGCCAGATACTCGGCGAGGCCCTTGGTGTCGCGCAGGACGCTGAACACGGTCTCGAACCAGCCGCGCGTCTGCTCGCGGCAGCCGTCCTCGCCCGGGTCGGTCGTGTCGCCGTGCCCGTCGAACTTCACGCCGTATTTCGACGCGAACTCCTCGCGGCACTTCCAGAACATCTCGGAGTTGCGGCCGTGCGCCTTGCCGTGCGACGCCGCGTCGAACACGCCGTAGCCGCGGCCCTTGCGCGTCTTGAACCACACGCAGCCCGGGCGGCCGCCCGTGTCCTCGGCGTGCACGATCTCGACGAGCGCGCGCGTGATCTCCTCGTAGTCGTGGCCGTTCTCGGCGCCCGCGACGCGCCAGCCGTACGGCTCGAACCAGTCCTTCGGGCTGCCGTGCGCGACCTCGGAGTTCGCGAACGAGTCGATCCCGTGGTCGTTCCAGTCGATGAAGTAGATCAGGTTGTCGAGCCCGAGCCCGTACGCCGAGTTCTTCACCTCGTGGTGGCACCCGGCGCTGTGGCCGCCCTCGCCCTCGATCGCGAAGACCTTGGTGTCGGAGCCCGCGTGCTTGAGCGCCATCGCCTCGCCGAGCGCGGCGGGCGCACCGTGCCCGCTCGGGCCGGTGTTGAACTTGAAGAAGAGCGTCTTGCCCTCCATCTCGGCGTGGCCCGGCAGGTGGCCGTTGTGGCGCAGCCACAGGAGGTCCTCCCAAACGAGCTGACGCTCGTCGGCCATCGGCACGAGGTAGCGCTCGTCGCCGGTGCGCTCGTGCATGATGCGCAGCGCCTCGTTGTAGACGGCGAGCATCGCGTACGTCCCCGGGTTGCAGTGCCCCGCGACGAGCACGTACCGGTCGCCGAACGGATGGTCGGGGCGGCGCACGTCCCAGCGCATGCCGGCGCCGAGCGTCGCGGCGACCATCATCGGGACCTTCGAGCGCGAACCGCCGGGGTGCCCGCTCTGCCGCAGGTTGAGCATCAGGTCGATCGACTGATCGATCAGATCGCCGGTGACCTCCCACTTGCCGAAGTGCGGCCGCAGGTCGTCGAGCGTGGGGCGGGGCGGGGTCGAAGTCGTCGTCATGGGGATCGAAGGGTGCGCGCCGGGGCGGATTCGAGCGCGAAGATGATACGCGAGAGGGCCCGCCCCACGCGGATGCGCGGGGCGGGCCCTCGGGTCTCCGGGAGCCCCTCCGGGGGGCCTTGGGATCAGCGGCGCTCGAGGTAGCGGCCGCGGCGCGGCGCGCTCGGGGCGGGCGGCGCCCCGGGGAAGCGCGAGCCACCGACGACGCGCGGCGCGGAGGGAGCGCTCGGGGCGCCGGAGGAGGGCGTGGGCACGGCCGGCGCGCCCGGCGAAGCTGCGACCGGAGCGCTCGGAGCCGGAATGCCCGGGGCGACCGGGACACCTGCAGCGATCCCGCCGCCGCGGACGACCGGCGGAGCGCTCGGAGTTGCGGGGCCACCCACGGCGATGGGGGCGCTGGGCGCGACCGGGGACCCCGCAACGGCGGGGGTGGTCGGCGCGACGAAGTAGATCCCCGAGCGCGTCGCCGACGCGGGGGCCGACGACTGGCCGAGCTCGGCGCGGAGCGAGTTCAGCTCGGAGCGCATCGCGCGCAGCTCCGCCTGGATCTCGACGGCGAGCTGCATGAGCTCGTCGTGTGTCGTCGGCGTCGCGGGGGTGGCGGGGAAGCGGTAGCGGACGAGCTGGCTGTTGCCGCCCGTGGCGTCCTGCTGCGTGCCGCCGCCCACGGTCATCCGCGGGAGGGCGAACTGGACGTGACCGCGAGAATAGGTGCGGGCACCCGTGTTGCCGGGGAGCCGGTTGATCGCAAACGTCTCGCCATCGCCATTGAAGCGTTCCTTGAGGATGACGAACCGGCCGCGGCCGCCCTCTTCCTCCTCTTCGCACTCCTCTTCCTCGCACTCCTCCTCGTCACAGCACTCCTCGTCGCCGCAGCACTCGTCCTCGTCGCAGTCGTCGCAGCAGCCTTCGCCGTCGCACTCGCCGCAGCAGTCGTCGTCGAGGTCCATGCCGTCGACGAGGACCTCAATATCGACCTCGAACGGAAGACCTTCGATCGCCTCGAGGAGGTCGTCCTCGATGATCTCCTCGATGTCGACGAGCTCCGCGAGTCCGCCGAGCTCGGCGAGGCCGTCGAGCTCCATGAGCTCGCCGTTCTTCCAGATCTGGATCACCGGCTCCTCGCCGTCATGCATCTGGATCACGGAGCGCAGCTCGTGGAGTTCGCCGTCCGCCATGAGTCCCTCCTCGATCTCCTCGACGATCTCCTCGAGGTCCTCGACGTCGAGGTCCAGATCGAGGTTCAGGCCCATGCTCCACTGGCCCTCGGCGCCGTCGAAGAAGAGGTGCTGACCGTCGTGGTCGCCCGTGTGCCAGGCGAAGACGTCGTGCTCCTCGTCGTCGCCGTCACCGGCCCACTCGAAGACGTTGTCACCGTCGAGCTCGAACATGAAGCCGAAGCGCTCGTCGCGCTCGTCGTCCTCATCGTCGTCGTCGTGGCCGTGGTGACCGTGATGATCGTCGTGCTCGTGCTCCTCGTCGTGCCCGTGCATCTTCAGGCCAAACAGGCCGCTCTTGCCGGTGTGGATGCTCGCGCCGGAGGCGTCGATGTGGACATCGCCCTCCTCGACGTTGATGTGGATCGTCGTGCCCTGGCCCTGGCTGTGCCCGTGCACCATCGCGCCGCCGGGCAGCGTGCGCGAGATCGAGAATGTCCGGGAGCTCTGGCCCGGGACCGTGAGGGCGCCCGGCAGGAGCTGCCCCTCGACCGTCTCGGCGATGAGGACGCGCGCGTCTTCGAGCGCCTCCTCGACGACCTCACGCTGCCCGTCGAGCTCGGCGATCTTGCGCTTGAGGACGATCGCCTCGGAGTGCTTCGGCCCGAGTCCGCGCAGCGCGATCCGGCGCTCGAGGCCGGCCTTTTCACCGGCCACACCTTCGAGCTTCGCGCGCAGCTCGGCCGCCTTGCCTCGGATCTCGGCCGCGCGGGTGCGGGTCTCGGCCGCCCTTGCGCGCGTCTCCTCGGCTCTCTCACGGATCTCGGCGGCGCGGCCGCGGATCTCCGCCGCCTTGGCGCGCGCGGTCTCCGCCTTCTCGCGGATGACCGCCGCCTTCTCGCGGACGATCGCGGCGCGCTCGCGCGCGGCCTCGGCCTGCTCGCGCGCCCGCTCAGCGCCGTGGCCGCGGAGCAGCTTGAGCTGCTTCAGCGCCCCGTCCTTGCCCTCGCTCGCGCCGGCGCGCCCCTGGCCGCGTAGAACGCGGACCTGCTCGACCGCGCCGTCGTCCCGCCCACGGGTGGCAGAGCGGCCCTGTCCGCGGAGGACGCGGATCTGCTCGATGGCCCCCTCGGCCCCCGCGCGGGCGCCTTCGACGCCCTGGCCGCGGATCAGCTCGATGCGCTGAAGGGCGCCTTCGGCCTCGGCGCGGGCCTGGTCGAGCGCCCGCTCGGCCTCCTGCTCGGCGCGTTCGAGCTGCTCCTTGCGCTCCAGCTCCAGCGATGCGACGCGCTCGAGCCGCTCGGCGGAGCTCTGCGCGAGCTCCTGGAGTTCGCGCGCCTCCTTCCGGGTCCTGCGCCGCTCCTTCTGCTCCTTCTCACGGATCTTCTGCTGGGCGCGTCGCTCGGCGCTCCTGCGCTTCCTCTTGGCCCTCTTCTGGCTGTTCTCGTCGCCGTCGTTCAGCTCGGCGCGCATCTTCGCGAGCTGGTCGCGCAGCGCCTGGATCTCATTCTCGAGGGCGCGCGCGTCGGCCTCGAGCTTCTTGGTGTCGTCGTCGTCCTGGACGAGCGCGAGACGCACGGTCTCCGCGGTCAATGGCTCCTGGGGAGCGTCGAAGTTCGTGTGCGCGGCGGCGGCAGCGCCGCCGAGCAACAGCGTGGAGAGGATGGTCTTCATCGGGGTAGGAACGGTTGCGTGATAGGTGGTCGGAGGAGCGACGCGTCAGCGCGAGGCGCGGGTGAGTCGCTCCGTGAGTTCTGCGATCCGGCCCGCGCGCGCGATGAACGCGTCGAGGCGAGCCAGGAGTTCGGGGCGGTCCAGAGCGCTCGGACGGAGCGCGGCGGCGGTCTCCTGCAGCGAGCGCGCTTCGCTGCCGAGGGCTGCGAACACGCCGAGCAGGGCTTCCGTCGGCGCGGACGGTCGCGCCGCCGCTTCGAGCGTGAGAGCGAGAGCGACGGGCGTCGAGGCCTCGGGCTCCTCCGCGTCCGAGCGCGCAGCAACCGCGGGCGCGGCCGCCGCCGTCAGCGCGACGGCCACGAGGCCGAGCCCGCGCAGGCGCCGCGGGGTCCGCGTGCCATCGACCTCGAGGATGTGCTCGACGCGCTCACCGAGCTTCGAGCGCCGGTGGGCCATCGGGCACGCGGGCGCAGCAGCGGCGGGCTCGCCGAGGATCCAGCCGGCCACCGTCGTGAGGCAGTTGGCCAGCCCGACCTCGTCGCCGGTGAGACGCACCGCGAACGCGTCGCAGGCGAACTCGGCGTTCTCGTCGAGGCGCGCGAGCACGAGCTGGTTGAGCGGCTGGAAGAACAGCAGCGCGCCGAGGGTGCGCGCGACGGCGCTCCAGGCGGCGTCGAAGCGGGCGACGTGCCCAAGCTCGTGCGCGAGCATCGCGCGGCGTGCGCGCGGGTCGAGACCGGCGCGAACGGGGTCGGGGACGACGACGCGCGGGAAGAGGACCCCGGTCGCGTACGGCGACAGTCCGCGCGCGGTCCGCTCGAGGCGCACGCGGCGGCGGATCCCGGCGCGGTCCTTCAGGCGCTCGAACTCCGCGCGGAGCGCCGGATCCTCGAGGGGCGAGCGGCGCCCGAGGCGCGCGACGCGCGCGGCCTCGACGAGCGCGCACCACGTGAGCGACGCGATGCCGGCGGCCAGGAGGAGCGACGCGGCGAGGTCGAGGCCGCTGCCCTTCGGCTCGGGCTCGCTCGGCGCCGGAACCGCCGGTGCCGCCGCGGTCCGGGCGGGGCGCCGCCTCAGCGAGCGCTCCTCGGTCGACACGCGCGCCCGGACCGAGCGACGGAGGTCCGTCGCCTGCGCCGGGACGGGCGCGGCGGCCGCGACCTCCGCCTCCGCTTCGGCCGTGGGCATGCGCCAGGTCCCGGCGAGCGGATCGACGCCCGCGCCGATCTGCAGGCTCGCCGTGACGAGCGGGCCGATCAGCGCGGCGCGCCACAGCTGCTCCCGCACGGCGACGTGGTTCCAAATGCGCGAGCAGACCCAGGCCAGCGCCACGAGCGCCGTGCTGTGGACGAGATACGTCGCGATCCAGGCCGCGACCGGGCCCGCGACCTCGGGGTCGAGCAGGGGCTGGAGCGAGGGCGTCATCGCTTGCCCCCGCGCTGCTTCTTGCGCTGCGTCTCGTGCTCCTCGATGAGCCGCTTGATCACGCCGAGCTCGCCCCGGTCGATCTCCTGCTCGGTCAGAAGGTGGTTGACCAGCGCCGCGGCGTCGCCGTCGAAGAGCTGCTCGGTCAGGTCGGCGACCATCGTCCGGTGGACCTGCGTCTCGGTGACCGTCGGGCGGTAGACGAAGCCCCGGCCCTCGCGCCGGCGGGCGACGACGCCCTTCTTCTCCATCTTGGAGAGCATCGTCGCGATGGTCGTCAGCGCGAGGCCGCGCTCGTCGAGCAGCGCACGGTGGACGTCGGAGACGGGCGCTTCGCCGCGGTCCCACAGCACGCGCATGATCGCGTGCTGGAGCTCGCCGAGGCTGTGTTCCTTGGGCATGGGGGCGGGGAGTGGGGCAGGAGTGGGGGCCGGAGCGGCCCGGGTCCGTCGGGACGCGTCGTCGGAGCGGCGGCAGGGCGCCGCCCGCATTCGACTACCGCGGTCGTTGAACCGTACTACTCTGGTAGTCGGATCGACCACCCCGGTTCTTTCACCGACTTGCCGTATGTACGGAGCTCGAACGAACGAAGCCGGCCCGGGACACCTCCCTCGCCGGCCCCTTCGGCCCCGCTCCCGTCCCGAGGACGCGCCGCCGTCAGTCCCCGAGCGGCCGCTCGAGGAACGCGCGGAAGGCCTCGTCGAGCTCCTCCGCCGTCTCGAACCCGAGCGCGGGCGCCCCGTCCCGCGGAGACCCGCCCGAGTAGTGCGCCTCGAGCGCGTCGTAGAAGCGCCCGCGGACCTCGTCGCCCGCGCGCTGGACGAGGAAGAACGTCAGCGCCGCCGCCTGCGCGTAGTAGGCCGAGATGGGGTCGACCTCGTACGCCATCGCCTCGCGCCGCAGGCTCACCTCGAACGTGTCTTCGTCGTCCTCGAGGCGGAACAGCTCCACCTGGCTCATCGAGAGGAAGGTCTCCATCGGGATGAGCTTCTCCAGCCGGAGCATCTCCGAGGCCACCTCGATCGAGCTCACGGTCGCGTCGTCGAGGTCGAGCCCGAAGCGCGCCATCTCGACCGACTGGTCCTCCACGTACCCGGCGAGCCCCTCGACGATCCAGTAGCCGGGCTCGGTCGGCTTGCGGGGCTTCGAGTCGCCGGGCCTGCGCGCCCAGCGTTCCTGCACGAACTGGTGCGTCAGCTCGTGCGCGACCACCTTGTAGAGCATCCGCTCGAGCCGCCCGGACGGCACGTCCGGCACGTAGAAGCGCGACGTCCGCACGTCGGGGATGTAGACGCCGGAGCTGAAGCGAGGCGCTACCGTCATCCCGAGCACCTCCTCCTCGAGGTACGCGTCGCGGTCCGCGTGGAGGCGCACGTCGAAACGCTCGTCGAGCGCGTCCGGATCGGCGCCGAGCAGTCGCTCGAGCGCTTCGATCGTGCCCTCGCCGAAGCGCAGGACGCCGCCGACGACGTCGATGTTCTTCTCGTGCGTGAGCAGCTCGATGCGCGGGCTCTGGTAGAGGGACGCATCCTCCCACGCCGCGGACTGCTGATCGACCCGCGCGGCTTCCTCGTCGGTCGCGAGGCGCGCATTCGCCGGCGCGAGAGCGCGCGCGTAGCCGAGCCAGTATTCGTAGCGGAGGGTCTCGAAGTCGCGGATGCGCTTGACCTCCTCGCGGATCGACTCGGGCATGCGCCGGGGACGCTCCACGACGCCCTGGTCGCGCCAGTAGTCGCACAGCACCGCGCCCGCCTGGATCGTCAGGCCCTGTTCCTCGAGCCAGCGCACGCGCTCGGCCCGGCGCTCCTCGGCCGCCGCGCGCACGGCGAGAATCGACTTGCGCGCGCGCTGCACCTTCACGCTGCGGGTGCTCGAGTCCAGCTCGGTCTTCGTCGACAGGACCCGCTGCACCTTCTCGAGCTCGGTCGCGTCCGCGCCCAGGCGCTCGGCCTCCTCCACGAAGAACCGGGAGTCCGCCACGAGGCTCAGATCCGCGCACAGCTCTGCGAGCTCGACGACGTCGGCGCAGAGCGTGCGCTCGAGCTCGGCCGTCGCCGCGCGGTAGAGCGCGAAGGGCAGGGACGCCTCGACGAGGCCGTCCGCAGCCTCCTCCGCGGCCACCTCGTGCGCCGCGAACACGCGGGGCTCCGCGCCCTCGGGCGCGACGCGGATGCTGCCGCGCTCGACCGTGACCTCACCCGCGACGCGCGTTCCGTCGCGCAGCACGACCGCGGAACCGTCCCCGAGCGCGCCGTCGCTCGTCGGCGCGGGTGCCGCGGCGACCACGGCGCCCTCGGGCTCGGCGGCGCACACGAGCGTTCCGTCCTCGGCCTCGAACACGATCACACCGTCCGCCGCCGGGATCGGACGCCCGACGATGTCGAGGTGCTCGGCGACCCACAGCACGCGGCTGCTTTCGATCTCGACCGCCCAGTTGCCGAGCAGTAGCACGCCGCTCGCCGCGGACATCGGTGTGTCGACGGCGTTGGCCGGCACGCTCTCTCCGTCGACGATCCCGAAGATGTCGGCGTACTCCTGGCCCTGCTCCGACGCGTCGGTGCCGGGCTCGGTCACGACCCAGATCGAGCGGTCGCTCAGGCGTCCGAGCAGCCGATCGCCCCAGACGACCCCCGGGCCCGTGCACCGCACGTCGAGCCGGTAGCGCGCGGAGCCCGTGTTGCCGCCGAAGTGGAGCCGCGCGGGCTCGTCGAGGTTCTTCGAGGTCGTGTCCTCGAGCGTGACGTGCTCGTACCCGCGCTTCGACTCGCGCAGGAAGTGCATCGGCCATTCGGGCTCGAAGGTGGCGCGCCGGCGGAGGCCGTTCTCGCGCGCGGTCACGACGTACAGGTACTCGTCCGGGATCGGCCGCACGGTGATCGGTCGCGTCGTGCCCTCGGACGGATCGATCGGACGCAGCACGTAGAAGTAGCCGAAGCCCGTGCCCTCCCTCTCGAAGAAGATCGGGCGTGCGAGCGCGCGCGTGACCTCGGTGATCAAACGCCCCTTGCGCAGGTCGTAGACGTGCGTCGAGTCCTTCGCGGGCACGGCGCCCCAGCCGAGTCCCGTCGCGACGGATCCCTGGAAGTCGCCCGCGGCGCGCAGGCGGCGCTTGAACTTGCCGCCGCGGAACTCGCCCGACACGACCTCCTGGTCGGTGGCCACGGTGACGTAGACCTCATGGAGGCTCACGCCGACGCGTCCCGCCTTGCGCTTGATCCGGAATTTGGCGAGCTCGGAACCGTCCTCGAGGTCGAGCAGTCGGAGCTGGGCCGCCCTGCCCTTCTGAACGACGACCGCGATCTTGCCGTCGTGGACGACGGGGTCGCAGAGGAGCGTTCCGAGCGGGACGCGCCAGCGCTCTACGGGCGCGACGAGCGGCGCCGCGACGTCGTCGGTCGAGAAGCGGCCGAGGGGCCCGCCGAGGGTCTCCCGGAACTGGGCGGCGGCGGCGGGGAGGAGGGCGGAGAGAACGAGGGCGAGCGCGGCGAGTCGGCGAACGGTCATCGGGCGAGGCAGGAGGGAACACGAGCGAAGGAGATCGTAACCGTCTCGCACCGAGGCAGCCGGTGGCCCCCGGCCCGCGCTCGTCGCGAGGCCGGGCCGGCCGTTCGGCCGGAGGAGCCCGCTCGGCTCAGGCGAGGTCGGCCCGAGCGCCGACACATGGACCATGCCCCCGTCTCGCTCGCGCACCTCCCGCCGTCGCGCCTTCGCCATCGCTACGGCCGTTTTCACCCTCTCCTTCGCCGGCGTCGGCATCACGATCGACCGTCGGAACGACGAGGCGCAGCGCCGCATCGAGGCGCACCTCGAGCGGCTGCGGACCGAGCGCGAGGCGCGTGACTTCGCGCGCCCCGCCGTCTGGGGGCAGACGCTCGACGGCGCCGCCTGGCCGCACTACGAGGAGGCGCTCGCGATCGCAGACCGCGCGTCCGAGCGGCGGCAGGACTTCATCGCCGCGCAGCTCGTTCAGGCTTCGCCCGAGGAGGCCGCGCTGAGGGACGAGCTGCTCGCGGAGTTCGGCGACGCGCTCGACCACGTCCGTGCGGGCGCGCACTTGCGCGACGCGACCGTCGAGCTGGACTGGAACCGCGGCGTCGGAATGCGCATCCCGAAGCTCTCGAACACGCGGACGCTCTACGAGCTCGCGCTGCTGAAGCTCCTGGTGGCCGGCACCGTCGAGGAGGAGATCGACGCCGTGCGCTCGCTGCTCGACGTGCAGCAGCTCGGCCGTGACCTCGCGCACACGCCGCTGCTGATCTGCGAGATGATCGGTCTCGACGCGCTCGTCGTCCCCGCGCTGAGCCCGCATCTGGCAGGCGCTCTTCCGGGCCGGATCTCGCGCGAGGCGAAGGAGGAATGGCTCGCGGGGCTCCGCGTCCTCGAGGGCGCCGTCGAACCGGGGAGCGTCGCCCTGTCCGGCGAGCTCGAGACGTTCGCGCAGACGTTCGTCACGGACCGCGACGCGCTGCGCGGCGAGGGCCTCGGGCCGATCGACAGCAGGCTGGTGCGCTGGCGCGAGGCGCTCTTCCTGCGCGCGGAGGTCGCCGAGCACCTCGAACTCGTATCCGCCGCGATCCCGGGCATCGAGAACGCCTACGCGCTCCCGGGGGAGGACGCGCAGGTGCGGCTGGAGGCGATCCGCGGGTCGCTCGACGCCGCGAAGAATCGGATCACGGAAGCGATGTCGGGGGCGCCGCGGAGCGCGATGTTCTCGCGGATGTCTGGCCGCGCGCGGCTCTCCTTCCTGCGCCGCGCGCTCGAGCTGCACCTCGGCGTGGCCGGGGAAGACCCCCTCGACGTGTACGGGACCGGTGTCTCGGTGGAGCGCTCGGGAGGGACCGTGCGGATCGAGACGTCGATCCCGGGCGAGACCGGATCCGGCGGGGTGCTCGAGTTGACCCTCGGGTCGTAGCGGAGCGGACTCCCCCGGATCGCGTCGCCGGGCCACAATCGGGTCTGCGACGGATCCGCAGGAATCTCTGTAATCGATCGGGCCGCCGCGGCGAGGACGCGCGATGGACCGAAGGATCGACAGGGACTTCCGCCGCTTTCGGCGCACGGGGGACGGAGCTGCGCTCGGGCGCGTCTTCGACGCCAGCGCGCCCGAACTCGCCTCGCTGGCGCGCTACCTGACCCGCGACGCGTCGGAAGCCGAGGACGTGCTGCAGGCGACGTACCTGACGGCGATCGAGAAGGCGCATGCGTTCGAAGACGGGCGCGGCGTCGTGCCCTGGCTCGTCGGGATCCTGGCGCGGCACGCCGCGCGGGCCCGCCGGAACGCGGCGCGGACGCCCGACCCCCGGCGGCTGGCCGAGCACGCCGCGCTCGCGCCGTCTTCGGCGCCAGCAGGGGACGATCCGGCGCGCGCCGCCGAGAAGGACGAACTCGTCCGCATCGTCGAGTCCGAGGTCGACGCGCTGCCCCCGACCTACGCGGCCGCGGTCCGGCCGTACCTGACCGAGGGCGCGCCCGCGCGTGAGATCGGCGCCGCGCTCGGCATCACGTCCGGCGCAGCCAGTGTGCGCGTCCACCGCGGCCTCGGTCTGCTGCGCGAACGCCTGCGCCGCGTCGTTCCTGGCGGCGCAGCGGCGTACGCCGCGGTCCCGGCCCTCGACCTCGGGTCCCTGCGGGACACCGTCTCGGAAGCTGCGGCCGAGTACTCCGTCGCGTCCACCGGGGCGGCGACCTCCCTCCTGTCCTCCGCCGGAACAGGTGCACTGATGACGAAGAAGACGGCCGCTGTCCTCGCCGCAGGCGCCCTCCTGGGCGTCGGCGGCTCCGAACTCACCCGCCTCGCACTCGCATCGCCCGCCGCGGAACATCGGGAGGAAACCGATCGCACGATCCGCGTCGCATCCGCCCCCGGACCGGTTCTCCCGGCCCTCGACCCGATCGATTCATCGAGGGCGCCGGTCGCGAACGACCCCGCGCCGGACCCCGTTCCCGACGAAGCTCCTCCTTCGGACGACTGGCTCGCTCTCCTGAACACGTCGAAGAACAAGGGCCAGGCGCGCGCGATCTACGAACGGGTTGCCGCACTGCCGGAAGGCGCGGGCGTACGCGAGGTGCTCGAAATCTACGACCGGATCGAGCCCGCGCACGCGCGCCTCGTCGCTCCCGAGGAGTTCCTGCGCTCGTGCGATCCTGACGCCCTCGAGGTACTCCACCGCGCGGCGGGTGACGCCGATGTCGACGTCCGTTCGTACGCGCTGACGATCACGTCCACGATCGCCATGCAGGAACTCCGGACCCGCGCGTCCGAGTACGCGGCATGGCGCAGCCGAACGGCGGGCGGCGGTCTGGACGACGCGATCGCCGACGGCGCGCGTCGTTTCGCGACTGGACTCGGAGCGCTCGACGATGGCGAGCTGATCGCGCGACTCGAGGGCTTCACCCACTACCCGAACGAACTCGCGACGCAGTGCGGGCTCGACCTGACGTCGGTGCTGCTCGACGCCGGTTTCCGTTCCGCGCTCGAACGGCTCCTGGCGCGGATCGGCGAAGAGCGCGAGGCCTACTTCGCGCTTCGGAACGCAGCGAACTTCCTCGAGCTCGGGCCGTTCTTGAGCGAGCACCTGGGCGGGCTGATCGACAGCGGCGTCCGCGGCGAGGATCGGCTCCAGGCGCTGCGGCTGCTCCGACCCGACGACTTCGACGAGGAGTTCGCTCGGGCGCGGCTGCTTCCGCTGCTCGAACAGCGGGACGACCTCCGCGCGGCCAGCGCTGCCGCTGACCTCCTCGGTGCGGCCGGCTTGCCCTGGGCCCTCGACCCGCTCCTCGACGCCGTGCGCGATCCGCGCATGCTCGCAGCCAACGGCACGTCCTTCGACATCGGCGGCGCGCTCGGTGATCTCGGGGACCCGCGGGCGATCCCGACGCTCATCGGTGCGATCGCGGCCCAGAACGGGTACGAGACGGTCTACGGGCTCGGCTACTTTGGCCTGCAGCCCCTCACCGGTGTGCCCTACGACGAGAGCCACGACGGAGCGTTCTGGCACGAGTGGTGGGAAGAGAACCGTGCGCGCTACGGCCCCGAGATCGCTTCGCTCGCGATCCCCGTTCTTGCAGGATTCGACGACTGACCGGTCGGCTCTCGGACCGGGTTTCGAGGCTCCTTCGTCTTGGGGCGAACGCGGCTCGATGCCGAGCCGGGGATCTTCTCGTTGGAGGCCTTGGGCCGCCGCCCCGCCCGATCCCCTCCGGTCGGTCAGTCCGTGCCGAGCACCGGCTCCAGCAGCCAGGCCTCGCTCGAACGCGGCACGAAGCGCACGAAGATCAGCGCTCCGTCGCCGTCGCAGTCGACGACGTTGGGCTCGAGCACGCTGCCTCCGACGTCGTCGAGCACGGACTCCGCTTCGGCCGCACCGATGGGGACCCGGACGAGGGCCGTCGTCTCCTCGCCCCGCTCCTCCACGAAGTAGAGCGCGCTCCCATCGCCGGAGAAGAACGTCCCGCGACCTCGCACCAACTGCATGTCGGGCGCGGCCGCCGCATCGAACGCGGCCGCGATCGCGATGCCGCCGCGGAAGGACTCCCCGACGATCCGCTCGCTGTCGGGACTCCAGCGCGCGGCGAACATCGTGTGCCGCGTGGGCGGCGTGGCGCCGTCGAAGCGTCGGACCTCCGTCGCCGGGGGCGATGTCGACAGGTCGAACACCGCCAGCGCGGTTCCGTCCGGGGACGGCTGCACGAACGGGTGGTCCTGCATCGACCAACCGTCGAACAGGACGCGCTCGAGGCCGGTCGCCACGTCCACTTCGACGAGATCCGCGCGGCCTGGCAGGTCGCGGTAGCACACCGCGGCGTCCGGACCGCGCCAGCGCGCGAACAGCCGCAGTCCGTCCTCGGCACTCGGAACCCGGCGCGCATCGCCCGTTGCGAGGTCGAGCGTCATCAGATCGACCGAATCCCCCGACGACGCGGAGAAGAGCACCGAGCCCCCGTCGGGGTGGACGTCGACGCCGTACAGCTCGCTCCGTGACTGGAACAGCACCTCGGGCGCGTCGCCGGAGACCGCACGCACGAGTTCGTGGTCGTCGCGTCGGTTCTGGTACGCGATCAGGCCGCCCGCGGTCGTCGGCGCGACGTCGTCGCCCGCGCCGGTCGTGAGCTGGCGGCGCGCGCCAGTCTCGCGCTCCAGACGCCAGAGATTCTGCGCGCCGCCGAGGTTCGACGACAGGAGCAGCGCAGAGCCGTCGGGGGTGTAGGTGAGGTCGGCGTGCAGTCCCCGCTCTTCGATGAGCGTCGTGCGCGTGCCCGAGGCGAGATCGAGCTCGACGACCGTACCGAGCGGGCCGAGCTCGCTGACGAGGTATGCAACGCGGTTGCCGTCCGGGGCGACGGCGTACTCGAGGGAGTAGCCGACCCAGCCGCCCGCGGGCGCCGGGACGACCGTCGCGACGTCGCCGCTCGATCGTTCGAAGGCGTAGAGCGCGCCGCGGCGCTCGAAGAAGACGCGCTCGCCGTCTGGGCCGCTGGAGGGCTCGGACGCGTCGCGCACGAGCAGCCGCGGCTCGCCCCCGGCCACGGCGACCTCCCACACGTCGGCGCGGTCGCGCCGCAGATCCGTGACGCTCGTGTGGAACAGGAGCCGCGTGCCGTCGGCGCTCCAGGCCGGCGCCATCGCACCCTCGGGGCCGTCGGTCAGGCGCCGCGGGTCAGGGTCCTCGAGCGCGGTCAGCCAGAGCTGCGGCACGCCGGCCTCGCGCTGGACGAACGCGAGCGAACTCCCGTCCGGCGAGAGTGCGGGCTCCTCGATGCGGGCGGAGTGGATGGAGAGGGGCCGCGTGCGGTAGGCGACTTCGGTCGAGGCGCTGCCGCGGCGGCCCGGACCCGTGGGAGACATCGCGAAGTAGATCCCAGCGGCGACGGCGAGGGCCGCGAGGACCGCCGCGATCCACGGCAGCCGCGGCGTGGCGTGGGCCGCCACCGGCGCGTCCACTCCGCGGAGCGCGTCGCGGAGCTCGCCCGCGTCGGCGAACCGTGCCGCCGGGTCCTTGGCCAGCGCGCGCGCGACCGCGTCGGCCACCCGAGCGTCGTCCACCTGCAGGCGCGGCGCCTCGTCGTTCAGGATCGAGTGGAGGACGGCGGCGACGCCCTCGCCGCGGTCGAACAGGCGCTCGCCCGTGAGCAGCTCGTGGAGGACGATTCCGAGCGCGAACACGTCCGACGCCGGCGTCGCGGCCTCGCCGCGGAGCTGCTCGGGCGCCATGTAGCCGAGGGTGCCGGGGGTCGAGCCCGGCTGCGTCAGCTCCGGCAGATCGCGGACGCGCGCGAGCCCGAAGTCCATGACCTTGCCGCGGCCGCGCTCGTCGACGAAGAGGTTCGACGGCTTGAGGTCGCGGTGGACGATGCCGCGCGCGTGCGCGGCGCTGAGTGCGTCGGCGAGATCGGCGACGACGGTGACCGTCTCGGCGGGTCCCAGGGCTCGGCAGGCCTCGTCGACGGGCGCGCCCACGACGCGCTCCATGACGACGAAGCTTCGCTGGTGGTCGCGCTCGATCGCGTGGATCGTGAGGATCCCGGGGTGGGCCAGCGCCGACGCGGCGCGGGCTTCACGCAGGAGCCGCTCGCGCGCCTCGTCGTCGACCTCCAGGCTCTCGTGCAGGAACTTGATCGCAACGTCCCGCTCGAGCTGGGTGTCCCGCGCGAGCCAGACCTCGCCCATCCCGCCCCGGCCCAGCGACCGGACGAGCTCGTAGTGACCCCAGCGACGTTCCTGCATGCGGCCTGGAGTGTAGTGGGGGGACCCGTCCTCCACGGAGGAACGGGCGAACCGAAGTCGCGTGTCCGCCGAGCTCCGTGCCCTACGGGGTTGCAGGTCCACCTGTTCCGGTCCAAACGCGTCACGCTGTTCGAACGGGCGGACCGCATCGAAGTCGCGTCCCCCGGGCGCGCCGCGCGAACCGCTCCTTCCGAGGGGAAGCACGGCCCAGCCCGCGTCCTCGAACAAGACCCAGACCCACGATCCACTCCGCGCCCACTTCCATGGACACCTTCGACGCCATCCACGCCCGCCGCTCGATGAAGGCCTTCGATCCGGAGCACCGCCTCACGGACGACGAGCTCGAGAAGCTCCTCACCGCCGCCATCCAGTCCCCGACGAGCTTCAACATCCAGCACTGGCGCTTCGTGGTGGTCGACGACCCCGAGCTGCGCAAGGAGATCCGCGCCAACGGCAACGACCAGGCGCAGATGACGGACGCGTCCGTCCTCGTTGTCATGACCGCCGATACGAAGGCGTGGGCGAAGGAGCCCCAGCGCTACTGGAAGAACGCGCCGACAGAGGTCGCGGAGCTCCTCGTGAACTGGATGGGCCCGTTCCACGAGGGCCGCGAGTGGCTCCAGCGAGACGAGGCGCAGCGCTCGATCGGCATGGCGATGCAGACGCTGATGCTGGGCGCGAAGGCGATGGGCTACGACTCGTGCCCGATGATCGGCTTCGACATCGAGAAGGTGGCCGAGCTGATCGGCCTGCCCGACGACCACGTGATGGGCCCGATGGTGGCGATCGGCAAGGGCACGAAGGAACCGTGGCCGAAGCCGGGCCAGCTCTCACTGGACGAAGTGGTGATCAAGAACCGCTTCGCCTGAGTGCAGATACGGTGCCAGGATCACCAGCAGCGCTAGAAGCAGCCAGGGACGTCCATTCAATGGACGTCCCTGGCTGCTTCTAGCGCTGCTGGTGATCCTGGCACCGTATCTGCACTCGCAGCGACTGCGCCTCGCGCAGCACTCCGCCCAGCGTGCAAACGAGCCGCTCCATCTCGGCCTCCGAGAATACGATCGGCGGCTTGATCTTCAGAACGTTCTCCGCCGGGCCGTCCGTGCTGATCAGGATGCCGAGCTCGCGCATCCGGTTCGCGGTCCAGTGGGCCGCGGCGCCGTCGGGGGCGAGCGTCTCCGCATCGGCCACGAGGTCCACGCCGAGGTACAGCCCGCGGCCGCGCACGTCGCCGATGAGCTCGAGCTCCTTCGCGAGCGGGGACAGCGCTTCGAAGAACTGCGCCCCGCGCGCCGCCGCGTTCGCCACTAGGCCCTCGTCCTCGATCACGTCGAGGACGGCGTGCCCGATCGCGCACGAGACGTCGTTGCCGCCGAACGTCGCGAAGAACTCCATTCCACCCGCGAATGCGTCCGCGATGGCGCGGGTCGTCGCCACGCCCGCGATCGGGTGTCCGTTCCCCATCGGCTTGCCCATCGTGACGATGTCGGGCACCGCGCCCTGCTCTTCGAAGGCCCAGAAGTGCGTTCCGACGCGGCCGAAGCCCACCTGCACCTCGTCCGCGACCGCGACGGCGCCCGCGCTTCGCGCGGCCTCGAAGGCGGCGGCGAGGTAGCCGTCGGGCGGGACGACCTGGCCGCCACAGCCCACGATCGCTTCCGCGAACAGCGCCGCGGCGGGGCGCCCCTCGGCCTCCATCTGCACGAGCCGGGCCTCGACCTCGCGCGCGTAGTCCGGGCCGCTGTCGGGTCCCCGATGCGCTCCTCGGTACGGGTCTGCGATGGGGACGACATCGACCCAGGCGCGCCGCTCGAAGCCGCCCTTGCGCGCGAACTTGTAGTGCGAGAGCTCGACGAGGGCGGAGCTGTGGCCGTGGTAGCCGTGCTCCTGCACGAGCACGTCGCGCCGTCCCGTGGCCGCGCGCGCGAGCCGGAGCGCGAGCTCATTCGCCTCCGAGCCGCTCGAGACGAGGTACACGACCTCAAGGTGCTCGGGGAGCCGCGCGCGGAGGGCGTCGACGTAGGCGAGCCTCGACTCCGACAAGTAGCGCGTGTTCGTCCCGAGGAGCGCCGTCTGCCGCTGCGCTGCCGCGACGACCCGCGGATGGCAGTGCCCGACGTGCGCGACGTTGTTGACCGCGTCGAGGAACGGGCGGCCGCCCGCGTCGAACAGCGTGGTGCCGCGTCCCTTCACGATGTGCAGCGGCACGTCGTACGAGATCGACATCGAGCTGCAGAAGGCCTCGCGGCGACGGGCGTGGACGTCCTCGAGGGACGGCTCGTGCGCGCCGCAGTCTTCGAGACCGAGCAGGGGCGCGGGGTCGGGTGAGTTCGCGGTCCACGCCGCGCGCTCGCTCGGCCCGCACACGCCGGGAAAGTCGCCGACGTGTCCGAACAGGTCGCGGACGACCTGGAAGTGCAGATGCGGGGGCCAGCCGCCGTTCACGGACGCGTCCCCGAGCTCGGCGATCCGCGCGCCGCGCGCGACGCGGTCGCCGGGGGCGAGCGCGTCGAGGACTCCGAGCGCCAGGTGCCCGTAGAGCGTGTGGAAGGTCTCGACGCGCGCCCCGGCCTCGACCTCGTGCCGGAGGATCAGGGTCGGGCCGTAGTCGAGGTGCGCGCCGTTGCGCTGGACACTCACGACCGTCCCCTCGAGGGGCGCGTGCACGGCAGTTCCGGCGGGCGCGAACAGGTCGACGCCGATGTGAACGGTCCGCGGCTCGTCGAAGTCGTCGCGCGGCGTCGAGAACGCCTCCGTGGCGTAGAGCGCGCGGGTCTCGTCGTGGTGGCCGAGGACTGCCGTCGCACCGGATCGAACGCGCAGCTCCTCGACCGCCGCGCCCCAGACGGCGAGGTCGGGCTCGCCGGCGCCCGACAGCTCCGCGAGGAACGCGCTGTCGATGGACAGATCCACGAAGGGTGCGCCGGTGAGCGGCGCGCCGAGGACGTCGGCGGGCTCGAGGCCGCGCATCAGCTCGTCGAGGTCTGGGCCCGGCTGCGCCCGCACGCCGGCCGCGGCGCGGATCCGCAGGGCCGCGAAGTTCGGGTCAACCCGGTCGAGCAGTTCGAGCGCGCGCCACGCCGGCGCATGCGTGACGAGCTGCGACGCGGACGCAGTTCCCTCGCGGACGCGCACGGCGGCAATCGTCACGCTCGCCGCGAGCCGCAGGCGCGCCAGGTCGAAGACGAGGGCGAGCTCGTCCTTCGTCAGCGCGCACTCCCCCTGGAACCCGGCGACGAAGCGCGCGATGCCTCCGAGCGGATCGCGGCGCCGCAGAGCCGCGTACGCGGCCCCGATCGCCGGATCGAAGACGCGCGGCGCCCACGTCGCGTCGCCAAAGTCGATGAGCCCGGTCACCCGCACGTCGCAGGCGTGCCCGTTGATCGCGCGGACGAGCAGGTTCGAGTCGTTCGCGTCCTGGTGGATCACCTGCGACGGGCTCCGCTCGGTCGCCGCGGCGACGGCGGGACCGCCGCGCGCAAGCACGCGCTCGACGAGCGCGCGCTGCGCTTCTGACTCGATCGCGTCGACGTGACGGGCGACCACCTCCGGAGCGTGCGCGAGGTCCCAGGACACGCCGGGGCTCGACCGCGTCGGAGTCGGCGCGGCCCGCTCGGGGAAGAAGGCGAGCGCCCGGTCGATACGCCCGAGCAGCGCGCCCGCTTCGTGCAGGAGCTGCTCCGGCACGCGCTCGAGTTCGATCATCGGGCGGCCAGGCAGCCACTCCAGGAGCGTCACGGGGACGGGCGCGCCGTCGAACTCGACCTCGCCCGGCCGGGCGCCGCCCGCCGCGGACTGGAGCGCTCCGCGCAGCTCGGGATCGCGCTCGACCGCGTGTGCGAGGAGCGCTCGCTCGAATTCGATGCGCTCGAGAGGCGCATCGGAGACGTGCACGCGGAGCAGGTAGCGCGCTCCCTCCTCTGCGTCGACGCGGAAGTTCCGCTCGGCGTCGCCGTGCAGCGGGCGCACGGTCTGGACGTCGATCCCGAACGCGTCGCGGGCGATGCGCGCAGCAGCCTCCGCGTGATTGCCGTCCGCCATGGCGGCGGAGGATAGCCCGGAGCGCCGTGCACGGCCCATTCGCGGCCCGAACCCGGGTCCCCCGCGGACCGGCGCCAACGGTCGCTCGGGTCCGTGCGTAGGTCTCCCGCTTCGGGCTCCCTCGCTGCGGCCCCGTCCCGGAGCGCTCCGAACGCCTGCTCCATCGATCCCTGCCCCGCACACCATGCTCGTCCCCGCCCTGACCGCCGCGCTCGCGCTGGTCGCCGCCGGCCTCCCCACGGCGCACCCGGAGGAACAAGCCGCCCGACGCGCGCTCGTCCCGGTTTCTCCCCTTGAGCACGACTTCGGCGACGCGTTCGTCGGCGACGTCCTCGAGCACGGCTTCGAGCTGAGGGTCGGGGATCGGCCGATCGAGCTCACCGACACCACCTACATGTGAGGCGTGAGCCTGAGCGCGCTCCTGGTCAGGAGCCCCGACGAGCGAAAGTTCACGGCCTACGAGGAAGGCGCCACGCTCGCCCCCGGCACGGCCATCCTCGTGCGGCTCCGTCACTCCGGCGGCACCGCTGAGCGACACCGCTCGGTCGGCGTAAAGCTGACCGCGAAGGGCCCCGCCGGGGACGAGTCGACGTGGATCCGCTGCCGCGCGCACGTCCGGCGCTTCCTGCGGGCCGAGGTTCCGGACGGACCGCATGCGACGACGCTGCTCGAGGGTACGGCGCACACGGTCGACGTTCCGGTCGAGGTGACCTCCGGGGAACGCGTGCTGCTCCGGCCCGCGCCGGCCGCGCCTCGAAGGGACGCGCGGCGCGGCGGCAAGCTCTCCGCGCCGGAGCTCCCGGACGGCTGCACCGTTCGCCTGGTCCCGTTCGATCCGGACGCGTACGGTCGCGCCCGCCGCTGGGTCGCGCGGCTCGAGATCGGGTCCAAACTGCCGCGCGGATGGCACACCGCAACGGTCCGCGTCGTGAGCGACGCCCGGGTCCGCGGGGGAGACGACGGCTTCTACGGAACGTCCAGCAACGTGCGATTCCGCATCGCGGGTCCCATCGTCACGGCGGAGCACGCGCTGGGGTTTGGGCTCGTCCGTCTCGACAGCGAGCGGGCGGACCGCACCCGGACGCTGCGGCTCCTGCAGGTCGACCGCGGAGCCGACCTCGCACGCGTCACGGCGAGCGTCGAATCCGAGGGGGCCGATTGGATCCGCGCTGCGCAGGTGACGCTCGTCGAAGCGAAGGACGGGCGCTCTGCCGAACTGCGGATCGAGCTTCCGCTGCCCCGTCCCTCCGACAACGGCGTCTTCCGGGGCCGCGTGCGGATCGACTCCGGAGTCGAGGACGAGCCGCCGCTCTTCGTACCACTGAGCGGCGTCCTGCGATGAGGGCACGCCGCGCCCCCCCTACGCGGACGAGGTCTCCGTCGGCCTCGGCCCGCGGATCCGCCCGTCGACCGCGATGGAACCGTGACGGCGATCCGCGACGGGCTCTTCGAATCGAGCGCGCCCGACGCAGCAGAGGCCGACTTCGACGGAATCGGAGGGACGCGCTTCGAAGCGGTCGCACCCGCGCGCGTGGAGGTCGCGGCTGGCGAGACGGTCGCGGTCGATCCGGTGCCGCGGTAGCAGGCAGCCCCGCCGGACGGGCCCTTGCCCCACGCCCGGCACGATCCAGCGGCGACTTCGACGGTGACCGCATGGCGCAGCGCCGGTAGAACCGCATCGGCGACGCTTCTTCGCTCGCGCGTCGCGCCACCGATCCGCCTCCGGGTCCCGGACCCACGCCTGCCATGCTCGCTCTCCTGCCCGCGATGCTCGTCGCGGCTCAAACGCCCGCGTCACCGGTTCCGCTCTTCGACGACCTCCGCTTCCAGGACTTCGAGGTCGGCGTGGGCGAGCTCTCCGCTTGCCCCGGCCAGGAGGTCGTTGCAGCCGGGCTCCACACGAGGCCGCGGGTTCTTCAGCGCGACCCGGCGACGCTCGACTGGCGGAGCGTCCCGCTCGCGCCCTTCCTCCCCTCCGGCGCCGCCTTCAGCTCCGTGTCCGTGGTGGACGTGGACGAGGACGGGCGGTCCGACATCGTGCTCGGAGGGTGGACGGACGGCGTGCTCTTCAACGACACGCCTCCGGGGTCCACCGTGCTCGACTTCGAGTGGGTGGAGCACGCGCAGAGCTCTTTCGTCGGCCCGCTCGCCGGCGTCGCCGACATGGACGGAGACGGGCGCGGCGACCTCGTGTTCACGCCGCGGCCCTCCTTCTCGTTCTCATACAGGCTCGCGGTCGTCTACCGGGTCGGTGAGCGCGCCTTCTCGCCGCCGGCGCCGCTTCCGCTTCCCCTCAGCACGCTGGGGGAGGTCGCCGACTTCGACCACGACGGCGACGGCGACATCGCGCTCGTCTCGGGTCGAAGGCTCGAGATTCACCGGAACGACGGTGGTTCCTTCGTGCGGGTCTTCTCCTCGCCCGCGACGGTCGAAGTCGACATCGCTCGGGTCGGCGACCTGGACGGCGACGGCGAGCTCGACGTCGTCGCGCTCGGCGGCGGGCGACGCATCGTGCTCGAGGGCGACGGGAGCTTCGGGTTCGTGTCCCGAGAGGCCGCGAGCGCGACGTACCCCTTCGGCTCTCTCGACCTCGCGGACGTCACGGGGGACGGCCTGGACGACCTCGTCCTACGGCAGGACCCAGAGATCGACTGGGCCACGTGGCGCCCCGTCTTCCTGCGGCGCACGGGGCCGTTCTCGTTCGCGCCGGACTTCGAGCCCCTGATCGACCCCGACGCGGGCGTCCCCGGGCCACAGTTCACGTCCGGGCAGATCGCGGACGTCGACGGCGACGGGCTGGTGGATTTCGTCGGAGAGTCGAGCGCGACCGATCTGTCGCTCCACCGCGGCACGGTGGATCCCACGACGGGCTTCGGGATCGATCCGAATCCGCTCGCGCTCGATCCGCCGCCGGTGCGCGTCGACGCGCTCGTGCCGCTGGACGCCGATGGCGACGGCGACATCGATCTGGTGACGCTCGACCGCGGCGGGCTGCGCGTGTACGAGCAGCAGGCGCCCGGGCTCCTCGCGCGGCACGACCGCGTCGCGGACACGTTTGCTCCCGACGCGCAGGCGCACGCGGCGGGCCGCTTCGGGGACGAGACTGCGGACGGGCTGGCGGTCGTCCGCGCGGACGGGGAGCTCGCGGTCTACGCGAGGCTTGTCAGTGCGGTCCCTGCGGCCGCCGGCGCCGGCTTCCGCCCGACCGGGCGGTCGCTTCTCGCGTTCGACGTCGACCTGGACCGCGACGACGATATCGTCGGTGTATCCGCGGACGGGAGCCGGCTGCTCGTCGCGCGTCAAACCGCGCCAGGTGCCTTCGGCGCGCCCACGGTGCTGCTCGACGCGCCGGCGGGGCTCACGTTTGGCGAGATCGTCGAAGGCGACTGGAACGGCGACGGGGCGCCGGACGTCGCGGCCGTGGAGCAGGGCGGCGGTGCGACCGCCGTCCGGGTCGCGCTGAGCCATCAAGGCGTGCTCGCGCCGGCGCCGGATTCGATCCCCGTGTCGGGCCCGCCCGTGCGCATGCGCGCCTCGCGAGGATGGTCCTCGAGTCCCGCGCAGCAGCTCCTCGTCCACGACGCGCCCAAGCTCCGTTCCTGGCGGCTCGACGCGGCCGGCTCACCGATCTCGAGCAGCGTCCTGCTCGACGAACCCGGCCTCTCGGACTTCGATGCGTTCGATCGATTCGCCTCGTCGAACCCGTCCCCGTCCCTGCACGCGCTCTTCGGCGACGAGCTCCGTACCTACAGCATCGTGCTCGGCCTGGCCGTTAGGACGGCGGAGACAGCGTCGGTCGCGGCGCCGTTCGGCACGATCGACTCGGTCGACGTCGACATGGACGGTGACGTCGACACCGTGCTCCTGAACTCGATCGGGACCGGCGCCGAGTGGGTGCCGTCGACGTTCCGATCCGAGCGCGCG
The DNA here is from genome assembly GCA_039821985.1 of Planctomycetota bacterium. Classification (GTDB taxonomy): domain Bacteria; phylum Planctomycetota; class UBA1135; order UBA1135; genus Saltatorellus. The sequence continues at coordinate 122,728 of JBCBNC010000013.1, forward strand.
GTCGCGTTCTGTCCGCAGCCGATCACCAACGCTCTCGGCGTCGCGGCGCAGCTTCGTGCGACCATCGTCGACCGCGCCGTGACGCCGTCCCCGGACCGCGTCCAGCTGAGCGCGTTTGCGCTGCCGCCCGGCGCGGCCGGGATCTGGCTCTGCGGCCGCGCCCCGTCGTTCCTACCGGTCGCGAGCGGCACGCTCTGCCTCGGCGGCACCCTGGGGCGCTTCAACCGTCCGGGAGAGCCGTTCGCCGCCGGACCGGGCGGCGCCGCGGGCGCGCGGATCGACACGAGCTCGATTCCGCTCGGCTCGGGGGTCGTCGCCGCGACGCCGCCCGACACGTGGTTCTTCCAGGCGTGGTACCGCGAGGGGCCAGAGTCGCGGCTGACGAACGCCGTCTCGGTCGCATTTTGAGCGGGGCGCGATCACGGAGTCCACGACGGCGACGTTCGATCCGGCGGGCGCGGCGTACGCGTGCCGTGGCGTTCGCCGGTGTGGGTGCGTGCGAGAGCAGAGACCGCTCAGCGGCCGCTCGGTCGGTCGAGCGCCGTGATGAGGGTCTCGATCTCCGCCACGCGCTCCGGCGGCGCGGTCAGGCGGATCGACGACGTGTCGACATCGGCCTGCACGTCGTAGGAGGCCGCGCGGGTCCGCGGTGCGCCCTCGACGCGCGCCGCGTCGTCGAGGAACTCGCGCAGCGTGGCGGCGAGCTCGACGGCGTCGGCGTGCTCGAGCGCGTAGACCCGTTGGACGGCTGTCTTCGTGTCTTTGCCCGACCCACCGGACGGCGCGACGCACCCTGCGACGGCGAAGAGTGCGGCGGCGAGGACGAGGGACGGAGATGAGGTCTTGGGCATGTGCAGAGCGGGTGGGCGGGGGGCAGGGTCTCGTTCACCGCCGAAGACGTTCCATCGCTCGAGAGCTTCCCGGCGCCCGGCCGGTTTCGGACGAAGGCTCGGCGCTCTCGCCGTACGGCTGCATCCGGGCGCCTTGGGGACCAGCAGTCGATCGAGGCCCCGCTCGCGGATTTCGACGTCCGCACACCCCTGGGCGAGGTCTCGGTGCCACGCCTGGCAGGTCCAGCGCCCGCGCCCCTGCGCGCGTCGCTCCACCTTCTGCACCGCGGCGTTGCGCTTCCCTCCGGAGACGAGATCGCGATGGACGGGCGCCTCGCAGGGGAGGCCGCTGTCGGCCCGTCAGGGTGCGCCGACCGTGAGCACGAGCGCGTTCGTCACCGCAGCTCCGGTGTCGGAGGCAAACGAGCGCGTGATCGCTTGGTAGCCGAGCTCGAGACCGATGATCGAGCTCGGTCCGCCGAGGGGCAGGTCGAACGCGACGCGTCCTTCCGATCCGAGTCCCACCGTACGTACGCGCGCCGCGCCCGGGGCGAGGTGGATGCCTCCGTACGGCGACGCGGCAGGGCTCGCCGCAAGACCGTCGCGTGAGAACGCGAGCGTCGAGAACGTCCAGGCGGGCCCGACGATCTCCAGCTCGTACGGCTGGCCGAGGGGGACCACGGACGGTGCTCCCGGCGGGCGGTCGAGGGTTCGGAGCTCCAGCGCGCCGAGGTCGCCCGCAGCCGTCCGGTCCAGGTCCCCGTCCACGTCCCGAGGTCGACCCGTCCGATCGAGGACGTCTGCGCCGTCCGGCAGCACGTCGACCGCGGGAGATCCGAACCGGAGTCGCACGTCGCCCGCCGGTCCGTCCACGAACAGCGGGGGGCCCGGCACGACGCTGCGCGGGTCCGTGCCCGCGGCGTCGTGGATCAGGCAGCTCACGACCGTGTTGCCCGGCGCGACGCTGCTCGTGCTCCCGTCCCCGTTCCACGCGATGATGCAGTTCTCGATCCAGGGGGAGATCGTGAACTCGAGCCTCGGCACGGGGGCCTGGTTGAACGCGATCGTGCAGCCGTACACGTAGTCGGCGTTCCCGATCGGGTTGGTCGGATGGGTACCGCGCACGATCACCGAGTTGGAAATCAGGACGTTCGAGCCGGTCCCGAGGAAGACCGCGCCGCTCGCGACGCCCTCGCAGCCGTCGAACACGCAGCGGTCGATGGAGGTGATCCCGTTTCCACCGGCGTAACCGAGATTGCCGCCGAGGCTCACGCAGTCGTAGAACTCGGAGTCGTTGACGTGGATGCGCGCCTGCTGGTTCGCACTGACCTGTCCGATCAGCGCGCCGAAGCCCGTGAAGACGCAGCGCTCGATGGTGACCTCCGCGGAGACGGCAGCCATTGAGCACAGCCGCGTCGGACGGGTCCCCTCGAACGCGATGTTGGTCAGCGTGAGCGCGCGAGAACCGTCGAGGAACACCGAAGCCAGGCCGGCCGGCACCGAGACGAGCGTTCCATCGGCGTCTCCGGCGAGCACGAGGTCGTCCATCGCTGCCCAGGGAAACGACTCGCCGCTGGCCGGCGAGTAGTCCCCCGGCGCGAGGTGAACGACGTGCGGTCCCGCGGCGGCGGCGAGACCCTGGAGAGCCAGTGATACGGACGAGAGTGGCTCCGCCTCGGTGCCCGGGTTCCACGGGAGCCCGTGGACGGGATCGACCCAGAGGGTGTCGGCGGAAGCGGGAGCGGCGGCGAGGACGACGAGCAGAGGGGCGAGCCTGGGCAGCATGGTGGGACTCTCCGGGTCCTGGTTGCGAGGGAACGATCAGGCTCGCCGTTGCGCGCCGATCGCGCAAGGTGGCGAGCGTCTCCCTGGCGGTCGACCGAGCCTTGGAATGCGCCCTTCGCAGCGAAGTGTCGAACGCGCTCCGGTAAGAGCCGTGTGACCTCGCCGGTCGCGGCTCACCGTTCGCCCGTCCGCGCCATTCGCCCGCTAGCGCTGCAGCGCGTCAGCGCCCCCGCGTCGCCTGGAACAGCAGCCCGTACGGCGGATCGAGGTCGTCCTCGCTCCTGCCCGGGTGGTCGAACGGCGACTCGATCTCGAGGCTGTCGTCGCCGGGCCGCACGTCGATGCGTAGCGGCGCCTCCTCCCGCTCGACCCAGCACCAGCCGTCGGGGCCGGGCCTCCCCGCGGGTTCGCCGTCGACGAGCACGTCGCAGTCGAGGACGGGCTCGAGCGTCTGCACGTCGAGCGTCATCACGCGCGTCGACCAGCCGCGCTCCAGTACGACGCGGCGCTCCGCCGGATCGGTGCGCGCGTCGTGCCGGAGCAGTACGCCGCGGTGGCCGGGCGCGCGCACGAAGACGTCCACCGGCTCGTCGCCCGGGAGCTCCTCCGAGAGGAGCGTCAGGGCCCCCTCGTGCTCACGGCGGAACTCGAACGCCTCCCGCGGGACGATGAGGACGGCGGCCGTCGCGGGCAGGGCGTGCCCCTCCTCGTCCACGACCTCGAGCTCGAGACGGCGCCGCGCGCTGCCCGCGGTCACGACGATGGTCTCGGGAGGCGCGCCCGGCGTGACCTCCACGGCGCCCGGCTCGAGCGTGAAGCCCGCCGGTACCTGGAGCGCGACGTGCCACGTCCCCGGCGCGAGCGCGCGCAGCGGGATCCGGAAGCGACCCGGTCCACCCGCCTCGTCGCGCTCGGCGCGCGCCATGAAGCCCGCGCCTTCCTGGTCCATGCTCGTGACCATCACGAGCCAGCGCGTCGGGTCGGCCTCCGGCGCGGCGCTGGCGTCGATCGTGACGTCGCTGTCGAAGGTCAGGCCGAGTGCCTCCGGAGCCAGCTCGACGCGCGTGGTCTCTCCGGCGACGATCTCGAGCTCGCCCTCGGCGTTCTGCGCCGCGCCTACGGTCCGCCAGGTGTACGCGCCGGGCGGCAGCAGTCGGAGCGTCGCGACGGCCGACCCGTTCTTCTCGGCGCGACCGGGGAGCGCGTGCAGCTCGACGTCGTTCGGGACGTCGTGCCCGAGCGGTTCGAGCACGACGCGGACGCCGGGTGCGCCCCGCTCGGAGAGGAGGACGAGCTCCGCGTTGCCGCAGGGCTCGAAGGTGGGTCGCAGCGTCTCGTGCGTGATCCCGCGGCAGCGGTCGACCGTCAGCCGCGCGGTGCGCATGCCGCGCACGTCCTCGAGCACGAGGTCGAAGGGGCCGTCGCCGAGGTCCGTCGCGCTCGGGTCGAGCCGCGCCCACGGGGTCGGTCCATCGCGCAGGGTCGAGCGCCGGTCGTTGTACGGACTCGCGTCGTCCCGGTTCCGCAGGCGGATCGAGAGGCGCGACCGGTCAGCCTCGAGCTCGGGCGGCAGCTCGAAGTGGAACGTCGGGCCGACGTGGACGGGGATCGGCTCGGTGATCGGGTAGGGGACGACCGTCTGACGCCGGACTCCGCGCTGCCCGTAGACAGCGCGGTCGTTCTCGATCACGCGGATCGTGTCGTGGGGAACGTCCTTGAACGAGTTCAGCACGAACGAGCCGCTGGCGTCGGAGCGGACCCTCGCCCCATCGACGCCCGCGATCCAGGTCAGCTCGGCTCGCATGAACGGAACGGGCTCGCCCGTGAGCATGTCGACGAGGTGGACGCTCGTCGGAGTGAAGATCGGAGGCGCCGCGAGAGTCTCGGTCACGGGCGTCCTGTCCGGCGCCTGCGCGTCGGTCTCGGCTGGAAGACGCTCCGTCGGACCTCCGGTCGGCGCGGTCGCATCGAGGTCCGCCGCGGCCGCGCGCGCGACGTCGGCTCGGCCGGAGGAGTCGGCGTCGCCGTCGATGCGATTCCAGAGGAAGACGCCGAGGACGGCAGGCACGACGAGGAGGGCTGCGAGCTTCATGACGAGAAGGCCGAGGGCGAGGGCGGGAAGGGCGGGAGCCGCCTCGGGCGCGGCGGCAGCGATCGAGGACGCGGGCGGCGAACCGGACGCGGCGCTCGAGATCGGGTCGGGAGAGGCCGTGGACGGAGCGTCGAACGCGCCCGGGGCAGCGGGTCCGAGCGCCCAGGGTGCGAGGGACGACAGCCAGCGCTGCCGTCCTCCTTGGCTCGTGTCGAGGCGCTCGCGCAGCGCGGAGAGCCCACGCGCGAGCTGGCTGCGGACGGTCGCCGCGCGAACGCCGTCCCGGCGCGCGATCTCGGCGGGCTCGAGGCCGTCGAAGTACCGCGCGGTGATCGCGCGCCGCTGCGCGGGCGGGAGCGCGCGCAGCTCCGCGAGCAGCTCGCGCAAGAGCTCGAGCCGCTCGGCCTCCGCGTCCGCGCCGGGTGCCGGCACGTCGCTTCCGTCGCGCGCGTGGCGCGCCTCGCGCTCGCCGCGCGTTCGGGTGTCGCGGTGCCGTCCACGCGCGAGGTTGCGCGCGATCCCACCGAGCAGGCCGCGGAGCGGGCGGTCGCCCGAGCGAGTGGTCAACGCCTCGCCCAGCGTGTCCTGGACGAGATCGTCCGCGTCGGCGGCGCTGCGCACGAGGCCGGCCGCAAAGCGGCGCAGCCAGGGCAGCTCGGCCAGGAGTTCGTCCGTGGGGGGAGGAGTCATGGTCGCCCTCCCATGGGAACCGCTCCGCGGAGCGCTGCCGAGAAATGCCAGGTTCGCGCCGCCGCGGGCCCACGCGCGGCCGCACGCGCCGTCAGTCGCCGGCCGACGACTCCGCTTCGATCCGCTCGAGCACCGCGCGGAACCTGGGTTCCTCCTGGAACGGTGCGAGGACCTCGGCGCGCCGCAGCGCGTCCGCGTCGCGGAACCCCGCCTCGACCACGGCCTCGACCGCGCCGAGGACGCGGGGTCCGAGCTCGGCGGTCGCCTCGCCCTCGGGGACAGACCGGTAGAGCTCGGCCCAGAGGTCCACCGCGAACCACAGCGAGCGCACGTCCGTGGGCTCACGCGTGTACGCGATCTCGACGATCTCCTCGATCGCCTCGCGCGATTCGTCGAAGCGGGACAGGCGCACCAGCGCGAGGCTGCGCGCGTAGCGGCAGCTGCGCACCCGGCCGAAGACCGCCCACGGTCCTTCGTCGATGCCGGCGCTGGCTTCGAGCGCGCTCTCCACCGCGGTGAGCGCGTTCTGGACCTCGACGAGGTCGCTCTCGAGCTCCCACGCGGCCTCGTTCGCGTATCGAGCGGCGGTCCGGATCCGCGCGAGCAGGAGGTCGGTGTCCGTCGGGCGCTCGAGGTGCCGGATCCGCGCGCCCTCGAACTCGACGCGGCGCATGGCGATGACCTCCTTGCGCGCCTCGCGTTCGCCGCTGTCGACGCGGATGCGCGCCTCGACGGCCTTCATCTCGGACAGCATCGTCGCGAACGGGTCGTCGGGGCGTGCGGCGCCTCCGCGGTCCTCGAGGATCCCCTCGGTGCGCGTGATCGCGTCCTGGATCCAGGTCGCGGCCTCGTCGAAACGGCGTGCGGCGCGCAGCTCGTCCGCCAGGAGCATTCCGGCGCCGAGGCGCAGTGTCGCGACGGACTCGTCGGTCGTGACGTCGCGCGCGCTGCCGTCGAACCAGGCGATCCCGCGCAGCATGAGCGCGATCTTCTCGTCCCGGTTCGTCGCGCCCAGCTCGAAGTAGCCGCGGCGCAGGTCGATCTCGCCGCGCTGGGTCCGCAGGTTGAGGTCGATCGGATCCTCGCCGAAGGTCTCGATGCTGACGCGCTCGGCGCGGTCGAGCGCGGCGGCCGCGGCCTGCCGGTCCTCGACGCGCCAGTGCCCCTCGGACTGGAGCATCAGCGAGGTCACGAGCGCGAAGGCGACGTCCTTTCGACGGTAGCCCGCGTCGAAGAGCTCCGTCTGGAGATCCACGGCCAGCGTCGCGGGGTCAAGCATCGGCGCCGTGTAGCTCGAGAGCCGAATCGTTCGAGCAAGGGAGCCGATCGACTTCGCGCGCTTGAAGCGCAGTTCGAGCCGCTCGTCCTCGTTCCGCGCGAAGCCACTCTCGAGCAGCGCCTCGACGTGCTCGCGGTACCTCTCCTGGGCCTCGACCGCCTCTTCGTAGCGCCCGAGCGAGGTCAGGCTGGCGGCGACTTCCCTAAGAACGCCGGAGAGCGTGACGTCGACCTGGCGTTCGAGCGCCTCGACGTCCTCGCCCTGCCGCGCGAGCTCCTGCAGCCGGTCGCGCACGCCGAGCAGCGTCTCGCGCTGCGGGACGAGCACGGGCAGCGCCTGGGGCGCGTAGCGCGGGTCGTCCTCGAGCGAGCTGCCGGAGAAGACGGACCTGCCCTTGTCCATCAGCTCGAGCTGGTCCGCGATCGTCGCGATCTCCGTCTCGACCGTGTCGCGCTCGTCGTCGGCGATCCGCCGCTCGTAGTTCGCCGCCACGACGGCGCCGATCGCCGCGAACGCGAGCACCAGCGCGGCGAGCGTCGCGTGCCAGGGGCGTCGGCGCACGGCGCGCACCGCGCGCCCGATCGTCGAGATGGGCTGTGCGACGAGCGGCTCGCCGGCGACGAGCGCGCGCAGGTCGTCGGCGAACTCGCGCGCCGTTGCGTACCGGCCCTCGGCGCTGCGGTCGGTCGCGCGCTCGACGACGGCGTCGACGGCCGCGGCGACGTCGTCCGGGATCCAGTTCACCGTCCGCGAAGGACGGAGGCTGACGCCGCGCTCGATCGCGACGACGAGCGCGTCGGGCGACGTGATCTCGAAGGCGGGCTGGAACGTGAGCAGCTCGTACAGCACGAGCCCTAGCCCGTACACGTCGACGCGCGCGTCCGTCGTGCGGCCGGCGACCTGCTCGGGCGCCATGTAGGGGAGCGAACCGAGCCGTGCGCCGCTGCGCGTGAGGCGCCACGAGTCCGCGGTGACCGCGAGCCCGAAGTCGAGCAGCAGGAGGCGACCGTCCGGCGTCGCGAGGACGTTCGACGGCTTGACGTCTCGGTGGACGACGCCGTTCTCGTGGGCGTGTGCGAGCGCGGACCCGAGGTCCGCGGCGAGCCGGCACGCGACCTGCCACCAGGGTCCGCGCAGACGGGACGAACGCGAGAGCGGGTCGACGTCGGGCTCGATCGCCGTGAAGAGCTGCCCGCCGACCTCCGCGCCGTCCGTCGTCTGAACGCCGCTGCTCTTGAGCGTGCGGATGGCCTCGTCGAGGCTCACGCCCTGGCGCAGCGCCATCGCGAGGTACGGCGTCGACACGCCGTCGCGCAGGACCTCGCCGTGGTCGTGCACGCGGACGATGGCCGGGTGGTCGAGGCGCTCGATCGCCCGGACCTCGCGGGCGAAGCGCTCGCGGACCTCGGGCTCGGCCTGGAGCTGGGGATGCAGGAGTTTCAGCGCGACCTCCGGACCGCCGGAGGCGGGCCGCGCGCGGTGGACCACGCCCATGCCGCCCGCCCCGAGGCGCTCCAGGAGGACGTAGTCGCCGATGCTCTGCTGGGGCTCGGCGGCCTCGCCGTCGGTGAGGCCGAGTCCGGTCCCCGCGAGCATCTCGACGGTGGCGCGTAGCTGCGTCTCGACGTCGGGGTGCTCGCGGCAGAGCTCTTCGAGCAGCTCGGAGGGCGGCTCGCCCGTGCCCTCGCAGCGCTCGAGGAACGCGAAAACGAGCTCTTCGATTGCCTCGGAGCCGGCGTTGGGCTCGTGCTCGTTCGAGTCGTGTCCGTGCGGTTCCATGTGCGTACCCGTCGGGGTCCTCGGAGAATAGGCCATTCGCCGGGAACCGGGAGCGTCGGTCGCACCGCGTCCGCGCCGACTACGCTGCACGGCGATGATCCCTGCAATCCAAGACGCACGCGCCGTGCTTGCGCGGACGCCCGCCGTTCTCCGCGCGCAGCTCGCGGAACTCGACGACGCGTGGCTGCACGCGGACGAGGGACCCGGGACGTACTCGCCGTTCGACGTGCTCGGTCACCTGATCTCGGGTGAGCGCACGGACTGGATCCCGCGGCTGCGCTGCATCGTCGAGCACGGCGAAGCGCGGACGTTCGAGCCCTTCGACCGGGACGGCTTCCGCGCGTCGCTGCGCGACCTCGACGCCCGGGCGCGCCTCGACGCGTTCGAGGCCGAGCGCCGGCGCAGCCTGTCCGAGCTGGACCAGCTCGTGCGCTCGGAGGCGGACCTCGCGCGCGCGGGCACCCATCCGGCGTTCGGACGCGTCACGCTGGGCGAGCTGCTCTCGACGTGGGTCGTCCACGACCTCGGTCATCTGGCGCAGATCGCGCGCGCGATGGCGAAGCGCTACGGGGACGCCGTCGGACCCTGGCGAGCGTACCTGCCGATCCTCGAGGTCCGGCAGGGGTAGCTGTTCGGCCGAGCGCGGCGCCTAGTCGAACCGGATCGAAACGAGCCCCGTGAGGTTGTTCGTCGGAGCGCCGCCCAGGAGGTCGCGGTGCCAGAGCTGGAAGCGCCACGTCTCGCCGGGCTGCACGGACACGAATGCGCTCGCCTGCGGAAGGGCCGCAGGGTCGACGGTGATCGAGATGCGGCCCGCAGGACTCGCCGACTGAATCTGTCCGGGGCGGTTCAAGCGCCCGACGTTGCCGCCGAGGCAGAGTGTCCCGAGCCCGCCCGCCATCGGCATGAATCCGAGCTGGCGGCTCACGAGGAACATGCCGAACTGGCCGCTCGGGAGTCGATCCGCATCCAGGGCGAGGTCACCGTCCGTCGCCGCGGTGCTGCCCTGCGCGAAGATGCGACCCGGCACGCCCGTCGAGTTCGGGACTGGATCGCAGCCGTCGTTCTCGCCGATGGCACTCGTGAACTCGATCGCCCCGAGATCGACGGATGAGCCGCCCAGGTTGGGCACGCCCGCGACGTCGACCGCACGGTGTCTGCGGGCGACGTCGAGCTCGTTCGACGCGACCCCCTGGCCCGAGGCCCGGTCGATGGCCGGGGATGTTGGCTGCAGCGAGAGATCACCGCCTGCCGCGTCCTCGAACCGTGGGTCGACGTCGAAAGCGGTCGGGCTCGGCCAGCCTCCCTGGACGATCGAGTCCTCGACCGCGAAGAGCACCTGACCGATCGGGTCGAATCCCTGGAACGGAGCCGCGTTGTCCCAGACGATCGAGTCCCGGACGGCAACCGGCCCCACGAGCCCGAACGGGTTGCGGCTGTCGGCGTTCACGCCGGCGATCGAGTTCCCCGCGAGCGTGCAGTTGCGGAGGAGGACGGGGTTGAACGGCTGGGTCTTGTCGTTCCCGAACGAGAATCCGTATCGACAGTCCAGCGCAACGCAGTTCCTGAACGTCACTCCGACCGGCCACAGCGGACCCACGGCCAGACCGATGCCGCAGCGCTCGAACCTGCACGCGTTCACCGCTTCGCCTGGCACCATCCAGGGCACCGACAGCCCGCTGCCGGTGATGTCGCGAAAGAGCGTTCCCTCGACGCGAATCCTCCGGGAGTCGGAGGGGAACAGGCCGACGTCCGGTGCGACGCCGTCCCCGAAGCACTCCTCGAAGACGCAGTCGTGAAGGGTCAACGCGCCGGGGTTCTCGACGGTCGACAGCGCGACCGGGCGCGCGCTCGGGTCGGAACACGTTCCGTCCGGACCCGCGCCCTGAATCGTGACTCGATCGAGGTAGAGATCGATCGACTCGACCCGAAGGACCGTGGCGCTGTTGTCGCCGGCCGTTGCGACGGTCCCGTCGTCGTCCCCGAGGAGGTCCCCGCTGAGGATCGACGGGTTCGCTCCGGCATCGGGTCGCTCCAGCGGCGAGGACTCTCCGCCAAGGAAGCCCCCGCGGACGGTGATCTGGTCCGTCGAGACGAGGAATCGGGCGCAGGCGTCACCCGCGTCCGACGGGAGGTACGTGCCCCCACCGAGCCAGATCTCGCCGCCGGGTGGCGTGGACGCGAACGCTGCCCGCAGACCGGCGGATCCGCGGTAGGCGTCCGCCCACGACGAGCCGTCGTTCGCGCCCGTGGCGAGGGTCGCGTCCACGTAGGTCACCTGAGCCAGGGAGGTCGACGCCGAGGCCAGGATCGCTGCGACGACGAGATGGAGCGAGCGTCGCACGTACCGCGGGGTTGGGGGTCGATCCGAGACTTGGCGTCCCGCCGCAGGCCGGACCGCGACGGACACGCACGGATTGCCTGGCCTGCCGGGGGGTGGCAGGTCCATCTACATCACTCGAAGGTGATCGAGATCGCGTCGGTCAGGTTCGACGTGATCCCGCCGTTGATGTCGCGGAACCACGCCTGGAAGTACCAGGTGTCGCCGGGGAGCACCGCGTTCGGAAGCGGGAAGGTCGACGGACGCACGTTGAGGCGAAACGTGCCCAGCTCCGCCTGCCGGACCTCGCCCGGCCGGTTGAATCGTCCGAGCGTTCCGCCGAGGCAGAGCATCCCCTGGCTGTTCGCGATGCTCATCGGTGCACTCGGGCTCGTTGCGCAGACGAACATGCCCCACTCGTCCACCGGAAGTCCGTACGCGTAGAGCTCGAGTTGATCCGCGGCGACCCCGCGCGAGCCCCACGCGTCGATGCGCGCGGAGCGGTCGCCGCTGTGGCGAACGGCAGGACCGCAGTACGGGGTCGCGATCGAGCCCTTGTTCAGCGCCAGCATCGTTGCACCCGTTGCAAAGGGCTGACGGGTCCCATACATGACGTCATTCATTCCATCGCCGTCGAAATCGGCGATGACGTGCGACGACGCAAGCGGTACCGGGTCGCGTGCTTCGTGCACGAGGGTCCTGGGCTGCATATCTCCCGGTCCGTCCAGGGACCAACAGCGCAACTCGGAGCTGTCCCACCAAAGGACGTCGTCGACGCCGTCGCCGGTTACGTCCTGCGGGGCGAGGGGGCCTGGACCAAACTTCGGCACGGAACGCTCCGGGCCGAAACCACCCGCACCGTCGGCGAAGTGAACGCTCACGAAACCGCCGGACGACCGTCCGAGGACGAGATCCGTAAGACCGTCGTCATTCAGGTCGCTGAAGGCGAACGAGCCGTCCAAGAAGTAGCTGAAGGAACCGAGAAACGTTGAGGTGAACGATCCTGTGCCGTCGCCTATCCGAAAATTGAGAACAGTGGAATAGAGGATCTGAACCCCTCGAACGAGGTCGAGATGACCGTCTTGATTGACGTCCGCTGCGACGATGTTCGTGCTGTTGAAGTTGTCGGGGTCCGAGTAGACGCTCACAGGTGCTCCGAATCCCCCGGATGAATCCTGTGGGATCATGTCGACCCACCCCCAGCTGATCACGACATCGACGGTGCCGTCCTCGTTGAAGTCGCCTGTCGCAATGAATGCGGAAGTGCGATTGGAAAGTACGACAGGCGCCGCGAATGCGCCTCCTCCGACGTTCTCGAGGAGTTTGACGTTGCCAGGCGACCTCTCCGACGCAATCACATCGAGATCCGTGTCTCCGTCGATATCGACCAGCACGAAGTCGAACACCACGCCGAGCGAAGGCGAGAGTGCATGCGGCCCCGTGAAGACCGCGTCGCCATCGTTGAGCAGCACGCCCAGCCCTCCGCCAGCCGCCGGATCTCCGCCCACGACCACGTCGATGTCTCCATCGCCGTCGATGTCGCCCGCCTCGCGTCGTTGGAGACTGGTGATCCAACCCGGATCGAGCGGGACGGGTTCCGGCGTGCTGAAGACTTGCGCGGGGGAAGGGGCGACGAGAAGGGCGGCGAGGATGGGAAGGGTGAGCCTGATTGCGAACATGCAAGCAGGCTAGGCGCCCGCCGCTGAATTGGCAATCGGGCCACCGAGCGAGGTGCACCCATCGGTCCTACGGTGATCACGCGGCGACCGATCTCGACCGCCGTCCGCTCGGCTGCGGCACCCGGCGTGGCGCGCTCAGTTCGCCAGCTCCGCCGCCTCCCGCGCGATGTCGGAGCTCCCCTGGGCCGCGCCCAGGATGCTGTGGGTGATGCCCTCGGTCGCGGCCGTCTGCTCGCGGATCGCAACCGCCAC
>JBCBNC010000014.1:0-134392 GCA_039821985.1 Planctomycetota bacterium
CGGGGCCCTCGAAGCCTCGCGCCCCGGACGGCGGGGCCCCCGCGCTCGAGGAATCCGAACCCGCAAGACCGGCACACCGGAGCCGCAGATCGGAGCTGGACGGAGCGATCGAGGTGGTCGTGGCTTGGCTGGGCATGGCGATCGGGTCGGGTCGAGGTCGGCGGGGCTCGGTCGGGAAGGGTCCTGGCCGGTCGTTCACCGAGCGGGGCGAGCGGCGCATTCCAAGACCGCGTCGCCCCGCTCCGAACGGGTCCCTAACGTACGTCGAGAGGGACCCGAACGGGTGCCGAACATCGATCTTTTCACTGACGGATGCCTAACCGCAGGCGCCGCTGAAGGTTAGGTGGGTGTTCGGTTCAGGGCCCGGAGTCCCTTCTACGGAGCGGTCGGGTGTCGCGGGCTTCCCCGCGACCTCCCCCTGTTCGGGTGCGCCTGAGTCACCGACGGGGCGCGTCCGGCCCATTGCCGCTCGATGGCCGCATGGAGTTGCAGGGCCAATGGGCCAGGGAGGCACTGGGCTCGGACAGTGTGGATCGCGGGGCGCCACTGCGGTCCTTACTGCCGGGCTCGTCGCCGTTCGCGGCGCCGCCCGCGGGCGACGCCCCCCACGCGTCGCCCACCGTCCTCACAAGTCGGTTCGCTCCCGAGGGCTGCGGCATCGCTGCCCACACGGTGCGAACCCAGTCCTGGTTCGCTGGACTCCCGCGGCCGGGAAGGCGGCCTACAATCGTCCCTCGCGAGACTCGCCCGCGATGGGCCCGGCGCCCCGCGCCGCCCATGACCCCCTCACGTCCCCACGGGACGGGATCCGCTCCGCTTGGACGACCTGCACCGCCTCGACCTCGACCGCTACCTCGTCCCGTTCTCGCTCCGTCAGGTCCCGCAGTACCGCTACGACGTTCTCGTCCTAGGCGGCGGTGTTGCGGGCAGCATCGCGGCGCTCAGTGCCGCCGACGCCGGTGCGGAGGTCGCTGTCGTCGCGAAGGACGCGATCACGCGGACCAACACGGCGTGGGCCCAGGGCGGGATCGCCGCCGTGCTCGGGCCTGGTGACACCGTGGAGAGCCACGTCTCCGACACGCTCTCCGTCGGCTGCGGGCTGACCGACGAGGACGTCGCGCGGCGGGTGATCGGCGGCGGACCCGCCGCGATCCAGCGCCTGCTCGACGGCGGCGCCAACTTCGACCGTCGCGCGGACGGCACCTTCGACCTCTCCCGCGAGGGAGGACACTCCCACCCGCGCATCCTCCACGCGCGGGGTGACGCGACCGGGGCCGAGATCCAGACCACGCTCTCCGACGCGCTGCGGGACCATCCGCGGATCGACGTCTTCCCGCACACCTTTGGCGTCGACGTTCTCACCGACGAGCTCGGCGCCGCCGTCGGCGTCCTCGCGCGGACCGAGGACGGCAGCTTCGTCGCCTACGGTGCTCCCGAGGTCGTGCTCGCGACCGGGGGCGGCGGCCAGATCTACCGCGAGACCACGAACCCGACGATCGCGACCGCCGACGGCGTCGCCATGGGGCTTCGTGCTGGCGCCGCCGTGCGCGACCTCGAGTTCGTCCAGTTCCATCCGACGTGCCTCTACATCGCGGGCGCGGCGCGCGTGCTCATCTCCGAGATCGTGCGCGGCGCGGGCGCCGTGCTGCGCGACAAGGACGGCGTGCGCTTCATGCTCGACGCGCATCCGAGCGCAGAGCTTGCGCCCCGCGACGTCGTCAGTCGCGCCGTGTCGCGCCGCATGGCCGAGACGCGCACGACCAGCGTCGGACTCGACCTTTCCGAGGTCGACCGCGATCCGCACGAGGCGTTCCCGGGCATCAGCCGAATCTGCCGCTTCTTCGGCATCGACATCGCAAAGGACCCGATCCCCGTGCGCCCCGGCTGCCACTACATGATCGGCGGTCTGATGGTGGACGACGAGGGCCGCACGACGGTGCCCGGCCTCTGGGCGGTGGGGGAGTGCTCGAGCTCGGGCCTCCACGGCGCCAACCGGATGGGTTCGAATTCACTGCTCGAGGGAGTGGTGCTGGGCGAGGTTGCCGGGCGCGCCGCCGCGTCGTCGGCCGCCGCGCGCGGTCGCTCCGAGATCCGCAGTGCGGCCGAGCGCGTCCGCGTCGACCCGCCCCCCGGCGTCAACGTCAACATCGACGACCTGACCTACTCGATGAAGTCGCTGATGTGGCGTCAGATGGGCGTCGAGCGCACGCGCGCCGGGATGTTGGACGCGCTCGCGACGTTCGCGTTCTGGTCGCGCGCGGCGCGTTCGCTCCCCCTCGACGACCCGCGCGCGATCGAGCTCGTGAACATGCTCACCGTTGCGCAGCTCATGACGACCGGCGCGCTCGAGCGAGAGGAGTCCCGCGGCACCCACTACCGCGCCGACTTCCCCGAGCGCGACGACGCGCACTGGCGCGTGCACGTCGTGCAGCGGCCGCGGTTCGGGGCGCCCGCGCAGGGCGGCGCCCAGCGGCGCGGCGTGCAGGAGCTCGAGATCGAGCGGGTCCCGGTCCGCGGCGCGGATGCGACCGCGCCCACCGCATGAGCCCGCGCCAGCCGATCGAGACCCGCCGCCAGCGCGAGCGCCTGCTCGTGTGCGGGGTCGTCTTCCCGGACCAGCCGCCCGAGAGCGACGGCCCGCTCAGCGAGATCCGCGCGCTCGTCGACGCCGCGGAGGCCGACGTCGTCGGGGACGGGATCCACCAGAGCCGCCAGCGCCCCGACCCGGGCACGCTCCTCGGCAAGGGCAAGGTCGCCGAGATCGGGGACGAGGCCAAGCGGCTCGAGGTCGACGGCATCGTCGTCGACAACGACCTGACGCCGGCGCAGGGACGCAACCTCGAGAAGGCCTGGGAGAAGCGCGTCATCGACCGCTCCGAGCTGATCCTCGACATCTTCTCGCGCCGCGCACAGACGCAGCAGGCGCGCCTCCAGGTCGAGCTCGCGCAGAACATCTACCTCATGCCGCGGCTGCGCCGGATGTGGACGCACCTCGAGCGCATGGAAGGGGCGATCGGTACGCGCGGTCCGGGCGAGACGCAGCTTGAGACGGACCGCCGACTCCTCAACAAGCGCATCACGGACCTGAAGCGCGAACTCTCCGCGATCGAACGGCGCAAGCAGCGCGAGGTGAAGGCGCGCAGCGGCGAGTTCGTCGTCGGCCTCGTCGGCTACACGAACGCGGGCAAGTCGACGCTCCTCAACCGGCTCACCGGCGCGTCCGAATTCGCGGCCGACATGCCGTTCGCGACGCTCGACACGCGCACGCGGCGGTGGGAACTGCCGGACCGACGGACCGTGTTGCTCTCCGACACGGTCGGGTTCCTTCAGCGCCTTCCGCACCACCTCGTCGCGTCGTTCCACGCGACGCTCGAGGAGACCCTGCACGCGGATCTCCTGCTGCACGCCGTCGACGCCTCGAACCCGGACGCTTCGCATCAGATGCGAGCTGTGGAGGAGGTGCTCGAGGACGTCTCCCCGCACCTCACCCCGGACATCGTCGTCTTCAACAAGATCGACCGGGTGGCCGACCGCATCGACCTCGCGGTGCTCACCGAGCGCCTCGAGGACAGGAGCGTCGAGGTCGTCCACGTGTCGGCCCACACCGGCGAGGGGCTCGACCAGCTCACCGCCGCCGTCACGCGCCGGCTCGACGGGCTGAGCCAGGTCGTGGACGTGCACACGGCTCCGGGAGAGGGGCGGGCCGTCGCGCTCGTGCGGGGCGCGGGCGCGGTGCTCGAGGAGGACGTCGCCGAGGACGGCGCCATGCGCCAGCGCGTGCGGCTGAGTCCGGGCGCGTTCGGCGTGCTCAAGCGCCAGCTCGGCGCGGCCGTGCGGATCGAGCAGGTCTGAGCTCGGCCGGACCCGCAGCGCCGTCGCGAGCTCAGGGCGGGGCTCGCACGGTGTGGATCCCCCGCGCGGAGCGCACGCCGGGTCCCTCCCCCGGGTGCCACTTGCGGTGGTGGCGCGGTCGGCGAGGGCCCCATGTCGCTCGGATGCGACGTTGCCCTCGCCGCGGACAGGATTTGGGACCGGTCGACCCACACCGTCCGAGCCCAGTCGGCGTTCGCAGTGGCCTGGAATGCGACTTCGATGGCTCGTCGGGGGGCACATCGGCCCACCGCTTCGATTGCGACTTCCTTAGCGTCAAGGGAGGCGCCCCCCGGGGCACGAAAGAGGACCAAGCCATCCCCTGGCCCCTCTCGACTCCCCGCCGATGTCCCCCAAGAACGAACCCGCACCGGACACCGAGGCCGTGCAAGACGCCTCGGGCGCCGCCGGCCACTCCGAGCGGGCGATCGAGGTCGCGCGGCAGAGCGGCGGGGGGCTGGTCTCGCGGAACGCGTGCTTCGCGTTCGTGGTGGGCGTGCTCGTCGCCATCGCGGCCGTGGCGGCGTTCCACGTGTCGGAACGGAGCGCCGTCCGGCGGGCCGACGCCGACGCGTTGGGTCTGGTCGTCGATCGCACCGCTGACCACCTCGCCGCTCGGGTCACCGACCGAGGGGCTGCGCTGGACACCGAGACGTTCTCGATGCTCCAGAGCGAGATCGTGCGGCTGGCCGAGGTGCGGGGCGTCCAGCAGGCCGCGCTCGTCTTCGAGCGGGGTGCCGAGATCATCGCCGCTCAGTCGTCGCAGTTCACCGCCGACCACGGCGGGGCGCGACTGCCCGTGCCGGACGTCGACGGGCCGGGGCGCTTCCTCGCGGACAACCACCTGCTCGTCGCGCGCTCATTCCTCCTGCGCCCGGGGGACGACAGCGAAGCGCTGCTCGTCGTGCGCGCCGGGTTCCCGAGCCTCGAGTCGCACATGCGGGACCTCGTGTCGCTCGGCGGGCGCATCGTGGGAATCACGGCACTCCTGCTCGTGTTCCTGCTGCCGCTCGCGGGGCGGGCAGTGTTCCGCGCCCACACCCGCGCCGCGCAGAAGGCGCGCGACGGGGACGTGCCCGATCCGGTCGAGGCTGCGAACGGCGGGCGCGAGCTCGTCGACCTCGTCCTGCGGATCGCGGCCGACGCCGAGCGCGTCCGCGACGCCGATCGCGCGCGCGTCGAACTCGCCGACCGGGCCCGCGCGGAGCTCGGCAAGGCGCGCGACGCCATCGCGCGCGAGCGCGAGACCGCCCAGTCGGCGCTCTCCGAGGCGCGCGATGCCCGCGCCGCGCGGGCGAACTTCGTGGCGAACATGAGCCACGAGATCCGCACGCCGCTGCACGCGGTGATGGGAACGACCGCGCTCCTCCTCGAGACCGAGCTGTCGGCGGATCAGCGCTCGCTGACCGACCGCAGCATGCGCGCCGCGCGGACGCTGCTCTCCCTCGTCGACGACGTGCTCGACCTCACGCGCTTCGACGCGCGCCAGGTCGTGCTCGACAGCGCGCCCTTCGACCCCGGCGCACTCGTCGAGGAGATCGCAGAGGTCGCCGCACCGCTCGCCGCGCAGAAGGGTCTCGACGTGGCCGCGTTCGTGTCCGCCGAGTGCCCCGCGGCGCTGATGGGGGACACCGCGCGGATCCGGCAGGCGCTCATGCGCCTGGTCGACAACGCCATCAAGTTCACCGACACCGGCGAGGTCACGGTCGACGTCGGATGGGAGGTCCTCGAGGACGGCGTCCCGCGCGCGCTCTTCACGGTGTCGGACACCGGTATCGGCGTCGGTGAGGACGAGCGTACCCGGCTGTTCCAGGCCTTCGAACAGATCGACGGCTCGAACACGCGGCGGCACGGCGGCGTGGGGCTCGGCCTCGCGCTCGTCGCGCGCATCGCCCGGGCTGCACACGGGGAGGTCCGGATCCAGAGCCGCGCGGGGCAGGGCGCGCGGTTCACGCTCGCGCTCCCGCTCGAGACCGCGGACGGCACGCGCGGTCTCGCGGACCGGGTGGCGTCGCGGCGCACGCCGCTCGACGGCGTCAGCGTGCTGATCCTCGACGACGCGGAGCACGCGTCGCGGCTGCTCGCGCGGACGCTCCAGGGGCTCGGCGCCCAGACGCGCATCGAGCCGAGCACGTACTCCGGCTTCGAGACGTTCGTTGCCGGCGCGTACGACCTCGTGCTGCTCGACGGCGATCTCGCCGGGCGGGACGCATTCCTCGGCGCGCTCGTGTCGCACGAGACCAAGTCCGAGGTGCCTGTCGTGCTCATGACGACGCCGCTCTCGCGGCGCGACGTCGACGAGGCCGGCGGAGACGCGCTCGTCGCGGCTGCGATCCGAAAGCCGCTGTCGCGCGCCGCGGTCGAGGAGGTCGCGCTGCGCGCGCTCGGGCGATTGGAGCCCGACGGACCGGAGCAGCCCGAGGACGTCGAGTCCACCCGCGAAACGCGCAAGGCGATGCTCGACACGCACCTGCGCCGGCGCATCCGCGTGCTGCTCGTCGAGGACAACCAGACCAACCAGCAGCTCGTGCAGTACATCCTGAGCCGCCGCGGTTACATCGTCGACGTCGCTTCCAACGGCCGGAAGGGCGTCCACGCGTTCGGACTCGCGCCGTACGACGCGATCCTGATGGACTGCCAGATGCCGGAGATGGACGGCTACGAGGCCACGCGCCGGATCCGCGAGCTCGAGGCCGAGCGCGGCGTGCGCACGCCGATCCTCGCGATGACGGCGAGCGTGCTCGACTCGGACCGCCAGCGCTGCGCCGACGCAGGCATGGACGACATGCTGTCGAAGCCGTTCCAGCCGCACCGCATGGTCGAGTGGCTCGAGGGCTGGCTCCTGCGGACGATCCAGCAGAACGGGGGGCTGCACTCGGAGACGCCGGGGGTGTCCGCGCCGAGCGGGCTCGAGGCCGTGGCGGCCGCGCCGATGGAGGTCGAGGGGCCTGCGCGCGAGGCCGAGGTGCACGCACCCCTGCCGAGCGAGCAGCGCGCGCCCGGGCGCCGCGCGCCGGCCGGTATGGACGGGGCACTCGACGACGACGTGCTGGGCGCGCTCCTCGACGACGAGGAGGGACGGATCCTCGCGAGCGAGCTGATCGAGAGCTTCCTCGAGACCGCGCCGGACCGGCTGCGGGCCCTCGAGCAGGCGGCCCGCGCCGGAGACCTCGGGGAGTCGGCCCGGATCGCGCACGCGCTCGTGTCGACGAGCGGCACCGTTGGGGCCGTGCGCTTCGCGCACCTTCTGCGCGACATCGAGCGCTTCGCCCAGAACGGCAACACCGACGACTCGATCCGTACGCTCGAGCGCTGCCGCGAGGAGATCGAGGTCACGCGCCTCGCGCTCGTGCAGACGCTGGCCTGAGCGCGCGGGCGGTGCGATTCCGAGGGAGCGCGGGGCTCGGGCGGGCCGCCCCCTCAGCGGGGGAAGAGCACCTGCGCGTCCGGCAGGCGCAGTTCGTCGCCCTCGCGGATCGCGTCGGGGCTCGCCAGGTCGTTGTAGCGCGCGACGCGCCGGACGACCTCGTGCAGCGGGCGGACGTCGTAGTTCCGCTGGCAGATCGTCCCGAGCACGTCGCCGTTCTTCACCACGTAGACGCGGTCCGCGGGAATGCGGGGCGTCGGCTCGGGCTCGGGGTCGCGACGCAGCGGCGTCGTGCGGCGGCCCGTGGTCGGGTCCGCGCCGGGCGGGCGCCCGGGCGCCGCCATCGTCCCGCCGCCGGGCGGGAGCTCGGACTCCGGCACCACGATGGGCTCGCCTCCGCTCGGGCGGCCGACCAGAAGGCGGCTCCAGCTCTCGTCGAAGCTCGCCTCGCTGCTGATGTTGAAGCGCCGCGCGCGCGCCTCGTGGCGGCCTTTCGTCGTGCGCTTCTGCCACGACGCCGCCATGACGAACAGCGTGCCGAGCAGGAGGAGTCCGAGAAGCGCGCGCATCGGAAACGAGCGTGCCCGAAAGCGGCCCGGGACTCAAGGGACAGCCGCCGGGAGGGATGAGCGCGTCTCAACGGGACCGGCCCAGGCCCGCTCGCGCGGGACCTGGGCCGGTCGGGGGGCGGGTCCCGGTGGGGGACCCGTGGGCGGAGCCGGACGGCCCCGCGGCGTCAGCTGGCCGCGGCGGAGCCGCCGGCCTCCTCGGCCGCGCGCTCCTCGGCCGCGCGCTTCTGGCGTCGCGACTCGAGCCAGAGGAGCGAGGGGCTCGCGATGAACATCGACGAGTAGGTACCGACGATGACCCCGATGATGACGGCGTACGAGAAGCCCTCGAGGTCGTTGCGCGAACCGACGTTGAAGACGAACAGGATCACGACCGTGAGCAGCGTCGTCAGCGACGTCAGCACCGTCCGCGCGAGCGTCTGGTTGATCGACAGGTCGATGATGTCCGAGAGCGACTTCTTGCCCTCGAGCGGCCGCAGGTTCTCGCGGATGCGGTCGAACACGACGATCGTGTCGTTCAGCGAGTAGCCGATGATCGTCAGGAACGCCGCGATCATCACGAGCGAGATCTGCGCGTTGATCATCCCGCTCAGGATCGCGAGGCTCAGGAAGAGCAGCGTCACGAGCACGTCGTGCACGAGCGCGATGACCGCCGCGAAGCCGTAGCTGTACTCGGTGAACCGGACGCGGATGTACATGACGACCGCGAACAGCGAGAGCAGGATGGCGAGGATCGCGTCGTCGCGGAGCTGCTGGACGACCTGCGCGCCGACCGTCGACGAGGCCGGGATCGGCTGGGCGAGGGTCATCTCGCGGCCGCTGCCGTCGCGCTGGGTCGCGAAGACCTCGGCGATGCGGTCGAGCGCGGCGTTGTTCGACATCTCGCTCGTCGACGTGAAGCGGTACGAGGCCGCGGGGCCCGCGCCCTCGATCGCAACGTCGGCGAGGCCGGCCGCGACGAGGCCCGCCTCGACGTCCGCCTTGGCCTGCTCGGACTCGAAGAAGACCGTGGCCGCCATCCCGGTGGCCGCCTCCTCGAACTGCACCCGGTTGGGGGACAGCATGCTGGCGAGTCCCGTCTCGACCGCGGCGCGGTACTTCTGGGACTGGTCGTTCTCGGGGTCGGTGCTGTTCGCGTCGTCCGTCTTGAACTCGATCTGGAAGTTCGTGTAGCCGTCGCCGGAGCCCGACGACAGGAGCGGCTGCACCTGCGCATCCTGGAAGACGTCCGCGAAGTCCTCGATGCCTTTCAGCGCGTCGCTGACGCTCTTCTGGGTCTCGGGCTTCGCCGTGCTCACCTGCATCGACACGCCGCCGACGAAGTCGATCGAGAGCTTGTCGTTGCGCGGCAGGAACGCGAACAGGACGACGCCGCCGATCACGGCCGCGGCCGACAGGTACATCGTCTTCTTGGCGATGCCCATGAAGCCGATGCTCGTGTCCTGGACGGCGCGCATCATCTTCCACTCGTCGACGCCCTTCTCGAGCGCGAAGTGGATCAGCACTCGCGTGAACACGAGCGCCGAGAACATCGACGTCAGGATGCCGACGATGAGCGTCGTCGCGAAGCCCTGCACGGGGCCCGAGCCGAAGTTGTAGAGCAGGATCGCCGTGATGAGCGTCGTCAGGTTCGCGTCGACGATCGTCGAGAGCGCGTTGCCGAAGCCGTCCTTCGCCGACTGGGCCGGGCGCCGCCCGCGCAGCGCCTCCTCCCGGATCCGCTCGTAGATGAGGATGTTCGCGTCGACGGCCATACCGACCGTCAGGATGATCCCCGCGATGCCGGGCAGCGTGAGCGTCGCCTGCAGCATCGCCATCGCGCCCATGAGGAGCACGAGGTTGAACGCGAGGCTGATCGCCGCGTACACGCCGAGGCGCTTGTAGTAGACGATCATGAACAGGAGGACCGTCACCAGGCCGAGCGTGACCGAGATCACGCCGTTCCGGATGTACTCCTCGCCGAGCGACGCGCCGACCGTCTCGCGGTCCTCGAACTGCGGCTTGATCTTGAGCGCGCCCGAGTTGAGCGCGCGGACGAGGTTCTGCACCTCGTCGGCCTTGAAGCGGCCTTCGATGACCCCGCCCGTGCGGAGCGCGCCGTTCAGCGTCGGGTCGGTGACGATCTCGTCGTTGACGATGATCGCCATCTGCTCCTTGTTCTCGCTGTGCTCCTTCGTGAACGTCTGGAAGTCGTTGTGCTTCGTGTTGATGACCTCGAAGCCGACGACCGGCTGACCGAGGTCACCGAACGTCGGGTAGAACTTGTCGAAGGTCTCGCCGCCGAAGACCCAGCCGGGGTTCGTGCTGGTGTCCTCCTCGATGACCGCGACGAGGCGCTCGCCCAGGCTCTCCGCCGTGCTGCGCGAGTGGGGGAAGAAGCGCAGGCGCCCGACGGGCGTGTCCGGGTTCTCCTCGGCGAGCTTGGTGTTGTAGTCGCCGACCTTCGCCGTGGGGTTCTCGGCGAAGTAGGCCTTGGCCTTCTCGACCTCCGCGTCGAGGTTCGAGGTGGGCTGCAGGTCGGTGTCCTTGGCGTGCATGAGGACCTGCATCTGACCGGTGTTCTCGATCAGGTCGCGCCAGGGGTCGCTCGCCTCGAGGGTCACGGTCGCGCCCGCTGCGACTTCGGCGCTCAGTACGCCCTTGTCCGGAACGAAGCCGAACAGCTTGGCGCCCTGAACGCGGCTGTAGCCGCCCGTCAGCCCGCCGAACTCGATCCGGCCGCTCTTCGGGAAGTCCGCGGCCGCTTCCTCGCTCGCGAGGACCAGCGTGCTGCCGTCCTTCGGGAACGTCTCGGCGAGCGCGCTGCTCGCGCGCTTGGTCGGCAGCGAGAGCTCGGCCGGGAGCTCGACGAGGATTCCGAACTCGCCCTCCTGGCGGAGCTTGACGCCGCGCACGCCCTCGGGGTCGAGGCGCTTGCGCCAGATCTCGATGACCTCCGCGACCTCGGTGTTCGAGTCGAGCCCCGCGGACTCGATCTGCTCGGGGTCGACCGAGTAGAGGAGGCGCGTGCCGCCCTTGAGGTCCATCCCCAGGCGGAATTCGAGGAGGAGCAGCGAGATCACCGCCACGGCGAAGGCGCCGATGATCAGGGTCAGCTTGCGGTTCAGTTTGTCGACCATGGAACTGGGGCGGTCGGACGGCGCGGCCGGGAGGGACGCGCGCTGCGCGCGGGAGAGCGCGGGTGGATCGGACGTGTGCGTCGGGAGGGGAGCGCCGCGCCGAGCTCGGGCCCCGGAAGGGGCTCGGCCGAGCGTGGGCGGCGGGCGGGCGGCCGGAAGGGGCCAGGCCCGTTCGCGCGCGGTGGGTCGTCGGGCGGACGCCCGCGTTCCGCACGCTGTGGAACGGAGCGCGGCGGCGGGCGGGAGCAGTGCCCCGGCCCGCCGCCGCGCCTCGATCACTCGGCGGCGTCGTCGCTCGAGGCGGCCTTGTCGGCGGCCTCCTTCTGAGCGGCGCGGCGCGCCTTCTCGGCCTCGCGCTCGGCCCGGACCTTCTCGCCCAGGCGCTCCTTCGTGCGCGTCGCCTTGCCGACGCGGTCGCGCATGTAGAAGAGCTTCGAGCGCCGGACGCGGCCGCGCTTGGTCACGCGGATGTCCTGGACGCGCGGGCTGTGCAGCGGGAACGTGCGCTCGACGCCTTCGCCCTGGACGATGCGGCGGACGATGATGGTCTTGCGGAGGCCGCGACCCTGGATCGCGAGGACGAGACCCTTGAAGGTCTGGATCCGCTCCTTCTCACCCTCGCGGATGAGGTAGTCGACCTCGATGTCGTCGCCGACGTTGATCTTGGGGAGGCTGTCCTCGGGCTTGCCGAGTTCCGCTTCGAGCTCTTGGATGATGTTCATGGCTGCTTGGGGGCGATCCCGCGGGCGGCGCTGTCCCCGGCCGTGGGCCAGG
Organism: Planctomycetota bacterium; assembly: GCA_039821985.1. Lineage (GTDB taxonomy): Bacteria > Planctomycetota > UBA1135 > UBA1135 > Saltatorellus. Next base: position 11,700 of record JBCBNC010000014.1, read on the forward strand.
CGCGACGCGGGCGGGCGCCGGTTCCGTGGCTCGCGAGAACGTCTCGCCGCCAGAGGGAACGGGTTCGGGTTGTTCCGGCGCGGCCCGGTGCGTCGTCTCTTGGACGCGCGGGCCGACCGGTGGTCGTTGGTGTGGGCGCTGCAGGGAGGGGACGGCGCGCAGCGATCCCTCCCGGCGGGCGCCGGGTCCTTACTCGTCGCTCTTCTCTTCCGCCGCGTCCGTGGGCTCCGCCGCGCCGGGGCGCGCGCGGTCGCGTTCGTGGCTGCGCGCCCGGCGCCACGCTGCGATGCGGGCGTGGTCGCCGCTCATGAGCACGTCGGGAACGTCGAGGCCGCGGTAGCTGCGCGGCCGCGTGTAGTGCGGGTGGTCGAGCCCGCCGCCGCGGGCCGTCGAGAAGGAGTCCTCGACGGCGGAGCGCGCGTCGCCGAGCGCGCCGGGCAAGAGGCGGGTCGCAGCCTCGACGACGACGAGCGCGCCGAGCTCGCCGCCGGCCAGCACGTAGTCGCCGACCGAGAGCCGCTCGACCTCGAGCAGCTCGAGCGCGCGCTCGTCGAAGCCCTCGTAGCGGCCGCACAGCAGCATGACCGGCGTAGCGTCGTCACCCGCCATCGAAGAGGCGAGCGCCTCGGCCCGTCGCTGGTCGAACGTCGCGCCCTCGGGCGAGAGCGCGATGCGCCGGTGCCGGCCGAAGCGCTCCTCGACCCACTCGACGGCTTCGACGAGCGGCTCGGGGCGCAGCACCATGCCGGGGCCGCCGCCGAAGGGGCGGTCGTCGACGGTGCGGTGGCGGTCGCGCGCGAAGTCGCGGAAGTCGATCGTCTGGCAAGAGACGATGCCGCGCGCGCGGGCCTGACCCAGGACGCCGGTGTCGAGGTAGGCCTCGACGACGTCCGGGAAGAGCGTGAGAATGGAAAAGAGCGCCACGTCAGCGGGGGCTGTGCGCGCCCGTTCGGGGGGACCCGCGCAGCGCGCGAGAGCGCCGACGAGGGGGCCGTTCGGCGGCCGAGAGCCCCCGAAAAGGCCCAGTAGGCTAGAGCGGGCCCCGCCGGGGGTCAATCGAACGGGGGAGGTATCGGACGGGGGCTCGGGCGGCCGTCGGGACCGAGCCATCGCGGGCGTGCGAACGTGCCTCTCGCCGTGCCTCCCGGACGGCGACCTGGCGGGTGGGATCCGGCCGGCCCGGTGGATAGAGCCCCTCGTTCTGCGCCGCGATTCGGCGGCCGGGCCTGGAGGCGCGCACAGGGCCGCTCTATTCATCGGGCATGTTCACAGGCCTCGTCGAAGCCGCCGTCCCCGTCCGGTCCTTCGAGCCCGTTGGCTCGGGGGCCCGCCTCGTGCTGCCCTGGCCCGGTGAGGGGGACCTCGCGCTCGAGCCCGAGGCCGGCTCCTGGGGCGGCCCCGCCTCGACCGAGCCCTGGTCCGCCGGGCTCGGCGACAGCATCGCGGTCGCCGGGGCGTGTCTCACCGTCGCAGCCCATCAGCCGGCGCCGGCCGGTTCAGGCGCGAACGAAGCGCCCCCGGACATGGTCTTCGACCTCTCCGAGGAGACCCTCCGCCGGACCTGGTTCGGCCGGCTGCTCGACCGCGAGGGCGGGCCCGCAGGCCACGTCGTCAACCTCGAGCGCGCGCTCCGCGTCGGCGACCGCCTCGGCGGCCACATGGTCAGCGGCCACGTCGACACCCTCGGCTCCTACGTCGGGCGCGAGGACGTCGGCGACGGTGGGGCCGTCCTGACCTTCGAGGTCCCGGACGGCTTCGAGCGCTACCTCGTCGACAAGGGCTCGATCACGCTCGACGGGATCAGCCTCACCGTCGTTGCACCGGAGGCCCGCCGCTTCCAGGTCGCGGTGATCCCACACACGCTCGCGCGCACGCACCTGGCGCACCTCGCACCGGGCGACCCGATCCACCTCGAGGCGGACCTGGTTGCGAAGTGGGTGGAGCGCCTGGCGGTGCCCGCGAGCTAGGTCCCCAGCGCCCGGCCGAAGAAGACTCCGAGGACGAGCGATGCGCCCGCCACCGGTGCCAGCCAGCGCGTCGAGTGCGCGGTCAGGGCGAACGCTCCCGCTACGGCCATCGCCGTCGCGCCGAGGGCGATCGCGACGAGCGCAACGAACGGCGGCGATTCGAGCGGCAGGAGGATCGCCGCCGCGGCCCCCGGCAGCGCCCAGACGAGACCCGCCGGTCCGCTCCCGAGCGCGATCGGCAGCACGCCGAGCGCCCACGGCAGGCGTCAGTCCCCGAGCGTCAACCGCTCGAAGAGCGTCACGTCCGACTCGAGGACGCTCAGCAACACCGGTGCGTTCACGTCCCCGTTCCTGTCCCGCGCCACGAGCTCCCATTCGCCGGGATACACGCCGTCGACGATCCAGCGGCCGGCCTGCGTCCGCACCCCGTACCACTTCGTCCTCTGGCCACCGACCCGCCGGACGCTGACGATCGTCGCGAGGGCGTCGAGCGCAGGCGCGAGCTCGACCTCGACGCGTGCACCCGGAAGGACGAGTTCGACCGCATCGTCCTCTGCGTCCATCTCGACGGTCGTCAGCAGTCGTCGGCTGTGGCCGTCGGTCGCGTCCGTCGTCTGGACCTTCCACGTCCCGGATTCGAGACGCTTCTCCGCGGCGTACCCGCCTGCCTCGTCGAGGGTGAGGCCGTGGTAGAGCGTGTTCTCCTGGTCGCCGTCGAGGTGCACACCGAAACCTCGCCGGAGGATCGGGGGGCCGCCCGCGCGGCTCACGATGCGGAGGGTGAGTGTGCCGAGCCCGTCGGGAGAACCGAAGTCGTGCACCGTCTCGCCCTCCGCCGGGATGCGCACGTTCTGCATCGGGCCCACGTCGTTGCGGTGCGTGGGTGTCTCGACGCCGGGGTGCAGGGACGCCCAGTACAGGCACGGAAAGGCGTTGGTGATCGTGTAGGCACCGTCCGCGCCCGTCTTCGTGAGGATGCCCTCCGCGCGGTTCACCGTCGGGCTCAGCGAGACCCACGCATCGGCGATGGGGTTGCCGTCGACGTCGTAGGCGTGCCCGGTGAGGCGTGCGGTGGTGAGCCCGAGCTCCACGCGCGCGCCGGTGTCCTCGGGTAGGACGCCCATGTACTGCTGGCCGTGGTCCCGGTCGAGGCAGACCGCGAACTGCCAGCCTCCGGGGGCGAGACCATCGAAGTAGACCACGCCTTCGGCGTCGAGGTCGCGAGCACTCGAAAGCGTCGCGCCGCCGGGGAACAGTCCGGGGTCCGGTCGTCCGCCGCGCGGCCTCGGACCGCTCACATCGAGCAGCACGGTCCCCGTGGTCAACGGGGCGCCGTCCAGGGTCACGGCGATCTCGAGCGTGCCCGGGGGCGGTGCGGGCGCATCGCCTCGGCTCCTCGCTGTCTCCGGCGGTGGGACGGTGGCCGAAGTCGTGACCGCTTCGGGTGGACTCCCGGGCTGCGCCACGCGTTCGGTGGCGCTCGCGTGAAGCTCGGCCAGAGGCTCGCTCTTTCGGGGGGCCACGGCGGCTTCACGCTGGGTCGGCACCTCGGCGTGCGGCGCTTCCGGTGCACCGAGTGCTCTTGCGGTGAGAACTCCGCCCACGCCCACCGTCAAGGCTGCGGCCATCGCGAGCGCTGCCTTGGCACCGCGCGGAGCCATCAGCGCCGGCGCGAGCGCCGCGATCCAGCGATCTTCCGGATCCCTTGCGGCGAGTTCGGCCCGCAGCTTCGAGAGCGCGCGCGCGAGCCGCGTCCGGACCGTCGAGGCCGGAACGCCGAGGCGCTCGCCGACCGCGCTCGGCGAGAGCCCCTCGAAGTAGCGCAGAAGCACCGCCTCGCGGTACGGCTCCGGCAGCGCCACCACGCAGTTCGCCAGCAGCCCGAACGCCTCCGTGCGTGCAGCGAGGTCGGCGGCGCTCGGCGCGTCGCCGTCGCGGACGCTCGCGCGCTCGCGCTCGGCCCGCGCGCGGTCCCGCGCCGCGCCGCGGCCTGCCAGGCTGCGCGTCACGCTCGCCAGCCACGCGCGCGGCGCACGGACGGCGGCGCCGGGCGCGGAGAGGGCGACGGCGTACGTGCCCTGGACAAGATCGTCCGCGTCGGCCTCCGTCCGGCTGAGCCGGCGCGCGAGACCGAGGAGCCAGTCGCGCTGCGCGAGCAGCGCGTCCACATCGAGTCGGGATTCCTGCATGGCGCGGAGGGAGAGACGCCCGCGGCCCCCCGCGTCCCGCGGAATCCGGCGGATCCGTCAGCCGTCGTACTCGAACGCGCCCAGATCGACGGTGGGGAGCGTCCCGGCCCCCGTGTCGGCGGTCAGCGGATCGTCGATCCGCCGCGCGCGCCCCGCGGCGTCGAAGGGCGTCGGCTCGATGAAGTCGTCGTCGCCGTCGAGGTCGAGCTCGTCCCGCAGGATGAGCTCGGTGTCGCCCGCGTCGATCGCGGGCGAGCCGGCGCTCAGCTCGAGGTCGCGCGCCGCGAGGTCGACGAAGAGCGGGTCGACGTCGAGGACGGTCGCCCCGGGCCAGCCGCTCTGCACGATCGACCGCGCGACGACCTGGTAGTGCATCGGGTCGCCGGAGAGCATCGTGCCGTCCACGGCCCGGTTGCCCCACACGATCGAGTTCACGAGCTGCACCTCGATGTTGGGCGAGAACTCGAGCGGGGTGCCGATCGCGGCGCCGCGCACGAACGCGCCGTTGCCCACGAAAGTGCACCCGCTGAAAGCCGCGCGTCCCGGCGCGACGCCGCCCGGGGGGTCGGCGACGAACGCCGCACCGCCCCACGTCGCGAGGTTGTCCTTGAAGACGGTGTTCTGGAAGCGCGGATACGCGACGCCCGCCGTGTCCGTCACGCCCTGGGTGATGTGCAGCGCACCGCCCGTGCCGCGCGCCACGTTGCGGTCGAACACGCAGTTCATGCCGGTGAACTGACCGGTGATCCACGCCGCGCCGCCGCGCTCCGCCGCGCCGTTCGCCTCGAACGTGCAGCCGGAGAGCTGGACGATGCTGATCTGGGTGAGGAGCGCTCCGCCGATGCGTCCGTAGTTGCCGGTCATGCGGCAGTTGCGGATCGTCTTCGTGCCGAGCTGCGACGAGATCGCACCGCCGCCGCGCCCGAGTCCCGACCCATCGGCGTAGCCGCCCTGGATCGTGAAGCCATCGACGACGTGGATGGCGCCATTGCCCTCGAGTCGGACGACGTTGCGGACGTTGTCGCGGCGGAAGCCGGGGGCGCCGCGCTCGCCCTCGAGCACGGTCTCGTCGAAGAGTCCCGCTCGGTCCGACAGCGTCGTTTCGGTCCCGTCGAAGCCGCCGAACAGTCGCACGCCGCGGCCGGGGGCGAAGCTCGCCGAGCGCGGATCGGCGGGGTCGCGCCGGACGCTCGGACGGTACACGCCGCGCGCGACCCACACGTGGTTGCCGGGGCTGGCGACGGAGAGCGCGTCGTCGAGCGAGGAGTAGGCGGTCGCCCAGGTCGTGCCATCGCCGCCCGCGGGGGCGGAGGCGTCGACGTGGATCTGGGCGGCGGCGGAGCCAGCGAGGGCGAAGGCGGCGAACGAGAGCGAAGCGAGCTGCATGGAGTGGGCGCGGGGAGCGCGGGCGAGGGGGCGAGGCGCGGCCGAACGAGGGATCCGCCGGCCTGGCTGGGACAAGGGGTGCGGAGCACGTGGATCCGGCGCTGCAACCACCCCACGGTATCCGGTCGCAGCGATCCGGTTGCAACCGGGGCCCGAGCCGGTGCGAGCGAACCCTCCCGACGTGCTCACCGTGGGATCGGCAGCCACTGGGAACCGCTCAGAACCGCACGGGTTCGCCCCTCGCAGCGGATTCGGGCACCCGTGGCGGACCCTCGGACGGCGGACGGCGGACGGCGGGCGGCGACGCGCGAACTGCAGCCGCGGGCGCTCGCGCGGCTCCGCGGATCCTCAGGGCCGGATCCCGAGCCGCGCGAGCTCTCCCGCGACCCACGCCACGCTCAGCTGGAAGTGGGCCGCGAGCTCGGCGGTGAGCTCACCGATGGCTTTGGGCCAGGTCGAGCGGGCGCGGCGCCGGATCACTTCGTGCCACGTCGCGCGGGCCGTGCCGGCGAAGTCGAATCCCGCGGCCTCGAGGTGCTCGACGACGCCGCTCACGCCGCACGCGTACCGAGTGCGCAGCGCCCCCGCTACGCCGCGAGCGGACACGCCCGCGCTCTGGAGCCAGCGCGCGACCTCGCCCGCCCGCTTGCCCCGCGCCTTCAGCGCTCCCGCGATGTCGGCAGGGGACACGCCCGCGCTCTTCAGCGCGCGCGCGATCCTGCTGTAGCTCCGGCGCACCGTTTCGTGGCGCAGGGCGGTGACGATCTCGTCGACCGCAGCACCGGCGTCGCGCGCCGAGCGGACGCAGTCCCCGAGGCTCCGTGCCTGGTCCTTGAGGAGGACGCGGACCGCCTCGCGCACGCTCCCCCCGGCCGCGCGGAGCGCGACGAACATCTCCTTCGTCGAGAGGCTGCACTTGGCGAGGAGCGCGGCACCCACGTCCGCGGTCTTGATGCCCGCCGCGCCCAGGGCCGCAGCGACGTCGCGCGCCTCCACGCCGTACTCGCGCAGGAGCGCGTCCGCGGTGGCCGCGGCGCCGTGCCCCGCCGCGACCAGCGCGGCGGCCGCACGGCGCAGGCTCTCGCCGCGCGCGCGGAGCTCCTCCGCCAGGCCGAGCGCCGTGCGCGCACCCGCCTCGACGACGCCCTTCGCGACCTGGAACGCGGCCGGTTTCGCGCGTAGGCCGGTGTCGCCGAGAACGCGCATGCGGCTGTCCTCGACCTCCTGGAGCATCCCCAGCTGCTCGTAGACGGGCAGGGTGTACTCGCGGGCCTGCGCGTACGAGCGCGTGACGGCGCTCCCGAACGGCGCGTTCCGCGCCCACTCCCGCTGGAAGTGGAAGTACGACTGCGGCATGTAGTTGTTGCGCTCGTCGAGCGTGCCGTTCACGGTCTTCGCGCCGAGGCTGAGCCACTCGTCCATCAGCGTGCCGCTGACGCAGTTCATCTGATACACGGCCCGGAAGCGCAGGCCGCGCCCGCGCAGGGGGGCGAAGAAACTCCTCTCGTCGAAGCGCGCGTTCTCGAAGCCGAAGAAGGCGTCCTTTCCGCCGTGCACCAGAGTGTGCACGTCGATGTCGAAGTCGGGACCGAGGCCAAGGATCGTCGCGACGGCGTTCGCGGGCGTCAGACGCTCGTCCTCGATCAGCACGACCCGGTCGTAGAGGCGCGCGATCCCGCTCTTCGTCGTGAGCGACTTCGAGATCTCCTCGAGCAGGAAGTCGCTGGTGCGCGTGATCCACTCGTCGACGCGGATCGTCTCGATCTTCCAGCGTGCGGCATCGGAGTCCACTGCGAACGCCCGCAGCACGCCGCCCAGCCGCGCGAGCGCCGTCGGCAGCGACTCGCCGTGCTCGAGGGCGAAGCATGCTCCCCCGGAAACGGCGACCGGGATCCGCGCCATTCGCGCGCGCTTCCCGAGGCACTCCTCGAAGTCGGCGACGACGCCGCCGTTCTCGAGCAGTACGACGAGCGCCGTGGGGCGAGCGGGGGCCTCGACGCGCGTCCGGGCCGGCGGTCCAGCGGTCGGGCGGCGGCGCAGTTGTGCAAGTGCGTCCGGGCCGGCGGTGAGGAAAGCGAGTGCCAGGGGGAGCGCGGCGGCGAGGAGACGCTTCATCGGTGGGGGGCCGGAGGGTCCGAGCAACGGAGACCAGGAGGCACCGCCCGCGCGGCACCCATCGCGGGGGAAAGCGCGGCCGCGCGGCGCGAGCCCTCAGCGAGTTGCCGGGAATGCGCGCGCGAAGGGCCGTCGTCCGCTCGGCCTGCGGCGCCGCGCGCTGCGACCGCGGACGAGAGAAATCCGCCGTGGGCGCGACCCTCGGTGCCCGCCGCCTGTCCCCCTGGGTGGGCGGGGGTTGTGGATGGGCGCCCGGTCGACGGGCCGTCCACCGCGCGCATCGGGCGACGGCCCAGAGCGACCCGGACGCGCTCCGCACGTCGGCCGTGCGCGGCGCGCCTCGGTCGCGGCGCCCCCCCCCCGAACGGGCCGCTTCGTCTCGTCGCGCCGCTAGAAACCGAGGAACACGGTCCCGAGGAACGTCGCGATCGGCGCTGCCTCGCGCTGCTCCTCGAGCGAACCGGTCAGGACCTGGATGCCGCGGATGAGCTGGTCGCGGGCCGCCGTGTCGTAGAACAGCATGCCCAGGGGGCCGCGCTGTTCGCGGAGCGCGGCAGTCGCGTCGGCGATGTCGGCGACGATGCGCTGAACGTCGTTGTAGAGCGCCGGGTCGTTGAAGAGGCGCGCGACCGTGCCGTCAGGGTTCTGCAGCGAGTCGAGCAGGGACTCGGCCTTCGTCACGAGGGCGTCGTCGTTCAGGAGTTTCGCGACCGTGCCCTCGCCGCGGTCGATCTTCTCCGCGGCGGAGCGGAGCGACTCGACGGTGTCCTTCAGGTTCTGGGCGACGGCCTCGTCGTACACGAGCGTGCCGACGACGCCCTTGCCCTCGCGTGCGTCCGTGAGGAGCTGGCGTCCCTCCGCGAAGAACTGGTCGAGGCTCCCGACCGCGGTCTCGAGGCGGTCGTAGAGGTCGGTGTCGTAGATCAGCTTGCCGATCGTGCCCTGGCCGCCGCGGAGCTCCTCGGTCAGCGCGGCCGCGTTGTCGAACGTGCGCTGGATCGACTCGACCGCGTTCGAGAGGTTGTTCGCGGTCTCCTCGTCGTTCAAGAGCCGTCCGAACGTGCCCTGGTTGCCCTGCAGCGTCTCGACAACGGCCTCGATGCCCGCGATCGCGTTGCGCAGCGGCTCGCGGTTCTCCTGGATCACCGCACCCACCGCTGCGAGGACGTCGGGCTGGGAGGCCGCGACGAGCTCCGTCGTGGACTCCAGTTCGCCCATCTCGGGGCCGCCGGGGTCGATGCCGAGCTGCACGCCGCCGAGCACGCTGGACGACTCGATCGAGACCGAGTGGTCGCCGAAGAGGCGGATGGGCTGGTCGAGAGTGGCGCGGATCTCCACGCGGCGCTCGCGCGGGCGCGACAGGTCCGGAACGACGGAGTCGACCTTGCCCCAGCGCACGCCCGCGAAGAGGACCGGCGCTCCCTTGCGGAGGCCGCGCGCGTCCTCGGCGTAAACCACGAGCTCCTGCTTCTCGTCGAAGAGGCTGAAGTCGGTCTTGAACAGCGTGTAGTACGACAGGATGCCCGTGGCGGCGAGGAACAGCAGCCCGAGCATGAGGTGGCGACGCGGCGACATGGGATGGGGCTTGCTGGTTCAGTGGGCGTTGCGCGCCTCGGGGCCGAGGAACTGGACGAGCTCGGGGACCGACGGGCGCAGGAACTCGTCCGTGCGTTCGTGGACGAGCGCCCTGCCCCCGAAGAGGAAGACGACCTCGTCGCACACGGCCTCGATGCACTCGAGGCGGTGCTCGACGACCAGAGCCGTCGAGTCGTGTTCGTCGGCGATCTCGCGCATGAGCTCGTTGATCGAACGCGCGATCTCGGGGTCGAGCCCGGCGTTGGGCTCGTCGTAGAGGATGATGTCGGGGTCCGTGATGAGCGCGCGCGCGAGGCCCACGCGCTTCTTCATTCCGCCCGAGATCTCGCTCGGCAGCTTCCCGCCGGCGTCGGGGATGTGGACGAGGCGCAGCTTCTCGGCAACGCGGTCGTCGATCTCGGACTTCGAGAGCTCTGAGTTCTCGACGAGCGGTAGCGCGAGGTTCTCGGCGACCGTGAGCCAGTTGATGAGCGCGCCCTCCTGGAAGACGTAGCCCATGCGCTTGCGCAGCTCGCCGAGCTCGCGTGCGTTCATCGACGACACCTCGCGGCCCTCGACCTCGACCTTCCCGGAGTCCTGGGTCAGGAGGCCGATGACGTGGCGCAGCGTCACCGACTTGCCGGTGCCCGAGCCGCCCATGAGGCCGAGCGTGCGGCCCCGGTTCACCTCGAACGACAGGCCCTTGAGGATGTCGTGCCGCCCGAACGACTTGTACACGTCCTCGAAGCGGATGATGACCTCGCCCTCGGGTCTCTGGAGCGCGGCGCCCCCTGCGTGCTCGCGCGCGCTCATCGGTACAGGAACCAGGTCATGATGTAGTTCGAGACGATCACAGCGATGACCGAGTCGCGGACCGCCTGGCTCGTCGCGCGGCCGACTCCGAGCGCGCCGCCGCGCGCCTCGAGCCCCGACGCGCACGAGATCACGGCGATGATCCCGCCGAACACGAACGACTTCAGGAGGCCCGCGTAGACGTCCATCGGCAGCGGGATCACCGCGCCCTTCTCCTGCAGCGCCTCGAACACGGTGTTCGTGAACTGCGGCCAGCCGACGTCGAGCTGGCTCGAGGCGACGAAGCCTCCGCCCACGATGCCGATCGTGTCGCAGAGCACCGTCAGCACCGGCGCGATCACCATCAGCGACACGACGCGCGGCACGATCAGGAACGACGTGCGGTCGACGGACATCACGCGCAGCGCCGCGAGTTCGTCCGACACGGACATGGTGCCGATCTCTGCGGCAAGGGCGCTGCCCGTCGTCGCGGCGAGGATCACCGCCGTGATGAACGGGCCCATCTCGCGCGTCATGCTCGCCGCGACGATGGTGCCGATCTGGTCCTGCTGACCGAACTTCGAGAGCTCGATGCCGGTCTGCAGCGAAACGATCATCCCCATGAACAGGCCGACGAGGAGCACCACGTGCAGGTTGCGAACGCCCGCCTGGTAGAGCTGATCGAAGAACCAGCGCAGCCGCCGCGGCAGGTGGTGCACGCGCGCGACGACGAGCCCCGCGAGCTCGATGCGCCGCCCGATCGACTCGAGGGCCGCCTTGAAACCGGCAAACTGCCAGGCGACGTAGAGCAGCCCGGCCACGAACGCCCACGGGAGGGCGGTGGCGAGCCACTGCGGTCCGGCGGGGGCGGCGTCGGCCGCTCCGAGGAGCGCGAGATCAGTGCAAGCGTCGAGCATTGAGGCGGGGAGCGGTCCGGAGACTATCCGCCCGGGGGTGCGTCGATCGACGGCGGGCCCGAGTTCGGTGTGCGCCGCATCGGCCAGCCGGGGCCGGGGAGGGCCGGGCGCAGGAGGCTCGTGCCCTCGCCCTCGACCGTCCGGTAGCGCAGGAGTCCGAACAGCCACGAGCGCTCGGACGCGCGCCGCCCGGCCCGGGTGTAGTCGCGCGCGCTCCAGAGGAACGCTAGCGAGCGGCGGTCCTCGTCCGCGTCGCGCTCGCGGCGCCAGAGCCCGAGCCAGCTCCGCTGGCGGAGCTCCTCGCCCCGGGCGCGGCTCGTGTACAGCTCCCACAGCCACGCGTAGTGCTCGTTCAGGAAGTCGAGCTCCTGGAACGGGTTCAGGTCGACGAGCGTGAAGTCGCGCTCATCCGGCGCCGTCCGCGTCTTCCCGAACGGCCAGACCTTGCGGTAGCGCTCCGTGCCCGCGGGCCCGTCCTCGGGCTGGACCGCGACGGTCCCGAGCTTCACGACCTCGCGGTGGCGGTCGAAGCTCCGCCAGAACGGGAACACGTTGAGCGACGCGCGCGTTCCGTCGACGTACTCCTCGCTGCGCGCGTTGACGAGCGGCCACGCGTACCAGCGCGACGTCAGCCCCTGCCCCCGGTAGTACGAGTAGAACGGGAGGACGCGCCGGCGCACGGGACGTTCGTCCGAGCCGCCCTGGAAGCGCACCAGGAACCACGGACCGTCCCACGCCCAGAAGCCCGACTCGGGGTCGGTCGTGTAGCCGAAGAAGGGCCAGAGCGCGGTCGTCTCGGTCGCGGGACCGCGGCGCGCGCGGCCGAGGAGCGGCCACAGGAACCACGAGCGCTGCGTCTCGTCCTCGCCGAACTGGATGTCGTTCGTCTGCCACTGCACGAACGGCCACGCGACGAACCACCGGTCGTAGCGGCCCTCCCAGCGCGGATTGCCGACGACCGGCCACGCGCGCCACGACGTGCCGCCCGCGCCGCGCGCGTAGGTGAAGAGCGGCCACAGGAAGTGGTCGGTCTTACGGCCGTAGCGCTCGACGCGCAGCCACAGGGGGAAGAGAAGGAAGCGCGCGCGGTCCGCGCCGAAGAAGCGCTCGACGTAGCCGTAGAACGGGAAGAACGCGCGCTGCACGCGGCCGTCCTCGTGCGCGGACACGTAGAGGCCCGGCAGCACGAGCAGCGACCACTCGACGAAGCCCGACGCGAGCCGCTCGGTCGCATAGCGCACGAGCGGAACGAACTGCGCGACGTTCCGGCCCTCGCTCACCCGGTCGTCGACGAAGCCGAGCGGCGGCAGGAACCACGCGAAGCGGTCCCCGTTCTCCGCGTACCGGTTCGACACGAGGGGACGAATGGCCCAGTACGAGCGCTCGCCCGTGACCGGGTGCTGACGCGCGAGCACCGCGCCGCCGAGCGCCTCCACCTCGGGGACGTCGCCCGCAGCGGAGTGCGACGAGTAGAACGGGCTCAGGTTCCGCTCGGAGTCCGTGGCGGCGCACGAGGCCTGCAGGAGCGCGAGGAGCGCGAGCGCGCAGAGGCGCACCGCGGTCCCGAGGCCGCGCGGCGTCCGCGGGCGGCGCCGGTCGATCCGAGCGCGCGGGGATCGGATCCCCTCCCGCGGCGCGCGCCCGGTGCCGGCCCGTGCGGCCCGGCCCGCGCCGCCGCCCGGGCCGGGGCCGGCGGGCGTAGGGGGCGGGGGGAGCGCGTGTCGCATGGGCGGGGATCGTCGCGGGCGGCAGGGCGGGATGCAACCGGCGTCGCGGATGAGGCCACGCGGCCGCCGACCGGCGTTTTGCCGCTTGACCCGCCGGGGCGCGCCGTCACGCTGTCCGGCCATGGCTTCGAGCGCGCACACCTTCCTCTCCGGGATCCAGCCCAGCGGCCGGCCGCACCTCGGGAACTACTTCGGGGCGATGCGGCAGCACGTGACGTCCGTCGAGGAGCCCGGGACGCATTTCTTCTTCATCGCGGACTACCACGCGCTGACGACGGTCCAGGACGCCGAGGTGCTCCGGGGCTACGTGCGCGAGCTCGCGGCGTCCTATCTGGCGGTCGGTCTCGACCCGGACCGCGCCGTCTTCTTCCGCCAGAGCGACGTCCCCGAGGTCACGGAGATCACCTGGCTGCTCTCGACCGTGACCGGGATGGGGCTCCTGGAGCGCGCGCACTCGTACAAGGACAAGACCGCCAAGGGCATCAAGCCGTCCGTCGGGCTGTTCACGTACCCGATCCTCATGTCGGCGGACATCCTCGCCTACGACTCGACCGTCGTGCCCGTCGGCAAGGACCAGGTCCAGCACATCGAGATGGCGCAGGACATGGCCACGCACTTCAACGCGCTCTACGGCGACGTGTTCGTGCGCCCCGAACCGCGCATCCCCGAGCGCTCGGACCTCGCCAAGGTCCCGGGGCTCGACGGTGAAAAGATGTCGAAGTCCTACGGCAACGACCTCTGGATGTTCGAGTCGGGCAAACGCCTGAAGAAGGCCATCGGTCGCATTCCCACGGACAGCCGCGCCCCGGAGGAGCCCAAGGATCCCGCCGGCGTGATGCTCTTCGACTTCCTGCGCCTGTTCCTCGGGGCCGAGGAGCTGTCCGGGTGGGAGGACCGCGTACGGGCCGGCGGCGAGGGCGCGCCCGGCTACGGGCACCTGAAGGTGCGGCTCGCCGAGGCGATCGACGAGCACTTCGCGGAGGCGCGGGGACGCTACGAGGAGCTCATGGCGGACCCGGCCGAGCTCGATCGCGTGCTCGCCCGCGGGGCCGAGCGCGCCCGCGAGCGCGCCGCCGCGGTCCGCGACCGCGCCTACCGGGCCTGCGGGCTGCGCTGAGATCCACCGCAGCGCTCCCGCGGCCGACGGAGGGGCGGGGGGGGGGCAACGGGGCCCCGACGGGGGGCCCGGCGAAAGGTCTGCGGCGATCCTGCCGATAGGCCCGTCGGACCCCCCGCCCCCGCCATCATGCGCATTCGATCGATTTCCCCGCTGTTCCTCGCCCTCCTCGCCGCCTGCGGCTCGACCGCGTCCACCCGCTCGAGCGTCGAGCCCGTCGCTCCGACCCCCGAGCCCACGGACGAGGCCAGCTCCGAGGGCATGTTCGAGGCCGCCGAGGCGCTCGTCTTCGGCGCGGACGAGGGTGTCACGGCCCCCGTCGACCGCTTCGCGCCGCTCCCCGAGCGCGTGTGGACCGGCGCGTTCTCGGAGCGCTCCCTGCTCCTCGCGCGCTCGATCCGCATCGAGGGGCCGGCCGGCCTGCTCGAGCACGTTGCGGTCGCGTCCGACGACGAGCTCTACGAGCGTTACGTCGAGACCACCGCCGACGGCTTCCTCCAGGTCGTGCAGCGCGCCAGCGATGAGGTCGAGGTCGTGCGCGGCAGCCTCGACGCGTGGCGCCTCGCGGCAGAGGCGCGCGTCACCGTGCTGGAGCGCATGGCCGAGTGCCCCGTCCGGATCGTCGCCGCCGGAGACGTACTCTGGCGCGACATCGACGGCAACCTGGTCCGCAGCGACCGCATCGAGCTCGTGGGCGAGCTCGGTAACATGGCGCCCGTACGGCCGCGGACCGAGTCCACCGCGCCGACGCTTCCGAACACGCAGGTTCCCGTTCCCCAGAACACGCAGGTCCTCCCGATCACGCAGGATCTCCCGATCACGCCGGCCGGCTCCGCGCCTCCGGTGCTCGAGACGACCCCGGCGTTCGAGACGACTCCGGGGCCGGAGGGGACGACGGGCACCGCGACCGTCCCGGGCTCCGAGGCCGTCCCGGGATCCGGGGCCGCCCCCGCCGGCGACGACGAAACCCGCGACGACGATGACGCGCCCAACGCCACGAACACGGCCCGCGACGGTACCCCCGACGGAGGCGCCGCGCCGGGCGCCGATGCCGCCGCGACGGACGCACGCTGACCGGCGGGGAGCGTTCGCTCTCCGGGCCGCGGCGCCCGCGGCGGCGGCGCTCCTCCTCGCCTGTGCCTGCGGCGCCCGGGCCGCGACCTGGCGGTCCACGTGGACCGCCCCCGGCGCGGCCTTCCAGGGCGCCGCCCGTGAGTCGTTCGAGGCGGCCCGTGCAGCCCTCGACGCGGGTCGACGGAGCGAGGCTCTCGAGCGCCTGCGCCGACTGCAGGGCGAGGCGCCCGGCAACCTCGAGGTCGGCGCCTGGGTCCAGGATCTCGAGGCCCTCCTGCTCGAAGCGGGCGTGGACGTGTTCGCGCCGCGCTTCACGCTCAGCGCCGATCCACCGGACGACGTCCTGCGGCGCGCGTACGGTGCCGGCGCGGCCGACGCCCCGACCGCGCCCTCGCTCGTGCTCGCGGCGCGCGCCGAGACCGACGTGATCGCCGCCCTCTCCGCGCTCGACCGCGCGCTCGAGCTCGATCCGACGAGCGCCTGGGCGCACTACGGACGCGCGCACGTGCTCCTGGCCGACCGGACGCGCGTCGATCGCTGGACCGTCGCGCGGACGGCCCTCGAGCGCGCCCTCGAGCTCGACCCGGGCCACCTGCGCGCGCGCAGGCTCGAGGCCTGGATGGCGGGGCAGGAGGGCGATCGCGACGGGGCCGAGCGCCTCCTCGCGCGCTGGCTCGACGTCGTCGAGGACGACGCGCGCGTCGCCCGATCCGACTACGTGGACGCGCTCCTCGACTTCGCGCACCACCTGCTCCTGCGCGGGGAGACCGGACGGGCGGTCCGCATCCTCGAGGACCTCGAGGGGGAGGCCCACGCGCGCCCGCGGCGCCTGATGCTGCTGACGGTGGCGCGACAGGAGGCGGGCGACGTGCTCGCGGCGCTCGAGACCGCGCTGGCGGCCCAGGCGGCAAGCCGGGGGACCGTCCTGCCGCTCGTCCAGGAGGCGCTCCTCCAGGAGCTCTTCCTCGACGCTCCCGAGGAGGCCGACGCGCGCTGGGCGGAGATCGCGGCGGCGACGCGCGACGCGCGCGGCATCTCCGAGCTCATCCAGGGCGTCCGCGCCCGCGTACGGCTCGAGCGAAGGAGTCTTAAATGACGGTGAGGCTCCGTGGGGCGCGCTGCGCCGTCGTGCGTGTCGTCGAGGGCGGCCCCGCCATTGGCCGGATCGAGCTTTGCAGGTTCGGGCGCGGGGGCGGCGCGCCGCGTCGGTAGCGCCGTGCGGGCCGTCGTCCAGCGCGTTCTCAGCGCCTCGGTCGTCGTCGACGGGGAGACCGTCGGCGCCGTGGAACGGGGCGCCCTGGTCCTTCTCGGCGTTCTCGCGGGCGATACGGAGCGCGACGCGGTACGCCTCGCGCAGCGCGTGGCCCGGTTCCGCTACTTCGCCGACGCGGAGGGACGCATGAACCGTGCCGCCACCGACCTCGCGGCCGAGGGGGAGCCCGTGGGGCTGCTCGTCGTCAGTCAGTTCACGCTCGCCGCAGACGGGCGCAAGGGGCGTCGCCCCTCGTTCGATCGCGCCGAGGACCCGCGGGTCGCCGAAGAATTCTATTGCTCGTTCTGCGATGCGCTCCGCGGGGAAGGACTGCACGTCGAGACGGGCGTCTTCGGCGCGTCGATGCGCGTGGAGCTCGTGAACGACGGCCCCGTCACGTTCGTCCTGGACGAACCGGCGTCCTAGAGCCGTCGCGCGTCCAGCGCCCTTCTCGCGCGCGGTGGCGGGCTTCTGTTGACGACTCGCGTCCTCGGTGCAAGCATGAGAGACGCTCCTCGAAGGGCTGCTCGCGCTCCACCCTTCTCACGTTCCGAACGCACACGACGATGACCGATTCCGAGGCCCGTACCGTCACGAAGCGCGAGCTCGTGAATCGCATCGCCGAGAGGCTCGGGTTGACGAAGGTGACGGTGCGTGACGTCACGCAGCATTTTCTCGGCGAGATCATCCACGAGCTCGCGTCGGGCAACCGCCTCGAGTTCCGCGACTTCGGGGTCTTCGAGGTCCGCGAGCGCGCGCCGCGCATGGCGCAGAACCCGCGCACGCTCGAGAAGGTGCCCGTTCCCGCGAAGCGCGTCGTGAAGTTCAAGGTCGGACGCGTCATGCGCGAGCGCGTGTGCGACGAGGAATCCTCCCCGAGCGTCTTCGACGTCGCGGACCGCGCGCTCGAGGGCACGTCGGCCGTCGGCGGAGCCGAGCTCGCAGCGGGCACGTCCCAGGGGCACGCGGGCGGAGCCCGGAGCGGCCGCGCCGCGGGAGCGGGCAGCGCCGCAGCGTCGAACGGTGCCGCGACCCACGAAGGCGATGCGGACGCCCACACCGCGGAAGAACACGCGCCCGCGCGTCACGCGGCGGCGGCGGACGGGGCGCAGCAGAAGCCGCAGCCGCCCCAGGCGCCGCCGAAGCGTCCGGGGTCGCCCTTCTGACCCGCAGCGGCTGACCCGAGGCGGCTGACCCGAGGCGGGTGATCCGAGCCGGCTCAACCGACGCGGCCGACCGGGCGGCAGCGGATCGAGCAGCGGGCGGCACGCAAGCCATCGAGCACGACGACGCGGGCGGGCGGTTCCACTTCGAGGAACCGCCCGCCCGCGTCTCGTTCGGCCGCGCTGGGGCGCGGCCCGTCGCAGCTCAGACCTTTTGCGCGGCCTCGAGCGCTCGGTGCACGTCGTCGACGAGGTCGTCCTCGTGCTCGATGCCGACCGACAGGCGTACGAGCCCGTCCGCCAGACCGGCCGCGCGACGGACCTCCGGCGGGATCGACGCGTGCGTCATGCTCGGCGGTACCTCGACGAGCGACTCGACGCCGCCGAGGGACTCCGCGAGCGTGAAGATGCGTGTCGCCGACGCGAATGCGTTGGCGGCCTCGACGCCTCCCTTCAGCTCGAAGGAGACCATGCCGCCGGGCTTCGCCATCTGCGACTGCGCGACGACGAGCTGCGGGTGGTCGGGCAGGCCCGGGTAGATCACGCGCTCGACGAAGTCGTGCCCCGCGAGCGCGGCCGCGACGGCCTGAGCGTTCGAGCAGTGGCGCTCCATGCGGACGCCCAGGGTCTTCGTGCCGCGCAGGACCATGAAGCAGTCGAGCGGCGCGAGGCAGCCGCCGACGGCGTTCTGCAGGAACGCGAGCTCCTCGCCGGCCTTGTCGCCCCGCCCGACGAGCGCTCCGCCGATCAGGTCCGAGTGGCCTCCGAGGTACTTCGAGAGCGAGTGGAGAACGATGTCCGCACCGAGCTCGAGCGGACGCTGGAGGTACGGCGTGGCGAACGTGTTGTCGACAACGAGCTCGGCGCGGCCGCCGTGGGGGAGCGCCTCGTCGTGGGCGATCGTGGCCGCCGCTGCGATGTCCGTCAGGCGCAGCAGCGGGTTCGACGGCGTCTCGATGTAGACGTACTTGGTCTCCGCCCGCACGGCCTCGGCGATGTTCTCCGGCTTCGACGTGTCGACGAAGCTGAACTCGATCCCGAAGCGCTCGAAGACCTTGGTGAAGATGCGGTACGTGCCGCCGTACAGGTCGTTCCCCGCCACGACGTGGTCGCCGGGGTTCAGGCGGTCCATGAGCGCGTTCGTCGCCGCGAGCCCCGACGCGAAGGCGAGTGCCCACGAGCCGCTCTCGAGCGACGCGAGGTTCTCCTGCAGCGCCGTCCGCGTCGGGTTGCCGCCGCGCGAGTAGTCGTACTCGCTCTTCATCACCGCCGGCGCGTCCTGGGCGTACGTGCTCGTCAGGTAGACGGGCGTCATGACGGCCCCGTGCACGGGGTCGGGCGCCTGGCCCGCGTGGATGGCGCGGGTCTCGAAGCGGGCGTCTTTCGGGAGGTGGTGGTCTTCGGCCATGGCGCGCATGGTAGGCCCGGCGGTTACCCTCGTCGCCTCCGATCCGATGGCGACCGCACAAGAAGTCCAGACCCCCGAGGTGACCCGGGCCCGCGAGCGCTTCGCCGCCGATGTCCTCCAGTTCGATCTCGTCCTCGGGCGGATCGCGGGTTTCGCGTCGTCGTCCCTCGGGCGGCGTCGAGTCCTGGGACTGGCGCCGCGGGGCGACGACGAGGCGCGCGCGGCGCTCGCGCGCACCGGAGAGCTCGCCTGGCTGCTCGCGCGCGGCGAGGAGCCCGGTCTCGCCGGCGTCACGGACGCGCTGCCGCCGGGCCCGGTCGAGCGCCTCGACGAGGCGCGCATCGCGGCGATCCGCGACCTCGTGAGCGCGGGCCGTCGGCTCGCCGCGTGGGGCCGCGGACTCGGAGAGGTCTGCCCGCAGACGGCGGCGCTGCTGGCGGCGGTCCCCGACGCGTCTGCTCTCGAGGAGCGCATCGACGCGATCCTCGACGAGCGCGGACGCGTGCGCGACGACGCGTCGCCCCGGCTCGCGGGCCTGCGGTCGGCGGTCTCCGAGCTCTCCGCCCGGATCCAGAGCCGTCTACGCGACGTCATGGCGCGCGGCGACGTCCGTGCGTGCCTCTCGGACGGCAGCGTGCACCGCCGCTCGGGCCGGCCGGTGCTCGCCGTGAAGGCGAAGCAGTCGGGCCGCGTGAAGGGCATCACGCACGACCGCTCGTCGTCGGGCGAGTCCGTGTTCATCGAGCCGTCCGCGGTCGTCGAGCTCGGCAACCGGCTCGCCGAGGCCGAGGCGGGCGCGCGGCGTGAGATCGACCGCGTGCTCGTCGAACTGTCGCGGGCGGTGCTCGACCAGCGCGCGCTCGTCGAGGGCGTCGCGCTCCGCGTGGGTGAGCTCGAGGTCGCGCTCAGCGCCGCGAAGTGGGCGCGGGCGGTCGGCGCGCGGGCGGCGCTCCTGCCGGGCGACGAGGGCGCGTCCGAGGGCCTCCTGCTGCGCGGCGCGCGGCACCCGCTGCTCATCGCGCAGGTCGAGGACGGCGAGCTCGACGCCGTCACTCCGATCGACCTGCGGCTCGGCGTCGACTTCGACATGCTGCTCATCACGGGCCCGAACACCGGCGGCAAGACGCTCGCGCTCAAGACCGCGGGCCTGTTCGCGCTGATGACGCGCGCCGGGCTCCCCGTGCCGTGCGACGACGGCACCACCGTGCCGCTCTTCGACCGCGTTTGCGCGGACATCGGCGACGAGCAGGAGATCCGGCAGAACCTGTCGACGTTCGCGTCTCACCTCGTGCGGGTGAGCGCTGCGCTCGAGGACGCGACGCCGCGCTCGCTCGTGCTGCTCGACGAGCTCGGCGGGGGGACCGATCCGGACGAGGGCGGGGCGCTCGGGACGGCGGTGCTCGAGGAGCTGCTCGCGCGGCGGGTTCCGACGCTCGTGTCCACGCACATCGGCAAGCTCAAGGAGTTCGCGTACAGGCACGCGCGCGCCGAGAACGCCTGCGCCGAGTTCGACCACGAGTCGCTCGCTCCGCGCTACACGCTCATGCTCGGCACGCCGGGCGAGAGCTGCGCGCTCGTCATCGCCCAGCGCGTCGGTCTCGAGCAGCGCGTGTGCGACGTCGCCGCCGAGCGGCTCGAGCGCCGCGGCGGCGAGCTCGAGGCGCTGATGGGCGACGTGCGCAGTGCGCGCATGGCCGCCGAGGCGACGCGCCAGGAAGCGGAGGCCGGGCTCGCCGAAGCGCGCGGCAGACTCGAGCGCGCGAAGAAGCGCGAGGTCGAGCTGGAGGCGCGCGCCGAACAGCTCGAGAAGGAGGCGCAGAAGGGCATCGAGGAGCGCGTGCGCGACGCGATGCGCAGCCTCGAGCGCGCGCGGCGCGTGCTCGAGCAGGTGCCAGCGGAGGCCCGCCGCGAAGCCGGCGAGATCCTCGATCGGATGGAGGCCGAGCTGACCGGCGCGAGCCTCTCCGAGCGGCGCGAGGAGTTCCTCTCCGGCCTCGGCAAGGGGTCGCTGGTCTACCTGCCGCGCTACCGCCAGCGTGTCATCGTCCACAAGCTCGACCGCGAGAAGCGCGAGCTCACGGCGAAGATGGGGAGCATGAAGGTCAAGGTTTCGTTCGACGAGGTGACCCCGTACGAGGCGCTCTGACGCGCGCGCGCGGCCACCGCGCCGCCGCGGGCTCGGATCGCGCAGTGCGCCTGTACGCTGGCTCCGTGCTCCGGTCTCCCACTGCGCTCCTCGTCGCCGCGACGGCCGCGGCCGCGCCCCTCGTCGCCGGCGCGGAAGAAGTGCCTGCGATTGGGCGCGTCGGCACCGGGTCGGCAGATCCGGTGCTCGCTCCGCACGCCGCGGCGGTCGGCCCGCGCGCGTTCCTCGACACCTACTGCGTGCGCTGCCACGGGCCGGAGGGACCGCGTGCGGACGTGCGCCTCGACGCGGGTGCGCTCGGCCCCGACCCGCTCGCCGCGCTCGAAGCGGGAGCGGACGAGGACGCGCTCGACGCGTGGGACTGGATCCTCGAGCAGGTCGAACTCGAGTTCATGCCGCCGCCGGGCGAGCCCGAGCCCGGAGCCGAGCTCCGCGCCGCGTTCGTCGGCGAGGTGCGCGGCGCACTCGCGCGCGCGCAGGGGGATCCGGCGGCGCTGCCGCTGCCGCGCACACCGCTGCGCCGCCTGACGCGCGCGGAGTACGAGCACGCGCTGCGCGATCTGTTCGGGATCGAGCACGCGGCGTCCGGGCTTCCCGAGGACGCCGTTGGCCACGGCTTCGACCACGTCGGCGAGGCCCAGAGCCTCTCCGAGCAGGACTTCGTCCGTTACCTCGACGCGGCCGAGCGCGCGGCGGAGCGCATCGTCGGTGTGCGCCGCGACCCCGCGCGCGTCGTTCGGGCGGACGCGGCCCAGATCCGCGCGGACCGCTCGCGCGACGACGGTGCGTGGCTCTTCTCGAATCGCACCGCGTGGGGCCGGCTCTCGATTCCACGCGGCGGCGTGTACGAGGTCCGCGCCGAGGTGTTCGCGCACCAGGCGGGCGACGAGCCGGCGCGCGCGAGGCTGCACTTCGACGGCGGCGCGCGGAGCGACGCGTTCGACGTGCCGTTCGAGCGCGACGCGCCCGGGGTCATCCGCGCCGAGCTCACCGCTCCGGCCGGCGGCGACGTGCGCGTCGGCGTGCGCTTCACCAACGACTACTACCTGCCGGCGACGGAGGACGCCCCCGCGATCGATCGGAACCTCGCGATCCGCTGGATCGAGGTCCGGGGGCCGCTCGACGACGCCCCCCTCGGCGCCTTCGCCGCCGAGATGGCGGGCGGCGAGGGCGCCGGCCCGCTCAGGGCCGAGCGCGCGCTGCGCCGGGGGCTCGTCGAGCTCGCGCGCAGGGTGTGGCGCGATCCCGCGCTCGTCGCGCGGGACGTCGACGCGCTGCTCGCGCTCACGGAGCGCGCGCAGCCGCCCGACGAGCGGCTGCGCGCCGCCGTCGCGGGACTGCTCGTCTCGCCGCGTTTCCTCTTCCGCGCAGAGGAGGGCCGCGGCCCGCTCGACGCGCGCAGCAGCCGCTCGCTGACCTCGGTCGAAACCGCGACGCGCCTCGCCGCGTTCCTCTGGCAGTCGGTTCCCGATCCGGCGCTTCTGGAGCGCGCTTCCCGCGTCGACCTCTCGCGCGAGTCCCAGGCCGTCCGCTGCGCGCTGGACATGCTGGGGGATCCGCGCTCGGAGGCGTTCGTTGACAGCTTCGGCGCACAGTGGCTGCAGCTGCGCGGTGCGTCGCTCGCGCGCGACGGGGTGGACGGTGCGCCCGGGATCGATCGGGCCGAGGCCGCGCGCATGCTCGAGGAGACGCACCGCGTGCTGCTCGACTCCCTGCGCGAACGCCGGAGCCTCTGGGACCTGGTGGACGGTGCCTCGAGCGTCATCGATGCGGCGCTGGCCGAGCGCTACGGGGTCGACTTCCCCGCGGAGGCCGCTGGCGCGGACGGCTGGGCGCGCGTCAGCCTCGAGGGGACGCCGCGGCGCGGACTGCTCGGCCACGCCAGCGTGCTCGTGCACACGAGCGAGCCCGGCCGGACGTCGCCGGTCCTCCGCGGCAAGTGGGTGCTCGAGGCGCTCCTCGACAGCGCGCCGCCGCCGCCCCCGCCGGGCGCAGACAGTCTGGCGCCGAGCGACGAGACGAAGGACCTGTCGTTCCGCGAGCAGCTCGAGCTGCACCGCGCGGACGTCGCGTGCGCGGCGTGCCACCAGAGGATGGACCCGATCGGGTTCGGCCTCGAGTCGTTCGGCCCGCTGGGGGAGGTGCGCGACGCGGTCGACGCCACCGGCGTCCTGCCCGACGGCCGCGCGTTCGACGGGCCGCTCGAGCTGATCGCCGTGCTGCGCGAGGACGATCGCTTCCTCGACGCCTTCGTCGCTCGACTCGCGACGTACGCGCTCGGCCGCGGACTCGAGCGGGCGGACCGCGCCTTCCTCGACGGCGTGCGCGCGGGCCTCGACCCCGAACACCCCACGTTCGAGCGCGCCGTACTCGGCGTGGTCGCCAGCCAGACCTTCCGGCGCGTTCGCGTCGATTGAGCGAAGATCAGGAGCCATGCCGGAACCGACACACGAGCCGCAGGACGTCTCCGCGGGAGCGCTGCGCGGGCGCGGGCCGCGCCTCTCCGCGCGCCCGATCCCGCGCAGGACCGTCCTGCGCGGCGCAGGCGTCGTGCTCTCCCTGCCCTGGCTCGAGGCGATGGCGCGTGCCGACGTTCCGGCGGCGCCGCTCCGCGCGGCGTGGATCTACGTCCCGAACGGCGTGCACCTCGGGAAGTGGCGCGGCGAGGAGGCGGAGCGTCCGGCCGTCGGCGCGCGGCCGTTCGACGCGCTGCCTCCGCTGTTTGCACCGCTCGCCCGGCACCGAGCGCGCCTGCAGATCCTGCGGGGGCTCGGCCACGAAAAGGCGCGCGCGAACGGCGACGGGCCCGGCGACCCCGCGCGCGCGGCCGCCGTGTTCCTGACCGGTGTTCAGCCGCTCAAGACGGAGGGCCGTGTTCGGCTCGCGGCGTCGGCGGACCAGCTCGCCGCGCGCGCGGTGGGGGGAGCGACGCGCGTGCGCTCGCTCGTCCTCGGCGTCGAGCGGGGGCGCGTGTCGGGGCAGTGCGACTCGGGCTACTCGTGCGCGTACTCGGGCCACGTGTCCTGGGAGAGCGAGACCGTGCCCGCCGCGAAGGAGACGGATCCGCGCCGCGCGTTCGACGCCCTGTTCCGCGGCGGCAACGCGTCGCTCTCGCCCGAGGCGCGCCGTTCGCGCATCGCGCGCCGCCGGAGTCTGCTCGACTTCGTGCGCGCCGAATCGAAGGAGCTCGGGGGCCGCGTGTCGGCGCGCGACCGCGCGCGCATCGACGAGTTCGAGACCGGCCTGCGCGAGCTCGAGCGCCAGCTCTCGTTCGACGGCGCGGCGCACGAGCCCGCGGTGGAGGACGGCAGCCGACCGGGCGCGCGCCCGCGTGGGTTCGCGGAGCACGCAGATCTGCTCGGTGACGTTCTCGCGCTCGCGTTCGAGGCGGACGTCACGCGCATCGCGACGCTCATGTACGGCAACGAGGGCAGCGGTCGGCGCTACCGCGAGCTCGGCATCGACGAAGGTCACCACGCGCTGAGCCACCACCGCGGCGACGGGTCGAAGCTCGACGCGATCGGCCGCATCAACGGACTGCACGCCGAGACCTTCGCGCGCTTCGTAGACCGGCTCGCCGAGACGCGCGGCGAGGCCGACGCTTCGGTCCTCGACCGTACGATGCTCGTCTACGGCAGCGGCATCGCGGAGGGGAACCGGCACGACCACCACGACCTGCCGATCGCCCTCTGCGCCGGCTCGGGAACGGGCCTCGGCGGGGGCCGGACGGTGGTGTTCGAGCGCCGGACCCCGGCGAACGACCTCCATATAGAGCTCCTGCGGCGCCTCGGCGTCGGGCCCGTGCCGCTCGGGGACGGGCGGGGCCCCCTCCCCGGGCTGGCCTGACGGGCGGGGTCGGCCGAGGCGGGCGTGGCGCGGCGACACGTCGCTCCGCCGGGAGCGGTCGAGCGATGGGGGCTCCAGCACGCCGGATCTCGGGCACGCGCAGGGTCGTGCGCGCCGGGGTCGAGCAGGCGAGGGTCAAGCCACGGGCGCGTTCGGCCGATCCATCCGATCGGCTGACCCAGTGCGAGTCACGCGCGGACTCGGCCCCGAACGCCCCCCGATGGACCACCACGAAGCGGACCCGCTCCTCACGAGCCTCGCCGAGGACGGCGACCACGGGCCGCCGCTCGACGCGCTCCCCCCGATCGAGAACCTCCTGGTGCTCGGCGGTGGCGCGATGCGCGGCATGGCCCACATCGGGGTCCTGCGGGCGATCGAGGCCGCGGGGATCCGCATCGACGGGATCGTCGGCACGAGCATCGGGTCGCTCATCGGCGCGATGTACTCGGGGTCGTCGAGCGTCGCCGAGATCGAGGAGCGCCTTCCCGGCCTCGCGAAGGACGACTACTTCAGGCTCAACTTCGCCAAGTTCCTGCTCAAGGGCTTCCGCGCCCCGAGCATGTACAGCGGGGAGACCTTCCGCCGCAGCCTGCAGAGCCTCATCGGCGACACGACGTTCGACGATCTGCGGCTCCCCTTCTTCTGCAACTCGATCTGCCTCGAGACGGGGGGCGGCGTGTTCTTCGGGACGCGCGGTTTCCGCGACATCGACCTCGTGGAGGCGGTCTACGGATCGTGCGCGCTCCCCGCGGTCTTCGAGCCGCTCGAGTGGAAGGGGCGGCACTTCATGGACGGTGGCATCACGGACGCGCTCCCGCTGCGCTTCGCGAAGCTCCTGCGCCCGACGCGCATCATCGCCGTCGATCTGAGCGTCAAGCCGAGCCATCGCCCGCCGAGCTTCCGCCCGCACGCTCTCGCCGCGCTCTTCAAGGCCAACGAGATCGTCCAGAACGTGCTGACCGAGCAGATGCTGCACATGCACGTCACGAGCGAGGTCGTGCTGATCCAGCCCAAGATCTTCGAGATGGATCGGTTCGACTTCGACCGGGTCCACGAGCTCGTCGAGTCCGGGGAGCGCGAGGCGACGCGCGTACTGACGTCGCATCCGATGACCCGCGATCTGGTCACGACCGACGCCCTGCCCGACGGCAGCGCCTGCCCCGTGACGCCGCGCGAGTACGTCAGCCTGCACGTGGACACCGAGACGTGCATCGGGTGCGCGATGTGCCAGATGACGTGTGCAACGGGCGGCTTCGACGCCCGGGGGGAGTCCGCGACGGTGCTCAAGCAGCGCAACTACGAGTGCACCCGCGACCAGGCGTGCGTTCGGGCGTGCCCGACCGGGGCGGTCCGGCTCGGGAACCTCTAGCGGCGCCCGGAGGAGCGGTCCCGGGCGGGGCCGGCGGGCTCTGTTCCGGCGGGTCGGACGCGCCCAGAGGGGCCGCCGCGGGCCCCATCGGCGCCCCTGGGCGGTCGGGGCGAGCCCGGAGGCCATCTCCGGTTCCGCGGACGAGAGGCGGGAGCCCGGCTCAAGTCGAGCCGGGTCGGAGGGTCGATAGCCGGAGGGTCCCGCGTCGACCCGCGGGTCCACCCCGATCCGATCCCCAAAGAAGGGCGCGCCCCACCCCGCGGCGCGCGATGCCGTGCAAGAAGGTCCGCTCCCTGCCCAAATCGCCCCGTCCACCGCTGCTTCGTTCGGCGCGCTCGCCGCGGCAGCGCTGTCGGGCCTCCTGATCGCCGGCTGCTCGTCGTCGGACTCCGCGCCGTTCGACACCAGCGTCGGCGCGCTCGTCCAGGATCTCGTCGAGGACCCGACCGGGCGGATCGTCGTGGCGCCCCTCGTGGGCCCCGTCGAGCAGATCGTCCCGACCAACGTCCAGGCATCCGGCGGTCAGAGCGCTCTGTCCGTCTGGAGCGCCGACGGCGAGCTCGTCATGACCTTCGACGAGCGCGTCACGCCGAGCCACCAGGTGCGGATCGTCGGCGTCGACGGCGTCGACGAGGCCTGGCGCGGTGTCGCGACCTCGGACCCGCGGCAGACGCGCGTCTCGATCCTCGAGGCCACCCAGGACGTGTCCGACGCCACGCTCGGCGGCGACACGATCCGCGTCGCGTTCTTCTCGGGGCCGCGCGTCATCGAGTCCGAGATCGAGGACATCTCGAACTGGAGCCTCTTCGTCGAGGGCGTCGAGCTCGACCTCACGGGATCGACGGTCAGCCTCGACCCGCCCACGCAGACCGCTCAGATCGACCTGGGTGCGTTCGCGAACCTCCACGCGACCTTCGAGATCGCCGTCCAGGCCTCGACGGTCGCGGACGTGACGCTGTCGACCTCGCCCGTGCTGGGCGCGGCCGTCGGCGACACCGCGCCGCCCGCGCTCGAGGGCGCGCAGCCGATTGCGCAGCTGATCGACGTCGGCGCGGGTGGGAGCGAGTTCGGTGACCTCGTCGTCGTCGACTTCGATGAGCCGATGAGCCCCGTGTTCGGCGCCAGCATCGCGAACTTCGGCGTCGTCGATCACCCGCAGGCCGTCGCGACGACGTCGGTCACCCGCGCGGTCCTCGACCCGGCCGACCCGTCGCGCGTGTTCCTTCAGTTCTCGGGCCCCGTCGTCCCGGGCTACGACCAGCTCGGGCTGACGGGCGTCCGCGACGCCCACGGGAACGCGCTCCCCGCAATCACCGCACCCGTCGCGGCTGCGACCCTCGCCGCCAACGCGTACTCGTCCGTGGACTTCACGACGGTCGAGGGCATCGGGAACGACCTGGTCGTCTTCGAGCTCGACCAGCCGATCGATCCGGACTTCGCCGGAGAGGCCGGGGCGTGGAGCCTCGAGGTCGATTCGGCGGTCATCGACCCGGCCCAGTACGTCGTTGGCTACGACTTCGCGGCGCGTCGCGTCACCTTTGCGCTCGACTTCGACGTTCCGAACGGCGCGCAGGCCCAGGTCTTCGCGAACAACGTCGTCGACGTCGACGGCGAGGACTTCACGCTGACGTCCGCGCTCACGGCGGCGACCGGCGACGTCGTCGCTCCGAGCGTCGAGTCCGTCACCCAGAACCGGGACGCCGACGACACCGGCTTCATCGTCGACGTCGCGTTCAGCGAGGACCTCGACGTGACGAGCGCTACGAACACCGCCGAGTACGTCTTCGACCCGGTCAACGCGATCGTGTCCGCGTCCGTGATCGACGGGACGATCGTCCGCCTCGTTACGACCGACCCGGTCGTGCCCGGCGACTTCCAGCTCGACGTCGGGACGGGGGTCGCGGACCCGGCGGGCAACACGCCCGCGCTGGCCCAGGACGACCTGACGGTCGGATCGACGGACACCGAAGCGCCCGTCCTGCAGTGGACGCTGACGCGGATCGTCGAGGGTGCCGCCAACGACCTCGTCTACGTTGGCATGAACGACCGCATGATCGAGGCGGAGATCGTCGACCCGGCGAACTGGAGCATCCAGTCGCCGATCGGAACCGCGCTCGACCTGACCGGATCGACCGTGACGTACGACCCGATCACCAGCATCGCGTCGCTCACGCTGGACGGCGCGAGCCCTGCCTCGTTCCGGATCGGTGACTCCGTGAGTGTCGCGCTCTCCGGGGTCCGTGACGTGGCCGGGAACGGCGTCGACACGGCCTCCGTCACCAGCGAGGCCGACGGCGAGCGCAACCTCCCGAGCTTCGACACGGCCTTCGTCCAGACCGCCCAACCGACGGTCGTCGTCGCCCGCTTCTCGGAACCGATGGGCCGCCTCGACGACCTCTTCGACGCCTCGACCAACCCCGAGGGCGTCCGCGTCACCGTCGTCGACGCGGTCACGTCGGACGCGTCCGCCCCGGTCTCCGCGGCGCCGACCGCGGATCTGCTCGGCATGGAGCTCACCTTCGCGAGCTCCGTCCCGGTGGGCTCGGCGCTCACCATCGTGGGGCTGACCGACCTCGCCGGGAACCCGCTCTTCCCGGTCGACGGCTTCGCGCTCGAGGCCGAAACGGGTACGCCGCTCGGCTTCGACGCAAGCACCGAGGCGCGCGCTCTGCAGGGCGCACGGAACGACACGATCACGCTCGAGTTCATGGCGCCGCTCGGCCCGTGGGACGTTCTGGACCGCTCGCGGCTCTCGATGATCGAGAGTCCGTCCGGTGACCCGATCGACCTCTCGACGTCGACGCTCGAGCAGACGTCGCCGACGACGCTTGTCGTCACGCTGACGTCCGGCGCGGTCGACCAGCTCGAGTCCGGGGCGACGTACCAGGTCACGCTGACGTCGGATCCGTCCTCGCCGATCGCGAGCCGCCAGGGCGTCGAGCTCGTCGGTTCCACCCAGACGAGCGCGCTCGCGGTCGTCGGGGACGTCTCGCAGGGACCGACGGCCGCTTCGTTCGCGGTCGTCGACGCGCTCGACGCGCGCGAGGTCGTCGTGGTCTTCGACGAGGCGGTCTTCCCGGCGGCAGCCGCCGTGGCCGCCGAGTACTCGATCGGCGCTGCGACCCCGACGGCGGCCACGCTGGTGGGGGACCGCGCCGTGCGGCTCACCTTCGCGTCGCCCGTCACGGTCGGCTCGTTCGTCGACGTGACGACGGTCGCAGCGGTCGACGCCTCGCAGAACGCCGCGAGCGGAACGCTCTCGCTCGCCGTCCAGGCCGACGTCGACGCGCCCGCGATCACGGGCGCGACGGCGGACATCGTCCCGGGCGCGGCGCTGGATCTCGTGACCGTCACGTTCGACGAGCCGCTCGACCCGACGCTCGCACGCTCGCCCTCGAGCTACACGATCTCGTCGGTCGGCGGCGGATCCGTCGCCTTCGTCGCGTACGACGAGGAGACGCTGACCACGACGTTCGGGATGGTCGGCCTGATCCAGGGCGAGACGCTCGGCATCCAGGTCGACGCGGCCAGCGACCTCGCGGGCAACGCACTCGCTGCCCCGATCTCGACCACGGCGACGGTCGACGGCGACGACGTTCCGCCCGCGATCGTCTCGGGAATGGTCGATCTGTTCTCGGACCCGACCGGCCGCACCGTGCTGATCCTGTTCTCGGAGCCCGTGCGCCCGGTGTTCGTCACGAGCCCCTCGGCGTGGTCCAGCACCGGCGCGGAGAACGTGCAGGGCCTCGAGCTCGTTGCGCCCGATCGGCTCCTGATGCAGCTCGACGGCGCGCTCGCGCCGACCAGCGTGCTGAGCGTCGTCGCGGGCGTGCTCGATGAGCCGGGCAACGCAGCGGGCGTCCTGAGCGTCGATCCGGCCGACTGACGGCGGATCCGCGGCGCTCGTCTGCGAAGGGGCGCGACCTGGAAACGTTTTCCGGGTCGCGCCCCGTCGCGCTTCGAGTCCGCGTTCGGCGTCGTCCGCGCGGGTCCCGGGACACGGGTCATCCCCAGCCCCGGGGCCCGCGCACGGCGCCGATTCCCGTTCAGATTCCGGCCTTTGGGGCTCGATACACCGAGACGTGCATCCGCCGTACCGGGCGACCCCCGGGCGACGGAGCGTCACCCTGCGACTCGCATCGGCGGAGCGCCCCCCCCGGGGGCCGCGCGCCTCGCACCGACCGGACTGCCCCATGATCAGAGACCTCAGCTTCGAAGAGATCGAGCGCTCGGTACAGCGCAAGCGATTGACGCGCCTCGTTGTCGTGTGCTTCGTGGTCTCGAGCGCCGTGACGTTCGGCGTCGCGCGTGAGCTGAAGATCAAGAAGGACTTCGAGGCGCTGCCGACGGCGACGCTCGGGGACCTCGACTCGCTTCGCGCGCGCCACGACGGCATCCGCTCGATGCTCGACCAGCACCACATCTGGACCGGCGCCTTCCAGGCGCGGACCGAGCTCGACGACCTCGTCGAGTCGATCGCGAAGGAGGAGCGCACGCTCGCCGCGCTGGAGGACCAGCGCAGGGCGGAGGTGGTCCGGATCCGCGAAGAGGCCGACGTGGCGCGGACGCGCGGGCTCGTGCTCGCGGAGCGCAAGGAGTACGGCGCGGCGCTGCAGCAGCTCCGCCGCGCGTTGGAGCTCGGGGACTCGATCTCGGGCGAGGCCTGGGCCGGCGGTGAGTGGGAGCACCGCGAGCAACTGTTGATCGATATCATGGCGCTCGAGAACGTGGGCGGTGGCTCCAAGTGACGCCGTTCGGATTCATCTCCCTCCGGCGCGGGAGACTGCGCCGCGCGACGCGCGCGCTCGCACGTGAGGCGAGCGCTGCGAACTACGTCGCGCTCGCGAAGGAGCACGAGGCGGTCGGCGACCCCGAGAGCGTGCTCGACGTGTGCCGCGAAGGGCTCGAGCTGCACCCTGAGAGCGCGGAGCTCCAGCGGCTCGCCCGGCGCGCCAAGGAGTTCCACCAGGAGCAGCGTCTCGAACTCCTCCACGCGGAGCTCGAGTCGGCGCCGCGCGCCGCGCTCTACCGTGAGCTGTGCGAGATCCTCCTCGAGAAGGGGGACGCCCAGCGCGGACTGGAAGCGGCTCAGCGCTGGCAGATGCAAACACAGGAGCCGGAGGCGAACTACTACGTCGCCGCCGCGCACGCGGAGTTCTTCTTCGACGGTCGCCGCAGCCGCGACGGGATGACCGCCTACGAGCTCGCGGGCGAAGCCGCGCGCGCCCTCTCGAAGGACAAGCGCCCGCTGCGCCTGATGTTCGAGATCGCCCGCCGCTGCGGTGCGTGGGAGGACGCACGCAAGGCGCTCGCAAGGCTGCTCGAGCTGATGCCGGGCAACCCGCTCCTCGAGGCGCGCTTCCGCCGCGTCCTCTCGAACTGCGCGCATTCGAAGCCGCTGCCCCGGGCGCTGTCCGAGGTGGAGAAGTCCGGTCGCTTCGTCGACGACGAGCCCGAGGAGGTCGGCACGTTCGACCGCGAAGCGCTCCGTCCGACGCTCAAGCGGATCGCCGGCCGCAGCGAGGTGCACGTCGCGTTCTTCCTGCGGGGCAACACGGCGCTCGTCCAGGGCGCGCACGGTCCCACGGCCGACCGCACGGCGCGCGCCGTGCGCGAGGTGCTGCAGGTCAGCCGCAGCTCGGCGCGCCGCATGGCGCTCGGGCGCGCGCTCGAGATCCGCGCGGAGGGCAGCTTCGGCGCGCTCGTTCTGAAGCCGGGCCGCCTCGGCACCAGCGCCGTCTGGGCTGCGCGCAACCCGCAGGACGAGGTGCGTGACCTGCTCGACCAGCTCAACGGCGAAACGCCGATGGAGGACGCCGCATGATGCACGAAGTCCTGACTCCCCTGACCCAGGCGCCGGGCGTCAAACAGGCCGCGGTCATCTCGGCCGACGGTGTGCCTGTGTGCGTGCTCGAACGTTCGTCGCTCGCCAGCGGCGAGTTCGTCGACTGCACGAACTCGAGCCAGCCCGCGCTCGAGGGACAGCGCATCGATCCCGCCTCGCTCGTCGCACTCGCGGCGAGCTGGGTGGACGACGTGATGCGCGCCGGCGGCCAGATCGCATGGGAGCTGCCCAAGCGGTTCGTGCTACGCGCGAGCCAGGGGACGCTGGTCGTCCAGCAGGGTCCGAACGCGCACGTGATGGTCGTGCTCGAGCCGTCCATCGAGGCCGAGTCGTTCGCGCTGCCGCTGGAGGTCGCCGTCGAGCGCCTGCATCGACTCCTGCGCGACCTCGGCCGCTTCGACCCGGAGCAGAGCGCCGGCCCGCTCCCGAGCGCGCAGCCCGACGCCCAGAACACCTTCACCGCTCCCTCGGTCGCCGACTACGCCGCCGGTGCACAGGGAGCTCCGACAGATTCCACCGGAGCCGCACCGTCGGGCGGCACCGGCCCCAACGCCGAGACGCGGATGAGCGCACCCTTCGACGCACCTGGAGACAACTAGAGATGGTTCAGATCAACTTCGCTCAGAAGAGCGTGACGGTGAAAATCGTCTACTACGGCCCGGGTATGTCGGGCAAGACGACCAACCTGGAGATCGTCCACCAGCGTGCTCCCGAGGCCAACAAGGGTGACCTCACGAGCATCTCGACGGACGGGGACCGGACGCTGTTCTTCGACTTCATGCCGCTCGACCTCGGCACGGTCGCAGGCATGCGGACGCAGTTCCAGATCTACACGGTCCCGGGCCAGGTCTACTACAACTCGACGCGCAAGCTCGTGCTGCAGGGGGTCGACGGCGTGATCTTCGTCGCCGACTCGAGCGCGTCGATGCTCGAGGAGAACCTGGAGTCGCTGTCGAACCTCGCCGAGAACCTCATCGAGTACGGCAAGGACATCGAGGAGCTCCCGATCGTCATCCAGTTCAACAAGCGTGACCTGCCGGACGCGATGCCGCTCGACGAGCTCGAGCGTCACCTCAACCCGCGCGGCTGGCCGTCGTTCGAGGCGATCGCGAACTCGGGGCAGGGCGTCTTCCCGACGCTCAAGTCGCTCGCTGCGCGCGTGCTCGACTCGATCCACGAGCAGACCGGTAGCAGCAGTTCGTCGGCGGCGGCGCCCGCGCCGGCTCCGGCCGCGGCGGCGCCCGCTCCCGCTCCGGCTCCGCCGGCAGCACCCGCGCCGCCCGCTGCGATGCCGGCGACGCCCGCGCCCGCGGCGATGCCGCAGCCGGCTCCGGCTCCCATGCCCGCGCCGCAGTTCCAGACGCCGCCCCCGGTCGCTCCGGCGGCCGGTGCTTCTGCGCCCGCGCCCGCTCCGGTTCCGATGCAGCAGCATCAGCACCAGCAGCCCGCCGCTGCGATGCCTGCGCCGCCGCAGCCCGCTCCGGCTCCGGCTCCGGCTCCGGCGGCCCACATGGCGCCGCCGACTCCCGTCGCGCCGACGCCCGGTCCCGCGCCCGTTCCGGTCCCGCCCATGGGCGGCGGCTTCGGCGGTGGCGCCCCCGCGGGACCTGCCGGCGGTGGTGCCGGCGCGCTGCGCATGGCGCAGCCCGCTCCTCACAGCGCGCCGGAGCCGCCCGCTCCGGCCCCCGCGCCGATGGCGGCCGCTCCGCAGGCGCCCGCGCCGCGTCCGATGCCAGCGCCGCGCTCGGCCCCGGCGCCGCGCCCGGCCGCTCAGGCCCCGGCGGGTCGCCTTCGGCCCCGCGGTGCGTCCTCGGGCGTCTCGGCCTCGCCGTCGAGCTCGAGCAAGGGAACGCTCGTCACCGTCGCGATCGTCGTGGTCGCCCTCGCGGCCGGGATCGCGATCGGTGGAACCGTCTTCAACCTGATCTGAGGAGGCCTGTCCATGCGGATTTCCGACGAGAAGCTGCGTCAGGACCGGCTCGTCTTCTACGAGCAGGACGTTGGGCGCTTCGACGGGGAGCTCGACGGCTTCCTCGAGTTCGCGGGCGCGCGCTGCGCGATCCTGATCGACCGCGAGGGTCACCTCGTGACGCGCCGCGGCGACGCCGGCGGCAGCAACATGGAAGCGCTCTCCGCGCTCGTCGCCGGCTCGTTCGCCGCGACGCGTGAGATCGCGCACATCCTGGGCGAGGACGCCTTCACGACGCTCTCCCACCAGGGGGGGCACCAGAGCATCCAGGTCTCGATCGTGGGGGAGCGGACGCTGCTCGCGGTCGTCTGGGACGAGCGCAGCAACCTCGGCCTCGTGCGGTTCTACGCGCAGGAGACGACCAAGCGCCTCGAGCGGATCTTCGCGGAGATCGCCGAGCGCCCGATCGACCCGCAGGCGGGAGCTCAGCTCGCCGGCGACTACGGCGACGAGGCCGCGGCGGTCCTCGACGACCTCTTCTGATCGTGACGACGCGCCGTGACGCTGCTCGCGCACGGTTCGATGCACGCGCGGACGAGCGCGCGCCCCGCGGACGCGAGGCGCGCGCTCGTCCGGTTTTCAAGGATCACGCGTCGACTCTGTTGTGCGCGTAAGTCGTTGCGGTGTTGCGCGTTGTTCGCGCGCGGTGCGATGTCGAGCACATCGCGGCGAAAAACCTCTCCGCATTTCGGCGCGGATTTGAGACAGGTCGGACTCCGACGCGTCGAAAGACGCACCGATGTCGTGGTTTCCCCCTCGCGTTCGCGCGAGACACCCCCCCGGGCCGTGAGGCCCAAGGAGAACCACCCAAATGGCAAAGAAGAAAGCCACCCGCAAGAAGGCCACGCGGAAAAAGGCCACTCGCAAGAAAGCCACCAAGAAGAAGGCCACTCGCAAGAAGGCCACCAAGAAGAAGGCCACGCGCAAGAAGGCCACCAAGAAGAAGGCCACGCGTAAGAAGGCCACCAAGAAGAAGGCCACGCGCAAGAAGGCGACCAAGAAGAAGGCCACGCGCAAGAAGGCCACCAAGAAGAAGGCCACTCGCAAGAAGGCCACCAAGAAGAAGGCCACGCGCAAGAAGGCCACCAAGAAGAAGGCCACGCGCAAGAAGGCCACCAAGAAGAAGGCCACGCGTAAGAAGGCCACCAAGAAGAAGGCCACGCGCAAGAAGGCCACCAAGAAGAAGGCGACGCGCAAGAAGGCCACCAAGAAGAAGGCCACGCGCCGCCGCCGCTGATCCCGGCGCTCCGCCCACTCCCTTGCCGTTCGCCACCGTGAAGACTCGCCTCCGCCGACCCAGGTGGAGCGCCGAGTGCACCGCGGTCAGCGCCGGCGCCCAGGCGACACAAGCCGGGCGACCGAGCTGCACGGGCGGTCGGACTGCAGCGCGCACGGCGCCTCCGATCAAGTCGATCCGGGAGCGCCGCGCTGCGCGCGGAAGGGCTGTCTCAGGGCACCGTCGCGAAGCGAGTGCGGGGAGCACCCGACCGAGGATCAGCACGACTCGAGGCTGCGGCCGGCGCGCCTCTCCAGGGCGCCCGTCCGCCGGGCCGAAGTAAGGTCGGACCCACCCGTGGTGTAGGTGGGTCCACCCGCCGTCCCTCGTGCGCGAGGAACGAGAATCCAGCGAGCGACCGTCTTCGGACGGTCGCTCGCGTTCGTTGAGGCCGGCTTCGCACGGTCGGCACCGCTGCGACGGTGCGGCGTCCGGCCGCGGAATCGGTCCGCCAGCGTTGCGGGCATGAAGGGGTCGCCGTACGGTCCGGCGGTCAGGCCAGGGGAAGTGTGGTGCAACTCCACCGCGGTCCCGCCGCTGTAACCGGTCGTTCCGACGCCGATCCGCGCCCGCGCGGGGCCACTGCGATCTCCTCGATCGTGGGAAGGCTGGCCGAGGACTCCCACCGGAAGCCAGAAGACCCGAGCCCGACCGGCCCCGCGTCCGCGCGGCCGCTCATTTCGCTGCGTTCTCGTGGATTGGGACGACGGCCGGCGGGGTCCCGACGGATCGACATCACGCCCGTGCGCACAGCGCCGGGACCGTGCATCGATCTCCGGCGTCGCTGGCGGAGCCTCGGTCGACGCGACCGTTCTTCGTCCTCCCCCTCGCGCCGAGCGAGCGCGCCGTCGCCTTGGAACACCCCGTCGTGCCCGTCGCCTCCGTCGGCGGCTCGCTCGAGCTCGAGGCCGTCCTCGTGCAGCTCTCGCAGTGGCTGTGGTGGCCGGTGGTTGGCCTCATCGTGCTCATCGCCGGCTACGTGCTGGTGCAGCTCGGCAGCTTCCTCGTCGAGGCGGCGATGCGGCGCTTCGGCGCGCAGCGGCGCGTCCTCGTCGCCGCCGAAGGACCGGACACGATCGAGGCCCTGGAGCTCTCGATGGTCAAGGAGCTGGAGGGCCTGCGGCTGTGCAGCCGCGTCAGTCCGATGCTCGGACTCATCGCGACCATGGTTCCCCTCGGACCCGCTCTCGCGACGGTCTCCGGCGGTGCCGAGGAAGAGGCGCTGATGCGCCTGGGGGACTCGTTCGCCAGCGTGATCCTCGCGCTGATGTCGGCGTCGATCGCCTTCACGATCCACACCGTCCGGCGACGCTGGCTCATCGAGGAGCTCAGCGCGCGGCTCGGCGACAACGACGGAGCGGAGCGAGCGGATGACTAGGAGTCGCATCTCGCACCTCGTGGATCCGGACGACGACGATCCGATGCTCTCGGCGATCAATCTCGTGGACGTGTTCCTCGTGGCGATCGTGATCCTGATCGCCGGTTCCGTCCTCCGCGACAGGATGCGCGCCGAGGCGGACCTCCCGCTCGACTGGGACGAGGACTTCACGCTCGTCACCGAGCCGGGGACTCCCGACATGCAGATCGTCGTCAAGCGCGGGGAGAGCATCGAGCGCTTCGAAACCACCGGTTCCTCCACCCGGGGAACGGGTGTCGCCGCCGGCACCGCGTACCGGATGCGGGACGGATCGCTCGTCTACGTCCCCTCGACCGGCTCCGACTGACGCGACGCCCCACGACACGACCTCCACCGTGAAGCCTCTTCCTCCTGGCGCGCCCGCGCCGGCTCCGACCCTTCGCACGCGGCACATGCGCGCTGCCCGATGAACTCCACCGACTCCACCGGTCTCCAGTCGCTCCACGCCGTCGGCGTGCGTCTCTTCCTGCTGCTGTCGCTCCTGTGCGCGTCGGTCGCGCCCGCACGCGGCGCGGTCCGCCAGACCGAGCTGCCCCGCGTGCTCGTCCTGCACAGCGACCTCTCGGTGCCCGCTTATCGAGCGAGCCTGGCGCGCGCGGCGGAGGGGAAACTCGAGCTGAGCTTCGTGAACGCAGGCGCGCTCGACGGCGACACCGCCGCGGACGCGGCGGTCGACCTTGTGCTGTTCGACGTGCCGCACGCGAGCGTCCTCGACGCGGTCTTCGAGCAGCGGCACGTCGAGGTCCGCGCTCGCGGCGGCGCGTACGTGCTCGTCCCGGGCCTCGACGACGTGCGCCGCAGCGCTGTACCGTCGAACCTCGGCGCTGCGGCGACGGCCGGAGTCCCCGAGTCCGCTGCGGTGCGCATCCGCGCCTACTACCGCTACGGAGGCCGCTCGAACGTGCGTGCACTCGTCGACGCCCTCGCGCTCCGCCCGTGGACGGCGGCGGTCGACCGCGCCAGCCTTGAGGGGCTCCCCGCGCCGCGCACGCTCCCGGAGAGCGGCTTCTACCACCCCGACCGGGACGAGCTGACGGGTTCCCTGGAAGACGTCCTCGAGCGGCTTCGGGGCACCGCTCCCGAGGGGGCGCCGACCGTCGCGATCGCGTTCCACGCGGGGAGCCTCGTCGCGGACGACGTGCGCTGGCTCGACGCCACCGTGCGCGCGCTCGAGCAGCGGGGGATCCTCGCCTACGGCTTCTTCGGCGGACGCGCGGACGAGGATCTGTTCACGAATGGCACGTGTCTGCTGCGCGACGGCGAGCTCGCACCGGCCGTGGATGTAATCGTGAACGCGTCGCTCGTCTTCCGAGCGCAGCAGCGGCGCGCGGAGCTCGCGCGCATCGGAGTGCCGGTGGTCCAGACCCTGCCCTCCCTCGACATGGACGAGGCGCAGTGGGCGGCCAGCGAGGACGGCCAGCCGGCCAGCAACATCTCGTACTACTTCGCGTCGAGTGAGCTGGCCGGCATGGTCGACCCCCTGACCATCTCCGCGCGCGACACGGGGAGCCAGGCGCTGGAGCCCATCGCCGGGCAGGTCGATGCCCTCGCCGACCGGATCGGCGGCTACGTGCGGCTCCGCCGCTCGAGCCCGGCCGAACGCGAGCTCGCCGTCTTCGTCTACAACTACCCGCAGGGAGAGGCGAACTTCGGCGCGTCGCACCTGAACGTACCCGAGAGTCTCGCGCGCCTCCTCCGGTCCCTCGAAGCGGCCGGCTACGGGACCACGCCGCTCACCGCGGACGAGATCACGGCGGGAGTCCAGCGGAACCTGCGCGCGCTCTACGACCCCTCGCTCCTCGCAGACCAGTACCGCCGTGGCGAGGCAGACCTCGTTCCGCTCGCTGCGTACCGGACATGGTTCGACGCTCTCCCCGCGGAAACGCAGGACCGCATCGTCGAGTACTGGGGCCCGCCGGAGGACCGGGCCGTCCGGGTCACCGAGACCGGCGAGGTCGGCTTCGTCGTACCGCGTCTCCAGGCGGGGCGCGTGCGCATCTTGCCCCAGCCGCTGCGCTTCGGAGTCACGGCGGGAGTCCCGTCGGATCTTCGGCGCGCGCGGATCAACCACGGCTCCGAGGTCCCGCTGAGCCACGCGTATCTCGCGACCTACCTCCTGGCCAGAGAGACGTGGGGTGTGCACGCGCTCGTGCACTTCGGAACGCACGGGACGGTCGAGTGGGCCCGCGGCAAGAAGCGCGGACTCGCCGCGACGGACGACCCGTACCTCGCCCTGGGCGCGGTGCCGAACCTCTACCCGTACATCATGGACAACCTCGGCGAGGCGACGACGGCGAAGCGCCGCGGCCGCGCCGTGGTGCTCAGCCACCTGCCCCCGCTGTCGACGCCCGCCGGCTTCCGGCCCGGCCTGCACGCGATGCACGACGTGATGCACGACTGGGAGCTCGCGAGCGAAGGAGCGGTCAAGGCCGCGATGCAGGAGCAGCTGGTCGAGAGCTTCGTCGAGCACGGCCTCGACCACGATCTCGGCTGGACGGCCGACGAGATCCGCGGCGACTTCGACGAGTTCATCGAGCAGCTCCACCCGTTCCTCGACGACATCGCGCAGACCGCGCAGCCGCAGGGGCTGGCGGTGTTCGGCGCGGTGCCGACCCCCGAGGAGCGCTTCGGCATGGTCATGCAGATGCTCCGCAAGGAGCTGATCGACGCGCTGGGCGAGGACATCGACGAGGTGTTCCTCCTGGACGCCGAGAAGGTGAAGAACTCGCGGCCCGGCCGCTGGCTGCGGCTCGCGCTAGAGGACGCGCCGGCCGCGAGCACGCTCGATCTGCGCAAGACCGATGCGCTCGACGAGGACAAGCACACCTCGGTCCCGAACCGAGCCGAGGACAAGGAACTCGACCCCGACCGGCTGCTGGCGCTCGCGCT
The DNA here is from genome assembly GCA_039821985.1 of Planctomycetota bacterium. Lineage (GTDB taxonomy): Bacteria > Planctomycetota > UBA1135 > UBA1135 > Saltatorellus. The sequence continues at coordinate 51,139 of JBCBNC010000014.1, forward strand.
CCGCGCACAGGCGCTCGAGGCGGCCCTAGCGAACAACGCGGAGTCGGACGCTCTCCTGCGCGCCCTCGACGGCGCGCACGTCCCGCCGGCGTACGGCGGAGACCCGGTCCGCAACCCGGACAGCCTGCCGACCGGACGCAACTTGTACGGCTTCGATCCGACGCGGGTCCCCACGCCGCAGGCGTGGGACGTGGGCCGCGGCGTCATCGAGGATTGGCTGCGCGGATACCGCGACCGCGAGGACGACGGCTACCCCGAGCAGGTGGCATTCACGCTCTGGGCCGGTGAGACGATGAGGCACCAGGGTGTGATGGAGGCGCAGGTCTTCGCGCTCCTGGGAGTCCGTCCGGTCTGGAACGGCGCGGGGCGCGTCACCGCGCTGGAGCTCGTGCCCGACGCCGAGCTCGGACGGCCGCGGATCGACACCCTGCTCAGCGTCACGGGCTCCTACCGCGATCAGTTCCCGCACCTGATCCGGTGGATGGACGAGGCCGTCGCGCTCGTCGCGGCGAGCGAGGCCGGCGAGGGCGTACCCGCGCGCAACTTCGTCGCCGAGCACGCCGCCGCGCTCGAGGCGGAGCTCGTGCAGAGCGGGACGGACGCGACCGCAGCGAAGGGCCGGGCGCTCGTGCGCGTGTTCTCCAACGAGTCCGGCGTGTACGGGACCGGCCTGAACTACGCGGTCAACGCGAGCGACCTCTGGGAGTCGCAGTCGCGACTGGGCGGGGACCGTGAGATGGCGGAGCTCTTCCTCCGGCGCATGGGCCATGCCTACGGACGCGGCATCGACGGCGAGGCGGCCGCGGAGCTCCTGCGCCATCACCTCGCGCGCACCGACGCGGCGTTTCTCTCCCGCAGCTCGAACACGTACGGAGTCCTCACGAGTGACGACCCGTTCGCCTACCTCGGCGGGCTCGCGCTCGCGGCGCGCGCGAGTGGGGGCGACGGCCCCGAGCTCTTCGTGCAGAACCTGCGCGACGAGTCGGAGGTCATCGTGGACAGCGCGGCGACCTCGATCGCCAAGGAGATGCAGACGCGCTACCTGCACCCCCAGTGGGTCCGGGCGCAGATGGACGAGGGCTACAGCGGGACCCTGCAGGTCCTGAAGGCGGTCCAGTTCATGTGGGGCTGGGAGGTCATGGATCCCGACACCGTCCGGCCCGACCAGTGGCAGTCCGTCGTCGACGTCTACGTGACGGATCGCTACTCCCTCGGGGCGCGTGAATGGCTCGAGCAGGACAACCGCGCCGGCTTCGCGCAGATGCTGGAGCGCCTGATCGACGCCGCGCGGCTCGGGTACTGGGACGCCGACGCCGAGACCGTCGAGCAGCTCGTCGCCGCCTTCCAGGCCGCCGCGGACGCGAGCCAGCTCGTGCAGCGGAATCCGGCCGTGACCGCGTTCGTCGAGGCGCGGCTCGCCGTCGCCGACGCCGCCGCGGTGGAGGCGAGCGCCGCTCCGCTCGTCGCCTCCGCAGAGCCAGGGGGACGGAGCACGGCCGCCGACGAAAGCGGCCGAGAGGTCGAGGTGAGCGGCGTCGAGCTCGAGCGTCGCTCCGAGGAGGCGAGCGCGCGCCCCGGCGCGGGCGAGTCCAGCGAGGACGGAGCTCCCAAGAGACCGCTCGCGCCGTGGGTCGCGGGCGGAGCCGTGCTGCTGGTGCTCCTCGGCGCGGTGCGGCAGTGGTTGCGCGCCCGCCGCGCGCCGTCGCTGGCTTCAGGTCCGTCCGGCGCGAGCTCGACCGACGCCGGGAAGCGCACGTGACGGAGCTCGTGCTGCTGCGACACGGGCAGAGCCTGTGGAACGCGGAGGGACGCCTGACCGGGTGGACCAACGTGCCGCTCACCGAGCGCGGCCGCGAGGAGGGGCGCGAGGCGGGCCGCGCGCTCCGCGAGCGCGGGCACGACTTCGATGTCATCCACACGTCGTTGCTCCAGCGCGCGGTGACGACGGCCGCGCTCGTGCTCGACTCGCTCGAGCCGCGTGAGCGCACGATCCGGCGCGCGTGGCAGCTGAACGAGCGTCACTACGGGACGCGAACCGGAGCGCCTCGCCCGGGGGACGCCGGCGCGGTCGAACCGGACGGACCCGACGCCTGGTGGGGGAGCCGCCACGGGAGGCCGCCCGCCTTCGAACGGGGGGATCCGCGCAACCCGGCGAACGATCCTCGCTACGGCGGCCTCGACCGAGCGCAGCGCCCCTGCACCGAGAGCCTGGCCGACGTGCTCGAGCGCGTCTCGACGTACTGGCGTCGCTCTATTCGCCCGGACCTCACGGCGGGGCGCAGGGTCCTGATCGTCGGACACGGCAACGCGCTCGCGCTGCTCGCGACGGCGGTCGAGGGCTCGAGCGCGTCGGATCCGGTCGCGGCACCGATCCCGACCGGCGGTGGAGTCGTCTACGCGTTCGATCGACACCTCGGCATCGAGAGCCGTTTCGACATGGAACCTGCCCGCCGGGGCCGAACCGGCACCGTCGACAGGTCGGTCGGCGAATGATGCAGTGTCCCCCGCACAGCGACTCCGCGGACCCACTCCGCGGCGAGACTACTCGCCTCACGCGTGCGACGGCTCGTCACCTCGCGCGCCGGCTCGCGTTCTCATCGACGCCGGAGCTCGAGGCCAGCCTTTTGGGCGCATCCGCGCAGGATGCACTCGCGGAACTCGCCCGGGCGGGCCGAACCGCCGCGCTTCCGCCGAGGCCGGCGTTCATCCCGGAGGTGTGGGTCAACCCCGCGCTGCGACTCGTCTCGTCCGACGCCATGGCCCTGATCGAGAGCGAGCGCTCCGCCACGGAGCGCTGCGCGGTCGAGACCGGACAGCTCGAGGTGCTCCTGATCGATGAGCTCTGCGCAGGCAGCGCGCCGCTCCGTGGAACGATGACGCTCTTCTTCCTGTCGCTGTTCGGGAAGTCCCACAGGGCGGTCGGCACGAGCAAGGCGATGTGGGAATACGTCTACCTCCTGCAGCGCTACGCCCTGACCAGCATCCCGTCGCTTCTTCGCGCGCTCGTACTGGCGCCGGCGAGTTTGATCCAGCACGGCTACGACGGCGGCCATCGGCGGCTGCCACCCCGTCTCGCTGCGACGCGGATCCTCGACCATTGGCTCGTGGGACCCGGGCAGTACAGCGAGGCGGACGCCGAAGCGCTCGCGCGCGCTCTCACAGGCTGGTCGCTCGAGGCCCCGCCGGGTCGTTCGATGCCATCGGACATCGATCCTCGCGGCGCCAGAAAGAACCAGCGGACCGGGCTCGTTCCGCGCTTCGATCCAGAGCGCTTCGACGGGCGGGAAAAGACGATCCTGGGCTCGACGGGCGACTTCGACGCCCTTCGCGCGCTCGACGTTCTCGCGCTGCATCCGCGCTGCGCTGCGTTCTACGCCGAGCGGCTCATCGGCTACTTCGGAGTGGTCGACCCGAACGGGCGGCTGCTGAACGATTTGACCCGGGTCTACCTCGATCGATCGGGCGACGTCAGCGCTCTGCTGGAGACGCTGGTGTGCTCCGACGAGTTCGGCTCGACGGCGAGTCGCTGGCAGCTGATCAAGAGTCCGGTGCACCTCGCCGTGGGGGCCTGCCGCGCGATGGACGTCGCGCCCCGTCGAGGGCCCAACGTTCGTCGCTGGCTGAAGGCGTGCGGCCCGTCGCTGCTGGACGCGCCCATGCGGGGCGCCGAGCCATGGCCGGCCGGCCGCGATTGGCTGTTACCCGCGGCGCGACTCGCGGCGCGATACCGGCTCGGTGAGGCCCTCTTCGGCGCCCCGTCGGCGCTCGGCCTGCGGTCCCGCGAGGTCGAGGCGGGTCGCGCGGATTCGGCCGTCGTCCCCTGGATGGACGAGCTCGATGCCGACGGTGACGCGGCGCGTGTCGTCGACGGTGTCCTCGAGCGGCTCGACCCGGCGCCAGGCCTACGCCCCACTCTGCTCGCCGCAGCGGCCAACGGTACGCCGGGCCTGGGTCTCGCCCGCCGGGTCGTCCTGCGCCTGTTCTCGACCCCCGAGTTCCAGCTGGCGTGAATACAACTCCGATGCGAACGATGAAGCGACGCGATCTCCTGCACCGAGCGCTCCTGCTGCCCGCCCTGCCGATGGGGTTCCTCGGAACGGGCTGCACCAGCATGGGTCCGGCCCGTCCCGACGGACCGACAGCCGGTCGCCGCCTGCTGCTCGTGCGCCTCACCGGCGGGAACGACGGACTCAGCACGCTCGTACCCTTCCGGGACGACAGCTACTTCCGGGCGCGCCCCACGGTCGCGCTCGAGACTTCAAGCCTCTTGCCGGTGGAGGGCGGAGACGCGGCGCTCCACCCGGCGCTTCGTCAGTTCAGGGAACTCATGGACGACGGACACGCTGGCCTGGTGCCTCGCGTTGGCTATCCGCGCTCCTCGCGCTCCCATCTTCGGGCGACCGAGATCTGGGCCACTGGCATGACGACGCGACCTGTTCCGGCGGTGGGCTGGCTCGGGCGCTACGCGGACGGGTCGCGCACCGCGGACGGGATCGTGGGGGTGAGCTTCGGCGACGACTCCGCGCAAGCGCTCGAGTCCTCGACCGATCGCACCGAGCGGATCGCGCACCCGGGAGCCCTCTTGGAACTCGCGAGAACTCCACCCTCGACAGGTACCCCCGATGCGCTTCCACAGCTCGCATTCCTGGGTGGGGTGGAGGCACGGCTTCGAAGCCTCGGCGGCGACTTCGAGCGCGCCACGGCAGGTTCCGGGTCTCGCCACAAGTATCCGGACACCGCGTTCGGGGCGTCCCTCCGGTGGACCGCCGACCTCATCGAGACCGGGTCGAAGTGCAGCATTTTCCACGCCTCCCTCGGTTCGTTCGAGGGCGGTATGTCCTTCGACACGCACCTCGACCAGCGCAGAACTCATGACGCGCTCTACGCGGAGCTCGACGCCGCGCTGGCTGCCTTCGCGCGACAGCTGATCGCGGCGCGGCGCTGGGAGGACACCCTCGTGATGACGTACTCCGACTTTGGACGGCAGGTCGCCGAGAACAAGACCGGTGGAACCGACCACGGCGACGCGGGGCTGACGTTCCTGGCTGGTGGTCGCGTGCTCGCCGGTGTCCACGGAGGCCCACCCGATCTCACCGAGACGTCCGCCGGCGGGCTCGCGCCCACCGTCGACTTTCGAAGCATCTACGGCTCAGTTCTCAGGGACTGGCTCGGCGGTGCTCCGACTTCACGACCCGATAAGCCCTTCCCCGATCACCCTGTGACCGTCTAGGCGGCCGTCGATCTACGAGTGTTCGCATGGCGCTGCACGATCCCACTCGATTCCCATGGCTGCGCGCCGGACGGCTCTTGGCCCGGCACGGCAGCGGTGGAATCGGATGGTGCGACTCTCGTGCTTGTGCAGCGGTGGAAGATGGACAGCCGACCTCGACCAAACCCGATGAACCACTCCAACACCCTTGCTCCAATGACTCTTGCCGCCCGGCGCGCCACGTCTCGCAGCGCTGCCACCTGGTTCTGCGCGCTCATGCTTACTGCCCTCCTCTCTATCGGCGGCTGCGCACAGACGCGCTCGGCGCTCGAAGGGAGTTGGACGGTGATCGCTGGCGAGCACGGCGGCATGCCGATGGACGCGATGAACGGCGGCACGCTACGCGTAGAAGGGGACCGCTTCCGGATCGACACGAGCGCGGGGAACGTGCTCGAGGGTGACATCACCTTCGATCGGGACCAGGAGCCTGCCGTCATGACGATGAAGCACGACAGCGGACTCCGCTGGCAGGCGATCTACGCGCTCGACGAGGGGGGCTTTCGGATGAACTACGTCGATCTCGACGGGCCGGATCCGCTGCCCGACGGCTTCCGCACCTCGGAGGAGACCGAAGCGACCGTCGTGGTGCTCGAGCGGCGTCCGGACTGAGTCGTGCAGCCTCGCCGCGCGTTGCCCGCGCTCAAGCCGGCGGACCGTCGTAGCGGTCGACGACGGCGATCTCGCTGCGGGCGACGCGCTGCTCCCAGCCCAGGCGCTCGAGCTCGGGCTGGTCGCCGAAGGAGTCCACGTAGCCCACGGTGAGGATCGCGGTGGGCTCCACGCCGTCGGGGAGCTCGAGCACGTCCCGGACGACGGCGCGCTCGAGGATGCTCACCCAGCCGACGCCGATGCCCTCGGCGCGTGCGGCGAGCCACAGGTTCTGGATCGCGCACACCGTCGAGTACTGCGCCATCTCCGGCCAGGTGGTGCGGCCGAGTCCGTGCCCGCGCTCCGCGTCGACCTCACACGTGACGGCGAGGATCAGCGGGGCCTCGCGCAGCGCTTCGAGCTTCAGCGCGAGGTACGCCTCGGCGCGCGCGTCGTCGTACTGCGCGGCCGCCTCGCGCTGAATGCGCTTGAACGAATCGTGCAGGCGCGCACGACGGGCGTCGTCGCGCAGGACGATGAAGCGCCACGGCTGCATGAAGCCGACCGAGGGCGCGGCGTGCGCGGCCTCCAGAAGCCGCGCGAGCGTGCCCTCGGGCACGGGGTCGGGCAGGAATCCCTGCCGGACGTCCCGGCGGCGGTGGATGACGTCGTAGATCGCCCGCACCGCGCTCTCGCCCATCGGTCGGGCTGCACCCGCGGGGCGGTCCGGCGCGGGGCCTTCCGGCGCGGGGCCTTCGGGCGGGGTGCCTTCGGACGCGGGGAGGTTCGACATGGGGGCGGCCGCGGTCGCGGCGGGGGGGAGCCTTCGGGATCGAGACGCCTCCCGCAACGCACGTCCGCGAAATCGCCGGGGCGACTTGACGCGCGCAGGGGGCGGTCGCCTACTGCCGGCGCGCCGCGCAAGCGGCCCCGATCCTTTTCACCCACCTCAGGCAGCGGTGCCATCCCCGACGGGGATGGTGAAACGTGAAGTCCAGCGGTGCGCTCCGGCGCGCCGTCAACGGACGCGGCCCCCGCCACTGTGAGCACGCCATGCTGCGACGCACGGCACCAACCTCGAGCGCCCCGCTCCGGTCCTTCGACCGGCGCGGGCGGGCATCCACGCGGATGCGCGCAACGGCTGCGCTCGCCGGTCTCCCTCGGAGTCCGGTGCGCAGTCCCCGCTCGAGCGCGATGCCGTTCGGTCACTGGGAGAGTCTCGACACTCCTGGGAAGACGCGTCGGAGCGAGCCCCCCGATCGCCATCGGTGGACTCAGCGTGCGAGCCAGGAGACCGGCCCTGCCCTTTGCTCGACGATGCTTCGGAGGGAAGCATGTCCAACGACGTCTCCGCACCGCGGACGACCGCGCCCGTCCGACGGCCGCGGCGTTCGCTCCCCGGGACGGTCCGTCGCCCCGAGGGGCGTTCGGCCTCCCCATCCACGCGCGCGCTGCCCGGTCCTTCGGCGTGCGTGGGGCGCTCGGTGAATGGGTCTCCGCGGCGCGTGCGCATGCACGCGTGGCCACGCAACCGGAAGCTCCGTAGCTGGAAGCTCCACGACAGGAAGCTCCACAGCTGGGGCGCCACGCCCGTGCGGTGGCAGCCGGTGCGATGAGCGAGCTGCGCTCATCTCCGAGCGAGCCTGTCTCGCACTGGCGCGGCTGGGTCGTGCTCGCGGTGGTCGCGGTCATCGGCCTGCTGCTCTCGCTCGCGATCGGCGCGGGCGGGCTGAGCGACTCGTCGATGCTCTCGACGTTCCTCCGCCTGCGGGCGGGGCGCGCCGCAACCAGCTTCGTCGCGGGCGCTGCGCTCGGCCTCGCGGGCGTCCTCACCCAGGGGCTCTTCCGCAATCCGCTCGCGAGCCCGTCGGTCCTCGGGACGACGGCGGGCGCGAGCCTCGGCGGCGTCGTCGCGCTCGTCGTGGGAGCGACCTGGCTCCCGGCCACGTCGCTCACCTGGCTGCCCCGCGACCTCCTGCTCCCCGTCGGGTGCCTCGTCGGCGCGCTCGTCGCGCTCCTCGTGCTGCTCGCGGTCACGCGCCGCAACGTGGGGCCCGTCGCGCTCCTCCTCACGGGGTTCATCCTCTCCAGCCTGTTCCTCAGCGCCGGCAGCCTCCTCCTCAGCGTCGCACAGGACACCTGGCAGCTCGGTCGCGCCGTCGTCGCCTTCACGCTCGGCGGCGTGGACGGCAAGGGAGTGAGGCACGTCGCGCTCGCGCTCCCGTTCCTCGTCGGGGGCCTCGTTGCGGCCGTCGGGTGGCGGCGGCACCTCGACCTCCTGCTCTCCGGCGACGACGAGGCGCGCTCCCTGGGCGTGCGCGTCGAGGTCGTCCGCGGCTGGGTCATCGTCTGGATCGCCAGCCTGACGGCGGCGGCCGTGAGCGCCGGGGGCAGCGTCAGCTTCGTCGGCCTCGTCGTCCCGCACGCGATGCGTCCGTACTTCGGGCACGGACACGCTCGGCTCATCCCCGCGTCGCTCGTCGGCGGCGGCGCGTTCCTGATGTGGGCCGACGTCATCGCGCGTGCGATCCCTACGCGCGGCGAGCTCCCGCTCGGCGTCGTGACCGGCTTCATCGGGGCTCCGGTGTTCCTGGCCCTGCTCCTCCGCGACTCGAAGCGGGAGGTGCTGGCGTGACCGCGTCCATCCGGGTGAGCGGACTCTCCGCGCGCTATGGGCGCGGGCAGAACGTGCTGCACGACGTCGAGTTCGAGGCGCGCACGGGGGCCGTTACCGCGCTCCTCGGCCCGAACGGGTCCGGGAAGTCGACGCTCCTGCGCGCCGTCTGCGGGCTCGTCCCGTACACGGGCGAGGTCCACGTCGACGGAGAGCCCGCGAGGAGCCTCTCGCGGACCGAGCTCGCGCGCCGCGTCGCGTTCGTACCGCAGAACTCCCAGCTCCAGACGCCGCTGCTCGTCAAGGACGTGGTGCAGCAGGGTCGGTTTGCGGCGAAGGGCCGCGGCGCGGGCAGGCGGCGCAGCGACGCCGAGAGGGTGGAGCGCGCCATGGAGCTCGCGGCCGCGACGCCGTTCCGGGATCGCCCGTTCACGGCGCTCTCCGGCGGAGAGCGTCAGCGCGTGCTCCTGGCCCGGGCGCTGGCGACCGGCGCCTCGACGCTGCTCCTGGACGAACCGACGAGCGCCCAGGACGTGCGGCACGGACTCTGGATGGGCGGGACGCTCCGCTCGCTCGCCGCGAGCGGCGTGGCCGTCGTCGTCGTCCTGCACGACATCCGCGAGGTCCGGACCTTCGCCGACCACGCGTTCTTGCTCTCCGAGGGTTGCGTGGTCCGATCCGGCACGTCGCTCGACGTGACCGCGGCTGCTCCCATCCGTGACGTGTTCGCCGTCGAGGTGGTCGAGAACGGCTCGCTCGGATTCACCCTCCCCGAGGCGCGTACGGGGCCCGGCGCATGATCGCACATCTCTGCAACGGCCTCGGCATCGCGTGCGTCCTCGCGGCCAGCGCGCTCCTCACCACGCTCGTCGTGGACCGCCCCGCCGCGGGCGCTGGCTCCGCGGCACCGCTCGCGGAGCGCGTCGCGACGGTCGTCGACGCGCGGGGACGCGGCGTGCCGTGCGGCCCGTACGAGCGCATCGTCTCGCTGAACCCGGTCGCGGACCACCTCCTGCTGCAGACCGTCGAGCCGATGCGCATCCGGGCGATCTCGCGCGTCACGGACGAACAGCACCCGGAGCGCTGGCGCTTCGGCGGCGTGGCCGCGGTGGGGCACGACGAAGGCGTCGAGGCCGTTCTCGTGCTCGAGCCGGACCTGGTGATCGCCTCGCCGTTCGTCCCCGACGCGCTCGTGAGCCGGCTGCAGGAGATGGACGTCCCCGTCTTCGACCTCGGTGAGATGCGCGGGTTGACGACGACCCGTCGGTCCATCGACCAGCTCGGGGCCCTCCTCCTGGCTCAGGATCGGGCGCGATCGCTCGAGCATGCGCTCGCCCGGGACGAGGCCGCCCTCCTCGCCCGGGGGCAGGCGCTTCAACGCCCGGGTCTCTACGTCTCGGTCTACGGCGACGCGTTCTTCGGCGGGACGAAGGGCACGAGCTACAGCGACGTGCTCCGGCTCGCAGGGGTGCGTGACCTGGCCGAGGAGGCGGGCTTCGAGGACTGGCCGCGGTACGCGGCCGAAGAGCTCCTCGTGCTCGCCCCCGAGCTGATCGTCACGCGCAGGGGCATGGCCGCCGCGATCCGGAGCCACCCGATCCTGGCCGAGCTGCCGGCGTGCGGCCCGGACGGTCGGATCGTCGAGATTGACGGCGCGTACGACGGTGACGCGGGCCTGGGCGTGGTCCAGGCGGCGTCCGAACTTCAGCAAGCGCTCCTCGGGAGCGACCGAGCCCACGGTGAACAGCGATGAGCGATCCGAACACGCAGGGTGATCCCAAGACGCACGAACAGCGCATGGAGCGTCTCGCCGAGGAGCAGTCCCGGAAGACGCGCGCGGCCGACACGAGCCGAGGGGTGCTGGTCGTCCAGACCGGCGACGGCAAGGGCAAGAGCACGTCCGGCTTCGGGGTCGCCCTCCGGGCGATCGGGCACGGCCAGCGCGTCGGGATCGTGCAGTTCATCAAGGGCACCTGGAAGACGGGGGAGCGCGAGGTGCTCCGCCGCTTGCCCGAGGTGGACCTCGTGGTGTCCGGCGACGGGTTCACCTGGGTGACCAAGGACCGCGAACAGGACATCGCTTCCGCCCGGGCGGGGCTCGACGCGGCGCGGAGGTTCATTCTGGGCGGCGAACACCACGTCGTCGTGCTCGACGAGATCAACGTCGCCATGGGCTACGGCTACCTCGACCCCGACGAGGTCGTCGAGCTCCTGCTGTCGCGCCCCGAGCACGTCTCGGTCGTGCTGACCGGGCGCAACGCGCCGGACGAGGTTGTGGCCGCGGCGGACACCGTCACCGAGCACCGCGTCGTCAAGCACGCATTCAAGGCCGGCATCCGCGCCCGCATTGGCGTGGAGTTCTAGCGCGCCGCGGCCTCAAAGCAACACGAACAGAGGGCGCGGGTCCACCGACGAGCGTCCTCCGGCTCCCTTTCGACTCTCCTCCTTCGCCTCTCCATCTCGCGGCCGTCGCCGCACCTCCAACCATGTTCCGCCAAGCCACCCAGAGGCTCCTCACCGGGGCCTTCCTCGCCACCTCCGCCCTCGCTCAGGTCGACGCCGGGGAGGGGTTCCGCGTCGCCGGTTCCCTCGACATCGCGCAGTTCTGCGGGCGCTTTCCGGGCGTCTACAGCTTCCTCGACGGCTCGACGATCGTCTTCGACGGACAGCGGATCCAGCGCCGCACCGCGGACGGGACGGTGCTCCGTGACTACGGCGTGCTCCCCGGCTTCGTGTTCCCGACCTTCTTCGAGGTCGACGACGCCGGCGCGATGGCGTACTTCGGCGAGTCGTCGACGGGCCAGATCCGCTCGCTGGACCTCGCCACCGGTGAGATCCGCGATCTCGTCCAGCTGACCTTCAACTACGACTTCGCGTTCGATGTCGTCCCGGGCCTCGGGTATGTCGTCGCGTCCGCGTTCGGCTCGGCGACCAACTCCGTCTTCCGCGTCGACCTCGTGACGGGCGACACTGTGCAGGTCGCGGACCTCGGTGGATTCAGCGGTCCCGTGGAGGTCGACTCAATGGGCAACCTCTACGCAGCCGTGCTCCCGGACGCCTTCCCGTTCCCTCCGGGCGGGACGGCCTTCGTGCGCTTCGAGGCGGCGGACGTCACGTCCGGCGCGATCCTCACCGACGAGGCCGACGGCACGGTGTACTCCGGGGGCTTCAACAGCCTGTCTTCGGCGGACTATGACCCCGCGACCAACAGCTTTATCGTCATGGAGACGAGCACCGGGACCGGCTCGGACAGCATCGTCTGGAAGCTCGATCCTGCTGGTAACCGCGAGTCGGTCATCGCGACCGCGCCGGGGTACATTGCGGGCTGCCAGTTCGTCGATGTTGGCACTGGCTCCTTCTTCAGCGCGTACCAGGGGCCCGGGACGGGCGTGCGGATCAGCTTCCGGCAGTGCAACCAGATCAGCGACTGGCGCGTCTGGAACGTCACCCCCGGCCGGCCGATCGCGGGCTTTGCGGGTCCGGACGCGGGTATGTCGGGTACTGCCGTAGTGGACGTCTTCGGCGGTCCGCCGAACGGACTCGCCACCCTGTGGGTCGCGCGCGCCGGTCAGCAGCTCCCCGGCGAGAGCTTCTTCGACCTTGGCGGCACTTACCCGGTCGCACTGAACGCCCTGCCCGACTCGTACGCGCGGCGCCTCGTCCCGCAGCCGCTGGACAGCAGCGGCCGCGCGAGCTTCACGTATACGCAGGACAGCGTGCTCGAGGGGGAGCTGCTCTTCCAGTGGCTGATCTTCGACGCGAACATGAACCTCGTGGGTAGCTCCGCGCCCGTGCGGAACTGACACTCCTCCGGGATGTCCAGTTCACCCGACGGCCCGACGCTGCGCGCTCCCCTCGGGGGCGCCGCGCTTCACCTGGATCTCGGGGCGGAGCACGACGCGGTGGGCTGGACCGTCCTCGGCGGCGGCCGACGGACGGTCCGTCGGGTGGACTGGTGGCTCGCGACGTCCGACGACCTGCTCCCCGGCGTCGACGCGCGCGAGTGGGTGCGGGAGCGCGTGACGGCGGCCGGTGGAGGGGGAGGCGCGACAGCGGCCTTCCTCACCAGCCGCAGGCTCGACGCGCACGTGGTCGAGTCCGCGGAGTGCGAGCACGGTACCGTGCGCGCGGTCGCGACCGTAGGGCTCGGGAACGCGCTCACGGCCGGGGACGACGCGACCCCGCACCGGGTCGGCACGATCAACGTCGCCGTGGTGCTCCCGTGCCCGTGCACCGAGGAGGCCATGCTCGAGACGCTCGGACTCGCTTCCGAGGCCAAGTGCATAGCCGTACTGGACGCGGGCATGCGCTCCGTCGTGTCGGCCCGCCGCGCGACGGGGACGGGGACCGACGCCCTCGTCGTGCTCGCTCCTGCGCCGTCGCCCGAAGGGCCAGAGGAGCGGCAGCCGTACGCCGGGAAGCACACGACGCTTGGCGCAGCCGTCGGACGCGCCGTGGAGGGCGCCGTCCGGCGCGGCGCGCGCGACTGGCTCCGCGAGGCGGACGTCCCCTTCCCGCCCGACCCCGCCGGACGTCGGGGCCGCGGCCGCGTGGTCCTCATCGGGGGGGGCGTCCGCAGCGGCAAGAGTGCCTTCGCGGAGTCGCTCGTCCTCGCGATGTCGTGCCGTCACCCGGCGCCGCCCACGTACCTGGCCACGGCGCAGGCGTGGGACGACGAAATGCGGGACCGCATCGCGCGCCACCAGGCCGACCGGGGGGAGCGGTTCAGCACGCTCGAGGTCCCGATGGACCTGCCCGAGGAGCTCCGAGCGATCTCAGGGCGAGAGCGCGGCGACACGTCCGCGGTGCTGGTCGACTGCCTCACGCTGTGGGTCTCGAACCTGCTCTGCGCCGACCTCGGCGACGCAGCGATCGACGCGCGGGTGGACGCGCTGTGCGAGGCCCTCGAGGCCGCGTCGGTCCCCGTGGTGCTCGTCACCAACGAGGTCGGCCTTGGCATCGTCCCCGAGCACCGCCTGGGCCGTCGCTTCCGCGACCTCGCGGGTCGGCTCCACCAGCGCCTGAGCGGGCTCGCGTCAGAGGTGTACTTCGCCGCTCTCGGCAATGTGCTGCGGCTCCACCCCGGGCCCGTGGAGGCCCTGGGACCGGCCCGCCCCGGCGGCGGCCGCGAGGTCCGAGGAGCGGCCGAGGCGGAATGAACGAGTGGTGGATCGTCGCCGTCGCGCTCGCGTACGACGTGTGCCTCGGCGAGCTGCCCGTCCGCGTGCATCCGGTCGTGGGGATGGGGCGCGTCGTCCGTCTCGCCACCGCCCGGGCTCCGCGCAGCGGCCTGCCCGCGCTGGTCGCCGGCGCTGCGCTCGCCGTCCTGCTCCCCCTCGGATGCGCCGCGCTCTGGATCGCGATCGAGCGGCTGCTCGCGGGCGCGCTGTGGGTCCTCGCGCTCCTGTCGGTTGCCGTGCTCACCTCGACGTTCTCGGTCCGGCTCCTGATGCAGGAGGGGCTGGTCCTCGCCGGGATGCTCGAGCGGGGTGAGATCGCGCTCGCGCGCCAGAGGCTCTCGCACCTGTGCAGTCGACGCGCGGACGAGCTCGGCGAGGAGGAGCTCGCGTCGGCGGGCCTGGCGTCGCTGGCCGAAAACGCCTCCGACTCGTTCGTCGCACCCTGGTTCTGGTTCCTCGTCGGCGGCGTGCCCCTGGCGCTGGCGTACCGAGCGATCAACACCCTCGACGCGATGGTGGGCTACCGGGGCGAGTTCGAGCGGCTCGGCAAGGCCTCCGCCCGGCTCGACGACCTCGTCAACTGGATCCCCGCGCGCCTGACCTCGCTGCTCATCGCCGCCGCGGGTCCGCTGGTCGGTCGGGCGGGCCGGCGCGCGCTCTCCGTCGCCGCGCGCGACGCGCGCCGTACGCCCAGCCCGAACGGCGGCTGGCCGATGGCGGCGATGGCGGGCCTGCTCGACACGAGGCTCGAGAAGCGCGACAGCTACGTGCTGCACGGCGCGGGGTCCGCGACCTCCGCGGTGCACCTGCGGGCCGGCGTGCGCGTCGTCGGCTGGGTCGCGATACTCGCAACACCGCTCCTCGTGGCGCGGACGCTGCTCGTCGAAGGAGGCCTCGCATGACGCAGGAGCACGGCAGCCTACTGGCCTCCGAGCGCGCGCGCGTCGGCGCCGGGCTCGTCGACTTCGGCGTGAACATCAATCCGTATGGAGCGCCGCCCTCGGTCCTGGAGGCTGCGCGCGCGGCGTCCCTGTTGCACTATCCCGACCAGCGTGCGGAGGGCCTCTGCGCCCGCTTCGCCGAGCGCATCGACGTCCCCGCGGACCGCCTCGTCTTCGGGAACGGCGGCGCCGAGCTGATCTGGGCGGCGTGCCGCGCGTTCCTCTCGCCGTCGCGCGCGCTCGTCGTGATGGGGCCGACGTTCTCGGAGCCTGCGGCGGCCGCCGCAGCGGTGGGGGCGCCCGTCGTCGAAGTGGCGTCCCGGCTCGACGCGGGGCCAGCGGAGCGCGCCCTCGACCTGCGCGAGGTGCTGTGTAGCGGCCCAGCCCCGGTCGGGCTCGTCTACGTCTGCACGCCGAACAACCCGACCGGCCACCTCGTCGACGAGGAGGAGCTCGCGTCGATCGAGGGGCTTCTGCCCGACGCGGCGCTCCTCGTCGATCGCTCGTTCGAGTCGGTCGCCGCGGCGCAGACCGAATGCGGGCGGGTCGAGCGCGGCCCGACCGAGGAGGGAACGCCGAGCGGCGTCCTGCGCGTCCGCGGCGGACCGGTGCCGGGGCGCATCGAGGTCCGGTCCCTGACCAAGGACTTCGCCGTGCCGGGGCTGCGCCTCGGGTTCGCGCTGGGGGAACCGGACGTGCTCCGCCGGTGCCGCGCGCAGATCCCGCCCTGGAGCGTTTCGGCGCCGGCGACCGCTGGCGCGCTCGCTGCGGTCGAGCCCGCTGCGCTCGAACACCTGCAGCGCACGCGTCGGCTTTGGCTCGCCGACACGGCGGCTCTCTTCGACGGTCTCGCGCAGCGCGGCTTCGAGGCGGTGCGCCGCTCGACTCCGTTCGGGCTTGTTCGGGTCGAGGATGCCGACGCGGCCCGGCGCGCGCTGCTGACGCGCGGCGTGCACGTGCGGTCCTGCGCGTCCTTCGGCCTCCCCGAGCACCTGAGGCTGTCCGGGCGCGCCGCGCCGGACCGCGCAGCGCTCTTCGCTGCTCTGGAGTCGTCCGGGGTGCGTCCCGCGCCGGTGCGCGTCGAGGACGCCTCGCGCGTCGAGACCACCGCGCCCGTCGAAGACGTGGACGAGCCCCGGTCCTAGGAGGCCACTTTCATGCGCACACTCATGATCCAGGGGACGGCGTCCGACGCGGGCAAGTCCGTGCTCGTCGCCGGGCTCTGTCGACTCGCGGCGCGGCGCGGCATCCGGGTGGCGCCCTTCAAGAGCCAGAACATGTCGCTCAACGCGGCCGTCACGTCGGACGGGCTCGAGATCGGGCGGGCCCAGGCGCTCCAGGCGCTCGCCTGCGGCCTTACTCCGACCGTGCACATGAATCCGATCCTGCTGAAGCCGGAGGCGGAGTCGCGCTCGCAGGTCGTGCTCCTCGGCAAGGCCGTCGCCCGCGTCGACTTCAGGGAGTACGCGGACTACCGGCAGCGCTGCATCGAGGCGATCGACGGGTCGCTGGCGGTGCTCGGCGAGAACGCGGATCTCGTGATCGCCGAGGGCGCCGGGTCGCCGGCGGAGATCAACCTGATGGCGCGGGACATCGCGAACATGTTCGTGGCGCGACGGACCGACGCCGAGGTCTGGCTCGTCGGGGACATCGACCGCGGCGGCGTGTTCGCGGCGCTCTACGGCACCGTCGAGCTGCTCCCTCCCGAGGACCGACGCCGCGTCCGCGCCTTCGTGATGAACCGCTTCCGCGGGGACGTCGAGCTCCTGCGGCCCGGGCTCCGGATGCTCGAGGACCGGACGGGTGTCCCGACGATCGGAGTCGTGCCGTTCCTCACCGACCTGGGCCTCCCTGCCGAGGACGGGCAGTCCATCCAGATCCGGAACCGCGCCGGCGGCGGGGAAGACGGGCCGCCCAAGCAGCAGGTCGTCGTGGTCCGCTATCCGCGGATCTCGAACCACGACGACTTCCTGCCGCTCGAATCGGACCCGCGGGTCGAGCTGCGCTACGTCGACGACCCGGCCGCGATCGCCGACGCCGAGCTCGTGATCCTCCCGGGCAGCAAGGCGACGCGCGCGGACCTGGCATGGGTGCGCTCGCGCGGTATCGACGCTGCCGTGCTGGAGCACGCTGCGCGCGGTGGGCGGGTCCTCGGGATCTGCGGGGGCTACCAGATGCTCGGGGCACGCATCGTCGACGCGTCGGGCGTGGAGGGCCGCCCCGGGACGAGCACGGGGCTCGGACTCCTGCCCGTCGAGACGCACTTCGAGTCGACGAAGGAAGTGCGCCCGGTCGAGGTCCGCGCCACCGGCGCGCCGAGCTGGGTGACGGAGCGCTGCGGCGACGGTGTCACCGTCACGGGCTATGAGATCCACGCGGGTCGGGTCGTCCCGACGCGCGGAGACGCGCGGTGGCTCTTCCAGCACGTCGGGGGTGCCAGCGCGCCCGAGGGGGTCGTCGACGGGAATGTCGCGGGGACCCTGGTGCACGCCCTCTTCGACTCGCCCGAGGTCCGCGGCGCGGTGCTCGGCCTTCCGGTGCGCGACCGCGTCTGGACCGGAGAGCTCGAGGCCGCGCTCGATCGCCTCGCGGACCACCTCGAGGAGAGCCTCGAAGAGGAGGCGCTGGCGAGGGCATTCGGCGGCTGATCCCGTCGCGCGCGGCGGCGGCCGCACCGACGGCGCTCTACTGGGACCGCGGCCTGGAGCCCGACTCGGTCCCGCGGTGCCCCGACGCCGAGGCGCTCACACGGAGCGTCCTTGGCTTTCGGTGACCACCGGCGCTTCCACGCGCGGGAAGAGGGCCTCGACCTCGCCGAGCTCCGTGCCCGGTTCGAGGTCGCGCCAGCTCCCCGCGGCCGGCACGCCCGGCCACCGCTGGGCGTCGACGCGGGTGTCCTGGCCGAGCATCGTCCACAGCGTCTGCGCCTTCGTCGGCATGATCGGCGTCATCCAGCGGGCGACCCACGCGAGCCACTGGCAGAGCGTCGCGAGCGCCGACTCGGCCTTCTCCGGGTCCACCTTGCGCAGGGCCCACGGCGCCATGCGATCGACAAACACGTTCGCGACGCTCGCGTTCTTCACGATGGCCTCGGCGGCGCGGCGGAAGCGGAACTGCTGCACGTGCTCGGCGGGGTCCTCGATCGGGCCGCAGCCCGAGAGGATCAGCTCGTCCAGCTCGGCGACGTGCTCGTCGTGCAGCGTCGGCACCTCGCCGCCGTAGTTCTTCGCCGTGAACTTGAGGACGCGCGACGCGAGGTTGCCGATCGTTCCGGCGAGCGCCGTGTTGGCCGTCTGCACGAACTGCTCCATCGAGAACTCCGAGTCCGCGGTCTCGGGCATCGACGACGCGAGGTAGAAGCGCGTCGTGTCCACGTCGTAGTTGCCGAGGAACGTCTTGATGTCGAAGGCGTTGCCGCCCGACGTCGAGAACTTCCCGCCGGCGAGGTTGTAGAACTCGTTCGCCGGAACGTCCGCAGGCAGGACGTAGCCGTCCCGCGTCCCGTGCAGCATCGACGGGAACACGAGGCAGTGGAACGGGATGTTGTCCTTGCCGATGAAATGGACGAGGCGCGTGTCCTCGCCCTGCCACCAGTCCTTCCAGGCGTCCGGTGTACCGCGTTCGGCCATGAGCTCCTTGAGGAACGACACGTAGCCGATCGGCGCGTCGAACCAGACGTAGAGGACCTTGCCGTCGCCCTTGTCCCCGACCTCCTCCGGCAGCTCGACGCCCCAGCTCATGTCGCGCGTGATCGCGCGCTCGGGCACGTCGTCGAGTAGGTTCTCGATGAACGCGCTGACGTTCGGCTTCCAGCGGTGGTCGCGGATCCAGTCGCCGATGTGCTCGTCCCGGAGCCTCGGCAGGTCGAGGTACCAGTGCGTCGTCTCGCGCCGAACCGGGGTGTTCCCGCAAATCTTGCAGGCGGGGTCCTCGAAGCGCAGCGGGTCGATCCACGTCCCGCAGTTCGGACACTCGTCCCCGCGCGCCTCGGGATGGCCGCAGACGTAGCACGTCCCCGTCACGTAGCGGTCGGCGAGGAACATCTCGTCGTGCTCGCAGTAGAGCTGCTCGGTCGTCCGCTCCTTCAGGTAGCCGTTCTCGAGCAGCTTCCGGAAGAACTCGCGCGAGGTCTCGGCGTGCTGCGGGCACGTGCTTGTGCCCGACAGCGCGTCGTAGCGGATGTCGAGCGCGTCGAACGTCCGGGCCATGTCCTCGTGCCAGCGCGCGACGTAGGCGGGGTACTCCTCGCCCGCCTGCTCCGCCGAAATGGTGATCGCGACGCCGTGGTCGTCCGATCCCGAGACACTCAGGACGTCCTCGCCGAGCAGCCGGAGCGTGCGCGTGTAGATGTCTGCGGGGAGGTATGCGCCGCTGATGTGGCCGAAGTGGAGCGGCCCGTTCGCGTACAGGAGCGCGGAGGTGACGAGGGTGCGGGGCACGGGGATCGGGGTGTCGAGGTGCGGGACTGCGCGGCGATCGGACGCGGCGCATGGCGCGCGCGCGGGCGCTCCGGGACCGGGGCCCGGGCGGGCCCGGATTATGCCGCGGTGGTTTCAGCGGCGTGTTCGCCGGGTCCTTGGACCTCTCCCCGCGGGCCCGGCTGGTAGAATCTTCGCCCAAATGGCGGCGCGTGCTCGCGCGCGCCGCTCCGACCGACGAGACCCCGACCCGACCCATGAGCGCGTTCACCCAACTCGACTACCTCGACCTCGACGACCAGTTCTCCGAAGACGAGCTGATGGTCCGTGACTCCGTCCGGAGCTGGGTGGGCGAGCGTTTCCTCCCGGTCGTGATGGAGCACTTCGAGGCCGGCACCTTCCCGATGGAGATGACCCGCGAGCTCGCGGACCTCGGCGTCTTCGGCCCCACGACCCCTGAGGAGTACGGCGGCGCCGGCCTCAACAGCGTCGCGTACGGCCTCATCTGCCAGGAGCTTGAGCGCGGCGACTCCGGCCTCCGCAGCTTCGTCTCGGTGCAGGGCTCGCTCGTGATGTGGCCGATCCTCACCTACGGCAGCGAGGAGCAGAAGCGCGAGTACCTGCCCAAGCTCGCGTCCGGCGAGATGATCGGCTGCTTCGGCCTGACCGAGCCCGACTTCGGCTCGAACCCGGGCGGCATGCTCACGACCGCCCGGAAGGACGGTGACGACTACGTGATCAACGGCCGCAAGATGTGGATCACGAACGGCAGCGTCAGCCAGATCGCGATCGTCTGGGCCAAGGTCGAGGGCCGTGTGCGCGGCTTCATCGTCCCGACCGACTCCAAGGGCTTCCAGGCGCCGGACCACAACCACAAGTGGAGCCTCCGCGCCTCGTACACCTCCGAGCTCGTGCTCGAGGACGTCCGGGTCCCGGCCTCCGCGATGCTCCCGGGCGTCGAAGGCCTCAAGGGCCCGCTCTCGTGCCTCACGCAGGCCCGCTACGGCATCGCCTGGGGCGGCCTCGGCGCCGCGTACGCGTGCTTCGACGAGACGTTGCGCTACCAGCAGGAGCGCATCTCCTTCGACAAGCCGATCGCGGCGTACCAGATCCCGCAGTCGAAGTTCGCCGACATGGCGACCGACATCACGCTCGGCAGCCTCCTGGCGCTGCGCCTCGGCCGCCTGAAGGACGAGGGGCGCTTCACGCCCGCGCAGGTCTCGATGGCCAAGCGCAACAACGTCGCCCTCGGGCTCCGCGTCGCGCGCACCTGCCGCGACATGCTCGGCGCGAACGGCGTGACGCTCGAGTATCAGACCGGCCGCCACATGCTCAACCTGGAGTCGGTCGTGACCTACGAGGGCACGCACGACATCCACACGCTGGCGATCGGCCACGAGGTCACGGGGATCCCGGCGTACCGCTGATCGACCGAGGGACGCGGCCCCGGGGCCGCCCCGAACGAAGGAGCCCCGCGGGCGCCACACCTGGCGCCCGCGGGGCTCCTTCGTGTCGCGGCGGCCTCGCGCCCGGTCGGCGCGGACTCAGCGGCGGAGGACTCAGCGGCGGAGGACTCAGCGGCGAGGGAATCAGCCCTCCGCGCCGAACTTCGCCACGGCGGGCCCGAGGTCGTTCAGCACCTTGTCGAGGTGCTCGACCTCGTCCGGGTCGAGGTTGCCGTCCGTCTTCTCGCGCAGCATGGCGAGGTCCGCCAGCAGCATGCGGGCGTTGTCCGCGTTGACCTGCTTCGTCCCCGTGACCGGGTTCTCGAGCAGGCCGCACGACATCATCAGCTGGTAGGCGAGGCGGGTCACGAAGAGTCGGAACTCGCCTCCGGGGAGCGGGACGTCGCCCGCCGTGCGTTCTGCGTCGGTCATAGCTCGGTCACCGCTGCGCCGCCGGTCTGGCGTGCGGGGGCGGGCGCTGGCGTTCCGTCGGTCTCGCCGCCCGGCGCGTCCTCGAGGCCCGGCGACACGGTGGCCTGCGCGCGCTCCTTCGCGGCGCGGACGAAGCCCGAGAACACGGGCTGGGGCTCGAGCGGCTTGCTCTTGAACTCGGGGTGGAACTGCACGCCGATGAAGAAGGGGTGGTCGGGGACCTCGACGATCTCGACGAGATCGCGGTCGGGGTTCACGCCCGTGAGCGCCATGCTCGAGCCCTCGAAGGCGGCCCGGTAGGCGTTGTTGAACTCGTAGCGGTGGCGGTGGCGCTCGTCGATCGAGCCCGCGCCGTACAGCTCGCGTGCCAGGCTGCCGTCGGTCAGGTCGCAAGCGTACGCGCCGAGGCGCATCGTGCCGCCGAGCGGGACGCCCTCCTGGTCGTCCATGAGGCTGATCACCGGGTGCGGCGTCTCCTCGGAGTGCTCGCTCGTGTGGGCGCCGTCGAGGCCGAGCACGTTGCGCGCGAACTCGATCACGGCGCACTGCATGCCGAGGCAGATCCCGAAGAAGGGGAGGCCGGACTCGCGCGCGTGGCGGATCGCCTGGATCTTGCCCTCGACCCCGCGCTCGCCGAAGCCGCCCGGCACGAGGAGGCCGTGCACGTCGCCGAGGGCGCGCGCGGCCGCCTCGGGGCCCGTGACCGTCTCGGCCGCGATCTTCACGAGCTCGATCTCAACGTCGTGGGCGATGCCCGCGTGGGAGAGGCTCTCATAGATCGACTTGTACGCGTCGTGCAGCTCGACGTACTTGCCGACGATGCCGATGCGGACCGTGTGGCGGATCGCGCGGATGCGCTCGATCATCGCGCGCCAGTCGTCGAACGGCGTCTCCCCGACGAACGGCAGGCCGAGGTGCACGCAGATGATGCGGTCGAGGCCGCGCTTCACGAGGTCCAGCGGCACCTCGTAGATCGAGAACTCGACGTCCTTCTCCTCGATCACGCAGTCGCGCTGGACGTTGCAGAAGAGGCTGATCTTGGCCGGCATGTCGGGGTCCATCGCGACCTCCGTCCGGCAGATGAGCACGTCGGGCTGGATGCCGATCTCGCGCAGCTTGCTGACCGACTGCTGGGTCGGCTTCGTCTTGAGCTCGCCCGACGCGCGCAGGTACGGCAGCAGCGTCAGGTGGATGAACATCACGTCGCCGCGGCCGCGGTCGAGCGCGTACTGGCGGATCGCCTCCAGGAACGGCAGCGACTCGATGTCGCCGACGGTGCCTCCGATCTCGGTGATCGCGACGTCGACGTCGTCGTTCACTCCGGCCTCGATCGCCTCCTTCAGCGCGTCGGTGATGTGGGGAATCACCTGCACCGTTTTGCCCAGGTACTCGCCCTGGCGCTCGCGCTCGATGACGGTGCTGTAGATCTTGCCCGTCGTGTAGTTCGAGGCCTTGGTCAGCTGCGCGTTGGTGAAGCGCTCGTAGTGCCCGAGGTCGAGGTCGGTCTCGGCCCCGTCGTCCGTGACGTACACCTCGCCGTGCTGGAACGGGCTCATCGTGCCCGGGTCGACGTTGATGTACGGGTCGAGCTTCTGCATCGACACCTTGAGGCCGCGGCGCTCGAGGATCATCCCGATCGCCGCCGAGGTGAGCCCTTTGCCGAGGCTGGAGACGACTCCCCCCGTGATGAAGATGTGCTTAGTGGGCATGGTGTTCTTGAGTTCTCCGCTGTGCGCGCCTGGAGTCGCTCGTGCGTTCGTGCCGCTTGACTACTGCGCGCCGATGACGTGGCGCATCAGGTTGGGGGAGAGCTTGGGCTGCTCGAACTCGATGTCGTTCGCCGTGACGTTCTGGTAGCCGCGCGTCTCGTTGAAGACCGTGACGAAGGCGCCCTTCATGTTCGTGTAGTCGCTGAGCGCACCGCGGTCGATCTGGCTCGGGACGCTCGTGTCGGGCTTGGGCGCGGCGCGCTCGGCGCCGCCCATCTCGATCCCGATCGAGGCGTCCGAGGTGGCGCCCGAAGTCGCGTAGCCGTCGAAGCCGAGCTGCTGCATCACGTCGATGAGCTCCGCCATGCGCGCGTCGGTCACGACCTTGACGAGGCCGTTCTCGCGCGCGACGGAGTAGAAGGCGTCGCGCCGCAGCTCGGCCGTCTCGCCCGGGACGTCCTGGGCCGCGAGATAGCCGTCGCTGAGGAGGACGAGCCGTTGGCCCCGCTCCTGCATGGTGACGACCGCCCCGCCGTCGGCGAGTGCGCCCGCACCGGCGCCGCCGGTCGCGCACGAGGCGGCGAGGGAGAGGACGAAAAGCGGCGCGAGGGCGGCCCGCAGGCCGGCGCGGCGGACCGCACGAAGGGGGCTCTGAAGCGCTTGGAGGGGCGACATTCGGATCGGTCGGAGCGTGGAAAAACGTCCGCCGCGGCCGAAACAGCCCGGGGACCCGCCAACCCTACTCGCCCGCGAGGGGCACCTCAAGACGCGCCGCCGCGCCGGGCTCGAATCGATCGAAGGCGCCGATCGAGAGCCCCCCGTCGAGGGGCGAATAGAGGTATCCGTCGTCCGACCGGAGCGTCGCGGGGAAGGCCTCGGGGAGGTCGTCGCGCTCGGCGTGGCGCGGGTCGTTCGGGTCCAGCGCCTCGAGCCTTCCGGTCACGTAGAGCCGTCCGGCGTCGTCGCGGGCCTCGGAGGCGAGGTCGACGAAGAGGTGGAACGGCTCGCCGACCTCGAGGTCCGAGGGCGGGGCTCCGGGCTCCAGGGGACCCTGGTACGGCGCGAGGAGCCGCCCGAGCACCGTGCGGCTGGCCGGCGGGAGCAGCTTCAGGTTCGACTTGCCCGTCTTCGGGTGCCCGCGGACGAGGAAGCCCCCGGTGCCGTCCGGCCGCCGGACGGCGGTGCGGACGAGGTAGTGCGGGACGCGCCACTCCGTGGACTCGCGGTCGAGGTCGAGCTCGAGCCACAGGAGGCCGTCGCCCGGCAGCCGCCAAGCGCGCATCCCCGAGAGCTCGAGCCGCTCGACGAGGCCCTCGATCGGCCGCTCGAAGCGGACGGCCCGCGGCGCGTCGGGCGGGTCCGCGGCCGCGCCCTCGTCGACGCGCCACAGCACGCCGCGCCGCACGCCGTCGTCCGCGAAGCGCGAGAGGACGAGCGTCGCGCCGAAGCCCGAGCCCGCGCTCCGATCCCAGAACGCAGCGACGACGCCAAAGTCCCTCGCGACGGCGTCGTAGAGCTCGCTCGCCCAGGGGAGGCCCTCGATGTCCTGAGCGCGCAGCAGCGTCTCGTGCAGCACCAGCGCGTCGAGGCCGTCGAGCGCCGCGAGCGTCGCGGCGCGGTCCTCCGGCGGGAGGTACTTGAGCCGGTCGAGCTGGTGCGGGAGCTTCACGAGCTCGACCGACGCGGGCGTCCGGAAGAGCACGGCCCAGTTGTAGCTCGCCGCGACGCGCATGGACCCGCCGCGCGCGGGCGGCGGGAGCTCCTCCAGGTAGCGCGCGGCATCCGCGAACGCGGCGCGCTGGTTCGTGGGCCACGCGGACATCGTCCCGGTGCACTGGTACGCAGCGACGGCGAAGGCGACGAGCACCGCCGCGCCCCGGAGGCGCGGCCCGCCGGCTCCGAGCGACGCGAAGCGCCACACCCCGACGCCGGCGTAGGCCGCGAGCACCGGCAGGAGCGGGAGCCAGAGCCGCATCTCCTTCGCGCCGCGGACGGACGAGATGAGCGCGAACGCGAGGACGGCCAGCGCGGGCGCAAGGGCGCGGACGAGGCCCGCCGCGCGCGCGCGCCAGCCCGCGGCCGCGAGCGCAACCCGGGCCGCTACGAACGCGCCGAGGACGCCGAACGCGAGGAAGAAACGCGCGGCGAGCTCGTGGAAGTACGTCCAGTAGAAGTCCGCCGGCGCGCGGGAGGAGCGCGGGTCGATCGCCGCCGAGAGCTCCTCGACCTGGACGCGCCCGCCCTCTTCGTACGCGTTCCGGGCAAGGACGTAGAGCTCGCCCGCGAGGTCGCGCAGCCCGAGCTTCATCAGGTACACGGCGAGGACCTGCCCGCCGTTGATGAGCAAGTACGTGCCGATACTCGCCCCGAAGCGGCCGTAGGTGTAGACGTCCGTCGCGGCCTGGACGAGCGCCAGAGCCACGATGGGGGCGAGGGTCGCCGCGGCGAGCCGCAGCGCCCGCAGCGGGCCGGACTCGAGCGCGCGTGCGATCGCGGCGGCCAGGAACACGAGCCCGATCAGCGGGATCGACTTGAACGCGAAGAGGGCGCTGAGCCCGAGGAACAGGCCCGCCTGGAGGGCGCGACGCGTCGAGGCCGGGCCGAACAGCGCGCGCTCGATCCCGACCGCGAGGGCCGCGCCCGACGGGATGTCGGTCATCGCCGTGGCGCCGAAGCGGACGAACGTCGGGCTCGTCAGCGCCACGGCCGCCGGCGCGAGCAGCAGCCAGGGCAGTGCGGATCCAGCGCCGTCCGCGGTGGGGCCGGACCCGGTCCGCCCGGCCAGGGCGCGGGCGATCGCCGCGGCACCCAGCACGAAGACGCACGCGAGGGCCGCGTGCAGGAGCGCTGCAACGCCGAGGAGCCAGGGACCGAGGTGCAGCCCCAGAGCGTCCGCGATCCATACGACCGGCGCGTAGAGCAGCGACACCCCGATCGCGCGCAGCGGCTGGGCGTCGATCAGCGGCTCGCCCCGGACGAAGCCGCGGGCGCGCTCCAGGTACTCGACGTGGTCTCCGAAGGGCGTGCCCTCGACGCGCATCCACCAGAGGAGCGTCACCGCGACCGTCGCGAGGCACAGGGCCGCCCTCCAGCGCGCGTCGGACCGCGCGGTCGCGTCTTCGAGGTCGGGCGCCACGCCGAGATCGTAGTGTCCCACGGCGGCCGTACGGCGCCCGAGCGGGCGAGCGGCGCGCTCCCGGGCCCACGGCGGGACGACCTGCCCCGGCAGCGGCCCCGAGATTCCGCGCACGTCGCGCTTGAATCGCCCCGAGTCGATTCCGGACTCTTGGGGGGCGCCGCAGTGAGGACCGCACACCTCGCCCGGCACGGACTGCACCGCGCTCCCGATCGGGGGCGCGCGCATCACTTCCCGCACACACTCCGGGGCCTCGGCCCCCTTTCCTCCGGGCCCCAGGGGCCCATCGGTTCATGGGCAAGACCGAGAAGATCGTCGTTCTCAGCGTCCTCTCCCTCGTTGTCGTGCTGTTCGTCTGGTCGCTCGGAGGGGGCGGCGACAGCAGCGCCACGGAGCGCGAGGCGTCCTACGGCGACGCCTCGGAGACGGACGAGGCCGCCGGGCGGGGCTCGACCGAGCGTCTGCAGCGCGGCGGTCCGCTGCTCGTCTCCGAGATGCCGACCGAGGATCCGGGTGCCGGGTCGCCCGGCGACGGCTCGGCGCTCGAGCGCGGCGGCGGTGCGTCCGGCGAGGGCGAGGCGTTCGTGCTCCCCGACTTCAGCCCCAACGGCGAGCGCGGCGGCGAGCGCGAGCGCGAGAGCGCGCGCTCGGAGCGCCGCCCCGACACCGTCCACATGCGTCCCGGCTGGGACCTCGTCACGACGGTCGGCCTGTCCGCGACGGTGAACCCGGACCTGCTCACGTACGAGGTGCAGCCCGAGGACACCTGGGCGTCGATCGCGCGCGACCTCTACGGTCAGGAGAGCAAGGCTGCGCTCCTGCGCCACAACAACGAGGGTATGGACGCGCCCGCGGGCACGATCAACGTGCCGGCGAAGGACGAGCTCGGAGCCCTCGGCGAGGCCCGCATCGTCGAGGTGCTGCGTGGGGAGACGCTCTGGGGCGTCGCCGAGCGCACGCTCGGCAGCGGCACCCGGTGGCGCGACATCTACGAGGCCAACGAGGACGTCGTTCCGAATCCCGACTACGTGGCGCCGGGGACGGTGTTGACGATCCCGGCTTCGCTCGACGCGCGCTGAGCGCTCGTCCGCGGCTGCACACGCGCGCGCCCGGCTCCCTCCGTTCGACGGGGGAGCCGGGCGCGCTCTCTTTCCGCCCGGCCGCGTCGCCGCACGACCGGTGCGCACGCCGCAAGGCGAGAGCCCCTGTGCGACGCAGCCGAGTGGTCCACGCTTCCCCGGGGCCGTCAGCGCGCGCCCGCAGCGCGGAAGACGAGGAACTTCGCGACGAGGAACTTCAGGATGAAGCTCACGGCGGCGATCGCGACGAGCGTGACCTGGTAGTCCGCGCCCGCAGAGACGACGCCCGCGTAGACTGCAAACTCCGCGATGCGGAACCCGATGATCGAGCTCGCGAAGCGGAGCGCCTGCGCGCCGAGGCCGTCGTCCGTCGCTTCGAAGATCAGGTGCCTGCAGGCGAAGAAGTTGAGCGTCGACGCGAGCACCAGCGCGATCGGGTAGGACGCGCGCTCGTCGAGGCCAGCGCCCTCGGTCAGACCGACGGTGACGGCCCACGTGACGCCGAGGCTGAGGAGCCCGATGGCGACCATGAGCACGAGTTCGCGGCCCGCGCTCCCGCGCGCGCGCTCCGCCTCGGGCGGCAGGGAACCCTCAGGCGGCAGGGAACCCTCGGGCGGTAGGGAACCCTCAGGCGGCAGGGAACCCTCAGGCGGTAGGGAACCCTCAGGCGGCAGGGAGCCCTCGGGCGGCAGCGAACCCTCGTGCGCGTCAGGCATCCGCGTCCAGGGCGTTCTGTTCGGCTGCCGCGTCTCCGTGATCCGGGCCGGCCGAGCCGGTGCCCTTCTCTCCGCGCGTGCCCACGATGCGCGCGGGCACGCCGACGGCGATCCCGAGCGGTGGAACGTCCCTCGTCACGATCGCGCCGGCGCCGATCACGGCACCGTCGCCGACGGTGACGCCCTTCAGGATGCGCGCGCCGCACCCGATCCAGACGTCGCTGCCGATGTGGATCTCGGCCGTCTCCTTGCCCTGGAGCCGGATCGGCGTGTCGGGGTCTGCGAAAACGTGGTCCTCGCTCACGAACGACACGTTGTGAGCGATCCGGCAGTCGTCGCCGATCGTGATCCCACCGAACCCGTCCAGGTAGACGTTCTCGTTGAAGCTGCACCGCTCGCCGATGCGCACGCCCTCGGGGAACCAGATGGTGACACCGTCCTGGATCCGCCAGCTCCGGATGCGCGCGCAGAAGAGCTTCAGGACCCCGTAGCGGAGCGGGTTGCCCACCGGCGGGGGGAGGTACTTCACCAGCCCGTAGAGCGTGAAGTAGGCGCCTGCGCGCAGGTAGCGCCAGGGCGAGTATCGCGTCGGGTTGGCCGGCATGGAGGCGGTGCCGGAAGGCTACCACGCCGAGGAGGGGGTATTCTTCCCTCCCGCCGCGCCCGAGAGCGCGCCCCTGACCCGCGCCGCGCTGCGCGCGACGACCCCATGGAGATCGACGAGAGCACGGAGGCCCTGCACTACGAGGCCCAGGGGCGCCTCCAGGCCATGGGGAACTACCACCGGTGGATCCTGCGCAACCTCGAGCGCGGGCTCGGCCGCCGGGTCTGGGACGCGGGCGCCGGGATCGGACTCGTCTCGTCGCAGGTCGCCGAGCGCGTCGAGTACCTCCTCGCCACCGAGTACACGGAGGCCAACATCGAGACGCTCCGCGGGACGTTTCGCGGAGCGGACCACGTCGAGGTCGCGCACTGCGACCTGACGGCGCCCGACGAGTCGTTCCTCCTCGAGCGGCGCCTCGACACCGTGATCCATCTCGACGTGCTCGAGCACCTCGAGGACGACGCCGGCATCCTCGCGCTGTTCCACCGCGTGCTCGTCCCCGGCGGCCGGCTGCTCCTGAAGGTGCCCGCGCACCGGTTCCTGTTCGGCACGCTCGACGAGGCGTCGCTGCACTACCGGCGCTACGGCAAGCGCGATCTCCGCGCCAAGCTCGAGGCCGCGGGCTTCGAGGTCGAGCGTCTCCGGGCGATGAACCTCGCGGCGGTGGGGCCATACCTCCTGAAGGGCCGCGTTCTGAAGAAGCGGACGAACTTCTCCAACTCGCTGTCGGGTTCGCGGCTCGGGTTCTACGACGGGATCATCCCCTGGCTGGAGCGCGTCGAGCGCGTGGTGCCGCCGCCCGTGGGGCTGAGCCTCGTCGCGATCGCGCGGAAGCCGGGCGCCGGGTCGAACGAATGAAGCGCGCGACCGCTCTCGGGCTGATCCTCCTGTGCGCGCTGCCGCTGTTCCTGCGGCTGTGGCCCATCCAGCACGGGATGCCGCGCAACTACGTGTTCGACACGCACGTCGTGAAGGGCGCGCTCGGGATGGCGCAGGACAAGGACCTCGCGCCGCCCGCGGGGCGCTACTCGACGTACCCGAACCTCTTGCCGTACGTGCTGCTGCCTGTCTACGGAGCCGAGTACGCGTGGGGCCGCGCGACCGGCGAGTGGGGCGGCGCCGAGGAGTTCGGGATGCAGCTGAAGGAGCGCCCCGAGCTCGCGCACCTGCCGGCGCGCGTGACGCTCGCAGCTCTCGCCGCGCTCAGCGCTCTGTTCGTGTTCCTCACGGCGCGCGCGGCGGGCCTCGCGCGCGGCGCCTGGATCGCCGCGTACCTCACCGCGACCGCGCTGCTGCACGTCCACCTCTCGGTGCAGGAGCGACCGTGGGCGCCCATGTGCACCTTCTTCGCCCTGAGCGCGTGGCCCGCGGCGCTCTACGCGCGGTCGGGCCGCACGCGTCACCTCGTGCTGAGCGGCGTCGCCGCCGGGCTCGCGTTCGCGACGCACCAGGCGGGCGGACTGAGCCTCGGGCTCGCCGGCGCAGCGTGGCTCTTCGGACCGAAGGGCTGGTCGGGGCGGGCCGCGCTCGAGCGCGTTGCGTCCGGTATCGCTGCCGTCGCTACCTTCGCCGTGACCGGTATCGTCGTCGGATTGCCCTACCTGCTCCTCGGGCTCGAGTCTGAGAACGTCGTCGGAGACGTCGAGAAGATCGACGGGCCGTGGTTCGAGATCGGCGGGCTGCGCTTCGGTTTCGCGTTCCGGCTCGAGTCGACGCTCAAGCTCGGTCGGGCCATCCTCGGCTACGACCCCGTGCTCGTGCTCTCCGGGCTCGCGGGCCTCGGCCTCGCGCTCCGTTCACGCGCCACGCGGGCGCTCGGAGCGTTCGCAGCGTTCTACCTCTTGTTCTTCATCACGAACCAGGCCGACCACGTCCGCTACCTCGGGCCGCTGACGGTGCTCTTCGCCTGGCCCGCGGCGCTCTTCCTGGACCGGCTCTGGTCGCGTGGTCCCGCGCCGCGCGCGGTCGTCCTGGTCCTCCTCGCGCTCCCGCTCGCGCAAGCGCTCCGCCTCGGCTGGGTGATGCGCCAGCCCGACACGCGCGCGCTCGCGGAAACGGCCCTCGTGGACGAGTACGCGGCCGAGCGCGTCGCGTGCGACATCCACGGCGCGCTCCCTCCGCTCACCGGGCCGGCGCTCGAGCGTTTGGCGGGCCAGCGCGCGCTCGGCGGGCGCGAGGAACACCGCCGCCTCCTGCTCGAGGCGGGCGTGCCGCACCCCGATGGGCCGGGCGTCGACGCCGTGATGCTCGAGGCGATCATCGACTACGACCGCCGCGTGGGCTCGTCGCGCGTCGAGGCCGAGGACGCGGTGGCGCTCTCCGACGATCCGAACGTCGCGCTCGAACGCCTGGGCGTCGACCTCGTGCTCATCGTCGACACGACGCCGGGCGACGGACGGCCGGCACTCTTGCTCTCGGACGAGCCCGCGCAGCCCGACCTCCGTGGCCGGCCCCAGCCGAAGATGCCCCCGCTCGACGTCGACCCCGCGCCGATCGCGACGTGGAGCCCGTCCGAAGGGGGGAGCGCGGTCGACGACGCGAACCTCCCCTCGGAGCTCACGTTCCCGCTGACGCAGATCTGGCGGACCTCGCGGCCCGGGCCCGAGCTCAGCCTCCACCGCTTCCGGCGGAGCGATCGCGGCCGCTAGGCGCTCAGCCGGAGCGCGCCGGACTCCAGGTTCTCGCGGTGCGGCGTCGGCGGCTCGACGTCCTCGACGTCCGACAGGCGCGCGCGGATCGCGCGCAGCTCGCCGCTCACCGCGTGGAACGCATCGACGACGGCCGGGTCGAAGTGCTCGCCGCGCCCGTCCTCGATGATCGCCACGACCTCCTCGAAGGGGATCGCGGGCTTGTAGACGCGCTTCGACATCAGCGCGTCGAACACGTCCGCGACGGCGACGATCCGCGCCGACAGAGGGATGTCCTCGCCCTCGAGCCCGACTGGGTACCCGCCGCCGTTCCATTTCTCGTGGTGCCCGCCCGAGATCTCGATCCCGAGCTCGAGCAGCTCGTCGCGGCGCCCGACGTGCTTGCGGACCGCCTCGAGCGCGTTCCGTCCCGTGGCCGCGTGGGTCTTCATGACGTCGAACTCGCCCTCGGTGAGGCGCCCCGGCTTCAGGAGGACCGCGTCGGGGATCGAGACCTTGCCGATGTCGTGCAGGGACGCGGCGAGCCGCACCTGATCGATCCACTCGTCGTCGATCGGCGCACCGCGGCGCGCGAGCTCCTTCGCGAGCACGCCCGTGTAGGCACACACGCGCTCGACGTGCATACCGGTCTCGTTGTCGCGGTACTCGGCGAGCTTGGCGATGCCGAAGATGATGCAGCGGTGGGCCTGGCGGATCTCACTGGCCTGTTCCTCGACGCGGTCCTCGAGGGTCTCGTTCCAGCAGACGATCTCGCGGTTGTGGGCACGCACGAGCACGAAGCCGAGCAGGGTGGTGAGCCCGCAGATGACCGCACCGACGGCGAAGCCAAGGCCGAGGATCCCGCCGGTCGCGTGGTGCGCCGCGGCGGTCAGGCCCGTGACCGGCTGGTGGACGACGAGCTGAGCTCCGGACGCGCCATCGCGGATCGTTGAGACGAAGTGGGTGCCGTCGATGGCGAACGACATCGTGCCCGTCGTGACGACGCCTTCGGGCGCTGCGGTCAGCACGGTCGTGCCGTCGTCCTCGACGTGATTCAGCACGTGTTTGCCGAGCTGGATTTCGCCCAGCGACGGCGTGTCGACGATGTCCGGATGGCACGCGATGAACCCGTTCTCGTCGATCACGCACGCGAAGCCGCCGGCGGGCAGCTCGACGGCCTCCACGACGGCCTGGGCGCGCTCCCACTCGGAGCTGCCGCGGGTCAGATCGGTCGGGAAGGCGCCGAGGGCGTCGGCGATCGAACGCGTCGCCGCCGCGTTCGCGGACAGGATCACGTCCTCGACGCTGGAGGTGACGCGCGTGTGGGTCGCTCCGAAGAGGAGGATCCAGCCGGCGCCGAACACGATCGCCTGCGCGAGACCGACGAAGAGCGCGAAGCGACCCGCGCGCCTGATTCCACCAAACGCCTGGGGGCATGCCATGCCCGTGGTATCGCGACGCGGCGGCAGGCAGCTTGAGGCCCGCGTGGCGGGTCTGCGCCGAATCGGGACGCGGCGCGCCCGCGCGCGGGCAGCTAGTACCAGCCCACCAGGACCGTCGACGTGAAGTTGAACGCCGACGCCGAGGGGGTGAAGAAGTCCCGGTGCCAGAAGGCGAAGTAGGAGGGTAGACCGACCGTGGCACCCACGACGAAGGGCGCCTGTCCGATGGGGAGGGCGCTGAGCGAGAACTCGCCGGAGCTCGTGCTCAGCTCGGCCACTCCCAGCGCATTCGCCTGCTTGATCTGGTTCGGAGCCTGGAAGCGTCCCGCGTCCCCGATGCAAAGGACACCTTGCCCAACCGAGATCGGGTTCGACGAGATGTCGGTCTCACCGTGCAGGAAGATCCCGAACACGCCGGGTGGAAGGCTCGACGCGCGCAGCGTGAAGTCGTTGTCGGCGAGTGCGCTGCTGCCGGCGGCATCGCAGCGCCCGGGCACCCCGGTCGTGTTCGGGGTCGCGGGGCACGACGTCGGGATGCACACGCAGTCCGGGACGATCGAGCACGGCTCCGCCGAGCGCATCGTCATGTAGAACGAGGCGTACGGATTGTTGCCCACTGCCGTGCTCGCGCCGCAGGTGCCTGCGACGTTGAAGTACCCGAGGAAGTACGTGCAGCCCGTGCTCGCACCGGACGGATCCTCGACGAAGAAGGAGTCCGGGGAGAGCAGTCCCGAGCCGGTCTCAACCGCGAGCCCTGTGGGATTCGCCGCGGACACACAGCCGCTGAGCGGGTTGTAGAATGTCCCCGTGCCCTCGGTCGACGGCGGCGCGGGGGGATTGAGCGGCGCGCGGCTCGGGTCGAGCAGAGGCGGTCCGTTCGGGTTGATGTAGGCGGCGTCGGTGGCCGCCGGGTCGGCGCCGAGAACGATCCCAGCGTCCGCCGTTCCGGTGCCCGCGTAGATCGCGGACCAGCCGAAGCTGTCGAGGTCGAGCCGATCGTCGTAGTAGCCGTCGCCGCCGTCGGCACCGATGCAGAACTCGTTTCCGCCCGTCAGGTCGATGTCGACGACCCAGCAGCCGCCGGCCGGAAGGCCCTGCAGGACGAACGTCGCCTGGGGGACGATCCCGACGAGTGAGATGCACGGCGCGATCGACTCGTAGAAGCTGACCTCGAAGCGGGTCGAGACGGTCTGCGCGTCGAGATCGCAGTACGCGAAGTCGAAGCCGTCGATCGAGTTGTCGAACCGATCGGAGGAGGCCAGCGGGTGGGTCGCTCCGGGCACAACCCCGGAGTCGATGACCTGGCTCCCGGGAACGCCCGTCGGACCGATGATCGCAGAGAAGTAGGGGACGTCCGCGTTCGCGGCGTCCCAGACGTCCGCCGTGCCGAAGCGCGCGACGCTCGAGGTTCCTGGCGTCAGCGTGTGCGTGGCGACGTGGTACGTCCCTGCGAACTTGACGGGGGACGGAACGCGGACGGGTTCTGCGGCGAGCGGGCTCTGGGCCGTCTGTGCCGCGACGGAGGGCGCCCAGCGCGATGGCTGCGGATCGTTACATCGTGCGAGCTGCGAGACTTGGGACGGGGGGCGCGTCGTGAGAGGCGCCTCCGGCCCTAGCCGACGCGGCCTTCGCAGTTTCGCGGGCTCTCCGGGACGCGGCCGGTGGCCGGTCCGCCTCGTTCTCGGGGCGCGCGATCCAAGCGAGCCCCGGCCCGCCGTGCGGGCGGACCGGGGCTCGGGAGGAGAGGACCAGGTTCGCGGCGGAGCAGAGGCCCGCCGGCGCTGCACGCTCAGTAGAAGCGCACCGCGAGCCCCTCGGTGAAGTTCGAGGTCTGCGTCGGGTTCACGTCGCGGAACCAGACCTGCCAGCGCCGTGTCTGCCCGGCGACGACCGTCGTCGTACCCGTCGGTGTCGGGACCGCCGTCAGATCGAGCACGATCTGGAAGCTGCCCGTGGGCCCTGAGTTCGAGATGTTGGCGTTGTAGCGGCCCGTCGAGCCGCCGAGGCAGATGTTGCCCTGGCTGCCGCCGGGGTTGGCGGTGAAGTCGGACGTGGGGCTCGTCGCCAGGAGGCCGAACGTGTTGGCCGGCAGCTGGAACGCCTCGACGACGAGGTTGTTCTCCGCTGCGCGGTCGGAGCCGAACGAGCGGATCCTGCCCCCGAGTCCCGTCGAGTTCGGCACCGAGCCGCAGTAGGGCGTCCCGCAGTCCACCGTCACGGTGAACGGTCCGAAGCTCGCGAAGCCCGAGGTCCAGTTGCCCGCGACGTCGAGCACCTTGACGTTCAGGTACCACGTCCCCGGCGCGAGCGTCGTCGTCTCGCTCGTACCCGTCGTGTCCACGACGTTCGCGGGCGCGCCGGCAGGGCTCGTGCTCCAGACGTGGCCGTAGCCGGCGACGCCCGAGTGCGCGTCGCTCGCCGCGTTCCACGTCACGGAGACCGTGTTCTCGCACCTTGCGATTCCGACGGGGTGGCTCGAGCTCGCCAGGGTCGGCAGGCTCGGCGCAGTGACGTCGATCAGGTACGGCCCGGTCGAGCGGAAGTCGGAGTCCCAGTTGCCCGAGCGGTCGACCGAGCGGATGTTGAAGTACCGCGGCGTGTTCGAGGACGGCCAGGCAGGGCTCGTATAGCTCGTCACCGGTCCGATGTCCTGGGTCGTGCCGGGGATCGTGGCGGAGCTCGTCTCGAAGATGCCGTAGCCGCTGATTCCGCTCCGCGCATCGAACGCGGCGTTCCACGTGTACGAGATCGTCGGGTCGTTCGACCAGACGTTCGGCGCGTGCGACGGCGACGTCAGCGAGCCAACGGCGCCCGGCTGGGTCCCGTCGACGACCACGTTCACGCTCGTGGTCTTGTTCACCATGTTGTCCGAGCGCGCGTTCACCGTCACGGTCTTGGTGCCCTCGGAGCCGTAGCGGAGGGTCCACGTGGCCGCGCGGTCATTGAGGTCGGCGATGTCACCGAGCGTGAGGTCCTGGCCGCCCGAAGCGTTGTCCGTCAGGTCGGTCACGACTCCGTCCGCCAGCGTCGACGTTGCGCCGACGAGGGTCGCGAACGAACCCGAACGGTCGAGCACGACCGCCGAGGCGACGTAGTCGTCGACGTCGACGTTCGCCGTGACGTCGACGTTCTCGTTGGGCTGGACGTACTGATCCGACGCGGTGAGCGTCAGAGTGGCGTCCGGCGTCGTGTCGTCGACCACGAAGTAGACGCAGATGCCGATCTTGGTCGTCGACGTCACGGAGTCCGGATAGACCTTCCAACGCCACGGACCGGCAGGCGGGCTCTCGATCATGCGGAGCTCGACGTTGTTGATGGAGCTCTGCTGGAAGGTGTACTCACCCGTGTTTCCAGCGGGGTCGATGGGGTCGCGGTCGAGGTAGAAGTCCCAGTCGTTGATGAGCGCCGACGAAGCGCCAGCGGACGCGGACTCCTCGAGGCAGGTCATGACCGCGACCATCCGCGTGCAGCCCGCCGGCACGTTGAAGTCACCGAACGTCCAGTTCGCGCCGCCGTTCTCCCAGTGCCAGGAGCTGTACGTGTTGCCGCCGAAGTTGAAGGCGGCCTTGTAGGCGTTGATCCGGCCCGCGCCGTAGTTGTCGAGGTGCGTGCTGCTCTGCGACGAGATCACGACGTTGTTGTCCGTGGTGGCCGAGGCCATCATCACCGCCTGGATGAGCTCCGGGCGGTCGCGGAAGATCGAGCGGCGGTCCATCAGCATCGCGGCCGCGGCCGCGACGTGCGGCGACGCCATCGAGGTGCCCGAGTAGCTCGTGTATCCGTCGTTGTCGTCGGCGAGACAGCTTCGGATCCAGCGCCCGGGCGCAGAGACGCTCGGCTTCCAGCGGCCGTCCGCGGTCGGGCCACGGCCCGACGACGTCCAGAGGTTGCCGGGGTCGCCGACGGCCGGATCGATGTAGTCGACCACGTTGCCGACTGTGAACGAGTTCTTCGCGGCGCCCTGCGCGCTCACCGAGCTCGCGCCGGGGCCGTCGTTGGACGACGCCCACACCCAGAGTTGGTCCTCGTCGAACACCGCGTCGTCGGAGACGCGCGCCTCGAACTCGGTGCCCGTGTGGGGCACGCCGTAGGTGGTCCGCCACGAGTTGTTGATCACGTGGGGCTTGCGGGTCGTGGTCCCGGCGCCGTCCGTGAACGAGTTCCCGAACGTGTTCGTGATCGAATCGAGTCCGACCGAGCACGGCGTCGGGAAGTAGCGGTAGTTGAAGATGCGCCCGTCGCCGACCGCGCCCAGCCCGGGCGCATTGCCCATCTGGTCGGCCTCAGCGACGCCGCGGCCGAAGAGGGTGCCCGCGACGTGCGTGCCGTGCCCGTCCCCGCCGTTCGAGGTGTCGTCCCAGGCCGATCCGCCCGTCGAGCAGTTCCAGCCGACGGCGAAGAGGTTGAGGTCCTGGTGCGCGGTCTCGAGACCCGAGTCGACCATCCCCATGACGATCGTCGCGTTCGTGTTGCCGTCGCCGCCGAGCCGGATGCGGTCGCTCATGATCATGGCTCGGCTCTCGTCGTGCGGCTGCAGCGACGTGAGCTCGGTCCGCCCGAGGGGCTCGATGAACTGCACGAAGTCCAGCGCGACGAGCTGCTCGAGCTGCGCGGGCATCGCCTCGACGCGGAAGACGTGCTGCCGTTCCGCGTAGCTGAGTACTCGCACGCCGGTCGCCTCGAGAGCGCGCTGCATCCAGCCGTTCGAGAGAGTGATGACGCTACGCGCGTCGGGAGCGTCGGCCTCGGCGCCGCCGGGGTCGATGCTCGATGCGGTCCCGAACGGGATCGACTCGGCGGCCGACATGTCGTCGCCCTCGAAGACCGAGACGTAGAGGGGCGTCGGCATCCCCGCCGGACTCTCGGACATGAAGGTTGAGGTTGCGGGGTGCACCTTCTGTGCGGGGCGCGCGACGCCGATCCAGCGCACGAAGTCGAGCACCGAAACGTCGCCGATCGCCGTGCGCGGCACGGCGACCTTCAGCGTGTAGTGGGGGTGGAAGCCGAGGATCCGGCAGCCGAAACGCTCGAGCTCGGCTCTCCGCTTGTCCGTGATGCGCTTGGAGAACATCACGAAGCCGTACGTCACGTCGTCGGGGCGCGCGTCCGCCGAGCGACCGGTGGCAGCGTCGATGAGCGCGGGGTCGAGGATCTCGGCGGCGGGCGGGTAGTGCTTGCTCCCGATGAAGCCGAGGAAGAACGGATCGCCGTCCGCCTCCTGGAGGACGACGTCGAGCCCGTCCCGCGCATCGACCACGCGGTCGCCGGGGAGCGGAACGGAGTCGTCGAGCCGCGCGCGGATGCCCGGGGGCGCGGCTTCCCAGGTGGGGTCGGTGGTGTCCTCGAACGGCCGCGCGGGGCGGTCCGCGTTCGCGGAGGGGGCTACGGATACCACGGGGGTCCGGGCCGGCGCCGAGGGGCCGGCGGGCTCGCCGGGTCCGGACTCCTGGGCAGCGGCGGCGCCGCCGAGGGCGGCAGACAGGATCGCCCAGCGGAGTCCACCAGGCAGGTCGTACGTCGTACGCATGGGAACGGGGAGGGGAAGGGATGAAGCGGGCAGGCTTCGCGCTCGGCCTTCGCCGGCCGGGCGGAGCGTCTCCCGCGGGCCGTTGGGCCCGCTCGATCTGCGCCGGCGGGCCTCTACATGTGAGACTGCACCTGAAGCGCAACGTCGGACTTCAATCCGCGACAATTCCGCGCGCTCGAGGGCGCTCCTGCCCTTACTCCCGCGCCGGGGCGGACTTGGCTCCGTCACGAACCGCCCGGCAGGACGGCGCCGCGCGCCCCCGCGGGGCGGGCGTCGTACCCTCTTCACGCACGCGTCGTGGTCGACCCGCTCGGGCGCCCGCTCGCCGGGCCTCAGCGCCCCAGCAAACGGACCGCCCGGAGGCTGCGCCCCCGCGGGCTGTGTGTTTGGAAGCAGTGCGCCCGGACCCGAAGGGCCCAAGCCCGGCAACCCCGCACCCCGCGCGGACGGCCGCCTACTGCCAGATCAGCCCCGCGGACGCGGTGAAGTTGAAGGCCGTGCTCGCGGGGGCCGTGAAGTCCCTGTGCCAGAAGGCGAAGTACGACGTTGTCCCGGAAGCCGCTGCGACGGTGAACGGCGCCTGGGCGATCGGGAGCGCGCTGATCGAGAAGGCGCCGGTGTTTGTGCTCAGCTCCGCGACGCCGTTCGCATCGGCCTGACGGATCTGACCCGGTGCACCGAACCGTCCGGCCTCCCCGACGCACAGGAAGCCGTTCCCGGCCGCGATCGGGCTCGACGAGATGTCCGTCAGCCCGTGGAGGAAGATGCCGAAGACGCCCGCGGGCAGCTGCGCTGCGCGCAGCGTCAGGTTGTTGGCCGAGACGGAGGGGGTCCCGACGAAGAGCATCTCACCGGGCTGGCCGGACGTGTTGTCCGTGGCGACGTTCGAGCACGCAGTCGGAATGCAGATCTGGCATCCGATGTCCGAGGGGCAGTCTGGCTCGGCGTTGAGCTCGAGGTAGAGGGCGCAGAACGGCCTGCCGCTGAAGGTCGAGCCCGCGCCGCAGCCGGGCGCCGCATTGAAGTACCCGTAGAGGTAGTAGCACGCGCTGTTCGCGCCCCCGCCGGCGAGATCGGCGACGAAGTAGAAGTCCTGGTTCAGGAGGCCCGAGCCGGCGGGCTCCGCGACGCCCGTCGGCGTGAACGAGCTGAGGCAGTTCGAGAGCGGGTTGTAGTACGTCCCCGTGCCCTCGGTCGACGGGGGCGCGGGGGCCTGGGGCATCGCGGAGGGGCCGTTCGGGTTGGAGTACGCGAAGTCGGTGCTTGACGGATCGGCGCCGAGGATCGGCCCGGCGCTCGAGCCGCCCGTCACCGGATCGGTACCTCCGCCCGTGTAGCGCACCGCCCAGCCAAAGCTGTCGGCGTCCAGGTCGAAGTCGTAGGACCCGTCGCCCCCGTCGCTTTCGATGCAGAACTCCGCGCCGCCCGCGAGGTCGACGTTCACGACCCAGCACTGGCCCGCGGCGGGAAGACCATCGAGCACGACCGACGCCGTCGGCGCGACGCCCGCGAGCGTCGTGCACGGACTCGCCGCTTCGAAGAAGTCCACCTCGAAGCGCGTCGTGGCGAGGCTCGCGTCGAGCTCGCAGTACGCGAAGTCGAAGCTGGTCACGCGATGGAACTCCTGGGCCCCCGTCGCGAGGGGGTTGGTCGGTCCCGGGATGACGCCGGTGTCCTGGAGCTGCTCGCCCGGCTCGACGGCGGTGAAGTACCGCACGTCGGCGGTCGCCGCGTAGATGGCGTCGGTCGTCCCGAGATTCGCCACCGCCGCGGTTCCGCGCACGAACGTCCTCGTCGCGACGTGGTAGGTGCCGGCGTACTTGGCCGGGGACTGGACGCGGCGCGCGGTCCCTCGCAGGGGGCTCTGGGCCGTTTGGGCGAGGGACGTGGACCCGAGCGCGACCGCTCCAAGTACCACGAGGGGGACTCGACTCATGCAGCGTGCAGGGGTGGCCATGGCGGAGTCGCGGAACGGGAGCGGAGCCTCGGGCCTACTGCCAGACCACGCCCACCGCGCTGGCGAAGTTGAACGCCGTGCTGGTGGGGGTCACGAAATCGCGGTGCCAGAACGTGAAGTAGGAGGTCGTACCCGCCGTCGCGGCGAACACGAACGGCGCCTGCGCCACGGGGAGCGCGGGGAGCGTGAATTCACCCGTCAGGGTGCTGAGCTCCGCGACTCCGTTGGCGTTCGCCTGCTTGATCTGGTTCGGAGCGTTGAATCGACCGGCGTTCCCGATGCAGAGCACGCCCTGGCCCGCGGGGATCGGGGTCGACGAGATCTCGCTCAGTCCGTGGAGGAAGATCCCGAAGACGCCGGACGGCACCGTAGGAAGCTGACTCGCGCGCAGGGTGAGGTTGTTGTTCGCGGGCACAGGGCTGCCCGCGAGCGTGCATCGGCCCGGTACGCCCGAAGTGTTGGCGGTCGCGGTGCACACGAAAGAGGGGTCGCAGATCCCGCAGTCCTCGATGGGAGCGCAATCCGGCTCGGCGTTGATCTCCATGTAGAACGCTGTGAACGGCGGACCCGCTGGGCCGCTCGAGGCGCACGCCGGGGTCAGGTTGTAGTAGCCGCCGAAGACGATGCAGCCGATGTCCGCGCCGCCGCCGGTCGCGTCCGCCAGGTAGCAGAAGTCGTTGTTGAGCAGGCCCGAGCCCGTGGGCTTCGCGATCCCGTTCGGCGTGAAGGCGCTCGTGCAGCCCGACAGCGGGTTGTAGTAGGTGCCCGTTCCTTCGATCGAAGGCGGAGCCGGCGGGTTCGCCCCTGCCGGCGGGCCGTTGGGATTGACGTAGGCCGCATCGGTGCTGGAGGGATCGGCCGCGAAGATCGGTCCTCCGCTCGACTGGCCGAGCACCGGGTCGACACCGCCGCCCGTGTAGCGGACCGCCCAGCCGAAGCTGTCGAGATCCTGGTCGAAGTCGTAGGTCCCGTCGCCGCCGTCGCTGCCGATGCAGAACTCGTTGCCGCCGGTCAGGTCGACGTTCACGACCCAGCACTGGCCCCCGGCGGGCAGCGGAGCGAGGATGAACGACGCCGTCGGGGCCGCGGCGACCAGTGACGTGCACGGCGCGGCCGACTCGTGGAAGTCGATCTCGAAGCTGGTTGCAGTGAGGCTCGGGTCGAAGTCGCAGTAGGCGAAGTCGAAGCTCGTCACGAAGTTGTCATCACGGCCTCCGGTCACCAGCGGGTTCGTACCTCCGGGGATGACGCCGGTGTCCTGGAGCTGTTCGCCGGCTTCGAGCCCGGTGAAGTACGGCGTGTCGGCGGTGACCGCGTAGATCGCGTCTGTCGTTCCGAAGTTCACAGCGGCGGTCGAGCCGCGCGTGAAGCTGCGGGTCGCGACGTGGTACGTCCCGGCGAACTTCGCTGCGGAGGGGATCCGCTGCGCGGTACGACGGACGGGACTCTGCGCCGTTTGGGCGAGGGGCGAGGGCGCAAGTGTGAGCGCTGCGAGCGCTGCGAGCGCGAGTCGGGACATGGTGTGCGAGGCCTGTGAAGGCTCGGAACGGGGGAAGCACCTCAGGCGGCCTCCGGGAAGCGGCGACCTGGGTTGAAGATAGACGTCGGCACGAGATCTGGCGAGCGGTCGCGCGCGGCGGGTCCGGCTTCGTGTCTCGATCCCGGCGGTGACGCCGCCCTTCGGTCTGCAGCGGGCGGCGCTCGCGTCGGAGCGTGCGATCTCTCGGACTCAGCTCCGCAGGGGTTCGACGAGACGAGCGCTCACTGCCACACGACGCTGCACGAAGCGGTGAAGTTGAACGCGCTCGCGGAGGGGGAGCCGAAGTCGCGGTGCCAGAACGCGAAGTAGGACGTCACGCCCGACGACGCCGCAATGGCGAACGGCGGGACCGACAGCGGAAGCGCACCGATATTCAGGTTCCCGGCCGCGACGGAGACCTCCGCCACGCCGAGTGCGTTCGCCTGCTGGATCTGGTTGAGTGCTTGGAGTCGGCCGGCCCCGCCGACGCAGAGCACACCCTGTCCGGTCTGGATCGGGGTGGAGGACAGGTCGGCCAGGCCGTGTACGAAGATCCCGAACACGCCCGCCGGCGTCGTCGGGAGCTGCCGTGCCCGGAGGAGAACGTCGTTGTTGAGCACGAACGCGCTCCCCTCGACCTCACACGCTCCTGGCACGCCTGACGTGTTCGGGGTCGCGGGGCATGACGTCGGCGTACTGATGATCCGGAACCCGTCGCAGGAGTCCGTGCCGCTCAGCTCCATGTAGAACGCGGCGAACGGGCGGCTCGCGGAGCCGACGGGGCCGCCGCCCCCGCACGCTGCGGACAGGTTGAAGTACCCGAGGAAGTAGTAGCACCCCGTGGTGGCGCCGCCCGCCGCCGAGGCGTCGATGTAGTAGAAGTCGGGGTTCCGGAGGCCCGACCCCGCCGGCCGGGGGACGCCGCCCGGCACGAACGCAGTCGTGCAATTCGAGAGTGGGTTGTAATACGTGCCCGTCCCCTCGACGGACGGCGGCGCCGGCGGGTCCACCGGCACGCCCGCCCACGGCGGGCCGTTCAGGTTCAGGTACGCGGTATCCGTCGCTTGCGGATCTGCGCCGACGAGCGGGCCGGCGCTGGACGTGCCGGTCGCGGGGTTGGTGCCGCCCCCGGTGTAGCGGATCGCCCAGCCGAAGCTGTCGAGGTCGTCGCTGTCCTGGAAGACGCTATCGCCGCCGTCACCCCGGATGCAGAACTCGGAGCCGCCGGTGACATCCACGTTCACGACCCAGCACTGCCCGACGGCAGGAAGCTGGGACAGGACGAACGAGGCCGTGGGCCCAGGCCCGACGAATGCGGCACAAGGCACGGCGGACTCGTAGAAGTCGATCTCGAAGCTGGTCGTCGCGAGCGTCGGGTCCAGATCGCAGTACGCGAAGTCGAAGCCCGTGACGAGGTTGTCGTCCCGGCCTCCGGCGACGAGCGTGTTGGTCGAGCCCGGAACGATGCCGGTGTCTTGGAACTGCTCGCCCGGTTCGATCGCGGCGAAGTAGGGAACGTCGGCGTTGGCGGCGTAGATGGCGTCCGCGGCGCCCCGGGACCGAACGCCCGCGTGTCCGCGGGTGAACGTGCTGGACGCGACGTGGTAGGTGCCACCGAACCTCTTCGGGGCAGGGATACGCTGCGCCGGTCGAGAGAGGGGCGCCGTTGAAGTCTGGGCGAACGCGGCGGTTGCGGGGGCAACCACGAGGAGGGCCGTGAGCCAGTGACTCTGCATGACGCGAGTTTCTTGGGAAGTGGGACGCGCGGAGGCTCCCGATGGGCGAGCGAGGAGGAGCCGGGCGCGATGGTACGGGAACGGTCCTACGGCGAGTTGGCCTGGCGCGCGCGACGCGGGGTGGGCCTGGGACGGCAGGCTGAGGCGGACGGCGTGGCTACGCCGCCCGCCCGTCCGGGTCACACTACCGGCGCGCTCACTGCCACACGACGCTGCAGGAGCCCGTGAAGTTGAACGCCGCAGCGGCCGGCGTGACGAAGTCGCGGTGCCAGAAGGCGAAGTACGACGTCAGGCCGGAGGACGCGGCGACCGCGAAGGGCGCCGTCGAGATCGGCAGCGTGCTGAGGCTCAGGTTGCCCGCGGCGGTGCTGATCTCGGCGATCCCGTTCGGGCCCGCCTGCTGGATCTGGTTCATGGCCTGGAAGCGGCCCGTGCCACCGATGCAGAGCACGCCCTGGCCGACGGAGACCGGGGTCGCCGAGATGTCGGAGAGGCCGTGCAGGAAGATCCCGAACACACCCGTCGGGCTCGTCGGGAGCTCGCGCGCGCGCAGCACCACGTCGTTGTTGGTCGCGATCGCGTCGCCCGACACCTCGCACACGCCCGGCACACCGGACGTGTTCGGGGTCGGCGCGCACGCCGTCGGCGAGCTGATGACGTCCGAGGTCTGGCACGAGTCCGTGCCGTTCATCTCCATGTAGAACGCCGAGAACGGGTTGTTGCCGGTGAGCGGCTGTCCCTGTCCGGCGCCGCAAGCGCCCGCGAGGTTGAAGTAGCCGAGGAAGTAGAAGCAGGCCGAGTTCGCTCCGCTGCCCGCGAGGTCCTCGATGAACCAGACGTCCTGGTTGCGAAGCCCGGAGCCCGTCTCCTTGGCGACCCCCGTGGGCGTGAACGCGCTCGTGCAGCCCGACAGCGGGTTGTAGTACGTCCCCGTTCCCTCGACCGACGGAGGCGCCGGCGGGTTGAGCGGCGTTCCGCCGGCCCCGATGAGGGGCGGACCGTTCGGATTCGAGTACACCGAGTCGGTCGCGGCGGGGTCGGCGCCGAGGATCGGCCCGAACCCGGACGTCCCGGTCGCGGGGTTGATGCCCCCGCCGGTGTAGCGGATCGCGAATCCGAAGCTGTCCAGGGTGTCGTCGGCGTCGTACACGCCGTCGCCCCCGTCGCCTCCGATGCAGAACTCTCCGCCGCCGGTCAGGTCGACGTTCACGACCCAGCACTGGCCGCTCGCGGGGAGCTGGTCCACGACGAACGAGGCCGTGGGCACCGCTCCGACGAGCGTGGTGCAGGGAACGACCGACTCGTGGAAGTCGATCTCGAAGCTCGTGGTCGCGAGGGACGGGTCGAACTCGCAGTACGCGAAGTCGAAGCTCGTGACGAAGTTGTCGTCGCGGCCCCCTGTCACGAGGGTGTTCGTCGAGCCTGGGATGATGCCGGAGTCCTGGTACTGCTCGCCCGTTTCGA
Organism: Planctomycetota bacterium; assembly: GCA_039821985.1. Taxonomy (GTDB): domain Bacteria; phylum Planctomycetota; class UBA1135; order UBA1135; genus Saltatorellus. Next base: position 95,542 of record JBCBNC010000014.1, read on the forward strand.
TGGCGGAGAAGTACGGCGTGTCGGCGTTGGCCGCGTACATCGCGTCCGAGGTGCCGAAGTTGGCCACGGCGGCCTGGCCGCGCGTGAACGTGCGTGAGGCGACGTGGTAGGTCCCGCCGTATCGGACCGGCTGGTCGAAGCGCGTCGCGAACGCGGCGCCAGGATTCTGCGCGGTCTGCGCCCATGCGGACGAGGTGGGTGCGGACGCTGCGAGCGCGAGCGCCGACACGAATGCGAACGAATTGTGAGACATGGTGTGCGCCCCTAGCAGAGGGCGCTGCGAGTCGATGGGTCGTGCGAGTCGGCGGTGGCTCGCGGGAGTGCAAGCGCTGGGGAAGAGTTCCGCCGATCGACGCTCGCGGGAGGACGAGCGACGAACACCGAGGACGACGGTGCGCGGCGCTGGGTTCCGCCGCAAAGTCGGGAACTCTTCGCGGGCGCGCGCCAGAGCCGCGCGCCAGAGGACGCCCAATCTCGGTCCGGGGACGGCGCGGCGCTCATCCGCGGGCGACCGCTCCCAGGGTCCTCCGGCGCCCGGACACGCCTCGGCGGCTACCCTGGGGTCCTGCCATGACCTCCCGGGCCGCGTCCATCCTTCTCCCGATCGCCGTCTCCGCCGCGGTCAGCGCGGCGGTCGCCGTGGTGCTCTGGCCCGAGGGCACTTCCGGGTCGCCCGCCGCACCCGCGCGCGCCGAAGGCCCCGCGACCGCGCACGGGGACGCCGACACGGCGGCCCTCGAGGCAGCGGTCGCGCGACTGGAGCAGGAGGTCGCCGAGCTCAGGGACGAGCTCGTCCGGAGCACCGCGGTCCGGCGCGCAGCGGCGGTCGCACCCGACGTGCTCGGGGCCGGCGGAGCGCCCGACCTCGCCGCGACGCTGCGGAACCTCGATCCGAGCGGTCGCGAGGCGCTGTTCGAAGAGGTCCAGCGCGCCGTCGTCGAGCTCGACGAGGCGAAGGACGCCGCGGCGCGAGCGGAGGAACTCGTCGAGCGCCAGGAGGAGGCGGCCGAGTCCTACGCGGAGTACGACGCGCTGGCGGAGAAGCTCGACGAGGCCGTCGGCAACGTGTCCGATCAGCTCGGGCTGAGCTCCGCGCGCGAACGCGAGCTCGCGAGCCTCGTCGCCGTCCAGAACGAGCGCAACCGCGAGATGACCCGCCTCTGGGCCGCCGGCGAGACGAGCGACGAGGACCTCGAGGCCCTCTACTTCGCCCACCGGGCGGAGCACCGCGCGGAGGTGCGCGCCTTGCTCGGGGACGACGCCCTCCCCGCATACCGCGAGTTCCTGCAGAAGGGCGGCCTCGGCGGGCGCTTCTCGTACTTCACGTCACCATGGGAGGACTGGGGGGCTGACGCGGCTTTGCGCTAGTCGAGCGGCTCTCTTGCGCTCCTTCTTTCGCTCCTTCTTGCGCACTCGTCGGAAGGAGCGAAGCATGGAGCGGAACTCGTTTCTTCGCCGTTTCTCCATGTCGCGATAGAAGCGGCGCTGCGTGACGCAGAAGGCTGCAACCAGGAGGAGAAACCACGTGAGCAGCCATCTGTGCGGCGTCGTGAACCCAGAGGACGTCGTAGTCCCGGACACGACCACTGCCGTGGTGGAGACGGCGAGCTCGAGCAAACCGAGGAACGTGAGCACATTCAGCATCGCTCTCGACCCGTGCGGTTGTTGCACCCGGCTGCCGCGTCGGACCTTGATGAAGCCGGCCTGGCGCTGCTCCCAGTTGGCACCCGGTTCGCCCCTGCGTTCGAAGAAGACTCGGATGTAGGCCGCGTTCCGCCAGATGTCGTAGTACTGGCTCCGGATCGAGTACGAGCTTGCCGAGAGCAAGCCGATCGGGATGATCGACAAAAAGGCCGGCGGTAGATCGTCCCGTCCGGTGAATTCGACCTCCCCGAGGATCCTCAGGAACGCCGTGATCGAGATGGCGATCGCTCCCGCGAAGGTGAGCTGGATGGACTTGATCCGGTCCTTGATCTCCTGCCGAAGGCTTCGATACTCCTCGACCGCGTGTTCTTTCCCCGGCCAGGCCTGCTGCGGGAGAGGAGTTCCGAGCGCGTGTTCGTCGTCCATGGGGCGCATGATGAAGAGTGGCTCGACTCCTGTCCGTCGCCCATGCGGCGCGCGCGATGGGGGCCACTGCGATGGTGCGAAGACAGCGTCTCGTCGAGGGCTCGCTGTGCCCTCGGATCACGCGTGCACTACGGCACGAACAGCACGGCGACCGCGCTCGTGAAGTTCGAGCCGGGACTGCTCGACGCGTCGCGGTGCCAGGCCTGGAAGTAGAGCGTCTCACCGGGCAGAACGGGGCTCACGAGGGGCACGGGCAGATCGGTGAGGTCGACCTGGAGCTCGAATGCACCGGGCGCCCCGCTGTTCAGGACCTCGCCGGGCCGGACGAAACGAGCGATCGGGCTCGTGCCGCCGACGCACAGGCGCCCCACGCTGGAGGGAACGACGGGGACGTCGTCGCGGCCCCGCGAGCCGAGGAAGAAGCCGAACTCGAACGGCGGTAGATCCGTGGCCCGCAGCCTCAGGAAGTTCATGCCGACGACGCGGCTCCCGAGTGCCTGCACGGCGCCGGGAGCACCGGTGCCGTTGGGCACGGCCGGCGCGCAGTACTCGGTTCCGACGAACGGCGAGCGGCCGTTGACCGCGCAGTTCAGCGGGCCTCCGTTCACCGGATCGCAGAAGTTCCGCCCGATCAGGTCGAGGTCCCCGTCGGGCACGCCCACGTCGATCGCGATCGGGTCCTCCATGTACGCGACGAGCGTCTCGACGGTCACGGCGAACTGGCCCGTCCCGTCGTTGAGCCCGACGGCCAGCGAGCCGATCGCAAAGCCGACATCGGACTGCGTCTGCACGAAGTCGACCGCCCCGTCGCCGTTGAAGTCCGCGACGGCCATGTCGGTGCACTCCGAGTAGGGCGTCGGGAGGGGGGGGAGCGCAATCTCGACCGCAGGCCCGAACGCGCCGTTCGAGAGCTGCGGGAGCCAGCCGACGCTTCCGCCCAGGAACGCGCGCTTCGCCCAGAAAAGGAGATCCACGTCGCCGTCGAGGTCGACGTCCGCGGGGTGGACGGTATGCGATCCCTCGAGTCCGCCGAGGGAGGACACCACGAGGTCCGGCCCGCCGTCGTTCGTGAGCAGCACGACACCCTCACCCGGCGCGCGGCGTCCGCCGATCACGTCGAGGTCCCCGTCGCCGTCGACGTCGAGGAGCCGGGGCCGGAAGAGCGTCTCGCCCGCGTACCGGAACGACTCGGACAGGACGAGCGCGCCGCCCGCGTCCTGCGTGAAGACGAAGACGCGGTCGCTGGCCTCGTCCACTCCGAGGGCGACGACGTCGGTGAGCCCGTCGCCGTTCCAGTCGGCCGCGCGGAGCTCGGCGAGGCCACCGGGGAGCGTCGCGATGAGCCCGGTGGGTACGAGCGCTCCGGACGGATCCAGCGCGAGCGCCTGGATGTGAGCGACGCTCGACGAGGGCTGGTTCTCGCCGCGCGACGCGACGACGGTGGGCCGGCCTGCGCTGGGCGTGTCGACGACGAGCACGCCGCCCGCGAACGTGCCTGGATACGTGATCTCCACGAAGGTAGGCGCGAAGCCGCTCGGCCCCCCGCGGGCGAGACCGACGGCGTCGAAGCCGTTGACGAGCAGGTCGTCGAAGCCGTCCGCGTCGGCGTCGCCGACGGTCAGGCGTCCGGTGAATTCGAGGTTCGTGAGGGGCGGTAGGCAGGACGTGTCGCGGGTGAACGGTGCGTCCTGGACGGGCGGGAGGGCGAGCAGTGCGAGCGCGGCGAGCGAGAGCATGGCTCGATCATGCGCCGTTTCGACGTCCCTGGGTAGGCGCCCCTCGCTCCAGACTGAGATCGGCCGGAGCGGGCGCAGGACGGGGGTGCCCGAGGCGAGGACCGCACGCGAGGATCCACGGGCGCCCCTCGCGCTGCGCGGGACGCCCGATTCCTCTGCCCGATCTCGCTGGCCACCAGGCCCGCTCCGATTCGTATGTCCAAGCGCCTCCTCCTCGCCCTCCTTCTCGCGGCTTCGTCCGCCGGGCTGTCGTCCTGCAAGAACGACACGCTCTACCTCCGTCCCTACCGGTCGTCGACGACCGCTCTCGACGTGTACAACCAGCGCTACGCACGAAACGCCCCGCTGACCGACGCCGACTTCCAGGCGAAGGTGATGGCGGGGGACCTGCAGGCGCTCGGAGCCGAGGCGTTCGTTCGCCAGCTCGAGTCGGGAGAGAAGGAGCTCTTCGGAACGAAGTTCGGGGTGGGTCCGGCGGTGCTCTTCAACGTGGACCGTGTGTCGAAGGCGGAGGTGCAGGGCTCCGGCGAGAACGCACGCGTCGTCTCGACCGACCGGAACGGAGACGAGGTGACGCTGCTTCTCGAGTTCCACCACTTCTTCGAGCTGATGGTCGAGAACGCGCCGGTGAAGGGGATCGGCGTGGGCCCATTCGCTGCCGTGACGCTCGGCACGGGCGACACCTCCATCGGAGGGCTCGGGCTCGGCCTCATGGTGGGCGCCAAGCTGACGGACGCGGCGAGCTTCAACCTCGGCTACGGCCGGATGATCCTGAACGACGTGCAACGTCTGCCCGACGGATTCGTCGAGGGCGAGGCGCCGCCCGCCGGTATCACGAGCGTCACGCCCGTCGAGTCCGACGAAACGGTGAACTTCCTGCTGGTCTCCTTCCGCTGGACTCTGTGACGTGCGGGGGACCGCGGGCCGCGTGCCCGTCTCCCCGTACGTTCGACATGCAGCCGACTCTCTCGACTCTCCTCCTCGTCGCGGCCCTGGCTGGCTGCCGCGGCCCGTCCGCATCGCACGTGAACCCATCCGCGGGAGATCCCGCCGTGCCTGCTGTGGACGATGCCGCCGTCCCCGATCGCGGCGCCGGTGATCTCCTCCCCGGCTGGCGCTCGGAGACGATCGCGCTCCCGCCCGGGTTCGCGCCGACGCTGCCCGCCGGCACCGAGACGCTCCGCTTCGCGCCCGACGCGTTCGTCGAGGGCTCGGAGACGCTCTGGACCTACTGCTTCGCCGCGCGGGCGGAGGGGGACTGGACGGGGCCCGAGCGCCTGTCCGAGTTCTTCCGCACCTACTTCGACGGTCTGTCGGCCGCCGTCTCCGCAGGCAAGGGAGTGACGGAACTTCCGCCGACGCGAGCGCGGTTCCGCGTGGAGGACGGCGGGACCGCGGTCGGGGGCGCACGCGTGTTCGACGGCTTCGTGCGCCTCGAGCCGTTCCGGCTCCTCCTGCGCGTCGACGCGGACTTCGACGGGGAGTCGACCGAGCTCCGCGTCCGCGCGAGCCCGCGCCCCTTCGGCGATCCGATCTGGAGCGTTCTCGACGCCGAGGCCCGGCGGATCGAGCTCTAGTCGGCGGCTGTGCCCGGCCGCCGCGCGAGCCACAGCACGCCGACCACGACGAGGAATGTCGGCAGGAACTGCACGATCCCCTCGAAGCGCAGCTCCGCCAGGTCCTTCTCGTCCCCGAGGTGCGGCGACGGCCGTGTCCACGCGATCGCGGTCATCTCGACGGCGGCCGCGGCGCCCGCGAGCAGAAGGTCGCGCGGCGAGCCCACCGCGCTCGCGAGCACCACGACCAGCGTGAAGTTGATGACGTTGACCTGCACGGGCTCGCCGTTGATCCAGGCGAGCGTCCCGACGAGCCCGAGCAGGCCGTAGACGAGGATCGACGCCGCGAGGGCCGCCCGGCCGCGCTTCAGGAGCGCGAGGAGTCCGGCGCACAGCGCGATGCACGCTCCGTTCGACGCGGCGACGCGCCCGACGTACTTCGCCTCGAAGCCCTCGCCGAACAGGAACACGGGCGCCGTAAGCACCGCCGCGGCGAGGACGAGCAGGACGAGCGCGCGCGTGAGCGCGGCGCGGCGGTCGGGGGGCGCGGTCATGCGGAGGAGCCTAGCAGCACTCCGGAGCGAATCCGGGCGACCCCGTTCCGCGGCGTTCCCGCGCGGTCCGCGGCCGGTCGGTCCCCGCATCATCCGGACCGCTCGAGCGGTTCCTCCGCCGGGTCGGCGCTCAGCGCCCGTCGGCGCCTCCGAGGCGCCGGGCTCGGCCCGCGCCCGCTCGGCGGACGCTGTCGGGGTCGACGTGCCCGCCGCGAAGAAGCGCTTCGAGCGCTTCTTCGGCGAGTTCGACGTCGCCGGCCAAGTGCGCGACCGCGGCCCCGACGGCGGCACGACGCCGCTGCGCGGCCGTCAGGTCCTCGAGCCGATGCTTGGCGGTCAGGTGCTGTGCGGTCGTGGTTCGCGGAGGAGCGCGCGACGGAGCCCGCGGCGCACGACTACGTCCTTCAGGCGTGGAGCGAGTCGCTCGGCGCGTGCGAGACCTTCCACATCTCGAGCCGCGGCGACTTCCGCACGCACATGGGCACGGTCGACGAGTCGGGCAAGATCCAGCTCTTCTACAGCCTGCTCGAGGATGGTTCGCCGCGCGTCGGGCGCTGATTCGCCGAGGCGCTGAGGTTCCGAGGCCCTGAGTCCGAGATCGGAGCGGGCCCGCTCGTCCCACCCGCGGACGAGCGGGCCCGCTCTTCGTCCGGCGTCGCCGCGCGGCGTGCGCCGCCTACTGCGTGAGCCCGCGCACGATCTCGACCGTCGACTCGGGCTCCGGACGCTTCGTGTAGTCGGGGTGGACCTCTGCCTGGTGCAGGAGGCCGCCCGCCGCGATCACGAACCGCGCCGGCATGGGAAGCGTCCAGCCGCCCGTGCCGTGGTGCGCCGGCAGGTCGAGGCCGAAGCCCTCGTAGACCGCGCGCAGCTCGTCCGAGAAGTCGAAGGTCAGGCCCCACTCCGCGGCGGTCTGGTTGCCCTCGTCGAAGAGGATCGGGAAGTCGAGCTTCAGGCGCTTCTCCATGCGCCGGGAGTGCTCGGGCAGCTGGGGGGAGACGGCGAAGACCTTGGCGCCGAGCTCCTCGAGCTGCGCGTGGACCGTTTGCAGAGCTTCCAGCTCCGCGACGCAGTACGGTCACCAGTTGCCGCGGAACCAGGTGAGGACCACCGGGCTGTCGGCGCGCTCGATGCCGAGGTTGATCGTGTCCTCGGGGCCGTCGAGTTCGAGCTCCGGGGAGGGATCGCCGACTTTCGGGGCGCGTGCGGCGGCGCCGCTCTGAATGAGCGCCTCCGTCGCGTCGTGCATGGTCGCGCGGGTTTCGGCGGGCAGCTTCGCGGCGGAGGCCTCCGCGATCGAATCGAGCTTGGCTTGCAGGGTCATGGCCATGGCTTCGCACCGATGCGGCGGAGTGACACGGGTCATCGCCAAAAAGATCCGGTACGGGCCCGGGGCGCTCGCGCCGTCCTCCGGAATGACCCCTTGCACGCCTAGGGGTCGATGGATACCTTGACACTCTAGGTATGAAGCCGCTCACCCCCGGAACCCTCGACCTCCTCGTCCTTCGCACGCTCGGCACCCGGAGCCTCCACGGCTACGGCATCGCGGTGCGCCTGAAGGAGCTCAGCGACGAGGTCCTCCTCGTCGAGGAGGGCACCCTGTACCCCGCGCTGCACCGGATGGAGCGCCGCGGGCTGCTCCGCTCCGAGTGGGGCAAGACCGACACGGGCCGGCGCGCGCGCTTCTACTCCGCGACGGACGAGGGCTCCGCGCATTTGAAGAGCGAGCGCAAGGCCTGGCAGGACCAGGCGCGGCTCGTCGGGCGGATGCTCGGAGTGGAGCTCGCTTGAAGGACGCCGCACGCATCCACCGCGGCCGAAGCGCCGCCGCGCGTGACGACGAAGTGCGCGCCGAGATCGACGAGGAGCTGCGCTTCCACGTCGACGAGACCGCCGCGGAGCTCGTCCGCGACGGCTGGGAACCCGCCGCCGCTCGTACCGAGGCGGCGCGCCGCTTCGGCGACACCGGCGCGGTCGCGGACGCCTGCTACCGACAACGCAACTGGGACAGAATCATGCTGCAAAGACTGAACACCGGACTCATCGCTCTGCTCGTCGTCGCTGTCGTTGTCCTGATCTACCGGGGCAATGCCGCCACTGCGGCCCAGCGAGTGAGCCTCGAGTCGATGCACGCGACGATCGCCGACCTCTCGACGCGTAATGCGGAGCTCCTGGAGAGGCTCGTCGCTGCAGACGCACCTAGAGAGATGCAAGTCGTCAAGACGGAGACGCGGCCCTTCACTCTTCCGGACGGATCGCTCGCGGAGACGCCTCTCGAACGCGCCTTCGTAGCGGCGATTGAGAACCTCCCGGGCTCGCCCGCGCGCCTGACGGCGTTCGGCGACGAGGCGGTGCCTTACTGCGTCCAGTTCCTGAACGGCGAACATCAGATCCAGGGGCTCTCGATGGGGCAGACCAAGTTCATGGGCGCGAACCTTCTTGGCGACACCGGCTCCGAGCTCGCGGTCGATCCTCTCCTCGCCGCCCTGGAGCACGAGTCCTTCAACGTCCGCCGCTGCGCGGCCCTCGCGCTGGGCAAGCTCGGGACGGAGCGCGCGATCGCGCCGCTCGAGGAGCTCGCCGCGAACGACCCGTACGTCTACCGGAACGGCAACGAGAAGCTCGCCCTCGTCCGCATCGACGCGGAGAAGGCGCTCGAGATGCTCCGAGCAGAGAGGGACTGACGCGGACGCGGACCTCCGGCCGCGAGTGCCGGCCCGCATGGGGCGGTTGCGCGCGGACCGTCGCTGCGGCATCGTCGCGCCCATGCAGCGACCCTCCGATGACGAGTACGACGCCTATTTCCGCTCCTATGTGAACAGCGCGCCCGGGGACGACGTCTTCGCCGCCCTCGAGGCCCAGGCCGACGAGACCGAGCGCAGATTCGCTCCCCTCGACGACGCCCGCGCGATGCACCGTTACGCGGAGGGCAAGTGGAGCGTCAAGGACATCCTTCTGCACGTGACCGACGCGGACCGCATCTTCGCGACCCGCGTCCTGCGGCTCGCCCGCGGCGAGACGGCCGAGCAGCCCGGCTTCGACCACGACCGATACGTCGAGCACGCGCAGGCGGACGGACGCACGATCGCGGACCTGGCGTCGGAGTTCGCGCTGGTGCGTCGCGCGAACGTGGCGCTCTACCGGAGCCTGCCGGAGGAGACGCACAAGCTCACCGGCGTCGCCAACAACCTACGCGTCAGCGTGCGCACGCTTCCGTGGCTGTGCGCAGGACACGTCGCGCACCACTTCGAGGTGCTGAGGGAGCGGTACCGGGTCTGACCGCGCAAAGGGGACGCGCTGCGCCGCTCTGCGCTCCGGGGGCGGGCGCAGCGCAGCTCGATCCGATCAAGACGTCGTGATGCGGACCGGCGGTGCCCCGCGAACCGCTGGGCCCGGATGGCCCTGCTAGGCTCGGGTGGTCCTGTCCCCCTGCCCCGCTCGCCATGAACCGAATCGTTGCTGGAGCGTCCCTGCTCCTCGCCGCGCACCTCGCGGCGTTCCCCGTCGCGGCGAACCTCTTCGCCCAGTGTCCCTACGACTACCTCCCCGAGCCCGCCCTGGCGGCCGGCGGAGACTTCGGGCGCGTGGCGGACAGCGGGCCCGGACTGTTCGTGACGCTGGCCTACTCCGCCGCGGGTGACGCCGCGCTCGCGGTGTACCGACAGGACGCCTTCGGCGGATGGAGTGCACCCGAGACCGTTCCTCTGGGGCAGCTGTCCCTCGATCGTCCGAGCATCTCTCTGGACGGCGATCTCGTCGCCGTCGGCTTCCCCTTCCAGGGCGCGGCCGGTGAGGTGCATGTCCTGCGGGATGGGCCGATCGGGTTCGTTCCGATCGCGACGCTGACGGCTCCGATCGACGGGGACGGACTCCGCTTCGGGCGCGACGTCGCCGCGAGCGACGGCCGAGTGCTCGTCGGCGCGAGCGGCGTCCCCGTCGGGACCTTCGGCCAGGTGGGGGAGGCGTATCTCTTCGAGGAGAGCGCGTCGGGCTGGACCTCCACGGCGACCTTCGCCTGCCGCGATCCGTTCCCCAACCGAAACTTCGGCAGCTCACTGGCGCTCGACGGCGACCGCATCGCGGTGGCCGAGTTCTCCATCGAGTTCGGCGTCAGTATGTACCGAGAGTCCGAGACCGGCTGGGCGTTGGAGGAGACGTTCCCGTGGGACGGCGGCGCGACCGGACGGCGCATCGTCCTTCGCGGCGAGGACCTGTTCTACAGCGCCCCCGGACGTGCAGGCGTGGGACCGGGTCTGCTCCCCGCCGTGCACCACGTCGTGCATGACGGCAGCCGCTGGGCGTCTTTGGCCGTGCTCGTGAGCCCTTTCGGCTTCACGAGCGGGTACGGCTCCATCCTCGATCTGAAAGGGGACCGTCTGCTCGTCGGGCGCGACGATCGCTTCTACTCGACGCTCGAGCCGACACCGCTCCTGGTCTACGACCGCGGGCTCTCGGGGTTCTACCACCTCGAGGCGAGCGTCCCCCCCGGTCCCAGCCCATTCCAGCGGAGACGTGACGCGTGGCTCGCCGGGCGTGAGGTCTGGGAGTCGGTGCCGCGTCCCGTGCAGTGGGGCTCCCTGCGGCACACGCTCGACCCGCTGACCGAGCTCGCCTGCTTTCAGCCGAGCGCGAACAGCACGGGCCGCCAAGGACGGCTCCAAGGAGCGACCGGTTGCCCGACGCGCGCGTTCAACGACCTGGACCTCGTGGCCACATTCCTGCCTCCCGGCGAGTTCGCGATCCTCGTCGTGGGAACGTCGGAGGGCGCGCGCCCCGGCGTCTTCGGAGGGCCCGGTGTGATGTGCGTAGACGGCGACGTGGGCCGGGGCTTCGTCCGACGGACCTCCCTCTCGGGAACAGCGGACTTCGCGTTCGACGTCTTCGCGGTTCCCCAGCCCGCGGGGGCCGTCGTCGCCGTGGCGGGCTCCAGCTGGGTCGCGCAGGTGCTGCATCGGGACGGCGACCATCCCGGAGGAACGGGCGCGACGAACGCGGTCCTCGTGCACGTCCGGTGACGGTGGGACGGTCAAACGGAAGGGCGGCCGACGTCCAGGGGCCGCGGTCCGTGGCCCGATGCTGGCGCGGCCGGCAGGGAGTCTTGGCCACGAGATCCTCAGCGCTCGTGACGTCGTGCGGGGCGACGTAGGGTCGCTGCTGCGCTCCGCGGCGGAGCACGACCGCCTTGGCGTTCCGGCAGCACCCCGACCCACAAACGGTTGCAGGCCTCTTCAACCTTCGCGTGGGCCCGGGTCCGATCATCTTCACCCCACAGACGGAGCGCTCACGCGCCGCCATCCCCGCCAATACATGGACCTCCCACGCATTCCATGCAGCGACTCCCCGTCACCGTCCTCTCCGGCTTTCTTGGCTCCGGCAAGACCACGCTGCTGGCGCACATGCTCGCCAACCGCGAGGGGCGCCGCATCGCCGTGCTCGTCAACGAGATGAGCGAGCGCGGCCTCGACGGTGAGCTCCTGCTCGCCGCCAAGGACGCCGGCATCGAGGTCACCCAGAGCGAGGAGCGACTCGTCGAGCTCTCGAACGGGTGCATCTGCTGCACGCTGCGCGAGGACCTGCTGGAGGAGGTCGGACGCATCGCGGACGACGGCGGGTACGACGCGCTCGTCATCGAGTCGACCGGGATCTCCGAGCCGCTGCCCGTCGCGCAGACGCTGTCGCTCGACCACGAGGACATGCCGACCGTCAACGACCGCGTCGGCGTCGACGCGATGGTGACGGTCGTCGACGCGTCGCGATTCCTCGAGGAGATGGGGGCAGGCGACGACATCGTCGACCGCGGCTGGGCCGACGACGAGAACGACCGGCGGCCCGTGGCGCTGCTCATGGCCGAGCAGGTCGAGTTCGCCACGATCGTGATCGTGAACAAGACGGACCTCGTCGACGAGGCCGGCATCCAGCGCGTCGAGGCGGTCGTGCGCGACCTGAACCCCTCCGCGCAGATCATGCGCGCCGAGCACGGGAAGCTGCCGCTGGACGACCTGCTCGATACGTGCGGCTTCGACCTCGAGACCGCGCAGTCGTCCGCCGGCTGGGCGCAGGCCCTCGCCGAGGAGCACACCCCGGAGAGCGAGGCGTTCGGTTTCGGCTCCTACGTCTTCCGCGCCCGCCGTCCGTTCCACCCGGCGCGCTTCATGGAGTTCCTCCAGTCGCCCCTGATGAAGCGCGTGCTGCGCTCGAAGGGCTTCCTCTGGTTTGCGTCGCGCCCGCGGTGGAAGACGCTCGTACAGACCGCGGGCCAGCAGGCGACGGTCCAGCCGGCCGGCACCTGGTGGGCCCTCGTCCCCGAGGAGGAGTGGCCGACCGAGGGTGAGGCGCGGGCCCACATCGACGCGGTCTGGGACCAGGAGTTCGGCGACATGCGGCAGGAGTACGTCCTGATCGGCGTCGACCTGCCGACGGACGAGCTGCAGGCGGCGCTGACCGACGTGCTCCTCACCGACGAGGAGCTCGAGGGCGGCATCGACGTCTGGATGGCGATGGAGGACCCCCTGCCGAGCTGGGACGAGACGCCGGCGGGCGACGGCGAGCACGCGCACGCCGGCTAGGTGCTCCGGGCGTGGGGCCGCCTGCCACCGAAGCCAGCGGCTCAGCGCAAGAGTTCGAGGATCCGGATCGCGGGCCCGCCGCCCGTCGGACCGGCCGAACCGTGCCGCCCCTCCGAGCGGTGGGTGAGCAGGACCTCGTCGAGTCCGTCGTCGTCGAAGTCGCCGAGGTGCGCCGCGCGTACCTCCGCTTCCGGCAGCGGGGCCCGGCCGATCGTGCGCACGCCGCCTTCGGACAGCACCGCGACCTCCAGCAGGCCGGGGTCGTCCGCGTCCGGGCGGGTCAGGGCCGAGCGGCCGCCCGGGGCCGGCGTCAGCGTCTGCCAGGCGCTGAGGTCCGCGGCTGGCTCACCGTCGTCGATCGATACGACCTTGAGCGCCCCCGCTAGACCGAGACCGACGCCGTCGATGGGCTCGATCCCGTCCGCTTCGGCGTGGAACTCGAACACTTCGAGCGTCGCGCCGTCCCGTCCCGACAGGACGTGGATGCGTTTCGGATCGGCCTTGCTGCTGAACGAATCCTCCAGCACGACCATGTCGGGTACGCCGTCGTCATCACGGTCGAAGCGCGGGCCGGGCACGCGCGCGACCGCGAGGCCGAAGCCGCCGCTGTTCCGGTCACCCTGGATCGACCAGATCTCGCTCCCCGTGGCCCCGGAGAAGAGGCTCACCGATCCGACCTTGCGTCCGCTCAGCGGATGGCGTTCCCACCCGTTGGAGGCCGCCACGTCCGAGAAGCCGTCGCCGTCCATGTCGCCCACAAAGCGCGCGCAGTAGAAGGTTCGACCCGATTCCACCGACGACCTCTGCCAGATCGGTTCTGCGTCGAGTGACGAGCGCAGCTGCAGGTCCGAAGAGCTCGAGTCGAACGAGAGACGGATCCACCGCGTCGCGCCGTCGACACCCTCGTCCCCGACGTCGTGCCTGAGCTCGTTCCAGTCGAAGTCCCTCGCAAGCACGCGACCTGTCCGGCCGGACACGAGGTGCGCGAGGTCCCTGCTCATATCCTCGCCGCAGTACCTCCAGTGGGTCGCGCGGACGAGGAAGTCGTCGGCCCCGTCCCCGTCGCGGTCGCCGCACGCCGTCACGCCCTTGAGGAAGTAGCGGGACGGGAGGCGCACCTCGCGGAGCGCGCTCCCGTCGTGCGGAATGGAGATCCCGAGTTCACGCTCGAGCGGGTCGATGGCGCTCCGCCAGCGCGGTTCGACCGATGAGCCCGGCGGGGACGCCGTCGCAAGGACCGCCGAGCAGACCGTGGCCTGCAGCAGAGCGTGGTGAAGAGGCCGCACGACCGCGGCTAGCGCCCCGCCCCGGCCGGGTCACCCGGTCGCGGGCGCCCGTGCCCCGGCCTTTGTCGCCACGCGCCCCGGTCCGCCGCCTCGCCCGCGCCTCGTCGGGCGAACCACCCGGCAGGAGCCGCGGGAACCTCCCGTGCCGTAGGACAACGCATCGCACGCTGTGCTCCTCCGTCCTACCCCAGCCGCTTGCCTGCCATGACGAACGCTTCCCCGACCGTCCCCGAAACCCTCCAGATGTTCCGCGAGCTCGAGTGCCAGCGGCTGCCGTCTGTGTCCGAGGCCGAATCGGCGTTCGTCGAGGCGCTCGGCACGTGCTACGCGAACGGCGAGGTGCGCTACGCATCGTTCCACGTCGCGCCGCACCCGGTCTTCGACCTGCTCGAGGAGCGCGGCCGCCTCGTCGAGTCGGGCTTCATGCACCACGTCTGGAGCCTCCCGGCCGTCGCCGAGGTCTTCCGCTGCGCGCCCCGCGAGGGCGCCCTGCCCTACGCACGGTCCGCGTTCGGAAACCTCACCGCCCTCGACCTCGACGGATTCCTGGCGCGGACGCTCCACGAGGGCGGCGCGTACGAGTCGACCGCGGCCCCCGTGGCGCAGAGCCTCGCGCGTGCGTGCGCCGACGCGATGGTCGACGGGCGCCTCGATGGCGCGAACGTGTTCGCGACGAACGAACCCTGGTGCGACTTCTTCTACGACGTCGCTTGGGACGTGACGCTGGTGACGTTCGTGCCGCAGACGCGGCGGCTGCGGGTGCTGATCGCGACGGACACGGACTGATCGAGGGGAGGCGCGGGCGGCGCCGGTCCTCTCGAATTCGGGAGGCGCGTATGCTCCGGTCGATGGCCTCCTTCTCCAGCGACGAACTCGACACCTACGCCGCCGTGTACGAGCGCGACGTGGACCTCGTCCTCGTCGGTGCGGCTCGAGCGTCGCGTTCCTTCCGAGCCTGGCTGCTCGACGCGGTCGGATTTCCCGCGCTCGATCTGCTGAGGGCGAGGCACTCCTGGAGCACGGCGGATGATCGAGAGTCCGACATCGAGCTGCGGTTCGGGTCCGAGCCCGAGTCGTACGTCCTCCAGGTCGAGAACAAGCTGGACGCTGCTTTCCAGCCCGGGCAGCAAGCCGCGTACGCGGAGAGAGCAGCACGGCTCGCGGAGGACCCTACGGTCGTCGAGGCGCGCTGCGCACTCCTCGCGCCCGAGCAGTACGCCCGCGTGGCGGACTCCGCCGCCTTCGACGTCATTCTGACCTACGAAGCGGTGCGCGACGTCCTCGACGGGATGGGACCGTTCGGACGGGAGTCGGCGCTGATCCTCGAGCACGCGATCCAGAAGCACCGGAGAGGTGGGGCGCAGCGGCCCGACGATCCCGCGCGGACGGAGTTCTTCCGAGCGTTCTCCGAGGCTGCCGCGGAAGCGGGTCTACCGCTCGTTCCGCCGCGGCCGCGCAAGGCGAACGCGGGCTTCCTCTGGTGGCCACGCGCGGGGACGTTGGAGCAACCGAGGGGCTGGGCCCCGCGCGGAGCCCACGGGGCCTGGCTCGGCGCGAAGCTCGTCCACGGAAGTGCGGACATCGAGCTCACGGCGATCGGTGCTCGATGCGACCACGGGGAGCTCGCTCATCGGATCCGCGCACCGAACTTCGAGGTGCAGATCAGCGGGCCGTCCGTTCGAGTCCGGCGCGGGGTGCCCGTCGTAGACCCGAGCCTTCCATTCGCCGACCAGACCGCCGATTCACGGGCCATCATCGAAGGACTTCTCGAGCTGCGTGCCTGGTGGAGTGCGACTGGGCGTGCGGTCGTGGAGGAGGAGATCGAGAGAGCGGCGTCGCAGGGTTAGGGTCGGCGCCCAGGGCGAGCCCCGGTGGACGATCGGCCAGTCCAGCCGTCCCCTCGACGAAGGGCGGCTCTGTCCCGCCGGTCTGTCGTTGCGCGAGGCCCGCTCGGTTCCCGCTTCCAGCGAAGTGACGAGCGACCCGCAACACGTTGCCCGCGGGCCCCTTGATGTCCCCCGGAGCGCGGATCGACATGCGTCCCCTTGCGGACCCGCGGGAACGGGTGTCGGGTAGGGCTCTCTCGCCCAACCAGGAACCGCCATGCTCCACGCTCGCACGCTCTCGCGTCTTCGTCCGTTCCTTCTGTGCGCCGCCCTCGCGGCGGCACCCGCCTCCGCCCAGTCGCGCGTGCTCTGGAAGGTCCCCGGACCCGTGGTGACCTTCGCCAATGACCTTCCGCGAACGACGTTCCCGGACGGAAGGGGCGGCTCTCTGTTCTTCGAGTTCGGCAACTCGGCCGCCGACGAGACGCGGCTGCGCGCAGTCGACGCGAACGGCAACGAGCGCTGGCTCCGGACGACTCCGATCGTGTCGACCGGCGCGCGCGAGACGGTGACATCGGACGGCGCGGGCAGGCTCGTCAGCGTCGTGGGGGATCCGGCGAACCTGCGGCTCGACGTCGAGGGCCTCGACGTCGACGGCGGTGTCCGCTGGACGCGGTCGGTGACCGCCCCCCCTCCGACGCCGAGCTACTGGCCCGGCGCGGGTCTCGCCGTCGAGCACCCGAGCGGCGAGGTGACGCTCGCGGCGACGTTCGCCGAGCTCGACACGACGCACTTCCTCACCCGCGGAAGCACGACGGTCGTCCGGCTCGACGCCGCGGGCGTCGAGCGGTGGCGCACGACGATCCCCGAGCACCGGATCCAGCGCCTGGACGTCGACGGCGACGAGGTCGTCCTTTGCCTCGGGCAGCAGAACGGGATCCTTGACCAGTACCCGCTGCGCGTGACGCGCCTCGACGCGGACGGGGCGACGCTCTGGTCCGAGCTGCTCGCGTCCGGGGCGATCCAGGCGAGCTTCACCGTGTCGGAGGTGCTGTTCGAACCAACCTCTGGCGACGTCCTCGTCCAGTGGGCGGTCGAGAGCGGCGGGTTCTCCGCGAGCAGCGTCGGCATCACGTCGATCGACGCGTCGGGCGACGTCGCCTGGACCTGGAGCCCGTCCGGACTGTCCGGACTCGAGCAGACCGCCGGCGGAATGGTCTTCGGTGCGTCCGGTGGACTCCTCGTCGGAGCGGTCGGGCGGGTCTCCTTCGACGACCGCACGCGGATCTACGACCTCGATCCGTTGACCGGCGCCGAGCGCCACAGCATCGAGTTCCTCGAGCGATCGATCGGCGCGGAGAAGGGGCTGCAGCCGCTGCCGGGCGGCGGTGCGATGGTGGTGCTCTACGACTGGCCGGCCGGTCCGTTCCTGGTCACGCTCGACGCTGATCTCGACGTCACGTCGACGCTGGCGCTGCAGCCGCCGCCCGTGAGCGCGATCGATCCGCGCACGCGGCTCCAGACCGCGACTCCCGACGGGCGCGGCGGGCTCGTTCTCACGGGCTACGACTCGTACAGCGGCGCCCCGCAGCCCGGGGTGTACCTCTTCCGCATGAAGGTCGCCGCCGGCGTCGATCTGGGGGCAGCCTACTGCGCACAGACGTCCCCGAACTCGACCGGAGCGACGACTGCGCTCGAGGCATTCGGGTCCGCCGCCGCGGCCGACGACGACGTCACGCTGATCGGCAGCGCGCTCCCGCCGTTCGCGGCGTCGCTCTTCCTCGTCGCGGACCAGGCGGGCTTCGCGCCGAACGCGGGCGGGAGCCAGGGCACGCTCTGCCTCGGAGGTGCCATCGGCCGCTACAACCGGCCCGGCGAGGTGCAGTTCGCGAGCGCAGAGGGCGGTGTCACGCTACGACTCGACCTCGCGAACACGCCGGGACCGAGCGCCGTGTTCGCGGTGCTGCCCGGCACGACCTGGCGCTTCCAGCTCTGGCACCGGGACATGAACCCGGGCCAGACCTCGAACCTCTCGAACGCGCTCGAGGTGACGTTCCTTTGAGCGCGTGCGGCGGCGGCATCGAGCCACGCATTCCTGCTGGGCCCGGCCGCCGCCCGTCGAATCATCGGAAGGTCAGTGCGACCGCGTTCGACGTGTTGGAGGTCGCCGCTCCGCCGCTGGTGTCGCGGTGCCACTGCTGGAAGACGTAGGTCGACCCCGGCTCGGCCGCGGCGAGCGCGATCGCGCTCGGGATCGCCGTGCTGTCGACCGTGAACCGCTGCTGGCCGGCTGCGTCCGCGGCCTGGATCTGACCCACGAAACGTCCGATGCTGCCGCCGAGGCAGAGCTGTCCCTGGCTCCCCGCGATGGGAGTCGGCGGCGCCAGAAGGTCGGACACCGCGAGCAGTCCGAGCATGCCGCCAGGCTGGAGTCCGCTCACAGTGGCTTCGACCGTACGGCCGGCGAACGGAGAACCGCCGAGCTGCAGCGTCGCCTGGACGCCGGTCGAGTTGGGGACACCGCCCGTGCAAGCCTCTTGGGTTCGCCCGCCGAAGAGGTCGACGAGGACGAGGCGTTCCGCGCTCGTGCCGGCGTCGATGTCGATGCAGGCCAAGCGTCCCCGCGCGGCGTCGAGCGTCACGCTCCCCACGGTCGGGAAGAAGAACGGGAAGGGCTCCGGGAAGACCTCGGTCACGAACGTCTGCGCCTGTGCGTCGTAGCGGTGGATCGGGAGGTCCGGTCCGGCGAAGGCGCGCAGGCCCACGAGCACGTCCCGCTCGAGCTCGAATCCAAGGGCGAGGTCCTCGCCCACGGCCGCGAGCTGCTGGCCGGTCGCCGCGTCGAGGGCGACGGCGCCGGGGCCGGTCGGGCCGGGGAACACCGGCGTCAAGGTCTGGTCCACGTAGACGATCGTCCCGTCCGCGGAGACGCGGACGTCCCCGGATCCGAGGATGCAGGGCGAGCACTCGGTGCCGCCGACGCCGATCGACCAGTCGATCGGAGCCCCTGCCTGGGTCAGGTCGAACGCCACCACGTCGGCGCGGTCCGTCGCCAGGAAGGCGCGGTCGCCGTTCGGGGACACCGCGACTCCTGCGCGGAACGAGCTCTCGGGCGTGAATCGACTCGCGAGCAGCGCGCCGGTCGCCACATCGACGAGGTCGAAGTGAGAAGGGCTGCCGATGCTGACGACCGCCGCACGATTGCCCGCCGCATCGAACGTGACACCGTCGGAGCCGCTCGGCATCCGGCCCGCGAGGATCGTCGTCCAAAGAGCGCCACCGGTCGTGACGTCGACGAGAACGAGGCGGTCGACCGGACCGTCACGATGCCGGACGAGGGCCCGGTTCGGATCGTCGGTCGCTTCCACTTCGACGATCGAGCCGGGGAGCGGGGGCAGCGCGGTGACGGTGTCCGTCGTCGCATCGAGCAGCGCAAGGCGTCCGTTCCCGTGGCCGATCAGGAGTCGGCCGTCCGGCAGTTCGGACTCCGCGAGCGGGCGACCGGGGAGCGCCACACGGGAGCGCTCCGCGCCGCTGTCCGCGTCGATGATCGCAGCCGCGTCGGATCCCGGCGCGAGCACGACGGAGAGCCCGGAGTTCTCCAGGAGGGCCGAGCGAAGATTCCCGTCGAGCTCGAGCGAGGGCGAGGTGTTGGCCTCGGCCAGGAGGGACACGCTGCCCCCGCCCACGTCGATCACGGCGACTCGATCGTCCCTCGAGGACGAGGCGATGGCGAACCGCGCGCCGCCTGGCGCGACGCCGCCCGAAAGGGCGCCGGTCCGGGCGGCGGCGTAGCCTCCACGTCCGAGCGGGACCTCCGTCCGGGAGCCGGTCAGGCCATTGACGACGGCCACCCGGTCGTCCGCCGCCATGAACACGATGGCGCGGAGGTCCGCGTCGACGAGCGGGGTCTGCCCACCCTCGATCTGGAGCGCCACGACGCCCGGGTCGGTCGGCTCGACGATGCCTTGGCCCAGGGGGATCCGGTACGCGAAGCTCCCGCCTGCCGACGCGATCAGGGCGGTGGTGCCCGCCCGATCGAGCCCGAGGGCCGTGCTCGCGATGCTGTTCGTGAACGTCGTCGTCGAGAGAAGGCTCAGGTCGCTCGTCCGCACGACCGTGAACTCGACCCCCGTCGGCCGCAGGACACCGATCGCGACCTCACTCCGCTCGCTGTTCGCAGCGAACCCGACGGACGCTCCCTGCGGCAGGGTGACCGATTGAACCGTCGTACCACCGCTGAGCTCGACGAGATCGAGGCGTGCGCGGAGACTCACGTCCGTGTAGACGAGAGCCCGCTGGCCGTCCGGCGAGAGAAGTGCACGGGTGGGTCGGCTCTGAAACTGCGGGACGTGCGCGTCGAGCTCGATCGTCCCGACCTCCGCCGCGGCCGCGAGATCGACGATCGAGATCGAGGTTGCGCCGACGACGAGCGCGGTGTCCGATCCGTCGTCCACCTGGATGACGCCGCGTGAGCCGATGGTCACAGGGCCCGACGTCACCGGGATCGTGTTCACGACCGCCAGCGGCTGCGGCTGAAGGACGAACAGCGTGGCGGCATTGTTCGAGAGTGCCAGAAGCCTGCCGCGGGCCTCGTCGAAGGTCGATGAAGTGATCTGAGCCGCCGGCCCCAGGTCGATCTCGTCGACGACCGCGCCCGTGGCGGAGTCCAACGCGACGATCGAACTCGACGAGAAGTGGGAGGCGAAGGTGCGAGTCCCGTCGGCGCTGAGATCGGCGTCGATGGCGAGCTCATGGTCTCCGGGCGAGCGGAGCGGGACGGTGTCGATCGACTGTGCCGCGACCGCGGGAGCGGCCAGTGGTGCGGTCGAGAGAAGTCCTGCGAGCAGTGCGAGTCTGCGAGCGTGTAGGTGCATGGGGGCTCCTTGGCTGGTGTTGCGAATACGCAGCGCGCTAGGTGGGGAGGAGGGCCGGGTTACCGCAATCGTCAGGCGACGGATGCTCGGCGCGCCTGCGCGGCAGTGCGGCCGCGGGCAGCGGAGCGTTGGGCTCGCGCCGCGGAGTCGACCCTTCAAGTTTGGATTCCTCGCGGTGCCGTCCAGGTGTTCGCCCACGCCCCGCCCCGTGCGTGCGGGAGACGGGGACTCGAGCCACCCAGGTCCGCTGATGGCGTGAGCGGCCCGTCGTGGCGAGTGGAGCCGAGGCGGATCTACGGCGCGGCCATTGCCCGTGCCTCGCCGCTGCCTCGCGACCGGCTCCCTCCGCGTCGAGGAGGTCCATGAGGACATCGACGGGCGCCCTGCGCATCGCCATGCGACGGGCGAGTCGCCTCGGAGCGAACCGGCCGCGCTCGGTCCGCGCGAGCTTCGGCCGCGCGCGGCGGGCCGGCGGGTTGTCACCGACGCGCGAGCGCCTCGTCGAGCAGCGCGTGCAGTTCGTCGTCGCTGATCGGGTGCGAGCTCGCCGCGTTCAGTTCGACCGCTCGCCCCAGCGCCGCGCGCAGCGTCATCTCGGCCTCGCGCGCGTTGGGCGTCACCATGTGCCTGCGCGGCGGGCGCTCCGCCGTCAGCGCTTCCACGAACACCGCGGCGACGGCGTCCGGGCTCGCGTGCTCCGCGCGCGACGCGTCGCCGTCCAGGATGCGGTCGAGCTGGCCCTCGAACAGCGAGCCCTTTCCGCAGTAGCCGCGGTCCTTCATGCGATCGACCATGTTGGCCAGGATCGCCGAGCGGAAGTTCCCGGGCTCGACCACGCCCACGTGCACGCCGAGGGGGCCGAGCTCCGCCGCGAGGCAGTCGGTGTACGCCTCGACCGCGTGCTTGCTCATCGTGTACGGACCGCCCATCGGCCAGGTCACGAACCCGGAGATGGAGCCAGTGGTGAGGACGCGCCCCTTCGACTCGACGAGCAGCGGCGCGAACGCCTTCGTCACGCGGTAGGGGCCGCGCACGTTGACGTCCATCTGGAAGTCGAGGTCGGCCTCGGTCACCTCCGTGAGCGGCGCCATGACGAGCACGCCCGCGTTGTTGATGAGCCCGTAGAGTCCGCGGCCTCCGCGCGAGACCTGTGCGACGGCGGCTGCGATCTGGTCCGTGTCGGTGACGTCGAGCCGGACGGCTTCGACGTTGTCGAGCGCATCGAGCGCCGCGAGGTCGGCGTCCTTGCGGGCTCCGGCGTAGACGTGGAATCCCTCGCGCGCGAGCCGCTCGGCGGTCGCGCGCCCGATACCCGAGGAGGCGCCCGTGACGAGGACGGCGCGGGTCGGAGCAGGCGGGTCCGAGGCGGCGTCCGACTGCGCGGTGTTCTGTGCGGGGAGGAGCGCCGCGAGAGCGAGCGCGGCGAAGAGGGGGAAAGAGGCAGGATGCATGGCGTGAAGAGCGGTTCCGAGGAAGGGGGTCGCTTCGAGCGTAGCGCTCGCGGGGCGTCTCGAACCGCTGCTCGCTGCGATGGAGACCGGGGTTCAACGGAAGCGTCACATGCCTTCCGCTGCTTCGAACGCCGCCGCGCGCGCGGCCCCGGCAGGGGGGCGCCCGATGTCACCGTTCACAGAGTTGTCCATGGTCCGATCCGCCCTCCGCCGCGCCGCCGGCCGTCTCTCCGTCTGTCTCGTCGCGGGTGTCGCATCCATCGGGTGCGCGTCGCCGCCGACCGCGCTCGCGCCGGGACAGCCGGCTGTGCTGCAGGACGACGAGGGGATCGCGCTCCGCGGCTACGATCCGGTGGCCTACTTCACGGACGGGGGGCCGCGGAGGGGCGAGCCCGGCCTGCGCGCGACGCACGACGGCGCGACGTACCTGTTCGCGAGCGCGGAGAACCGCGACGCGTTCCTCGCGGACCCCGAGCGCTACGCGCCCGCCTTCGGCGGCTGGTGCGCGTGGGCGCTCGCGGACGGCGAGGGTAGCCTCGTGAAGATCGACCCGAAGTCGTACCTCATCCAGGACGAGCGGCTCTTCCTCTTCTTCGACGGCTTCCTGGCGGACACGCGGGCGTGGTGGCTGGAGCGCAACGTGGATGAGCTGGGCGAGTCCGCGGATCGGAACTGGGAGCGGATCGCGGGGGAGTGACCTGCCGCGGGCTCTCGCCCGTGGGACCCTCAGGGGAGGCGCGGCGGCTCGTTCTCGATCGTCTTCGCTTCGACGGCGATGGCGTCGAAGGCCTCCGCGCGCATCGCGATGAAGTCGCCGCAGTAGCGCTCGAGGTCCGACGCCAGGTCGGCGAACGCCTGCATCGAGGCTCCGTCGGTCCACGGAAAGCGCGCGTCGCGCCCGGCGCCCGCTGCCTTCAGGAACGGCTCGATTCCGACGGACTCGTCGCCACGACCGAGCCGGACCATGCCGAGCACCGAGCGCACGTGCAGCTCGAGCCGCCAGTCGCCGTTCACGTAGGCGCCTTGCGCGAAGCGGCCGCCGGAGGACGTGCCTTCGTCCTCGAGGACGAAGCGGAATCCAGCGGGGACGAGGAGCGGGTCGAGGTGGGCCTTGGCGCCGTCGATGAGGTGGTCCTTCCGCGAGACGTTCGAGTCGAGCACCGTGCCGAGGCTAGCACCGATCGATGGGTTCGGCGCGATCGATGGATGGGTGCTGATCGCTTCGAAGAGGGGGCGGAGGCCATGCGGATGCTCGACACGAAGGGCCTGGCGACGTGCGAGCTCGCGGTGTCAAGGCCCCTCTTCGATCACCGCGGTGCCGCTGCATCGTCCCATTCGTGTCGCCGCTGGGCTCCTGGGTAGACTCACGCCATGGCGCACTTCGTCGAACCCAGCAGGAGATCGGCGGACCGTGTGGAGTCGATCTGCGCCGGTTCGGTGCGAACGTCCTCCCGCCGACGCGTCGCCTCGTCGTGCCGTGGCATGGGGGACCGTCGATTCGTGCCTTCGTCCCGGCCCACCCAGGCGCCGGCGTTGCGCGCACTCCTGGTGTGGCTCGGCTCATGCCTCCTCCTTGCATGTGCGGACCGCGGATCCATGGACGCAGGTGGTCACGGGATCGCTGCGCCGACGACGTTTATGACGTCGGAGTCGATCCTGCACACGGCGGAGGGAGAGGCGCGGCTCACGTCGTTCGACGCGGTCGGCGCCCCGAACACGGGGCCGTGCGTGCTGCTGCTCCCCAGTGCGACGTACGCGGCTGGACCGTGCTGGGACCTCGACCCGGAGACGTCCGTCGCACGCGAACTCGGGCGCGCGGGCTTCCGCGTTCTCCTCCTGGATCTGCCCGGGTACGGCGCGTGCGCCGACCCGCCCGATCCAGGCAGCTTCGGAGCCACTCGCGCGGCGCGGTGCGTTCGCGCAGCGATCGACGCGATCGTGGAGCGACACGGGGTGGAGGGCGTTGACCTGGTCGGGTGGAGCTGGGGAGCGCAGGTCGCGGGCGTGGTCGCTGCCGACCCAGCGAGCCGCGTGCGCCGCGTCGTGCTGTACGGCTTCAACCCGTCGTCCCGCTACGACTGGCTCGAAGCGCCGAGCGATCCGACGCGGTGGACCACCGTCGAGGGCATCAAGTCCGATCTCGTGCCGAGCTGCTCGGTGCCCGGCGTGAGCGACAGGCTCGTGGAGGCCGTCCTCGCGTCGGACACCTCGGTGCCCTCGGGGCCGCTGCTCGACTTCATCGAGCACCTCCCGCTCGTCGACCCAGCACGCATCGAGTGTCCGGTGCTGCTGATCGCGGGTGAGTTCGAGCTGTCACCGCCGCCGGGCTCGGATCCAGCCCTCGCGGGATTCTTCGATGCACGGCGCGCGGACCTGGAAGACTTCGGCGCGCGGTGTGACGGGACGCTGGTCACAGTCGACGGTGGAGGGCACGCGGTGCACTTCGAGCGCGGACAGCAGAAGTGGCTCGATGCGGCTGTGGGGTTCCTCGAGGAGTGATCGCTCGCCCGCCCTTGCTCGACAACACAGCGCCCTGGATGAGGACCGTTGGAGTCGCACGTGCGAATGCGACGAGGAATGCGGTCAGACGCCCATGCCGTTCCGTCCTGTTAGGTCCGATCGGGCCGAGGCCGCGTGGGCAACGATCGTGCCCCGGGCCTGACTCATCGTCCACGCTGATACGTGCTTCCATCGAAGCGTCCGGGTGTGCAGTGGGGTGACAACGTGCGCGTCACCGAACGGCGCTCGTCGCCCACCGCAGGAAGAGGCCGGCCGCGGATCACTCGATGCGGAGCTCGAGGCCCTCCGGCTCGTACTCTCTCAACGGGGTCCAGCCGTGGCCCGTCCTGGCGGTGAACTCGGTCATCGAATCGATGACTGGCGTGATCGCCACGGCGCCCGAGCGCCACCCGGTCAGTTCGTGCCGTCTGAAGTCCCACTGAAGGCACTTCGGTACGAACGCGAAGTGGCCTTCCCGACGCAGTTGTCCTTGGAACGCCGGAGACACGCTGAGCGTCGCCCGTGATCGACGGAGCGGATACGTCCGTCCGCTCCGCAGGAAGCCGAGCGGTACGGGGCGACTCGAATGCAGTCCCTGCACACGCGCCACAAGCGCGAAGCCGAACGGCTGGGTGTACAGCCCTGTATCGGTGCTCGAACCGTCACGTGGCACCGGAAGAACGAGCGGTGCGTCCGCGCAGATGAACTGCGCGGACGAGTCCGAGAAGACCGGAACGAGGGCGAGCTGCGTGCTCTCGAACCCATTCAGCGCGAGGGACGGAAGGGGTCCTGCCCGCGCGCCCCAGCGTGGATCCCAGGCGATCTCGATCCGGCGCGGGCCTGCCGCGGTGACCTCGAAGCTGTCCGTGTTCGCTTTCGTGATGCGGTGGCACTCGTTCGTGACCCAGTCGAGGGGACCTGCGCAGTATTGACCCGGCGGGACGCGTGTGGAGACGACACCGCTCACCCCGTCCGTGAGAGCGAAGGGAACGATCGACCCGGCGCGGTTCGCGCAGAAGAGATCGGGAGCCCGCGAAGTCAGTTGCGCGTCGGGGAGGGCGATCTGCACTTCGACGAGCGTTCCTAGCGCAAGCTCGATCACGCGGCAGCGCTCGACGCCGCGGGTCGGCTCCTTGCCCGTGACCTCGAAGGCGCCGACCTTGGTCCCGTCGTTCCCGCGCGTGAGTACGTACGCGCCGGGCGCAATCGAGAACGGCGACGTCTGGGTTCCGCCGGCGGTGATGAGCCTCGCTCTTGTCCGTCCGCTCGACGATCGGACGACGAGCGATTCCCCGGCGAACATCGCCACGGGCGGGGAGAACCTCAGTCGATAGAGAACTGTTGGCGGGGGGTCGAGAAGGAGCCGAAACCGTGCACCCGTCTTCGACGTTTGGAGTGCCGCTTCGTCGTCCTGATCGAGCAGGACGGTGCGGGAGGATCCCTCCGAGCCCGTCAGGATCATTCGGACGCGGGAGGACTCGCCGAGCGGGAGCACGCGCCCGAGGGCGAACAGGCCGCGCCGTTGGGCAGGCACGTTCATCGAACCGACCTCGAGTTCGACTCCACCGGGGCCCACGAGGGCCACGTCGATCGTCAGGTCCTCGTCGATCGCCGAGCCGTCCAACGCGTCGACGACCTCGAACCTCCAGCCCGATGCCTCGACTGCTACGGCCGGGCGTGCGTCCAACGTTGGCTGGAAACGTACGGATTGGGAGTCGACGTAGGTGACCGCGGCTGATTCCTGGACCCTCGCGAAGCGCACTCCGAGGGACGGATCCAGGGTGAGTTCGAACGGACCTTCGGGATCCGTCCCGAACTCGACGAAGTCCCTGCTGCCGACGGACCGGGGCATGAATCGATCGCGTCCGCCGACTTGCTCGATCGCCGTTAGGAAGAGCGGCCGAGGGAGGCCGGTCGCGCACGTGAGATCGACTCGATGGAGCGCGGAGTGATCCTCGATCTCCGCGATGGCACCCGCGGCGACGAATCCGACGCGTCCACCGAGCGCCGTGTTGATGAGCGAGACGTCCCGGTGCAGCGGCAGCGTTGCGCGCATGTGCGTGAATGGGGAGGAGGGGGGGTCGCGCGCCTCCCACGCGATGGGCTCGCAGCGGTACGCCCCGCGGCCGCTTCGATCGCGTCCTCCCCCGTACCGATCGACCTCCCACGCGTAGGACTCGGACACCGCGGAGCCCGGATCCCTGGTCGTCAGCTCGAGTCGCGCGGGGAAGTCGGGCCGCAGCGGAATCACCACTTGCGCGTCGGGTCCGAGCTCGTCCGGAACGACGACGACCCGCCCCGACGAGTAGCCCGGGCTCCGACCGACCAGGACGTGGTTTTCCGCGAGCGGCGGGGCGTGAAGCACATGTGTCTCGCGGCCGCCGCGGCGGCGTGCGTCTGCTCCGCACGTCTGGCAGTAGATCTCGCCCAGGAGACGACGACCCACCGGGTCCTCGAGTCTGGCCAGATGCCCGAGCGGTGACAGCCCGGATGCCCGCTCCTCGAGGAGTCCGTTCGCCTCGCGATGGACTTTGCCTCCTCCTTCGACGCCGGCGTCGCGCGAAACACCCTCCAGCGGTTTCGATCCACCGCGCGCGGGCTCCAGCCGCGCCGCGCCGTGGTTTCCTTCCGCGAACCGGAGTGCCAACGCAAAGGCCGCGAAGGTCGCCAGCAGAACTGCGCAGGCGCCGAAGAACAGAGTGCGCTTCCGAGAGGATGTCATGGCGGGCCCGCGCGCCCCGGGCGCGTCAATTCGCGTTGAGCCCGTGCGCTCGCGAACCGAGCTTGGTCTTCCACGCCGTCTCGCGGGCGATGACGTCACGCGGCGCCATGTCGGGCGATAAGGCTTCGAGGATCGAGACCCCGTAGTTGCGCCGCTTGCGCGCTTTCAGGAGCTGGTTCCCGCCGTGTCCGTCGGCCGCGTAGCTGGACCAGCGCCCGTAGAACCCGTTCTCCCCGGTCGCGGAGCCCACGTACTGCTCACCGGTGTCGGGGCACACGAGCAGATAGACACCTCCCACCGACGAGAGCGCGCCGACCCAGCTCAGCGGGAGCAGTGGCACGTCGTCGACGCTTGCCGCGAAGCGCGCGAAACCGGGGAACGCCGGCTCCTCAGCAGAGAGGCGGAGCTCGAGGAGCTCCTTGGGCTGCCGCGCGGCCCACTGGGACCACCCACGCACCGACCGGCCCCAGCGGACGAGGGCGCGGCCCTCGAACTCCCCGTAGGCCTCGAGGGGTTCGAGGTCGAAGGCGGCCAGCCTCTCGTTGGAGGGCGTCAGCGGAAGGGAGCCGATCAGGGCCGGCAGCCGCTCGTGCGACGTCCAGGCCCACTGGTCGAGCACGCGGTGCGCGCGCACGAACAACGCGGTGTGGTCTCCGTCGTCGAGCCTGCGACCTGGCACGAAGTGGAATGCGACCGAGGCACCGCGCAGTGGGCCCTTGCTGCCCGACTTCTGGAAGGAGGCGAAGTGGTCGAAGTCGGCCATGCTCCGCGTCCAGTGGGCGAGCCCGCGGCGGTCATGGCGGAGGAGTCGGACCCCGTCGAGTTCGAGGCCGCCGTGGGCAATGACGTCGTTGAAGTTGAACATGGGGGGGCGAGCTCTACGGACGCAGGCGGGGCGGAATCGCCCGCGACGCCGCTCGCGGCGCGCCGGGCGGCGGGGAATCATCGGGCTCGGCTCTCCGCTGCAAGAGCATCCTCACCGAACGAGCCCCTCGCATCGGACACCCATGAGTCGAATCCACGCACGCCTCCGCTGTTGTTCCATCCGGTACCGACAGGGATTCTTCGAGGTCACCAGCAACACTCACCCGGGGCTGGTCAACCTCGAGGCGTGGGACGTCTCACCTGACTGCGATCTCGCATCGATCGAGTGGGTCGACGACGATGCGTTGCTCGACGAGGACGTGCAGGCGAACACGGAGCTCGAGCTGACTCCGGCTGAAGCGCGGGCGCTGGGCAATGCGCTCCTCGAGGCTGCAGACGACGCTGAAGCCGAGGGGAGGTGAGGCGGTGGGCGCTGGCGTTGGCCTAGCGTCGCAGGCACGTTGTCCACGGCCTGCGCGTACGGTACGCGCGGCGGTTGAGGTAAGAGCTACACGCCGGGTAACTCGCATGACCTCGCGTCGCGCCTGGAGTATTGGCGAGATCGAACGCGGCTCGGTATCGCGCGCGGGCCGTACGCGGCGTCCGCGTTCCCGCTCGAGCTGGTGGTGGACTGAGGGCGGGGGCGATCGAGCCCGCGCCCACGGGCCGTCCGTCGGCCAGCCCGTCCAAGCCGAAGGGCGCTCGATCGTGTAGATGCGGGCCGGCTTCCGCTGGCGGCTGCGCATCGCGTTGCGTCGCGCTGGAAATATTGGCGAGATCGGACGCGGCTCGGTATCGCCGGACTCCTCACAGCGGTAAGCGTTCTTTGGAACTCATCCGTGGAGCGAATCTCGGACAAGAGATCTTTGCTAGAGCGATCGTTGCACTCTAGCTCGACTCGGATCCAAAGTTCCTTGTCTTTGGCCAGTGCTCGGATGCGGGCTATTGGCAGGTGTGACTCTCGCGTGTTCTCGATTGTGCAATACGCGCGGTGGAGGCAAGGGGTCTGGCGTAGGATGTCCACGACCCGGATGTCTTGCTCGGCCAGAGGCGAACAGCCAAACAGATTGCAAAACTCCGGGAAGAGATTTGAGTGATCTACAGCGATTCCGTTCGGGCGCACCGTTTGCCCGCTGAGCTTAATTCGCTCCCGGCGATTGGTGTGTGGGTCCGATAATCCGTGCCTTAGCTTCGGCGGCATATCGACGTCGTGTAGTGCGCAGGCGACCTTGGCGAGGTTGAGGAATAAGTAGTAATACAGCAGAGGGCGACTGCTGACGCGCGGGTTCTCTGCTGCCGTGAAGAAATCAGATGCCTGCTCGATGTACGCGAGGAGTCTTGCATTGTCATCGCCAAATGACTCGCGCGTGATGACGTCTCGGAGGAATGCCCACGGATCCGAGACTACGGTTGTAGCCACGCGCCGTTCGAAGAACAGAGGAATGCCAGATGGCTGTTTGGGTAGCAGCGCTCCCTCGCGGGCGACTTTGATGTTTGCCATTCTCTTCCCTTGCGGTGTACCAACAGGCCCACCTGGTGTCTTGTGCATTGGGCAGCTGGGAGCGCTGCTTTGCCTACTTCAGCCCATACCGATCCAGCTTCTTGTAGAGGTGGCTTCGCTGCATGCCGAGTTCCTCCGCCGTCCGCTTCACGTTGCCGTCGTTCCGATCCAGCCGCAGGCGGAAGAACATCGCCTCCGCCTGGTTCTTGAACTCCTCGAAGCTCGGCGCGTCGAATGGTTCCGCGAAGCGTGACACGGGCGCGCCCGTCGGCGCGGTGCCAGAGCCCGGCGTCTGCATCGACGGTCCGCCGGCGAGCACCTGGCTCACCTCCTCGGGGCCGATCCGGCCCTCCTCGCCCGCGAAGATCGACGCCGCCTCGAGCACATTGCGCAACTGCCGCACGTTGCCTGGCCACGGCTGCGCGCTCAGCTCCGCCGCCGCTTCCTCGGTCAGCACCATCGCCGCCCGCCCCAGCCGCTCCGCCTGGCGCTCCAGGAGGTGCCGCGCGATCAGCGGCACGTCCTCGCGGCGCTCGCGCAGCGGCGGCACCCACAGCGGCACGACGTTCAGCCGGTAGAAGAGGTCGAGGCGGAACGTCTTGTCCTCGACGGCCTGCGCCAGGTCCGCGTTCGTCGCCGCGATCACGCGGATGTCGACCTCGCGGGTCTTGCTGTCGCCGACGCGCATCACCTCGTGGGTCTCCAGCGCGCGCAGCACCTTGGCCTGGGCTTCGAGCGGCATGTCCCCGACCTCGTCGAGGAAGAGGTCGCCGCCGTCCGCCGCCTCGAAGTGTCCGACGCGGTCCTCGTGCGCGCCGGTGAACGAGCCCTTCACGTGGCCGAACAGCTCCGACTCGACGAGCTCGGCCGGGATCGCCGCGCAGTTCACCGTCACGAACGGGCCCGCGGCCCGCCGGCCCGCCAGGTGCACGTTGCGCGCGACGAGCTCCTTGCCGACGCCGTTCTCGCCCGTGACCAGCACGGAAGCGTCCGACCCCGCCACCCGCTCGATCGAGGCGCGCAGCTCGCGCATCTTCTCGGACTCGCCGATCAGCTCGTAGCCGGCCGCGAGCTGCTTCTTCAGGCCTGCGTTCTCCTGCGTCAGCTCCTCCTCGCGCAGGGCCTTGCGGATCGTCACGAGCACGCGGTGCTCGTCGAGCGGCTTCTCAAGGAAGTTCGTCGCCCCGCGCTGCATCGCGTCGACGGCGACCGGCACATCCCCGTGGCCGCTGATCATCACGACCGGCGGCGCCGCGGGCTGCGCGACGACGTTGTCGAGCAGCTCCAGCCCGTCCATCTCCGGCATCTTGAGGTCGGTCAGGACGAGGGCCGGCGCGGTCTCCTCGCGCTCCATCCGCGCGAGGGCCTCCTTGCCGTTCTTCGCCGTCCACACCTCGAAACCCTCGTACTGGAGCGTCATCTCCAGCGCCTGTCGGATGTCCCCGTCGTCGTCGACGACCAGGATGGTTTTGCGCTCGGCCATGGAAGAGAGGGTAGTGCGCGCGGGCGCGCTGCCGAGGGGCCGGGGCGCGGGCGCCGCGTAGAATCGCCGCCATGGGCAGCCCTCCGACCGCCGATGCGCTCGCCGCGCGCTTCGATCCGGAGGGCGCGGACGGCGGGGCTCCGCCGCTCGTCGCCGGCGTCATGTCCGGGACGTCGGGGGACGGGATCGACGTCGTCCTGTGCGTCCCCGCGTTCCGGATGGAGCGCGGCCGCAGACGGCTCGCCTCCCTCGCCCCGCGGGCCTTCCGAACTCTGCCGTTCGAGCCCGGCCTCGCCGTCCGGGTCCGCGCGGTGCTCGACGGCGCCCCCGTCACGCTGGGGGAGACCGCCGCGCTCCACCGGGACCTGGGCCTCGCCTTCGGTCGGGCCGCGCGCGCCGTCGCCGACGAGGCCGGAGCGGGCCCGCTCGCGCTCGTCGCCAGCCACGGGCAAACCGTCTTCCACCATGATGGCGTGCCCGAATTGCGTGGCGTAACGCTCCAGCTCGGGGACGGCGACGCGGTCGCCGAGGCCGCGGGCTGCGCGGCGGCGACCGATTTCCGCACCCGTGACTGCGCCGCGGGAGGGGAGGGTGCGCCGCTCGTCGCCCTCGTCGACGACGTCCTCTTCTCCGCGGCGCCGCGGCCGCTCGCCGTCCTCAACCTTGGCGGCATCGCGAACTGGACGGTCCTCGTGCACAGCGCGGCCCCGCTCGCGTTCGACACAGGACCCGCGGCGGCCCTGCTCGACGGTCTCGCCCGCGCGCGTCTGGGCGCGGACTACGACGAGGACGGGCGCGCCGCCGCCGCCGGCTCGCCCGATCCCGCTGCGGTCGCCGTCGCCCTCGACCACCCCTTCTTCGGGCGCCCCGCGCCGAAGAGCACCGGCCGCGACACCTTCGGCCCCGCCTACGTCGAGGCCGTGGGGGCCGCCGTTGCCCACCTCGCGCCCCCCGACGCCCTCGCGACCGCCGTCCACGCGGTCGCCCGGCACGCGGCGGACGGCCTGGCGGCCGCGCGCGCGGGGATGCCCCGCGCCGCCGACCCCCTCCACGTCGCAGTCGCCGGCGGGGGCGCCCGGAACGCCGCGCTGATGGGAGCGCTCGAGGCCGCCCTGCGCGCATCCCCGCCCATCGCCTCCTTCGCGACCAGCGCCGCCCACGGCGTCGACCCCGACGCCCGCGAGGCCCTCGCCTTCGCGGCGCTCGGCGCGCGGCTCCTGGTGGGGGAGCCGTCGACCGTCCCGACCGCCACCGGCGCCGCCCCGGGCCGTGTCCTGGGCAAGTGGAGCTGCGCCGCGGAATCCGGTCCGGCGGCGTAGTCGGGCCCTGGCGACCAGGTAGGGGCGCCCGACGGGGGTCCGCCTTCCTTGACCGGCCCCCTGCCTCCGCTATCATCCTCCGGCGCGATCCGAGGCATCCTGCCCGGCCCGCCGCTCCCCCCAGTCACCCCAGCGCGTCCAACCACGGCCGTGCGCCCGGGCCTCGCCCGTGCGCACCGACGGCCGCGGCACCGAATCCGCGGCGGTCCCACCGCTACGGAGGACGCTCCCCCAAAGCCCACCGCGCGCTCCGTCCGGCGGCCTCCGCCCGCCGGCTCCTCCACACGCTATGAGCCGACCCCGTTTCCTGCGTTTTGTGGCCCTTCCCCTCCTGGCCGCGGTCGCCCACGCATCCGCTCCGCTGGACGTCACCGACGACTTCCAGTCCGCCATCGATCTCTGGAGCCAGGGCCGCAAGCAGGAGTCCCTCGACGCGATGCGCACGATCCTCGCGGGCGACCCGGACCCGGAAGAGGTCTACCGCGCGTACCTCGCCGCCGACCCGCTCGCGGTGACGGCGTTCATGGCCGAGGGGGACGAGTACACGCTCGTCGCCAAGCGCTTCCTCGACCGCGCGCGCCGCGGGCAGGAGACGCTCGAGACGGACGCGGACGCGATCAAGGAAGCGGTGCGTGGCTACATGGCCGCCGAGGACGCCGTTGAGCGCCTCACCGCGATCAACGTGATCCGCAACGCGCACGGCGAGTACGCCGCGCCCGCGTTCATCAACCACCTCGCGAACGAGTCCGACTCGGACAAGGTCCGCAAGGGCACGCTCGGCCTGCAGGGACTCGGCTCGAAGGCGGTTCTGCCGCTCGTCGCCGCCCTCGACGCGGAGAACGCGTTCCTCCGCCGCAACGTCGCGCTGACCCTCGGCTTCATCGGTGACCCGCGCGCCGGTGCGCACCTGCTCGGCGTCGCGAACAGCGACGAGAGCGCCACGGTCCGCGCCGCCGCCGCCGAGGCCGCCCAGCGCTGCGGTGCTTCGGGCGACGCCGTCGCCGCGCTAAACGAGCTCGGCAACGCGTTCCACAGCCGCAGCACGTCGGTGACCTTCGAGGGCTCGACCAGCGACGTCGTGTGGAGCTGGGGCGGTGACAGCCTTGCGTCCACGTCGATCCCGCGCGGCATCCACAACAATGAGCTCGCGAAGGACGCGTACTACCGCGCCCTCGGCATCGACGCCTCGTCGACCGACGCGCTCGCCGGCATCGCCCGCGAGAGCGTCGACATCCAGGCCAAGCTCGCCGCGCTCGAGTCGGCCGGTCAGGACGTCAGCGCCGCCTCCGCCCGCGCCCAGGAGGGCATGCTCGCCGTCCTGTCCAGCGGCACCGACGCGCTCGACCGCGCGCTCGTGATGTCGGCGACCGCGGGCGACACGGCGACGATGTCGCGCCTCGCGCAGCAGCTCGGCGAGCTCGCCAGCGCTCCGACCGCCGGCCTGACGGCCGCGCTCGCCAGCGGCGGCGCCGCCGCCGAAGGTGAGGCCGCTGTCGCGCTCGCGCACATCGCAACGCGCACGCAGGCGGGCGCCGGCGAAGACGTCGTCCGCGCCCTCGGCCGCGCCGCCGAGCGCCGCGTCGTCAAGGTCGCGGTCCTCATCGACGGCGACGCCCAGCGCGCGGCGGGCATCGTCGGCGCGCTCGACACCGAGGGCGTCCTCGGCCAGCACGCGGGCTCGGGCACGCAGGGCATCGTGATGCTCGGCCAGCTGGCCGGCGTCGACGCGATCCTGCTCAGCGACGACCTCGGCGACCTGACCACGGACGCCGTGCTCACGATGATCCGCCAGAACCCGGCGTACGAGACGACGCCGGTCTACCTGATCACCTCGAACTCCGAGCTCGGCGACGCCTACGGCGACCGCGTCAGCGGCTACTTCGCCGGCGCCGACGGCATCGGCGCTCTCGACGAGGTCTTCGAGGCGAAGCTCGACGACTCGCGCGCCCGCGCCGACGCCCTCGCCGGCCGCGCCGCCGACGCGCTGCGCGCCCTCTCGATGGGCGGCCGCACGGACGTGTCGGGTGCGATCCCGAGCCTCCTCGCCGCGATCGACGGCCGCCGCGACGGCGTCGCGATCCCGGCCCTCGGTGCGCTCTCCCAGATCGGCGACGGCGCCGCGGCGGGCTCGATCCTCGCGGTGCTCGGCAACGGTGACGCGAGCGACGCGGTCCGCATGGCCGCGGCCGACGCCCTCGGCTCGCTCGGGAGCCGCCTCGACCTCGGCGCCGAAGCGCTCGAGGCCGCCCGCGGGATCCTCGGTGACTCGGGCGCCTCGCTCGACCTCCGCTCGGCGGCGGCACGTGCCATCGGCCGCATGAACCTGGCGGCCGACGGCCGCGCCGGCATCGTCCGCGATGCCCGCGTCCGCGTCGGCGGCGAGTGACGCCATCCCGGCCGGAGACGCGGCCCGCCGCGCGCTCCGAACCGACCCAATAAAGCGAGGCCCGCCCTTCCCCCGGAACGGCGGGCCTCGCTATTCTCTGCGCCCCCGAACCGAGCGCCGATGCGCGAGGCGCGGGAGCTCGAAGCGGGCGGCGAGCCTGCAGCGAGCAGAAGGCCCCTACGGGCAACAGGCCAGAGTAGCTCAGTGGTAGAGCACTGCTTTCGTAAAGCAGCGGTCGTCGGTTCAAGTCCGATCTCTGGCTCCATCTTCAACCTCCGCGGTTGAGAGGGGTTAGGCCCGCCAGCAGCGCAGGCCGGCAGACAGCAATCCTCAGATAGGCGGGTAGTCGCTACCCGCCCGCCCGTACCAGAAGGGCAAGGAGAGCGCTGTCATGACCAAGACCCCCCGTAGCGGACGCGCGCACAAGAGCAAGGCTGCGCCCATCCAGTGGCCGATTCTCGGCGAGCCGTTGCGCTTCCATGTAGGAAGCGGGCAGGGCTACTTCCTCCTGCCTGCCGGCCCGGGGCAACCCAAGCGCAGGTACTACCAGGGGCAGTTCTTCGATGAGGGCGGCAATGAGCCCTCGTCACGAACGCTCGACCGTGCAGCTCGCTGGCTTGCCGCTTACCGCCGCGCTGGCGGCGCTCCAGTCGATCCCGAGGACGCGGAGGGCGTGACGCTGGCCGAGGTCGCGGATC
Source organism: Planctomycetota bacterium (assembly GCA_039821985.1). Lineage (GTDB taxonomy): Bacteria > Planctomycetota > UBA1135 > UBA1135 > Saltatorellus. The sequence goes on from JBCBNC010000014.1 coordinate 130,936, forward strand.
GCTTCCTGGTTGGTCTGGAGCGACGTGGCGAGAGCGATTCTGAACAGACCCACTACCGGATCGCGCTCGGTCAGGCGGTCGAGTCCTTCGGTCGTAGTCCCGCCGCGACGTTCGGCCGGGCCGAGTTGCGCGCGGTGGCGGTCGAGATGGCTCGCTCGAAGCGGTGGGGGCGGCGGACGCTGAACGCATACCTGCAACGAATCAGGCGGGCGATGCGCGAGGCGGCCCACCAGGGACTCGTGCCAATCGCCGTTTCGGCTCAGCTCGCGGACCCCAAGGGGATCAACCTATCGGCGCGTGAAGCTCGGTCCTTCGATCTGCCAGCGCCCCGCGACGTACGGCCCGTGAGCGCCGCCGTGATTGACGCGACGTGCGAGGAGCTGTCTGAATCTCTAGCAGCTCTGGTGAGGCTTCAGAGGCTCACAGGGGCGCGCTGTGGCGAGCTGGTTCAGTTGACGCCGGGCTTGATCGAACGGAACCCCGAGCTTCCCCCAGGGGCACCGGCCGGAGTCTGGACGTTTCAGCCACCTGAGCACAAGACCTCCGATCGAGGCCAGTCGCGGACGATCTACCTTGGGCCCGAAGCTCAGCGGGTCGTGGCTCCGATGCTCATCAGAGCGAGTGGTCAAAATGACCCCCTCTTCAAGACGCCAGCAGGGACTGCATACTCGACGCATTCAGTGACCCAGGCCATCAAGCGGGCCTGTGCGCGAGCCGGTGTGGAAAGGTGGACGGCCCACAGACTGCGCCACACCGCTGCGACTGAGATCCGCCGCCGGTATGGGATCGAGGGATCGAGAGTCATGCTGGAGCACAGCGACGCGGCGACGACCAGCATCTACGCAGAGCGGGACAGAGCCGCTGCGTTCAAGATCGCGTCGGAGGTGGGTTGATGGACCTCTCAGTAGCAGCCCAGCGCAGCGGCATCGTCCCTCGGCTCTCCTGGCGGGAGCACTACGGGCGAATTGTCGGAGGTCGTAGGCCTGGGCGGCTCCGCGCTGGAGCCAATTCGATCGCACTCACCCATGGGTGGACTGAGGCTCTTCGTTTGCTTTCCGGCCACACTCAGGTGGATCCGGTCCGGGCGAAGCAACTCGTTCCTCGCGCCTTCGGGTCCGCTGCGTCTGCACGGAAGGAGCTTCACAGGCTGCGGAGGCTTATCGACACAGAGCTGCCTGCGCTGCAAGGGATGCTCGGGAGTCGCGTCGGCGGTGATTGCGGATACTGGCTGGACCGAGAACTCAAGTTGCGGCCACGTCGTGACATAGGCTGAACTGGGATTCAGGTGATGTGCCACTTCTGATCCCAGCTGCCAGCTGCCGCGTTGAGCCCATGGTCTTGGCACCCGCGAGTGTGAGCCCCGGTCCACCCTGATATGCTCAGCGCGCGATGGACGACGTAGACCGGATCTCTGTCATCGACGCAGCTGAGCAACTCGGGCGACAGAAGGCGTACCTCTTCAAAGTTCTGAAGAGGCTCAACATTCAGTCGACGAAGGGAGTCTCCGAGCGATCGCGGGGCCAGCAAGTCGCTTACATCACCCGGGCGGAGTTTCGCTTGGTTCAGGAAGACCTCGTCGCCACCGATTCTGCGGCGTCGAGTCCGGATACTGTGCCGTCAGCCGGGGTCTTCTACTTGATCCAGCTCGAACCGGAGCATGATCCCGGCCGCTTCAAGCTTGGGTTTGCAGGGAATCTGGATGAGCGGTTACGAGCGCACCGTACCGCTGCGCCATTGTGCAAGGTCGTCAAGTCGTGGCCTTGTCGCCAACTGTGGGAGAAGACTGCGATCGAGAGCATCTCCCAGGGCTACGAGCAGCTTCACACAGAGGTCTTTCGGTGTGCGGACCTCGATGAAGTCGCTGCAAGGGGAGACGCCTTCTTCGAACTCATGCCGACGATCACCTAGCCCCATCTCGTCACGAGCGCCTCAGCGGCCGCCACGATCACCGATCGAAGGCGGCCGCTGAGGCGCTCGTGACGAGATGGGGTTAGTGGTCCTCTCCCACCGGGCCTGCGCCGTGTGGACTCAGATGTGCGGACCCTGACGAAAGCACTTCGCCCGCTGGGGCTTGCAGTCGCGAGCGGGACCGTCACCGACCGCGCGACGTCCCGACCGGCTCGAAGTCCTGGCCCGTTGCCGGGATGCGTGCGTGGGAGCCACACCATCCGAGCCCAGTCGCTCATCCATTCGGACTGGGCTCGAACGGCGTGGATCCGCCACGCGGCGTGCAGCGGGAGTGCCCCCAAGGAGCCGATTTGGGCCGAGAGGCGACCGCCGATGGCGCCGTGTCGCTCGATTTCGACCTTGCGCTCGTCGGGTGCAGGACTTGGGAACGACCGTCCCACACCGTCCGAGCCCAGCCCGCGATCTTCCCGTCGCGAGGTCTTGTGGATGGGGCCAGCTCCCCGCTTAGGATCCCGCACGCAGTTCCCCGGATGTGGTTCGGTCGAGTCCGGTTGGCTCCGTTCCGATCCGCGCACTCTCTGGCGACACGCTCCCATGGCTAGCTCGATCGATCTCCCGGCCGCCGACGTGTTCCCGAGCGCCACCCGTCGGCTCGCAGGCGTCGTGCACCTCGCTCCGACGCCCGGCACCACCCGCGCAGGGGACGCACACGAGGCGATGGCGGCGCTCCTCGAGCGCGCCGTGCGCGATGCCGAGGCGTGGGTCGCGGGCGGCGTCGACACGCTCGTCGTCGAGAACTACCACGATGCGCCGTTCCGAAAGGCCGGCCTGCCCGCGGCGACCGTTGCGGCGCTTGCGCTCGCCACCGACCGAGTGCGCTCGGTGCCGGGCGTCGCCTCGGTGGGGGTGAACGCGCTGCGCAACGACGCAGCGGCGGCGCTCGGCGTCGCGGCGGCGACCGGGGCCGCGTTCGTGCGCGTCAACGTGCACACGGGCGCGATGCACACAGACCAGGGGCTCGTCGAGGGCGACGCGGCGGAGACGCTGCTGCTGCGGCGCGCGCTCGGCGTGCGCGCGCGCATCCTCGCCGACGTCCACGTCAAGCATGCGACGCCCGTGCCGGGGGAGCGCATCGAGGACGCGGCCCGCGACGCGCTGCACCGTGGCAGGGCCGATGGACTGATCGTTTCCGGGGCCGCGACCGGCAGCGCTCCCGACGCTGAGCGCATCGCGCGCGTCCGCGCCGCGGTGGGTCCGGACGCACCGATCGTGATCGGGTCTGGCTTTGCGGTGGAGACGGCAGGAGCGCTGCTCGAGCACGCCGACGGGGCGATCGTCGGCACCGCTGCCAAGCGCGAGGGCCGCGTGTCGGAGGCGGTCGATCCCGAGCGCGTGGCGGCGCTGGTGGAGGCGGCTCGGCGGGCGGGCGGTTGAGCGGGGCGCGACGCGCGCTCGACATGGGGCCGGTCCTACGTCGCTAGGTGCCGCAGATACGGTGCCAGGATCGCCAGCAGCGATCGAAACAGCCAGGGGCGTCCATCGAATGGAC
>JBCBNC010000015.1:0-133525 GCA_039821985.1 Planctomycetota bacterium
CCGCCCCCCGCCCCCCCCGCACTCTCCCCCGCGCACCCCCGCCCCGACGCGCCGCCACCCGCCACCCGCCACACAGCACGGACCACCGACCACCGACACCCGAACCCGCGACTCGCAGCGCGACCCGACCCATGACCGAGCCTGCCGTGACCCGGAAAGCACTCTTCGACGCCCTCATCGAGCACGGCGTGCTCGACGAACAGGACGCGCACGAGTTCAGCTACGGACCGAACGGGGACGAGCGCCCGCCGCTCGGCCGCATCCTCATCCACGAGGGTGTCCTGAGCGTCGGTCAGGTGATGGACGTCGTGGGGCGCCAGGTCGACCACCCGGAGCTCCGCATCGGCGAGCTCGCGGTGCAGCAGGGCTACTGCACGGCCGAGGACATCGAGCGCTGCCTCGAGATCCAGCGCGACCTGCTCGCCCACCCGATGGAGGAGCTGCTCGGACGACGCGACGTCGACCCGGCTGCGCTCGTGCGCGCGCTCTCGAGCTACATCGGCGCGCTCGAGTCGGCGCTCGGATCCGCCGCGCTCCACGCCCTCGCGCCGGTCTGATCGCCGGCGCACCGGGCGTCCGTCAGCGCCCGTCCCAGGCGCTCCACCACACCTGGAACCGCTCGTACTGCGCGCGCGCGAACGCGCGCTGGCTGGGGCTCAGTTCGTCCGTCGGATTGAAGTGCAGCGTGTAGCGCGCGTCGCCCTCGAGCTCGAGGAAGTACTTGTAGTAGAGGACGAGGTCAGGGCCCTCGTCGTAGGTCGACAGGACGGTCAGCGCTTCGCCGAGCTCGCGCGCGCGACGGTCCGCTTCCACGTCACCGCCCTGCGCCCGAACGCAGAGCTCCACGAGCCGCAGCACCGGCCCCGGCAGCGCGTTCCCGATCCCCGTGATCGCGCCCGTCGCGCCGCAGTTCACGAAGCCGTGGACGACCTGCGTGTCGACGCCCGCCATGAGGGTGAGCGCGTCGTCGCCGCTCGTGATGTGCTCGGCGGCATAGGTGAGGGCCGCTGCACCGCCGAACTCCTTGAAGCCCACGAGACTCGGGTGCTCCGCACGCAGCGCGAAGAACAGGTCGGCGCGCGTCTCGAAGCCGTAGTACGGGCTGTTGTAGATGACGGCCGGCACGTCGGGTGCCGCCGAGAGGATCGCTGCGAAGTGGTGGCGCTGCGCCGTCGGCGACGAACCGCGCGAGAGCACGCGCGGGATCACCATGAGCCCCGCCGCCCCGACCTCGGCCGCGTGACGGGCGTGCGAGACGGCGCTCGCCGTATTCACGCCGCCCGTGCCGACGACGGTCGGAAGGCCGGCCGCGACGAGACGCTCGACGCCTTCCTGGCGCTGCGCGTCCGTCAGGAGCGGCCAGTCCCCCATCGAACCGCAGTAGACGACGGCGCTCATCCCCGCGTCGACGAGCTCCTTGCCTTTCTCGACCAGCGCGTCGAGGTCGGGCACGCGCGCGCCGCGCTCCTCCACGCACGGAGTCATCAGTGCGGGCATGCAGCCCTCAAAGACGCTGCTGCTCATCGGTTCGTCTCCAGCGTGTCCGACGCGATCGGGTCCTTCGTGTACTCCCCGTCGACCGAGCGCCACGCGCCTCGCGGGTTCGCGTCGGCGAGCAGCGGCGGCAGCCGGTGCGGCCGCACGTTGTCGTAGCAGGCCAGCCCCGCGAAGCGCCGGAGCGCGCCGGGTACGCCGACGGCGGTGAAGCCCGGGTGGCCTGCGGCCGGGAACGGACCGCCGTGGTGCATGGCGGGCGAGACGGCGACCCCGGTCGGCATCTTGTCGTCGAGCAGGCGTCCGACGCGCGGCCGCAGCTCGGCCTGCACCCGGCCGTAGAGCGCATCGTCGCCACCGTCGTGCGCCGACACGATGCAGCCGGTGAGACTTGCTTCCAGGAGGCTCGCCGAGCGCACGAGCTCGTCCTCGTCCGCGGCGACGACGACGAGCATCGCGTTCCCGAAGGCCTCCTCCTGCAGCGCAGCGTGGCGCTCGAGGAACGCCGCGCCGTCCACGCGCAGGAGCGTGTTCTGGTGGACCGCGTGCGTTCCGTCCTCGGGCCCGCCGCCGACGACGGACTCGGCGCCGGCGGTCCGGAGCGCCGCGACCGCGCGCGCAAGGCCGTCGCGCCCGCTCCCTGAGAAGAGCGTGCCCGCGGGCGCGCTCCGGAACGCGTCGGCGACGCCCTCGACGAGAGCCTCGGCCCTGTCTCCGGCCACGGTCAGAACGAGCCCCGGGTTGGTGCAGAACTGGCCCGTGCCGAGCAGGCAGCTCCCCGCGAGCTCGCCGGCGATCGCGGCGCCGCGCTCGGCGAGCGCACCCGGCAGGACGAACGTCGGGTTCACGGCGCCGAGCTCGAGGTAGATCGGAGTGCCCGCAGCGTCGGCGGCGCGCTTGAGGGCGAGGCCGCCCGACCGCGACCCCGTGAAAGCGACCGCGCCGACGCGCGGATCGGCGACGAGGCGCTCGCCCTCGGCGTGGTCGACGTCGTAGAGGAGCTGCACGGCACCCGGCGGCAGCCCGGCGGACTCGGCCGCGGAGTGCGCCTCCTCGGCGAGCAGGCGGGTCGTGCCGGGGTGCAGCGGGTGCGCCTTCGCGATCACGGGGTTGCCCGCTGCAACCGCCGCCGCGAAGTCGCCGCCGGAGGCCGACCCGAAGGCCAGCGGGAAGTTGTTGGGCCCGAACACGACGACGGGTCCGATCGGTTCGAGCACGGAGCGGATCCCCGCCGCCGTGTCGATCGTCGCCTGCGCCCAGTCCCCCGCGCGCGCGGCTGCCGCAGCCTTGCGCAGCTGACCGGTCGTCCGCGGCAGCTCGATCCCCGCGAGCCGCGTCTCGGTCGGGAGCGCCGTCTCCTGGCCGGCCAGCGCGCAGATCTCCCCCGCGCGGGCCTCGATCCGGTCGGCGTAGCCCTCGAGGAAGTCCGCGACGACGTCGGGGGACGCTGCGCGCAGCGCGCGCGCGGCCGCCGCCGCGGCGTCGAGCGCCTCGTCCACGTCGGACCAGCGGCTCGTCGGGTACGTGTCACCGACGGCGTCGCCGGTCCTCGGATCCCTGGCGCGGAACTCGGACGACGCGTCGGCGGCGCGCCAGCGGCCGGCGACGAGGACGGGGTGGAGGGTCATGGGCTGCGGCGCATCGCGCGCTTCGGGGGGCCTGGAGCGCGGGATTCTGTACACAACGGCTCCGCGCCCAGGGGCAGAATCCCATGGCCTCTGCGCGCGGTTCCTGCCCACCGCCCTCGCGCTGCTCCCGATGACCTCTTCCCCCCACACGGCTCGCCGCGTCCGCGTCGTCGACTCCCATACGGGCGGCGAGCCGACGCGCGTCGTGCTCGGCGGCGCGCCGGACCTCGGTCCTGGACCGCTCGCGGAGCGCGCCCTGCGCCTCGGGGAGGAGCACCTCGACTTCCTTCGCGCAGTCGTGTGCGAGCCCCGCGGCTCCGACGCCATGGTCGGAGCGCTCCGCGTGGAACCGGACGACGCGGGCGCGGACGCCGCGGTGATCTTCTTCAACGACGCGGGTCCGCTCGGTATGTGCGGGCACGGGACGATCGGGCTCGTCGAGACGCTGCGGTACGTCGGGGGCGCGGGCGCCCCGGCGACCGGAACGTTCACCATCGAGACGCCCGTGGGTCTCGTGCGAGCCGAGCGGACGCCCGACGGCCGCGTCCGCGTCGCGAACGTCGCGAGCCGACGCACGCGGGCGGGCGTCGAGCTGGACGTCCCCGGGCTCGGTCGCGTCGTCGGGGACGTCGCGTGGGGCGGCAACTGGTTCTTCCTCGCGAGCACGCCGCCCGGTCTCCCCATCGCGGCGCCGCACGTGCTCGAGCTCGGCCTGCGCGCGCGCGCCGTGCGCCGCGCGCTCGCCGACGCGGGCGTCCGCGGCGACGACGGCGCCTGGATCGACCACGTCGAGTTCTTCGGCCCGCCGGAGAACCCGGAGAACGACAGTCGGAACTTCGTCCTCTGCCCGGGCGGCGCGTTCGACCGCTCGCCCTGCGGGACGGGAACGAGCGCGAAGCTCGCGTGCCTCGCCGCGGACGGCAAGCTCCAGCCCGGCGTCGCGTGGCGACAGGAGAGCGTCGTCGGCTCCGTGTTCGAAGCGACCTACGAGCCCGGTCCCGAGGGATCGGTGCTGCCCACGATCGCGGGGTCGGCGCACGTCACGCTCGAGGCCGAGCTCGTGCTCGACCGGAACGATCCGTTCCAGAGCGGGATCCCCGGCCTCGCAGGCGCGCCCGAGGACTCAAACGCATGAGCGATCGAAACGGAGGAAGCGTGTGCGTGGTCGGCGGCGGGATCGTCGGCGCGATGTCGGCCTGGTACCTCGCGGACGCCGGAGTCCAGGTGACGCTCGTCGAGAGGGACCGCTTCGGGGCCGCCTGCAGCCGCGGGAACTGCGGATACGTCGCGCCGAGCCACGTGCTACCGCTGTGCCAGCCCGGCGCGATCCGGGGCTCGCTCAAGACGCTCTTCGAGCGCAACTCCGCCTTCGCGATCAAGCCGCGCGCGTCGCTGCGCATGCTGCGCTGGCTCTACGGCTTCTCGCGCCGGTGCAACGAGCGCGACATGCTCCGCACCGCCGAGGCACTCCGCGGGCTCCTGTTTTCGTCGAAGGACCTCTACCTCGAGCTCGTCCGCGAGGAGGGCGTCGAGTGCGACTGGCAGGAGCGCGGACTGCTCAATGTCTACGCGGAGGAGCGCGGCCTCGAGGCGTTCCGCCCCAAGGAGCGCATGCTGCGCGAGCGCTTCGGCGTGGGCGCGACGTTCCTCGACCGCGAGGCGCTGCTCGCCCTCGAGCCTGCGCTGAAGGACAACGTCGCAGGCGCGTGGCACTTCGAGATGGACGCGCACCTGCGGCCCGACCTGCTCATGGGGTCGCTCCGCCCCCGGCTCGAGGCGCGCGGCGTCCGGATCGTCGAGGGCGCAACGGTAGCGCGCTTCCGCGGCGAAGCCGGCGCGGCGCGCGCCATCGAGCTCGAGTCCGGGGACTCGATCGAGGCGGAGCACTTCGTCGTGGCGACGGGCGCGTGGACTCCGTTCCTCGAGCGCGACCTCGGGCTCCAGATCCCGATCGAGCCCGGGAAGGGCTACTCGATCACGACGTCCGCGCCGGAGCGCATGCCGACGCACCCCCTCATCCTCGAGGAGAGCCACGTGGCCATCACGCCGATGACCGGCGCGTACCGCATCGGCTCGACGATGGAATTCGTCGGCTACGACGAGTCGATCGACGAGCGCCGCCTGCAGATCCTGACGGACGCCGCGCGCAAGCATCTCGTCGACCCGATCGGCGGCGAGGTCCGCGAGACCTGGTGGGGCTGGCGCCCGATGGTCTGGGACGGTCGGCCGATCATCGACCGTGCCCCGGCGCTCGGGAACGTCGTCATCGCCGCGGGCCACAGCATGATCGGGATCAGCATGGGTCCGGCGACGGGCCGGCTCGTGGCGGAGCTCGTCACCGGCGCCGATCCGCACGTCGACCCGGCGCCGTTCGGAGTTGCGCGCTTCGGCTGATCCGCGCGCCGCGCCCGACCGGGGGTGCGAGGACGCAGGCGCCTTGCCGCGCCGCTGACTCTCCCTTGATCGCGCCTTGATACGGTCCCGCGCCGGACGCTCTAACGTCCTGCACATGGACCGGTCCCTCCTCCAGGCCGACGCCGATCGGCTCGTGGGCATCCGGCGCATCGGCCGCGCGTTTGCGGACACGACCCGCGTCCGGATCCTGGCGTCGCTGCGCGACGGCGAGCGCTGCGCTGCGCACTTCGCGGCGCTCCTCGCGGTCGACCCCGCGACGGTCACGAGGCACGTCAAGGTGCTCCGCGAGGCCGGGCTCGTGGTGACGCGCCGGCGCGCCCGCAGGGCGTACATCAGCCGCGCGCAGCCGGACTCTCCGCTCTGGCTGGCCATGGACGGGCTCGCCGAGGGCGCGCCCGAGCTCGAGGAGGACTGCATCTTCCTGGACGCGAGCGAGCGAGCCGACGCGCGCCATGAGGACGTGCCGCCGATCGCGACCTGACCCCACCGGCGCACTTCGCGCCCCGTGACGTCAGCGCCGTCGGCGGCGTCGCGGACGCCTCGGAGCCGCCAGGTCCTCGTCCTCGAGCGGAGCGAAGCCCTCGACCACGCGACGGTCGACGCGCGCACCGATCCGATGCTCGATCGCACGCACGGCGCCGAGGTCTCCCTCGCCGACGAACGTGAGCGCGACGCCCGCGCGCTCGGCGCGTCCCGTGCGTCCGATCCGGTGCACGTACGTGTCGGGCTCGAGGGGCACGTCGTAGTTGACGACGTGCGCCACCCCCTCGACGTCGAGCCCGCGCGACGCGAGGTCCGTCGCCACGAGGATCGAGGAATCCCCGCTGCGGAAGCTCGTGAGCGCTCGTTCCCGGGACGCCTGCCCCCGGTCGCCGTGCAGGAGCGCCACGCGCTCCCCGCGCTTCTCCAGCCCGTGGAAGACCGCCTTCGCGCGCTGCTTCGTGCGCACGAACACGATGGCGGGCGCGAAGCCACCCGCATCGATGAGCGCCCGCAGGAGCCGGGGTTTCCGGGACTCGCGCACGAGCACGAGCGCGTGGTCGATCGTCTCGGCGGGCATACCGCCGCCGAGATCCAGCACCACCGGGTCGGCGAGTGTGCCCTGGGCGAGCGCGAGCAGCTCGGGCGGCATCGTCGCGCTGTACATCGACGTCTGCGACCGGGCGGGCGTCCGGCGGAGAACGTCCTCGACGTCCGCAAGGAAGCCCATGTCGATCATGCGGTCGGCCTCGTCCAGCACGACCGTCTCGACGCCGCCGAGGTCGACGGCGTCGTCCCTCGCGAGATCCAGGAGCCGGCCCGTCGTCGCGACGATGACGTCGGCGCCCGCCTCGAGCGCCGCGCGCTGCGGGCCCGCCGAGACGCCGCCGATGACGAGCGCACACCCGAGCTCGGTCTCCGCGGCGAACGCCTCGACGTCGGCGGCGATCTGCGCGCAGAGCTCGCGCGTCGGAGCGAGCACGAGCGCCCGCGGCCGTGCCGCGGCGCCGGAACCGTCGCCCGCGCGGAGCAGCCGCTCGAGCAACGGCAGGACGAACGCCGCAGTCTTGCCCGTTCCGGTCCGCGCGAGCCCGAGCACGTCCCGCCCCTCGAGCGACGGAGGGATCGCCTCGGCCTGGATCGGACGGAGCGCCACGAACCCACGCGCTCGTACCGCGCTCAAGAGCGGCCCGGAGAGGCCCAGGTCGTCGAACGCGCCCGGCGGGCGCTGCGCTCCGTCGGAGGCGGTCATCGCGCGAACCTTGCCGGAGCCGCCGCCGGAGCGGGTCCACAATCCGCGCGGACATTCGCCGTGGGGCCGTCCCAGGGCAGCTACCCTCGTCCCATGCCCCCGTCCAAAGAGATCACGCTCCGCGTCGCGAGCTTCATGGATTCGGCGGAGCGCGAGGCGCTCGGGCTCGCCGACGATGAGGTCCGGACCGTCGTCTCGCGCTTCCTCACGGTCTGCTTCGAGGGCGTCGGCGCGGCGCCCGAGAAGCTGGACGGGCACGACCTGGAGAGCGCGCTCGGCCGCCTGCTGCCGGCGCACTTCAAGCGGGCGGAGCCGCTCGCCGCGTCGGTCCCGGACGTCCTGCGCGCGTACCTCGCACACCTCGAGGAGAGCGCGGTCGTGACCCACGCCTTCGAGCTCAAGCAGGCGCTCGAATCCACGGTGGACGCCTTCGTCGAGACCGTCCGCGCCGGGTCCAACCCGGAGGGACACGGCCACGCGCCGCGCCAGGAGACCGTCGAGCACCGCGCGGCAAAGCTCGGCCGCAACGACGCCTGTTTCTGCGGGAGCGGCAAGAAGTTCAAGAAGTGCTGCGGCAAGAAATGAGCGGTTCAACGGTCTGTGTGATCCCGGCGCGCTTCGGCTCGACGCGCTTCCCCGGCAAGCCCCTGGCGGTCGTGCGCGGCCGCACGATGATCCAGCGCATGGTCGAGATCGCGGGCGCCGCAGAGGGCGTCGACCGCGTGCTGGTCGCGACGGACGACGACCGGATCCGCGCGCACGTCGACGGCTTCGGCGGCGAGGCCGTGATGACGGGCGACGACTGCCGCAACGGGACCGAGCGCGTCGCGCGCGCGGTCGACGCGCTCGGCCTCGACGCTGCGCGCGTCGTGAACCTGCAAGGCGACGCGGTGCTGACGCCGCCGTGGGTCCTAGAGGCCGTTGTTCATGCGCTCGTCGACGAGCCCGGCGCCGACATCGTCACGCCCGCCGCGCGCCTCGACGCTTCCTCGCGCGAACTGCTCGTCGAGGCCAAGGCGAACGGCGAGGTCGGCGGCACGAGCGTCGTGATGGACCGCCGCGGCTACGCGCTCTACTTCTCGAAGGCGCTCGTCCCGTTCCTGCGCGACGCGAGCGGCGGCGCGGCGACGTTCCGGCACATCGGCCTCTACGGGTACACGCGGGAGAGCCTCGCGCGCTTCGTCGCGCTGGAGCCGACGCCGCTCGAGCTCACCGAGGGCCTCGAGCAGCTCCGAGCGCTCGAGAACGGCATGCGCGTGCGCGTCGTCGAGGTGGACTACCGCGGACGGAGGCACCTGGCGATCGACAGCCCGGAGGACCTCGCCCGGGTCGAGCGCCTCTTGGACGAGGACGGCGAGCTCGTCGAGGAGCCGCTGGCGTGACGGCCGGCGGTACGCGCGAGCTCCTGCTCGTCCGGCACGGGAACACGTTCGGGCCGGGCGATCGCGTCGTCTGGGTCGGCGCGGGCGAGGACCTGCCGCTCGTCGAGAAGGGGCGCGAGCAGGCGCGCGCGCTCGGGCACGCGCTCGAACGGCTCGGCTGGACGCCGGACGCCGCCGTGTCGAGCGCGCTCGTGCGTCAGCGGGAGCACCTGGAGATCGCGGCGGCGGCCGAGGTCCCGCGCTCAGTGGACGCGCGGCTGGGCGAGCTCGACTATGGCGCCTGGGGCGGGCGGACGACGGACGAGCTCGTTGCGGAGTTCGGCGCGGACGAGGTCGCCGCGTGGAACGAGCGCTCCGAGTGGCCCGCCGCCGGCGCCTGGCCCGAGTCGAGGGGAGAGGTGCACGCGCGCGTGCGCTCGTTCGCCGACGACGTGGCCCGCGGTGCGCTCGGCGCGCGCGTTCTCGCCTGCTCGAGCAACGGTCTCCTGCGCTGGTTCCTGGAGCTCGTCCCCGGCGCGTTCGAGGACGCTCGGATCGAGGGGCGCCTCAAGGTGCGCACGGGCGGCGCGTGCCTCCTGCGGTTCGCGGACGGCGCGTGGAGCGTCGGCTTCTGGAACGTCGCGCCCGACGGACTCGACGCCTGGGACGGCTGACGCGGCGCGCACCGCAAAGGGATTTCCGACGCCGCTGCGACCCGCGGCGCGCACCGTCCGTCGAGTCCCCGTGACGGACGAAGGAGCAGGAGCGGCGATCGAGGTGCGGACGCGCGGTGGACCCGGCTGGCCCCAGGGTCTGCTCTCGATCGCGTCGCCGCCGCAGCGACTCTGGCTGCGCGGCCGGGCGGGGCTGCTCGGGGACGATCCTCGCGTTGCGATCGTCGGAACGCGCGCGCCGACGCCGTACGGGTCTGCCCAGGCCGAGCGTTTCGGGGCAGAGCTCGCGCGAGCCGGTGTGTGCATCGTCAGCGGCCTCGCGCGCGGCGTCGATTCGTCCGCCCACACGGGCGCGCTCGCGGTCGGTGGTCGGACGATCGCCGTCCTCGGGTCAGGGGTCGATCGGCCGTGGCCCGGGGGTCCGCTCGGCGACCGGATCGCGCGCGAGGGCCTGCTGCTGTCGGAGTTCCCGCCCGGCGCGGGACCGCGCCGCCATCACTTCCCCCTCCGGAACCGGATCATCGCCGCCCTCAGCGACGCGGTCCTCGTCGTCGAGGCGGCGGCGCGCTCCGGGTCCCTGATCACGGCGCGCTGGGCGGCCGAGCAGGGCCAGACGGTCTTCGCGCTGCCGGGGCGCGTCGACCACCCGATGGCCGAGGGCACGCTGGCGCTCCTCCGGGAGGGCGCGACCCCGGTCGGCGCGCCGCGCGCGCTGCTCGAGGATCTGTACGGGGTCGGATCTGCGCTGGATCGATCCTCGGGCGACGCGAGCGACTCGGACCCGGCGCCAGCGCGCACCGACGACGAGCGCGCTGTATTGAATGCCCTGACCGGCGAGACGCTCCGGGCGGCGGAGGTGGCGCGGATCGCGGGGCTCGACGTCGGACGGGCGCTCGCGGCGCTCCAGACGCTCGGGCTCGACGGGGACGTGCGTGCGTGCCCCGGCGGGCTCTACGAGCGAGCGCGCGGGGGGCCCGCAGGCGGCTGACCTCCCCCCTCGGTGGCCGGGGACGGCGGCTCCGGCCGCGCCCATTGCTGCGGACCTCCCGGATCCACCGGCTGCGAGATCCCACGGCCCGGTCGGTCAATCCCACCCGCAGCGCCGTCTCGCGCACCGCGCCGCTCCGGGAAGGGTCACGCCCCCGAGCAGGACGCGTACGAAGCAGTAGCCTGGGATCCGTGCCGCAGCGACGGTCGCTGCGGGCGCAGCCCCATACCAACGACTCAGCGATTCCATGAAAGCGCTCATCCCCCTCGCCATCGGCCTCGCGCTGGTGGCCTGCACCAGCGAGCCGGTCGACAACGGCCCGGCCGACACGAACTCGTCGCAGGAGGTCGCCCCGAAGGCGAAGCCCGTTGCGTTCACCATCACGGGGATGACGTGAGGCGCGGGGTGCCCCCCTCGAGTGCAGTCTGCACTCGCCAAGCTTGACGGGATCGAGAAGGACGACGTCACGATCGACTACGCCGCGAAGACGGTCGAGGTCGACGTCGCAGGGACCGAGTACGGTCTCGACGATCTCGCCAAGGCGTTCGAAGGAACGAACTACGGAATCGCCAACTGAACGGAGTCGTGGGCGCGCGCCCGAGGGCACGCGCTCGTTCGTTCCTGAACCGGGCCCCGGCGCGCTCCACGCGACGGGGCCCGGCTCGTCGGACGACAGCTCGTGCGCGGGGACGTCGGACGGCCGGATCGAAGCGCCGGAACTTCGACCGCTCCGGATCTTCGACAGCAGCGGGCTTTCGGCAGCCCCGGACCGTCGCAAGCGCTGGACCGTCGCAAGCGCTGGGGCGCGCTAGCCGATCGACGCGAGCGTGTGCTCGAGCACGATCATCGCTCCGGTGATCAGCGCCGACACGACGATGAAGCTCGCGTACCGACGCGGGAACAGGCGCAGCGCGCGCGCGTCGTCCGCTTCGGTGAACATGCAGGAGACCGCGACCACCGCGGCCGCCACGCCCAGGAAGAGCGCGACGTGAACACCGACGTCGCTCATCGCGCCCCCGCCTGGACTCCGCCCGTCGCGCCGGCGTCGCCGCCGGATTCGGTCGGCACGGGCCGCCCGAAGAGCCTTGCGTCGCTCGTGCCGTAGACGTCGAGCATCACCAGCACGTTCAGCATCCCGGCGATCGAGGCGATGACGACGCCCGCCTCGTCGTAGCGCGTGGGCGCTTCCATGATCGAGTGCCCGACGACCTGCTCCCACACGAGAGCGATCGGGCCGAGCAGCGCCTGCCCGCCCCAGTAGTAGAAGTGGCGCGTCCGGTCGAGGTTCGCCGTCCCGGCGAGCATCGTCCCGAGCGCGAAGAGGCCGACCAGCAGCGCGAACACGACGAGCCCGCGCGCGCGACGCCCCTGCAGGAAGTGTCCTCCGCCCGGCACGAGCCAAGCGAGCAGCACGGCCTGGCCGGGGTGCGGCGCTGCGCCCTCGACCGTCGCCGCCGAGCGCGCACGCGCGTCGAAGTGCGCGCGGGCGGCGAGCAGCAGGTTGAGGATCCCGGAGCTCGCCGTGAGGGCCACACCGACGTGGATTGTCGAGGGCCAGACGCGCGGCTCGGTCCCTCCGTAGCCGACCGTCTGCACGTGCGCGAGCAGCGCGCCGAGGTTGCCCGCCTCCGGCGAGAGGACCGGGGAGAACGTCCCGCGCATCTCGGGCGGGAGGATCGAGAGGAACAGCCCGTCGGAGAGGAGAACGCCCAGGAGGTACAGCCCCTGGATCACGACGAACCCGATCGCGGCGAGGCGGACGTTGCCCAGCATGTAGTGCCCGGCGCCCGGCACGAGCCAGGTGGCGAGCGAGGCGAGGGTCGGGTGCGGGCCCGTCGCCCCTGCGGTGGTTCCTGTCGTCACGGCCATCGGGCGCGCAGTTCTACCACAATCGCCCGCGCAGCCGCCGGGCCCGACGGCATCGGGGCGCGGCCCATTCGGACCCGAAACACAGGGCGCCGAACTCCCCTCTCGGATCCGCGCGGGCCGGATCCGTGCCGGCCCGGGTTCCCGCGGCCCGAGGCCGCGAGCGACGGATCCGCCCCGCCGGCGGGGTGGGCCCGCCCCCGCCCGCCGGCGCCCCGCACGTATCCTGCCGCCCATGACCCAGGACGCACCCCCTCCGTCCGCGCCCGGCGAACGCCCGCCCGAGCGCTACGCCCACCGACTCGAGGTCCGCTACGGCGAGACCGACCAGATGGGCGTGGTCCACCACGCGAACTACCTCCTCTACCTCGAGGAGGCCCGCACCGCGTACATGCGCGCCCTCGGCCTCCCCTACGGCGACGTCGAGCGCTCAGGCGTTGGCCTGCCTGTCCGCTCGGTCGAGCTGCGCTACCGGCGGCCTGCCTTCTACGAGGACCGTCTGCAGGTCGACGTCTGGATCGAGCGATCGCGCGCAGCGTCCGTCACCTTCGGGTACGAGGTCCTGCGCGAGCCCGCGGAGTCGGACGGCGGACCGCCGATCCTGCTTTCGAACGCGACCGTGGAGCTCGCGTGCATGGACCTCGCGACGCGGAGCGCGCGGCCGTTCCCTCCCGAGCTCGTCGAAGCGCTCGGACTCGCGCGCCGCTGACGCGCGACCCGAGCCCACGGTCCGCGGAGGCCCCCCCGCCGGACCGCGTCGGCCACCGCGCTACTCGCCCTCGGCGAGCCTCAGCGCCCGGCCGAACTCGGCTTCGACGTCGGCCATGCGCGCGAGGAACCCGGGCAGCTCGGCCGGCTCAAGGAGGAGCGACGTCATCTCGAGCCGCTGCACGTAGCGCAGCTTCGAGTCCTCGGTCCGATCGAACTCGAGCGCGACGAGGAACCCGTCGCGTTCCTCGACGATGGCCTGCGGCCCTGCGTCGAAGCGGAGTCCCTCGGCGAGCTCCACCAGCACGGTGGTCCGCAGCCGAGCGGGCGCGCTCAGCTCGAGCGGCCAGCGCCGCTCCGATGGGCCGAAGCGCTGGGTCAGCCCCATGGCGAGGAAGGGCAGCGCGGCGCGCCTCGTGCCGTCGTCCGCCGGCGCCGCGAACGCCGGCCGGACGCCCTCGAACTCGACCACGATGCCGGGTCCGCGCGACCCGTCGAGAACGACCTCCGCGCGCTCGACGTCGATCCCCGGCGCGAGCGTCGCCGCCTGAGAGAGCGCGAACGCGTCGCGCTGCTGCGCCGTCGCCTGGCGCACCTGGCCGAGCGCCATCACGCCCTCCGGCCCGGCGTTCTGGAACCGCCCGCGTACACGCGCCGCTCCGTCCACACCCACCGCGTACTCGAGCGTGATGTCCGCGTCCCAGCGCTCGTCCAGGTAGCGGCGGGGCAAGAACTCCTCGCGCACGCCGCCCTCGTCCTCGAGCACGAACACGCGCGCGCCGGCTGCGCGGTTCGGCAGCTCGCCGAACGGCGTCCCTGGCGCCTGCCCGGGCAGCACCCAGACGGGCTCCGCCCCATCGGCCCCGTCGAGGCGACCGAGCCGGAGCACGACGCCGTTGAGCGCGTAGTCACCCTCGAAGATCGTGCCGGGGAAGCGCTGGAGCTCGGGCGATACGCCCGTCTCCAACACCGCCCATTCGAACGGGACGCCCTCGCGTCCGAGCAGCGCGCCGTACAGGAAGAGCGGCCATCCGCGCTGGGTCTGCCAAACGCTCGCCGCGCCGGAGTCCCCCTCGAACTGACGTGAGCGCGCATCGACGGCCTCGTAGAGAGCGCGCGCAAACGCGGCGTCGCCCGGCTCCTCTTGCCGCGCGCGCACCTCGGCGACGAACGCGTCGGTCTCGCGCGCGATGTCGGCGGGCAGGTGCGACTCGACCGCAACGAACGCCCGGTAGCCCCGCCAGTCGTCCCCGCGCCCCTCGTCGTCCCCGAACGCGGCGATCGGGAGGACGCGCGGGTAGTCCGGCATCGCCGGCTCGGGCACCTGCCTCGGCAGGGACGAGTCGTACAGGTGCACGGTCCCGCCCTCGAAGGGGATCGCCTCGTAGTCCCCCTCGAACTGGAGCGCCTTCACCCGGCCGCGCGCGAGACCCTCCGGCACGAAGACCGCCCAGCGCGAGGTCGGGAAAGCTCGCTCGAACGACGCAAAGCGCCACGTGTGCTGGGTCGGCACCGCGCCGGGCGCGGGCGCGTCCAGGCGCTGATCCCAGACGAGTTCGACGACATCGCCGACCTCGAGCGTGGGCAGCACCCACTCCCCGCCCGCGTCCGTCGGCTCGAGGACGGACCCGTCGGTCTTCTCGACGCGGACGACGCGCGGCTCGTCGCGCAGCGGGAGCGCGCTCAGGGCCTCGACGCCCGCGCGGTCGGTCGCGAACGCGATGCTGGAGTTGCGGGAGTGCGAAGAGCCGTCCGGGAACACGTACACGAGCCCCGAGTCGAGCGCTTCGACGACCGACGCGTCCGCGCTCGCCCGCGCGCGCGCGAGCGCGGCGTCGCGGTCCGGTGCGAACGCCGCGAAGAAGCGCTCAGCCGGGTCCTCCGCGCCGAGCTCGGCGAGCAGCTCTCGCGTCGTGCCGTCCGCGGGACGGAGCGCGAGCTCCCGGCGGAGCGCCTCCTGGGCGCCGTCGACGTCACCGCGCTCCAGGCGAGCGGAACCGAGCTCCCACCACCGCCCGGGCTGCGCAGGCAGAGCGGCCGCACGCTCCGCCAGGAGGGCGAGCCGCTCGGGCGTGCGATCCAGATGCTCGAGGAGCGACAGCTCCGCGTCGACGAGGCGCGCGTCGGTGTCGAAGACCTTCCGCTCGGCGCGCACGCGCTCGAGGAGGAACTCGACGCGCGGATCGTCGGCCCCCTCGAGGCGTCCGAGGAAGGCGCCGACCAGGCCCAGGTCTCCCGTCCGGACCAGAAGCTCGAAGGTCTCATCGACGGCCCCCGCACGGTCGCCGTCGCGGTCCAGCCAGTCCGCAAGGACCCTGCGGGCCGAGTCGAGGTCCGGATGCGCAGCGAGTGCCTCCCGCGCGGCCTCCGCCGCGAGCGTCCCCGTTGTGTCGACGGTCTGCAGGACCTGCACGCGCGCACGGAGCGCGAGCACGCTGTCGGGCGCCGCGGCGATCCAGCGGTCGACCGTCGCGAGCGCTTCGAGCGGGCGGTCCTCCGCAGACTGCAGCGCGATCCGGCGCAGCCAGGTGTCGTCGCGCGGAACGGCCTCGGCCTCGAGCCGCTCCAGCGCGAAGAGCAGCGCGCGCCGCGCGACCTCACCGTCGAGGTGCCGCGCGCGCCCGAGCGCGAACGCCCGCGCCGACCACCAGCCGCTCAGCGCGTCCGCGTCCTCCGAAGCCGGGGCGTCGACGGTCAGCGCCTCGTCCGGTCGCTGCGCGTACGTGCGGCGCAGGACCGACAGCGCCGCCGCGTGCGGCCCCGCCGTCGCCTCGTCCACCGCGAGCGTCCGCGGATCGAGGACGCGGTCCCCCACGCGCGTCTCCGGCAGGACCGGGTGTTCGCCCGCAGGGACCAGCTCGTCGAACGGCGTGTTGGCGGACGACGTCGTCAGGAGGCGCGCGCCGACGCGCGGCGCGTCCTCCGCGCTCAGGCGTACGAGCAGAGCGTTCCAGCCCGGGGCAACCTCGACCCGCACGCGCCGCGTCGGGCCGACGTCCGTCGGCTCGATCTTCGCGGCGTCGTGGCAGAGGTCACCGTTCCAGTACGCGCGGAACGCGTCGTCGCTCGTGACCTCGAGGACGCGCTCGACGGAGGCACCGCTGTCGCTCGCCTCGGGGTCCCGCAGGTAGCAGAGCGCGTAGACGAAGCCCGCCCGCGGCCAGACGGAGCGCGCCGCCGCGACGCGCGCCGAGTGCGTGTCCCGCCGGGCGGACAGCCACTCGAGCCGGGCGCCGTCCTCCCCTGCGAGGACCATCGTCGCGGCGTAGCTCTCGCCGTAGCGGCGCTCCCTTCCGAGCACTTCGGGGGACCCGGCGATCGGCGGCACGAGTGGCAGCACGTCGGGGTCGGGCGGGCCGAGCGGACCGAGCGTCAGCCAGTCGGTGACGAACTCGTCCCGCAGGTCGGGCGGGAGAGCGGGTGCCCGCTCGGCGAAGCGCCCGCGGCGCGCAACCCCGATCGCGAGCTCCTCGATCAGGAGCTCCGTCGTCGCGTCGGTGGAGCGCTCCGCGAGCGCGAGCAGCCGCGGCAGCACGTCGGGCGCGTCGAACGCGCCGCTCTGCACCGCGGAGAGCCGGTTGATCCGGCGCAGTGCGTCGAGCGCGTACGGAGAGTCGACCTGGCGTTCGAGCCCGAGGAGCAGGTCGAGGGCGATCTCCCCGGGATCGCCGCCGAAGAGGCGCGGATGCGCGGTCACGCGCTCCGCGTCGAGGACGGCGTTCTGCCGCCGCCCCGCGTTCGGATCCGCGGTCTGGGCCTTCCCGGCGGTCGCCAGGAGCGTGGCGGCGAGTCCGGCGCAGAGGCCGAGCGTCTTGGTCGAACGCATCACAGTTCGTAGTCGAGGGTCTCGCGCTGGGCGTCGTCGATCTGGCGAGCGAGCTCGCGGAACGCGGCGTAGCGCTCCACGGGTACGCGGTGGGTCCGGAACGCGATGCGCTCGACGATGCGAACGCGCACGCGGCCGCCTGGGTCCACCTCGGGCTCACTGACGGTGCGCGCGTACTCGAGATCCTCGCTGGCGACGTCGAGCGCGCGCGGTGCCCGGAGGACCCGCGCGCCGGGCGGCAGCACGTACTCGATGCTCTGCTCGCTGGACCAGGGCACGTCGAGCAGGACGTCCGTCGTGCGCTCCGTTTCGGACGCGACCGAGGACAAGAGGTCCTGTGCGGCGAACGTCGAAGGCAACTCGCGCCCGGTGCCCGTGCCGCGCCCGATGTCCTCGGGCTCGAACTCCATGACGATCTCGAGGGGCGTCCCGAGGTCCTGGTAGTCGGGGTGCTCGGCGCGCGCCGGTCCGGCGAGCGCTCCGAAGATCGACGTGAGGAGACGCTCGAGCTGCTCGTCGCGCTCCGCGTCGTCTCCCTCGAAGCGCATGCGCTCGCGCGGATCCCAGCGCCCGCGCGGGGCGCGGACCATGCGCACGCTCGGAGCCGCCCCGGACAGGTCGATCGTCATTGCGTCCGCGACGAGGTTCTCGTCCGCGCTCTTGAAGGGCACCTCCCGCCGCTCGACGCCGTCGCTGCGTACGACGAGCACGTCCGCGCCTGCGTCGGAGTCGGGCAGCACGTCGAGCGGATGCAGCCGCGCGGTGCCGTCCAGGAACATCTCCGGCACGCCGTCCTGCGCGGGGACGTACGCGATGCAGTGATTGAAGTGCCCGACGAGCGCCAGCGAGAGGTCCTCCTCCTCGCGGCGTTGCTGGGCGTCGATCACGACGGGCCACGCCTCGATCCCGACCTCCGCGAGCATGGCCTTGAGCAGGATCGCCTTGTCCTTGCAGTCGCCGAATCGCCGGCTGAAGATCACCGGGGCGCTGTACGGCTGGTACCCGTGGATGCCGAACTCCCAGGCGTTGTAGCGCACGTCGGTGACCACGAACTCGTAGATGGCACGCAGCTGGTCGAGCGGATCCTCCAGCCCGTCGGTCAGCTCTACGACCTTGGCCCGCATCTCGTCGGAGCCGGTGATCTCCTCGTCGATCAGACTCCACCACCACGTCCCGAACGCGTCCCAGCCCCCGTACGTGCTGGCCTGCACGCGCGGCAGGGACTCGGCGGGCGGCGGCTCGTAGGCCTCGCGGCGCGACGGCGCGTAGCCGCGCGCGGAGTACGCGCGGAAACGCGCGCCGTCGTCCCCGTTCCAGCGACGCACGTCCACACCCAGCTCGGTGGGCTCGCCGGTGACGTGGTAGCTCAGCTCGACGCCGTCGCGCTCGAGGACGACGACCTCCGACTCGCGCTGCGGCAGCGACGGGTCCGAGACGAGCGGCGCGTCGAGGCCGAAGTAGGACCCGAAGACGGACGGCACGAGGTCGTCCCGGCGCCACTCTAGGTCGACGACGTCGCCCACCGCGAGCGGCGGGAGGTCGACGGTCAGGAATCCGCGCGCACCCGTGCGCCCGGTGCGCGCCTCGCGGACCGTGCCGTCGGGCGACAGGACGCGGGCGCTCAGCACCCGGACCTCCTCCTGTCCGGGCCAGGCGCGGAAGGAGCGAGCATCGAGGTCGCGCACGCCGCGCGTTCCGAGGATGCGCTGGACGCTGCGGCGGTAGCGGCGCGCCGTACCGTCGGCGCCGACCTCGACGACCGTCCGCTCGAGCAGCGCTTCGCGCGGGAACTCGTTGGCGAGCGCGGGCTTCTCCGGGTGTCGCGCGAGGACGTCGGCGAGCGGCTCGCGGAAGGCCTCGTGGAAGGGCGCTTCCCCGGTCGACGCCGCGCCGGCGTCGAGCCGCGCGCGCAGGTGCTCGAGCAGGCGCAGCTCCTCGGTGTCGGAGCGGTCCAGGTCCATCGCGCGCTCGAGATCCTGCACGGCACCCTCGAGGTCGCCGGCGAGCACGCGCGCGCGCGCACGCCAGCCGCGCACGTCGGGATCGTGGGGCGTGAGCGCCACGGCCTCGTCGAGCAGAGCGAGCGCGCCGGACGAGTCCCCCTCGGCGAGGCGAGTCCGCCCGTGGCGGATCCGAATTCCGATCGCACCTGGATCGCGGTCGACGGCGGCGCGGAGGCGCTCGTCGCGCGCGGCGCGCTGGGCCGCGCGGCTCTCCGGGAGGTCCAGGCGCGCGAGCTGCGTCTCTGCTCGCAGGTCGCCCGCGTCGGCCGCGAGCTCGAGGAGCCGGCGGCGGCGCGGGTCCGCGTCGGGGTAGCTCGCCGCGAGGGTCGACGCGAGGGTCGGCCGCTCGCGGAGCGCCTCGTCCCGCACGAGCTCCTCGCGCCGCGCGTCCGCGAGCGCGCCGAGCCCGCGCGCGTTGAGCGACGCCAGGAGCGCCCAGCGCGCCGTGAGCGAGGCGGGGTTGGCGGCGACGGCGCGCTCGCACAGCTCCTGCGCGCGAAGCGGCAGGCCCTGGCTCTGCGCAGCGTGCTCCGCGTAGGCCAGGAGGAAGATCGTCCGATCTCCGTGGCGGGTGATCGCATCGCGCAGCACGGCGAGCCACGGATTGACGTCCTCCTCGACGTCGAGCGCGTCCTCGACGCGCATCGTCCCGAGCACCAGGAGCACCGCCGCCAAACTGTCCGGCAGCGCGTCGAGCGCGGCCTGCGCGGCCGCGTAGCCGGGCCGCTTCGCCTTCGGGACCGCGTTGGCGGCCGCATCGATCGCGGCGCGCGCGAGCATCTCGCCGGGCCCGAGGCCGCCCGCGGCGGCGAGCCGCGCAAGCGTGCGACGCACGCCCGGAGGGAATGCCTCCGGCGCTCCGCTGGCGGACGGCGCACGGCCGCCGAGCCGCGCAGCCTCGACGCCGCTCGGGGGCGCGGCCCGAGATTCGAGCCGGAGCGGTGCACCGTTGCCGGCGTCGACGAGGCGCGCCGAGAACATGCACGAGCCCTCCTGAGCGCCGACCTTCAGCGCGATCTCGTTCCAGCCCCGCTCCAGGGTCACACGCGCCGTGTGCCCGTCCTCGCCGAAGGTGTGCGCGTCGCGCGCTTCGAGCACGGCGTCGCCGCGGACCCACGCCTCGAACTCCTCCGAAGCGCCGACGAGCAGGTAGGCGTCGAGGGCGCGCTCGGCGCGGACCCACGTCCGGGCGACGACGGCGAACTGCTCGCGCGGGTAGACGAATCGATCGATGCGATGCACGCCGTCGCGCGCGGGCGCGGGGAGCTCACGCCACTCGACGTCGGTCACCTTGCCGTCGTACGCGTCGGCGACGGGGTCCTTCTCCGGAGGCGTGGTGCGGCGCATGGCGCGTCCGCGCTCGTTCTCGAACGGCCCCACCATCTGCCACGCGTCGAGCGGTGCGAGGCCCTCGACGTCGCCGGTCAGGACGGCCAGTCGCGCGCGCAGGTCGTGCGCGCCGGGCGACTCCGGCAGCTCGACTCCTCCGAGGATGCGCGCGGGCAGGTCCCCGAGATCCTCGCTCCGGAGCCCGCCGCGCGCGAAGTCGATGAGGCCCGCGAGCAGCGCCGCGTCGCGAGCGTCCGTCGCGCGCTCCCCGAACGCGTCGAGGTCCTCGCGCAGGGCGTGGAGCACGTCGACCCTCCGGTCGTCGGCGAGGAGGGCGGCGAGACGCTCGAAGCGCTCGTACGCGGGGAGCGCGGGCAGCGACGGACCGTCGTCCGGCGCTACGGCACCCGACGCGGTGGACTCGTCCTGCGGAGTCGGCCGGAGCCGGGCGGCCGGCGCTGCCGCGGCGTGGGCCGCGACGGAGGCGACCAGGATCGATGCGGCGAGGGGGCCGCGGAGCGTCTTTCGCATGCGAGGAGGTGCTGTGGCGCGAGCTCCGCGACGGACGCGGAGGCGCAACAGGCTACCCCTCGCGGAGGCTCAGTCGACGGGCCCGCCCGGGCGCGGACCGGGGCCGCGCTCCGGAGGGGCCGCGAACGGCGCGTCGCCCCCCTGCGTCTCGATCCGAGCCTCGGTGCGGGCATCGGACCCGCCGTCCCGGGCGCCGGCCCAGGGCGTGTGGAACACGCCGGGCAGCGTCTCGAGCAGCCGTTCGGCGCACGCGGCGCACGGCACCCCGTCCTCGTCCTCGTTGAGGGCACCGACGGTGCCCCCGCACTCGATGCAACGCGTCGATCCGGGCTGGGTCATGGAACTGGGTTCGGCCCGCGCCCGACCGAGCCTTGAATCGAGCCCTTGGCCCGCCTTGGAGAGCCCGTGACGGGACACCAAGTGCAGCCCTGCGCCGCAGGGCCGATTTAGCACTTTTATCGTGCTCATTGCCCCGATGCGGTTGCCGAAGACCGAATCCGCACTAAACTAGGGCGCATTGGCGGGGGAGCCCCCAGGCCCCCCGCGCCCACACGAATCCACCATGCTCCGACTGACCAAGCGCACCGAATACGGCCTGATCGCGCTCGTGCACCTGGCCGAGCGCGCCGCCGAGGTGCCCGTCGGGCAGCCTGCGGACGTCGTCAGCGCCCGGGCGATCGGGGACATCTTCCCGGTGCCGCGCCGGCTGCTGGCCGAGGCGCTGAAGGTGCTCCAGGCGAGCGGCCTGCTCGAGTCGACCCGCGGCGCGCGCGGCGGCTACCGCCTGGCGCGGCCCGCCGCCGAGATCTCGCTCGGCGAGGTCGTCGCAGCGCTCGAGGGCGAGCCTACGCTGACCAGCTGCGCAGGGCTCGGCGCCGCCTCGAGCGACGGCGGCTGCGAGGTCGAGCCGGTCTGCCCCATCCGTTCACCGCTGTCGCGACTCCGCGCCGGCATCTGGAACCTGCTCGAAGGCGTGTCGCTCCAGGCGCTCGCCGACCGGACCGTCGACCCCGCGGACCTGTTCACCGCAGCGGGCTGACCCACGACCGTTCCCGACGGTCGTGAGGGCACGCCCCGATCGAGACACCACCCGCGGCAGTACCGCTCCCACGGCAGTACCGCACACGCGGCAGTACCGCACCCGCGGCAATATCCCACGCACACAACCCCGCAGCTCATCGCCTCAGGCGACGGACCGGGGACGAAACCGATCCCGACATGCGAGACCCGATCTACCTCGACTACCAAGCGACGACGCCGGTCGACCCCCGCGTCCTCGAAGCGATGATCCCCTTCTTCACCAGCGCGTTCGGCAACGCGTCGAGCCGGAGCCACGCGTTCGGCTGGAAGGCGGAGGAGGCCGTCGAGACGTCCCGCGAACAGATCGCAGATCTGCTGGGCGCGACCTCCAAGGAGATCGTCTTCACGTCGGGCTCCACCGAGGCCATCAACCTCGCGATGAAGGGCGTCGGTGACATGTACGGCTCGAAGGGCAAGCACATGATCACCAGCCTCGCCGAGCACAAGGCGGTGCTGGACACGGCGAAGCACCTCGAGAAGGAGGGCTTCGAGGTGACCTACCTCGAGCCCGACGCCAACGGCGCCGTCAGCGCCCAGCAGGTGGCCGACGCGATCCGCGAGGACACGATCCTCGTGGCGGTCATGTGGGCGAACAACGAGGTCGGCACGATCAACCCGGTCCGTGAGATCGGCGCGGTCTGCCGCGAGCGCGGGGTGCTCTTCTTCACGGACGCGACCCAGGCGGTCGGCAAGATCCCCGTCGACGTCGACGCCGACCACATCGACATGCTCTGTCTGTCGGGCCACAAGGTCTACGGGCCGAAGGGCGTGGGCTGCCTCTACGTGCGTCGCAAGAAGCCGCGCGTGCGCCTCGTTGCGCAGATGGACGGCGGCGGGCACGAGCGCGGCATGCGCTCCGGCACGCTGAACGTTCCCGGAATCGTCGGCCTGGGCGCCGCGTGCGCCGTCGCGAAGACCGACCTCGAGAAGGACATCGCGCACTCGAACGGGCTGCGCGAGCGCTTCGAGAAGAAGATCTTCGACGCGCTCGACTACGTCGAGATCAACGGGGATGCGGACAACCGCCTGCCCGGCTGCTCGAACCTCTCGTTCGCATACGTCGAGGGCGAGTCCCTGATCATGGGCTTCAAGGACCTCGCGGTCTCCTCGGGCTCGGCATGCACGTCGGCAAGCCTCGAGCCCAGCCACGTGCTGCAGAGCATGGGCGTCGGCGACGAGCTCGCGCACAGCTCGATCCGCTTCGGCTTCGGCCGGATGACGACCGAGGCAGACATCGACTTCGCGGCCGAACAGGTCATCGAGGCCGTCAAGAAGCTCCGCGAGCTCTCTCCGCTCTACGAAATGGTCCAGGAGGGCATCGACCTTTCGACGATCGCATGGACCGGGCACTGAACCTATGGCCCAACCGCTGACGCGGTTGGAGCGGCCCAACGGCTGACGCCGTTGGAGCCGATCTCTGGCCCAACGGCTGACGCCGTTCCGCATCTCTGGCCCAACAGCTGACGCCGTTGGGCGGGATCGAACAGGGCACCCTCCGAGACCTGAAACAACGAAGGCCTGAACCGACCGAGACCCGACTCGGCGAGCCGCAGGCCCTCACCGACACAACCTCCCGCGCAGGACGACGCCGGGACACAACCCACCACCCACGTATCACGCCATGGCTTACAGCGACAAGGTCCTCGACCACTACGAGAACCCCCGGAACGTCGGCTCCCTCGACAAGGCCTCGAAGGAGGTCGGCACCGGCATCGTCGGCGCGCCCGAGTGCGGCGACGTCATGAAGCTCCAGATCCAGGTCGAGGGCGACACGATCGTCGACGCCAAGTTCAAGACCTTCGGCTGCGGCTCGGCGATCGCCTCGTCGTCGCTCGCGACGGAGTGGATCAAGGGCAAGAAGGTCGACGAGGCGATGCAGATCTCGAACACCGAGATCGTCGAGGAGCTCTCGCTCCCGCCCGTCAAGATCCACTGCTCGGTCCTCGCGGAGGACGCGATCAAGGCCGCGATCAGCGACTACAAGGAGAAGCAGGGCGCGGAAGAGTCGGCCGAGGCGCAGAGCGCCTGAGCGTCGGGGCGTCCGAGGATCCGGATTCCTGAGGATCCGGGCGCGTCCCCTCCCCCTTCCCCACCTGAGCCGCGCGTGCTACGGCGCGCGCGGCGACCGTCCCACACGCACATAGAGGACTCACCATGGCGATCGGAATCACCGAGCGGGCCCGCAACGAGGTCACGCGCATCTGTTCGGAGCAGAACCTCCCCGACGGCACCGCGCTCCGCGTCGGCGTCAAGGGCGGCGGCTGCTCCGGGTTCTCCTACACGCTGGGCTTCGACGACGAGGTCCGCCCCACGGATCAGATCAACGAGGAGGAGGGCGTGAAGGTCGTGTGCGACCCGAAGAGCTTCCTCTACCTCAACGGCACCGTCGTGGACTTCGAGGAGAGCCTGATGGGCCGCGGCTTCAAGTTCACGAACCCGAACGCCTCGAAGAGCTGTGGCTGCGGAGAATCCTTCTCCGTCTGAGTCGGGAGGGAGCGCTCGCCCCGGTGGCGTGGAGGATCGGCCCGGGGCATCGCCCGCGGGCCGTTTCCTTACTCCGCTCGTGGACGACGCGTCCGGAGCGCTGCGCCCGGTCCCCGAGGACGTGTCGCCCTTCGCGATCCTGGGCCTTGCGCCCTCGATGGAAGTCGACGCCAAGGACCTCGGCAAGCGGCTGCGGGCGATCACGCGGCGGGTGCACCCCGACTTCTACGCCACCGCGGGCGAGGAGGAGCGCGCTCTCGCCGAACGCAACAACGCTGCGCTGAACGAGGCGTACGAGACCATCGCCGACCCCGCGCGCCGGGCCGACCATCTCGTCCGCTCCCTCGGCGGCCCCACGGAGAAGGACCTTGGCGACATGCCGCAGGCCTTCCTCATGGAGGTCATGGAGTGGAACGAGGTGCTCGAGGAGGCCGTACCCGGCTCGCCGGATCTCGCGTCGCTCGCGACCGAGCTCGAGCAGCAGCGAGAGCAGACGCTCGCCCGGATCCAAGCTGCGCTCACGCCCCTGCCCCCCGCCGGGGACAGCGCGCTCGCCGAGGTGCGCCGCGCCCTCAATGCGCTGCGCTACCTCGAGCGAGCGCTGTCGCGCGCCCGCGCCTGACACGTCCGCGGCCGCATCTGGAGCGCGCCGCCCCCCACCGTCCCACCGCCCCCCCACCGAACGAGCAGCACCGTGGGCTACATCGAACTCGACGTCCTCGACAACCAGCCGAAGCGGATCGTCATCGGCATCGACCTCGGCACGACCAACTCGCTGCCGGCGATCTGGACGGACGGGCGACCGGAGGTCCTCGAGCTCGAGGGCGAGCCGGCCCTCGTTCCGTCGGTCGTGCACGTGAAGGACGACGGGACCGCGATCGTCGGCCGCTCGGCGCGCGCGCGATCCCTCGACGATCCCGCGCACACGATCCACAGCGTCAAGCGCTTCATGGGGCGCTCGCTCTCGGACGTCGACGCCGCCGACCTCGCGCGGCTGCCGTACACGGTGTCCGAGACCGAGCGCGGACTCGTCCAGATCGAGGTCCGCGGCAAGACCTTTACCCCGCAGGAGCTCAGCGCGCTCGTCCTGCGCGAGGTCGTCGCGCAGGCGTCTGCAGCGATGGGCGGCGCCGACGTCTTCAGCGCAGTCATCACCGTGCCCGCGTACTTCGACGACGCGCAGCGTCAGGCGACGCGCGACGCCGCGCGCCTCGCGGGCCTCGAGGTGCTGCGCATCGTGAACGAGCCCACCGCGGCGTCGCTGGCCTACGGGCTCGAGCAGCGCAAGGAGGGGACCGTCGCGGTGTACGACCTCGGCGGCGGCACGTTCGACGTGTCGATTCTCAGCATCGAGGAGGGCGTGTTCCAGGTGCTGTCGACGAACGGCGACACCCACCTCGGCGGCGACGACGTCGACGCCCTGCTGATGGATCTCGTCGCAGAAGAGGTGCGCACGGCGCTCGAGGGCGGCGCGGACGCGGTACTCGCGGGTCCCGCGTACCGCCAGGGCGCGCGCCTCGCGGCGGAGAAGGCCAAGATCGCGCTCTCGAAGGACCCCGAGGCGGACCTGCACCTGTCGCTCCCCGAGCACGGAGTGCACGTGCGCCGCCGGGTGACGCGCGAGGAGTTCGACGCGCTCATCCTCCCGCTCGTCGAGCGGACGCTGCGCTCGTGCGCGGCGGCCCTCGGCGACGCGAACCTCTCGGCGAGCGACGTCGACGAGGTCGTGCTCGTCGGCGGATCGACCCGGATCCCGCTCGTGCGGGCGAGAGTCGCCGAGTATTTCGGACGGACGCCGCACACCGAGCTCGACCCTGACCAGGTCGTCGCGCTCGGCGCCGCCGCCCAGGCCGAAGTGCTCATGGGCGGCAGCCGCGACATCCTCCTCATGGACGTCACGCCGCTGTCACTCGGACTCGAGACCGTCGGCGGCGCCGCCGAGATGCTCATCCAGCGCAACAGCCGCATTCCTTGCTCGGTGACCGAGGGCTTCACGACCTACGCGGACAACCAGACGGGCATCGACTTCCACGTGCTGCAGGGCGAACGCGAGCTCGCGACCCACAACCGCTCGCTCGGCCGCTTCAAGCTGACCGGGATCCCGCCGATGCCCGCGGGTATGGCGCGCGTCGGTGTGAAGTTCCACCTGGACGCGGACGGCATCCTGACGGTCACCGCCAAGGAAGAGAGCACCGGCACCACCGCCTCGATCGAGGTGCGGCCGTCGCACGGCCTCACCGAGGGCGAGGTCGAGGCGATGCTCGAGGAGAGCTTCGCGAACGCCCGCGCCGACTTCGAGGCGCGGCGCGTCGTGGAACTCATCGCGGAGATCGGCACGATGCTCCGGCACAGCGAGGCCAACCTCGAGGTCGCGAAGGAGCGCCTCGACGCGGAGTCCTTCGAGGACCTGACCGAGGCGATCGCGGCCGCGAAGGAGGCGCAGTCGTCCACCGACCTCGAGGAGGTCCAGGCGGCGCGCGACGTCCTCGATCGCGCGACGATGCCTCTCGCGACGGTGCTGATGGACGACGTAGTGAAGAACGCCGTCGCAGGCAAGCGTCTGGGCGAGGTCTGAGGGACCCGGCGCGCTATTCTGCGCGCATGGCCCGCTCGGACCGCTCCGGAGCCCGCACTCGCGCGGCGCGCGCGCTCGACGCGGAGGGCGTCGCCTACGAGCTCCTGGAGTACGACCTCGCGGGCACGGACCCGGAGGCGACGCTCGGCGAGGCCGCCGCCTCGGCGCTCGGCCTCGACCCGAGGACGGTCTTCAAGACGCTGGTCGCGGACGCCGACGGCGAGCTCGTGTGCGCCGTCGTCCCGGTCGACGGGACGCTGTCGCTCAAAGCGCTCGCGCGCGCGGCGGGCTCGAAGCGCGCGGCGATGGCCGACACGAAGGCCGCCGAGCGCGCGACGGGCTACGTCGTGGGCGGGATCAGCCCGCTGGGCCAGACCCGAGCGCTGCGCGCCTTCGTCGACGCGTCCGCCCTCGAACACGCGCACGTCTGCGTGAGCGCGGGCCAGCGCGGACTCCAGCTCCGCCTCGCGCCCGGCGACCTCGTGGCTGTGACGGGCGCCACTCCGGCGGAGGGCCTCGCGCAGCGATGATCCTCTCGGCGCTCGCCGCGCTCGCGCCCCTCGTCTGCGCGCAGGAAGCGGACGCCCCCCGCGTCCTGCGCTCGATCGACGTCTCGACGTCCCCCATCTTCGACGACGAAGCGGCGGCGGGCCGGCCGCTGCGCCAGCTCGCCAACGCGACGCACTGGACGACACAGGACGGCGTGCTCGTGCGGGAAATCTGGAAGCGCCCGGGCGACCGCGTCGACGCAGCGTTCGCGGAGGAGCTCGAGCGGAACCTCCGCCGGACGGGCCTGTTCGCGGAGGCCGTGGTCCGGCTCGTGCCCGTCGAGGGGACGGACGAGGTCGACCTCGTCGTGCGGACGCGCGACCGACTCTCGATCTCGGGCGGCGCGAGCGGCTCGTTCGTCGGCGACGTGACGAGCGGCGGCGTTGGGCTGGCGGAGTCCAACCTCTTCGGCACGGGCGACCGGCTCAGCTTCCGCTACACCGAGAACTCGCTGGGCGAGACGCGCGGCTCGCTCCGCTACCGCGATCGGTACGTCGCGGGATCCTGGACGACCGGCGAGGCCGAGCTCGGCCGCACCGACGACGGCGACTTCGCGAGCGTCTCGCTGAGCCGGCCGTTCCGCTACCTCGAGGACGACTTCGCCTGGTCCGCCGCGGCGGGCACGGCCGCGCGCGACCGGGACTACTTCGCGAACGACGAGAACGTCGCCGAGGTGCCGTTCGACGAGACGCTGGCGCGCGCGAGCGCTGCGTGGCGCCACGGCGAACGCTTCGACTTCACGACCCGCGGGCTGCGCTTCGGCTACACGGACCGGGACTTCGGCGCGCCGCGCGGGGAACAGGCGAGCTCGATCGACGCCCCCGACAGCGTGCGCGCCACGTTCCTCGGAGCGTCGCTCGAGCGGCGGACCATCCATCGCTTCGAGGAGGTCCAGGGCATCGACACGCTGCGCTTCGTGGAGGACCTCGAGCTGTCGACGAGCGCGCGGCTCGAACTCGGCGCGACGCACCTCGAGCTTGACGGCGACAGCGGTCAGGTCCAGCCCACCGGCACCTTCGAGTGGACGGACAGGCGCTCCCTCGGCCCCACGACGTACGCGTCCACGCGGGCGCGGCTCGAGGGCCGGTTCCGCGCGGGGGAGGCCGCCGGGTGGACCGGGAGCGCCCGGCTGACGGCGTTCGAGCGGCGCTTCGCGCCGCACACCCTCGGAGCGAGCGCGTTCTGGCTGCAGACGGACGAGACGCAGGGGCTGCCGCCGCAGCTCACCCTCGGCGAGGGCCGCGGGCTGCGTGGCTATCCGGCGCGGCAGCTCACCGGGACGCGCGTGGTCGGTCTCAACCTCGAGGACCGGATCGACCTCGACGCGTCGCTCGGCGCGCTCGACTTCGGCGCCGCCGTGTTCTTCGACGTCGGCTGGGCGAGCACGCCGGGCGAGGGGTACGGGCGGCCGTTCTCCGCGGCGGGCTTCGGGCTGCGGATCGGCTCGAACCGGCTGCTCGGCCGCGGCGTCGCGCGCCTCGACGTTAGCTTTCCGCTCGACGACGTCGACGGCGACGACCTCGACTCGCCGCTCGTGTCGTTCTCGCTCGGGCAGGCGTTCGGGCTCTAGAGGCCGCACCCTGGTCCGGCGCCGCGAGCGTCGAACGACAGCGGCCCCGCCGCCCGCGAACGGGCGGCGGGGCCGCTGTCAGAAGTGAGCGCGGCGAGCAAGCCGCGCCCCGCTCACGGAGTGACGGTCGTCGGGACGAGCACCGAGTCGATCACGTGGATCACGCCGTTGTTGCCGTAGACGTTGGTCGCGGTGATCGTCGCCTGGGCGGTGCCGCCCATCGTGTCGGTCAGCTCGACCTGGCCCATGCCGTTGACCGAGATGAAGACCGTGCCCTCGATCGTGTCGACGGACGAGAGCGTGACGACCTCTCCCTCCTGGACGGCGTTGCCGCTGACGACGTGGAACTCGAGGATGTCGGTCGCCTCGGCCTGACGCGCGCCGTTCGAGAACACGTCGGTGTTGCCGTTGGCGGTGACCCAGTTCGTGATGGCGGTGTCGGTCGGGGCGAAGACCGTGAACGGACCGGGGCCCGCGAGGGTGCCGGCGAGGCCCGCCTCGGTCACCTCGGTGAGGAGCGTGCCGAAGCTGCCGTTCGCGGTCGCGACGTCGACGATCGTGCCGGGGTCCTCGAGGACGCCGTCGATGCCGTGGATGAGCGCGCCCGTCGTCGGGCGGTTCGGGCTCGAGACCTGGACGCCATTGACGGTGACCGGGCCCGCGTCGTTCGCGAAGAAGAGGAGGCCGCCCTCGGCGCTGGCGACGTCGCCCGCGGCCACGGCCGCGCTGGCGGTGACCTCACCGCCGGTGAAGACGTGGCGCTGGAGGAGCGTCGTCAGGTCCGCGACGTTCGCCGGGTTCTGGTAGAAGGCGAGGTCGTTCGGCGCCATCAGGGAGTTCCAGGCGGCGTTCGTCGGCGCGAGCAGCGTGAGGCCAGGCGTGTTCACCGTGGCGGCGAGCGAGGCGGCGTCGATCAGGTCCTCGGTGATCGTGAACCCGTCGTCGTCCAGCGAAACGGTGGCGCTCGAGGTCGGCTGACGGAGCACGCGGTCGATGATGTGGATCGTGCCGTTGTCCGCGGTCTGGTTCGCCGTGGCGACCATCGCGTTGTTGATGAAGACGCCGCCGTCGATCGTGTCGACGTTGACGTCGTTGCCGTCGAGCATCGTGATCGTCGTGAGGGCCGAGACGGCGGCCGCGTCGAGGTCCTGGAGGTTGACGACGTGGTACGAAGGAGGGCCTGCAGGTCGGCCACGTTCATCGGGTCGCCCAGGAACATGAGCAGCGCCGGGTCGAGGGCCTGGATCGCCGCGTTCGACGGGGCGAAGAGCGTGAACGGGCCGGTGCCCTGGAGGGTCGCCTCCAGGCCGGCCGCGGACACGAGGCCGGCGAGCTCGGTCAGGCCGAGCGTCGTGAGCTGGCCGGTGATCGTCGTGTCGACGGGGGTCGGGGTCGAGCTGTCGTCGTCGTCGCTGCTGCAGCCAGCGGCGAGGAGGGTGCTGAGGGCCAGCGAGGCGGCCACGAGGGCACGGGGAGAGGCGTTCATCGGTGTAGGGGTCCGGTGAGAACGAGGGGCCAGGAAGTTGCGCCCGTTCGGGGCGCGGTTGCGACGCAATGTTGCGGTCGCCGGATGGACTTTCGATCATTCGGGGGGCGCGGGATGCACTCTCCCCGGCGAGGCACCACACGCGCCAGACGTCCGCCCGATCGTCATGGGAACGAACCACGGCCAAACCACATGAAGGTGTCCGAAGGACGCTTCCAATGTCCGTGTTGCGATTACTTCACGCTGCACGGTCGCGGCGCGTACGACGTGTGCCCCGTGTGCTACTGGGAGGACGACGGGACCGATCTGAACGCCCTGGACGAGGTTTCGGGCTCCAACCACATCACGCTGCGCACGGCGCGCCGCAACTTCGAGAGCATCGGCGCGGCCGACGATTCATCGGTTCCGCTCGTCGCGGGTGCAGCCGAGCGCGACGGACTCCGGCGTGAACAGCGCGCAACTTTTCACTGAGCGGAACGGCCGCTCGCCCCCCACCGTCACCCACCCGTAACGCGGCTCACCCCGCACGGCGCGGGAAGAAACCACACACCGTCGGCCCCGCTCTCCGCGGGCCGGCCAAATCCGCGGCGGATCGTCCCGGGCCTGGACCGACCCGGGGAATCGGACCGGACCGACCCAAAGAAACACGACGCACCCCTCCCGCCCGCGTCCATTCGACCCACATTGGCGACGTCCATGACCCAGCCCCCCGACAAGACGAGCGCCACGCACAGCGAGCACTGCTCGCCCGAGGAGCACGCCCCCCGGCGCCTCGGTCCCAGGCCCGACCGTGCGTTCACCGGGGCCGTGCAGCTCTTCAAGGCCCTCGCCGACGAGCAGCGGCTGCGGACGCTCGAGCTCCTGTCCCGCGGGGAGGCCTGCGGCTCCGAGATCGCGGCGACCTTCGACGAGCCGCTCTCGACCGTCTCGCACCGGATGAAGCTGCTGGAGACGGCGGGCCTGGTCACCCGGCGGCGGGAGGGGCGCCACGTCTACTTCGGCCTCGCGGACGACCACGTCGTCCACCTGGTCGAGGACGCCCTCGACCACGCGCTGGAGTAGCGCCCGCGCCGCGGCGAGGCCGCTCCGTCAGTCCGAGGCCCCGCCGCGGGCGACGCGACGCAGGTCCTCGTGCACGTCGAACTCGTCGACGATGTTCTGGCCCAGCATCCGCTCGACGACGTCCTCGAGCGTGACGACCCCCTCGAAGCCGCCGTACTCGTCCGCGACGGCGACCATGTGGCGGCGCTCCTCGATGAACTCGCGCAGGAGCTCGTGCGCTGGCATCGACTCGGGCACGAACTGGAGGGGCTCGACGAGCGCGCGCAGCGGCTCATCGCCCCGGCCGTCGATCATCGCCTGCAGCACGTCGCGCCGGTAGACCAGGCCGACGATGGCGTCGGGGTTCCCGCCCTCGACGAGGGGCACGCGGCTGTGCACCCAGCCGTCGCGGTCCGCAGTGACGTCGGCCACGGTCGCGTCCGCATCGAGCGTGAAAACGACGGTGCGCGGCGTCCGCAGGTCACCGGCCGTGGCCTGGTCGAGCAAGAGCGCACCCTCGACCCAGCGGAACTCCTCCTTCCGCACATCGCCCGCCTTCATCGCGAGCTTCGAGAAGACGAGCACCTCGTCCTCGCTCATCGCCGCGTGCCCGCCGCCGCCCGTCAGGAGGCGCATCAGCATCTTCGACGGCTTCGCGATCGGGTAGCTGATCCACACCATCCACTGGATCGGGAGCGCGACGAGCGGCGCGAGCGTGCTGGCGTAGCGTACGCCCACGCTCTTCGGGACGATCTCCGTGCCGGCCAGCACCAGGAAGGTGAACACGGCGGTGAAGATCGCGAGGGCGTTGCCGCCGTCCTCGGCGTACCGGTCCCCCACCATCGAGCCCAGCATGGTCGCGCCGACGGTGTGCGCGATCGTGTTGATCGTGAGGATCGCGGCGATCGGCTCCTCGATGTCGGCACGCAGCCGCGCGATCCGCTCGCCGGCCTTGCCCCCCTTCGCGCGGAGGATCTCGACCTGGCTCGGGGTGATGGAGTAGAGCGCCGCTTCGAAGAGCGAGCAGAGGAACGACGCCAGGAGGGTGAGTCCGGCGACGGTGAGGATCGCGATCAAGGCTTCAGCCGACGTAGTACAGGACCAGGTAACCGACCAGGAGGGCCGTCACCCAGACCATCATGACACCCGTCGGCCACGTCCTGGTCATCACTCCGTAGGGACCTGCGTTTCGGCGCATGTAGAGGTCCGCGCCCTTGATGCCCCGGCGCAGGCTGCGCTTGAGGCCCAGGACCCGCCCGCGGCCGGCCACGGCCGCCCGGCGCCAGGCCCGGAGCGCGGGCCGCCGCAGGGCCCAGTCCGCGTCCAGGTTGGTCGAGTGCAGCTCGGGCGGGTAGAGCCCGCTCCGCTGGAGCCACGTGAACGCCAGCGCGCTGAAGAACAGGAGCTGGAGCTGGGTCACCACGTGCGCCACGTCGTAGGGCGAGTAGGTGTTCTCGAACGGCAGCAGCGCGTAGACGGTGTACTGCGGGAAGGTCCCGATCAGAACGCACGCGGCCGCGGCGATGCCCATCGCGACGAGCTGGTTCCGCGGCGGGTCGCTGGCCGGGATCTTCGCGTCGTGGGCGTAGAAGGCGAAGAACGGGATCTTGATGCCCGCGTGGTGGAACACGCCGGCGGCCGCGAAGAGCAGCACGAACCAGACCCAGTAGTGCTGATCGCTGTAGGCCGCCGCGGACATGATCATCGACTTCGAGACGAAGCCGCTGAACAGCGGGAAGGCCGAGATCGACGCGGCGCCCACGAGGCAGAAGCGGCCCGTCCAGGGCATCGTCTTCGCCAGGCCGCCGAGGTCGCTCGCGTGGATGCGGCCGGTCTGCTGCAGGACCGCGCCCATCGTCATGAAGAGCAGGCCCTTGAAGAGCACGTCGTTGAACGCGTGCGCAACGGCGCCGTTGATCCCGAGCTCGGTGCCGACGCCGATCCCGACCAGCATGAAGCCGATCTGGTTGATCATGCTGTAGCCGAGCACGCGCCGCATGTCGTTCTCGATCACCGCGTAGAAGATCGGGAACGCGGCCATCGAGGCGCCGATCCAGACGAGCATCGACTCGCCCGCGAACATCGTCGCGAGGCCGTAGACGGCCGCCTTGGTCGTGAACGAGCTGAGCCAGACGGCGCCGGTGGGCGTGGCCTCGGGGTAGCCGTCGACGAGCCAGGTGTGCAGCAGCGGGAAGCACGCCTTGGTCCCGATGCCGAGGAAGATGAGCCAGCCCGCGAGGCTCGCGCTGCCGTCGGGGTTCGAGAGCCCGACGAAGTCGACGTCGATCGAGCCCGTCTGGTTGAAGCGCGCGACGATTCCGGCGAGCAGCAGGAGCCCCGAGAGGATCTGCCACAGGAGGTACCGGTTGCCGGCGCGCCACGCCCGGTCGGTGCCGCGGCCCCAGACCAGGAACGTGCTCGAGACCGCCATGACCTCCCAGAAGAGGAAGAGGCTGACGAGGTCTCCGGCGCCGACGGCGCCGAGCGCGCTGCCCGCGTAGAGCAGCGACGCGGCGTGCTGCCCTCCCTTGCCGGTGTGCGCGGAGAAGAGTCCGGCGACGAGCGCCGCCAGGTGGAACAGGACCAGGAAGAGCTCGGAGAAGCGCCCCGGCGCGTAGAGGCTCAGGTCGTACCCGACGACGTGCGCCGTGAACGTCGCGTCCCCGGGCAGGGCCCAGAGGTTCACGAGGCCGACGATCGGCGCGGCGACGAGGATCGCGCCGCGCATCTCGCGCCGCACGACCGCCATGAGGATCGCCGCGACGGCGAAGATCAGGAACGGGGGCATCATCGCTTCGCCTCCTCGCCGGACGGGTCGTAGTAGTCCTCGTCGCGCATCAGGACCTTGCGCATCTCCTTCGCGACCAGGACCAGGACCACGCAGCCCACGAAGCCGTAGACGGCGTAGAAGGTCGGCAGCGTGTCGACCGAGATGTGGCTGTGCGGCTCACCCTCGACGTGGTGGTGCGAGCGATCGATGAAGAAGTCGACGGCCGCGAGGACCACCGCGACGGCGACGAAGGCGCGGATGAAGCGCGCGACGCCGGGCGAGAGCGGCCCCGTGAAGTCGTGGTCGGCGTGGTGCTCGCCGGCGTGGTCGGCGCCGTGATCGCTGCCGGGGGCGGCGGCGTCCGGATGCTCTTCGGGGTCCGTCATGGCATCACCGGCGCGATCTGCGCGACGAGGTCGTGGACGAGGTTCGGGGCGAGGAAGAGCCCGACGGTGAGTCCAGCGGTCGTGACCATCGCGATCCGCATCGAGAGCGGCGCCTCCCCGTGCGGGTGGCGCTCGGCCTCCGCGGAGAGCGGCCGCAGGAAGGCGCGCATCGGAATGCTCAGGAGGTACGAGATGTTGAGCAGCGAGCTCACGAGGAACGCAGAGACGAGCAGCGCGTCCCCGCCCGCCGCAGTGCCCTGCACGAGGAGCAGCTTGCTCCACATGCCGGCCGCGGGCGGCAGGCCGATGATCGAGAGGGCGCCGATGAAGAAGCAGCCCATCGTCACCGGCATCCGGCGCCCGATCCCGTCGAGCTGCGACACGTTCTTGACGTGCGCCGCGACGAGGATCGCGCCCGCTCCGAAGAACAGCGTGATTTTCCCGGTCGCGTGCGCGGCGATGTGCATGCCGGCGCCGGTGACCGACTCCGGCGTCGCGACGAGCGCGCCCAGCACGATGTAGCTGAGCTGGCCGATGGTCGAGTACGCGAGTCGCTCCTTCAGGTTGTCCTTGCCCATCGCGATGACCGACGCCGCGACGACCGTGAAGCCGGCGACGTAGGCGAGCGCGGTGTGCGCTTCGATCTCGCGCACGAGGTCGAGCCCGAAGATGTAAACGACGACCTTGAGGATCGTGAAGACGCCGGCCTTGACGACCGCGACCGCGTGGAGGAGCGCGCTGACCGGCGTCGGTGCGACCATGGCGTTCGGGAGCCAGCGGTGCACCGGCATGACGGCGGCCTTGCCCGCGCCGAACACGAAGAGCGCCAGCAGCACGCCGAGCCCGGTCTCGGAGATCCGGCCGGACGCGAGCGCGTCGTCGAGGACGCCCCCGGGCGTGAATTCGGTGGTCCCGGCGACGCCCTGCACGATGAGGCATCCGAGAAGGAGCAGACCGATGCTCGTCCCCATCAGGATGCCGATGTAGATCCGGCCGGCGCGCCACGCGGTGCGGTCGTTCGCGTGCGTCACCAGCGGGAACGTGCCCAGCGTGATCGCCTCGTAGCAGACGAAGAGCGTCGCGAGGTTCGCGCTGAACGCGAGCGCCAGCACCGCGCTGATCGAGATCGCGAAGAAGCAGAAGAAGCGCGTCTGGTTCTTCTCATGGTGCCCCCGCATGTACCCGAGCGCGTAGAGCGTCGTGACGGGCCAGAGGGCGCTGGCGACGAGGGCGAAGAGCAGGCCGAGCGGCTCGACCCGGAACGCGATGCGCAGGCCCTCGACGGGCTGGAGTACGTCGAGCGCGACGACCTCGCCCGCCCAGACGGCGCGTGCGATGACGACGACGGCGCCCAGGGTCACCGCGCCCATGGCGAGCGACAGGCCCTCGCGGACGTTGGGGCTCTTGCCCGCGACGAAGGCGAGGAGCGCGGCGACGAGCGGCGCCAGGAGCGCGACGACGAGTGCGGTCTCGGGGCTCACTGCTGCACCTCCACCTGGACGAGCTGCGCGGCGGCTTCACGGGCGACGTCCGCCGCGGTCGCGTCGACGTTCCCGTACCAGAGGTTGAGTCCCGCGAGCAGGAGGGTCGGGACGACCATCCAGAGCGGGGCTTCGCGGACGGGCTCCGCCCCGGCGGGTCGCTTGCGGATCAACATCACGTGCAGGAACTGGCCGACGTAGACCACCGAGAGGAGCGAGCTGACGATCACGAGCGAGCCGGTGACCCAGTAGCCCTCCTCCATCACGGCGGAGAGCAGCGCCCACTTCGACCAGAAGCCGGAGGTCAGCGGCACGCCGATCAGGCTGAGGCCGGCGACGACGAGCGCGACCGCGGTCAGCGGCATCTCGCGGCCGACCCCCCGAAGGAGCTCGAGCCGGGACGAACCGACCCTGTAGACGACGCAGCCGATCGCGCAGAAGAGCGCGCCCTTCATCAGGGCGTGGTTGAACATGTGCAGGAGGCCCGCGGCGAGCCCCGCCTGCGTGGCGAGCCCGACGCCGACGATCATGTAGCCGACCTGCGCGACGGACGAGTAGGCGAGCAGCCGCTTGACGTCGCGCTGGTAGATCGCGACGAGCGACGCCACGACGGCGCCCGCGACCGCGAGCGGAACGAGCGTCTCGGCCAGCGGCAGCGCCTCGAACGGCGTCGCTCGCCCGTCGACCGTGTAGAAGACGCGCAGGAGCGCGAGGATCGCGACCTTCGTGGCCGTGGCGCTGAGGAACGCGCTGACGGCGCTCGGCGCGTACGCGTAGACGTTCGGAAGCCAGAGGTGCAGCGGGAACAGCGCGATCTTCAGGCAGAGCCCGACCGACAGGAACGCGAGCGCGGCTCGCACGGTCGTCGTGTCGTGCACCGGCCTGTCGGTCCCCGGCAGCGTTTCGACGAGCTGCTGCGCGAGGTCGGCCATGTTCAGCGTCCCCGTCATCTGGAACATGAACCCGACGCCGATCAGGTAGAAAGTCGCGCCCACGGTCCCGATGATCAGGTAGCGGAACGCCGCGGTGTACGCGCGCCGGTCGCGCCCCATCGCCACGAGCACGTACGTGGAGAGGCTCGAGATCTCGAGGAACACGAAGAGGTTGAACGCGTCGCCCGTGACGGGGATCCCGAGCAGGCCCGACAGCGTCAGGCACATGCACGCGTAGAACCAGTGGTGCCGGTGCGGGTCGATCTCCTTCTCGACGCTCTTCCACGAATACGGCAGCACGACGGCGGCGATGCCCGTGACGATCAGCATCACGAAGGCGCCGACGACGTCGAGGCGGTACTCGATCCCGACGGGGGGAGCCCAGCCGCCGAGGTGATAGGTGAGGACGCCGAACTCGCGCACGCGCCCCAGGGCGACGATCGCGAAGGCGAACGAGGACCACGCGGCGGCCGTGGCCACCCAGCGGGCGCCTGCGCGGCCGGCGAGGACGCACAGCGGCGCGGCGAGGAGCGGGATCAGGACTCCGAGGAGAATCGTGGGGTCGTCCATCACGAGAGCACGTCCTGGGCGTCGACCTCGTCCTCTTCGATCGTCCCGTACTCGTCCTTGATCCGGAGGATCAGGGAGAGGCCGAGCGCGGTGCTGGCGACACCGACGACGATCGCCGTGAGGATGAGCGTGTGCGGGAGCGGATTGCTGTAGAGCTCGATTCCTTCCGCCTGGATCGGCACGGCGCCGCCTTCGACGACGCCCGTGCTGATGTAGAAGACGAAGACCGCGGTCTGGAACAGATTGAGCCCGATGACCTTCTTGATCAGGTTCCGCGCGCTGAGCAGCAGGTAGAAGCCCGCCATCATCAGCACGATGAACACGTAGTAGTTGTAGTGCTGGAGGAACTCCATGGCGCTCAGCCCT
Source organism: Planctomycetota bacterium (assembly GCA_039821985.1). Classification (GTDB taxonomy): domain Bacteria; phylum Planctomycetota; class UBA1135; order UBA1135; genus Saltatorellus. The sequence continues at coordinate 37,846 of JBCBNC010000015.1, forward strand.
GCGGGCCCTCCTCGGCCGCTGCGACGACGGCCGGGACGCGCTGGTGGCTGCGCATGTGCCCGGCGAACGTGAACAGGATCGTCGTGATGACCGCGGTGACGGTGAGACCGACGCCTAGCTCGACGGCGAGGATGCCGTAGTGCAGGCCGTGCTTCGGATCGTGCGCCAGCGTCGTGTAGTCGAGGAAGTTGCCGCCCTGGACCATGTTCACGATCCCGGTCGCGCCGTAGATCAGCACTCCGAGCGCGAAGAGCTTCTCGAGCACGGCCGGCTTGAACACCTTCTCGGCCTCGTCGATGCCGACGAGCAGCATGTACAGCATCAGACCGCTTGCGAAGATCACGCCCGCCTGGAAGCCGCCGCCCGGCCCGTAGTCCCCGTGTGCCTGCACGTAGACCGCGTAGACGAGGATGAACGGAATGAGCTGCTTGCCGACGACGCGGAGGACGCGGTGACGGTCCGCCATCGCGTCCGGCCCCTCGCCCGCTTCGATCGGCGTTCCATCCTCGCGGCGCCGGCGACCGATGAGCGCGAGGACGCCCACGCCGGCGGTGAACACCACGAGCGTCTCGCCCAGCGTGTCGTAGCCCCGGTAGCTCGCGAGGAGCGGCGTCACCATGTTCTCGATGCCCGTCTCGGCGTACGCGTCGACGTAGCGCAAGGCGAGTCCGTCGGTCTGCACGGGAGCGTTCGGATCACCGATCCGCGGCATGTCGACGGTCGCGTAGACGAGCGTCGCGCCGAGGACGACCGTGACGCCGAGCGCGAGGAGCTGACGCTCCTTCGGCCGCGCGCGCACCTTGTGCCCCGTGACGGCGAGCGTCGACAGCATGAGCAGCGTCGTGACACCGGCGCCCACGGCGGCCTCGGTCATGGCGACGTCCGCCGCGTCGAGCACGACGAAGAACGAGGCCGAGAGCAGGCTGAAGATGCCGAACAGCATCGCGGCGCTGAAGAGGTTCCGCGTCACGCACGCCGAGACGGCGATCGCGACGAGGAACGACAGCAGGACGATGTCGATGACGAGTTCCATCAGGCGTCGCCTCCGTCTCGCGCGGCGTCGGCCACGGTGGGCTCGAGGCGCTCCATGCCTTGGGGGAGCCCCGTGCCGCGGGGGACCGCCGTGCCGTAGGGCTCGAGGCCGCTCGCCATCGCGGACTTCGCGAGCGCGTGCGCGGCCGTCGTGGTCGTGAAGGCGAGGAAGCCGAGCACCAGGAGGAGCTTGAAGGCGACGACGCCGAAGCCCGCCTGGAGGACGAGGCCGAGGAGGATCATCGCTGCGCCGAGCGTGTCGAGCATCGACGCGGCGTGCATCCGCGTGTACAGATCGGGGAAGCGCAGGAGCCCGAGGCCGGACACGACGCTGACCACGCCGCCGCCGACGAGCAGAACCCACGAAAGGACGTCGAGGAGAGCGCTCATGCGTCCACCTCGTCGAAGTCGTACGTCTCGTTGGCCCGCCCGTACTCGACGAAGCGGAGCACGGCGATCGTGCCCGTGAACGAGATGAGCGCGTAGATGAGCGCGATGTCGACGAGGTCGGCCCGCTGCCCCATGAAGCCCATCACGGAAACGAGCAGCACGGTGGCCGTGCCGAAGACGTTGACCGCGAGGATGCGGTCGAACACGGTCGGCCCCTTGAGCGCCCGGAGGAGCGTGAGCCCCATGCCGACAAGGAGGAGGAGTGCGCTGACGCCGTACATCAGGCCGTCCCTCCCGGTCGGGCGCCGTCGACCCGCGCGACGCGGTCGCGCATGGCGCCTCCCTCGAGGTCGCGGGCACCTTCGGCCGTCAGCGCGTGGACGTGCAGTGTGCTGCCCTCCGACGCGACGGTGATCGTGCCCGGCGTGAGCGTGATGCTGTTGCCGTAGAGCGCCCGCCCGACGTCGGTGGACTGTCCGTCCTCGAGCTCGACGAGCTCGGGGGTGAGGGCTGGGTCGGCGCGGAGGATCCGCTTTGCGACTTCGATATTGCTCTTCACCACCTCGGCGCCGAGCCAGGCCGAGTACGGCAGGGCGGCGGGCACCAGCTCGGCCGGAACGCCTTCGCGGTCCACGAGCGACATGCGCCCGGCCAGCCAGACGGTGAGCGCGACGCCGAGCACGCCCAGGCCGAGGATGATCGGACTGAAGTGGCCGGACATCCCCACCCAGAGGACGGAGAGCACGAGCGCGAGGAAGAGGGATCGCACGGGGGCGGACGCGGCCCGGGGAGGCCGCGAGGCGGGGGTTACGAGGGTGCGGCGCGGAGGGCCCCGCCGTGGCGGGGGTTGGACAGGCTACCGGGGGCGCGCCAGAGCGGACATCGGCATCGGGGTTCCACCTACCTGAGTGGAATCGCGTTCGTGCCGGGCCCCGCAAGTGCGGCGCACCCGCGCGTATCCCCACCCGCCGCGTGGACTTCCACCGCTTCCGTCCGCCCCACGCGCCCACGGATCGAATCCGGACTGGGCTCGGACGGTGTGGGCTCCGTCGACGGAGCCGCAGCGCGTAGCCGGACTTCCGATCGAATCGATCTCCGCGCGGCGCCCGGACCGAGCCCCACCACGGCAGGCCGCGGCCGGAACGGCGTTTCCGCTCGGCCAGCGTGCCCGGATTCCACACCGTCCGAGCCCAGTCCCGATCGATCGGCCCATCGACCCCCGGCGTCCGATCCAGAGGATCCGAGCCCCGAGCCCCGAGCCCTGAGCCCTGAACGACTCGCACTTCAGGCTATCCGTCGGTCGATCCACCCCCGGACGCACTCCGCCCCCGCGCCGCCGCCGGGTGGGGCGAACGGCGACGCGGGGGCGCTGCGGGAACCGTCAACGAACGAGTCCGTCCTTCAGGAGCCTGACCCGCGCAGCGTGGGCAGGCCCCATCCACATCACTCGAAACGGATCGTGACGGCGTTCGTGAAGTTCGACGTCGTGCCCGCAGCCACGACGTCGCGGTGCCAGACCTGCCACTGGTAGAAGTCGCCGGCGGCCGCCGAGTAGAGAGCCCCGCCCGCCGGGATCGCCGTCGGGTCGATCGTGAACTCGGCGACGCCCATCGAGTTCGCCGCCACGATCTGGTCGTTGTAGCGCCCGAGCGTGCCGCCGAGGCAGAGCGTCCCCTCGCTCCCGCCAGCCCCTGGGACGTGCGCGTCCCAGGTGCCGCTCAGGAGGAGGCAGAACTGATCGCGTGGGACGGCCTCGGCCACCGCCGTCTTGGGCGTGAAGCGCGAGCGTGAGCCCTCCAGACGGAGGAACCCGCGGTCGCCTCTCGAGTTGACCGTCCCACTGCAGTACTGGAACGCGGGTGAGGACGGCGTGTCCGCCGACAGAACGGCAGCGAAGATGTCCATTCCGTCTTCTTCGAGGCCAAACCAGGGGCCAGCCATCCCGACCCAGCGGCTGGCGAGCCCTCCGGACCAGCGGGAGGCGAGCGAGACGCCGGGCTCGAGCCCCACTGTCCAGTAGGTCCTGCGCTCTGCGACCGCGAGCTGATCGCCCTCGACGAGATCCAGCACCGTGACAAAGGCGTCCCAGGTCGCGCCGAACCGCTCCGCGTACAGGACGATGAATCGGTCCGCGGTCGTCGCGAGCTTCGGGGCGGCCTGGTCCAACGACCGAGGCGCGTGTTCGCGCACGTTCACATCGACGACGCCGTGTGCCGTTCCGCCCCTGCACACCACCGCGACGACGTCCTCGTTGAAGGTCGTGAAGTCGTCGTAGACGATCAGATACGTCGGATCGAGCCCATCGACGACGATCGCGTCGGAAACGTCGAGCCCCGCGTACCGGACGCTGCCGCTCGCGGCCGCGATCCACGGCGCCTCGGCGACCGAGCCGTCGGGATTGAGCTGCGCGGTCCAGAGCTGTCGGTCGTCCGAGGGGGTCTCGTTCGAGAAGCAGACGTTCCAGACGTTCGTGGTCGAGGGATCGCCCACAGACTCGGACACGCGCACCTGCGTCACGAAGGGCGACGTGGACGCCGCGGGTCCGAGCGCGGTCGTCGGACCCACGTTCCCACTCGCGTCGACGGTGCAGTAGCGCGCGACCCTCTCCCCCGAGCTGAACTCCCGCTCCCACGTGACGAGGAAGCGATGCCCGGGCGCGAAGCTTCCGTTGCCCCCAACGTCCGGGCGCTTGTTCGTCCAGGTGGCGAGTCCGGGAATCCCGGTGTCCGCGATCTCGAACGAGGGCCCCGCGAAGTCGAGCGAGCCCGTTCGAAAGAGCCGCCCGGCGATCCCCTGGTCGCCGCCCGTTGCGTCGGTGGCGACCACGAGGAGCCGGTCCTCTCCGTTGATCCCCGCCACCTCGGGCTCGATCCACGACGTCGCGGAGAGGTTCACGTACCCCTCGAAGACGCGGTTCTGACCCATGTCGATCCCGGTCATGTAGACGTCGACGTCGACGAGGGAGAACTCGTCCTCGTAGACGTGGAAGAACGCGTCTGCCTGGAAGTCGTAGGCGGTGTCGGGTTCGGTCTGGTCCTCCGCCGCCCTGTCCACGAAGTAGGTCGAGATCACCGGGTCGACCGTGATGTCGCCACGTGCGTCCTCGACGAAGTCCGCGGGCACGGTGAGCTGGATCGTGCCTGGCTCATAGCGTGTCTCGACGTCGACGCGTCGGCCGGCCTCGTCGAACGCAACGGCGGCGCCGTAGGTGGCGCCGCCCTCGGGTCCTTCGAACCGGAGCGTGCGGTCGACGGCCCGCCCGAAGAGATCCGTCTCGACGTCGAGGAGGAGGACGATCTCGCCCTGCGCGCCTTCGGACTTCACGTGGAAGAGCTGCTCGACGCCGTCGAGGGCGACGCAGTACTCCGCCACGACGGCGCCGCGCTCGAGGAAGAAAGCGTCGCCTTCCCGCGTGACGGCGGCCGTCCGCCGCAGCGCGGCAGGTGCCCCGTCCACCGTCGCCGCGGCGAGGTGGAAGTGCACTGGCCAATTCCGGCTCGCACGCGCGCCGAGGAAGGGCACGAAAGCGAATCCGTCCGGGCCCGCGCTCGCCTTGAAGGAGCGCCCGCGCACCCAGTGGACGCCGCGCTCCTCGTCGAAGTGCAATCGGTCGCGGCGCGGAGCGAGCGAGAACCCGCCGACGGCGGGCTCGGGCTCGGTCCCCTCGGGCACGGGCCGGTGCCCTGCCGCCTCGAGCCACCGCTCCGCCTGGCGCGGGTTCAACGCACCGTCGGGGTGCGCAGTGTCGTCCGCACGCAGCGGTTCACTCCGCACGGGAGCCGCGCGCGGCGCCTCCCGCACAGGCCCGGGGCGGTCCCCGCCCGCCTGCGACTGCGCGCCGAGTGCGAACGCGGGGCCGAGGCACAACGTGGTCCCGGCCAGAAGGAGAAGTCCTTGAAGATGGTGCATGGCAGCGGCGGGTGGCTCGTTCCCTCGGTCAGTTGAAGAGGATCGTCACGGCGTTCGTCAGGTTCGACGTCGCGCCGGCGCCCCCCACGTCCCGGTGCCAGACCTGGAACTGATAGAAGACCCCGGGCTGTGCCGTGAAGAAGGAACCGCCCGCAGGGATGTTGGCCGGGTTGATCGTGAACGTCACGACGCCGGATGCGTCCGCCGCAGCGAGCTGGTCGTTGTAGCGACCGAGCGTTCCGCCGAGGCAGAGCGTCCCCTCGCCGCCGCCGAGCGCGGGCATCAGCCCGAAGCCCGAGCCCGCGACGAGGAGGCAGAACTGGTTCGGGGGGATCGCCTCACCGACCGCGGACTTCACCGTCGACGCGTCGCGGGAACCCTCGAGCCGGAGGAAACCGCGGTCGCCCGTCGAGTTCACCGTGCCCTCGCAGTACTGGTAGGCGGGCGACGGCTGGTTGTCCATGCGCGCGACCATTCCGAACGCATCGAATGGACCGAATGCGCTCGGAGCGTGATCCCAGCCGACGCCGACCCAGCGGCTCGCGAGCCCGCCCGCCCACCGAGACGCGATCCCGAGCTCCCTGATCTCTGCCCCGCTCGACTGCGGCCCGGCGAGTCGACGCTCCGACACGGAGAGCTGGTTCCCCTCGATCAGGTCGAGGCTCGTGACGTAGGTGGTCCAGATGTCGTCCACGTCCTCCGCGTAGGCGACGACGAATCGTTCGAGGGTCGTTGCCACGCGCGGCGTGTCCCGATCAACGCCGGGGACCGCGTGCTCCAGCACATTGACGTCCGTCTCGAGCACTGCGCTCGAATCCCTGCAGAGCACCGCCACAGTGTCGATGTTGCCGGGCACGAAGTCGTCGTACACCACGACGTAGGCCGGGTCGTTCCCGTCGATCACGAGCGCGTCCGAGACGTCCGGGGTCGAGTAGTTCACCGTGGTGCTGCTGCGCACGACGGCCGGCGTGCTCGAGGCCGAGCCCGACACGTTGATCTGGCCCGCCCAGAGTTCGTTGGTCCCGTCCGTGCGACGGTTGGCGAAGCAGAAGCACCAGACGTTCGTCGTCGACGTGTCTCCGGTGCACTCCGAGACGCGTACGTCGCGCACCGAGTTCGCCGATGTGCTCGGTCCGGTCGCGCGCACGGCTCCCAAACTCCCTGTCGCACTGACGGTTCGGTAACGCGCGAACGTCCCCCCGGAGCTCAGCGTCCGCTGCCAGCAAACGAGGAAGCCAAGATCGGTCGAAGCCGCCCGGTTTCCACCCACGTCAGGTCGGGCGTTGCTCCAGGTGAGCGACCCGCCGAGTCCCGTGTCCGCGATCTCGAACGCACTCCCGGTGAAGCCCTGCGAGAGAGTGTCGTAGAGCCGGCCGCGGATCGGCGAATCGCCGAGTTCGACGAACTCCTGTGCGACGATCAGCGCGACGTCGTCCCCATTCAGCGTCGCCACCTCCGGATCGAGCCAGTCGGCCGACGAGAAGTCGACGTAGCCGGCCGCGGCCTCGGTGCCCGCCGAGTCGATCACGGTCATGTAGACGTCCGTGTCGGCGCCGGAGAACGTGTCCTCGTACACGTAGAGGAAGACGTTTCCGTTGCGGGAGAACCCGGCGTCCACGTTGCTCTGGTCGCCCGTGACGTCGTCGATCGAGAAGCTCGTCACGAGCGGGTCGATCGTGATGCGCCCCACCGACTCGTCCACAAATGCCGCCGGCACCGTCAGCGTCAGCGCCGATCCGTCGAGACGTACGGGGACCTCGACCGTGAAGCCGCTTGCGTCGAAGGCCACCGCCGCGCCGTAACGGACACCGCCCTCGGGCCCCTCAAAGCGGAGGCCTGCGCCGTCCGGAGATCCGACGAGGTCGGTCTCGACGTCCAGGGTCACGACGAGCGCGCCCTCCGCCCGCCCGCGTTCGACGTGGAAGAGCTGCTCGACGCCGTCGACCGCGACCTGGTACTCGACGTCGACGGGCCCGCGGTCCAGCACGTAGTCGTCCCCGAACCGGCTCACCGCCGCGGACGACGCGAGCGCGACGGGCGTATCGCCGAAGGTGGCGCTCGCGAGGCGGAAGCGGACGGGCCAGTTCCGCTCCGCCTGCGCCCCGAGGAACGGGAAGAAGGTGAACCCGTCGGGATGAGCGCTCGCCTTGAACGAACGTCCGCGCACCCAGTGGACGCCGTCCTGCTCGTCGAAGTAGAGGCGATCGCGATCGGGCGCGAGGGCCCGACCCGCCGAGATCGGCGCCGGCTCGACGTCGTCCGCAGCGCCGGAGGAGCCCTCGCTCGGGTCCGGCAGGTAGGTGGGCGGCTCGACCAACGGAGTCACCGCACCGTCGGGGTGGACGATGGGATCCGCGGCGCTCGGCGCATGCGGAACCGTCGGCCGCGGGGGCGCGGTCTCGCCCTCGAGGGCGACGCGCGACTGCGCCGAGGCGAGGGGGGCGATGAAGGGAACGAGGAGCAGGGCGTGGGCTCTGTGCATCGGCGGGCGGCCCCACTCCCGTCCCCGCGCTCGTCGGAGCGCTCCCGCGTGCGGGCAGGGACGTTTTCGGGGCGGCGTTCGGGTTGGAGGAAGGGCGCAGGGACCGTTCCCTGCACGCTCCGACCCGCGCGCCCTGCCCAACCCTCAACGAGATCTCTCGAGATCTCCGGAGCTCGCCCGCGGGCCCCCACGGGCATGGACCCGGAGGCGCGAGCGAGCGCGCCCCCTCAACGAACGAACCCGTCCATCCGAAGCGTCACCCGCTGGGGGTGAGCACGTCCATCCACGTCAGTCGAACAGGATCGTCACGGCGTTCGTCAGGTTCGAGGTCGGGCCCGCGAAGTCGACGTCGCGGTGCCAGATCTGGAACTGGTAGAAGTCGCCGGGGAGCGCCGAGAAGAGCGAGCCACCCGCTGGGATGCTCGAGGGATCGATCGTGAACGTCACGACCCCCTGGCCGTTCGCCGCCGCGATCTGATCGTTGTAGCGTCCGAGCGCTCCGCCGAGGCAGAGCGTGCCCTCGCCGCCGCCCAGCGCAGGCACCAGATCGAAACCCGACCCCGCGACGAGCAGGCAGAACTGATTCGGCGGAAGGGCCTCCCCCACCGCGACCTTGGGCGTGCTGGCGGAGCGCGACCCCTCGAGGCGCATGAACCCGCGGTCCCCGGTCGAGTTCTCGGTGCCGCTGCAGTACTGGTACGCGGGGGAGAGCGGGCCGAGCGCCTCGACGACGGCCGCTGTCTGGTCGAAGTCACCGTTGATGTCGTCGCGGTAGTCGTAGGCGAACCCGACCCACCGGCTGAAGACCCCGGCCGAAGCGCGGGACACGATCGAGAGACCGAACGTGCTCGCGGTACTGGTCTGCGGGAGCGCGAGCCTCCGCTCCGCGACCGAAAGCTCCGTTCCCTCGATCAGGTCGAGCGTGGTCGCGTAGGTCGTGTAGATGCCGGCTTCGAACTCGATGTACCCGACGACGAAGCGCTCGCTCGTGGTCGCGACGCGCGGCGTGTCACGGAAATTCGTCCGGTCCGCGTGCTCGCGGAACGAGACGTCCGTCACCCCGACGGCGGCGCTGCCGCGGCAGACGAACGCGAGGAGCTCGGTCGGGTCCGGGACGAAGTTGTCACACACGATCACGTAGGCCGGCTCGAGGCCGTCCACGACCAGTCCGTCTGAGATGTCGAGCTCGGTCGGGTTGAACAGGGGCCCGTCCCGCACGACCGCGACGAAGCTCGCGACCGAGCCGTTGGTGTTGTACTGACCCGCCCAGAGCTCGGGCGTGCCGCCGGACGGGACGTGTCGGAAGCAGACGTTCCAAACGTTCACCGCCGCGCCTCCGGCGGACTCCGAGACGCGCACGTCGTCCACCGTCGCGCCGGGATCGGTCGGCCCCATGGCGCGCACGAAGCCCACGTTTCCGGCCGCGTCGACCGTGGTGTAGCGCGCGAACTGGCCGCCGGAGCTCAGGCGGCGCTCCCAGCAGACGAAGAAGCGCTCCCCGGCATTGCTCGAGCGGCTGCCGCCAACGTCCGGGACGGCGTTCGTCCAGGTGAGCGCTCCGCCCCCCGTATCGGCGACGACGAAGCTCGGCCCGACGAAGTCGTTGCCCGCGGTGTCGTAGAGGCGCCCCTGGATCGGGTCGTCGCCCCCCGAGACTTCCTCGGTCGCCACGACGAGCGCGACGTTGTCGCCGCGGAGCTGCGCGACCTGGGGGTCGACCCATCGCGCCGTACCGATCTCCACGTAGCGGCCGTCGACGTTGACGCCGCTCGAGTCGACGAGCGTCATGTATACGTCGGTGTCGGCGCTCGAGAACGTGTCCTCGTACACGAAGACGAACGCGTCGTTGTTGGACGTGTACGTCGTATCGACGTCGACCTGCGCGCCGCTGACCGTGTCCACGGCGAAGGACGTGAGCAGCGGATCGATCGTGATGTCGCCCGTGGCGGTCTCCACGAACGCGGCCGGCACGGTCAGACGGAGCGTGTTCGACTCGTAGGCGACCGGGACCTCGACCCGCGCGCCGGACGCGTCGAACGCGATCGCCGCGCCGTATTCGACGCCCCCCTCGGGGCCGTCGAAACGGAGGCCGCCACCGAAGGGCGCGCCCAAGAGCTCGGTCTCGACGTCGAGCGTCACGACGATCTCACCCGAGACCCCCTTCCGCTCGACGTGGAAGAGCTGCTCGACGCCGTCCAGGGCGACCTGATACTCGACGTCGACCGGACCGCGATCCAGCGTGAACGCTGCGTCGCGCAGCTCGACCGTCGCCCGGTCCTCGAGCGCCAGAGCGGCGCCGCCGATCGACGCCGAAGAGAGGCGAAACCGAACGGGCCAGTTCCGCGAGGCGTCCGAGCCGAGGAACGGGATGAACGTGAATCCCGTCGGCGCTGCGCTGGCCTTGAACGAACGGCCTCGGACCCAGTGCACGCCGTGCTGTTCGTCGAAGTGGGGCCGGGAGCGGTCCGGTCCGAGCTCGAAGTCCGCGGGCCCGCTGAGCGGGGCGTCGACGTCGACGGACGCTGCCGCGGGCGTGCCCCCGGGCCGTTCCGTGCGCGGCGCCAGAGGAGCGAAGACGGCGCCGTCCGGAGCGAACTCCCCGGGCTGCCCCACCGGAGCGCGGGCCCCACGAAGGGATCCGTCCCCGCCGTCCGTCCCGGACCGCGCCCGCTCCTGGCCCACGCCGTCGGGCTCAGCTGCGATGGACGGGGCCGCGGAGAGCGGGGTCGCCGCGGTCAGCGCGACGACGAAGGTCGTAAGACGGAGCTTCTTCATGTCGGTGAAAGGTCGGCCGGGACCTTCGGGTGCGGGCTGCAAAGTGCGTGGCGCGCAGGCCTCGTGGCCGTACTGCGCAGAGCATGGCCTGCTCCTGCTGTGACTGCGGGTCCCGGCGGACGTTCAACAGTCGAACCAGACGGTTTTCCTTCGGGCTGCGACCGGCCGGGTTGCTGGTCCCTCAGCCCCACAACGATCGAGCCCTGGCCGCAGAAGCGCGACCCGTACGAGGCCCGGTCCAGCGACGAGCAAAGAACGAGGCCGCCGCGCCCCGAACGGGAGCGTGGCGGCCTCCTTCGACCCTCGGCGGGTCATCGCCCGGTACGGCGATCGTTCAGTTGAACAGGATCGACACGGCGTTCGTCAGGTTCGAGGTCGGGCCCGCGCCCGCGACGTCGCGGTGCCAGATCTGCCACTGGTAGAAGTCGCCGGGGAGCGCCGTGACGAACGACGACGCGGTCGGGATGTTGGCGGGGTTGATCGTGAAGGTCACGACGCCCTGGGAGTCCGCCGCGGCGAGCTGGTCGTTGTAACGCCCGAGCGTGCCGCCGAGGCAGAGCGTGCCCTGGCCGCCACCGAGCATCGGAACCGCACCGGTCCCCGCGCCCGATAGGAGCAGGCAGAACTGGCCCGGCGGGATGGCCTCGCCGACGGCGACCTTGTTCGAACCGACGTCACGGGTGCCCTCGAGGCGCATGAAACCCCGGTCACCCGTCGAGTTCACCGTTCCGTCGCAGTACTGCAGGGCGGGCGACGACGGGTTGTCCGCTGCCACGACAGCACCGGTGATGTTCTGGTTCGTACCCGCCGGGTCGAGAACCTCGTAGCCGAAGCCGACCCAGCGGCTGAAGGACCCGGCAGAGGCACGGGCCGCGAGTGCAAGGCTCTGACGGACGGCGTCGTTGGTCTCCGGCAGGGCGACCCGCCGCTCGGCCACCGCGAGCAGCGAGTTCTCGATCACGTCCACCGTGGTCGCATAGGTCGTGGTCGTGCCGCCGAAGTTCTCGACGTAGCCGACGACGAACCGGTCCACGGTGGCCACGACCCTCGGGAGGTCCTGGTTGCGCGACGCGACCGCGTGCTCCAGCGCGTTGAGATCAACGAGGCTCAGCCCCGTGCTCTCGGTGCAGACGAACGCGCTCACGTCGTCGCCACCGGATCCGATATCGTCGTACACGATCGCGTACCTCGGGGTGGTGCCGTTCACGGGGAGCCCGTCCGAGATGTCGAGCTGTGAGGGGAAGAAGGGCGACGGGGCCCCCAGGACGACCTGGGGGGCAGCGACGACGTTCCCGTCCGGGTCGTACTGGCCGGCCCAGACCTCCCGGTTCGATCCCGACACGGCCGGGACGTTGCGGAAGCAGACGTTCCAGGCATTGACGCTGGACGTGAGGCCCGCGGAGTCCGAGACGTGGACCTCGCTCACGCGAGAATCGGTGCTCGTCGGACCCATGCCGCGCACAAAGGCCACGTTGCCCGCCGCATCGACGGTCGTGAAACGCGCGAAGCGGCCACCGGTGCTCAGCGTCCGCTCCCAGCAGACGAAGAACTCCTCACCCGAAGCGCTCGAGCGGCTCCCGCCCACGTCCGGCTGCGCGTTCGTCCAGGTGATCGATCCGAAGCCGCCCGTGTCCGCGATCACAAAAGCAGCGCCGGCGAAGCTGTTCAGGTCGGTGTCGTAGAGGCGACCCTGGATCGGGTCGTCGCCACCCTCCACGAGCTCGGTCGCGACGATCAGGGCGACGTCGTCGCCGCTCAGTTGCGCGACCCTGGGGTTGACCCAGTCCGCCAGGCCGGACTCGACGTAGTTCCCGTCGACGAAGTCTCCGGTCGAGTCGATCAGCGTCATGTAGACGTCGACGTCGGTCCCCGAGAAGCGGTCCTGGTAGACGTAGATGAAGGCGTCGTTGTTCAGGGTGTACGCGACGTCGACCTCGGTCTGGTCACCGCTCACCGTGTCGACGGCGAAGCTCGTGAGGAGCGGGTCGATCGTGATGTCACCGGCCGCCGCGTCGACGAAGCCCGCCGGGACGGTCAGGCGCAGCGTGCCGGCTTCGTACTGGACCGGGACCTCGACCGTCGCGCCCGATGCGTCGAACGCGATCGCGGCGCCGTAGTCGACGCCGCCCTCGGGGCCGTCGAAGCGCAGGCCGCCGCCGAAGGGGGCGCCGAAGAGCTCCGTTTCGACGTCGAGCGTCACGACGATCTCGCCGGAGAGGCCCTTGCGCTCGATGTGGAAGAGCTGCTCGACGCCGTCCAGGGCGACCTCGTACTCGACGTCGACCGGCCCGCGGTCCAGCGTGAACTCCGAGCCCCGGAGGTCGACCTTCGCCTGCGCGTCGAGACGGAGCTCGGCGCCGCCGATCGTCGTCGAGGCGAGGCGGAAGCCGACGGGCCAGTTCTGCGAAGCGTCCGAACCGAGGAACGGCACGTACGTGAAGCCGGCGGGCGTCGCGCTCGCCTTGAAGGAGCGACCGCGGACCCAGTGGATCCCGTTCTGCTCGTCGAAGTGCAGCCGGGTGCGGTCCGGCCCGATGTCGAACGCCGGAGCGCCCATCGCGCCGAGTTCGGCGTCGGACACGGCCGCAGTGCGCGGAACCTCGTTCCGGAACGAACGCGGGGCCACCGGACCGAAGACAGCGCCGTCGGGCATGACGTCGCCGGGGCTGCCGGAGGCCGTCCGGAACGCCGGAGCGAAGGGACGGTCCGCGCGGGGCGAGAGCGGTCGCGCGCGCTCGGGCGCGGCTGCCGCTCCTTCGGCTTCGACGGGCGCGTCCTGGGCGCTGGCGAGGGATGCGGTCGCGGCGAGGGCGACCAGGAAGGACAGGTTGCTTTGGTTCTTCATGTCGGTGCGAGGCCAGCCGTCGGGCGCTCGGGGTTGGCGCGGGGTGGGCGCAGGGCCGCTCGGAGCACTCGTGCTCCGCGTCGGTACAGGGAGACGGGTCTTGGCCCGTCATCCGCTCGACTGCCCGGGCGCCCGAACGTCAACGCACAATCGGCGCACTCCGCGAGCGCGCCGCAGCGGCCGTCCCCGGGTGCCGGAATAGGGCGAGGCCGCCGCGCCCCCTCGGGTCGCGACGGCCTCGTCTCTCTCCAGCCGACGGTCGAAGACGTCCGCTGTCGCACCGACTCCGCTCAGTCGAAGAAGATTGTCACGGCGTTCGTCAGGTTCGACGTCGGGCCCGCACCCGCGACGTCGCGGTGCCAGATCTGCCACTGATAGATCGTCCCGGGGACCGCCGTGACGAACGCGCCGCCCGCGGGAATGTTCGCCGGGTCGATCGTGAAGTTGACGACTCCCTGGGCGTTCGCAGCGGCGAGCTGGTCGTTGTAACGACCGAGCGTCCCCCCGAGGCAGAGCGTCCCTTCACCGCCGCCGAGTGCGGGCATGTTGCCCATCCCCGAACCCGCGACGAGCAGGCAGAACTGGTTGGGCGGAATGGCCTCGCCGACGACGGTCTTGCTCGTGCTGGCGGAACGGGTGCCTTCGAGGCGCATGAAGCCGCGGTCGCCCGTCGAGTTGACGGTCCCGTCGCAGAACTGGAACGCGGGCGAGGGCTCGTTGTCCGCCGCGTGGGTCACGCCCTGGGCGCGGTTCTCACCGGTCGCCCCGTCGAAGGTGTCCCATGCGACGCCGACGAAGCGGCTCGAGGTGAAACCGCCGGCGTAGCGAGAGGCCACCGCCGGGGTCCCGCCCTGGGCGAACGACGAGGGCGCATGCTGGAAGCGGCGCTCGGAGATCGCGAGCTGGTTCCCCTCGACCAGGTCCATCGTCGTGACGACCGTCGTCGAGTTGCCCGGATCGATCCGCGTGTAGGCGACGATGAACTCGTCGGCGGTCGTCGCGAGTCGCGGGGCGTCCTCGTCGCCCGGCGGAGCGTGCTCGTACAGGTTCACGTCGACGGTGTTCACCAGATCGGCGCCGCGGCAGATCAAGGCGTTGACGTCTCGGTCGACGCTGTTGAAGTCGTCGTACACGACGAGGTAGGTCGGCGTGAGCCCGTCGATCGCGATCGCGTCGGAGACGTCGAGCTCCTCGATCGCCTCGAGCACTCCGCCGTCGTACACCTCCTCGGCCGCGTTGAGCGTGCTCCCGTCGGTGTTGAGCTGGCCGGCCCAGATCGTCTCGTCGCTCGTCGTCAGGTCGTTGTTCACGAAGGCGATGTTCCACGCGTTGGTCGCGCCGTTCGACTCCGAAACCCGGACCCATTCGTGGCGCTCGTTCGCGTTGAACGCCTTCAGCCCGAGGGCGATGCCGACCGTTCCCGCCGCGTCCACGGTCGCGCGGCGCGCGGCGGTACCCCCGGTGGAGAAAGCCCGCTCCCACACGACGAGGAACTGCCCGCCGGAGCCGCTCGTACGGATCCCGCCGACGTCGGGACGCGCGTTGGTCCAGGTCGTCGTGCCTCCAACGTTGGTGTTCGCGATCTCGAACGCCCCGGCGACGTTGCCGAGGGCAACGGTGTCGAAGAGCCGCCCCCGGATCGGGTTGTCCCCGCCGTCGACGCGGTCCGTGAAGACGCAGAGCAGGAGGTTGTCACCCGGGAGTCCAGCGATCTCCGGATCCACGGCGTCACGGCTCGAGAAGTCGATCGTGTCGCGAACGATGGCGTCGCCGGAGAACGTACCGATCAGATCGATGTAGACGTCGAAGTCAGTCAGGGAGAAGGGCTCCTCGTAGACGATCGCGAAGGCGTCGTTCTCGTTGTCGTAGGCAACGTCGACGTCCGACTGGTCCAGCGTCGGATCGGCGGTGCTCCAGGAGGAGACGAGCGGATCGACGGTGATGTCGCCCACCGCGACGTCGACGAACGAAGCGGGAACGATGAGCTGCAGCGTGCTGCCATCGAGACGCGACTCGACGTCGACGCGCGTGCCTCGCTCGTCGAACGCGACCGCGGCGCCGTAGTCCACGCCACCGTCGACGCCCGAGAAGCGGAAGCCGCCGCCCGCGGGGGCGGCGGAGAGGTCGGTGTCGAGCTCCAGGGTCAGGACCAGCTCACCGCTGAACCCCTCGCTCTCCACGTAGAAGAGCTGCTCGGCTGCGTCGAGCCCGAGCTCGTACGCCACCTCGACGGAACCGCGGTCCAGGACGTACGTGTCACCCTGGAGCGACACGTCCGCGGACGGTCGGAGCGGGAGCTCGCTGCCCCCCACGGTCGCGTCCGTCAGCGTGAATCCGACCGGCCAGTTCCGCGAAGCCTTGGAACCGAGGAACGGGAAGAACTGAAATCCGTCCGCGTCGGCGCTGACCTTGTACCCGCGGGCGCGCGACCAGTAGGTGCTTCCGTCGACGTCGTGCAGGATCCGGTCGTGACGCGAGGTCGGTCGCAGGTTCGCGGGGGCGGCGCCGGACTCAGCCGCCAGGGGCGCGTCGACCCGCTCGGCGGGCAGCGGCGTCGCCGGGCGCACCGGACCCAGGCTCGCCCCGTCGGGCGCACCGCCGGTCCAGGTGCTCGGGGGGAGCACGACCGAGTTGTCGACCGCCTCCGGGGTGCGTGCGGGCGCGGTGGATTCGGGCAGGGTTGCGCGCTGGGCGCTGGCGAGGGACGCGGTCGCTGCGAGAGCGGCGACGAGCGGCAGGTGGCTGTGGTTCTTCATGTCGGGTCGAGGCAGTCGCAGTGAGGCTCCTCGGGAGCTCGCACGGGGGGGGGGCGCGAGAGCGCCGGTTCAGGAGGAGCGCTCGTGGCTCCCCATTGGGGACAGGGGTCTGCGGGGCTCTCCCCGCACGGGATCGACTGCCGGTCGGACCGGGCCCTCAACAGACGAATCCCGGTGAATCCGCAGTTCGTCGCGTCCGGCGGATCAACGCGAGCGTCCCGCGGATTCCGGGGCGTCTAGGAAGCGGTCGGCGTCGCTCCCACGGACGCGCGCAGCCGCTGCGCCTCAGAAGAGTCGCAGCGGCTGCAGGACCAGACGCGCCGAAGCCGGCCGGAGGCCGGGGCCGTCGGGTCGCCGGGCGGAACGGTCCGCGCTTCGGGCTCTCAGTCGAACAGGATCGTCACGGCGTTCGTGAGGTTCGAGGTCGGCCCTGCGCCCGCCACGTCCCTGTGCCAGATCTGGAACTGGTAGAAGTCCCCGGGGGTCGCGGTGAAGACCGATCCGCCCGCCGGAATGACCGCGGGATCGATCGTGAACGACACGACGCCGCTCGCGTCGACCGCGTTGATCTGGTCGTTGTAGCGGCCGAGCGAGCCGCCGATGCAGAGCGTCCCCTCGCCCCCGCCGATGACCGGTACGTTGTCGAACGCAGGTCCCGCGAGCAGCAGGCAGAACTGGCCTGGAGGCAGCGCCTCGCCGAACGCCGTCTTGATCGACGTCGCGGAGCGCGTGCCCTGGAGGCGGATGAAGCCGCGGTCCCCCGTTGAGTTGACCGTGCCCTCGCAGTACTGGAACGCGGGGGACGGGAACGTCTCCGCCGACACGATCGCGGCGGTCACGTCCTGGTCGACGCCGCTGCTGTCGAGGAACTCGTACCCGAGGCCGACCCAGCGACTGAAGACCCCCGCGGACGCGCGCGAGGCGATCCCGAGGCTCTGGATGTTGTTGCGGTTGATCTGGGGGAGCTCCAGCCGGCGCTCGGCCACCGCCAGCTGGGTCCCCTCGACCAGGTCGAGCGACGTCACGTAGGTGACGCCCACGATGCCGAAGTCCTCGAGGTAGCCGACCACGAAGCGGTCGATCGTCGTCGCGATGCGCGGCTGGTCACGGACCGACGAGACGGCGTGTTCCCGCCGATTGACGTTCGACACTCCGACGAGCGTGCTGTCGCGGCAAACGAGACCGACGACCTCGATCCCGCCGATGAACTGCGTGTAGACGATCACGTAGGCGGGCTCCAGCCCGTCGACGACAAGGCCGTCCGAGACGTCGAGGTCGGCTGCGGAGAGCGTGGCACCGGTCTGAACGACGGCGACGTCGCTCGCGACCGTGCCGTCCGGGTTGTACTGACCCGCCCAGATCTCCTGCTGCGACCCCGCCGGCGCGTTCTTGAAGCAGACGCACCAGACGTTCACGTTCGAAACGTCGCCCGCTGACTCGGAGACGCGCACGTCGCTCACATCCGACGCGGGCGCGGTCGGGCCCATGGCGCGGATCGGGCCGAGGCCCCCCTGCGCGCTGACGGTGACGTACCGCGCGAACGTGCCGCCGGTGCTCAGCGTCCGCTCCCAGCAGACGTAGAAGCGCTCGCCCGACGCAGTGGAGCGGCTGCCTCCGACGTCGGCGTTCGCGTTCGTCCAGGTGAGCGACGAGCTGCCGCCGGTTCCGGCGATCTCGAAGCCTGGCCCGACGAAGTCGTTCACCGCGGTGTCGTACAGCCGACCCTGGATCGGGTCGTCGACGATGAAGTCGGTCTGGGTCGCGACGACGAGCGCGACGTCGTCCCCGGAGAGCTGCGCGACCTCGGGGTCGACCCAGTCCGCGTCACCGACCTCGACGTAGCGTCCGTCGACGAACGTGCCGCCCGTGTCGATGACCGTCAGGTAGACGTCGCGGTCCGAGCCGGAGAAGCGGTCCTCGTAGACGAAGAGGAACGCGTCTCTGTTGCTCGTGTAGCCGGTGTCGATGTCCGACTGGAAGCCGTCCACCGTGTCCACGGTGAAGCTCGTGAGCAGCGGGTCGATCGTGATGTCGCCGGCCGCCGCGTCGACGAAGGACGCCGGTACGGTCAGCTGCAGCGTCCCCGCCTCGTACTGCACGGGGACCTCGACGGTGGCACCCGCCCCGTCGAACGCGACGGCCGCGCCATAGTCGACGCCGCCCTCAGGCCCGTCGAAGCGCAGTCCGCCGCCCAGCGGAGCGCCGCTCAGCTCCGTCTCGACGTCCACGGTGACCACGATCTCGCCGGAGAGACCCTCTCGCTCGATGTGGAAGAGCTGCTCCACGCCGTCGAGGCCGACCTCGTACTCGACGTCGATCGGGCCGCGGTCGAGCAGGAACTCGGAGCCCGAGAGACGAACCTTCGCCCCAGCGTCGAGCGCGAGCCCGGCGCCGCCGATCGTCGCCGACGCGAGGCGGAACCGGACCGGCCAGTTCTTCGACGCGTCCGAGCCGAGGAACGGGACATACGTGAAGCCGTCGGCGGCCGCGCGGGCCTTGAACGAGCGCCCGCGCACCCAGTGCACGCCGTCCTGCAGGTCGAAGTGCAGCCGCGAGCGATCTGGCGCCAGGTCGAACGCCGGCGCCACGCGCGACGCGAGGTCCTCGTCGGACACCGGCGCCGTGCGCGGCGCCTCGTTCCGGAAGGTGCGCGGCGCCCGCGGAGCGAAGACCGCTCCGTCGGGCGTGACGTCGCCGGCCCGGCCCACCGACGGCCTCGCGGCCTCCTCGGCGGACCGCGCTGCCCCAGCCAGCAGCGCCTGGGTGCGGTCGAGGATTCCGGAGGAGGGACCGTCTGCGACAGTGGGCTCCTGGGCGGCGGCGAGCGAGGCCAGCGCGACCAGCGCGCCGAGGGAACGTATGGAACTCGGGTTCATGTTCTCGATCGAAATCGTCGTGGGCGGCACGCGTGGTGCGTGCGTTGGAGCGGCTCGGAGGCCGCGACGGTCCCTCGCGAGGGATCCGGGCGACCGCGCGACCCGTGCTACGTGGCGACTGCCGGGCGGCGCCGATCCTCAACTGGCATTCCGGCCGGAACGTCGCCAGATTCGGGTATGCCCCGGTCGCACGCGACCGGCGGGCCGCCCTCCCATGGACCGCTACGCCCTCGCCGCCCCGATCTACGACGCGTGCACGCTCCTCTGGAGCGGCGGCGCGATCTGGCGGACGCGACGGGAGGCGCTCCGCGGCCCGCTCGCGGGCAGACGCGTGCTCGTGCCCGGGCCGGGCACCGGACGCAGCGCCGCGCTCGCCGCCCGCGCCGGCGCCCAGGTCGTCGCCGTCGAGCGCTCACCCGCCATGGCCCGGCGCGCCCGCGCGCGCTTCGCCCGCGAGCGCGTGGACGTGGAGCTGGTCGAGGACGACCTGGCCGCGCTCCCCCCGGAGCCCTCGTTCGATCTGGTCCTGGCCGAGCACTTCCTCAACGTGTTCACGCCGGAGCACATGTCCGCCGTCCGCGACGACCTCCTCCAGCGCGTCCGCCCGGGAGGCGCCCTCGCCATCGCCGACTTCGCGCCGCTCCGCCCCGGACTCGGCCGGCCGCTCCAGAGCGCCTACCACTGGATCCCGCTGACCGGCTGCGCGCTCCTGACCCGGAACGCGCGGCATCCGATCTACGACCATGGCGCGGGTCTCCGCGCCGACCCGCGGGTGCGGAGCCTCCGCACGTACGATGCGCGCATTTTCGGCGTCGGGCCGGGATGGTTCCGCACATGGATCTTCGAGAGGACGGACGCATGAGCGCAGCGCGGAGCCGGAGCACCGCCGCTTCCGTCGCGACCGCGACGGCCGTCGCACTCGCCCTTCCGATCGCGCTCTTCCTCGCGCGCTTCGACTCGGTCGAGGCCGCGATGCGCTCGATCGACTTCACCGACGGGCTCTTCGAGGACTTCCTCGGACCGTACTGGCGGAGCGCCGAGGCGGTGGCCGAGGGGCGCCCCGCTCCGGACGCGCAGTACCTCTACCCGCCCGCGCTCGCGGTCCTCCTGTCGCTGCTGGTGCCACTCGGATCCGCGGGCGCGTCGTGGGCGGCGGCGCTCGCGGGGGTGTTCGGCACGGCGGCGCTGTGCGGCGCCGCGCTCCTCGTGCGCCCCGCACGCACGCGCGCCCTCGGCCCCGTCCTCCTGGGTGCGAGCGTCGGACTCTCCTTCCCGGTCGTGCACGGCGCGGCGTGGGGCAACGCGAGCCTGCCCGTCCTCGGAGCCGCGGCCCTCGGCTGGGCCCTCGCGCTGCGCGAGCGGCACGCGGCGGGCGGCGTGCTGCTCGGGGCCGCGTGCGCGATCAAGCCCACGCCGCTGCTCGCACTCCTCGGGCTCGTGGCGATCAAGAAGCGCCGCGCCACGGCCTGGGCCTGCGCCGCGCTGTTCATCGTCGGCGCGCTGTTCCCCGCACTCGCGCTCGGCGTCGACGGAGCGCTCGCGTTCGCGCGCGAGAGCTTCGGGCACCTCGCGCGGCTGCGCGAACACATCGCAGGCGCGGCGGGCGCGCCCGGCTCGCAGGACCTCGCGTCCTCGCTGCAGCGGCTCGCCGAAGGAGCGCTCCCGCGCCGCGTCGCCGTCCTGCTCGGCGGCGCCGTTCTCGCCGGCGTCGCGGTCCTCGGTCGACGCGCGATCCGCACCCCGGGGGCGAAGCGGAGCGCCCTCGTCGCGCCGCTGCTCGCGTTCCCGACCCTGCTCGTGCTCCCGTCGTGGCCCCACGCGCTCGCGTGGATCCCGCTGGCGGCCTGGGCCGCGTGGCCCGTGGGCGCCGGCCTCGTCCGACGCGTGCTGGTCGTGCTCGCGGCTGCGCTGTCGTCGCTCCCCGCCGCGTGGCTGTTCCCGAGCCCGGCGGACCACATCGGCTCGGGGATCCTCCCGCTCGCGGGCCTCCTGGCGCTCGTCGCACTCCTCACGCCCGGCGCCCGTGGTGCGCCGGGCGCCGCGGGTCCGTCCGCGGATGAGGCCCCTCGCCCGTAACGGAAGTGTCGCGCACGGAGACGGTCCGTCGCCGATCCCACGCGAAGTGCTAGCGTCGGTCGGGCGCCGCGTCGCGCGGCGGCCACCCTCCGGGTCCGCCCGCGGACCCAGCTCTCTCCCGGGACGACGCCCTCGCGGCCTCGGCCCAAAAGCCCGCACCGACCGTTCGCCATGAATCGACCGCTCGTGCTCCTCCTCACCGTCGGCGCTGCCGTGGCCATCCTGCTCGCGGCGCGCAGCGGCTACGCGCCCGACTCTGCGGAAGCGGCCACCCCGTCGCGGGCGGAGGGAACAAGGCCCGAGGACGCTCCGGAAGACTCGAGGCCGCTCGCCGCCGTCGAGGCCGATGCGGAGGAGAACCGACGCGCGCCGGTCGAGGGCGACGACGCCCTGGAGGGCGACGACGACTCGGTCCCGCCGGCGACGCTGGCGGGGACCTTCGTCGCGCCGACCGCGTTCGGCGTCCCTGAGTCCGTCGACGTCTTCGCCTGGCGGGACGGCGACGAGCTCCCCAGCGGAGACGCGGTCGTCGACCTCGCCGCCCGCTCCTTCGTTCTCTCGGGCCTCGCCCCCGGCGACGGTCACCTCGTCGTACGCGCGCACCGCGGCGAACGCAGCGCGTGGGGACGTCTGCGCTACGAGGCGCTGGTCGCCGGGGAGGAGCGCTCGCCACTCACGGTCCTGCTCGAGGAGTACGTCGTCGAGGGCCTCGTACTCGACCAGGACGGACTCCCGATCGCGAACCTGCCCGTGTCGGTCACTGCGACCGCGGGCGTCACCGGGGCCTTCGCGTCGGGCGTGCCGGAGCCCGTCGAGGAACTCGACCCAGCAGAGGTCTCGGCCCGCGTCGCCCGGCTCGACGCGATCGCGGCGCTTCTGGAGACCGAGCTCGCGTCCATCGAGGACGCCGAGACCATCCGCTTCGCGAGCAGCGGCCTGGCGCCCGTGTTCGAGGAGAGCGAGAGCGAGGAGAGCGAGACGACGGCCGACGCGCCGGCCCTTCGGCTCTCGTACGCAATCTCGACGGCCGCCGCAGTAGATGGTGCCGAAAGGGTCGGAGCCGGAATCGACGCGCTCGTCGTCAACGAAGCGTCGCCGATCCTGCTGGAAGACCTCGAGCTCCAGCTCTCCGCCGCGACACGCTCGTACACGCTCCTCTCGGGCGAGGACGACATCACGCTCTCGAACCGCTGGATCTCGACGAACATGGCCGGTGCGACAAACGTGCAGCTCTCGGCGACGACCGACGGCGCGGGGCGCTTCCGCGTGTGGCTGCCCGGCCCCGCCTCGTTCGAGGCGACGGCGCCCGAAGGACCGCGCTCCGAGCTGCCGCGGGAGCGCCGCTACCTGTCCGAGTCGACCGACGGCGAGCTCACCGAGGACGAGCCGCGGACGAGCGTGTCGCTCGAGCTGACGCTGCCCGCGCGCATCGTGGGCCGCGCGACCGCGCCCGCGCGCCAGGGGGAGCAGGAGATCAACCTCTTCGTGCGCTCGCTCGAGGCCGCGTCCACCGACGTCGAGGCCGCCGACGAGGACGGACGCTACGCGTTCGAGGACCTCCGGCCGGGCGACGTCGTCGTGTACGCGCGCACGGGCGGGAGCCAGGGTCAGGATCTTTCGTTCCGGACCGAGCTCAGGCTCGTGCCCGGCGAGGAGCGCTTGCTCGACCCCGTGCTCCGCTCGTCCGGGGTGATCGAGGGCGTGCTCGTGGACGCGGACGGTGCGCCCGTGCCCGACGTGACGGTGATCGCGCGCGGGAAGCGGAACGCAAACCTGCGGCGCACGGGCGAGACGGACGAGACGGGGTACTTCCGCATCGTCGGGATGTACGCGGCGCCCTACTCGGTCGAGTTCGCGGGCTCGCTGGAGACGGTCGACGTCGATGTCGGGCCGGGCGCGCGGCGCGATCTCGGACGCGTCGAGTTCGTGCAGCGGCCGCCCGACACGACGGGCGGCGACAGCCCTCGGTGGTGAGCGCAGCGCGGCCGGCCGCGGCCCGCCTGCTACGCTCTCCCCCATGAAGACCTGGCACTACGCGGACCACCAGGACCGCCCCAAACGCGTACTCGAAGAGGAGCTCCCGTCGCTCGTGAACTCCGGCGAGGTCGGGCCCGACACGCTCGTCTGGACCAAGGGCATGTCGGACTGGGCGCCGGCGCAGGACTCGATCCCCGAGCTCTTCACCGACGCCGCCAGCGGCGCGGGCGCTCCCCCCGCGCTCCCCGGCAGCATGACGCCCGGCGCCCGCCCCGGGCAGAAGTGCGACGAGGTCGACTACGAGCTCTTCGGCGGCGACATGCAGATCGTGGAGGTCGAGCTCGACCCGGGCGAGACCGTGATCGCCGAGGCCGGCGCCATGAACTACATGGAGGAGGACGTCGAGTTCGAAGCGCGCATGGGCGACGGCTCCCAGGGCGGCGGCGGTCTCATGGGCAAGCTGATGAGCGTCGGCAAGCGCGCGCTCACAGGCGAGTCGATCTTCATGACGCACTTCACGCACCGCGGCCCGGGCGAGAAGCGCCGCGTCGCCTTCGCCGCGCCGTACCCGGGTAAGATCATCCCGGTCGACATGACCGCCGTGGGCGGTCGCCTCTTCTGCCAGAAGGACGCGTTCCTGTGCGCGGCCTACGGAACGAAGGTCTCGATCGCCTTCCAGCGCAAGATCGGCGCCGGCTTCTTCGGCGGCGAGGGCTTCATCCTGCAGAAGCTCGAAGGCGACGGGATGGCGTTCATCCACGCCGGCGGGCACGTCATCCGCAAGGAGCTCAAGGGCGAGACCCTGCGCCTCGACACCGGCTGCCTCGTCGCGTTCACCGAAGGCGTCGATTACGACATCCAGCGCGCGGGCGGACTGAAGAGCATGTTCTTCGGCGGCGAGGGGCTCTTCCTCGCGACTCTGAGGGGGCACGGAACGGTCTATCTACAGTCGCTGCCGTTCTCGCGCATGGCGGACCGGATCATCGCCGCGCGCGGTCCGTCCGGCCGCGGCGAGGGCTCGATCCTCGGCGGGCTCGGCGACCTGCTCGACGGCGACGGCTGAGCGACGCTTCGCGCGCGGCGGTGAATCGCCGGCGTTTCCCGGTCACTTGGGACCGAGCGCGACGTTCACCGCGTCGTCCCGGGGCCCCGCCCGCCGCGATCGCGGCGCGCGGGGTCCCCGTTCGTCGTTCCCGCGCGGGTCCGCCCTCGTGCATGGACCGCCGCACGGCGCTCCGCCCCGCGCACACATCGCGCACCGCCCGCACGACCGCGGCCGGCCACGACATGCACAGCTCCACTCCTCTCCCCCGCCTGCCTCGCGCCCACCAAGTCCTTCTCGCCGCGGGCGCGGTGCTCGTCGCCGGCTGCTCCAGCGACGACGACGACTCCGGCGGCACGCCGGGCGTCGTCAACACGGCGACCGCCTTCACCTCCTCGCTGGATCGCGTGCAGACGACGAACAGCGCGACCCTGGGAAGCGCCGTCCGGGTGACGGTGCGCAACGAGGCGCCCGACACCGGCACGTTCCTCACGCCCGTGTGGATCGGCTTCCACGACGGTAGCTTCGACATCTACGACCAGGGCGTGGCCGCCACCGCGGGGCTCGAGAGCCTCGCCGAGGACGGCGACGCCGCCGCGCTCGGGGCCGAGTTCCAGGCCAGCGGGGCGGGCACGGTCGAGGGCCTCCTCACGGGCGTGCTGGGGCCGATGGAGGGTCCGATCGCGCCCGGGGAGACCGTCAGCGGGGTCTTCCGCCTGAGCGGGACGGACGCGTCCGCTCGCTACGTGTCCTACGCGTCGATGGTCATCCCGAGCAACGACGCCTTCGTCGCGAACGGCAACCCGATGGCGCTCGAGGTCTTCGACGCCGGCGGCGCGTTCCAGGCGCCGGGCCTGACGGACGCGGGCGCGGACGTGCTCGACGCGGGCACCGAGGTCAACGACGAGTCGACGACCAACACGGCGTTCTTCGGTCAGGCGGCCCCGAACACGGGCACCACCGAGGGCGGCGTGGTGACCAACCACCCCGGGTTCCTCGCGGCCGGCATGGGCGGCATCCTCGACGACGCGATGTTCGCGGGGGCGGACTTCGAGAACGTCCCGGGGTACGAGGTCCTCACGATCTCGCTCGAAGAGGTCTCGACCATCGCAGAGCCCACGGGCTTCGCGACCGCGACCCTGAACGAGGGCACGATGCAGCTTTCGATCGACCTGAGCGTCGGCGGACTGTCCGGCGACGTCACCGTTGCCCACCTGCACCGCGGGACCGCCGGCGTCGCCGGACCGGTCGAGGTCGACCTCGCCCCCATCTTCGCCGTGAACGCGGGCGGCACGTTCACCGCGAGCGGAACCGTCTCGGTCACGGCGGACCAGATCGCCCTGCTCCGCGCGGGTGAGATGTATTTCAACGTCCACACGAGCCTCAACCCCATGGGCGAGGTGCGCGGCCAGGTGGCCGCGAACGACGCCGCAACGGCGCCGCTCGGCGCGGGCGCGGTCACGACTCCGCCCATCCAAGGAACCGAGCTGCGCATCACGGCACAGAACCGGGCGCCGAGCCTCGGCACGCTTCAGACCCCCGTCTGGTTCGGCCTGCACAACGGCACGTTCGACTTCGTCGACGTCGGCTCGCCGTCGTCGCCGGAGTTCGAGCGCCTCGCCGAGGACGGCAACGTCGAGCCTCTCGGCGGCCTGTTCAGCGCCTCGTCGTCGGGCACCGTGTCCGGCGTGATCGCGAGCCCGGGCGGCCCGCTCGCGCCCGGCGCGACCGCGACCGTGCGCCTGCGGGTCGACCCGTCGGCGTCGACGAACCGCTACTTCAGCTGGGCCTCGATGGTGATTCCGAGCAACGACGCATTCGTGGCCACCGACGACCCGATGGAGACCGAGCTCTTCGACGCCGGCGGCAGCTTCGTCGGCGCGGGCTTCACGTTCCCCGCCGCGCGCATCTACGACGCGGGAACCGAGGTCAACGACGAGATCCCGGCCAACACCGCGGCGTTCGGACAGGCGACGCCCGATACGGGCACGACCGAGGTCGCCAACGTCGGCGCGCACCCCGGCTTCCTCGCTCCGGGGATGGGAGGGATCCTCGACGATATGAACTTCGCAGGCGCCGACTTTGCGAACGTCGTGGGCTACGAGACCCTGCGCTTCGACTTCGGTGCCGCGGCGAGCAGCGCACCCACCGCGACCGGGTCGACGGCAGTGCGCCTCGGAAGCGGCGACTCGGCCACGGTCGACGTCCGCGTTGCGAACCTCTCGGGCGCGGCGACGGCGGTCACCCTGCGGAACGCGTCTGCGGGCAGCGACGGCCCGATCCTGGCGGACCTCACGTCCGCGGCGACGACGAGCGCGGAGGGAGACCTGGTGGTCGCGAACGAGACCATCACGATCGACCAGGCGTTCCGCGACGCGCTCGCCGCCGGCGACGTCTACGTCGAGGTGACGACCGCACTCAACCCCGCGGGCGAGGTCCGCGGTCAGGTCGCGACCGCGCCCTGACGTCGAGAGACGCCGCATGCGGAGGGCGCTGACGATGGGCGTCTCTCCGAAACGGCGCGGGCGCCGCGGACCGATCGGTCCGCGGCGCTCGCGCTCGTTGGAGCACCGCGCGGATGCGCGGCGATCGGCCCGGGATCAGAAGACCCAGCCGACCGTGAGCAGGTACAGGTTGTCGAGGCGCTCGAGGCGGTTGCCGTCGCCGTCGACCGTCGGCGTGTTGTCGTAGACCGCGACCCACGAGAGGCGCGCCGTCATGCTCTCCGAGATCAGCGCCTCGAAGTACGTCGTCGCGCGGCCGTAGATGTCGTCCGCGTCGTCGAGGCTCGGGAAGAACTCGGCGAAGTGGCCGAAGGTCAGCGTCTCGGTCACCTGGGTCCAGATGTCCCACGCGGCGCGGATCGCGATGTAGTCGACCTCGTCGCCGTTGTCGAACTCCTCGTCGAAGTAGGCGAGACCGATCTCGGTGTTGATCTTCCAGTGGTCGTCGTCGCGCCACTGGTGGCCCACACCGCCGCCGATGCTCCAGCGGAGATCGAGGCGCGCCGCGAAGTTCGTCTCGAGGAAGCCGCTGCCGTACGCGTAGGTCTTCTCGTCGATGAACTGGTCGTACTTGGCGCCACCGAGCGCGCGGCGCTGGAGGAACGCGCGGTCGTCCTCATCGCGGTCGTTGTCGCGCGCCATGTACCACAGCGCCTCGAGGGTCCAGCGGTGGGACTCGAACTCCTGCACGCCTCGCGCGTCGATCGAGTAGTTCTCGACGTCCGCGTTGCCCTCGCTCCGCGAAAGGCCGACGTTGAGGGCGCCGTGCCAGAGACCGTCGGGGCCGTCCTCTTCCTCGGCCGCCTCCTGGAGGACGGACGTGCTGAGGCCGGCGATCGACGTCGCCGCGAGGTCGGTGGCCTCCGGGGAGGTGGCGCTCGGGGCCGCGAGGGCGGCGCCCACAAGAACAGGGAACAGCATCATGGGGCATCCGCGCCCCACGGCGCGGCGTCAGCGATTGCAGTCGGGGGAGGGATCGTCCGCCGCGAACCACTGCGCGGCGTATCGGAGGGCGTCGGCGGTCCTGGCTCCGTGCCAGGTCAACGCGCGCCCGTCGCAGAGTATGAACCCGTCGGCCTCGATACGAAGGTGACGTCGGAGTTCATCCGCGTGGCGCTTCCGGAAGGGAAAGGGCTCCGAGGGCAACAAAACGCGTTTCGCTGACAGACCGGCGAGGTCCGCGTCCGTGAGCTCGCGATAACGCGGGCCGCCCGGCGACAGGACGTTACGCCCGCCGGCCTCCTCGAGGAGCGCGGAGAGGAACGTGTCCGGGCCGGCGGCGATCCAGGGTTTCCGCCATACGAGCGCCAGGAATGCGACCCCCGGGCCCCCGCTGGAGCGGGTGGAGCGCGCCGACCGGGCGGCGCGGAGCGCGTCCTCGACGCCGCGGGCCAACCCGTCGGCACGCGCACTCTCCCCAACCGCATCGCCGAACGACCGCAGCATCGCCGGGACGTCCCCAGGCCCGCGCGGGAACGACACGTGGACGTCGAGCCCGAGCGCCCGCAGCGCGTCGTGGTCCTCGCGCCGGTTCTCCTCCTCGTTCATGAGGACGAGGGTCGGCTCGAGCGCCGCGATCCGGTCGAGGTCGGGGTCCTTCGTGCCACCGATCCGGTCGACGCCTGCGAGCTCCGCCTCGGGCTCGACGCAGAACTTGGTCGCCCCCACGACCGCCCCGCCGACGCCCAGCTCGAAGAGCGTCTCGGTGATCGAGGGACAGAGCGAGACGAGCCGCACGTCCGCGCCCTACTCCAGCTCGGGCACGTCGACGGCGACGTACCGGCGGCCGTCGCGCTCGATGCGCGTGAACGGTCGGTGCGGGTCGTGGTAGCTGAGCCCGACGATCCGCTCGTCCGCGGCGCGCGCGAGCCACTTCGTCCGCATCTCGAACGAGCGCGGAACGTCGACGTCGTACGCCATGATGTACGGCGGCTGGATGTGGTGCGTCGTCGGGATCAGGTCGCCCCAGAAGGCCGCGGTCGGGCCGCTGTCGCCCTCGCCGAAGAGCACCACGGTCATGCCCTCGGAGTGGCCGCCGACCTGGCAGAGCTTCAGACCGGGAAGGAGCTCGGTCTCACCCTCGTTCGGCTCGACGAGGCCCGCCTCGACGAGCGGCTCGATGTCGTCGGCCCGGTAGCTCGCGCGGCGCGGGTGCGCCGAGGCGCGCGCCGCCTCGAGCTCCGCCGCCGGGAAGTGCACGCGCGCCCGCGGGAACAGCGGCGCGAGCGCGCTCTCGCGCTCCTCGACGAGCGCGCCGATGTGGTCGAAGTGACAGTGCGAGCACACGACGTGGTCGACGTCCGACGGCTCGACGCCGTGCTGCGCGAGCGTCGCGCGAAGCGTCGTCGCCTCGGGCCGCTCGAGGTGGTAGATCGCGCGCAGCTTGTCGTTCCAGCGCGCGCCCATCCCGCCCTCGACGACGACGTTCACGCCGTCCTTCTGCGCCAGGTACGGCCGC
Organism: Planctomycetota bacterium; assembly: GCA_039821985.1. Taxonomy (GTDB): domain Bacteria; phylum Planctomycetota; class UBA1135; order UBA1135; genus Saltatorellus. Next base: position 66,968 of record JBCBNC010000015.1, read on the forward strand.
GCCGCCAGCAGGATCGTGTTGTCGTCTGCCGGCGGCGTCATGCGCCCCCACAGGTTCTTCGGAACCACGCCCCACATCGCCCCGCCGTCGAGGCGGAACGACGCGTCGAAGAGGTCGGTGATGCGCCAGCCCCCGGCGACGAGCGCGCGGGGCGCGTACGGGCCTACGGCGTCGGGGGCTGCCACGGTCACGCGTTCTTCAGCGACTTCAGCACGCTGCGGCCGATGATCAGGCGCTGGATCTCGCTGGTGCCTTCGCCGATCGTGCAGAGCTTGGCGTCGCGCCACATGCGCTCGACCGGGTACTCGCGGCTGTAGCCGTAGCCGCCGTAGACCTGGATCGCGTCGTAGCTGTTCTGCATCGCGGCCTCCGACGCGTAGAGCTTCGCGACCGAAGCCTCGGTGCCGTAGGGCTGGCCCGTGTCCTTGAGGCGCGCGGCGTGGTAGACGAGGTGGCGGGCCGCCTCGCACTTCACCTTCATGTCGGCGAGCTTGAACTGCACCGCCTGCATGTCGCTCAGCGTGCCGCCGAAGGCCTCACGCTGCTGCGCGTAGCGAGCAGCGCACTCGTAGGCGCCCTCGGCGATGCCGAGCGAGAGCGCGCCGATCGAGATGCGGCCGCCCTCGAGCGTCTTCATGAACGTCTTGAAGCCCTCGCCCTCGGGGCCGAGCAGGTGGTCGCGCGGGATCCGCGCGTCCTGGAAGACGAGGCTGGCCCAGTCGGACCCGCGCATGCCGAGCTTGACCTCGCCGGGCTCGAGCGTGAAGCCCGGCGTGTCGCGCGGCACGACGAAGGCGCTGATGCCCTTCGAACCGAGCGACTTGTCGGTCACCGCCGTGACGATGAACACGCCCGCGTGCGTCGCGTTCGTGATGAAGCACTTGCGGCCGTTGAGGACGTACTCGTCCCCGTCGAGGTCCGCGGTCGTGAGCGTGCCGCCCGAGTCCGAACCGGCGCCGGGCTCGGTCAGGCCATACGCGCCCATGTACTCACCGCTGATGAGCTTGGGCACGTAGAGGTTGCGGAGCTTCTCGCCCCCCCACTTCCAGATCGGGTAGGTGCCGAGGCTGACGTGGGCCGCGTAGGTGAGACCGGTCGACGCGCAGACCTTGCTCATCTCCTCGACGGCGATGATGTAGGCCAGGGTCCCGCCGTCGGCGCCGCCGACGTCCTCGGGGAACGGAACGCCGGGGAGACCGAGCTCGACGATCTTGTCCCACGTGTCCTTGGGGAAGCGGTGGTTCTCGTCGATGTCGTGCGCCTGCGGCTCGAGCTCGGCCTTGGCGAAGTCCGCGACCATCTCGCGGATCATCGACTGCTCCTCGGTGAGATCGAACGCGTGGCGGACCCCGGGTAGCTCGTACTCGGAGTGGCCGAGCTCGTGGGACGAAGCGGTGGTGACGTCGGTCATGGTGATGGGCTTTGGTGTGGCCGCTGGGGCCGCTGTTTCTGTTCCGCCTGGATTCGGGGTGCCCCGTCTGCGACGGGGCGAGGAGCGCCGCGGGAAGCGCGCGCTCAGTGCTCTCCGTTCGTGCCCGGGCCCCCCTCGGGGAGACCGTCGGAGACGCCGTCGGCCGCGATCGCGCGCCCGCCGCTGTAGTACTCCGTCGAGCGCCCGCTCCCGACCCAGTCGATGAGCGCGCGCCGCGAGAACTTCCACTCGCGCCCGATCTTCCGGGCGGGAACGTCCTCCGAATGGAGGACCTTGTTGAAGGTCTTCGCGCTGACCCCGAGCAATGCCGCGGCTTCCTCGACGCCCAGGATCTCGTCGTGGTTGGAGCCGGTCATCGTTCGGGTTCGTACGGGAGTGAGCGTCGAGGAGCTGCGATCAGCCGCGCAGGAGCGCGCGGGCGATCACCAGGCGCTGGATGTCCGAGGCGCCCTCGTAGATCTCGGTGATCCGGGCGTCGCGGAAGAGCCGCTCGACCTCGAAGTGGTCGGTGTAGCCGGCGCCGCCGTGGATCTGCAGCGCCTCGTCGGCGCAGAAGTTCGCGGTCGTGGACGCCATGAGCTTGGCCTCGGAGGACGCGCGGTTGCAGTCGCGGCCGAGGTCGCGGAGCCACGCCGCGCGCTGCACGAGCAGGCGCGACGCCTCGAGGCGCGTCGACATGTCGGCCAGCTTGTGCTGGATCGCGTCGAACCGACCGATCGGCTGGCCGAACTGCTCGCGCTCGTTCGCGTACTTGATCGACGCGTCGAGGCAGGCCTGGCCGATGCCGACCGCCTGACTCGCGATTCCGATGCGGCCGCCGTCGAGCGTGTCCATCGCGATCGGGAAGCCGCGGTCGGCCTCGCCGAGGACGTCCGCGTCGGAGAGGCGCACGTTGTCGAGAACGAGCTCGACCGTCGCCGACCCGCGGATGCCGGTCTTCATCTCGTGCTTGCCGACCTTGAGGCCCGGCGCGTCGCCCGGGATGAGGAACGCGGTGATCCCCTTCGCCTTCGGCACGTCCGGGTTGGTGCGGACGTAGGTGAGGATCAGGCCCGCGCGGTCGCCGGACGTCACCCAGAGTTTGGTGCCGTTGAGGAGCCAGCCGTCGCCGTCGCGCGTCGCCGTCGCGGCGAGCGCTGCGGCGTCCGAGCCGGAGCCGGCCTCGGACAGCGAGTAGGCGCCGATGCACTCACCGCTCGCGAGCTTCGGCAGCCAGCGCTGCTTCTGCTCGTCGGTGCCGTGCTTCATCAGCGGGCCGCAGGTGAGCGAGTTGTGCACCGACACGGCGACTCCGGTCGCCGCGCACGCGCGGTTGAGCTCTTCGAGGACAACGACGAGCGCCTTGTTGTCCATGCCCGCGCCGCCGTACTCCTCGGGGATCGTCAGTCCCCAGAAGCCGAGCTCCGCGATCTTGGCGTAGACGTCGTCCGCGATCTTGCCCTCGCGGTCGTGCTTGGCCGCCAGCGGGACGAGGACGTCGTCTGCGAACTTCTTGGCCTCGTCACGGACGAGTCCGAGCTCTTCGCCGAGGTCGAAGCCGAGTCCGTGCTCGGAGCTGTCCTGCGCCGCCTGCGCGGCCGGGTCGGTGAGCGTCATGGTGTCGCTATCAGGTGTCGAGTCGATGGGAGGCGCTGCAGCGCGCTCCCCCGGTGGATGGATCCCGTGGGACGGGATCCCGTGTGGATGGGTTCGGCCCCGGTCCTTGGATCGACCGGGGCGGCGGCCTTCCGAAGGAGAAAGGTCAGGCCGAGTAGTCGTAGAAGCCGCGGCCGCTCTTCCGGCCCAGCTGGCCGGCGGCGACCATGCGCCGCAACAGCGGGCACGGGCGGTACTTGTCGTCGCCGAGGCCCCTGTGAAGGACCTCCAGGATGTCGAGGCAGACGTCCAGGCCGATCAGATCGGCGAGCGTCAGAGGACCCATGGGATGGGCCATACCGAGTTTCATCACGGTGTCGATGCCCTCGCGCGTGGCGACGCCCTCCATGAGACAGAAGACCGCCTCGTTGATCATCGGCATCAGGACGCGGTTCGACACGAAGCCCGGGTAGTCGTTCGCCTCGACGGGCTCCTTACCGAGCGCGCGGCTCGCGCGCATCACCGTGTCGGTCGTCGCGTCACTCGTCTCGTGACCGCGGATGACCTCGACGAGCTTCATCACGGGGACGGGGTTCATGAAGTGCATCCCGATCACCTTGTCGGCGCGCTTCGTGCGCGCGGCGATCTCGGTGATGGAGATCGACGACGTGTTCGTCGCGAGGATGCAGTCGTCGCCGGTGATGCCGTCGAGAGCCTCGAACACGCGCGCCTTGACGTCGAAGCGCTCGGACACGGCCTCGACGACGAGCTCGCGATCCCCGAGGTCGTCGAGCGACGTCGCCTTCGCGATGCGCGCGAGCGCGGCGTCGGCGTCGGCCTGCGACATGCGCTCCTTCTTCACGACGCGCGCGAGGCTCTTCTCGATGGCGGCGACGCCGCGGTCGAGCGCCTTGTCGTCGAGGTCGACGAGCGTCACCGCGGAGCCGGAGGTCGCGAACACCTGGGCGATGCCGTTGCCCATGGTTCCGGCGCCGACGACGGCGACCCGGTCGAAGAGATCGTTCTGGTCAGACATGTTCGGTGGAGCGAGTGCGGGGGGTCGCGGATCAGACGCGCTCGACGGCGACGGAGACGGCGTTGCCACCGCCGAGGCAGAGGGACGCCATGCCGGTGCCGGCGTCGTTCTGCTGCATGGCGGAGAGCAGCGTCACGAGGATGCGTGCGCCGGACGCGCCGATCGGGTGACCGAGCGCCACGGCGCCGCCGTTGACGTTCACCTTCCCGGGATCGAGCTCGAGCTTGCGCGTGAGCGCGACCGCCGCGGCCGAGAACGCCTCGTTGATCTCGTGCAGGTCGTAGTCGGACGCCTTCTTGCCGTCCTTCGTCGCGCACTTCGCGATCGACTTCTCGGGCGCCATCATCACCCACTCGGGCGCGCAGCCGCCCGTGGCGTAGTGGTTGATCTTCGCGAGCGGCGTGAGGCCCTTCGCCTGCGCGAACTCGGCGCTCGTTACGACCAGCGCGGCGGAGCCGTCGTTGATCGCCGACGCGTTCGCGGCCGTCACGGTGCCGTCCTTCTTGAACGCCGGGCGCATCTTCGCGATGCCCTCCGCCGTCATGCCGTCGCGGATCGTCTCGTCCGTCGTGAACTCGAACGGGTCGCCCTTGCGAGGCTTGATCGTGATCGGGAACTTCTCGGCGTCGAAACGGCCCGCGTCGCGGGCCTCCTGGGCGCGCCGGTGACTCTGGGCGGCGAACTCGTCCTGCGCCTCGCGGGACACGTCGAGCTCGGACGCGACCTTCTCCCCCGTCATGCCCATGTGGAAGTCGTTGTAGATGTCCCAGAGCCCGTCGTGGACCATTGAGTCGACGACCTGGCTGTGGCCGAGGCGCATCCCGTCCCGCGCGTCCGGGAGCAGGTACGGCGCGTTCGTCATCGACTCGAATCCGCCGGCGACGATGCAGTCCGCGTCGCCCGCGCGGATGGCCTGCGCCGCGAGCATCACCGACTTCAGGCCCGACCCGCAGACCTTGTTGATCGTGACGCTGCCGACCTCGTCCGGGATGCCGGCGCCGCGGGCCGCCTGGCGGGCCGGGTTCTGTCCGAGCCCCGCCTGAAGGACATTGCCCATGATGACCTCCTCGACGTCGCCGACCTCGATGCCGGCGCGCCGGACGGCCTCGGCCACGGCGAGGGCCCCCAGCTCGGGGGCCCGGAAGCCGGAGAGCCCCCCCTGGAACTTCCCGATGGGCGACCGCGTGGCGCTGACGATGACGACGTCCTTCATGGGCGTTGGATGAGGCTCGGTCCTGGAGGGGGGTGTTCGGGGCCCGGTCGGAGGGAGCGAGGCCGCTTGGACGGGCCCCCTCGACCGCGTTCGAGGCGGAAGAGTTTAAGGAGCGCCCGCCCCGCGAGGTAGGCCCGCGTACCCCTCGGTTGCCCGTACCGCGCGGACGCGACGCGGCCGCTCGCCGCGCTTTATGGGTCGCCGGGCGCCACCCCAGCCCCCGTAAAACGTTAACAGAAAGCCCTTTAGGCGGATAGCTGGGCGGAAAACGGGGCCACGGGGCGGCGCCGTTGCATCGGACGTTCCCGACCCTTACCCAGGGGCCAGGGAAGGCGGCGCGAGGGCGGCGGCGTCCTTCCGGGCACGACGTGGAAGACCTCGCACTCATCGAAGGACTCCGGCGACGCGACGAGCGCGCGGTCACGGCCTTCCTGGAGCGCTACAAGCCGCTCCTGCACCACTGCATCGGTCACTTCGAGGCCGACGCGGGCGCACGCGAGGACCGCTACCAGGACCTCGTGCTCTACGTGCTCGAGCGCCTCGACCGGGGCGCCTACGACGCCGAGAAGGGCGCCTTCGGGACCTGGCTCTACCGGGTCGCCTGGTGCCGCTGCGTCGACATCAAGCGCCGCGAGAGCGCCAGCGGCCGGCCGCGCCTGCGCGTCGTCGGGGGGGACGAACTCCCCGAACGCATGGACGAGGCGCCGGGTCCCGACGAGGTTGCGGGCGTCTGGGAAGTCGGCGGCGTCGTGCGCGACGCCCTCGACGAGCTCACGAACGAGGAGCGCTCGCTGCTCAACCTTCGCTTCGTCGAGGGGCAGACGCTCGGCGACATCGCACACGAGCTGTCGATCTCGCTCGAACAGACCAAGTACCGCTTGCGGCGGGCGACGATCGCCCTGCGCCGCGTGCTCGTCCACAACTTCGCCCACGAGGAAGCCCTCACGGAGGGCTGATCCCCTTGACGCACGAAGCAGCCGAAGGCGGGGGCGCACGCCCCTCCGTCGACCTCGACGACCCGCGCGTCGTCGAGCGCATCCTCCGCTACGACGACCTCGATCCCGCCGAACTGGCCGCCCTCGAGCGCGATCCGCGCGCCCGCCAGCTCCTCGACCAGCTGCGGAGCGTCGACCGCTTCCTGCACGCTGGCGCGCCCGACGCTGCACCCGCGCCCGAGGAGCTCTACGCCTACGGTAAGGGCCCGGGTGCCGCTCCGTCCGAAGGTGCCCACGACGCCGACACGCGGCGCTGGCTCGCCGCGCACCCCGAGGAGGCGGCGTGGACCGAGAGCCTTGAGGAACAACCGCCGTCGCCGGTGTTCGCGGAGGCTCTCGCGCCGGGCGCGCCGGACCCCGAGGTCCACCAGCACAGAACGGAGAACGCGGCGTCCGCGGGCCACGAGCGCCCGCGCGCGATCCCGTTCACGCCGCGCCCGCGCCGCCGTACGCCGGCGTGGCTCGCCTGGACGCCCCTCGCGGCGGCCGCGCTGCTCGTCGCCATGGCCCTCGGCGGCGACGGCGAGCGCGGCGTCATGGCGGGCGGACTCCCGGACTCACCGCTCCTGCGCAGCGCCTCCGAGGCTCCGCTCCTCTTCCCGCGCGGACGCGTGGTCGCCGGCGACGGCGCGCTGTTCGCCGCTGCGCCGGTGTTCGAGATCGCGCCGCAGCTGCGTGCGACCGACTACCGGATCGAGGTGCGCCAGCTCCCGATCGGTGCCAGCGCGTTCGAGCCCGGTCGCGTCGTCTGGACCGAAACCTCCAGCGCCGCCGTCCTCATCGGGCCGGCCCTCGAACCGGGCCGCTACGAGTGGAGCGCACGCGCGACGGTCGACGGCATCGACGTGGATCTCGGCGCGCGCTCGTTCAGCGTCGTCGCCGCGGGGTCGGCCGCCACGGCCGCCGCCGACGGAGAGGTCTCCGACCCGACCGCGGTCCGCGCCGACGTCCGCGCTCTGCACGCGGCGGGCTTCGTGACCGACGCCCGCCACCGCGCCCGCGCGCTGCCCCCCGGCGAGGAGCGCGACGACTACCTCGCTCCGCCGCGGTGATGCGAGCGCGGTGCCTCGTCGCCGCGCTGCTCCTCGTCGCTCTGGGAGCCGCCGCTCCCGCTGCGCAGGAATCCGAGGAGCTCGACGCAGCGACCCGCTCCGCGCTCGCGTTCGCCGGCGCGCTGGAGCAGTTCCGGGCGGGCACGGGCGACGAGGCCGCGCTGCGCAGCGCGGCCGACGTCTTCGGGCGCACGACGGGCCGGACGGACGCAGCGCGCATCGCCGCCTACTACGCGTCGCTGCCTGCGGAGGCACGCGCGCACGGGCTCGTCCTCGAGCAGCGCTTCGACGCGCTGCGCGCGCGGGCCTCGGGCCTCGCGACGGACGAGGCGCCGCTCCGCGCGTTCCTCGACGCGTCCGACCGCGCGGCGGACGCCGTGCCCGCCGCCCACGCCCAGTCCCTCTTCGCCCGGCTGCTCGCCCGCGCCGTCGAGGACGGGACGGCGGACGCAGAACGAACGGTGGAGGTTCGCGCGCGAGCGCTCGACGCGCTCGCTCGATTCGAGCGCGCCGGTATGACGACACCGACGCTCGAGCCCCTCTGGGTGCTGGGTCGGGCCGCGCTCACCGCGGGCGATGCGGGCGAAGCCGATCGTCGCTTCGACGAGCTCGTGCGGCGCGCGGGCAGGACGGGGCGCGACGCATGGCGCGAGCGCGGTCTCGTCGGCGCGATCGGCTGCGCACGCGAGCGCGGCGCGCTCTTCCGCGTCGACGCGCTGCTCGCGGAGCTGGCCTCGTTCCGGAGCGCCGACTCGTGCTGGGCGCTGGCGCGCGAGGCTGCGGTGCAGCTGCTCGTGCGCGACGACGTCGACGCCGCGGAGCGCTGGCTCGCCGCCCATCCGCCCGTCGCCTTCGACGCGGAGATCGATCGCGCCGACGCGCTCGTCGAGTGGCGCGCGCTGCTCGCCGCGGCCGCGCTGCGCGGCGCCGATGCGGGCCGCGCAGAGCGCATCGCCGAGGAGCTCCCCGGCCCGATCGGAGCACGCGTCCGCGCCGCCGCGGCGCTGGAGGCGGGCCGTGCAGAGGACGCGCTGCGCGAGCTCGACGGAGCAAATCGAGGCGGCCCGGGCTCCCGCGCGCCGGGCGAAGAGGGGATCGACGCGCTCGCACTCCGCGGTCGCGCGCTCCTCCGGCTGGGCCGCACGGACGAGTGCATCGAGGTGCTGGAGCGCGCCCGCCGACGCGCGCAGCGCCGCGACTCCGACGCGCTCCCCGGCCCCGTGCGCGCCAGCGCGGCGGGCGAGTGGCTCGGTCTCTCCGCACTCGAGGCGCTTGCCGCAGCACGGGCCGAGCGCGACGGAGCGCTCACGGCGGCCGCGGTCGTCGAGGCAACGCTCGGGCGCACTGACGAGAGCACGGCCGGCGACGCACTCCTGGCCCTCGCGCGCACGACGGACCACGGAGCCGCGCTCTGGCTCGTCGGCGCCGACCGGACCCTCTGGGTCCACGTCGAACCGGATGGAACCGCGACCCACGGGCGCCTCGAGCTCGGACGCCGCGACGTCCTGCGCGCGGCGCGCAGGCTGCGCGATGCGGCGCGCGCGACGCGCACCGGCCCCTGGAGCGCCTCGGACGCGGCACTCGGCGCGAGCGTCGCGAGCGAACTTCTCCCCCCCACGCTCGTGCGCTCGCTCACGCGCACGAAGGGAGGCTCTCTCGCACTGCTCACCCGCGGCGCGAGCGAGGAGGTCCCGTTCGAGCTGCTGGAGGTGGGCGGAGCACCACTCGGCCTCGCGCGCGCGCTCTGGATCTCCGGTCCCCGCCGCGCGCCCACCGACCCGGCACCCGTGGACGGTCGCACGCGCTGGACGGCGCTGGGCGCGCCCTCGCTCGAAGGAACCGCCTTCGCGCCGCTGCCCGGCGCACGCGCCGAGCTCGAACGCCTTGGCGACGCGCACCCCGCACAGCCGAAGCTGCACCTCGGCGCGGACGCGACGCGAGCCGCGTTCGTCGAGGCGCTCCTGGGCCGCGCGCCGCTGCACGTCGCCACGCACGTCGTCGACCGGCCGGGCACCGTCGACCGCCCGCTGGGCGGCGCGCCGGGGCGGGAGCGCGGCCTCGTGCTCGCGGGCGGCGACGTCGTCACCGCCGCCGAGATCGCGGCCTTGCGCCCGCGCCTCCCGCTCGTCGTTCTCGCCGCATGCGGGAGCGCGGACGGCGCCCTGCTCGACGGCGTCGGGCCCCGCGGCGTCGCGCAGGCCTTCCTCGAAGGCGGCACGCGCGCGGCGATCGTGACGCAGTGGAGCGTCGCGGACGGCGCGACGCCGCTCGGCATGCTCTGCCTGCACGCGGCGCTCGCGGGAGGCGCCGACCCGGCGGAGGCGACACGGCGTGCGCGTGCTGCGCTCGAACGCGCGGGTGCCCCGCGCGCCGAGTGGGCCGCACTCCGAGCGCTCGGCCGCCCCTGACCGACCGCGTTCGAACGAGAGAGGCTTGTGCGACGCGCGCTCCGCGAGGAGCCGTTCCCGAGGCGCGGGCGAAAAAAGTTCCGGTCGTACGGTGTGTCCCCTCAAGGGAACCCGGCCCGAGGTCGATACAGCGCGCACCGCCATGTTCGCTGCGCTCCTCACGACCCTCCTCCTCACCGCCCCCTCGGAAGCGATCGAGCCCCTCACGCTCGAGGCCTCCGCGTCCGCGCCCGCCGCAGCGGTGCCCGCCACAGCGGAGCCCGCACAACTGCCGCGCGAGGCCGACGTGCCGAACGCACTGCGCCAGCAGAGGGTCGCGGTCAGCGTCGAGCTGACGCGCACGCACTTCCTGGCGCGCAACCACGACGTGTCCGGCGCGTGGGTGGTCTTCGGGAACGAGGACCTGCGCTTCCGCGACGTGCGCCCGCTCGGCGCGGGTGCGCGCCTCGAGTACGTGCTGCCGGTGGCGCCCGAGTTCGCCGCCGACGCGTGGACCGTCGAGGTCGTGACGCGCTCCGAGGCCGGCGCTCTGGTCCGCAGCGGCGACGCAGCCTGCGACGAGCTCCGCGGCAGGACCGCGTGGTTCGTCCGCGACGGCGGGCCCGACCTCGACGGACTGACGGGCTGGGTCGCCACGCACGGAGGCCGCGCGCTCTCGCGTCTGCGCGCGCGCTTCGCCGCCGCGCACGTCCCGGTGCCGCTGCCCTCCGAGAACAACCGCCGCTCGAAGGCCCGCCCTCTCGAGCGCAAGAAACTCCCGCCCGTCTGACGCGCGGGGATCGATCACGCGGAGCGCGCCGCGCTCTGCGATGAAGCTGGAAGTGAAGTGAAGCCTCCGCGACGGCTCCGGCCGCGCGCGGATGGAAGGGAAGAGGCACCGGGGTCCTTGCGCAGCAGGGGCCCCGGTCCTTCTCGCTTGGGAGATCCGTGCGGCGCGGCGCTCCCTCGCTCAGCGCCAGCGCGGGTAGACGTCCGGACGGTCGTCGCGAGCAACCGGCACGGCCCGCCGGAGCGCGCGGGCCTCGGCCAGGTCGAGGTCGAAGACACGGACGAGCGAAGGAGCCCGATCCCCCGCCTCGATCCGCTCCTCGTGGACCGGCGCGAGCTCTGCGCCGGACGGACCGGCGGCGCCCACGCCCGCGCCGTCGAACGCGAGGCGCATCCTCCGGCGCCCCACGAGGTCCGCGCCGCCCCGATTGGCGGCCACCACGAACCCCTCGAGCTCGGCCGCGCGCCCCCGGACGAGCGCTCCCAGGTGCGGGGCGCGCTGCACGGGCCACTGCGCGACCACGGCGAGGATTTCGGCCCCCGCGCGGAACGCGGCGCGCGCCACCTCGGGGAAGCGCAGGTCGTAGCAAACGATCGGCGCGAGCCGCACGTCGGTCCCGGACACCACGACGACCGGGGGAGGATGCGCACCGGCCGAGAAGGCGACCGTCTCCGCGGTCGGCGAGAAGAGGTGGACCTTGTCGTAGTGGGCCAGCGTCTCCCCGCCGGAAAGCACGTGGGCCCGGTTGGTCGGCAGCGGCGCGCGCGGGCCGTAGGCCGAGCCCACGACGGTGACTCCCCGCTCGTCCGCGACGCGCGCCAGCGCATCCACCGCGGCGGCGGACGCGGCGAGGCACGCGTCGTCCGCATCCGGCACGAACGAGGTCGGCCACATCTCGGGCAGGAGGACGACTTGGGCCCCCGCCTCCGCCGCGACTCGCACCGCGCCTGCGGCCGCGCGCAGGTTGGCGTCAGCGTCGCCGAGCGCTGGATCGATCGCCGCGGCGGCGACGCGCAGCCGCGGCCCGTCACCGCCGCCGGCGGGGCGCGAAGTCAGTGGACTGCGAGCCCCGTGAGCTCGGCCGAGTCCCCCTTGCGCGTACCGGCCACGGTCGCCTCGATCACGAGATCGGCGGGCGCCGCGCACCACTCCATGTGGCCGAGCCCGAGCTCGGTACCGTTGGCGATCTCGAGCCAGTCGCCGTCGACCTTCACGTAGTTCCCGCAGTGACCGATGCCCTCGATCCGGCAGCCGCAGCGCACCTCGTACGTGCCTTCGGGGATCGCGACGGTCGTCGCTTCGACGCCGGTCCCTCCGCTCTCGTCCGAGCCGGAGCTGGAGCCGCCGCACGCGGCGAGGAGGAAGGAGAGGACGAGCGCGGCGCCGCTCCGGACACGGGGTCTCATCTCGGGCTTCGGGGGAGTGTCGTCGAGGTGGTTCATGGTTCTGGCTGAGAGGGGAACGTAGCCCACCCGGCGCGCGAGGAGCGATCGAACCGGGTCTTCCTCGCCGGATGCGACGCGCGGGGGCGGCGCCCGTCGCGCCGAGTCGGCACCATGCCGCCCATGTGCCCCGCCGATGCGCCCGGACCGCCGCCCCCGCCCGCGAAGGGACGGGCGTGGGAGCGCGCAGTCGAGCGCTTCGCCGCGGACGATGCGCCCTTCAAGACCCGCATCGAGGGGCTCCTCGCCGCGCTCGACGAGGACGCGGCCGACGAGCTGATGCTGGTGCTCAAGGAGGGACGCGGTGCGTGGGGTCTCCTGCTCCGCGCCCGCGCCGGGGACTCCGTCCTGTTCGTGGGCGACGCGCGCTCCGGGACACCGATCGCGCTCGCGATCCTCGGTCTCGAAGTCACGGTCGTGGACGCGTGCGCGGTCCGCATCGCGTTCGCGCGGGGTCGCGCCGATGCCCTCGTGGCCGGACGCGTCCGTTTCGTGCGCGCGGACCCCGGACCGGCCCGATCCGGCTCGCGCCCGAACGCCCCCACCGCGCTCCCCTTCGTGCCCGCGTCCTTCGACGCATGCGTGCAGGAGCGCCGGGGGGACGAGCGACTCCCGCTGGAGCCCGCGGATCTCTGGCGCGTCGCGCGCTCAGAGGTGTTCGACGTGCGCGACAACCGCTTCGCGTACAAGCGCTCGCTCGGACGGCGCGGGGCGTTCGACAAGGCCCTCCTCGGCTTCGCCCGGTCCGCGCTCCGTGCACCGTCCGGCGAGCGCTCGCTCCGCGCGGCGCGCCGCGGCGTCGAGCGTGGTCCGGACCCGCGCGGCGCGCGCGCCGACGCGTTCGCGCTCTACCCCCACGCGCGCGAGTTCAGTCACGTCGTCGCGCTCGACGCGCGCACCCCGCGCCTCACCGTCGGGCCCCGCGAGCGCCGCAACCAGCTCAAGGTGCTGGCGAAGCGCGCGGGCCTGTTCTCCGTCCTGACCCCCTCGTTCGGGATCCACGGTCGCGTCCGTGGAGCCGACGCGCGCCCGAGGATCGAGCGCATCCTCGAGGAACTGGCGCGCGTGCACGGCCACGGGACACCCGAGCTGGAGGTCTTCGTCGCCACGCGCAGCAACAATGCGCTCCTCCTGACGTCGGGCGCAGCGCGGTGGGCGCTGCACGTCCCGACGCAGCCGTCGAAGCGTCGACTCGTCGCCGCGCACCACGGCTGGCTCGAGCGCGTCTCGCGCGAGCATCCGGAGCTGCGCGTTCCCGCCCCTGTCTTCGTCGGCGAGATCGACGGCGTGTACCTGTCGGTGGAGGAGCGCATCGACGGCACGTCCGCGACAGCGGTCACCGGCGACGACGCGCGCACGGCGGCGCTGCTCACGTCGACCGCACGCGCGATCGAGGCGCTGCTGGACGACGCGGAGACCGAGCTCGACGAGGCGCGCTACGCCGCACTCATGGACGAGCGCACGCGGCGCGTCCTCGACCTCGCGCCGGGCGCGGCCACGCGCCGCGCGCTGGAGGACATGGAGCGCCGCTTCCGCGAGCGGGTCCTCGGCCGCCGCATTCGGCTCGCCACCTACCACGCGGACCTGCGCGGCAAGCACGTCGTCGTCGACGACGGGGGCGACTTCCGCGCCGCGCTCGACTGGGGAGCGTCCGAGGCGAGCTTCTTTCCGCTCGTCGACCTGCTGCAGCTCGTGGTGCACCAGCGCAAGCAGGAGTCCGGCGCGCCGTTCGGTGAGGCGTGGCGCTCGCTGCGGTCCACCGGCGGCTGGCGCGCGTCGGAGCGCGATGCGCTCCTCGGCTACGCGGCGCGCGCGGGGCTCTCCGAGGACGACGTCGTCGGCTGGATCGACGCCTTCCCGCTGTTCGTCGCGGGAATGGCGGAGCGGAACTGGGACTTCTCCCGCCCGCACTGGATCGCCCGGCAGTTCGGTCTCTAGCAGGCCACCTCCGAGGGCGGCGCCCCGCCGTACATCTCCGCGACGACGCGGATGAGCGAAAGTTGAAGCCGTCGTGGGACACGGGCGTCCCCGCGCGCCGCGCTCGCCTCCGCCGCGGCGTACCATCCGACGCACCGATGTGGACCGTCGCACCGCTCTTCCTCGCGCCGTGCGCGACGCTGCTCCTCCGGCGAGGAGGGCACCGCGGCGTCGCGTGGATCCTGCCGGGCGCCCTCGCGCTGCTCTGGTGCGTCGCACGGGGACACGGACGGCGCCCGGAGGTGCTCGGCGCGGCGGCCCTGCTGTTCGGCGCGGCGCTCCTCCTCGGCGTGCGCTGGCTGCGCCGAAGCGCCGGCGAACCGCAGCCCGCCGAGGAGGCGCGCGACGTCGTCGTTCCGCGCACGGCTGTCTTCGCGGGCGATGCGCCGCCTCCGCGCGCGTGGACGCGCATGCTCGAGTCGCGGAGCCAGGCCCCGGTGTACCCGTTCGACGCGGCGGCCGGGCGCGCCGCCCGCCGCGGCACCGGACCGACGAACGGTGGTCGGCGCGAGCTCGCTGCTGCGGGCGCGCGCGTCACGACCGCGCAGGACACGACCGCGAAGGGCGCGGCGTCGGCGAAGGGCGCGGCGTCGGCGAACGGCGCGTCGTCCGCTGCTGCGAGTGGTTCGCCGCACGCGGTGGCGCGCGAGGGAGCCGCAGCGCCGCCGTCGAAGAGCCCCGCGCGCGAGGAGAAGGAGACCGCACCGCGGATCCGACTCGTGCGCGGCGGAACGCTCGTCGACGCGCTCGTGTCGGCGGCGACTCCCGCGCAGAGCGAGTGGCTGCCCGCTGCGCTCGCCCGACCTGACGAAAGGACGCGCCTTCTCGAGGACGCTGCGTCCGGCGACGACGCCGTGGTCCCCGCCCCCGGTGTGGGGCAGAGGACCGACGGCGGCCCGTGGGGCGCGTCGAGCGTGCCGGGCGCCTTCGTCCACTTCGAGGGACGAGCGCCCGGGGACACGACGTTGCTCGCCGTGAGGGTCGACCTCGCGTCCGCGGCCGGGGGCATGAGCAGCACGGTGCTCCTGCTGGTCCCCACCGACCTCGCGGCGGTGAAGCGGCTCGACCCACGCTCCGCGCCGCGCGCGCGCTGGGTCGCCCGCGCCGCGTTCGTGCCCGAGCACCTGTTCATCGGTGGGCCGGGCGCCGGAGCGTCCGCGCTCGACTACCTCACCTGAGGATCCCGCGGCGTGGCCCCACGCCGACGTGCTCTCTCGCGCGGCTCCGCGGGGACCGGCGCACGCCGCCGGCAGAGCCCGCGGGCGCGGCTAACGTCCTGCGCGGATCCGGCCGATAGCGCTGCCGGACCCTCGCCCATGCCGCCCCTGCTCCATAGCGCGCTCCTGGTCGCCCTCTCCCTCCTGCTCGTGCGGCGAGGGCGGCTGGCGCTCGGGATCCTCCTCGTACCGACCGCCGAGCTCTTCGGCCGGGCCGCCGACGTCGGCTGGGGCGGAGTCCTCGACTCGACCCTCGGCGTCGCGACGCTCGTCCTGTGGGCGCTCTCGGCGCTGACGCTGCTCTGGGCCCCGCTGCGAGCGCGCGCGCTGGGCCGCGCCGCGTACGCGCGCGCGCTCCGGACCGTGGATCTCAGCGCGCGCGACGAGCGCGTCCAGCCCTCGGACCTCGAGCGCTGGGCCGCCGTCGGGAAGCCCTGGCGCGCCGCGGTCCAGCACCCTCGCGAGCCGCTCCGGGCCCGCACCGCGAAGATCGAGGCGCAGCTCGACGAGGCGCTCGAACGCCTGCGCGGGCGCACCCTCCAGGGACACGTCGACCTGACGCCGACCCAGTGGAAGGACCTCGCCTCGGCCGGCCTCCTCGGTGCCGGGATCGACGCCGAGCACGGTGGGCTCGGGCTCGAGCCGCTCACCCACTCCGACCTCGTCGCGCGAGCCGCGGGCTGCGCCGTCCCCGTCGCCGAGGCGCTCGCCGAGAGCGGTCCCGGGGGCTTCGCGGACCTGATCGCGGCCTTCGGGACGGACCAGCAGCGCGAGACGCTCCTGCCGCGCCTCGCGCGGGGCGAGGCCCTCGGCGCGCTGGCGTGGACGGGCATCGATCAGCTCCCCGGTGAGTCGTTCGCAACCGTCGTCCGCACGCGCCAGAACGGCGAGGACGTCCTCGCTGCGCGACTCCAGTTCTCGTTCGATGCCGTCGAACTCGCGCCGCGGGCCGCCTTCGTGGCCGTCGCGCTCCCGACCTTCGACCCCGACGGACTCCTCGCGCGCGCGGAGGGCGGTGAGTCCACGGGCGACGATGCACCCGAGCGCGCCGAGGGCGCGCCCGAGACCTCCGTCGGCACCACCTGCTTCCTCGTCCCGATCGGCGCCGCGGGCGTCGAGTGCGCGGGGTACAGCACGAAGGTGACGTCGTCGCTCCCCACCGGGCCGCTCGCGTCGGGCAACGTTCTTCTTCCGCTCGACCACGTCCTCGGCGGCGAGATGGGCTTCGGCCAGGGCGACCACGTGCGCCGCCGAAGCCTCGAGCTGCGCGCCGGCTGGCGCACCGCGGCCGTCGCCTGCGGGATCGCGGAGTACGCCGCGCGCGTCGCGGGCAACGTCGCCGTCGTCGACCGCGCCCGGGCGCGGACGCACGACGATGCGCTCGGCCGGATCGCGTCCCAGCTCGTGACCGTCGACGCGCTGCGGCGCGCGGCCTGCGCGCGGCTCGGCGCCGGCCCCGGCGGTGCGCTGATGCTCGGCGCAGGGAACGAGGCGCTCCGCATGTCGCGGCGCGCGCTCGAGCTCGCATTCGAATCCACCGGACCCCAGTCCGGGGTCCGCGGAGCGGCCGCCGCGCTCCAGCCGCTCGAGGGCTGGCTCGCCGCGTCCTCCGCCGCGATCGGTGCCTCGGCGCGTGCGCTCACCTGGCTCGTCGTCGACCGCGGGCTCGCCTCCGTGGCGATCGATGGGCCGGCGGAGCTCGACGCGCTCCGCACCGGAGACCGGACCGCCTTCGAGCGCCTCCGCTGGCGGCGCTGCGCGCGCTTCGCGGCCCTGGGCGTCTCGCTGCTCGCGCGCGCTCCCGCGCGGCTCCTCCCGTGGAGCACGCGCGGACGCGGACAGGACGTCGACGAGCTCGGGCGCGCCTTTGCGCTCACCTCCGAGGCTTTCGTCCGCGCGAGCCGAACGGGCGACGGCTGGGAGAGCGAGCGCGCCGCGCGCGGTCTCGGGCGCGCGTTCCTCGGCGTCCTCGGCACCGTCGCGCTGGAAGAGGCCCGCCACGTCGACGCGGGCTCCACCGTCCAGGCCGCGATCCGGGCGCAGGCGCACGAGCGCGCGCTCGCCGGCGGCTGGCGCGGGCTGCTGACGACCCTCGGTACGCTGCGCGGCGGCTTCGGCCTCACCTTTGCGCGCGTGTGCGTCGGCGCCGCCGCCCCGGCGCGCCGCGTCGCGGACTCGAGCGGCCTCGGGGCTGCGGCGGACGAGTTCCTTTTCAGCCACGACGCGCGCCAGAACCTCACGTCGAACGTGCACGTACCGGGCGCGGACGATCCGAGCCTGGGCGCGCTCGAACGCTCCGCCCGGGTGGCCTACGCCGCCGAACGACCGCTGCGTCTCATCGAGAACGCGATCGCCGACGGACAGCTCCCCGCGCTCGATCCGCGGAACGCGGCGGAGCTCGCCGAACTCGCCGAGCGGGCGACCGAGCTGTCAATCGTCTCGGAGTCGGACCGCCAGTCGGTGCTGATGGCCGACACGCTGGCGCGCGAGCTGCGCGCGGGCGGTGCCGCGCGGGCCGAGCGTCAGCAGCGCACGTCCGCCTGAGGGACCCGGCCTGGATCAGGCCGGGACCGGCGCGCGCGCCTTCGAAGTTGCATCAAGTCGAGGGTGACCCGGGCCCGATGCCTGCCACGGCGCTACGGAACCGTGTGCACCGTGCGCCGACTGCCCTCGTGAATCCGTCTCTCTCCACCCTGCCTACGCCTCCCCGGCGCGCGAGGCCGCCCGCCCGGCGTGCGGGCTTCACCCTCGTCGAGGTCATGGTCGCGATCATGGTCCTGACGGTCGCGACGTACATCCTGAGCTCGACGGTCACCGCGGCCGTCAGCCACTCGATCGTCAAGTCCCAGCGGACGCTCGCGGCAGAGGCGGCGATGAACGCGATCGAGCAGATCCGCGCGATGCCGCAGGAGGACGTCTTCGCGCTCTTCAACGACGTCACGTCGGACGATCCCTACGGCCCGGGGACGGGACCGGGGCCGACCTTCGACGTCCCGGGTCTCGATCCGGTTCTCGCGGGCGGCGTGCCGCTCCCGATCGGCCAGGTGCTGCTCCCCGGCCAGAACGGCGTGCTCAACGAGGCGCTCTCGCAGCCTGAGTTCGGCCTCCCGCGGGACCTGGACGGCAACCTCTTCGTCGAGGCCGGGAACTGCGCGAGCTCCTACATCGTGCTGCCGCTCGTCGTCCGCGTGGAGTGGCAGAGCAAGCTCGGCCCGCGCAACTTCGAGCTCGCGACGATGCTCGCGGACATGCCCCGGTGGAGCGCGCAGTGAGCGCACCGGAGAGGAGAGCGTGCGTGCGACGGGCAGGGCCGGTCGCGCGCGGCGGACGGCGCCCGCACGCGTCGCGCGCCGGCATGAGCCTCGTCGAGGTCATCATCGCGAGCACGATCTTCCTGCTGCTCCTGACCAACGTGTACATGGTCACGCGCGCAGGGACGTCAGCCTCCGAGTCGGGCGTGTTCAAGATGAGCCTCGACGACGAGCTCAACCTCACCTACGACCGCATCTCGTTCGCGATCATGGCCGCCGACTCCGACGACGTCGACGGTGCCGGAGTCGGTGCATTCACGACGGAGGCGATCGAGTTCAGCTCGAACCTCGGAATGTCGGACGGGAGCGTCGTCCGCGGCCCTGTCGAGGAGATCAGCTGGCAGCCGACGAACCAGGAGGACGGGCGCGTCGTCTGGCGCGAAGAGCCCGACACTCCCGAGGAGCGCGAGGTCAACTGGTCGAACTCGGTGCCCCACGTCTTCAAGGGCGAGATCGACGGGAACCTCGAGGACGACAACGACAACGGCGTGAAGGACGAGAAGGGCCTCGGTTTCACGAAGTTCAGCCATCGCGTGGACATCTACGTGACGGTCGAGCGCGTCAACGGCGACGGAAAGCGCGTCTCGAGCCAGAAGGTCAACTCGGTGACCTGCCGCAACTGAACCGAGGGGTCCCGCCGCCGACACGAACCGCGCAGCCACGAACCGCCATGAGAGCCTTCTCGCGTCACCGCGCCCGTCACCAACGCTCCGCCAGGAGCGGAACGGCGCTCGTCGTCTCGCTCGTCGCCGTGTCCGTGATCGCAGGCCTCGGAGCCGCGCTGATCCAGGTGCAGTCGATGATGACGAAGAAGCAGTCGTTCACCATCGATCGGCGGGCGGCGCTGTACATCGCGGAAGCGGGCCTCGCGGAGTCGGCGCTCGCGGTCAGCCAGGGCAAGAGCGGGATCGTCGCGACCGAGGACGTGCCCGCGCGCTTCGGGCGCGGCGTGTACTGGGTGGAGAGCACGGACCTGCCCGACGACCGGCTCGCGCTCGTCTGCACGGCGCGCGTCGGAACGGCGGAGTTCATGCTCCGCACCGTCGTGCTGCCGAACCTCAACCCGGTCTCGAGCCTCGGCTTCTTCGGATCGGACGGCGTCGAGATCGGCTGGGGCACCGTTGCGGACGGTTTCCACTCGTCGGAGGGCGAGTACTCCACGCTGCTCGAGCCGGGCGTCCCGGTCCCAACGACGGCGCGGGGCGCGCGGATCGGCTCGAACGCAGACGTCTTCCTGGTCGAGACCGTGAGCGCTGAGCTGGTCGACCCCCGCACGACGGCCGGCATGACCGGCCTCGGCACGATCTCGGGCGGCGGCGGCGGCAGCGCAGGCTCCGTCACGCCGGGCGGCGGGAGCGGCGGCTCGAGCAGCAGCGGCGGATCGTCCGGTGGCGGACTCGTCGGCGGAGGGACCCCCGGCGGCGAGAACGAAGGCTCGGGTGCACGCGGCGGCAGCAGCGGCAGTCTGCCCGGCGGTGGATCGAGCAGCCCCGGCGGCGGCGCGCCGGGCGCCGGCGCCCCCCCGGGCGGCTGGGGCGGCCTCGTGAGCTCCGCGAGCGGCTCCGGCGGCGGCTCGTCGAAGGACGGCAAGGGCGGCGGCTCCGGCAGTCCGACCGGCGGTTCCTCGAGCGGTGGCTCGGGCGGTTCCTCCGGCGGTGGCTCGGTCACGTCGCTGCCCGGCGAGCCGACCTGGATCTTCGGCTTCGTCCGCCCCGGACCGCGCAACTCGGTCCGCTCGAACGGCTTCTCGATCCTGAAGGGACGTATCGTTCCGATGCGCTACCCGCGGTCGCTCCCGGCGGTCCGCATCCCGACGGCGGCCGAGATCCTGCCTGCCGACCAGGTGATCTCCTCGCCCGTGAACTTCGTCGGCTCGCTCGTCGAGACCGAGGTCCTGGGCGACGTCCGCGTCACGTCCAAGGGCATCCTGACGCTCGTCGGACCCAAGGTGCTCATCGCCGACTCCCTCGTGGTCGAGGGCGGCGGAGCGCTCGTCATCGACGACGACGCAGGCCCGGTTGACATCTTTCTGCGCAGCGGCCTCGAGCTCGCCGCGGGCTCGACGGTCGACTCCACGGGGCTCGACGGCGACTCCCGCGGAACGACGATCTCCCTCGCGGAGGTTCCGGGCGGTGCGCGCGATCGCGTCACGATCGAAGCGACGGGCTCCTACCACGGGACCCTCTACGCGCCGAGCGACAGCGCGAGCATCCCCGCCGGACTCCACTGGCGCGGGAGCGCCGTCGCGCGCCTCTTGCGCACCGAGTCAGGCGCGAAGATCACGGTGGACGAGCGCCTGAGCATCGGCGGTCTCGGCGTGCCGACTCTTCCGCGCATCCTCTCGTGGCAGATCGTTCCGATCGGGAGCGGCACGGCGCGTCAGCTCGCGGTCGACCCGCTGGTGGAGCTCGCGCTCCGCGGCGTGACCCCCGTCCAGTCCGCCGTCGGCGCGCCCGAGTCCAACGTTGAGATCGACTACGTTGACCTCACGGGCCAAGGCGCGACCTACAACGGCCTGATCACCGGCTTCGCGCCGACGTCCGCGCGACGGATCATCGGAACGAGCTGGGACGACCCGCGCGGCGGACCCGCGCGGCGCTTCCTCCGCCCCGCCGGAGACGATCCCGCAGGCGCGATCGCGGGGGCGCGCGGGACGAACCGCTCGCTCCGCACCGCGATCCGCGTGCTGACGGCGGACCCGCGCGTGGGGTTCCTCACGGAGGACGAGACGATCGACCTCATCTCGTCGCTGCCCGCCGCAGAGATCGCCGCGCAGGCGCCCGATGTGAAGGCGGCCGACGACCGCATCGGCCGCGCGGACGTCGCGGTCGCGCCCGCGCCGTTCGACGCGCAGCTCTGGATGGACGACGTGACCACCAAGGACGACACCGGTCGCGCGGACGACGACGTGACGTCCAACGGCGCGATCAACGTCGACGGAACGGTCGTGACCGGAAACTGAACCCGAAGACCGAGTCATGCCGCGCGCGCCCCGCCCCATCCCCCACGTCACTCGCCTCCGCCACCGCGCAGTCGGGCGAGCGGCAGCGCTCGCCGCGTGCGCGCTCGGCCTCGCCTCCGGTGCCCTCGGGCTCCCCGCGGGAGCACAGGACGAAGAGGCTCCCGCCGCACGGCCGAGCGCACGCGCGACGATCGAGGTCCGCCCCGAGCGCTTCCTGGACGCGCCGATCGAAGGGCTCCCGAGCGCGGAGGCCCTCGCGGTCGAACTGCTCGACTCAGGACCCGCCGGAACGGCGCGTTTCCTGCGCGCGTTCGAGGGCGCGGTCCAGGATCGACGCTCCGCCGGCGCGGACACCGCGGCCCTCGATCGGCTCCGTCGCCTCGTACGCGACGTCCCGCGGGTCGTGCGCGTCACGCTGGAGGGAGCGGACGTACCGGGTTCGATGCGCAACGACGCCGTGGCGGTGACGCTCGAGATCCTTTCGCGCTTCCCCGGTCCGTCCACGACGCGCCGCGTCACGGACCTGCTCGGCCACGTCGACCACGACGGCGCGCGCGACCTAAGACCGCTCGCCGCGCGCCTCGAGATCTTCACGCAGGTCACGCTCGACATCTGCGGCTCCGACGCCGGGAACATCGTCGAGCTCGTCAACTCGGCGCGGCCGAGCCTCGCGACCAGCGTGCTCGAGGGCGTGGCCGAGGCACGCGACGCGCAGCTCGCGGCCGAGACGCTCGTGCGCACGCTCGGGCGCTACCAGGACTTCGACGGACTCGTGCTGAACCGGCTCGAACGCGTCGCCCGCCGTGCGCTCGTGCACCTCGACGCCCGCGGCTACGACGCCGTCCGCCGTCGACTGCGCGACCCGTCGCCGTTCACGCGACGCGAGGCTGCGTTCGCCTGCGGCTCGCTCGCGGACGCCGAGGCCGTTGAGCCGCTGATCATCCTCCTCTCCGATCCCTCGCAGAGCGTCTCGACGGCCGCCCACGCGAGTCTTCGGCGCCTCACGTCCATGACGATCGCGGCAGACCCCCACCGCTGGAACCTCTGGTACGACCGCCAGCAGGCCTGGTGGGAGGACGGCGGACGCGTGCTGGTCGAGAGCATCGAGGTGACGCGGCGCTCCGATCTCGTTGGGATCGTGAGCGAGGTCTCGACGAAGCGCCTCTACCGCGACCAGATCGCGGAAGCGCTCGAGGGGCTGCTCGAGCGGAACGACGCGCCCACCGTCGAACTCGCGATCGACGCCCTGGCGAACCTGCGCGCGCCTCGGTCGGTGCCCGTGCTCGAGCGCATGGCTCGCTCGGGGGACGCGCTGCAGCAGAGCCGTGCGCGCGCCGCGCTGAAGGCCCTTCAGTTCGCCGGCGTCGACGTCCACGCGAGGAGTCGGCCCCGCTGAGCCCGGCCCACGCCCCCCTTCCCCCCCGATCCGAGCTCCCCGCGGTCGACGCCTGCCCCGACCCGGAAATCCGTTCCCGCCCCGCCATGCCTGCCACGCCTGACTACCGAACGGTCCATCCGGCCTCAAGCTCGCCCGCCGCGGGCGCCGATCCTCCCGAAAGCGGCGCGTTCCCGAGCGCCACTCTCTCCCCACCCATGACTCCCCCGTTCAAGCGCAGGAAGAAGCTGATCCGCCCGGCTCTGCAGCTGCGCATGACCGGCGTATTCATCGGGCTGGTGAGCCTCATGCTGCTGCTGCAGTTCGTGCTCCTCACCGCGGAGATCCACCACGCGGCGAACGCGCTTCCGTCCGACGGCCAGCGCCTGCTCGCCGAGGCGAACACCATCGTCGGGCGCGTCGTGCTCGTCTCCGCGACGGTCTTCCTGCCTCTGACGCTCATCGTCGGCATCCTCTCGACGTTCCGCGTCGCGGGCCCGCTCTACCGCTTCGAGCGCTTCCTCGAGGCGCTCCGCAACGGCGAGCGGCCGGAGGACTTCCGGCTCCGCGACGGAGACGAGCTGCACGACCTCGCCGCGCTCCTGAACGACGCCACGCGACCGATGCGCAGCGAAGGCACGTCCTCGGACGACGTCGGGGAGCCCGCGGACGAGCGGAACGCCGCGTAGGAGGGAACCGCGATGTCGCTCACCGCGAAGATCGCCGCGATCCTGACGGCGCTCATCCTCTCCATCACGACGGTCGGCGCGATCGTCCAGCGTTCCGTGTTCGGAGGCCGCTTCGATCAGATCGAGCGCGAGGAGGCCGGCGCCGAACTCTCGCGCGTGCGCGAGGCCCTCTCGGCGGAGATCGAAACTGTGGCGCGCAGCGCGCGCCGGCTCGGCCGCTGGGAGCCGACGCGCAGCTTCGTCGGTCCCGAGCGCGGCCGCAATGAGGCGTTCATCGCCGAGAACCTGTCCGACGCCGTACTGGAGGCCGAGGACCTCGACCTCGTCGTCCTGTGCGACGCGGGCGGCCGCGTCCTCGCGCACCGGCTCCGCGATCCGGACACGGGCGACGAGCTGGCGCTCTCGGACTTCCCGAACGAGCGCCTGAGCACCCGTCACCCGCTGCTCGCGTGGACCGCCTCCGAGGCGGAGCGGCGGCTCGTCGAGCCGAGCGGCGTCCTGCTGACCGAGCGCGCTCCGCTCCTCGTCGCCGTCGAGCGCGTCGTCGGCTCCGGCGACCGCATGGCCGGCTTCGCGATCGTCGGGCGGTTCCTCGGGGGCGATCTGTCCGACCGGATCTCCGAGCGGACGCGCACGACGTTTTCGGCCTGGCCGGTCGAGACGACCCCGGACGCGCTGCCGGACGACATCGCCGAGCGCCTCGACCGGATCACGGGCTCCGCCGCGCCGGTCGTCGCGACGATCGACGACGGCGGCGCGATGGCCGTCTACGCGACGTTCGACGACATCCAGCGGCGTCCCACGCTCGTGCTCCGCGCGACGATGGAGCGCAGCATCTCCGACGCGGCCCGCACGACTCTCCTCTCGGGCGGCCTCACCGACGCGACGATCGGCCTCGCGATACTGCTCGGCCTGCTGCTGACGCTGAACGTCGTCGTGCTGAAGCCGATCAGGGCGCTGACCGATCACGCCGTTCGCACCGGGCAGAACGAGAACTTCCGCGCGAAGTTCGGGCTCGAGCGCAGCGACGAGATCGGCACCCTCGGCGAAGCCTTCGACGAGATGATGGCGAAGCTCGAGCAGGCGCGTTCCGCACTCGTCGAAACGGCCCGCACGGCCGGCATGAGTGAGATCGCCACCGGCATCCTCCACAACGTCGGCAACGTGCTGAACAGCGTGAACATCTCCGCGGCACTCGTGTCCCAGCGCGTCGACGGGCTCTGCATCGACGATCTCGAGCGACTCGCCGAGGTCGTCAAGGAGCATAAGGACGACCTCGCGGCCTTCCTCACCGAGGACCCGCGCGGCCAGCACATCGAGCCTTTCCTCTCGGCTCTCGTCGACCAGCTCGCCCAGGAGCAGCGCGCCATCAAGAACGAGGTCACCTCGCTCACCGACGGCATCGACCACATCTGCGAACTCGTCAAGAGCCAGCAGAACCTCGCGAAGGGCACGGCGCTCATCGAGCCCACCAACCTTGCGATGCGCATGGACGAGGCGCTCCGCATCACCCAGCGCGTCCACGGCGTCGACGACGACCTCGTGGTCGTGCGCAGGTACGACGAGATCGACGAGGTGGACCTCGACAAGCACAAGCTGCTCGAGATCCTCGTCAATCTCGTCCAGAACGCGCGCCAGGCCATGCACCGCGGCGAAGGCGTGCGCGAACTCACCCTCGAGCTCCGCCAGAGCGACGGCGACCACGTACTCCTCGCCGTCGCGGACACCGGAGTCGGAATCTCGAGCGACGACCTTACACGCGTCTTCAACATGGGCTTCACGACGCGCGACGAGGGTCACGGCTTCGGCCTCCACTCCTCCGCCAACGCTGCGAATGAAATGGGCGGCCGACTCTGGGCGGAGAGCGACGGGCCCGGGCAGGGCGCTCGCTTCCTGCTCGAGCTCCCGTTCGTTCCGCCGGGGCACCGCTCCAACGAGCCGTCCTCGGAAGAGGGCGGCGTCGCCTACGGAGGTGCAGCGTGACGGAGAACCGCCGCATCCTGGTCGTCGACGACACGAAGACGATCCACGACGACTTCCAGAAGATCCTCTGCGGTGGCATGCCCACCCAGAGCAGCCTCGCGAGCGCCCGCGCCGCATTCTTCGGCAATGCGGAGGACGGGGCCGAGGAGGCGCCGACCCCCGGCAGCTACGAGATGCAGAGCGCCTTCCAGGGTGAGGCCGCGCTCGAGCTCGTCAAGGCGCAGATCGAGAAGAAAGAGCCCTTCGCGGTCGCCTTCGTCGACGTCCGGATGCCACCGGGCTGGGACGGCGTCCAGACCATCCGCGAGCTTTGGAAGGTCGACCCGAATCTCCACTGCGTCATCTGTACGGCGTACTCCGACTACTCGTGGGACGAGACCGTCGCCGAGCTCGGGCACACGGACAAGCTGCTGATCCTCAAGAAGCCGTTCGACCCCGCGGAGATCCGCCAGGTCGCTAGCGCCTTCACCGCCAAGTGGAACGCGAAGGCCAGCGAGCTCGCGGCCATGGAGGCGCTCCGGGGCAAGGAGGCCGAGGCGCGCAGCTACGCGACGTCGCTCGAGACCCTGAACAAGGCCCTCGCGACGGCGAAGGCCAGCGCCGATCGGATGTCCGTCATGAAGTCGGAGTTCATGCTCCGCCTGACGAACGAGATCAGCACGCACCTCAACCGCATCCTGGACCGCCTCATCGAGGACGGCCGTACGGAGGGCCTCGACGACGCCCTCGACCGGAGCCAGCGCCTGCTCGAGACGGTCGACAAGGTGATCGACTTCACCCACGTCGAAGCGGGGACGCTCGTCCTGCGCAACGATCCGTGCAGCGTGCGCGAGGTGCTCGCCGATCTCGAGCAGTCGTACCGTCCGCGCGCCGAGGACAAAGGCCTCATCCTCCAGTTCCGCATGAACGACTCGGTCCCGGACGTCGTCCGGACCGACCCAGGCCGGCTGTCGCAGATCCTCGCTCACCTCGTGGACAACGCGATCCGCTACACCGACTCGGGGCGCGTGTTCGTCTCGGTCGCGACCGAGCCCACGGAGAGCTGGGACAAGATCCGGCTGCGCTTCGACGTCACCGACACCGGCCGCGGGATCACGCAGGAGCGCGTCGGGCACGTCTTCGAACCGTTCTCGTCCCGTACCAACGGCGACCTGACGGAGGGCTCGGGCCTTGGGCTGACGGTCGCGAAGCAGATCGCGCGGCTCCTCGGCGGCGACGTCCACTTCGACTCGCTCGCGGGCGAGGGCTGCACGTTCACGCTGCGCCTCATGGTGAAGCGCGCCGAGCGCGAGGGCGCCACGGAGCAGGGCCCGGGTCCGACCCCAGGGCCGGGGTCCTGGCCGCACGCGAGCTGAGTCCGGTCGCCCCGGACCGTAGATCGGGGGGCGGCAGAGACCGACGAGCCGCGTGGACGGGCGCCCTGGACGCGTCCGGTCGATCCCCCGTCCGCGCGTACGGCACGAGGTCCGTCGCGCCCCCGCCGCCCGGCCAGCGGGTCGCCGATCGATGAGATCCGGCGGCGGAGGGCCAATGCCGTGTCGCCGGGTGCTAGAAGACGGTCCATGGGACCCCGCAATCCGCTGGACCTCGTCGGCGCGGCGCTGGCGCTGCTCCTCGCCGCCCTCGGCGCTCTCCAGTTCCGCGCCAGCGGTCGCTTCTCTGCGCAGGCCGTGCCCGTCACCGCGACGGTCGTGTCGGTCGAGGTCCCCAAGCGCGGGCTCCTCGACGCGACGAGCGACGCGATCGCAACGGTCGAGTTCGAGGTCGATGGGACCACGCAGCGCGCCACTCTGGCGCAGCCGCTCGCGCGCATCGGGGTCGATCCGGGGAGCGCCGTTGGCGTGCGACTGCCCGTGCGCTTCGACCCGACCGCCCCTGCCCAGGTGCACCACGGGAACGAGACCGGCCGCGAGGCCGCCTATGTGCTCTTCGCGCTCGCGGCGGGCGCGGTCGTGGCGCCACGGCTCCTGCGACGTGCGCAGCTCTCGTCCGGCGGCGGCTGAAGCACGGCCGGGTCGGCGCGGGGCGCCGACGACTGCCGCTGAACGTGCGCAGCGACCGAGGACCTACCGAGCGCGCGCGTAGCGGTCGGCCTCGTGCTCGGCGACGAGCACGCCGAGCACGTCCAGCTCGTGCGGCTCGAGCCCCGCGGCGGGCTCCGACGCGCGGGCCAGCGCCTCGCGGGGCGTCTCGCCGGCCGTGATCGGCTGCCCGGCGCGCGCGAAGCCGCGGACGAGAGCCCGCGTCGAAGCCGCCGGGCCCCGGCGCCGGCGCCGGACCACAGCGACCAGCGCGCAGGCGACCACCAGCGCGGGCGCGACGGCCCACGGCCGGGCGCGCAGAGCGTCGAGGAGCGCGCGAGGGGCGTCGCGCAGCCACGCGAGGGCCGCCGCGCGCGACTCGTCGTCGAAGCCGGTCACGCTGCGCCACGCTTCAGCGAGCTCCGTCCGGATGCGCGCGAAGAGCCCCGGTCGCTCCACCACGTCCGCCGGACGCGGGGACGGATCGAGCGTCACCCAGCCCTCGGCCGCGTCGTAGGCCTCCACCCACGCGTGGGCGTCGGACGAGCGCACGAGCAGCGCATCCTCGTCCCCCGTGGCGGAGTCGACGCGGAACCCGGTCACGACGCGCGCAGGCACGTCGTTCGCGCGAAGCATGAGCGCAAGCGTCGACGCGAACAGCTCGCAGTGCCCGCCCACGTCGCCGACCACGAACGCGTGCAGCGACGCTGCGCCGCCCGCCCCCGGCGGCACGTACCGATAGCGATCCGACAGGTAGACCGAGAGGCGGCGCGCGGTCTCGGCCGCAGGGCGTCCCTCACGGACGATGCGCTCGGCCAGGTCGAGCGCCGCGCGCGTGTGGATCGAGCGGTCGTGTGCGAGGAGCGCCGCGCGGCGCTCGGACGTCAGGGCCCGGCCAGGCTGCGTACGGCCATCGTCGCGCGGCGAGCACTCGACGACGTAGCGCAGCCGGCCCTCGGCGACCGCCCGCACGCCGCCGCCCGGCGCGCCCTCGAACGGGCTGCTGCCCGCGGCGCGCAGCGGACTCACGAGCTCGACCAAGTCTGCGCCCTCCGGGACGAAGAGGCGCCGGGTCGGCGCGAGGCCGTCGACGCGGAGCCGGAGGGCACCCCGGCCGGCCGCCTCGTCCTCCATGCGGCCCGGCCCGATCAGCGTCGCGCTGCCGCCCGACGGACGGAGGCCGAACGCCGACGCCGCGTCGGTTCGCGGCGCCGAGCGCCACGCCCCTTCGTCGTCGACGAGCTCGAGGACGGCACCGCGCCACAGCGCGGGTACTTCAGTGCGCCGCGCCGGTCCGTCGAGCACCTCGACGCGCGCGACGTACTCGTCCTGTCCGCCGCGCGCGGCGGCGGCCCGCTCGAGCTCGAGCGCGTCCGTGAATCCGACGCGCGACGAGCCCTGGCTCTGCGTGAAGTCGAAGTAGCGCGCGAACAGCGGCTGACGCTGGAAGTCGCGCGGCCAGAGGAGGAAGACGAGCAGCGCGAGCATTGTCAGCGCGACCGAGCGCGCAACGCCGTCCCGCAGCACGGCCCGCACCTCGCCCCGCTCGAGACTGCGCCCCGGGCGGGCCACGCTCAGGTACTGCAGTCCGAGCACGAAGAACGGGACGTAGAGGAAGAACGCAACCGCGAAACCGAGGTCCTCGGTGATGTACCCGGTGATCAGGGCGATCAAGTACGAGTTGATGAACAGCAGGTCCGGTCGCTGCTCCTCGCGCAGGTTGTTCAGGAGGTGAACCTGGCACAGCAGTGCGAGGATCAGTCCGTCCTCGAGCACGCTCGACAGGTCGCGGCCCAGGGCGTGCTGGACCAGGACTCCGAGGAAGCCGACGACGCCGAGGTTCCACAGCACGCGCCACAGGCGGCTGTTGCGGAATCGAGCGAGGAACGGCGCGGCGAAGGCCAGGGCGTAGAGCGGCGCGAGCCACGCGGGGCTCGCGGCCTCGGTGAGCTGGACGAATCCGACGTTCAGGACGACGAGCGCCGTCATGCAGAGGAACAGCGGGCGCCGGTCGATGCGGACAGGGCGGTCAGGCGCGTGCACGCTGAACCTCCCCGCGGGCACGCGTCCGGGCGTCGCGCGTTCGGACCGGACGCGCGGGCAGCCGGAGGACTCCGGGCGATGCAGGCGGCGGCGGCGGGCCGTCCGCGTCGAGCGGCTCCGCCTCTGCGAGGAAACGGAGCGCGGACGCCCAGCGGCCGCGGCCCTCCCCGAACGCGCGGTCGAGGCCCTGCGTGCGGATGGCGAGGACCTCCTTGCACTCGCGCGCGACCAGCACGATCGCAGCGAGGTCGGAGAAGGCGGCCTCGAGCGCAGCAGGGTCGGCGCGGCGGTCGAGGACGACCTCGAGCCCGTCCCCGGCGCTCGCGTCCCACTCCTGTACGACGAGGCGGTCGCGGCGGGCGCTCGCGCGCCAGCTCACGCGACGCAGCGACTCGCCCTCTCGGTGATCGCGGAGCCCGGCGGGCTGCAGCGCGTCGTCGGCGCCAGCGCTCGGCGCCGCGTCTCCCTCCGCCAGCGCTTCGATGAGCGCGCGCGGTGATCCGCCCTGGGCGTCGCGCACGGCGGTGGGCGTCGGATGGACGACGAGGGTGGCCGAGTACGCGACCGCGCGCGCGCGCCGGAGGACGCCGAACGGGTACGTCGAGACGAGGCGCGCGGCCTCGACCTCCCAGACGCCGCGCGCGAGCGCCGGGACGTCGACGACGACGGAGCGCGCTCCGCGAACGGACGCCGCACGCCCGGTGGCGAGGGCGCGCTCCCCCCTCGCGTTCCGGAGCACCAGCTCGAGCGTCACGTCGAAAGCGGTGCCGCGGGCGCGGCGCTCGAGCACCGCCTCCAGGCGCCCCGCAGCGCCCGCCGCGATCTCGTGCTCCGCTGCCCTCGCCCGCACCTCGACGCCGCGCAGGCTGCGCCAGCTCCAAGGCAGGGCGAAGGCCCAGAAGAGCCCGAGGAACCCGAGCAGCAGGAAGAACAGGTTGACGTAGGGAGCGGCGTAGTACGCGGCCAGGACGACGACGTAGAAGAACGCCACCCGCGCGCCGAAGAGCGTCGGCGCGAGGCGCGAGCGACGTACGCGCACGCGGCGCGGCCGCCAGAGCGCACCGAACCGGCGTACGAGGGCGCGCGTCCCCGTGTGGCTCGCGGTCGTCCCCAACGCTCAGGGCCCTAGTGCGGGACGGCGGGCGTCTCTTCGAGGACGCGGCGCAGGAGGTCGACGGCGCCGCCGCCTCCCTCCACGAAGACGCGGTGCCCGAGGACCGGGACCGCGAGCGCCTTGAGGTCGTCGGGCAGGACGTAGCCGCGTCCCTCCAGCAGCGCGCGCGCGCGGGCGGCGCCGATCCATGAGACCGCGGCCCGCGGGCTGACCCCGAGGACGACGCCCTCGGCCTCGCGCGTCCGACGCACGACGCGGTACGCGTAGTCGGCGACGTCCTCGGACACGGTGACGGCGCGCGTGGAGGCGCCGAGGAGGAGGAGCTGCTCACGTGTGACGACCGGCTCGAGCCTCTCGAGGGCGTCGGAGGCGCGAGCACCCTCGCTCCGATAGAGCGCCTGCTCCGCGGCCTCGTCCGGGTAGCCCAGGTGGACGTGCACGAGGAAGCGGTCGAGGGCTGCCTCGGGGATCGGGAACGTGCCGTGGAACTCGATCGGGTTGCGCGTCGCGAGGATCGTGAACGGGCTCCCGAGCGCCCGCGTGACGCCGTCGACGGTGACGGAGCCCTCCTCCATCGCCTCGAGCAGGCAGGAGAGCGTCCGCGAGCTGGTGCGGTTGATCTCGTCGGCCAGGACGACGTTGGCGAACAGCGGGCCCGGGACGAACTCGAACACGCCCTGGTCCCGGCGCCAGACGGATGCGCCGACGACGTCGGCCGGCATCAGGTCGTTCGTGAACTGGATGCGGCGGAACGTGCAGTCCAGTGCGCACGCGAGAGCGCGGGAGAGCAGCGTCTTGCCCGTTCCCGGGATGCCCTCGACGAGGACGTGGCCGCCCGCCATCAGGGCCACGAGGATCGGGTCCAGGACCTCGTCCGGAACGGAGACGACCCGGCGCACCTCGGCGCGCAGCACGGTGGCCGCCTCGCGGGCCTCGCGGGCGACGTCGTCGAGGCCCTCCGGCCCCGGGACGGGTGCACTGGAGGGCGTCGGGGGGCCGCCGGACGGGCCCTCCACGGATGGCGCGCCGGCGGCGCTGCGTCTGGGCTCTTCCACTACCCCGTCCATCGACGCGCCGGGCCCGATCCATGAGGAATCGGACCTCAGGGATTGGCCCCAGAGCAGATAGGCGGGGCCGCCTTGGGTGCCGCCCGCGCAGGTGTCCCCGGGAGCGGCGGCGCGGGCACCCAGTGGTGAAAGGGTGCGGTGCCGCCCTGGGCACACCCCAGAGACGGCACCGCGACTCGACGCAACCGTCCCCTGGCGCGCCGAGATCGGGCGCACCGCCTGCAGGCGTGGTCGGGGTCGGCCGTCGTCGCGGACACGCCGCTTCGGGCGAGGCGGCAGGGCTCCAAGGGGAGCGGCGAGCGAGGGCGTCCTCCGGCCGGTGGCAGTTCAGGCGGAGCTGGACGGTTCGTTAGGTGGTTGGATCGAGCGGCACCGCGAGTGACGCGGGATCCAAGAAAACTTCCTACTGCGTCAAAAGCCCCCGCGCGGCGTCCGGTCGCGCACGGAGTGGGCATCGCGAGGAGCGCGCGCCGACTTACACACGCCACACCCATTCGACACTTGCACACTCATTGAATCGTGCGCGCTGGAGCGAGCGCGACCGGTGCTCCGATCCCGGCGCGAAGTGCGAGCGGCGCGCTACGCGGTGAACTCCGCGCCCGGCGGAAGGACACGGAGTCGTTCGTCCTCCAGCGCCTCCAGCGCGCGCGCGATCGGGCCGCGGTACGACGGCTTGAGGTGCGTCACGTACACGGCGACGTTCTCCGGCGCGGCGTCGAGCTCCTCGCGCAGGGTTGCCGGGGTCAGGTGACCCGATCCCTCCGCGAGCTCCGCGAGCGGATCGGGGAAGCTCGTCTCGAGGACGACGGCGCGGACGTTCGGCGTCGTGAGCACGGTCTGCCACAGCGCCGGATTCCGCGCGCTGTCGGCGCCGAACGCGACCGAGGTCTTCCCGTCGTCGACGAGGTACCCGTACGTCGGCACCGGATGAACCGTGGGGAACGCGCGCACCGTGAAGCCCGCGAGGGCGAACGGCCGGTCCACGGGGACCTCGACGAGCTCGAGCAGCCTGCGCCCGCGGTCGTCCTCGATGCGCTCGAAGTCGGGGAACAGCACGTCGTTGAAGAGGTGCGTCCGCAGCGCCTCGACCGTGGGCCCGGGCGCGTGCACGCGCGCCGGCACGCGTCCCTCGCCGACGACCGCCTCGAGCCACATCGGCAGCGTCGCGACGTGGTCGATGTGCGCGTGCGTGAGGAGCACCTCCCGGACCGCCGCCATGTGATCGGTGTCCCCCACCAGCCCCAGACTGCCGGCGTCGATGGCGAGGGGGCCCGCGCCGCGCTCCCCGTGCACCATGAAGGTCGTGAGCGGCTGCGCGGGCGGTTCGGTCGAGTCGGGGGCGCTCCGCTGGAGGGAGCACGGCAGGAGCCGGACCCTCATCGGTCGCTCGGCTCCGCGGCCGGTTCCGGCGCGTCGAGGTGGAGCTCGCGCAGGAAGAGGTTGCGGAAAGCGGCCGCGACCTCGGGGTGCTCGCCCTCGCTCGCCGGGGCGTGACGCTGCATCCCGACGAAGCCCTGGAGCGCGCGCTCGGCGAACGGAGGCCCCTGCGCGGGCTCGAGCTCGGACGTGTCGACGTCCCACAGGAGCTTCCCGTTCAGCACGCACTGCATGCGCGACCCCGTGCACGTGATCGCGTAGCGATTCCACTCGCCGATCGGACGCAGCGCGCGCACCGCCGCCGGGACCGCGCCGTAGAGCCCACCGGTGAACTGGTACGGCGCGAGCTTCGACCCCGACGCGGACTCCCACTCGAAGTCGTCGAGGATCTGGACCTCGCACCCGTTGAAGCTCGGGTTGGAGCCCTCGATCGAGCGCAGGTAGACGCCGGAGTTCGCGAGGCGCGCCATGCGGAAGTCCATGCGCAGCTCGAAGTCGGAGAGGTCGCCGCGCTCGGTCCGGATGAACGGCGACACGCCGGCGCTGAGCGCCTGGAGCTCTCCGTCCTGTGCACGCCAGCCCGACGCGGCCCAGGACACGAGGTCCCCGCCCGGCCGCCAGCCGACGAGGTCGCGACCGTTGAAGAGCGACCGCCAGCCGGACGCCTCCCCCACGGCGGTCAGCGCGAGGCGGCCGTCCTCGAGCTCGACGAAGCGCTTGCCCGCGCCGATCGGGAGCTCCCGCACGCGCAGGTTGCGGAAGCGCACCTCGGAGCCCTCCGGGTCGTTCATGTTCCCGTGCACCTGGATCCCGATGCGCCCCCGGTCGGCGAACGTCCCGACGCCGGGCGCGATCGTGTGGTCCACGACGCGCCGCCCGTCGATCCAGCCGACGAGGTGCATCGGCGTCCCGGCGCAGCGCACGCGCACGCGCTTCCACTCGTCGGCGCCGCGCGCGCGCCACGCCGCGTCACCGCCCGTCTCGTGCAGGATCCAGCCGTCGGAGTAGAGCCCGAGCATCTCGCCGCCCGGGCGGTCGTCGAGCGTGAACTGGCACCCGCGCGCTCCGGGCGCCATGCGCACGAAGATCCCGCTGTCGAAGGGCGCGGCGATCTTCACGTCGCACTCGAACTCGAAGTCCCCGAAGAGCCGGTCGGTGTAGAGGAGCCCCCCGCGGGCCCCCTCGGCCTCGCGGCCAACGATCGCACCGTCCTCGACCGTCCAGTCCGCGTCCCCGTCGTAGGGACCGCCGGTCTCCGACCAGCCCGCGAGGGTCTCGCCGTCGAAGAGGGAGCGCCAGCCGCCGGCCGCCGGCTGCGCCGAAGGAGGAGCGGCTCCCGTTCCAGCGGAGCCGGAGACCGCGGGGTCGGCGGCGAGAAGGGCGGCGGCGAGGAGGATCGGCTCGAACATGGGAAGGGTCGGGCCCGGCTGCGCGGACCGGCGGTGGGTGAAGAGACGGGCGACGGGGTCAGGCCAGCGAACGCACGGTCTCGGCGAGCAGCGCAGCGCCGAAGCCCGTCGCACGGCCGCTGCGGCGGCACGGGTAGGCCATGTCGACGTGCGCCCAGCGGGCGTCGGTGCCATCGAGGTGCCAGCGCACGAACTCGGCGGCACAGCTCACCTGGGCGTTCGCACGGTTGGCGACCGAGTTGCGCATGTGCGCGACCTGGCTCTTGAACTCCTCGCGGTGGAACTCCGGTGCGAAGGGCAGCGGGTGGACGAGGTCGCCGGAACGCCGGCCCGCCTCGAGAACGATCCCCTCGAGCTCCTCGTCGTCCGAGAGCAGCGCACCGTGCAGCTGCCCCGTCGCGATCCCCTGCGCGCCGGTCAGCGTCGCGATGTCGATCACGGTGTCGGCGCGCAGCTTGCGCGCCGCGTAGCTGACGCCGTCGCCGAGCAGCAGGCGGCCCTCCGCGTCGGTGTTGTTGATCTCGACGTGGTAGCCGCTGTGCATCTGGATCACGTCGTCGGGCTTGTACGCGGCTGGACCGATCGCGTTCTCGGCGAGGCAGATCACCGCGCTCACCTTGCAGGGGGCGCCGCCCTTGACCAGCGCGCGGAACGCGCCGAGCACGGCCGCCGCGCCGCCCATGTCGGTCTTCATCCCGACCATCGAGCCCGAGATCTTCAGCGACAGGCCGCCCGTGTCGTACGTGACGCCCTTGCCGACGAGCGCGACGTGGCCCTTCTTGGCCGCCTTCGCCGACGGTGTATGGGTCAGCACGATCATGCGCGGCGCCGAGACGGCGGTGCGCCCGACGGCATGGATGCCGCCGAGGCCCGCGCGCAGCAGCGCGTCACCGATGAAGGCCTTGCGCGTGATCCCGTCGAGCCCGCGGAGCAGACGCGTGGCCTCCTTCTGGAAGCCCTCGGGGTCGAGCTCGGTCGGCGGTGTCTCGACGAGTCGCGCGGCCTCGCGCTGCGACTCGAGCAGCGAAGCGAGCCACTTGGGCGGCGCGACCGGCTCATCGTCCGGCCCGATCGCGCAGATCGTGAGCTTCGGTTCGCGGGCGGGCGATTCGCCCTTGCGCGGCGGCTTCGTGTAGAGCGGGAGCGCCTTGCCGATGGCGAGCACGGCGGGCGCGTAGTGCGCCGGGTCGTCCAGCGCGAGCAGGATCGCGGCGCTGCCGGAGCGGCCCGTGCTCGACTGGGCGACGACGCGGCGCACCGCCTCGGCCCGGGACGGCGCGTTGTGGCGCGACACGCGGTCGGGGAGGACGCCGACGGCCACCTTGCGCGGCTCGGCGCGGGTCAGCGTGCCGGCCGCGGCGCCGACGAGGCCGGGCTCGAGGTCGCCCGCGAGTTCGAGCGACAGCGCCATCACCTCCTCGGGGAACACGTCGAGGAAGGCGCCGTCGTCGAAGCGTGCCTTGGGGGCGACGATCTGGAGCGCCTCGGCGCCCTTGAGCATGCTCGCGACGCTCTTCGTGAGTCGGATCCGGGTCATGCCGCGACGATAGCGGCACCGCGCGTCCCTTCCCAATGCACGCGCGAAGCGTTTCCGTCGGGGGCGGGGGCCCGCTCCCCTCCGGCCCCGCTACTCTCCCGCGCCCTCCGCCGCGCGGCCACCGGAGGGTCCGCCCGCGGCGTCCCCAGGGGGGCCGGACCGCGGCGACTGGCCCCTCGCCCGCACCGCCCCGCCGGCCCCAGGAGGACCCCGCCATGCCCACCCGAAGCTGGACTCCCGAGCACAGCGCCGACCTCTACCTCGTCGAGAAGTGGGGCGCCCCGTACGTGAGCGTCTCCGCGCGCGGCCGCGTCGTCGTCCACCCCGACGCGACGCCGGAGAGTGCCGGGCCCGGGATCGACCTCTACGAGCTGGTCGGCCAGATCCGCCGGCGCGGCGTACAGACGCCTCTGCTCCTGCGCTTCGACGGGATGCTCCGCTCGCGCGTGCGGGACCTGAATCGCGCGTTCGAGCACGCGCGCGAGGAGTACGGCTACCCCGCGCCCTACCGCGGCGTGTTCCCGATCAAGGTCAACCAGGAGCGCTGGGTCGTCGAGACCCTGATGAGCGAGGGCCGCCGCCACGGAATGGGCATCGAGGTCGGCAGCAAGCCCGAGCTCATCGCCGGCATCGCGCTCGAGGCGGGTGAGAACGCCCTGATGATCTGCAACGGGTACAAGGACGCCGAGTACGTGGAGACGGCGCTCCTCTCGAGCAAGCTCGGCATCACGCCGATCATCGTCGTCGAGAAGTTCACCGAGCTCGAGACGATCCTCGAAGCGTCGAGGAAGCTCGAGATCCGGCCGCACATCGGCGTGCGCTGCAAGCTGTCGTTCCGCTCGAGCGGCCGGTGGCAGGACTCGGTCGGCGACCGCTCGAAGTTCGGCCTCACGACGCGCGAGATCGTGCAGGTGGTCGAGCGCCTCGAGACCGAGGGCATGCTCGACTCGCTCGAGCTGCTGCACTTCCACATCGGCAGCCAAATCACGCACATCCGCTCGATCAAGCAGGCGATGCGCGAGGCGACGAACATCCTCGCCGGCCTGAATCGGCTCGGCGCGCGCGTCCGCTGGTTCGACGCGGGCGGCGGGCTCGCGGTCGACTACGACGGGTCGAAGACCGACTTCGAGTCGAGCAAGAACTACTCGCTGCAGGAGTACGCGAACGACGTCGTCTACGCGCTCGTGGAGGCCGCGAACGAGCACGGCTTCGAGCCGCCGACGATCGTCACCGAGTCGGGCCGCGCGCTCGTCTCGCACCACGCCGTGCTGATCGCCGAGGCCATGGGTGTCGTGACCTTCGACCCCGCTCCCGGGGACGCGCCGGTCCCCGACGACGCCCCCGATCCGGTGCGCGAGATGGCGGAGCTCGCCGCGACGGTGACCGAGCGCAACTACCTCGAGGTCCACCACGACGCGAACGACCTGCGCGAGCAGGTGATGCTGCTCTTCAACACGGGCCAGCTCGGCCTCGACGAGCGTGCCCACGCCGAGGAGCACTACTGGCGCGCGCTGAAGGCCGTTCTGGGTGCGGCCGACCGCGCGGAGTACGTGCCCGACGACATCGAGGACCTGCGCAAGGCCGTCGCCGACGTGCTGTTCCTCAACATGTCGGTCTTCCAGTCGCTCCCGGACGCGTGGGCGATCGGCCAGATGTTCCCCGTGCTTCCGATCCACCGCCTCGACGAGGAGCCCCGGCGGCGCGCCGTCCTGGCGGACCTGACCTGCGACTCGGACGGCAAGATCAAACGCTTCATCGACCTGCGCGGCGTGAAGTCCGAGCTCGAGGTCCACGAGGTGCGCGAGAACGAGCCGTACTTCATGGGCTTCTTCCTCGTCGGCGCGTACCAAGAGATCCTCGGCGACATGCACAACCTGTTCGGCGACACGAACGTGGTGCACGTCGATCTCGACGCTCAAGGGCGTCCGCGGCTGACCCACGTCGTGCGCGGCGACCGCGTGCGCGAGGTCCTCGACTACGTCGACTACTCGGAGACCGAACTCCTGCGCCAGCTCCGCGGGCACGTCGAGGACGCACTGGACGCGGGGCGGCTCACGTACGAGGAGTCCGCGCGCTTCTGGGAGCGCTACGAGAATGCGCTCCAGGGCTACACCTACCTCGCGCCGCGGGCGCCCGTCCCGGCGGACGTCGGCCGCGCTACGCTGCCCGCCGTGGACGTGCCGGCGCCCCGCGGCGCCGCGGAGCGGCCGCATTCCGGGCGCGCCGGCGCCGCGACCGGCGTCCCCAACGCACGCTCCGACGACTGAACCCCGCGCGGCGATCCCTCCCGCGCCGTAGAGAGTCCCCCCCATGACGCAGATCCAAGAAGGCTCCCGCATCCGCATCGTGCTCGAGATCCTCGACGAGGACGGCGACGTCGTCGAGCAGACCCTCGACGGCGAGAACGCCGAGGTCGAGCTCGGCCAGGGCGAGCTCCCGCCGTCGGTCGAGAAGGCGCTGGTCGGACGCTCGGCGGGCGAGACCGT
Organism: Planctomycetota bacterium; assembly: GCA_039821985.1. Taxonomy (GTDB): domain Bacteria; phylum Planctomycetota; class UBA1135; order UBA1135; genus Saltatorellus. Next base: position 105,458 of record JBCBNC010000015.1, read on the forward strand.
CGAGGTCACCTGCCCCGCGGGCGAGGCGTTCGCCGACCCCGACCCCGAGGCGATCGTCGCGGTGCCTCGGGAGGACTTCCCCGAGGACATGAAGCTCGAGAAGGGCGAGCTCGTCGCCGTCCTCGTCGAGGGCGACGACGGCGAGGCCGAGGAGCTCGCGGCCGAGATCGTCGAGGTCAACGCAGAGGGCGTGATCCTCGACGCGAACCACCCGCTGGCGGGTCAGGCGGCCACGTTCCGGGTGTCGGTGGTTGAGGTGCTCTAGTACCGAGTGCGGTGATCTAGCGACACTTTCGGACGGGGAAGAAGCCCGCTCGGCGGGCTTCTTCCCCGTTCGAAAGTGTCGCTAGATCACCGCACTCGGTACTCGATCACACTGGCCTCGCCAGGACCCACGTCGACATCGTCCGCAGCCGGTCGACGACCGTCGACTTGAACGGCCGCACCCACTCGGCCCCGACGGCCTCGGTCTCGGACCGCACCAGCGCCCCGTCCGCCAGGAAGCGCTCGGACTCGTCGGGCAGCGCGTACCACCCCGGGCCCGACGCGCCGAGCACGTCCTCGAGACCCACCGTCGACGCGAGACGCGCGAAGAACACTCCTCCCGGCGCGACGAGCTCGAAGGAGCGACGGAACAGCGCGCGGAAGTGCTCCTCGTCGCGCGCGAAGTGCAGCACCGCATTGAGGATCACGAGGTCGAAGCTCTGCGCCGGCAACGAGCACTCCTCGATCGTGCACGCGTGGATCCGCTCGGGCGCGAGCTCGACGCCGAGCTGCGCACGGCGCTCGGCGAAGGCGGCGAGACCTTCAGGGTTCGGCTCGACGGCGTGGACCTCGTAGTCGGCGTCGGACGTCAGGAACCACGACAGGTTCCGGCCGCCGCCCGCGCCGAGGTCGACGATGCGCGCGCCGGGCCCGAAGCGGCCCTCGACGATCAGGTCGACGAGGTACGCGTCGACGCCGGCGAGGCGCCGCAGCGTCCGCGCGTCGTCCGCGCTCACGCGAGCGGCGCCTCCGCGCGCTCCGGGTCGTGCGGGATGCCGAGGAGCTTCTCGAGGACCGCGCGCGACGCGTAGATGAGCGGCGTGTCGAGCGCGGCGATGATCAGCTTCGCGACGTAGCTCGCCGCGATGATCACCCAGATCTCGGGCCACGGAACGCCGAGCACGGGCAGGAAGATCGAGTTCACGATCGTCGTGTCGAGGAGCTGGCTGATCCAGGTCGAGCCGTTGTTGCGCAGCCAAAGGTGCTTGCCGCCGGTGACCCGCCACCAGAAGTGGTACAGGCGCACGTCGACGAGCTGGGCGACGAGGTACGCCGTCATCGAGGCCAGGACGAGGATCCCCGGCGCGAAGAAGGTCGCCGCGTAGGCGGACTGGGCAGCGCCGGGCGTCGGGAAGTCGGCGACGTCCTCGATCACGAGGCTCCAGATCGGCGAGGGCTCGAGCGCGACGACGATCTGGAGCACGGCGATCATCAGGAAGCTCATCGCGAATCCGGCCCAGACCATGAACGCGGCGCGCTTCTGGCCCCAGATCTCGGCGACGGTATCCGTCAGGAGGAACGTCACCGGGTACGTGACGAGACCCGCGGTGAGCGTCAGCACGTCGCGCCCGAGGAGCTCCTGGAGGAACCCGGGCAACGGCACGGCGAAGAGCTTCGCGGCGACGACGTTCGTGAGGACGAGCGTCACCATGAACGTCCCGGCGAGGAGGGCGTAGACGCGCTCGGACCGGGGGAATCCGGCGCCGCGCGGGCGGGCCTTGGGGTCGGCGACGGGGGTCTCCGGCATCCGCGCATTCTGTTCGGGCACGGACGCCACCTGTTAGGCTCTCCGCCCGTTTTGACGCGCGCGGAACCCGACGCCCGGGACCCATGCGCGCCCCCGATGAGCCCGGTCCGGCGCCGAACGCCGCTCCGCACGACGACCGCCCGAAGGGCCCCCGCGATGAAGACGATCGATCACCTCAAGGCGATGAAGGACGAGCGTTTCCTCCACATCTACGAGGCGCTCGGCCAGGACGGCTTCGGCCCGCTCGACGGCGAGGTCGCCAAGACGCTCAAGTTCCGGCCGCAGATGATCCGCAAGCTCCCGATGGAGAAGCGCGCGAAGACCGCGAAGGCGATCCTGGCGCGCGGCGGCAACGCGGAGCTCTGCTACGAGCTCTTCGCGAGCTACCTCATCAAGAACGCCAAGGAGGTCGTGACGGACTTCCTCGACGCGACGGGCGTCGAGCACGAGGACGGCATGGTGAGCAGCGTCGAGAACGACAAGCCGGAGGCCGCGAAGGTGGCCGCGGCGGTGGCGGAGCTCGACAAGAAGCACGACACGGCGGACGTCACGCTGTACCTGTCGATGGCGGCGGAGCAGTGGCCGAGCGTGCCTGAGGTTGGGGCGGCGTTCAGCATGCGCTAGCGCCAAAGGCGCTAGCGCATGCGGGCTACAACAGCTCCAACAGCGTCAGCTGTTGGGCCAGGCGCTCCAACAGCGTCAGCGGTTGGGCCAGGCGCTCCAACCGCGTCAGCGGTTGGGCCAGAAACGAAGGCAGAGCCCGCCCCGCCGAGCCCCCGCCTCACAGCCTCCCCCCATCGACGCCGAACGCGAACGTCCGCGTCCCCTTCGAGCGGCTCCGCCCATCCGCCGTCTCGCTGAACGCCTCCAGCAGCTCCACCACCAGCCGCTGGGGCGTTTCCAGAAACTAGAACGCGAGCCGATCGATCTCTCGCTCACCGCCGCCCGCCGGCGCTCCGAGTCCGGCCCGCGCGAGCTCGACGGCCTCGGACCACCCAAGCGCGAAGCTGGCAGGCGGGGTGACCGCTCCGTCGTACGGCCCGTTCGCGACGGACTCGCGGCCTCCCGGGTACACGTTGCCCTCTGCGTCGATCTCGACGCTCACCAGGTTCGCTTGCAGCGCCCGGTTCTCCACGCGCACCGATGCGGCGGAGATGAACGTCACCTTCGCGCGTTCACGGCCGGCGTTCGCGGGCTCCAGGGAGGCAAGGCGCAGGTCGCGCCAGACGGGGCCCTCCGGGGAGGCGTTCGGTCCCGCCTGGACTCCAACAACCACCCGGGCAACGTCGACAAGCGCGTCGATGTCCTCGAGCAGCGCGAGGGGCTGGGTCGGGTCGTAGTCGGTGAGGCGAACCTTGGGGCGGCTGGATGGGCTGCTCTGAGTCGCGCGGGTGTGCGGCGGTGGCGCGTCCGAGCAGGCGGCGCCGAGGAGGAGGAGCGGGGCTGCGAGGGCGAGCGGCAGGCGCATGGGGCTGGGGCTGGGGGCGGCGGGAGGTCGGCGTGGGGAGAACTGCCTTCCTTTCTGGCCCAACCGCTGACGCGGTTGGGCTAAGCGCGCTCGACGAAGTGCCCGTCGCGCGTATCGACCTTGATGCGGGTCCCGATCTCGACGTACGCCGGCACCTGCACACTCAGCCCCGTGTCGCATTTGGCCGGCTTCAACTGCGCCTGCGCCGTAGCCCCCTTGATGGTCGGATCACACTCCACCACCTCGAGCGCGACCGTCATCGGCAGCTGGATCGACACCACCACTCCGTCGATCAACACCGCCTGCATCCCCTCGATCCCGTCGACGATATACAGCTCGTCGCCGCCCATCTCCTCCTTCGCGAGGTCGAACTGCTCGAAGGTCACATCGTCCATGAAGTGCCAGCGCGAGCCGTCGTTGTAGAGATAGCTCGCGCCGTGGCGCTCCAGATCCACCTCGCCGAACTTGTCGCCGCTGCGGATCGTCTCGTTGAGCAGCTGACCCGTCTTCAGGTTGCGGAGCTTCGTCTTGAAGATCGTGTTCGCCCCGCGCGCGGTCGGCGTCGAGACGGAGTAGTCGACGATGATGCACGGCTCGTCCTTGTAGACGAAGCACACGCCCTTCTTGAAATCGCTAGTGTCGATCATGGGAGTCGAGGCGGCGGAGCGCCCGTTCGGGCCGGGAGTCTACCGCGCGGGCGTCGCCTGCGAGCTGCCCCCGCGGGGCGCGGGCTGGCACCGGGTGCACAGGTGCGTGCCGCGCTGCCCCACCACGATCTTCCGGATCGTCCGCCCGCACGTGCCGCAGGGCTTCCCGTCGCGGCCGTACACGCGGAACAGGTGCTGGTACGAGCCCGGGTTGCCCTCGGGCGTCCGGTAGAACGCGTCGAAGCTCGAGCCCTCGCGCTCGATGGCCTCGCGCAGCGTGCGCTGGATCGCGCCGTGGAGCCGCTCCGCGCGCGCGCGGTCGACCCGATCCGAGCGCTTGAGCGGGTGCAGCCCCGCCTCGTGCAGGCTCTCGTCGACGTAGATGTTCCCGAGCCCGGCGAGGAAGGTCTGGTCGAGCAGCAGCGGCTTCAGCGCGCGCTTGCGCCGCCGCAATTCGCCTCGGAACCAGTCGCGCGTGAAGGCGTCCCCGAGCGGCTCGGGCCCGAGGTCCGCCAGCGCCGCCTCCGGCGCCTCGGTGAACTTGAAGCGCCCGAACTTGCGCACGTCGAGGAAGCGCAGCGTCGACGCCTCGCCGCCCTCCCCCTCGAGCTCGAGCCCCACGCGCTCGTACGGCGCGGGTCCGGGCTCGGAGTCGACGACGAGCCGCCCGGTCATGCGGAGGTGCACGAGGAGCGCGCCCGCGGGCTCCAATCCGCGCTTCAGATCGATCCGGACCCACTTCGCTCGGCGCCCGACCCGCGCGATCGTCGCCCCGATGACGGCGGTCTCGAACTCCGCCACGGAGGCCCCCCCGAGGCTGCGCTCCCACCCCACGCGTACGCCCAGGATCCGCCTCCCGGTCACGTGGGGCCGCACGAGGGCGGCGGTGGTCTCGACCTCGGGGAGCTCGGGCATCTCGGCCCAAAAGTCTAAGGGAAGATGAGCCGATAGCCCTTCTATGCAGTGCCCCCCCCATGGCTCCAACAGCGCAGGGCCGGGCGCGCGATCGGCCGAGGAGATGCCTGTACGTACGGTGGAACGGCGCGTCTCACGGTCCCCTGCAAACGCCCAGCAGCGGTTTCTGAACCGCCGCGCTGCCGACGTCGTCAAGAGCTGCCGCGAGGCCGCCGGCCTCGACCGTGCCGCGCTGGCGGAGCGCCTCGACGTGCCCGAGCAGATCGTGGCGCTCTGGGAAGACCCGCACTACGAGGGCGTCGACCTCGCGATCCTGCGCCGCGTGGCGCGAGCCGCCGGCGGCGAGCTCGAGATCCGCTTCCGACCCGCCGCCGCGTCCGTCCGCGCAGCGGGCTGACGCGCCGTCCGAATCCCCACGCTGCCCCCATGGGACCCCGCACCGCCCTCGCGGGCGCCGCGCTCGCGGCGCTCCTCCTGCCCGCCTGCATCACCGAGACCCTGGACGCCCAGGGGCGGCCGATCGAGGCGTCCTCGCGCGGGGGACGCATGCGCACACGAGGCGTCATCGTCCGCGAGCCGCTGCAGGCGACGTGGCTCCGCGTGCGCTCGATCGTCGAGTCGATGACGAACCAGCCCCTGCGCTCGAACGGCGTCCCGAAGAGCCTGGTCACGGACATCGCCGGAGCCGAGACGAGCGTGCTCGTCGAGCGCTTCGACGCCGAACGCACGATCGTGCACGTGCGCTCCGCCGACGCGTCGGTCGAGGAGCGCATCCGCGTCGCCGTCATGCGCGACGTCGGGCGCTGATGCGCGCCGCGCTCAGAACGTCCAGACGGCCGAGCCGGTCCAGCGCCAGCCGAACAGGTCGACGTTGTCCGAGAGCGGCGACTCGTACGCGATCCGGAGCCGCAGGTCGCGCGTCGCCCGCAGCTCGCCGCCGAGGCCGATCGTGAACACGTCCTCGTCCTCGTTGCCGCCGAAGCTCGCGAGGTCGACGCCGCTGAAGTCCGTGACGAACGTCTCGCTGTTCTCGAGGACGCGGTAGTAGTTGAGCTCGACGACGGCGCTGACCGCGTCGTTGACGAGGTAGTCGGCGTGCCCGTGGATCGACAGCCGGTCGCTGTCACCGTTCACGTTCTCGTCGCCCGTCGCGAAGAGGAGGTTCGCGGACAGGCTGTAGTTCGCGTCGCCGATGCCCTGGGTCACGGCGCCGAAGAGGCGGACCTCCTCGTCGTCCCCGAACGTGTCCTCGTCGCCGAAGGCGAACTCGTACCCGGCGCCGACGGCGACGTACGTGCGGTTCACGTCGTCCTGCAGGATCCCGTACTTCACCCCGATCGCGAGGTCGGTGAAGTCGTAGGCCTTGCCGCCGCCGATGTGCACGTCGGCCGATCCGAAGCGCGACACCATGAGCTGCAGCCGGTCGTCGACCGCGTAGCGCCCCTGGAAGTCGTAGACGCGCGTGGAGCCGCCGCCGACGGGCTCGGAGCGCGGGAAGCTCTGGTTGTAGTAGATGCCGCGGATGTCCGTCGTGATGAGTCCGTCCTCGGAGTAGTTGGCCGCCGTGATCGGGTGGACGACGTGGTCGGCGGCCTGGGCGAAGGAGCGCTCGGTGCGGCGACGCGGTTCGCGCGGGACGCGCGCTCCGTCCGCCGAGAAGTAGAGCTCGTCCTCGGCGGTCTGACGCACGGCACGGCCGATGGGCGACTCCGCCGGGATCGGGGGTGCGATCGCGCCGTCGTCCCCGGACTGCGCGAGACCCGCAGGCGTGAGGAGGACGAAGGAGAGGAGCAGGTTCATGGAGGTTCTCTTGGCGGAGTGGGCGGGTGGTTCGGCGGCGCGGTTCAGACGAAGACCTCGAGGTCGTCGCCCGTGACGCGGACCTTGAAGCGCCGCGCCGGCTTGCAGATGTCGCCGCGGGCGCGGCCGGTCCGCGGGTCGAAGAGGTAGCGGTGCAGGGGACACACGGCGTGCGTCCCGTCCTCGAGCGGCCCGGTCTGGATGTGGCCGCCCTCGCCGTGGGGGCAGGTCGAGTCGAGCGCGTGGACCTCGCCCTCGACCTTGCAGAGGATCACCCGCACGCCGCCCGCGTGGGGATCGCCGAGGTCGATGCTGCGCGCCGTGCCCTCCTCGATCCCCGCGCCGCCCGGCACGAGGACCGGCTTGCCGCCCCCGAAGAGGCCCTTGAGTCGGTTCCACATGTCCGGGGAGGGTAGCGGGAGGCGGCGCGCGCGGCCGCTCCGATCCGGCACCTACGCGCTGACCCGGCCCCCCGCGCCGAGTATCGTCGTGCGCGATGCGCCCGGTCCTCCTGCTCGACCTCGTCGGCCTGTCCGCGCGGCAGGTCGACGCCGCCCGAACGCCCCACCTCGCCCGGCTCGCCGAGCGCGGCCACATGCGCCCGATGCGGGCGATCCTGCCGGCGGTCACGTGCTCGGCGCAGGCGACGATGCTGACCGGCACGCTCCCCAGCGCACACGGCGCGGTAGGCAACGGCTGGCGCGACCCGAAGAGCTACGAGGTGGCGCTCTGGCGCCAGTCGAACGCGCTCGTCGACGGCGAGAAGCTCTACGAGGCCGCCCGCGCGCGCGACCCGCGCTTCACGTGCGCGAAGCTGTTCTGGTGGTGGAACATGGGCGCGGCGGTCGACCTCTCGATCACGCCGCGGCCCTTCTATCCGGCGGACGGCCGGAAGATCCCGGCGATCTACGCGTGGCCGACGTCCTTCGGCCAGGAGACCGAGGCCGCCCTCGGCGCGTTCCCGTTCTTCGACTTCTGGGGTCCGAAGGCGGGGCTGCCGTCGAGCCGCTGGATCGCCGACGCGGCGATCCGGACGCTGAAGGAGCACCGGCCGACGCTGACGATGGCGTACGTCCCCCACCTCGACTACGACCACCAGCGCTTCGGTCCGACGGCGCCGCGCTCAGTCGCGGCGCTCGAGGAGCTCGACGTGCTGGTCGGGGACCTGGTCGCCGCCGCGGACGAGGCCGGCGCCGCCGTCGCCTGCGTGTCGGAGTACGCGATCCAGGACGTTTCGAAGCCGGTCGACATCAATGTGGCGCTGCGGCGCGCGGGCCTCCTCGTCGCGCGCGACACGCCGAACGGCGACGTGCTCGATCCGTTCGGGAGCGCCGCGTTCGCGCTCGCCGACCACCAGGTCGCGCATGTTTACACGAAGGACGACGCGGCGCGGGAGCGCGCGCTCGAGGTGCTCTCGGGGCTCGACGGAGTCGCGGAGCTCCTGCACGGCGACACGCGCGCGGCGGCGGGCCTCGACCACGCGAACGCCGGTGACATCGTGGCGCTCTCCGCCCCGGACGCGTGGTTCACCTACACGTACTGGGAGGGGAAGGACGCCGAGCCCGACTTCGCGCCGACGGTCGACATCCACCGCAAGCCCGGATACGACCCGCTCGAGATGCTGCTCAATCCCGAGCTGAAGGCCCCGATGCTCCGCGTCGCGAGGCGCGTCGCGCAGAAGAAGCTCGGGTTCCGCTACCTGATGGACGTCGTCGCCATGGACCCGACGCTCATCAAGGGGAGCCACGGCCTTGCGCCCGCTGATCCGCTCGACGGGCCGGTGTGGATCTCGAGCGAGGCGGGGGACGGCGAAGGCCCGATCGAGATGACGAGCGTCAAGGAGCGCGTCCTCGACCTGATCTTCGAGGCCTGAGCGACCTCTCTCCCCGCGATGCTCTTCACCAGCGCGGTCTTCCTCTACGCGTTCCTGCCGCTCGTCCTCGGGCTGTACTACCTCGCGCCGTCGCGCCACCGCGCGCTGGTGCTGACGCTGGCGAGCTACGTCTTCTACGGCTGGTGGCGACCGGACTTCGTCGCGCTGATGTGGGTGTCGACGGCGGTCGACTTCACGGCGGGACGCGGCATCGGACGCGACCGGGAGCGCGGCGGCACGGGCAAGCGCTGGGTGCTGCTGTCGTGCGCGGTGAACCTGGGCCTGCTCGCGTACTTCAAGTACGCGAACTTCGGCGTCGACACGCTGAACCAGATGCTGCGGGCGGCCGACCTCGGGACCGTGAAGTGGGCCGAGGTGGTGCTGCCCGTCGGGATCTCGTTCTACACGTTCCAGACGCTCAGCTACACGGTGGACGTGTTCCGCGGGCAGGCAGCGCCGGTGCGCCGCTTCGTCGACTTCGCGTGCTACGTGTCGATGTTCCCGCAGCTCGTGGCGGGCCCGATCGTCCGCTACCGCTCGATCGCCGAGCAGCTCGCGGAGCGCACCCACACCGCCGCGAAGTTCACGCTCGGGATGACGATGTTCCAGGCGGGGCTCGCGAAGAAGGTGCTGCTGGCGGACACGCTGGCCCCGCTGGCGACGGCCGGCTTCGCCGCGGAGACCCTGTCGACCGGAGAGGCCTGGACCGCCGCGCTCGCGTACACGTTCCAGCTCTACTTCGACTTCTCGGGCTACTCGGACATGGCGCTCGGCCTCGGGCTCATGTTCGGCTTCCGGCTGCCGATCAACTTCGACCGGCCCTACGTCTCGCGCAGCATCACCGAGTTCTGGCGCCGCTGGCACATCTCGCTGTCGTCGTTCCTGCGCGACTACCTGTACGTGCCGCTGGGCGGGAACCGAAAGGGCCCGGTGCGGACCTACGTGAACCTCGGGCTGACGATGCTGCTCGGCGGGCTGTGGCACGGCGCGAGCTGGACCTTCGTCGTTTGGGGCGCGTACCACGGCGCGCTGCTCGCCATCGAACGCATGACGGGCAAGCGGTCCCTCTACGCCGCGCTGCCCGCTGCGCTCGAGAACGCGATCACGTTCGTGCTCGTCGTGATCGGCTGGGTCGTCTTCAAGGCGGAGACGCTCGGCGACGCGGGCCGCGTGCTGGGCGCGATGTTTGCCGTCTCGTCGGGCGAGGCCGCCGGGCTGCTGGCGAACTGGTCGCCGATGCTGACGCTGACGGCGTCGGCCGCAGGCCTGATCGTGTGGCTGTGCCCGACGACGCAGCGGCTCGCGGAGACGCGCCGCGCGTGGTGGACGTGGGCGATGCTGGCGCTGTTCGCGCTGGCGCTGCTGCGCCTGCACCGTGCGGCCAACGTGCCGTTCCTGTACTTCCAGTTCTGAGCGGGCGGACCGCACCGCGCCGTGTCCGTCCGTTCCGGCGTGCGTGCGCTACTCTCGGACGCCGGCGGAACATGCGCTCGTCCATTGCCGATCGTCGATGGCCCTCGACGGCTCGCTCGCTACCGCCCACTCGCCATCCTGGGGCCACGCCACCGCCATGGACCTGAGTCACTGGACACTCGACGATCTCCACGCCGAGCTCCTCGGTCGATCTCGATCGACGCCCATCGCCCTGGAAGCGCTCGGTCTTGACGACGCCCCAGCATCCGCGCTCGCTGACGTGGACCCGAGGACGCTGTTCGACGAGATCCGGCTCCGGCAGAAGCAGGTCTACGGAGACGATGACCGGATCGAGGTCCACGCGGCGGACCACGAAGAACAGCGAAAGAACGCGCGCTCGGTGGCGGCGATCTTCGACGTGGACGACGTCGTTCCGACGTCTGGCGGTCTCGTATCCCTCCCGCCGACGACGTTCCGCGCCGCGTACGCCGCGAAGCAGACGCCGCTCTGCTCCCACGAGCCGTTCGCCGATCAGCCCGCAGGGGCCAAGGGGACCGCGTTCCTCGTCGGTCCCGACCTCGTCGCGACCGCCGCGCACTGCGTCGAGCCCGACGCCCTCCATCGGAAGCGCTTCGTGTTCGGCTACGTCGTCGACCCGCTGGACGGAGCCCGGCTGCGGCTGCCCGTGGACGACATCTATGCCGGTATCCGGATCGAGGAGCGGCGCTTCGAGCGCTACGGCGCCGACTGGGCCGTCGTTCGCCTGGACCGCGTGGTCGAGGGCCGCGCAGCCCTCCGGCTCCGCGCCTCGGGCAGGGCGCGGAAGGACGCGCCGGTCTACGTCATCGGCCACCCGATCGGCCTGCCGATGAAGGTCGCGGGCGGTGCGACGATCCGCGAGAACGATCACGATGACTACTTCGTCGCCAACCTCGACACCTACGGCGGCAGCTCGGGCTCTCCGGTCTTCGACGCCGAGAGCCACGAGGTCGAGGGCATCCTCGTGCGCGGCGAACAGGACTTCGCCCCGCTCGGGAACTGCTACGCATCGCTCGTCTGCCCGGTCCAGGGTTGCCGCGGCGAAGACTGCTCGCGCATCCTCCCCGTCGCGGACGCAGTCCGATCCCATTCCTCCCACCCTGCTGCCATGGACGCTTTCGGCCTCCTTGACCCCACCCCCGACGCGCGAGTTGACTTCTCGCTTCCCGTGACGAGTGGCCCTGTGCGACTCGCGAGCAGCGACGGCGTCGAGGTGTACGCAACCCGTCGGTCGGACGGCAGCTCGGAGTACATCGCGCCGGGCGGCGAGTTCGAAGCAGCGGACTTCACTTCATGGGGGTACTCCGTCTACCGCGACAGAACGCAGCCTCTCGACCCCTGGGATCTGACCGAGGTCGTGTTCCAGTATCAGGAGTCCGGAGGGCAGCCGCAGGCCTACCTCTTCGGTGTCATCCTGGGCCGCGTGCTGCTCGACTGCGACGCGGACCGCGACGGGACCGTCGGCTTGGACGAGGACGGGAAGGCCAACTGGACATGGGGCATGGACGGACGCGGCGCAATCATGCTCGTCGACAACGACCGGGACGGTGCTTCCACGCACACGCTCGACGAACGAGAGCCGCTGGTGGTTCGCAGGCTGGGCCCAACGGTCCTGCCAGCCGGCGTGCACCTCCGGCTGCGAACGTCGCAGGACGCTGCGACCAAGTTCTCGATCTCGACCGTTGGCGCGGACGGCAGTGCGACCAAGCTGCTCGGGCGGACGAAGTACGAGACCATCAGCGACACCGTCTGGGCGTCCGGCCCGCTCCCGATCGAAGAGACGACGTACCGCGTCGTGGCCAACGAGTATCCCGGACCCTTCTTCGAGGGTCTGCTGCTCATCGCACTCGAGCTCGTCGACGTGCGAGACGGACGAGAGGACGTCCTTGCCACGGACCGGGTGATGATGCGCGTCGCGCCCTGGGTCATGACGCCGAACACGCTCCCCGTCGAGCACGTGTACACGTGCGAGACCATCGGGGACTATCCGAACGACGAGTTCCTGGCGGGCCTGAAGGCCGCGCTCGGTGGAGACGACGCACCGCTCACCATCATCAAACCGTTCGAACACCGGGGTGATCGCTGGATCCAGGACGAGATCGAGTTCGGCTACTCGCGGAGCCACCGGGGTACCCTGCCCGTGGTGTTCGACAGCCCGCGCGACGGGTACCTCGACGACTATCCCGAGATCGCGCTCCTGGGCCCCGACTTCGGTCACTTCCAGATCGGCGGCGGAGTCCCGAACTCGCTCGACTCGTTCGGGAACCTGGAGGTGTCACCCCCCGTGGTCGTTCAGGGGCGGACCTACCCGCTGGGCCGCATCGTCACAGGTGGCCGCCAGGAGGGGGACTTCAGGCGTTCGTCCCGCCAGATGATGGCGGAGGTGCGCCAGTTCCTGAACGCACAGAAGGTCCAGTTCCCGTTCGAGATCGACACCGACTGGCTCAAGGTCGGCCACGTGGACGAGGTCCTCTCCTTCGTGCCCGCGCCAGGCCCGAAGGGCTTCAAGGTCCTCCTCGCGGACACCGTGAGCGTCAGGCGAGTCCTGGAAGGGCTCGCCGTGAACGGCCACGGCGGCGTGAAGCTCTTCAGCGGAAAGACGCGCCATGGCGGAACGCAGGCGGAGACGACGGTCCAGCAGCTCCTCGACGACTCCGAGTTCTGGCAGGGCAACGCGACGTTCCAGTCCTACCTGGACGTCAACGCCGACGTCCTCCAGCGCGAGCTCGGTCTCGGGGTCGACGACTTCGTGAAGATCCCGGTCTGCTTCACGGTCAAGAAGAGCCAGGGCGTCCTCGACCGCGCCGATGCGTTCTTCCCGAACATGGTCAACCATCTGGTCGTCGACAGACTGAGCGACGACCAGCAAAGCGTCGACAAGCTGAGCGTCGTGCCCCGTCCGTACGGGCCCGTCGTAGACGGGAAGTGCGCCCTCGAGGCCGCGTTCGAGGCGGCGCTGAGCGGCGCTGAGCTGGAGCGACGCGTCCGCTTCATCGACGACTGGCTCCCCTACTTCACGATGCAGGGCGACGTGCACTGCGGCACGAACGCTCGACGGACGCCGCCCGAGTTCACACGCTGGTGGCACACACGCCCCGAGGGCGGTTTCGACATCAAGAGCGTCGAGTAGCGTCGCGCGACGACCCCGGATCACCGCTCCCCCAGCGCGTGCACGGTCAGATGCGCGCTGCCCGGCAGCGCCGCGCCCGCGGATGTCTCGAGGGTCCACTCCACATGGAGCTGCATGCACGGCTCGAGATCCGGGATCTCGATCCGCACCGTGCGTCCGTCCTCGGCCAGCGTCGCACCGGCCACGCGCAGCGTCGTGCGTTCGTCCTCGCGGCCCTCCAGGTCGAAGGTCGGTGAGCCGTAGTCCGAACTCCGCCGGTAGTTCCACGCCGTCGCATCGAACGCTCCGTCGCGCGCGACGGACGCCGCGTCGAGCGGACCGATGAACTCGAGCTCGAGGAAGCCCTTCCCCGTCCGCATCGAGCGCGGGACGACGAGCTCGCGCTCCCACGTCTCGCTCCGCGGCCGCACGCGATAGAAGCCGCCCGGCTGCGTTCGGTCGCTCGACCAGCCGAAGAGGCCGCAGACGTAGAGGTCGCCGCTGACCGGGTGCACGCGGCCGGCGAGCAGCCCCGTCGGGAGCTGCACCCCGAGCTTCACGACGCCACCCTGGGTGAACGTCCCGCCGCCGGGCAGCTTCACGTCCTCGCGGAGCACGAGGTAGACCTCGCCCGTTCCGTACGAGAGCCCGCCGAGCGCGCCCTCCAGCGGACCCCACGCGCGGTGGTCGAGGTGGACCTGCGCCGACGGAGAGCGGTCGACGCTCGGGTGGATCCAGCAGAGCGGCGGGGTCACCGCCTCGTCCGCGGGCCACGGAACGAGGGGGCGCTCGAAGTCCTCGCCGCGGCGGCGCTCAGGCCTGCCCGTCGCCGCCCAGCCGTTCCCGAGGAACGGCGGCGCGTCCGCGCTCGGCCGCACGAGGTTGATGCGGTTCGCGGGCATCCAGTGGCCCTCCTGGTCGGACGTCACCAGCTCGCCCGACGGCAGCGCGAGCACGCCGAACGGCGCGCGCTGGCCGCGGGCCACGACCTCGGGCGCGCCGAGGTCGGGCGGGATGCGCAGCACCGTCCCGTGGTGGTCGTGCAGCGCGCGCTTCGCGTGGCGCGCCGCCTTCGCGACGTAGAGGCTGCCGTCGGGACCGACGCCGAAGCCGGACGCGGGCTCGTGGAAGTGCTCGCTGCACTCGAGGCCGCCGAGCGCGTTCTCGTAGCGGTCGGCCTCGCCGTCGCCGTCCACGTCGACGAGGCGCGTGATCTGGTCGCGGCCGAGCACGAGGACCTCGAGCGCGCCGTCCGCGCCCGACCGGCACCGCACGCCGAACGGCTGGTTGAGGCCCGTCGCGAAGCGTGTCCACGTCAGCGCGCTCAGGGTCTCGTCCAGCCCGTCCACGCGCCACACGTCGCCGGACCACGTCGCGACGAGTGCGGAGGTCGGGCCCTCCGGCGCCGCGCTCGGCACGAAGTCGAAGGCGCCGAAGCGCATCCAGGAGTCGAAGGGGTTGTCGTCCGGCCAGGCGATACGGTCGACGCGGAAGGCCTCCGGCGCGCCGCGCGCGCTGTCCGCCGCCCACTCGAGGATCGAGGACTCGAGCCCCGTCCGCTGCACCACGCGGAGCGCTCCGTCGGCATCGGTCGCGCGTCCGCGCACGACGACGCGCGCATCGTCGCCCTCGCCGTCCCGGGCGAGCTCTGCGTCGGCGCCGCCCTCGGTCCGCAGCACGAACGCGTCGACGAGCGCCTCCCCCGTCGCAGCGGCGAGCGGCGCGACACGCGCGTCGTCGAGCGCGAGGCCGAGCACCGTCAGACCATCCATGTAGCCGCTGAACCGCGACGTCTCGGGGAAGTCGTCGTTGGTCCAGCCGAAGCGCTGCGCGAACCCGCGGCGGCGCTCTCCCTCGAGAGGTAGCTCGCCGCGCGCGACGCGCTCGCCGTCGACGAAGAGCCGGACATCTTCGCCTTCGTCGCGCCAGGCCATGGCCACGTGGTGCCAGGCGCCGTCGGTGATCTCAGGCCCCCCCTCGAGGTCTCCGACCCAGCCGACGTCGAGCGTCAGCCGCCCCTCGCGCAGGAAAAGAGTGACGCCGTCGGGCTCCCACTCGCCGTTCACCGGCGCGTCGGACCACACGGTCCCGTCCCGCGTCGTCTGGATCCAGGCGGCGACCGTGAACGCGTCGCGGGTGGGATCGGGCGCCTCGCACTCGAGCCAGGCAGCGGCCGTCGCGTCGAAGTCGAGCGCGCGGCCGACGATGCCGCGGCGCCACGTGACGCCGTCGAGGCGCAGGTCGCCCGCACCCGAGAACGCGTTGCGTTCCGCGGCCGCGGCCGCGTCGCCGACGGGCCAGTGGCCGACGCGGGCCGCTTTCGGCGCGTCGGCGAGGAGCGCGTCGAGGTCGACCGCCGGACGCCGGGACACCGCGACCTGGCCTCCCGGCAGCACGCGCAGGTCGCCGCTTGCGACCGTTTCCTCGATAGGCGGAGCGCCCGCGGCGAGCGCGCGCGCGAGCACGACGTCGCCGTCGTCCTCCGCGTCGTCCAGGACACCTGCGGTCTCGAGCGGCTCTCCCCAGCGACCGCGGTGCTTCGGCGCGGCGTCGCTCGGGTCGGCGAGATCGAGCGTGCGCGACGCGCCCTCTCCGTAGTACGCGATCCGCACGCGGCCGCTCGACGCGACGAGCGCCCGGCCGCCGCGGGCGGTGCCGCGACCGTGCACGACGGCGGCCGCCGCGCCCCCGTCGAGGTCGAAGCCCCCGAATACGAGCGGCGCGGCCACCGCGTCGTCCGAGACGACGTCGACGTCGCGCACGAAGACCCAGCCCTCGTCCGAATCGACCGCGAACACGCGCTCCCGCCAGCGAACCGCACCGTCGCGCGCGCTCGCCTCGAACCACACGTCGTCCCCGTCGAGCACGAGCCCCTCGTGCTGCGCGATTCCCGGCGCGATCGGACCGTACGGCGCCGGCCGCGGGTCGACCGCCTCGCCGACTCCCGCCACGGCACTCGAGCGCAGCAGCCGCTCGCCGTCCACGCTCGGGAACGTCCCGTGCGGGCCGTCGAACACGATGCCGCTCAGCTCGAGCTCGCCCGCCCACACGCAGCGCCACGCGACCAGGTCCGTGTCGTAGACGGCGCGGAGCCCGGTGGGCTCGCCGTCCTCGGTCCGGACCTCGACCACGATCCCCTTCGGCACCGCCGGCACGTCCTCGCCGATCGAGACCGCGGTCGAGAGGAACGGGCCGTAGTCCATGCGCTCCCACGGCGCGTCGCCGCCGCCGAGGTCGTCGGGGTGCAGCACGCGCGGCAGATCCGCCGCGGTCGCCTCGGGCGCGTCGAGCCCGAGCGCCCAGTGCATGCCGTTCCCGACGAGGCGGCGGAACGCCTCCACGTGGAAGTCCTCGGGGTGGCCCATCGTCGTCGTGAAGACGCGGCCGCCCCGTCCGTTCACGAGCGTCCATGCGACCGGATTCACCGCGTCCTCGTCGGGCTCCTCGCCGTCGGGGAGCACCGGCGTCCCGTACGCCAGCACGCGCGCGTCCGCCGGCGGGAAGTCCGGCTGCACGTGGTACGTCCACGAGCGCACGTGGAACTCCGCGGGGACCCCGTCGAGGATCGGGCTCTCCGCCGCGCCCCCGGCGAGCGCGACGTCCGTCGACGACTCGTGCCCGTAGTGGTGGATCCACGGCGCACCGAGCACCTCGGCGCCGAAGTCGTTGTACCGATCGCTCGGGTCGCCGTCGTCGTAGAGGAACGCGTGCGTCGACGTGCGGAACGCGGCGATCGCGCCGCCGCGGCCGACGTAGCGGTCGAGCGCGGCGAGGTCCTCGATCGGCCACTGTCGGAAGCGCAGGTAGAGCACGCACAGGTCGGCGCCCTCGAGCGCCTCGAGACCCGGAACGTGGTTGTCCTCGCCCGCGTGGAGCTCTTCGTCGAGCAGCACCGTCGTCCGCCACCCGAACGCGTCCTCGAGCCGGTCCGCGAGCGCCGGCATGGTGAGGTGGCTCTGGTACTCGCCCTCGCCGACGACGAAGACGACGTGCGGAGGGTCGGGCGGGGCCGGGTCGGCCTGGACGCGCGGGAGGGTCGGGCCCAGGAGGAGCAGCGAGAGGATCATCGGCGGCGGGGAGCGGCGTTCGGTTGGACGGGCGGGGTCGTCGCGGACTGCGCGGTCGTAACCGTTCGAGACGGTGGACGCGATGGGGTGCGATGACACGCGCCCGGGAGGGGGCGTCGCGGGGTCCGGGCGGCCCCCTCCCGGACCCGTTCTCGCGCAGCGGAGACCGTGGAGCCGACAGCGAATCGCGTGATGCATGCGTCCCCGCCCGGGCGAGCGCGGCGCGTCCCCGGTAGAGCCCTGGACACGCCCTGGAGGGCTTCGAGCGCCGTGCCCTGCCGCCAACATAGCGCACACGCTATATTGATCGATCTTTCGGCAATCCATATAGCCCTCAGGCTATCTCGCACTCGAAGAAGAGAGCACGGCTCCGCACATCCGCAATAGCCCCTGCGCTATATTGCGACACCCGAGGCCCCTCAACATGGCACGAGAGCTATCTTCCACGATGCCCGACCTCCGCTCACTCACCGACGACCAGGTGATCGACGAGCTGCGCCACCGCGTCCGGCGCGCCCGCATCGCCCGGAACCTCCCCCAGGCCGAGCTCGCCCGCCAGGCCGGGCTCTCGTACCACACGGTGAACCGCTTCGAGGCCGACCAGGGCGCCCCGAGCCTCGCGACCTTCGTCGCGATCCTCCGGGTCCTCGGCGCGGTCGACGACCTCGACGCGGTGCTGCCGGTCCCGCCCCTCGACCCGCTCGACCCGAAGGCGCACGAGCGCCAGCGCGCGTCCAAGCGGACGCCGCCCGCCGCCGCCGGCGACTGGCGCTGGGGGGACGAGGAGTGAGCGTCTCGAGGGTCGAGGTCTGGCTCTGGGGCCGGCACGTCGCGTCGCTCGCCGCCGCCGCGGACGGCCGCGTGACCTTCCGCTACACGCCCGAGTTCTCGGGCTCGGGGATCGAGCTCGCGCCGCTCCTGCTCCCTCTGTCGGACTCGATCTACACGGGCTTCGACCGGCGCTCGAACGAGACGTTCCGCGGACTCCCCCCGCTGGTCGTCGATTCGCTCCCCGACCGCTTCGGCAACGCGCTGATCCGGCAGTACCTCGCGGCCGCGGGGCGCGACCCAGACTCGTTCACTCCGCTCGAGCGCCTGTCCTACGTCGGCGCGCGCGGCATGGGCGCGCTCGAGTACCGGCCCGCGACGGAGCGCGACGCGGTCCCGGACGAGGCGCTCGACGTCGCGCGTCTCGTCCGGCTCGCGTCCGAGGCGCTGCGCGCGAAGGAGGGTCTGCGCGTCGACGCCACGGACGACGCGGGCCTCGGCGACGAGGAGGGCCTGCGGCAGATCCTCTCCGTCGGTACGTCCGCCGGCGGCGCGCGCGCCAAGGCGGTCGTCGCGTGGCACCCCGAAAGACGCGAGATCCGCTCAGGTCAGCTCACGGACCTCCCCGACGGCTTCGAGCACTGGCTCCTCAAGTTCGACGGCGTCGACGAGAACCGCGACAAGGAGGCGCTCGCCGATCCGCTCGGCTACGGCCGCATCGAGTACGCGTACTCCCGGATGGCGCGCGACGCGGGCATCGAGATGACCGAGTGCCACCTCCACGAGGAGGGCGGCCGCGCGCACTTCATGACGCGCCGCTTCGACCGCGTGGGCGCGCGGGGCCGGCTGCACTACCAGTCGCTGTGCGCGATGGAGGGCTACGACTTCAACGAGCCGCGCACGGCGTCGTACGAGCTCGCCTTCCAGACGATGCGCAAGCTCGGCCTCGGCGTCCCCGACCTCGACCAGCAGGTCCGCCGCACCGTCTTCAACGTCGTGTGCCGCAACCAGGACGACCACACGAAGAACATCGGCTTCCTGATGGACCGCGAGGGCCGCTGGCGCCTCTCCCCCGCGTTCGACGTGACTTACGCGTACAACCCGAGCGGCGCGTGGACCCGGGCGCATCAGATGAC
This sequence comes from Planctomycetota bacterium, assembly GCA_039821985.1. Lineage (GTDB taxonomy): Bacteria > Planctomycetota > UBA1135 > UBA1135 > Saltatorellus. Next base: position 124,485 of record JBCBNC010000015.1, read on the forward strand.
GCTCGGTCTGAAGTCGGACGGCTTCGAGCGCGCGGACGTGACGGAGCCGCTGGCGAAGGCGTCGGGGCTCGGGATGGCGGACGTCGAGGCGATCGTGGACCGGACCGTCGAGGTCGCGTCACGCTGGAGCGAGTACGCGGACGAGGCCGGTGTCGCCGACCCGAGCCATCGGCGGATCGACGAGACGTTTCGGATGCTCTGAGTGGGACGGTAGCCGCTCGATGGCGAGAGGAGGATCGGCACCGAACACCATCGCCCTGGCGGCAGCCGAGCGCGCGAACCGCGGCAGACCATGCCCAACGCGCGCGCGCTGGGCGACCTGAACGCGACGCGAACGCGCGGCCCCCAAGACGGGGTGGTTCCGCGCTCGGTCGCGCGAACGGCCGGGCTCAATAGAACTCGATCCGCAGCGCGTTCGACGTGTTCGCGCGCGCCGGATCCAGGAAGTCCCGGAAGAGCGCCTGTACGACCCACGTCGTCCCCACTCCCCACGAGGACACGACGGCGGGGTGCTGCCAGTCGGCCTCGAAGTGGGTGATCCCGTCCGCGTCCGTGAGGACGGGCGCCCCGAGACGCTGTGCACCCACCGCGCCGAAGCAGAGCAGGCCCGACCCGATTGCGATCGGCGACTGCCCTCCCCTGAGCACCGGACCGAACGCGAGCTGAGTGAACTGCTGCGGAGGCGCGTCATAGAGCTGCCAGCCGAGGTGGAGCGAGCCGACGGCGGGGGCTGCGAGAGAGCGCAGCTTGCCGGGGAGGCCGGTCGAGTTGGCGCTCGCTGCGCAGAACGACTCGGTCTCGCCCGAGGGTTCACCGCGCAGGACGTAGATGAGTCCTCGTTCGCGTACGTCGGTGATCGTGCCGCACTCGTCGTAGATCGGTGCAGTGCCTGCGAACTCCGCGTACCCATCGCCGTCGAGGTCGCCGAGCACCGCGACGGTGTGGAACTCGCGGGGCACACATCCTCCTGGGCTGCGCAGGTCGTCTGCACCCACGTCGATCAGCACCGCGCCCGTCCTCCCGGAGATGACCCGGCCGACGACCCGTGTGCCGCCCGTAGGCGCGCGATCCGGTGTGACGATGTCCTGGATCCCATCGCCGTTGACGTCCCACCCAGACTCGATACCAAGGCCGTACTGCACCCCGGTGCCGAACGGGGTCGGTGAGAGCGAGGACCACAACTCGCTGCCGTCCACGCCCGAGACGAGAACGACCTTGGCGTACAAGAGGCCGCCGATATCGATCGAGTTGACGCGTTGAGCAATGTCGCCAACTCCGTCCCCATCGACGTCACCGACGCTTGCGACGGTGCGTGTCTCGTCGAGGTCGTAGAGGATGCTACCCGTTGCCGAAGAATGGACCCGCGAGAGATTCGGTATCGCACCCGAGTAGCGGACTACGTAGTCGCGGAGACCGTCGCCGTCGACGTCTCCGATCACGTCCCGGTCGAAGGACCAGCCAACCGATCCCGGCACGGCGTAGATCAACGGGTGACCGGGTCCCCCGGAGAATACGCGGTACGTCCCGTCCGTCCACTGGAGCAGTACGTCCGGGACGCCGTCGCCGTCGACGTCATCGAGACCACGAACGCTGTTAAAATCCGTCCCATCGACCCCGCGGATCTCGCCGATGACGTCTCCCGTTGCTCCGCTCAAGAATGTGCAGACGCTGATCAAGCCGACCGCGGGCTCGATGATTCCGGTAGCCGTCACGGCGATGTCCACGACTCCATCCAAGTCTTGATCGCCGATCGGCCTCATGTCCAAGACCGCCTGATGATTCGGCCGATGAGGCGTGAACCAAATCTCCGCGCCCGTCGGGCCATCGAAGACCGCCACACCCGCATTCCCTCCGCTCGGATGCACGCCGCCGGCCGCGACCGCATAGTCATCGAGACCGTCGCCGGTCACGTCGCCGAGCCCCGTGCAAAACTCGAGGACGGTGCCGACTTCAAATGCGCTGTGGGTCCGAAGCACCGTTTGCGCCCGGCCATTGGGCGCCGTGACCGCGAGCAGTGTGATGACAGAGAGCACGATGCCCCGTCTGCGCGTCAGATGACGCCAGGACAGCTTCTGCATCTCGCTCTTCTCTTCCATGGAATCTCGACGCACTTCAGGGCCTCCTGTAGAAACGATACCCGGCCGACAGGTCGTCGACGAGGAGCAGCCGTTCGCTCCCGATCTCCCGAATGCTCACCGAGTGCGCGGAGCCCGGCATGACCATGTGCTCCGCCTGTAGAACGAAGCCATCGTCCGCGTCGAACGTGATGACGTGGACCCCCATCCTGCTGCACGCGATGTAGACGTTCGCGCGGGTCGGGTCGTCGAGCCGATCCGCGGCGACGTCGAACACGTTCGGGCGCCGGAGCTCGAGGGGGTCAGGCGGCGCCGTCCAGACACTGAACGGGGTCCGCGGCCCTATCGAGCTCTGGAGCAGATCGGTGATGTCGAATACCTGCACGGATCCCGCGAAGTCCGCCACGAGCGCGAACGATCGATCGTTCCCGTCGCCGTCGACAAGGTCGAGGAACTGGAGCTGGAACGCGCAGGAGCCCACCCCCTCCAGGAAGAGCGGGTCCAGGTCCGGGCTGCCCGCCGGACGTTCGGTCGGGTGCCATGCATTGGCGGACGTGGGATCCGTCGCTCGTCGCGCGCGAGACCAGGGGTCGACTCCGTGATCGTTCCCTGCGGCGTCCGTTGTGGGGAATGCCGGATCACCCGAGATCTGCCACAGGCTCACGAAGCCGCGGCGGTACTGCGCATCCCACGGGGGGGCAGCGTTGTAGGCGGCGGGGATCGGGAGAAAGTGGTAGGACGCTCCCCAGCTTCCGGCGATCACGGAACCCGTCGATGAGTCGATCGGCCATGGATCATTGGGGTCGACGGCGAGCTTAGTTCCGAGGATTACGGACAAGTCGGGCGGGCACGATGCGTAACCACACGGTGCGCCGAGTACAAGTCCGTCCGCTGCGCCCGCTGGATCGAGACCCAACGAGGTGACCTTCGGTAGGAACGTGAAGGTCGTCGCTGCCTCCGTAATGGGCTGAATCAACCTTGCCCTGATGCGGCCGGCGAAATCTGGCTCCGAGTCCGTAAGGAGCGGGCTCGGCTCAGCCCAGAAAAGCTGCTGCGAGCGGGCAAGACTCGAGCCAGCGACCGGAGACGTACGGCGTGGGTAATGCACCCCATTCCACTCCGGGTGCGAGTTAAGCGTGAAGGCCCAATCCAGGCTACGGGGCTGGTCCGAAGGTAGATCGACTCCTGCCGCTGCTTCGCGCTCCCACGGTCCGTCGCGAAACGGCGCGATGAAACCAAGGCCCATAGCAGGCTCGCCAGCCGTCTGGGTCGGAAGATACTCGAGGATCGTATTACGTCCAATTACCAGTACTCCATCGGGAGACCCCATCGCTGTTCCGGTGAGGAACGTGTTTGCAGTTGTTCCCAGCGGATCGAACCCATCCGGATCTGGCCCGATCCCTGGCCCGCTCATGACCCCGAGTGTGAAGGCATCAAGCGCAGGGTGCGAAGTCATGCTCCGGTAGTAGCCGTGCTCGTCCGTCCCCCACATGTTGTTGTGTCGGCCGAGCAGCCACTGGCTTAGCAGCTTGATGGTGGGTATCCCGCTTGGTTGTGGCTCGACGGAGTGCTTGGCGAAGTAGTAAGGGGTTCCAGAGATATTAGGAACCGTCCTGTCGCCGATCACCCACTGTTCCTGCGTCCCAGAAGGGCCATCAAGAACGAACTGACATCGCTCGTCGCATTGGATCCCTGAATCGAGTCGCTTGTCTTGGGGGTCCGGCCATGGTTCGGTCGGGGCGGCGAGGCTCGCCAAAGTGCCGGTACCGGTCTCGAGCCCGAGCGAGACGACAGGCGCAGACGGGAAGATCGGAAAGTCATTGTTCCCCTGCAGCACGACGTTCCCGTCGCCCGCGTCCGCGAAAGCAGCTCCGAACGCATACCGCCCCGGCATCTGCGTCTTGTCTCGAACGATGGCGGGATAGGTCGCCACTGCGTTCGTCGTTCCCGCTCCGACTTTGATGAAGGACACGCACACATTGCCGAGAACGACGCGATTCGGGACCATCGGAGCGCCATTGTCCTCGGCGTGCGCGTGAGTGTGCAGAATTCGGATCCGTTCGAAGAACGGGTCCCCGTTGTCGGGCTGGTCGTACGGAACGACGAGAGTCTCACCGCCCACAGCGGTCGCCTGAGTGACGTTCGCAAGATCTACCCCCGAGGCGTTCTTGGTCACCACGTCGCCGCCGTCGTAGCGGAACGGCAGGTCGAGCCCTCCGGTGGGCGCAACGTCGTCGAAGACGGCGATCACGTTGCCGACCCTTGCCGCGCCTTCCCGGTGCCAGAGGCCCGGATAGGTCAGATCCCAGCCACCGAGCTGCTGGAAATTCTGATTCAGCACCCGCCCGGGGCCCTTCACGCGGGGCTCGAGGGTCCACGGCTTGGACGAGTAGTTCACCACCAGCGCCATGCGCTCCTCGGGCCCGACCCCGACCTTGGTGAGATCGAGCGTCCAGGCGTGGAGCGCGTTCGCGAGCGTCCTGTTTCCCGCGTCGAACGGCTCGGTGAAAGGCGAACTCGTCGGCCGCTCGAGCTCGATCTCGCGGAACCACTTGGCGTTGAAGAAGACCTGGGCTCCCGACGGTCGCCCGTTGATGTCCCGAGGGACGGCCGGCCGCCCCTCGAGGTGATCGATCGGCATCCCGTACCCGAACGCGTGCGCCGCAAGATCGAAGCGGATCCAGCCGAGGTGGCCCACCGCGCAGTAGAGGTAGTGCCCGCCCAGCTCGTTCTGCACCGCGACGTCCATGAAGTACGGAGGATCGCTGCGGATGAGCTCGTCGAACTGCGCCGAGCGCTGGGTCACCCGGCTCTCGTGGTTCAAGAACCACTGCGCGGGGAGTCCTGAGTCGTTGACCTCCACGCCTCCGTCGGTCGAGGCGACCTCGTGGTAAGCGCGCGGTACCCCGGCGGGCGGAACGACCCCCGTCCCGAAGACGGGTCCGTCGGTTCGAAATCCGACGACCTGGGTCGAGCCGCCGGACGAATCGACGTACAGGCGAAAGCGAACGAGTCCTCCGGAGAGGTTGGCCACGTAAACGTCCACCGGATCGCCCAGGAGCGCGTCTCCGACTCCGTCGGAGACGTCCGGACTCGTGTCCACGGCCATGCTCATTGCGTACGAAGCCGCGCGCGTCACGTTCTCCGAGTCCACGATCACATTGGGACCCTGCTGCGGATGACGTTTGAAGTAGAACGAGCGCACCCCAAGCGTCTCGTGGCCCAGGTCGGGCGGGTCATTCGTAGACCCTCTCGCTGCGTGCAACGCAGCCCGAACGTCGCCGAGCGGGTATGCGCGCAGCAGATTCCTGTCCCGCCGCGCGAAGAGTGCCAGCAGGAACGGCTCGCCTTCGATTTCGACGACTTCCACATCGGTACAGAATCGCTTGCTGTACTGCGTGGCAACTTGGAGGTTGCCCGAGTTGTCGATTCGGACGGCGCGGTTCTGGTACCCGGCCACAGGGTGAGCCTCGATAGCCCAAAGGCCAAGATGCCCACCCGCGACGTAGACGATGTCGTTCGCGTCTACATCTGTGAGGCTGCTCGTCTCGGGCGGCGTTCCCGCGGGAAGCGTTGGCGGGTCGTCACTGAGGTCGAGGTCGGGATCAAGCGCGAGATCCGACGCGAGGACCCCCAGCGACCCGACCTGGACTCGCTTCTCGGCGTCGGGCATCGAGATCCGCAGCTCCGGCGCCGGGAACGTGGTGTTGCCTGGATGCGTCGTTCCGACGTGGAGAAAGGCAAGTACCCCGCCTTCGGCGGAGAAGACCCACTCCCCGTCGGGGGTCATGGCCTGAACCGTCGGATAGCTCTCAGGAGCTACGGCGACCAGTTCGTCGATCATCGAGACGGGCGTCCCGATTCCGCCGGGATTCGTCCCGGTCTGGGCGTAGGCAGGTGCGCATAGAAGGGCAAATGAAAGCCCAATGGGCGGGAACGTTGACCGACTAGGCAGGCTCGGCATGGATCCGTTCGTTCCGCTTCCGGAACGAGGCAGCGTTGGGAAAGCGACAGGGCTGGCAGAGCCGAGGCGCTCGGGAAGGGACACCGTCGCGTGGATCGAGCAGGGGACGAGCGGCTGGGAGCCACACGCGGCGATAGAGAACAACCTAGCTGATCTCGCGCAGCCCGCAACAGGTCAGACACGCTCGTTCACTACGAATTTGTTCCCTTGTCCCGCTAAAGCAAATCGAAGTCGGATTCAGAGGCGGCGCTCGAGCTCCGCTCGCTCCACCGCGTTCTGCGCGAGGTTCACCGCGGCGCGGAGCGCGGTCCTCGACTCCTCGCTCCGCCCCAGCTTCTCCAGCGCGTCCGCGCGCGCCGCGTGGAAGTAGTGCGAGCGCGCCCCCGCGCCGTCCTTCAGTGCGTCGAGCGCTTCGAGCATCGCCTCCGGCCCCGACACCTCCCCGACGGCCACCGCGCGGTTGAGCGCGACCACCGGCGACGGCTCCAGTTCGAGCAGCGCGTCGTACAGCTCGACGATGCGCGGCCAGTTCGTCGACTCGGCGCTCGGCGCGCACGAGTGCTCGGCTGCGAGCGCTGCGCGCAGCACGTAGCGCCCCTCGCCGCCCAGGCGCACCGCCCGGCCCAGCGCCGCGCGGCCGCGGTCGATCGCGGCGCGGTCCCAGCGTTCGCGGTCCTGGTCGCGCAGCAGCACGAGCCGGCCGTCCTGGTCGACGCGGGCCGCCTCGCGGGCGCGGGTGAACAGCACCAGCGCGAGCAGGCCGAGCACCTCGGGGTCGTCGGGGCGCAGGCGTGCGAGCGCGTCCGCGAGGCGCAGGCCCTCGGCGCTCAGGTCCACCGCGCCGAGCTCCTGGCCGCGCGCCGAGAACGAGCCCTCGTGGAACAGGAGCTCGACGACCTTGATCACCTCGCCGATCCGCTCGTCGCGTTCGGCCGGCGGCGGCAGCTCGAACTCGATGCCCGCGTCGCGGACCTTCTCCTTCGCGCGCGTCACGCGGCGCGCCATCGCGCCGGGCTCGACCAGGAACGCAGCGGCGATCGACGCGGCGTCGACGCCGAGCGCCGCGTTCAGCGTCAGCGCGACGCGGGACTCCGGGCTGAGCGCGGCGTGGCAGCACACGAAGAGCAGGCGCAGCGCGTCGTCGGCGTCCGGAGTGCCCGCCTCGTCCGGCGCCGGCGCCTCCGCGGGCGTCTCGCGGGCGCGGGTCCAGTGCGCGTCGTCGGCGCGGACGCGGGCGCGCGTGTCGTCCACCAGGCGCCGCGCCGCGACCGCGAAGAGCCACGCGAGCGGGCGCTCGGGCAGCCCCCCCTGGCCCCACGCGACGAGCGCGTCCGACACTGCCTCGCCCAGCGCGTCCTCCGCGCGGAAGAGGTCGCCCCCCGCGCGCCGGGCGAGCGCGCCGACGAGCTCGGGCCGCGACTCTCGGAGCACGCGCTCCAGCACGCAATCGACCGCGTCGGAGCCCGCGCCGTGCGGCTCGCCGGGCGTCACGCCGCCGTCCGTCACGCCTCGCCCCCCGCGCCGTCGTCCATGGGCCACACAGGACGCACCTCGACCGTGCCGAACTCGGCCGTCGGGAACTTCTTCGCCCACTCGACCGCGTCGTCGAGCGTCGGTACCTCGATCAGGTAGTAGCCGCCGAGGTGCTCCTTCGTCTCGGCGAACGGACCGTCCGTCTGGGCGAACGCGCCGCCCCGCTTGGTCACCGATCGCGCCGCCGCGATCGGCCGGAGCCTGTTGTTGCCGCGCAGCGCGCCGGCAGCCTCGAGCTCGTCCGTGAACGCGTGGCAGCGGTCGAGGATCGGAGTCATCGCCTCGGCGGCGAAAGCCTCGACCGTCGCCTCGTTCGCGTACATCAGGAGGAGGAACTGCATGGGTCGCTTGACGGGCGGGCAAGGGTCTCGTCGCGCGCGCCGCGTGCGCGCGCCGGCGGGTCGCCCGGCCTCGCGGGTGCGTCGAACGGGCGCGGGTCGACCGGACGGGACCGCGCGAGAATCCTCGGGGTGTCGCCGGAGCGGCACCGACGGGATCCCCGCCGGGCCGCGCGGCCGACGCTCACCCCTCGTCGCCCTCGTTCTCCATGTCCCAGATCGGACGGACCTCGATCGTGCCCATCTCGACGCTCGGGATCTTCTTCGCCCACTCGACCGCGGCGTCGAGCGAAGGCGCCTCGATCAGGTAGTAGCCGCCGAGGTGCTCCTTCGTCTCGGCGAACGGCCCGTCGGTCAGCGTGAAGTCGCCGCTGCGCTTGCGCACCGAGGTCGCGGTCCCGACGGGCCGCAGTCGGTTGCCGCCGAGCATCGCCCCGGCCGCCTCCAGCTCCGTCGAGAACGTGTGGTAGCCGGCCAGCATCTCCCCCATCGCCTCGGGGCTCATCGCCTGCTCCTCGGCCTCGTTCGCGTAGATCATCAGGAGGTACTGCATGTGTCTTCTGTTGGAGGGGGGGGCGCGGGTGGGGCCGCGCGCGCACCGTGCGCGCGCCGGCGGGGCGCCCTTGTCGTCACGGGCCCGTCGCGGGGGGGCGGGGCGACCGGACGCAGCCGCCCGGATTTCCTCGTCCTGGCCGTCAGATGCCGTCGATCGCCCAGCCCTCTCGGACCTCGGGGCGCAGGTGCACGTCCGTCTCGGGGCGGCCGGGGAAGCGCATCTCGGCCCCGTCGTAGGCCAGCGTCTCGTGCGGGAAGCGAAGCGCGATGTTCCCGAGGAGCGCGATCTCGGTCAGGTGCGCGGCGTACGAGAACGGCGCGACGGGCGCGCCCTTCCCGAGGCACGCGTCGACCCACTGGTGCCAGTGGTCGACGTGCTCGAGGACCGGGATCTCGACCTCGGCGAAGCGCTCGGCGGGGTAGAGCCGCTGCTCGCCGTACGGGTCGGCCAGGAGCGCGCCGTCCGCGCCGAGGAAGAGGCAGCCGTTCGCGGGCAGCTCCTCGCGGGTCGTTCCGAGCTCGGCCAGGACGTCCACCGGCGGCTTGCGGCCGCCGTCGAGCCAGGTGAGTTCGACG
>JBCBNC010000016.1:0-129171 GCA_039821985.1 Planctomycetota bacterium
GCGCAGCGCGCGGCGCTGAAGCTGCAGATGGGCGACGAGCGCGTCGTCGCGCACATGGACTGAGCGCGTACCGAGTGCGGTGATTCTCCGCCGCGCACGCAGGAAGGGGGTGCGTCGCACGGCGACGCACCCCCTTCCTGCGTGAGCGGCGGAGAATCACCGCACTCGGTACGCGCTCAGTCCATGTGCGCGACGACGCGCTCGTCGCCCATCTGCAGCTTCAGCGCCGCGCGCTGCGCCGCCCGGTTGAACAGCGTCTGCCACGTCCGCAGCGCGCCCTTCACCGACACGCGGCGCACGAAGTCGACGCTCGTCCAGTACTTGGGCCCGCGCAGCCCCTGGGCGTGCGCGTAGATCTTCGCCTGCTCAGACACCATCCAGTCGCTGTAGAGCATGTAGATGACGAGGTACACCTTGCTCAGCCAGCGCTGTTTGATGGCCGGCTTCACGAAGCGCATCATCCACGGGTTGCGGACGACGATCGGGAACCACTTGTGCAGGTTCTCGACCTCGCGCTTGTGCTCGAACTCGATCGTCGCGGTGCGCTTGAAGTTGACCGGGAAGTCGTCGTAGGCGGCGACCGCGTAGCCCATGTCCTTCGTCATCTCCTCGATGTCGAACATGGGGTAGGGCTGCATGATCGAGACCAGGGGCTGGTCGACCTTGCAGCGCACGTTGAGGCGCAGCGTGTCGAGGTCGTCCTCGAGGGTCGCGCCCGGGCCGCCCAGCATGTTCAGCGAGCCGAGGCGGATGCCGTGCTTCTTGATCCACTCCGCGGCGTCCTCGAGCTGCTGGATCGTCGTGTTCTTGCGGAACACGGCGTTGCGGATGTAGTCGTTCGCGGCCTCGAAGGCGATGCGGGCGTAGACGCAGCCGGCCTTGGCGAGCTTCTCGATGTGGTGCTCGCGCGTCATGTTCGCCATCAGGATGACGTCGAACGGGAGGCCCACTTCCTTCGGGTAGCGCTCGCAGAACTCGTCGAGCCACTTGCCCGAGAGGTTGAAGATGTCGTCCACGAAGTGGATGAACTTCAGGTTGTAACGCTCCTTGCACTCCTTGATCTCGGTGAGGAGGCTGTCGACCGAGCGCTTGCGGACGTACTTGGCGTTCGTCGTGCCGACGATCTTCTTCTTCAGCGCGTGGTGGAAGCAGAAGGAGCAGTTCATCGGGCAGCCGCGCTGCGAGACGAACACCTTGCGATCGCTGTCGGCGTAGATCTGGCCCGCGTCGTAGACGACGGAGCGGTCCGGGAAGCCGAGCGAGTCGATGTCGGCGATCGGCGGACGCTGGGGATTCTTGTGGACCTCGCCGGACGCGCGGTCGCGGACCCACAGGTTTTGCACGAACTGGTAGTCGGTGCCCGCGGCGACGTGGTTCAGGAGCTCGACGATCGCAACCTCGCCCTCGCCGCGGCACACGGCGTCGACGTGCTCGTTCTTCTCGATCATCTCCGGCGAGAAGGTCGGGTGCGGACCGCCGAAGAGGATGAACACGTCGGGCAGCTCCTTCCGGATCCGCTTGGCGACGTCGAAGCTGTACAGGTGCATCCCCGTCGTGACGGAGAAGCAGACGACGTCGGGCGCGTAGTCGCGGAGCTTCTCGATCCAGTCGCGGTCGGGGAGGAACAGCGCCTTCGTCCGGTGCCCCGCGTCCTTGATCGACCGGCTCAGGTACATGAGCCCGAGCATCTCCTGGGGGAGGTAGTCGTTGACGAAGAGGACCTTGAGGGAGCGCACGGGGCGCTCGCCGCTCGCGGCGAACGACGCGCCGGGGTCCGTCGGCGCGAGGCCTTCGTAGAGGGACGCGACGTCCTCGGTGGACGCGGGCGGCTGTGCCAGCTGCTGGCTCATGACGAAGCGCGGAGTCGGGAAAGGGCGGATACGCGGGGCTGCGCCGGAACGCGCTCCAATCCTACCGGGGTGGGCCGAACGCGGGTCCGGGACGGGGCGGCCGACAGGGATGGATCGGCTCGCGCGGACGGCGCGCACCCAGGCCATCCGTGAATGAGACGTGAAGCGGATCAGGACGAGGACGCGCGCGGGCCCGCCGCCCCGCGCAGCAGGGCCTCTACGCGGCCGAACGTCGCATCGCGATCGAAACGCGGAGCCCGCTCGAGGGCGGCCTGGACGAACCCCTGGGCCTCCTCGGGGTTCCCCAGGACCCGCTCCAGGGCCCGCGTGAGCGTCGTGTGGTCGCGCGGGTCGACGAGCAGCCCCGTGACCCCGTCCTCGACGACCTCGGGATTGCCGCACACCCCGCTCGCGACCATCGGCGTGCCCAGCGCCTGGACCTCGAGCAGCGTGTGCGAGAGGCCCTCGTACTCGGAGTTCAGCACGAACACGTCCGCGGCGCGGATGTAGCTCGGGATGCGCCCGTGGGGCACGTTGCCGAGGAAGTGCACGCGGTCCTCGACGCCGAGTTCGACGCTCAGCCGCCGCCACTCCTCGAGCATGTCGCCGTCGCCGGCGACGAGCAGCTCGAGCCCGTCGACCTCCGCCACCGAGCGCACGATCTGATCGACGCGCTTCCAGACCATCAGCCGGCAGATCGTCAGCGCGTAGCGCGTGTCCGCGCCGAGCCCGAGCGCCGCCCGCGCCTCCGCGCGCGTCTCGCGCACGTCCTCCGGCTTCGGGCCGTGGTACGCGTTCAGGACCGTGACCGCCTTGTCGCCGGGCACGCCGTACGAGTCGACGAGGATGCCGCGCAGGAAGTCCGAGCAGCACACGATGCGCCTGCACATCCCCCACCAGCGACGCTGCAGGAAGCGCGTCAGCCCCACCTTGAAGCCGTACCGCTTCCCCTGGAACGTGACGATGTCATCGCCGCTGCACCAGCCCTTGCGGTGCGCGATCTCCCACGCGCCGTCGACCATGATGCGGATGACGACGCGGCGCCGGCGCAGGCGCGCGGCCAGGACGTGCAGCAGCGCGAGGTGCTCCTGCACGTAGACGACGTCGGCCCAGCCGGCCGTCTTGAGCACGCGCCAGAACGCGCGCAGGTAGCGGCCGGGCAGCGTCCCGCCGGTGATCGTGTCGACCTCGAACGGATAGCCCTCGGGCGCCGGATCCGAGCAGAACGCGATCACGCGCACGTCGTGTCCGCGCTCGACGAGGAAGCGCCCCATGCTCGGGACGTAGGTCGCCGGGCCGCCCAGGTCGGGCGGGAAGACGGGGGTCGTGATGAGGACGCGCATCGCGGGCGCGCGAAGCCTATCCGGCCGGACGCCGGGAGGGGATCGGGGCGGGGAGCGCTGCCGGGGCGCGCAACGCTGCGGCGGCCCTCCCCGAAGAGAGGTCCGTCAGACCTCGAGCAGCCAGGACCCGGTCCCGACCGTCGCGCAGGCCTCGATCGGCGGCGCGTCGAGATCGACCACGTCGAAGAGGTCCAGCGCCGCCTGCTTCTCGAGGCACGACTGGATCGCGGCCACGAGCTCGGCGCGGCTCGGTGTCTTCTCGAACCACTGGCGCACGCCCTTCACGAGCAGGCGCATCAGCTCGGTGCGCGTCCGCGGCGCCGAGACGACCAGGATCGGGACGGATGCGAGCGTGTCGATGCTCCGCACGACCTCGATGAGCTGCTCTCCCCACGCGCCCGGCAGGTCGACGTCGGTCAGGATCAGGTCGATGTCCGGGACCGCCGACACGGCGTCCAGCACCGCGATGCCGTCCTGGCACTCGACCGGCGTGTGCCCCAGGGACAGAACCAGTTCGCTGTAGAACGCCCGCATCTGCGGGTCGCGGTCGGCGATCAGAACCTTGCTCATGCTGTCTGCGCTGGGTCCGGAGGAGAGAGGTGGACCCATGGCGCGCCCTCGCAGCCCCTATCGGCGGTGCCACACTCCCGACCTGATGGGAAGTTGCTTTTCGATGGACCAGCCTGGGACGAGGTGCCGCCAGGGCCCCGGGACACCCGATCCCCCGCTCTGTGCGAGACTCCCGCGCCCATGCGCATCGTGAGCGACTTCGACGGGGTCTGGACCAATCAGGCGGGTGAGGCGGAGGCGATCCGCGCCGGCTTCGCGCGGGACGCGGCGGCGCTGATGGGCGTCCCCGAAACCCGCGCGCGCGCCGAGTTCGACGGCTTCCTCGCGCGCACGCACGCCGAGCCCCACCTGCACGGCTGGTGGCCCCGCGGGCACCTGACCGCGTTCGTCGACGAGGACGAGCTGCTCGCGACCGGCGCCGTCTCCGTCTGGCTCGACCGCGCCACGGACGATCCCGTCGCCACACGCTGGCTCGACGCGCTGCGCGCCGCCGGACACGAGACCGCCGAGGACTTCGCGAACCAGCAGTTCGGCCCCGCGATGCGCGCGCATCGCCGGACGGGCCAGCACCGGCTCGTTCCGGAGGCGCGCGCGGTGCTCGACGCCGTGCTCGGGCGCGGCGACGAACTCGTGATCGTGTCGAACTCGCCGAACGAGAAGATCCGCGCGATGTTCCGCGAGATCGGCGCCGACGAGGGCGACGGGCTGCGGTTCGTGGGCGACGCGAAGAAGTGGTGGGTCGACGACCCCGCGCCGAAGTGGACCGTCGCGGGCCGCGACGTGCTCGTCGACCGTCCGCTGTACCGGGGCGTGCTCGAGGAGCTCCGGCCCGACGTGCTGATCGGCGACGTGGCCTCGCTCGACCTCGCGATGGCGGCCGTGATGCGAGCCGAGGGCAGGCTCTCGACGGACCTGCGCCTGCTGCTGCGCACGAATCCGTCGAGCTCTCGGTGGGCGGTCGCACAGACCGAGCTCGCGAGGGACGCGCGCCTCGTCGACGAGGCCGTGGACTCGATCACCGCGCTCGTGGGCTGACCGGATCGGGGTCCGGAGGGCCGCCGCAGCCGGTCCCGTATCTGATCTCGGGCACCCGGGCTAGGCTCGAAGGAGCGCGGTCCGCTCGCACGGACCACTCCCATCGACCTGACTTCCCGGTACCCACGATGCTCCGATCTGCGCTTCTCCTCGCCACGCTCGCGCCCGCCGTATCCGCCCAGACCGTCTGGTTCGTCGACGACGACGCGGGCTCGGGCGCCGACTTCAACGATCTCCAGAGCGCGGTCGACGCCGCGTCGCCCGGCGACCGCATCGAGGTCCTGCCGGGCAACTACCCGGACTTCGCTTCGATCTCGAAGGGGATCACCGTGATGGCCGAGACGCCGGGCACGGCGCTGATGGGCTCGCTCTCCGTCACCGGGCTCCCGGCCGGCGAGCTGCTCGTCCTGACGGACCTCACGTACGGTCCAAGCGGCGGAATCACTCTGCTCTCGTGCCCGGGCACGGTTCTCGTCGATGGTGGCACGGCGCGCTTCTCGACCTTCGGCTGCGAGGACGTCCGTATCCAGGACGTGTGGTCGAGCTCGCTCACCCTCCGCGATTCGTTCGTTCAGGTGACCGATGCAAACGGGACGGTCGGCCCGATCTTCGCCGAGAGCTCGACCGTGATTCTGAGCAACGTTGCGAGCAGGGGAATCAGCGGCACCGTCCAGTCGACCTTCGGCTGCAGCGCGATCGACGGAGAGCCTGCCCTCGAATGCGGGGACTCCGACGTCTGGCTGCTGGACTGCAGCTTCATCGGCGGGGACGGAGCGCTCGGCCCGGACATCTCCTGCGACGCACTACCGGGGAGCGGGATCCGCGCCGTCGACTCGACGGTCCATATCGCGCGCACCCAGGTGGAGTCCGGCTTCTTTCCGATCGGGACCTTCACGCCGCCGCCCATCAGCACGTTCCAGTCCCAGGTCCTCCAGGACGAAACCCTTGCCGCGATGCAGCTGCGCGGCGGCAATCGGGTCGGTGAGACGGCCGAGTTCGCGACCCTCGCCGGCCCATTCACGGTCGGACGACTCTGGGCCGGACGCACACCGCTCCGCGCTCCGTTCGGCGACTCGATCGACGTCTTGCACAGCTACGAACGCGGCGTGTCGCTCGGCTTCATCTCCCTGAGCGGCCAGAACGTGATCCCCTTCACGATCCCCGCCCTCCCGCGCGGCACCGTGATCCACGCGCAGGCCCGCCGCACGACGAAGGTCCGCAGCGACAACTCGAACGCGGTCGCACTGATCGTGCGCTGAGGGGTCATGCGGGCCCCACCGGCGCGCGGGCCGGACCGTCGAGGCTCTCCGGAGGCTGGGAAGGCTGTGGCCAGGGGAAGCCCACGCGTTCAGGCGCGTCCACGGGCGCCCCTGAGGCGCAAGCACACACGCTTTTGACGTAGTGCTCCCGGGACAGCGCTCTACTGTCCCCCGCCTTCCTCGGGTCCCCAGCATCCCATCCGTCGACCCGACGACTCGCATCGCCGTGCGCAAAGCAATCCTGAACCCTGCCACCCTCGCCCTTCTCGTCACCGCAGCCGCCGCCGCGCCGCTCCTTCCCCAGCGGACGACGACCGACACGCCCAACGGCAAGACCGCCGACCTGCCCGAGGTGGTCCACCCCGGCCCCCCGATCTGGGAGGTCGTCGAGCCGCTGAAGCACGCGCCCGTCGTGCTCGACGACGCGACCGCGGACGAGATCCTGACGTCGGTCTTCGTCGAGCTCTCCGAGGGCCGCACGAAGACCGCGCTCGAGCTGCTCGAGTACGTGGCGACCGGCGACGACGCCGAACGCGACGCGTGGGTCGCGCGCGAGAAGACGCGCATCGCTGCTTGGGTCGAGGCGCGCGACGCGTTCGTCGCGACGCTCCCGGGCTCGAAGACGAAGCTGCGCGTACAGGGCGCCGAGAAGGCCGTCAACGCGCGCGTCGACCGGCTCGAGGACGGCGTGCTGTACTTCAAGAAGAACAGCGCGGGCGTGAAGGAGCTCGCCGTCGAGGGCTCGGACCCGCGCGTGTTCGGCGCCGCGATGGCGAAGGCCGACCTCGGCTGGGTCGCCGTGCTGCCCGGCCTCTGGACCGGCGACAAGAAAGCGGCGCGCGCGCTCGAGGGCGACGGCGCGGACATCGCGGCGCTCCGCGCGGACCAGGCCGCGCGCTACCCCGCGCTGCTCGCGGCCGCCGCGCCGATGCGCGCGTTCATCGAGCTCGCGCGCGGTTCGAAGGACCCGGGCTGGCCGGCCACTCTCGCCGACATGGACGCGCTGCGCGGCACGATCGCCCAGCACGCGACGACCGATCTCTTCGCGTCGCGCCTCGAGCAGATCGAACGCTGGGCGGCCGTGCGCTACCGCTCGCTCTACAGCGCCACGCCGGCCGAGGACCTGTTCCGCGCCGAGGTCACGCGCCTCGACGGGGACCGCGTCCAGCTCCGCTACGACTTCTCGGACCCGGATCAGGTCCTGGACTTCGTCGACTGCGAGTACCTCGGCCTGCTCGACAAGATGGGCAACAAGATGCCCTTCCCGAGCGAGCTCGATCCCGTGTTCGAGACCGAAGAGGGCATCCTCCGCCTGATCGGCGACCACGCGCGCGTGCACCGCGCGACGCTCGGCGCGCCCTTCTCGTACGAGTACCAGGTGTCCGTCGAGTACTCGCCCGACGGCACCGGCCCGTTCGACATCGTCGGCGGGATCTGCACCGGACCCGACGGCCGCGGGATCTGGTCCCGTGGGCACTACGGGTTCCTCGTGTACTACGAGGCCGGCAGCCAGGTGCGCCAGCAGCCGCTCGAGGAGTTCACGTTCGCGGACGTGTTCACGGTGCGCGCCTCGCACGAGGAGGGCGAAATCGTCGCGCAGACGGACGACGCCGCGCTCGAACCGGTGCGCGCGCCGAAGGCCCGCGCCGGGCGCTTCGTGATCCGCACCCACTCGTATCTTCCGGCGACGTTCGGCGAGCTCACGATCGAAGCGACGTACGGCGAGGCCGAGCACGCGGTGACGGCAGCCCGCGAAGCGCGCGCCGCCACGCAGCGTTTCATGGAGAGCATGGGCGTCGAGCCGAAGACGGACGGCGCCGCGGCGGGCCGGCAGTAGCGGTCGCGAGGGCCCCAGGAACGCCCGCGAGGGCGTTCCACGATCGATGCAGGGGCGCCCCGGGGGCCCCCAGGCGCCGGAACGGACGAAAGAACTGCCCCGAAGCAGGAATTCGATCCGGACCTAGACTGGAGCGCTGGCCCTTTCGGCCGTTCCTCTACAACCCGACGCCTTCCCGGAGACCTGCATGCTGCGATCGATCGAAGCCCACGACCACATGACCGAGATGCCGGTCACCGTGCACCCGGACACGCCCCTCTTCGAAGCGATCGGGGCGCTGCTCGAACGCAGCATCTCGGGTGCGACGGTCGTCGACGACGACGGCAAGGTGGTCGGGGTCCTCTCCGAGATGGACTGCCTGCAGGCGATCATCGCGGGCGCCTACCACGGCGAAGCGGGCGGACGCGTGGGCGACGTGATGACGAAGGAGGTCGAGACCGCCGACCCGGACGCGAGCATCCTCGAAGTCGCGCGCCAGCTCATCCGCGGACACCGGCGCCGCCTCCCGGTCGTGAAGAACGGCAAGTTCGTCGGCCAGTACAGCTGCCGCAGCATGCTCCGCGCGGTGGTCGCGCTGACCGACGCCGAGCAGCCGGCGCCGCACTGACCGGAGGAGCCGCCGCCTCGAGCGCGGTGGGTCGACGCCCCCGCGCTCCGTCATCTCTGATTCGCGCGCTGCGAGGCGATCGTCTCCAGCCAGGGGCCGACCCGGTCGTCCTCCGGGTCGAGCGCGGCGAGTCGCCGGCAGAGCGGCTCGGCCGCGTCGTAGCGCTCGAACTCCACGTAGCGTTCGGTGAGTGAGCCAACGGCGAGGGTGGAGTCCGGAAACTCGGCGACGTTAAGCTCGAGGATCGCGGTCGACTCGCCGGTCTTCCCCGCCTCCACGAGGTAGTACGCGAGCGAGTCGAGCTGCCGCGGGCCGAACGCGAAGTCGTCCGGCTGCTCGGCCGCGCGCCGGCGGTACTCGGCCGTCGCCGCGTCGACGCCTTCGCGCGCGACGACGCCGAGCAGGCTCACCCCGACGGGAACGGGGCGCTGACGGAAGCGCTCGTGCCCGGTGAGCTCGCACCAGTCGGCGAGCAGCTGGTTGCGGAACACGTTCCCGGCGTCGCCGTTGGTGAGAATCACGAAGGCGTCGCGGTCGCGCGGGTGGACGAAGACGAGCGAGTGGTAGCCGGGGTTGTCTCCGGTGTGCCCGAAGAGCTGCTCGACGTCGTCCTCGCCGAACGGGATCACCTCGTACCCGAGCGCCCAGCCGCCGTCCGTATCGGGCGCAACCTCGAAGAGGCGGTCGAAGGCGTTCGGCTCGAGCGCGCCGCCGCCGCGGGGTGCGGTCTCGTCGCCCCAGTGCGCGAAGACGAACCGCTTCAGGTCGTCGAGCGAAGCGTACGCCGCAGCCGCGGCCAGCGCGGGATACCGATCGTCGGGCAGCGGTGTGCCAAGCGCATCGTGCCCCACGGCGTAAGCCTCGAGCCCACGCCTCCCGTTGAAGCCCGCGCCATCCATCCCGAGCGGCGTGTAGACGGCACGCTCGACGTACTCGGCGAAGGGCTGCCCCGAGGCCTCCTCCACCGCGAGCTGGAGGAGCGTGAATCCGCCGCCCGAGTACCGGTGGCGCGTCCCCGGTTCGGCCTCGAGGAGCACGAGCGGGCCACCGTCGTCGCCACCTCGCTCGAGGTACGTGCGCGTGTCCAGCAGCGGCTCGCCCGTCCACGGATCGCCGAGGAAGCCCCACGCCGAGGTGCCGGCCGTGTGGGCGAGGAGTCGGGCCGCCGTCACGCCGCGCGCGTCGAACGCGCTCGGCGGCAGCCTGTAGTCCCCGGTGAAGTCCTCGATGGGAGCGTCGAGCGCGAGCGCGCCAGACTCCACGAGCGACATCGCCGCCCAGGTCGCGATGACCTTGCTGACGGACGCGACCTGGAAGCGCGTCCGCGGGGTGACGGGTTCACCGGTGGCCGCGTCGGCGACGCCGTACACGCCCTCGTGGAGGATCTCTCCGTCGTCGACGACGCAGACCGCGGCCCCGGGGATCTGAAACTGCTCGAGGAGCGCGCGGACGCGGACGTCGAAGGCGGGCGCCACGGGCCGGTCGGCTTCGGCGGCGGGGGAGAGCGCCGGGCCAGCGCAGGATGCGAGGAGGGCGGAGCAGACGAGCGCGGTCGAACGCATGTCGCGACGGGTGCGGGGCGAAAAGGGCGAGGAAGCGGCGAGGTGAGCGCGCTTTGGACGGCGACGCGGCCGGCGCGGGCGCGGTCATGGGAGCGGCGAGCAGATTAGCCGGATACGAGCGGTGCTCGTTTTGGACCGAGTGAGGAGCGATGGAGGAGGCTCTTCGGCGCGGGCTCGGGCGGCGCTCTTCGGGTCCGCCGACAGACAGGGACGGCGGGCGCGTGCAGCGCCGGCGCCCGGCAGATCCAGCTCGTACGTTCGGACCGTCGAAGCAGCGCCCCCTCCGATCGACTTCCTGCGAGGATGGGCGCCTGCCCCCATCGCCCACGACGCAACGATGCTCTTCGCCACTCCGCTCCTTGCCCTGTCCCCACTCGCGCCCGCCCAGGACCTCGCCGCCGCGCTCCCTCCGGAGGCGGTCGTCGCGCTCCACATGCCGTCGCCGCGCGCGACGCTGCAGCTCCGCGGGAAGAACGACCTCGTGTCGTTCGCGCTCGACGCGCGCACGCTCGCCGCCATGCGCGAGCTGTTCGGCGGACTCGGTTCGCTGGCCGACGGTGACGGGAACGGCTCCAACGAAGAGGCCGCGCGCGCGCTCGTCGACGACACCGTCGACTTCCTAGGCGCCTGCGACAGCCTCGTGGCGTACTTCGAAGCGCCCGAAGGCAGCCCTGGCGCCGGTCCTCCGGTCGGAGTGCTGGCCGCGCGCGGCGGCGACGCGCTCGAAGGACCGCTCGTACGCCTGGTCGGCTCGGACGTGGCAGCCGTGTCCGAGCGGGGCGAGATCCAGCTCCGCGTCGGCGAGGCCGGCCCGTTCGAGGCGTACGCACGGCGCGGTGAAGTACACGTGCTGGCGACAGCGCCGACCGTCGACGCCGCCGTCGCGCACGTCGATCGCTTCTTCACCTTCCTGGGATCGGGCGAGGCCAGCGGCCCCTTCGGGCTCGAGGGCGTACGTCAGGAGCGCTCCCGCTCGAGCACGACGCCGGCCCTCGAGTTCGCCGTCGACCTCGATCAGCTCTGGCGGCGCGTCGACGACGTCGAGTCGATGGGCGCCCTCGAGCGCTGGTTCTTCGACGGCGCGCGGAGCGTGCAGTGGGCCTACGGAGAGACGTCGTTCGGGGCAGGGCACGCCGCCGAGACTCGCGTGGTCGCGCCGTACGACGAGGACTCGGCCGTGGGCGGCGTCCTCGGCTTCCTCCGCCCCGTCGACCTCGGCGCGCTGCGGGTGGCCCCCGCCGACGCGATCACCGCGGGAGCACTCTCCGTCGACCTCGACGGCCTTGCGCGGTGGCTCGTCGAGGCGGTCGGCGCCCGGGACGAGACCGCGGGACGGCAGCTCTCCGCGGGGATCGCCACCGTGAGGGAGACGACGGGGATCGACCTCGTGGACGGCCTCCTCGCGCCGCTCTCGGACACGATGGCGTACTGGGAGTCGCTCCCCGACCCCATCGAGGCCGAGAACGCCGAGGCGTTCGCGCTCGGCGGCCCGCTGAGCCGCTACGGCATGGCGTTCCAGCTCACGGACGCAGAGCCCTACCTCGATCTGATGGACACCCTGGAGGGCCTCGCCGGTCAGGCGACGGAGGTCACGACGGGCTCGGCCCCGATCCCCGGGACCGACGGCGAGATCGAGCTGTGGGAGGCCGACGCCGGCATCTTCGAACTGACGGCGGGCGTCGCCGAGGACGCGCTCCTGCTCGTGCTTGGAGACATGCGGGCTGCGCGCACGAGCGCGCGGAACCTCGGAACCGTCGACCCGAGCGCCCGCTTCGTCACTCGAGCCGACGTCGCGCAAGCACTGCGCTCGCTCGGCGTCGTACGGGGCGGCGTGAGCGTGCAGCGGACCGACTCCGTCGTCGACGTGCTGGTCTGGGCCGCGAAGCTGTTCGACGGACTGGCCGACGGTGGAGCCGAGGTGGACGGGCTCCGCCGCGCGAGCGTCGCGCTGGAGCAGCTGGCCATCGTCGCGGAGCCGTACGTGAACGGGCTCACGCTGGCGACGCTCACCGCGGAGAAGGGCCGCCTCGTCCTCAGCGCCAGCACCCGCTGAGCCGCGCGCGCTCGAACGCGAGGCGCCGCGCGCCACCGGACGGATTTTCGGCGCTTTCGGCGCGACCTGCGTTCGTGCGGGCGGTCTCCCTGGGTGGGCGGGGGCTTGGGATGGGAAGAGTCTCGAGGCCCGAGACCTGAGAGCGGACCCACCCGACGAGCCTCCGGCCTCGACCCGCCTCAACGACGCGAGCGAACGAGCCCCGACCCGCGGCCCGCACCGGGCGACGAAGCCCGCTGCATCCCCGGGTCGCCCCGGTCCGTCATCGTCCGCCGGCCGTCCCCCGCGCTCAGCAAGCCGGGACGTTGTCCCGGTGCTCCTCGCGCTCGGACTCGATGGCCTTGAGCCGCTCGAGCGTCACGTCGGGCGTCGGGTAGTCGCCGGTGAAGCACGCGTTGCAGAAGCTCTCGATCGACGGGTTGCCCTTGCTCGCGCACGCGTTCATTTCGTTCCGGTCGAGGTAGAGCACGAGGTCGACGCCCAGCTCCTCGGCGATCTCCGCCTCCGAGCGAATCTCGCCCGTCTCACGGTCCGTCGCGATGAACTCGCGCTTGCTCGCCATGTCGACGCCGTAGGGGCACGGAGCCACGAGGCGGGGACTCGTCACGCCGAAGAACACGCGCCGGGCGCCCGCCTCGCGGACCATCTCGACAATGCGCTTCGACGTATTGCCGCGCACGATCGAGTCGTCGACGAGCAGCACGTCCTTGTTCTCGAACTCGAGCCGGATCGGATTCAGCTTGCGCCGGATCGAACTCGTCCGCGAGTTCTGGTTGGGCATGATGAACGTCCGCCCGATGTAGCGGTTCTTCACCAGGCCCTCGCGGTACGGCACCCCCAGCTCCATCGCGCACGCCAGCGCCGCGTCGCGCGAGCTGTCGGGGACTGGGATCACGGCGTCTGGGATCGGCGCGCCCGATTCTTTCCACTGGCGCGCGAGCGCCTCGCCGAATCGGTGGCGCGTCTTGTAGACGCTGATGTCGTCGAGGAACGAGTCCGGCCGCGCGAAGTAGACGTACTCGAAGATGCACGGGCGGTGCGGCTCGTTCGTCACCTGCTGCCGGTGCACCCTGCGGTCCATGTCGACGAACACGGCCTCCCCGGGACCGAGGTCGATCGTGCGCGTGTACCCGTTGACGTCGAGCACGACGCTCTCGGAGGCCGACGCGTACGAGACGCCGCGCTCGTCGCGGCGCTCGCCGAAGACCGCGGGCTTGATGCCGTACGGATCGCGGAACGTGACCATGCCGACGTCCGCGATCATCGCGCACACCGAGTAGGCGCCCTTGACGTCGGCGTAGACCTTCTCGACCGCAAAGAAGACGTCGTCCGGGGTGAGGCGGCCGCCGTTCTCCTCGAAGCGCTGGGCGAGGCCCTGTTGGAAGACGTAAAGCAGCACCTCGACGTCGCACGTCGAGTTGAGCCGCGTCATCTTCGACTTGAAGCGCGTGTCCGACAGCTCGACGTAGTTGGTCACGTTCCCGTTGTGCACCATCGCCGTTCCGAGGGGAAAGGTGTGGTGGAACGGCTGCGCGTCCTCGTCCCGATTGGCGCCGACGGTCGGGTAGCGGACGTGGCCGAGGCCGAGATTGCCCCCCAGCCGCGCCATGTGCTCCTCGTCGAAGACCTCGACCACCAGGCCGAACGCCTTACGAATGTGGAAGCGGTCCGTGAAGGTCGTGATGCCTGCCGCGTCCTGCCCGCGGTGCTGGACGGCCAGGAGACCCTCGTAGATCTCCGGTGCAACGTCGGTACCGTCCGGGCCAAAGATCCCGATGAACCCGCACATGGGCGCCTCCAGGCGGAAAGGTGTAGTATCAGACGTCCGCTCGCGCGGCGAACGGGCGAAGAGCATAGCCCCTCGCTCGACCCGTCGCGCGGTCGTTGTTCCTGCACAACCGGACTCTCTCTCCCGCCCGGTCCGCCGGAATCGTCGCCCTACTCGCGAAGCGCATTCCCGCCTGCCCCTTACTCGCGCAGCGATACGTCCCCATCGCTGCACCCCCCGATGACAGTTGGAAAGAGCCCGCTGCGACTCCTCATCGTCGAGGACGACCCAGTGCACAGAATGATCGCGGAGCGGTACCTCGCTCGCATCGCCGATGACGTCGAGGTGGTGGACTCCGCCGCCGACCTCGCCGGCGCCCGCGCGGCACTCGCCACCGCTTCGCCGCCGGTCGATCTGGTCCTCCTGGACCTCACGCTGCCGGACAGCCCGCTGGACGACACGCTCCGCCTGCTCGCCACGCTCGTGGACGAATGGTCGGCCCGGATCGTCGCCACCAGCTCGCTCGACGCGCCCGACGTGATCGACGCGGTCACGCGCTCGGGCGCCGCGGGATTCCTCTCGAAGGACAAGATGTCGACCGAGTCGCTGAGGGAAGCGCTGGGCGCACCAGGAGGGTCCCGCGCCACGGACTTCGGTGCGCCGCCGGCCGCCGAGCCTGCGAACCACAACGGTCACGCCCCGAGCCCGGCTGCGACCTCGGCGCCGCCAGCGCACGACGAAGAGACCCGCGCGCTGCACCGCTCGGTCGCCTCACGGCTCAACCACGACGCCAACTCGTGGATCACCAGCGGCGCGTTCCGCGTCGCCGCCATCCGCGGACTGGTGGACCGCACGACGCTCGCCGTCATCGGGTCCCACCTCGACGCGATCGAAGAGAGTCTCCACGCTCTCGCGGCGACGGGCCGCGCCGCGCGCTCGACCTTCCTCGACGAGTCCACCGAGCTCGACGTCGAAACGGGGGACGCGATCGCGCTCCTGGCCGACGAGGTCGAGGACTGGCGTCAGGGGACCAAGGCGACGCGGGTGCAGGTCACGCTCGAGGGTTCGACGGGGCCGGTCCGGCTCGCGCCGCAGGCGCTCGGATGGATCGTTGCGTCGCTCCTCGACAACGCCGACGCGCACGGGACGTCCGCCAGCGCCGGAGACCCGATCCACGTCGTGCTCCGCGGCGACGGCGACTGCAGCGTCGAGGTCACGGACGACGGAGGGCCCTGGCGCGTCGATGCGCCGGAGCGGCTCGGCGAGGCCGGCGCCGTCGGAACGCGCGGCACGCCCCACCCCGGAATGGGCCTCTTCCGCGCGCGCCGCCTGATGGAGCGCGTCGGCGGGACCCTCGAGGTCGGGCCCCGAGACGAAGTACCCGGGGCCTACCGCGTGCTGCTGACGTTCGCCGTGGCCTGAGCGGCGCGCTGGCGGGACGCGCGGCGCGCCGCGGCTCCCGTCAGCCCGCCTTGCCCGCGCGGAAGCTCGGGCTCGCGCCCGGCCCCGACTCGCGTCCGAGCGCGCGCAGCATCTTCGAGCGCGCCATCCGCAGGCGCAGACGCCAGCCGCGCAGCCAGCGCGGATCCGTGGGCGCCGCCTGCACCATGTACGCGTTCCAGCGCACGCGCTCGAGCCACACGTCGAGCGTCGTGACCCCGTCCCGCAGCGCGGACAGCGGCGCATGTTCGGCCATGTCCGCGTCCTCGAGGAGAAGCGTGTTCGGACTGCGCGGGTCGTCCATGTGATCCTCGCGCAGGAACGGGAAGTAGAACCCGTTGAGCCAGCCGCGCTCGGCCACGCGGTTGCAGTACTTCGTGAAGCAGGGGTCCACCTCGGGCAGCAGACCCTGCGCGTCGACGCACGCGCGCTTCATCAGGTAGCCGCTGCCCTGGACCCAGCAGTTCACGAGGATGCGATGGCCGCCTTCGAGATCGCGGGTCTTCCTCTCCGCGAGCTCAGGAACGAAGTCCTCGTCCTGGAAGCGCCAGCAGCCGATCACGCCGAGGTCCGGGTTCGCCTCGTGCGCGTCGCGCAGTCGCTGCGCCCACCCGTCCTTGAGGAGGCAGTCGTCGTCGACCTTCGAGACGTACGCGCCGTCCGAGTTCTCCCAGACCCAGTTCGTTGGCGCGCGCAGGCGCTCGTTGGTCGGACTGTGGTGGAAGCGGTGGCACGCGGGGTGCTCGGACAGCTCCTGCGCGACGGCGAGGGTCTCCTCGTCGTCGCCGTTGTGCCATACCCACACGCGCATCGTGTCGTCGCACTGCTCGAGCAACCGCTCGAGCGACCGGCGGGCGTAGCGCGGCCGCCGGTGGGTGATCATCAGGATGTCGATGTCTCGCCGCTGCATCTCGTCAAGGACCGTATCGGACGTGCGCCCGCCGCTGTGGAGTGCAACGTCCGCTCCTCGGTCGAATTCCATGCCTGGCGCGTTGATGGGGCGACACCCCGGGTGGGCGAGCGCAGGGCCACCCGGTGGCCGCGGTGCGCCCACCCGGGGTGTCTCTCAATCAACGCGCTCGGTACGGCTCACCGCGCGCCCGCGGGCGTCGCACCGAAGCGCGACGGGTCGAAGAACTCGGGCGCGAACGCGCTGACCGGGTCCCCGACGATCATCTGCGCCAGGCCCTCGCCGATCGACGGCGCGAGCTGGAAGTCGTTGCCGGAGAATCCGGCGACGATCCAGAGCCCTGGAATGGCCTCGATCGGCCCCGCGATCGGATGCCCGTCCGGCGTGAGCGTCACCCAGGCGGTCTGGCCGCCGACGTCCTCCATCCCGGAGTACACGGGCATCCGTGCTTCGACGCGCGGGCGCATCCACGCCAGCACCTCGGGGTCGACGTCACTGCCGAGGTTCTTGGGGCGCTCGAGCTCGGTCAGGTGATCGGTACCGATCCGCTGCGCACGGCTGCGGCCGGCCTTCGGCTCGCAGCGGATGCTCATGCCGCCCGGCCGGTCGATGATGACCGGGTGCGCGGCGGGCCGCAGGTCGAGCGGGTCGGGCTTGAAGCGCGACTCGATGTCGTCGTCGACGCCGTCCTCGCCGTCGTCCAGGACGGTCACCGGCGGCATCTCCATGAACGTCTCCTCGGTGCGCACGACGCGCAGAGGCAGGTCGACGCCCAGGCCCTCGAGGATCTTGGTCGTCCACGCGCCGGTCGCGAGCACCACGTTCGGGGCACGGAACTCACCCTCGCTCGTCGCGACACCGACGGCGCGCCCGCCCTCGACGATGACCTCGGGTTTGGTGACGCCGGTCCGCGTCGTGGCGCCCTTGCTGCGCGCGAGCGCCGCGAACGTGCCGATCGTCCGCATCGGGTCCACGAAGCCGCCCTGGGGCTCGTACGACCCGACCGCGTCCTCGTCGATCTCGATCCCGGGGCAGATCCGCCGCATCTCGGCGGCGCCCACCATGCGCACGTCGATGCCGATCTCGCTCTGCATCGCGACGTCGCGCTCGAGCTCGTGGACGGCCTCGCCCTCGGGCCCCGCGACGACCAGCACACCGGTGCGCTTGTAGCCGACGGACCGGCCGAAGTTCGGCCCCATGCCGGCGTAGACCTTGAGCGCGTCGCGCGCCATGCCGGCCAGCATCCGGTCCCGGTAGCCCTGGTGGATGATCGCGCTCATGCGCCCCGACGACCCGGACCCGAGCGCATCCCGCTCGAGCAGGATGACGGGCTCCGTCAGCGGATCGCAGCGCTTCGCCGCGCCCAGGGCCACGCTGGTGCCCATGGCACCCCCACCGACGATCAAGACCTTCCCGTTCATACGCATCTCCAGGCCTCCTCGCCCGGCCCCCAAGTCTAGCCGCCACCAGCACCACAAAGCCCCCTCGGGGCCCCAGCACACCGATCCCGACTTCCTCGACCGACTCGTCGCTGTGACCCGCCCCGGCTTCCCCTTCCCTCGTCTCGAGTGCCGCTCCCCCTCCGTCCACCTCTGCTCGACACAGTGGCCCGTGCCGGCGGCGTGGGGGTGCGGAGGAGGTCGCAGGGGCGTCGCGCGCAAGGCGCGTCGACGAAGGCGTGGCCTCTTGGCCACGTCGAGGAGGCGCAACGCCGCGCGCGGCGTCCCTGCGGCCTCCTCCGTGCCCCCACGCCGCCGGTGCGGGTCACAAAGGCCCAGCCCAGTCGGGGCGCGGTCCGGCTGGGCTGGTGGCGAGAGGATCGAGGGGGTTGATCCATCCCGCGTAAGGAGGCACCCGGAGCAGGAGCGGGGGACCGGACGAGGGGGGGGATTCCAGCCCACACCCGACTCACCGGCCCCGGGGCCAATCAACTTTTCGTTTCGGAGACGCGGTGTCCGGGCAGGGGCGCGGGCGCAGGGCACGGAATCGGAGAAAAGTCCTCGAAAGGGCCCGGCGCCGCGCGAAGCCCTCCTCGGGGACCGCTCCCCACGGACCTATGATCCCCGCGCCATGATCCCCCCCAGGAAGACTCGAAAGGTCCGCGTCGGCTCGCTGGAGATCGGCGGGGACGCTCCCATCGCGGTGCAGAGCATGGCCGCCACCCGGACCCAGGACCGAGCGGCGACGCGCCGTCAGCTCGAGCTCCTGCAGGCCGCCGGCGCCGACGTCATCCGCGTCGCCATCGACGCGCCGAAGGACGCCGAGGCGCTCGCCGAGATCACCGACGGGATCGATGTGCCGCTCTCCGTCGACCTGCAGGAGAACTACCGCATGGCCGAGCTCGTCGCGCCGCGCGTCGACAAGCTCCGCTACAACCCCGGCCACCTGCATCACCACGAGAAGCAGAAGTCGGTCGAGGACAAGGTGCGCTGGATCGCCGAGACGGCGCGCGCGCACGACTGCGCGATCCGCATCGGCGTCAACGCGGGCTCGATCGCACCCGAGTACAAGGAGCGCTTCGGGGACGACGACGTCGCGGCGCTCGTCCAGTGCGCGGTCGACCACTGCGCGCTGCTCGACCGCTTCGACTTCCCCGACTACGTGGTGTCGCTCAAGGACTCGGACCCGCGCCTCGTCATCGACGCGAACACGCGGTTCAGCGAGGCGCGGCCCGACGTCCCCATCCACCTCGGCGTGACCGAGGCCGGGATGCCGCCCGAGGGGATGATCAAGACACGGATCGCGTTCGAGCAGCTCCTCGCGCGCGGAATCGGCGACACGATCCGCGTGTCGCTCACCGTGCCGTTCGACGACAAGGGCAAGGAGATCGAGGTCGGGCGCGAGATCCTCCACGACGTCGAGAACGGGCGCTTCCGCTCGGTCCCGCCCAACTTCTTCGACGGGCTGAACATCATCGCGTGCCCCTCGTGCAGCCGCGTCGAGAACGAGCGCTTCATCGAGCTCGCAGAGGACGTCAAGCGCATGACCGAGTTCGCCGCCGAGCACGACGTCACGATCGCCGTCATGGGCTGCCGCGTGAACGGCCCGGGCGAGACCGACGACGCGGACCTCGGGCTCTGGTGCGGCCCGAAGACGGTGAATCTGAAGCGCGGGGAGGAGCTCGTCGGCAACTACTCGTACGACGACATCCTCGGGGCGCTCGAGGGCGAGCTCCGCGCGCTGCTCGACCGCAAGATCAACGCCTGAGCCGCGCCGGATCGGCGCGTTCGCTCGCATCGGAGGCCCGCGCGCGCTCCAATCGGAGCAATGTCCGCGCGCGTCCTCCACCTGGCCGACCTGCACCTGGACTCCGCGTACGGCGGGCGTCCGGCGACGCGCTCGGCCCTGCGGCGCGCGACGCTCGAGGCGCTCGACCGCGCGTTCGCCTTCGCGGTCGACGAGGGCCTCGACGCGGTCGTCGTAGCCGGCGACGCGTTCGACGACGCGGGCCTCGGGCACGAGTGCCGCACGCGGCTCCGCACGGGCGTCGCGGCGCTGGCCCGCGCCGGCGTGCACTTCGTCTACGCGACCGGCAACCACGACCCGGGAGGGCCTGGCGCGGAAGCGCGTCGCCTTGGCCTCGAGCGGCTGGGCTCCGCCGCGCGCGAGCGCGTACACGTCGCGCTCGACGGCCGCGCGCAGCGCTTCGTGCTGCCGCGGGACGGCAGGGACGCGCTCGAGGTCTCCGCGGTCGGACACGAGCACGCGCGGGTCACCGACGATCTCTCCGCACGGCTCAGGGGCTGGACGCGGGACGACCTCCCGCGGCTCGCCGTCCTGCACACGCAGGTCGGCGCGGCCCGCGGCGCGGACGACCACGCCCCCTACGCGCCGTCGTCGCGGGACTCGCTCGCGCGCATCGGCGCGCACTACCTCGCGCTCGGTCACGTGCACGTGCGCGGTCGCGTCGACCCGGGGCTTCAGGCCTGGTACCCCGGCAACCTGCAGGGGCGCAGCGCGCGCGAGAGCGGGCCGAAGGGAGGGCTGCTCGTCGAGCTCGACGCCGACGGCGTCCTGCAGGACCCGCGCTTCGTTCCGTTCGCGGGCGTCGAGCACCGGACCGTCGACCTCGGCTTCGCCGACGAGGAGGCGCGCGGGGCGGACGACGTGCTGCACGCGGCCGCGCGCGCGCTGCACGTTCTTCCCGAGCCGATCCACGCGCCGGCGCTCGTTCTCCGAGCGCGCGTGTCGGGCCGCCTCGCACCGTCGCTCGAGCGCGACCTCGCGGACCGGAGCGCGCGCGCCGCACTCGAGGACACGGTGCGCGACGAGCTCACGGCCGCCGGCGCCGCCGGAGAGCTGCTCGAGGTCGAGCTCGGGCTCGGGTCCCGGGCGCTGCCCGCGAGCGAGGACGCGCTGCTCGATGCGCTGCTCGCGAGTCCTTCTGCCGCGCGCGAAGCGCTCGAGCTCGCGCGCGCGATCGAACTTGGCGCGGAGGCGGCCGACGGCCTCGCGCTGGACGGCTCGCTGCCGGCATCCACGGACGCGGGCGAGCGCCGCCGCCGCATCGCTGAGCTCGCGCCGGGCCTCCAGGCGGAAGTCCTGCGACGGATCTCCGGCGCCGACGGGGCGGAGCCCGGGCGATGAGCGCGACGCTGGTGGTCGAACGGCTCCACGTTGCTTCACTCGGGGCCCTGCGCGACGTTTCGCTCGAGCTCGGACCCGGCGCGACCGTGGTCCTGGGCGAGAACGAGGCCGGCAAGTCGTCGGTGCAGGAGGCGCTCCGCACGCTGCTGTTCGGCTTCGCCCCGGCGCAGCTCGCACGCCACCCGTACCGACCGCGGGGCGGCGACGGCGCGCGGATCGAGGTCGCCGGCCGGATCGCGCTGGGCGACGAACGCACCGCGTGGGCGCGCGTACTCGACGGCACCGGCGCGCGCGTCGAGCGCGAGGGAGACACCGCGCGGGGCAACGCTCCGGTCGCTCCGGGCACGACCTCGGCGCTCTTCGCGAACGTGCACTGCGTCGGTCCGGACGACCTCGCGGCGTACACGGCCCGCCCGGGCGCGCGGCTGCGCGCGCTGCTGCTCGGCGACGCCGAGGGCGAGGAGCGCGTCGGCGCGGCGCGCGCCGCCGTGGAGCGCGAGCGCGCGCTCATCCGGCGGTCGACCCGGCGCGGAAATCCGGCGCAGCTCGACGCGATCGACGCGCAGCTCCAGGAGGTCGCCGCAGCGCTCCGCGGGGCGCGCGCCACCGAGGACGCGCTGCTCGACCTCGAGCGCGCCGCGCGCGACGACCGGCGGAGCGCGCGCCGCGCCGACGCGCGCGCGACACGACTGGAGGAACGCCGCGCCGCCCTGGAGCTCTGCGCGCACGTCGCCGCGCTCGTGCAGCGCGCCGGCGTCGATCGGGACGTCGACGTCGAAGCGCCCGGTCTCTCGGCGGGCGACGCCCTCGACCCGGCGCCGCTGCTGCTCGCGCTGGAGGAGGCGGAGGAGGACGTCGAGGCGCACGAGGCGCGGCTCGCCGAGGACGAGGTTGCGCCGGCGCCGGGCGACGCCGCGGCGCTCGGGCGTGGGGTCGCGCTCGAGCGCACGATCGCAGGCGCCGAAGAATCGGCCCGCGCGCTGCAGCGCGCGCATGCCGCCCGCGGCCGGGCCGTCGACGCGAGGGCGCGCGCCGCGGGAATGCGCGAGGAGCTCGGCGCGTCGATCGAGGCCGACGCGGAGCGTGTGAGCGAGCTGGCGGCGCTCGCCACGGCCTGGTCGGAGGCTGTGGAAGGGCCCCCCGCGCCCCCGCGCGGCGTCGGCCTGGGTGCGGCGCTGGGCGTAGGTGCGCTGGGAGCCGCGGCCGCGTTCGCGTCGGGCGATCGGTGGATCGCTGCGGGCAGCGCGCTCGCGGCACCGGTCGCCGTGGCGCTGCTCGCGCGGCGGCGCGGGGACGCGGCCCGGGGCGGCGGCGCAGCGGAGGAACGCGAGGTGCGCGGGGCCGTCCGCGCGGCCGGCCTCCCGCTCCACCACGCGCGCACTGCGTCGGTCGCGCTGCGCGCCGCGCGCAGGCTGCAGGATTCGCTGGAGCAGGAGCGAGTCGCCGAGGGGCACGACGCGGAGGCCGCCGAGGCGCACGCGCGCGCAGACGCCTGGGCGGCCGAGGCGCTCACACTCGCCGCGGAGCTGGGGGTGGAGCCTGGTCTCCGGGGCGACTCGAGGAGCGTGGATCCGCACGCGCTCGCGCGCGCGCTCGAGCGCCGCCATGACGACGCCCAGGAACGCGCGGCGCGCCGGACGGCCGACTCGGCGGAGCGCGAGCGCGCCGCGGACGGCCTCGAACGCGCGCGGGAACGCGCCGCGCACGCCCGGGACACGTACGGACGCGCCGAGCGAACGCTGCGCGGCGCGGTGCCGGGCGAGGCTCGCCTCGACCGCGCGTGGGAGCGGCTGCGGCGGGCCCGCGATGCCCGCGCGTCCCTCGCGTCCGCGCTCACGGCGCTCGCGGCGTCGCAGGCCGCGGCGTGGGCGAGCGCCGAAGGCACCGCGGAGTTCGACGCGGCGCTCGCCGGCGAGGGGTTCGACGCGGCGTCGCTGGCGGAGGTCGAAGCAGAGCTGCGCGAGGCGCGGGCGGAGCGCGCGTCGTTCGAGGAGGCGCACACCCGAGCGGCGGAGCGGCTCCGCGTCGAGCGCCCTTCGCGGTCGGTGTCGGAGCTCGTGTCGGACCGTGCCGCGCTCCTCGACGAGCGGCGGGCGGCGCTCGACGCGTACGACCGGCTCACGCTCATCGCCGCGACGCTCGCGGAGGGCGAGCGCCGGCACCGCGCGCAGCACGTGCCGCGGGTTCTCGGCCGCGCGGGGCGACTGCTCGCGCGCGCGACGGCGGACCGCTGGAGCGAGATCGCGCTCGAGGGGGACGGCGACGGGCGGCTCGTCGTGCGCGGCGCCGGCGGCGAGGCCGTGGTCGCGGCGCCGCTCAGCCGCGGGGCGCGCGAGCAGGTGCACCTGTGCCTCCGGATCGCGGCCGCGGAGGAACTCGACGAGGCCCACGGCGGCGGGCGTCTGCCGCTGCTCCTCGACGAGGTGTTCGCGCACTGGGACGGCGAGCGGCGGGCCCGCGGCTGGCGGCTCCTCGCGGAGGTCGCCGAGGAGCGCCAGGTCGTGGTCTTCACCTGCCACGCGCCGTGGGCCGAGGAGGCCGCTCGAGCGCTCGTTGCGCCGCTGCGCAGGCTCTGAGCCCCGGAGCGCTGGGGCTCGCCCCCGTCTCAATATGGGACGATGCTTGGAACGAGGTCCGGGGGCGCTGCAGGACGCGCGCTCAGCGCCCGCGCCTTCACTTCTCCAGGAGAAATGAAGGCCCCCATCACCGGCACCCGCGTCCCATGCGCACCTCGAAGCGCGCTCCGCGCCGACCTCCCGCACCCAAGCCCCGCCCCGTCATGCGCATCCTCGTCGTCGAAGACAACCCGAAGATGGCCGAGTCCGTCGCCAAGTCGCTCCAGGAGCTCGACTACGGCGTCGACACCGTCGGCACCGGCTACGAGGCCGAAGAGCTCGCCTCCGCCGACGTCTACGACCTGTACCTGCTCGACCTGATGCTGCCGGACCGCGACGGCATCGACCTGTGCCGCAACATCCGGCGCATGGGCATCAAGGCGCCGATCCTGATGCTGACGGCGCTCTCGGGCACGGCGCGCAAGGTCGCCGGCCTCGACTCGGGAGCGGACGACTACCTGACCAAGCCGTTCGAGGTCGAGGAGCTCGTCGCGCGCGTCCGCGCGCTCTTGCGGCGCGGCGCGGCCTCGGAGTCGACCCGCCTCAAGTACGGCGACGTCGAGATGGACCTCGCGAAGCGCACCGTCCGCCGCGGCGAGGACCGGATCAAGCTCACCGCCAAGGAGTTCGCGCTGCTCGAGTTCCTCATCCGCCACCCCGACAACGTGCTGTCGCGCAGCGTCATCACCGAGAAGGTCTGGGACATGAACTACGAGCCGACGAGCAACGTCGTCGACGTCTACATCTCCAACCTGCGCCGCAAGATCGACAAGCCGTACCCCGAGAAGCTGATCCACACCGTGATCGGCACGGGCTACCGGTTC
Source organism: Planctomycetota bacterium (assembly GCA_039821985.1). GTDB lineage: Bacteria > Planctomycetota > UBA1135 > UBA1135 > Saltatorellus. The sequence continues at coordinate 24,261 of JBCBNC010000016.1, forward strand.
GGGCGCGGCGACGGCTGATCGGCCAAGATCGTGGGGTCCGGCGCGCCCGCCGGACCCGAGTCCCCCATGACCAGCCTCGAGGAAGTCCTGTCCCCCGGTGAAGGAGCGCCGCCGCCCGCGCCCGACGCGCTCGAGGACGAGCGCGCGGACGGGGCCGATGCGCGCGAAGAGGACGCGCCCGGCGCGCTGTCGCTCCGCCTGCAGCTCACGATCTGGTTCGGGCTCAGCTTCTTCGTGATCCTCCTGACGGTCGTCGCGGCCGTCATCGTCATCGACCGCGGGCGCATCTTCGACGGGTCGTACCAGCACTACCACTGGCTGGTGCGGATGATGGGAACCGCGTTCCTGACGGCGTTGCTGGGCGGACTAGCGGCCTCGTGGGTGATCGTCGGCGCGGCGCTCGACCCGCTGCGGCGCATCACCGAGTCCGTGCAGGACGTCGCGCCCGAGAGCATCGAGGCGAAGCGCATCGCGGTGCCCGAGGTCGGCGCCGAGGTCAACGAGGCGAAGCGCGCGCTCAACAGCGCGCTCGACCGGATCGAGGCGGGCTACCGCGCGCAGGAGCGCTTCATCTCGAATGTGAGCCACGAGCTGAAGACGCCGATCGCCGTCGTCTTCACCGAGGCGCAAAGGCTCGCGAAGGGCGCGCGCAGCGCCGACGAGCTGCAGACTTTTGTCGGCGAGATCGCGGACCAGATGGGCAAGCTCGCCGCCATGGTCGAGAGCTTTCTGACGCTCGCGCGCATCGACTACGAGGCGCGGCTCAAGAAGAACGGAGAGTTCTGGTTCCACGACCTCGTCGTCGAGGCCGCGGGCCGCAACCGCGCGCAGGGCGAGACGCTCGGCGTTTCGATCGACGTCGAGCTGCCGGACGAATTCGAGTTCTTCGACACGCCGACATGGGGCGACCCCGAGCTCGTGTCCTCGCTCGTCGGCAACCTGATCCGGAACGCGCTGCGTTTCTCGCCGCCGGACGGCAACGTGCGCGTGACGCTCGAGCCGGGGACGCTCGCCGTCGCCGGCGAGGACGGCCCCGCGCGCGACGCCGCCGTGATCCGCGTCGTCGACCGCGGGCCCGGCATCCCGGCCGAGATCGTCGACACGCTCTTCGAGCCGTTCGCGCAGGCGAAGGCCGAGCGCCGCGCCGAGCGCGGGACCGGGCTCGGGCTGGCGATCGCGAAGAAGGTCGCCGATCTGCACCGCGGGACGATCCAGGCGCTGAACCGGACGGACGGCGAGAGCGGCTGCGTCGTCGAGGTGCGGCTGCCCTTCCTGACCGAGGAGGACTGGAGCGCCGATCGCGACGTGCTCGCCGACCTCGAGGGCGGGGCCGCGAAGAAGGGCTCCTGAGCCCCTGCCCCGGGCGGTCGGAGCGCCCCGTGCCCGCCGCGACGACCCGCCGCGAAACGCGTCGGTCGGAACGGTCCAACGCTCCGTTCCGCGCGGGAACGGGCAAGGATCCCGCACGGCTGCCGATGTTCCTACGGAAGAGCGAGACCCGGACGGCTCCGACCGCTGCGCGGCGGAGCCGACGGGCGTTCTCCCTCTCCGAGCCCTTCCCGATGACCCCGAGCCGCCTGTCTCTCACGTTCCTCTCCGTCGCCGCCCTCGCCGGCGTAGGCGGCCTCGGCGTGGTCGAGCTGTTGGAGCTGACGCCGATGTGGGCAACGGGCCTGCGCGTCGTGTGCGTCGGGGCGCTTGGCGGCTTCCTCGTGAGCTTCCTCGTCGGGCTGGACCGCAGCGCGCTCGTGCGGCGCTGACCCGCTCGGGCGGCGCTGCCCCCCGCGCGAAGGGGCTGATCCGCCTGTGAAGCGCCGGCCCATTCGCCCGAAGCTGACGCGGCTCTGAGCGAAGCGCTCGCGCGTCAGGGACGCTCGGGCTCCCTGGGCTCGCGGATGAGCCGTCCGTTCTCCTCGTAGTACCGGCGCGCGCGGCCCCACGCGCGCCGCATGGTGCCCGTCTCGTACAGCACGTCGCGCACCGCGTCCGGTCCGGCTTCCCACAGGACTCCGAGCGCCGTCCACGTCGAACCGCCCGACGGCTCGTAGTGCTCTGCGTCGACGATGCGAGGGTTGGCGCGGTCGTCGAGGAGCTCTTCGATCTGCTGCCAGTGCGTCCAGTCGCTGCGGAATAGGACCGTTCCGTCGGGCCCGATCAGGTACGCCATGTTCGGCATGGATCCGTACGCCCGATGGATCGTGCCGTCGAAGTCGTCGACGATCACGGTGCGCTTCTCGGCGGGCACACGCTCACCGAGTCGCCGCGCAGCCGTCGCCTTCTGCTCCATGCTCTCGTGCGCGCCGATGAAGAGGCCGGGGTGCGCCTCGCGCACGTAGAGGAGCAGGAAGACGACCTCGTCCGCCGGGTACTTGGCGGCCAGACGGTTCATCGGCGCGACGTGCTGGCGGTACGCCGGACAGGTGACGCAGCCCGTCTCCAGCACCACGAACTTCCCTTCGAAGTCGGAGAGGCGGACGGGCTCACCGTCGAGCCCGGTCGCTTCGAACCCGATGGCCGCCTGCCCCGCGTGGGGACCGGGCAGCCGATCGTGGTCGTACTGACTCGTCCGGAAGTCGCGGTAGTTGTAGGTGCGCGCTTCGTTGGCCCGGCACGCGCCGAGGAGCGTCGTGACCGCGGCCACGAGCGCCGACACGCCCCACCAGCGCCGTCCCGCACGGGCGCTCCGCACATGGGTTCCGGACTCTTTGGCCTGTGCTTCGTTCATCGTCGTACTCCTTGGAAGGCCGGATCACACGCCGTGTAGATAAGGGGACAGGAGGGCATCGGTTGCGCGCGAGAAGTCGGCGACGAGGTCGTCGCGCTGCGCGTCCGGAGACGCGGGCACGGCCTCGTCCCCGTCGACGTAGGCGAATCCTCTCCCGGACCATTCCGGCCCGATCGCGAGGGCGACCACGTGCTGCGCGGACGTCGAGGAGAGCCGCATGTTCGCGACAAACGGCGTCGCGAGCCGCCCGACGCCGCGGAAGAGAACGCGAGCGATCGCAGGCAGCTCGCGGGCGAGGTCGGTGTCGACCATGAGCCCTGGATCCAGCGCGAAGACGTCGACGCCGCGCTCCGCGTCGCGGAGCCTCTTCTGCAGCGCGCGCGCCTGGAGCACGTTGCCCAACTTCGACGTGGAGTACCTGCCCGCCGCGGAGAGTCGATTCCCCGGATCGAGGAGAGGGCCGACTCCGAGCCACTCGGATACGGGCACCCCGGCCCGGCGTGCGAGCTTGTTGTCCGGCAGATGAACACCGCTGCTGAGAACGACGACGCGGCCTCCCTCCACGACCCGCGGCGCGAGCAGGTCGAGAAGGAGCTGGTGCGCAAGAACGTTGACCGCGAAGGTGCGCTCGATGCCGTCCGCGCTCCGGAGCCCGGTCCTCATCGAGGACATCCCGGCGTTTGCTACGATCGCGCGAAGAGGGCGGCTCCCGAGCGCACGTGCAGCGTCTCGAACCTCGGCCAAGGCCGACAAGTCCGCCACGAACGGCCATGCGCCCACCCCACTCGACCGGAGCTCCAGGCAGAGCTCCTCGGCGGCGTCGCGTCTCCTCCCTCCGACCAGCACGGAGTGCCCCGCCTTCGCGAGGGCGAGGGCCGTCTTCCGGCCGAGACCGCGGGTGGCCCCGGTGACGAGGATCGGCGGTGTTTCGGAGGTCATGAGAGGCGTCGACGGATCAAAGTGGACACCGTCCACATTACCCGCCTAGGTGGACACTGTCCACTTAGGCCAGCGGCAAACATGGCATTCCCGTCGCGGATAGACCGGTCCACCCTGGGCGCGCAGACGCTGGCCGTCGTCGAGGCCGGTGGCTTCGACAAGTGGTCCCTCCGCGACGTCGCGAAGGCCCTGGGCGTCTCTCCGAACGCGCTCTATCGGCACGTCGACGGCCGCGACGACCTCCTGGTCGAGGCGGCGGCCTGCGCCACCGAGCAGCTCGCCGCCGAGCTGCGTCGAGGAGGCCTGCCGGCCGAGGGCGTCGACCGGGTCGTCGAGATCGCGCAGCGGTACGTCGCGTTCGCCGTGCATCGTCCCCACGCGTACGCGGCGATCGTCCACGCCAAACCGGAGAGGGACGACCCACGGGGACTCGCCTGGCACCAGCTCTGGACGCAGGTCCGGGCTGAAGTCGTGAACGCGATCGAGCACTCGGGCGACGCGGCAGGTTTCGCGCTGTGGGCCCTCCTGCACGGCCGTATCCAGCTCGCCCGAGGTGCGGCTCGAGCCGCGCCAGCCGACGCCGGGCTCGCCGATGCGGTGCGCGCGCTCCTGGAGGGGCACAGACAGATCGGTCCCGTGCCGTCGCCGCTGCCCGAGGGTCTGCGGCAGGACTAGCTCGGGCCCAGGTGGACCGAGGGCGCGAGCGCCGCGCGCGGAGGACCTCCATCCCGGTCGTACGTCGGGCGGCGCGGGCCGACCTCCACAGCGCCAAACGGGTCACCGGCGCGCTAGAGAGAGCAGAGCGGCCAGGGCCAGACGACGCCCCTATTGGGGCCGCGTCGCAGCCGGGCCGCGTGCCCCGAGCGCGTTCCGCCCGCTCGTCCCTGCGGCCCACGGACACCCGCGTCCGAACGCCTCCGCCGGACGCGGAGAATGGCCCTCATCGGCGGGAATCGACGCCCGTAGGAGCCAGATTTGGCCGATAGTCTCCGGCGCGCCCCGTACGGCCGGCGCCCTTCTTCATGAGCCCGAGAGAACGCTTCCTCGCCGCGTGCCGCGGCGAGCCGACCGACCGCCCGCCCGCGTGGATGATGCGCCAGGCGGGACGCTACCTGCCCGAGTACCGCGCCGTCCGCGAGGGGACGACCTTCCTCGGAATGGTGCACGATTCCGAGAAGGCGTCGGAGGTCACGCTGCAGCCCATCCGCCGCTACGGCATGGACTGCGCGGTGATCTTCTGCGACATCCTCGTGCCGCCCGCGGCGATGGGGATGGAGGTCGAGTTCGTCGAGGGGCGCGGCCCGATCCTGGGTCCCCCCGTGCGCAGCCGCGACCACGTCGAGGCGCTCTCCGACTTCGACGCGGCCGAGGCGACGGGCTTCCTCGCGGAGTCCATCCGGCGCGTGCGCGCCGAGCTCGGCGACGAGCGCGCGATCATGGGCTTCTGCGGCGCGCCGTTCACGGTCGCCAGCTACATGGTCGAGGGCCAGAGCTCGCGCAACTTCGAGAACACCAAGCACATGATGCTCGGCGATCCGGAGACCTTCGATCGGCTGCTCGAGCGCGTCACCGACAACTCGATCGGCTACCTCGCGCGCCAGGTCGACGCCGGCGCCGACGCGCTCCAGATCTTCGACTCGTGGGGCGGCGCGCTCAGCGCGCACACCTACCGCGAGCGGCTGCTCCCGCACGTCGAGCGCCTCGTCGCCGAGGCCAAGGGCTTCGGCGTCCCCGTCGTCCTCTACGTCAACGGCTGCTCGCACCTGCTCGAGGTGATGAAGGAGAGCGGCGCCGACGTCCTCGGCATCGACTGGCGCGTCGACCCGCGCCAGGCGGTCGAGGTGGCGGGCAACGACGTCGCGCTGCAGGGCAACCTCGACCCGTGCACGCTGTTCGCGCCGCCCGACGTCGTCCGCGCCGAGGCCGCGCGCACGCTCGCGAACTTCGCGCCGAAGGGGAGCGGGTACATCTTCAACCTGGGCAGCGGCATCCTGCCGAAGACGCCGCTCGACAGCGTTCAGGCGCTCTGGGACACCGTCCTCGACGGCTCGGCGAAGGCGGAGGGTGCGGCCGGCTGATGGCGACGCGCGTCGAGGTTCCGAAGGAGCTCCTGGAGCGCTACGCGACGTCCGCACCGCGGTACACGTCGTACCCGACCGCCGTCGACTGGGCGAAGGACGGCCCCCAGCGCTTCGATCCGGACACCTACGGCGCGTGCCTCGCGCGCGCCGCGGACGAGCGGCCGGACGAGCCGATCTCGTTCTACACGCACGTCCCCTACTGCGCCGAGCTGTGCCTGTTCTGCGGGTGCAACGTGCAGATCTCGCGCTCGGAGGAGCGCCGCGAGCGCTACCTCGAGGCCGTCGAGGCGGAGCTCCGCTTCGTCGAGGCGAGCGGCATCGCGCGCCGGCCGATCCAGCAGCTCCACTGGGGTGGCGGGACGCCCACGAGCCTCGACGAGGGCCAGCTCGAGCGGCTGTTCGGCTCGATCACGTCGCGCTTCGCGCTCGGGGACGACGCCGAGGTGTCGCTCGAGGTCGATCCGCGCGTGACGACCCAGGGTCAGCTGAAGGTGCTCGGGAAGCTCGGCTTCAACCGGATCTCGCTCGGCATCCAGGACTTCGACGAGGACGTCCAGCGCGCCGTCAAGCGCGTGCAGAGCGAGGACGCGACGCGCGCGCTCGTCGACGGGGCGCGCGACGCCGGGATGACGTCGGTCAACGTCGATCTGATCTACGGTCTGCCGCACCAGAACCGCGCGGGCTTCGCCGACACCGTCCGGCGCGCGATCGCGATGCGCCCCGAGCGGATCGCGCTCTTCCACTACGCGCACGTGCCGTGGATGAAGAAGCACCAGAGCGCGCTCGACGTCGACGCGATGCCGGACGCGTCCGAGAAGCTCGACATCTTCGTCGACGCGATCGAGGCCTTCCAGGAGGCCGGCTACGTCTACCTGGGCCTCGACCACTTCGCGCTGCCGGACGACGAGCTCTCGCGCGCGGCCGAGGAGGGCACCCTGCACCGGAACTTCATGGGCTACACGACGCAGCGCGGCCGCGAGATGGTCTCGGTCGGCGTCTCGTCCATCGGCGAGGTCGGCGGCGCGTACGTCCAGAACGTGCCGCAGGAGCCCGCGTACGTGAAGGACGTCGCCGAGCGCGGCTTCGCGACGATGCGCGGGCACACGCTGTCCGCGGAGGATCTCCTGCGGCGCGACGTGATCCTCGAGCTCATGTGCAACGGGCGCCTCGACCGGACGCGGGTCGAGGCCGAGCACGGCGTCGACTTCGGCGCGACGTTCGCTCTCGAGCTCGAGGAGCTCGCGCCGCTCGCCGCGGACGGCCTCGTCGAGCTCCGCCCGGACGCGCTCGTCCTCACCCCCGTCGGTCAGGTCCTGATGCGGAACGTGGCCGCGGTGTTCGACCGCCACCTGCGCGAGCGCCGGGCGCGCGGCGAGAGCGGTGGGCAGACCTTCTCGAAGACGCTCTGAGGGGGGGCGGAGACGTGGAGAGCGCGGACGGAGTGACCCAGGTCGCGGATGCGATCGTGATCGGCGGCGGGCTGACCGGCCTGGCGTGCGCGCACGAGCTCAAGCGCCGCGGGCACAGCGTGCACCTGATCGAGGCGTCGGCCAAGGTCGGCGGCGTCGTCGGGACCTTCGAGACGGGCGGCTTCCTGTTCGAGGCCGGACCCAACACGGTCCCGTCGACCGCGCAGAACGTCCGCGAGCTCAGCGCCGAGCTCGGGGTCGCCGACCAGCTCGTCACGTCGCGGCCCGAGGCCGCGCGGCGCTACCTCTTCAAGGACGGCGGGCTGCACGAGCTGCCGTCGAGCCCCAGCGCACTCCTGCGCACAGGCCTCCTGTCGCGGAAGGGCCGAATGCGCGTGCTGACCGAGCCGCTGCGCCGCTTCGACCCCGAGACGTACGGCGGCGCTGAGCCCACCTTCGAGCAGTTCCTGACCGAGCGCATCGGGCCCGAGGCGACGCGGACGTTCGCGGGCGCGTTCGTGCGCGGCGTGTACGCGGCGGAGATCGACGAGCTCGGCGCGCGCAGCGCGTTCCCGCGCGTCTGGAAGATGGCGTCGGAGCACGGCGGCCTCGTGCGCGGCATGGTCGCGCGCATGCGCGAGAAGAAGCGCGCGCGGAAGGCCGGCGTTCCGCTGCCGCCCGGACCGCGCACGCGCGGCGGCGACCTGCTCTCGTTCAGCGGCGGCTTCGGCGTGCTGGTGAACGCGTTCGAGAGCGCGCTCGCGGGCCACGTCTCGCGCAACACCCAGATCGCCGAGATCGAGCGCGGCCCCGGCGGCTGGCGCGCCGTCCTCGAGACGGGCGAGGCGCTCGCGTGCCGCGAGCTCGTGCTCGCCGTGCCGGGCTCGGCCGCGCTGCCGCTGCTGTCGATGTGCGCGCCCTCGCGCCTCGACCTCGGCGCGCTCAAGGCGGTCGAGCACGCCGCCGTCACGTCGGTCCACCTCGGCCTCGAGAACGCGCCGCTGCCGCCGGGCTTCGGGTTCCTCGTTCCGCCCGACGAGGAGCGCCGCGGCGACCCGCGCACGCCCGGCGTGCTCGGGATGCTGTTCGTGTCGAATCTCTTCCACGGGCGCGCGCCGTCCGGCACCTCGTCGGTGACCGCGATGTTCCGCGGCGGCGAGGTCGCGGACCTCGTCGGCGACACGCTCGTCGACGCGGGCGTCCTCGCGCTCGAGAAGGCGCTGGTCGGCTACGAGGCCACGCACCCCGGCGCGCCCAAGCGCACCCGCGCGCCCCGCGTCGTGGCCTCGCGCACGCGCCGCTGGACGGGCGTCATCCCGCGCTACGCGCCCGGGCACATCGAGCGCTTCGAGCTCCTGCGCCGCAGCAGCGAGCGGATCCTTCCGGGCCTGCACCTCGCCGGCAACTACGTCGGCGGCGTCAGCGTCGACGACCGCCTCGGGCACGGCCGCAACGTCGCGGCGCAGGTCTCCGAGCGGCTCGCGCACCTGACCGAGCTGCGCGAGGACCACGCGGCGAAGCGCGGGCGCTTCGCGGGGAGCGACGGCAGCGACGTGCAGGAGGCGCGATGATCGCGCTCGGTCTCACGCAGGTCGCTCCCGAGGTCACGGGCGTGATCGACCCGCTCGTGCAGGCGATGATGGTGCTGCTCCCGGCGGGGTACCTGATGATCGCGATGCTCTACGGCATGGCGTTCGCGGGCGACGCCGAGCCGCGCTTCAGCCGCGTGCGCACGACGCTGCTCCGGTTGCTCTTCCTCCTGCACCTGACGCTGTTCGCGATCCACGGGGCCGAGGTCGGCGGCTTCCCGGACATGCACAACACGTGGATGGCCGTGTCGGCCGTCGCGTGGGCGGTCGTCGCGCTTTTCGTCGTGGTGACGTGGCGGCGACCCCAGCCGACGGTCGGCGCGCTGGTGCTGCTGAACGTCGGCGTGCTGCAGGCGGTCGCGTCGATGTTCGGGCCGATGGCGCCGATCCAGGGCGAGGCGTCCGACGCGACCACCGCGGTGCACGTCGTGACGGCGGCGTTCGCGAGCGCGTCCGTCGTTCTGTCCGGCATCTACGGCTTCCTCTACCTGGCGCTCTTGCGCCAGATGCGGCGCCGCACGTTCGGCACGCTGTTCCACCGCCTCCCCGACCTGACGCAGCTCGCGCGCATGACGCGCCGAGCGGCGCTCGCGGGATTCGTGATGCTCGCGCTCGGCGTCAACGCCGGCATCGGCCTCGCGCACGCGGCGGGGACGGCTGGTTTCAGCTACACGGACCCGACCGTTCTGCTGTTCCTCGGCGTCTGGATCCACTTCGGCGTCATCGCGTTCAGCCGCCAGATCCGCGGCGTCTCCGCGCAGCGCGCGAGCTGGGCGGCCGTCGCCGGCCTGACCGTGCTGCTCGGCACGCTCTTCCTCGCCCTCGTCCCAGGCGCCACCTTCCACGCGCTTCGCTGAGGTCCCACGCGATGGAAGAGATCGACGACCTGGTCCTCGTGGGGCTGTCGCAGCGCACCGCGCCCACCGAGGTGCGCGAGCGCTACGCCGTGCAGCCCGAGGACGCGGGCGCGCTGCTGCGCCAGCTCGTCGCCGCCGAGGACGTCGACGAGGCCGTCGTCGTGTCGACGTGCAACCGCACCGAGGTCACCGCGTTCGCGCACGACGGCGCGCGCGCGATCGAGCGCCTGCGCGGCGCGCTCTTCCGGAACCTCGACGGCCCCGAGGTCTACGCGTACCGCGGCGTACACGCGGTCATGCATATCTTCCGCGTCGCGGCGGGCCTCGACAGCCTCGTGCTGGGCGAGACCGAGATCCTCGGACAGGTCAAGCGCGGCCTCGAGGCCGCGGACGGAGCGGGCGCGGTCGGCGCGATGCTGCGCCCGCTGTTCACGCAGGCGCTCGTCGCCGGCAAGCGCGCGCGCAAGGAGACCGCGATCGGGCAGGGCTCGCTGTCCGTCGCGCGAGTGGGCCTCGAGGTCGCGTCGCGCGTGCTCGGGCGCTTCGAGGGACGCAGCGCGACGGTCGTCGGCGCGGGCGAGACGGGGCTGCTTGCGGCGAAGAATCTGCTGGCGGAGGGCGTCGGGCGGCTGTTCCTCGTCAACCGGACGCTGCAGAAGGCGGTCGACGCGGCCGGAGAGCTCGGCGACAGGGTGCAGCCGATCGGGCTCGACGGACTCGCCGATGCACTCATGCAGTCCGACGTCGGCGTCGTGTGCGTCGAAGGCGCGGCGGACCTCGTCTCGGCGGCGACGCTCGACCGACGCGCGCTGGCGCGCCGCGACCAGCCGCTCGTGCTGATCGATCTCTCCGTGCCGCGCGCGGTCGCGCAGGACGTGCACCCGCTCGACGGCGTGCTGTCGTACGACCTCGACGCGCTGCAGCCGATCGTGGACGAGCACAAGAGCGGGCGCGCCGCCGCGATGGAGGAGGTTGGCTCGATCCTCGTCGCCGAGACGCACAAGTTCCTCTCGTCGCGCACGTACGCGAGCTTCACGCCCGCGATCGAGGAGCTGAAGGGCCGCTTCGACGAGGACCGCGAGAAGGTCATCGACCGCGTCACGAAGGGCCACGCGAGCGCGCGCGAGCTCGAGCTGGCGCACGCGCTGGAGAAGCACCTGCTCGGGCTGGCGCTTGCGCAGCTCAAGAAGAGCGCGCGCTACGCGCGGTCCGAGGCGGCGCTGGAGCGCGTGTACCGGACGTTCGTCGACGCGCTCGACGAGCGGGACGCGTAGCCGCGCCCTCCGCGCGCGCAGATCAGCGCGAACCGAAGCGCCGCGCGTAGAGCGCCGACGAGACGACGAGCGCGAGGGCGCCGAAGACCGCGAGGACGCCGAGCTTCATGGCGACGCCGCTCGTGGCGTCCGAGGCGAGGAGCCCCTTCCCGTACCAGAGGATCCCGTGGTACGCGTCCATCGCCCACGCGACCGGCGTCGCGAGGCCCGCGCTCTGGAACCACGCGGGCGTGATCTCGCGCGGGAACCAGGCGCCGCCGAGCGCGCTCATCCCGAGGATCGCGAGGGTCGAGATCGACTCCATCTGGCGGCGCGTGCTACAGGCGGTCGCGAAGACAAGCCCGAGCGCGCTCGCGGCGAAGGCCCACACGAGGCTGGTGACGGCGAGCTCGGGCGCGTGCTCCAGCACGGGCACGTCGAACGCGACGGCACCGAAGAGGAAGAGGACGGTGAGCTGCACGCCCGCGAGGAGCATCGAGACGATGAGCTTGCCCGTGAGCACGGTGCGGCCGGCCGCGGGCATCAGGCGCAGGCGGTCGAGGGTGCCCTCGGCGCGCTCGTCCTGGAGCGTCCCGGCGGTCGAGACGAGGTTGAACAGCAGCATCATCACGGCCATCGCGGAGAACGCGTGCGAGGCGCCGGCGCTGCGCGGGATGCCGTCGTCGCGCTCGGGAGCGAGGTCGGTGACCTCGAGCCCGAGGAGGCGCGGGGCGTCCTGCATGACGTCGAAGCCGCCGGCGTCGTCGCTCGGCTCTTCCGCTGTGTCGGCCTCCGGCTCCGCGCCCTGCGCGAGCGCCTCGACCTCGTCGTACGAGCGCTCGAGCGCCGCCTCGGCCGCGGCGCGCGCGTCCTCGGGGAAGTCGAGCGCGTCGAGGAATCCGGACATCATCCCGCGCCCCTGCGCGGCGCCGTGGCGCTCGAAGAGCACGGGCGCGAGCTGGAAGACGACGACCTGGCTGGCGATCTGGCGGGCTGGGTCGCGGAAGAGATCGAGGGAGGGCTGCTCGCCCGCGTCGAGCGTCGCGCCGTAGCCGGCGGGCACGACGAGCGCGGCCGCGCGCTCGCCGTCGGCCACACGCCGCCGCGCGTCGTCGGTGATCTCGACGGAGAGCCCAGCCGCGGCCTCGAGCGCCTCGACGAGCGCACGGCTGGCGTCGGTCCCGTCGCGGTCCTCGACGGCGAGCCCGATGCGCTGGACGCCGCCGCTCGAGCCTCCGCCGCCGCCCATGGCCGCGCCGAGGGCGGTGCCCATGACGCTCGCAAGGACGATGGGGAGCGCGAACGCGAAGAAGAGCGCCGTCCGGTCGCGCGCGAACAGCCGGACGTCCTTGGCGACGAGCGCTCGGATCGTGGACAGCATCAGGCGTCGCCTCCGTCGTCGTCGCGCAGGGCGCGCCCGGTGAGCGCGAGGAAGATGGTCTCGAGGTCGGCGTCGGCGCCGCGCAGGTCGGCATCGATGCCGCTGGCGCGGAGCAGCTCGACGGCGCGCTCGAGGTCGGTGTCGGGCGCGAGCGCGAGGCCAGGACCAGCGCCGCTGGCCGCAACGGCCTCGTGCCGCCGCAGCTCGTCGAGCGTACCCGCCGCGATGCAGCGCCCCCGATCGAGGACGGCGATGCGGTCACAGAGCCGCTCGACCTCACCCATCTGATGGGTCGTGTAGACGATGGTGGTGCCGCCGCGCCGAAGCTCCTCGACGCTCTCGAACACGTGATTGCGCGACTGCGGATCGATGCCGGCGGTGGGCTCGTCGAGGAAGAGCAGCTCGGGCTCGGCCAGGAGCGCCGCGACGAGATTCAGCCGCCGCTTCATGCCGCCGGAGAATCCGGAGACCCGCGCGCGCCGCCGGTCGGCGAGCCCGGCGGCCTCGAGCGCCCAGTCGACCCGCTCGGCCAGGCGCGCTCCACCGAGCCCGGCGAGCTGCCCGAAGAACGCGAGGTTCTCCTCGGCGGTGAGCCCGCCATAGAGCGCGACCTCCTGCGGCACGACCCCGACGCGCCGCCGGATCTCGGCGCCGTCCGTGACGGGATCGAGCCCGAGCACCCGCGCGGTGCCCGCGTCGGCCGCGAGCAGGGTCGAGAGGATGCGCAGGGTGGTCGTCTTGCCCGCGCCATTGGGCCCGAGCAGCCCAAGGGACTCCCCGCGCTGGACGACGAGATCGAGCCCGCGGACGGCCCGAACGTCCCCGAAGGCCATCTCGAGCCCGGAGATCTCGAGGGCGGGCCCGGTGTCGGTTGGTTGGTTCACGGGGGCTGTGTGCGCGTGCCGCTCTATTCCCTTCGCGGCACCTGCAGTTTCCATGAGAGCGGCCCCGGCGAACGGCGACCAACATGACACCTCTACCCGGCAGAGCATTGGCGTCTCTGCGTGACACTCAGAGTGGGAGCCGGCCACGACTCCGCAAACTCGCGCATGCCCTGGGGCAACTTCCTGAGGTCTGCAATGGACGAGCAGCCAGCCTGGTCGCGCGAGCTCACCCCAGGCAAACTCTGTCTATGACCTGCCAGTACGAATACCGGACCGTTCCGATGGCCCCAACCATCACCGCACACTCCAAGAAGAACGACGGCGTTGAGGCCGCGTCTTACCTTCAGAGCGTCATCGCCCAGAATGCCGTCGATGGCTGGGAGTTCTACCGCGTGGACACGTTTAGCGTTCAGCAGCCGTCAGGCTGCCTCGCTGTATTGGCCGGGAGGAACGCCGGCGAACACACCACGTATTACGTCGCGACGTTTCGGCGCCCAGCCGCCAGATAGGCTTATCTATTGGCTCCCCTCCAGAGGATCGACCGGACGAGAGAGCCCAATACCACCAAGGAACTCCATCAGGTTGCGTCCCTGACCACTTTGCATGAGCACCTTGGGAAGCGGTTCGGGCGGCGGCTCGCCGTTGTCGAGAGCCACACGGGTCTCAAGAGCCCACAAGCCTCGCAGTGTCGCCGTGATGATCCCTCTCAGCGCATCGGCCGCCAGCGGCACACCCTCGATCGTGTTTCCCTCGTTGATGCTGTACAGGACCTTCTGAACATCGCCCCTCGGCTCCCCGTGGTGGACGCCACCGGATACGTGGGCCTCGAATTGGATAATGTCCTTTACGGTGACGTCGACGGTCATGTGCCGGAGTACGACGACGCGAAGGAATCGGTCCTTCTTGAGCTCCTGAAGGCGTGGGTGTGACCCTGGACGCTCCCAGTTAGTATCGAAGAGCCCAGGGCTCCAGGCCATTAGAAGACGCTCTCGTGGAATCGGCGGTGGGTCGTTGGGTCCGAGTACTGGGAAGGTGATCGCAAGTCCGCGCCCACGATTAGCCAAGTGGATCAGCGGCGTTCCGGTGTCCATGAACAGCTGTCGAAGCAGTCCCGATGAGCGTGTCAGCTCGTAGGCCGCATCACTGCTGAGCTTCTCAGCTACAGCCGACCTAGGGACGACATGCACCCTGAGCTGCCGCAGCGTCTGCAAGAACAGCATGTCATGCCTCCAGCTCGGCTTCTTACCCACACTTGCCCCTTCTTCTAGTGCCCCTATCCGATTCGCCAAAGACCCGCAAGAACTGTAACAACTACTCTGCGCCACGATACTGGGGTCTATCTCGACAGCATCTCCGTTCGCCCGCGGCACAGGGCGGGTAGAGCCCGTGTGCGAAGAGACTCCGTATCTTGCGACGGGTGCAATGACAGCGCGACGCCTCAATGAGTGGGCCGCCGCCCGACCACGTCCGCCACGATCGGACTGAAGAAGAGGGTGCCCGGCTCCGCCCGGCGCGCCGACCACTCCTCGAGGAAGCGGTCGCGCTCCTCCGCCGTCATCAGGCCCTCGTCCACGTAGGTCGAGCTGAAGCGTGGGAAGAACGCGTCCGCCCAGCCGAACACGTCGGAGTCCGGGCCGCCGCAACGGACCTCAGGGAGGCACTCGACGCCTTCAAAGCCCGCGCGCGACAGGATCGCCGGCAGGCTCCCCACCACCCACGCGTCGCCGCCGCCGCGGGCGTAGTAGTCGCGGGTCGCGCGGACCACCGCTTCGAAGCCCGGGCTCGGTGGGAACACGCCGATGCCATCGTGGTTGTAGTCCTGGACGACCAGAGCGCCGCCCGGGCGCAGCGCGCGCAGCACCTTCGTCGCCACGCCGTCCAGGTCCGGCAGGAAGCTGAAGACCCAGCGCGAAAAGACCGCGTCGAAGGTCCCCTCAGCCAGATCGGCGTCCTCCACACTCGACTCGACGAGCGTGACGTTCGGCGCGCCCTCGAAGCGCTGCCGGAGCACCTTGTGCCAGCGCGGTGAGGGGTCCAGCGCCACCACCGAGCCCGTCTCGCCCACGTGGGCGCGGATCTCCTCCGTCACGAAGCCCGGGCCCGAGCCCAGGTCGAGGACGCGGGAGCCCTCCTTGACGCCCGCACGGTCCAGCGCGCGCAGCGCGGAGTCGCGCCAGATGCGGGCCTGGTAGCCGAGGCGGTCGAGCTCTTCGTCGCCCGTTCCCAGGAGGTAGTCGCGCGGATCGACGGGGTGTTCGGTCATGGGACGCGGGATCGTACGGGGTCGCGGGGAGGGCCGTTCGGGGGGCGCTGGACGGGGCACCGGGAGGGCAGCGGCTGCGCGACGCACCGGATCTGGAGAAACCGCTGCGGACCCCGCCGGGCCCCTCCGCAGCCCCGGTCGACACCGCCTCCCTCGACCCTCCTCCCTCGATCCGAGGGCCGCCTCCGATGCTCCTCCCGCTCCTCCCCGTCCTCGCTCTCGCCCTCGCCGCCCCGGCACCGGCGGCGGCGTCGCCCGCCCAGATCCAGGCCGTCCGCGGCGGACCCCGGACCGCGGCCCCCGCGGCCCCGGTCATCGGCTCCCGCTACACGGCCTCGGCCTTCGGCTACGTGGACCCCAACCCCGGCGACTTCCACCCGCTCGAGAGCGCTCGGACCACGCTGCTGCGCCGGGACGAGAGCATTCTGTTCTACGACGCCAACCAGACGATGACCGGCGTGCGCCGCGAGGACCTGAGCCAGGGCCGCTCGACGAACGGCGCCGTCAACTTCGGCAGCGGCGGGCATCGTCTGATGGACGCGGCCTCCGGCGACCTCTTCGGGACGGGGAGGTCCGTCTCGGTGACGGCGTCGCTCGCAGGCTCCGATCCGTGGCTGCGCATCTGGGACACCGACGCCCAGGGCAACCCGTTCGTCGCGCTCTCGGGCCGCATCAGCACCTCCAGCGCGAACGACGTGCGCATCGCGTGCGGCGACTTCGACGGCGACGGGATCGACGAGGTCGCTGCGGCCGTCGAGTTCGGCAGCGGCTGCTTCCTCTTCGTGTTCGACGACGCCATCGACGGCGGATGGAACAGCGGCGGGAACCTGCCGCGGCTCATCACGCGCTCCCCCGCGACGAACTCCTCGACGGAGTACCCGCGCGTGTGCGCCGCGCAGCTCGACGGCGACGACGAGCATGAGGTCGTGTTCTCCTGGGGCCGCAGCGGCACGCACTTCACGAGCGTCTACGACGACCTGCTGGCGGACGCGCCGCTCCTCGGTTCGCTGACCTCCCCGCTCAGCTTCGACGAAGCACGCGAGCCCGACGTCACAGCGATCCGCCTCGACCACAGCGGCGTCGACGCGCTGCTCGTCACGACTCCCTTCCGGACCCGCGCCGCGTTCTTCGACGCGGCGTCCCAGTCGTTCACGCTCAGCGACTACCTCCCGGACCCCTCCATCGGCGGCGGCAACATCTCCTCACGGCGCGTGAGTGCACCCTGTCCCGTCGACGACGACGGCGACGGCATCGACTCGGTCGTCTTCGTCGTCGGCCAGACGGTGGTCAGCATCAATCCCTTCACGCCGCCGCAGTACGAATCGGAGGCCTACGCGTTCACCTACAGGTGGCGCGGGCTGATCTCGGGGAACGACTGGGGGAACCAGGGCAGCGACCAGGCCTGGACCTTCGGCAGCGGCTTCGGCAGCTTCGCCCTGGGAGTGCACGCCATCGACGTGGTGAGCCTCGACGAGGACCTGGACGGGGACGAGGAGTTCCGCTGCATCCTGGGCCTGGGCATGGCCTCGAACGGCTTCGTCGGCGAGATCGAGCGGGCCTTCGAGTTCGGAGGCGACCCGGACGGGATCGACTACACGAGCTCGAGTTCGTACAGCATCAACTCGGGCTACAACGGCGAGCGGATCGCCATCGTCGCGGGCGACGACGACGGCGAGTCGACCGCGCTGCGCTGGAACGGGCACAAGGAGAACGTCATCTCGCAGCCCATCCCGATCGTGGTGATGGAGGCCGTTCCCACGCGCTTCGGGGTTGGCCAGAACCTGAACTCGAGCTCCACCCAGTTCTCCGAGGGATCGGGCGCGAGCGAGGCGATCTCCAGCCGCGTCGGAGTCAGCGCGTCTCTGACCGCCGGAGCCACGACGCCGGACCTCTTCGGCCTTGCCGCAGCGCAGGCGACGGCCACGCTCTCCGCCGAGGTCGCGCGCACGACGGGTACGACGGAGTCCGTGCGCACGTTCGTGACGCAGACCGCGGGCCCCGAGACGCACGCGATCGTCTTCCAGGGCACGCTCTTCACGCAGTACCACTACGAGGTCCTGAGCGCGCAGGACCCCAGCGCGGTCGGGACGACCTACGCGATCAACGTGCCCGTCGCGACCGAGCAGTGGCGCTGGCCCCTCGCGCTCTACAACGGCGTCTTCCCGGCGCGCGCGATCGATCCCGGCGTCGTGTTCAGCAATCCCGGCGGCGCCACGGTCGTCGGTGACCCCGCGAGCTATCCGACGCAGGCCGAGCTGACGTCACTGGTCGCCGGGCCGACCGCGATCTTCACCGGCTACGTCGGCGCGGACGCGAACGTCGCGCAGGGGACCTCGGGCTCGACGACGTTCGGCCTCGAGCTGTCGACGGTGAGCACCACGACCAACGAGCTCACCACACGCGTCGAGCTCGGGTCCGAGTTCAAGGTCGGCGGTGCGATCTTCGGCGCGTCGGTCGGGCTCTCGAACTCGTGGCTCTACGAGATCGAGACATCGTCGGACGCCACGTTCTCCGGGACGATCGGCGACCTGCCGCCGTCCGCGTACTTCGAGTACGACTACAAGGCGGGCGTCGTCGTGTACGAGGACGACACGAGCTCGATCGTGCCGTTCCGGGTGATCCGCTTCTGGACGGATCCGCGCGGCACGGCGTACCCCTGATCGAACGGCGGGGGAGCGCGCAGGGCGCTCCCCCCTCGCCGATCCGGGCTTCAGTCGTCGTGCCTCAGTCGTCCAGGCGCAGCGTCCGCCGCACGACCGGGTCCTCGAGGAAGCCGAGCAGCGCGCCCGCCGGGTCGGCCGGCTCCATGAGCCGCGTGCGGCGGTGCTGCTCGCGGTGGAGGTGGTCGATGCGCGACTCCAGCGCCTCGAGGTCGGCGGGCGCTGCGCTCTCGAGCGTCTCCGTCCCCGGCCGCGCAAAGCGCACGTCGCTCGGGTCGATGTGGCCCGCCGCGACGAAGCCCGCCGCCTTCTTCGCGCAGCGGCAGCGGTTCTCGGTCCGGACGATCCCGCACGTGCCGTCCATGAAGCCGTGCAGCGCGCGTCGCGCGCGGCTCAGGACCTGGCGGTGGTTCGCGGCGCTCAGCTCCATGAGCTCCGCCGCCTGAGCGGACGGCGTACCCAGCAGCTCGGACAGCACGTACGCGAGCCGCTGCCTGCGGTCGAGCCCGAGCAGCATCGCGGTGAGGCAGCCGAGCTTCGCCTCCTCGACGAGCAGCCCGCGGTCGACCGGGATCGTGTCCGGGTCCGGCAGGTCGAGGTCCGGCGACGACTCGAGGTCGCTCGCGAAGCGCGAGAACGACACCATCTGCTCCTCGGCCGGCCGGCGCCGCATGTTGAGCACGTGGTTGCACGCGATGCGGTAGAGCCACGTGCGGAACGAGCTCTTGCCCCGGAACCCCGCGAGGCCCGTGACGGCCTTCAGGAGCACCTCCTGGGTCACGTCGTCCGCGTCGTCGGGCCCGTAGACCATGCGCACGGCGACGTTGTAGACCCACGGACGGTGGCGGGACACGAGCGCCTCCAGGGCCTCGATGTCGCCGCCGACCGCGCGCTCGACGAGGCGCTCGTCGGTGGGCTCGACGGTGGGCTCGTCCGGGCCGACCTCGCTCATCGCGCCGCCGCCGCCTCGAGCGTGGCCTTCGCGTGCGCCGCCTCGGTCGCGAGCCCCGACTGCATCAGCTCGAGGACCTCGGGCGGCACCTCTCCGGGAGGCGCGTAGACGAAGCTGACGAGCGTCAGATCGGGGCGCGAGCCGACGACCCGGACGTGCAGCACGTCGTCGAGCGCATCGTGGGAAGCGCCGCTCAGGACGTCGGTCACGCCCGTCTCCCGGTCGGGACGGACCGCGATGCAGCGCGGCCCCTCGACGGTCGTCGCGACGAAGCCGTCGGGCGTCTCCTCGACGCTCTGGCAGTAGGCGACGGCCCATTCGGGGAGTCGCGCGGGGTCCCCGAAGAGGGCCATGGCGTCGTCGAACGAGCAGGCGATGTCGATGAACTGGTGCGCGTACTTCATGTCGTGTCGTGGGTTCGAAGAGGATCGGACGCCCCTTCGACACGCGTCGCGCGCGGGTGTGACACGGGAATCCCGGATCCGCCGGAGCCCGCGCTCCAGAGGACTCATCGCGCCTTGGAGAGCCCGGCCAGGCCCGTCAGCGGATGCCGCGCGGCCGGCCCTCGTACGCCTCGAGCGCGGCCGCCGCGACGTCCGGCGCGACGTAGCGCTCGATCACCCGCGGCAGCGCCTGCGCGCCGCGCAGGAGCCCGCTCGCGCGGAGCGTCGTCAGGTCCGAGGACTGCAGCCGGAACCACTGCATCGTGTTCGAGAACTTGACCTCGACGACGTCCTCCCAGCGCATGGAGCGCGTTCCGCGGAACGCCGTCCGCCCGCGGATTCCCTCCTCGTCGACCTGGTAGCGCACGAAGATCTCGAGCAGCGAAACGGCGCCGAGAACGCCGATGATCGGCACAGCCGTCCAGATCACCTCGTCCAGCTCGGGGTCCGGCGGACCGAACGCCTTGAAGCCGAACGCGACGATCGCGAAGCCGAAGAGCAGCGCCCCGGCGATACCGACGCCCCAGCGGAAGAGCGGCGGGTAGCGCAGCTCAAACGCGCCGTCCTCGACCTCCGGCCATCCGCTCGCGGCGCGCTGGAGCGCGAAGAGCATGCCGGCCGACGCGGCGCCGCCCACGACCGCACTGATGATCCCGGGTACGTCCATGGCGCGAGGCTACAGCGCGAGCGGGCCCCGCGGCGAGTCAGCGGGCGGCGGCGTGCTCACCGCTCCGCTCGGCGGCGATCGCCGCCCCCTGGCGGAGGAAGCGCTCGACGTAGCCCGCCTCGACCGTGATCGTGCGCTTCGAGCGGCTCCAGCCCGCGCCGTCCCCGCCGCTCTCGAGCCGGAGCTTGACCTGGCTGTGCCAGTCGACGCGCTGCAGCGCCGGAACGAGCTCCGCCGAAGCGTGCACCCACGCGGCGCGGACCGGCTGCAGCACGTCCGCCCGGTCCCTGTGCGCGAACTCCCGCGTCGGCCGCCCGTCGGGCATCCAGAGCCGGTCCGTCGTGCGGCGCCACGAGCGGAGGATCTCGGTGCCGTAGTCGGCCGCGCTGCGGCGGTCCCGCTCGACCATCCCGACCTGGTCTGCGAGCGGCGCGTAGCGCTCACGGTCGGCTGCGTACGCGAGCGCCGCGATCTGGAACGCGCGCCGCGCGTCGGAGGGGTGCTCGCCCGCGACCGGCCACTCGGCGCGCGGGATCTCGTGCGCCTCGTACATCAGCGAGGCGACGCGGGCCCCGAGCACCGCCGGCGCGCGGTCCGGCATGTGCTCGACCAGGTACCACGTCGCGAAGGCGTCCGCGAGGGCCTCCTCGTTCGCGAGCACGGGGAGGTCGAACTCCCGCACCAGCGCGTGGGCCATCTCGTGCAGCCCGACGTGCACGAGCACGTCCGCTGCGAAGGCGACCGACGCCTCGTCCTCGGGCACGGGCCCGGCGTCGGACCGCGGCACGGCTCCCTCGAGCTGCGGCGCGCCGCCGCCTGCGTGCGTGCTGTTCACGTGCCGCCACGCTTCGGCGACCCGCGTGAGGTCGTCCACGTCGAGCTCGAACGCGGCCGCCGCGCGCTGCACGAGCGTCGCGGAATCCGCGCAGTCCCGCCGCGCCTCGGCGAGCGAGCGCTGCACGCGCACCTCGTCGAAGCCGTAATGCCGCATGAGCGCGTTGGACAGCACGTCCTGCATGAGGCCCACGGGAATCGGGTCGACCTGGCAATCGTCGACCGGGGCCTTCGCGTCCTGAGGGACTGGATTCGACGGCGGCGTGGGGGCCGGGGCGCTGAGAAGGGCGAGTGGCGATGCGAGTAGGGCAGCGAGCAACTTCATGTTGGGACGCTACACCGGAACCCCGGGATGGCTACCGGACTTGTTCCGGCGGGCCTGCTGGAGCGGCGGCACGGGTTCCCGTGACGGCGCGAAACTCCCAACCTAGGGAGGTATGAACCGCGTGCACCGAATCGCCGCCGTCTTGCTCGGTGCCGTCGCGCTGGGCCTCGGGGCCGTGACGTGGCTCCGCGGCCGGCCCGAACCGGCAGCGTCGCAGGTAGAGCCGACGCGCCAGGTCGCCCCGTCGGACCCGGCGCCGGGACCGGAGGTGGCGCTCGACGGCGTCGCGCGTTCAGGGGACCGGGCCGTCGGGACGAACGCCCCACGGGAACGGAGCCGTCCGGACCCGGACAAGCCGTCCCCCGCCCCGGGTCGCCCCATGGATCCGGTGGCCGCCGCGACGACGGCCCCTCGCGGCGCGCTCCTCGTGCACGGACGCGTCGAGTTCGACGAGGCGGATGCGCTCCCCGCGGACGCGCAGGTCGTCGCGACGCTCGTCGGAGAGGACGAGCGGCCGGTGGGCGCGTACGCGCGTACGCCCGTGTCCCCCGACGGCGGCTTCGCGTGCAGCCTTCCCGGCTGGGGCGCGCTCTCGATCGAGCAGCGAGGGCGCCGGTGGGTCGAAGTCCGCTTCCGGGCGAGCGGGTTCACGTCCGCGGCGGAGGTCTTCAGCGTTTCGGACGAGCCCTTCTCGACGGGCGTGGCGCAGGCCGAGGTCGAGCTCTACGCCCAGCCGCTGGTCGCCGGACTCACCGGACGGGTCATCGGCGCGGACGGCGAACCGCTCGCGGCGGTCCAGGTGGACTCCGTCCTGTGGCAGACGGGCGGCGGGATGTCGGAGACGCTCACCGCGCGGACGGGTGCGGACGGTCGGTTCGAGATCGACGCGTGGGAGCCGGGTGCGTGCACCGTCCACGCCGCCCACGTGGAGCACGGGAGCGCGGTCCGCACGGTCGAGCTGGGCGAGGGGCGCGCCGACATCGGCGACCTGATCCTCGTGCCGCGCGGAGTGCTCGCGGGGCGCGTGGTTTCCGCGGACGGCGTCGGGCTCCCGAACGTTCCGATCGAGGTGCGCCGCGATGACGAGAGCAACGAGTTCGGGACGGTGACCGACGCCGAGGGCCGCTTCCGCTTCGCGGACCTGCCGCGCGTTCCGCACGAGCTCCTCCTGCCCGGGGTCGACGACGAGGTTGGGCCGCGCACTTTCGTTCCGGACGCAACGGACATCGTCCTCCCGGTGCGGATCCACGTCGCGGTGTTCCGCCTGGTCGAACCCGCGGGACTCGAGATCGACGACGTCGACTGGTCCGTCGTACGGCTCGACGGAAAGTCCGGAACGCAGCGCTCCGCCGGGGAGAGCTGGCTCACGGACGCCGGTGACACGCTCGTCGTCACTCTCCCCCGTCCCGGCGAGTACGCGCTGAGCGCGAGGCTGGAGCGCGACCCCTCGTTCGTCGCGTTCCTGCCGTTCACCGCGGCGCGGGATTCGGCGCGGCTGGACGTCCGCCTGCGGCGCGCTGCCGGCACGCCGGTCACGCTGCGCGTGGAGGACCCCGAACAGCGCGAGGTCGACGGGTGGCGCGTGCGCTACCGGGGCGTCGAGCGGCGCGCCGAGGCGGGCTGGTTCGCGCGCGACGAGCCGACCGTCGAGCTCCTCCCCGGCACGTGGCAGCTCCAGGTGCGACTCCCGAGCGAGAGCGTGTGGGCGCCCGTGACGTCGACGCTCGAGGTCGAGGGCGGCGCCGCCCGCGAACACGTCCTTCGCCTGACGGAGCTCGCGGGGCGCATCGAGTTCGACTCACCCTCGCACGGCCCCGGCGAGCTGATGATCTTCGTCCACGGTCCGGGCCGCCGCGGCCCGTCGTACCACCGCGCGTTCGCCCCCGCCCCCGGCGGCGCGGCGGACCGTTGGCGCTGCGTCGAGGGCTTCGCGGCCGGCAGCTACACGTTCCAGCTGCGCGCCAAGGACGGGTCGAGGCGCGCCGGCTCGTTCGAGGTCCGGCCCGGCGAGGTCACGCGGCTCTGACCCGCATAGCTCAGCCCCGACCGGCCAGCGCGCGCAAGAGCGACGCCGTCCGCTCGCGCTCGTCCGCGTCGAGCGCGCGGAGCGGCTCGAGCGAGTCCGTCACGTCCGCCACCACGCGGCGCGCGTCGTCAAGCAGAGCGCGGCCCGCGTCGGTCAGCAGCGTCAGCGACTTGCGCGCGTCGCGCGGATCGCGGCGGGCCTCGACGACGCCGAGCTTCTCGAGCGGGCGCAGCGCGCGCGTGACGCCCGACGGGGTGAGGCCGACCGCCGACGCGAGGTCGACGCGGGTCGCGGTTGCGGCCGGGCGGTCCGCCAGCGCCGCGAGCAGGTGGTACTCGCCGTACGAGATGCCCTTGATGGCGCCGAGGGCCCCGTCGAGGCGGCGCGTGAGGGTGGCTGCCGCGTCGAGGAGCGGTGCGAGGAGGTCGGCGTCGTGCATGGCCCGCAGTGGATACTTGCGCGCTCAAGTATCTGTCAAGCATCCGATGCGCAACCGCGTCCGGGTAGCCGCAATCGCGCCCAGGTGAGACGATCCGTCGCATGCCTGAGCCCACGCGCCCTGCCGTCGCCGTCGTCACGCTCTCCCTCGCACTCGCCGCCGCCGGCGCGGCCGCGGGGCCTCCCACGGCCCTCCCCGTCGATCCTTCCACCGGGCCTCCGATTGGGCCTCCGATCGGGCCTCCGACCCTCGGCGAGGTCCGGCCTGGGCCGCCGCCGTCGGCGTCGCCCGCCTTCGAGGTCCCGAACACCCCGGTGCTCCGCGGCGACCCGGTCGCGGTCCGGCTGACGGGGCTCGAGCCCGGCGCGGTCGTCGCCGTCTCGGCAGAGCGCACCTGGGGTCGGCGCCCCGCCTCGGTGCACCGCTCGACGGCCACGTTCCGCGCCGACGCGGACGGGAACGTCGACGTGCGGACGGCCGTCCCGGTCGAGGCCCCGTGGGAGGGCGCCGACCCCGCCGGGTTCTTCTGGTCGATGACGCCGACCGACGACGCCGTGCCCGAGGGGCGCTCGTCGAGCGTCGTGCTCTTCAGCGTGGACGTGGACGGCGACGGAGCCCCCGACGCGACCGCGACCGTGCGCTCGGTCCGCGGCGTCGAGGGGCTGCGCGAGCTGCCTCTCGGCGACGACTACCCGGGCGCGTTCCTGCTGCTGCCGCCCGCGGAAGAGCCCGCGCCCGTCGTCGTCGTGCTCGGGGGCTCGGAGGGCGGCGACTCGACCGCGCGCGGCGTCGCGCCGAAGCTCGCGTCGCGCGGCTTCGCCGTCCTCGGGCTGCCGTACTACTCGCCTGACCGCTGGGGCCGCGAACGCCAGTTCCCCGACCTGCCCCGCGCGTTCCACGACATCCCCGTCGATCGCCTCGAGCGCGTGCGCGACCTCCTCGCGGCGCGTGAGGACGTACGCGGCGACCGCGTCGCGCTGTACGGCGTGTCGAAGGGCGCCGAGCTCGCGCTCCTCGCGGCGAGCCGCATCGAGGGCTTCGCCGCCGTCGTCGCGATCGTGCCCAGCGACGTCGTTTGGGAGGGCTGGGGCCCGGGGACCGAGGAGGGCGCGTGCAGCTCGTTCGCGTGGCGCGGCGAGGCGCTCCCGTTCGTGCCCTACGTCGGGATGAGCGCGGAGATCGCGAAGTACCGTACGGGCGAGACCGTGCGGATCCGGACGCCGCACGACGCGGGCCGCGCCGCGCACCCGGACCGCGTCGCGCCGGCGCGCATCGACGTGGAGTCGATCGACGAGCCGGTGTTCCTGCTCGGCGGCGGCGCGGACGACACGTGGGACTCGGGCGGAATGGCGAAGAGCGTCGCCGCCGCGCGCACCGCGTCGGACCTGCCCACGGTCACCATCGTCGACGAGGACGCGGGACACCGGCTGTCCGGTGACGGCTACACGCCGGGGAACGCAGCGAACGCGCGCGTTCAGTCGCGCGCGTTCCCCGCGATGATCGCATTCCTCTCCGAGCACCTGCGCAAGGACTGACGGCGCCGTCTGGACCGCGAGTGCACAAGGACGAGCGCCCGTTCTTCCTGGACCCGCTAGTGCGCCGCGTCGGACGGCGGGTCGAGCCGCCCCTCGACGGCCACCCGGTAGAGGTTTGCCGTGCCCGCGCGCTCGTCGCCGCTCGCACGGTCGCTCGTGAACCAGAGCCACGCGCCGTCGGGCGTCACCCACGGGCCGCCCTCGCCGGACGACGTGTTCACACCGGGCACGGGGCGCGGTTCGGTCCAGCGCGTGCCGACGCGGTGCGACACGAAGAGGTCCGTGTCGCGGCGCCCCTTCGCGCGACCCTCCATCACGGCCGTGTCGCCGTCCGCGGAGAGCCACAGGTACGAGACGAACGTGCGCGCGGACGGGTCGGGCACCGACGTGTCACGCCGCGCCTCCTTCGCGTCGGGCGTGTCGACGACGTAGCGCGAGCCGCCCCGGTAGGGCGAGCGGAAGCTGTAGAACCAGATCCGCCCCTCGCCGTCGATGGCGGGCCCGAACTCGTCGACCTCGGCGCGGCCGGGCTGGAACCCGGCGTTCGACGCGCCCGCGAGCAGGCTCGGCTCCCCCCACGCGCCGTCCTCCGAACGCTCGACGCGCCAGAGGTTGATCGAGTCCTTCTCGAGCGTCTCCGCGGGACGCGCCGAGTCGAAGACCAGCGACGCACCGTCGGGCGCGAGGTACGGCCCCGCGTCCCGTTCCTCGCCGGAGAACGACACGACCTCGGCATCGGTCCAGCGCTCGCCGTCGGTGCGCGCGCGCCAGATCGTGTAGTCGAAGAGGCCCGGCGTGCGGCGCATGAAGTAGAGCTCGCCGCGCTCGGCGTCGAACGTCGGGCTGTACTCGCCCGCGTTCGTGGAGACGACACCCGGACCGACGAGCTCGGGCTTCGGCAGCCGCGCGTCCGCGCTGGAGCCGGCTCCTGCGCCCATCGGAGCCGGACCGATCGGGGACGGGCCGAGGGCGAGGTAGAGCGGCGCTGCGCACGAGAGCGCGGCGAAGAGGACGAGGGCGTTGTTCATGGCGGGCTCGCGCGGTGGGACTTCGGCGCAGCCGGCTGCGGTCTGCGGCGCGGCTCCACGCGATCGATCGCCGCGGGGCCGCGCGCGGTTGCGGAGCCCGGGCAGGTCATGCGTAGCCCTTGCACGGGCGTACGGGCGCCGGGCCGGGCGCGGGCGCCGCGTCGGGGCGAGCGACGCTGGAGGCTCAGCGCACGCGCCCGCGCAGCTCGGGGTGTGCCTCGAGCAGCGCATCCATCGACGGTGCCTCGTACGTGTTCGTTTCGAAACCGTCCGGACCCTCCTCCGTCACCTCGACGTACACACCGTTCGGACCTCTGCGCACCGAGACGCCGCTCACGCGACGCTGCAGACCGCGGCCCGCGCGCGGGAGACCGCCCGGCCCCTGGCCCAGCAGTGCGTCGAGCTCACGCTGCATCTCCTCCAGTCGGCGCTGCAGGTCCTCGTCGCGGATCCGCGGACGGAGCGGGGAACCGCCGCCCAGGAACGGATCCGCGCCGAGCGGGCCGCCGAAGAAGGGGTCGCTCCCGAAGACCTCGTCCATGCGGCGGCGCATGTCCTCGATCGAGCGGAACGGATCGCGGCCGTCCGCGCGCCCGAACACGCGCCCCCCGAAGACGGAGCCGGGCGCGAGGCGACGGGCGCCGACGCGCGGGCCGCCGGCGCCGCGGAGCGCCAGGCGCGCGAGGAACGCCGTGTCGGGGTCGGCGGCGTCGGTCTGGATCGACCGGAGGGCATCGGCGACGCGCGCGTCGGTCGCCGCGGCGGCCGACCAGCGGTCGAACGCGGCCTCGCGGGCGTCGAGGTCCGCGCGGCGCAGGTCGTCGCGGATGGTCTCCTCGAAATCCCTCGCATCGACGTTCTCGAGGATCTCGAGAGCGGACTCCGCGGGGCGCTCGGAGAACGGCGATCGCGCGTGGCCCGGGCGCTGCGGAGGCACCGGACGGAGGGGCTCGACCGCGTCCCGGACGCCGGCCCCCTCCTGGTCCGGACCCTCGTCCGCCGCCTGCGGGGTGACTTCGAGCGCAGGGTCCTGGGCGGCGAATCCGGCGGCGACTGCGACGGGGACGAGGAGAGCGCCTGCGAGAGCGCCGAGGAGAGCCCCGGCGCGGAGCGCGCCGGCGGGCCGTGCATCGGTTCGGATCATCGGGGTTCAACTCCTGCCGCTGCTGCGTCGACGGTAGGCGCAGCCTCGAGCGCGGCGCCCGGGGCTACGGACGCGCCGGCGATGCGTTGGCGCCGAGCTGCGCCGCAGCCCGAGGCCGCGCAGCCCGGGTCCGCTCGGCCCTGGTCCACTCAGCCCGAGTCCAATCCGCCCGTGTCCACTCAGCCCGTGTCCACTCAGCACCGGGCCGCGCAACGCCTCCTGCCCGTATCCTCCGACCCGTGAACGAGCCCTCGTACCACCCTCGCGCGACCGAACGCGCGGATCCGAACCCGCGCTTCGCCCCCACGATGGTCGCCCCCGCGATCGCTACGCGCGCGAGCGTCGCACGCTCCCTCCGCTGCCCCGCGGGAGGCCCCGCGTGAGCGCGCGGCTCGCGACGCGCGGCTCCGAACTCGCGCTCTGGCAGGCGTCCCGCGCGCGAGAAGCGCTCGGAGGCACGCCGGAGCTCGTCGTCGTCGACTCGCGGGGTGACCGCGACCTGACGACCGAGCTCGCGCGCTTCGGCAGCATCGGCATCTTCACGGTCGAGGTCGACCGCGCCGTCCTCGACGGCCGCGCGGACGTCGGCGTCCACAGTTTGAAGGACATGACGACGACGCTGCAGGACGGCGTCGTGCTCGCAGGAGTGCTGGAACGCGGCGCGGTCGAGGACTGCCTCGTCTCACGCGAGCCGGGCTGGACACTCGCGGGGCTGCCGGAGGGCGCGCGCGTCGGGACGGGCTCGCAGCGGCGCGGCGCGATGCTGCTCGCCGCACGCCCCGACCTCGAGCTGGTCCCGATCCGCGGCAACGTCGCGACCCGCGCCGAACGCGTCGCGGCCGGCGACGTCGACGCGACCGTCCTCGCGCGGGCGGGCCTGACGCGCCTGGGCATGGAGCACCTGATCACCGAGGTGCTGGACGTCGACCGATTCCTCCCCGCCGTTGGCCAGGGGATCGTCGGGCTCACCTGCCGCGCCGACGACGCGGACACGCGCGCGCGTCTCGAGGCCGAGGTGCGCGACGCGTCGGCGTGGGCCTGCGCCCGCGCGGAGCGCGCGTTCCTCCGCGCGGTGCAGGGTGGCTGCAATGCGCCGATCGGCGGGCACGCGACGCTCGACGGTGACGGGACGCTCCGCCTGCGCGGACGCGTGCTGTCGCTCGACGGACAACGCGCGCACGAGCGAGCGATCGAGGGGCCCCAAGGCGACGCCGAGTCGATCGGCACGCGGCTGGCCGACGCGCTCCTCGCGGACGGCGCCGGCGAGCTGATCGCAGAAGCGCGCGCACGCGCGGAGTCCGACGGCTGACGCGGGGCCCTGCCGAGATGCCCCCCCAGACGCAGCGCATCTGCCTGACGGGTCCCGCGACGGAGCGCGCGGCCCGGCGCTGGATCGACGCGGTGCACGCCGCAGGCTGGTCGCCGGTGCACCTGCCGCTCGTGCGGATCGAGCCGGTCGCGATCGATGCGCGGCGCGTGGCGGCCGATCCGGCCTTCGTCGCGGTCACGAGCCAGAACGCGCTGGCCGCGCTCAAGCGGCTCTGGGCCGAGCGGCCCGACGTGAAGGACGCTCCACACGCAGCGGTGGGCGTCGCGACCGCGCGTGCGCTCCGGGTGCTCGGCGTGGATCCGGCGCTCGTCGGGCCGTCGGCCGACGCCGGCGCGAAGGCCCTGGCGGAGGGCCTCGTCGAGCGCACCGAGCGCGGCCAGTCGGTGCTGTGGCCCCGCGGGAGCCGCGCCGAGGACCTGCGGGATCTCCTCCAGCGCGCGGGCCGCGCCGTCGACGCCCCCGTCGCGTACCGCACCGTCGACGTCGAGGGCTCGGTGCTGCCGAAGCGGCTCGACGCCGCGTTCTTCGCCAGCCCGAGCGCCGTCCAGGTCTGGCTCCGGGCGCCCGACGCGCCCCGCGTCACCGCCGTCGCGATCGGCCAGACGACGCAGACGGAGCTCGCGCCCGAGTACGCGCGCTTCCGCCGCATCGTGCGCCTCGACGAGCCCTCCCCGCGCGCGCTCCGGACGGCCCTCGAACGGCTCACCAGCGGCGCCGGCTGAGCCCGCCCGCCGGCGCCTGCGGGCACTAGAATCCCCGCGTGGAACGCCCCCCGTTCACGCTCGAGAAGAGCGAAGAGATCTTCCGCGCCGCCCAGGAGCTCATCCCCGGCGGCGTCAACAGCCCCGTCCGCGCGTACCGGTCCGTCGGCGGTACGCCCCCGCACCTCGTACGCGGCGAGGGCGCCCTCGTCTGGGACGAGGACGGCAACGAGTACGTCGACCTCGTCGGCTCGTACGGGCCGCTGATCCTCGGGCACGGCAACGCCGAGGTGAAGGCGGCGCTGTCCGAGGCGATCGAGACCGGCACGACGTTCGGCGCGCCGACGCGCGGCGAGCTCGAGATGGCGCGCCTCATCACCGACCGCGTGGAGAGCTGCGAGGTCGTGCGCCTCGTGAACTCGGGCACCGAGGCCACCATGTCCGCCGCGCGGCTCGCGCGGGCCGCCACCGGGCGCGACAAGATCGTCAAGTTCGAGGGCTGCTACCACGGGCACGGCGATTCGTTCCTCGTCGCGGCCGGCAGCGGCGCGCTCACGCTCGGCAGCCCGGACTCGCCCGGCGTGACGCGCTCCAACGCGGCCAACAGCCTCGTCGCCGTCTACAACGACCTCGACTCCGTGGCGCGCGTGTTCGAGGAGCATGCGAACGAGATCGCCGCCGTGTTCGTCGAGCCCGTCGCGGGCAACATGGGCACGATCCAGCCGGACGCCGGCTTCCTCGAGGGGCTGCGCGCGCACTGCGACGTGTCCGGCGCGCTCCTCATCTACGACGAGGTGATGACCGGCTTCCGCGTCGCGCGCGGCGGGTTCCAGGACCTGCACGGCACGCGCTGCGACCTGATCACGCTCGGCAAGGTCATCGGGGGCGGGCTGCCCGTCGGCGCGTACGGCGGTCGACGCGACCTGATGATGCAGATCGCGCCCGCGGGCGACGTCTACCAGGCGGGCACGCTCAGCGGGAACCCGCTGGCGGTGGCCGCGGGCCGCAAGACGCTCGAAATCCTCGGACGCGAGGGCACCTACGAGGCGCTCGAGGAAGTCGGTTCCTCGCTCGCTCGAGGTCTCATGGAGGTCGCGGCGCGCCACGGCCGGGTCCTCTCGATGGGCCGCGTCGGCTCGATGATGTGCCCCTACTTCTCGCCGGTCGCACCCCGGAACCTGTCCGACGTGACGGCCTCCGACCGGGAGGGCTGGACGCGCTGGTTCAACGGGATGCTCGAGCGCGGGGTCCTGATGCCGCCCTCCCCGTACGAGGCGTTCTTCCTCTCGGTGTGCCACGACGAGGAAATCGTCCAGCGCGTGCTCCGAGCGGCCGATGAGGCCTTTGCGGCCCTCTGACCGCCGCTACGCTCCCACCGATGTCGAACCCGCTCCAGCCCGACGCCGTCCGGGCCTCGTTCGAGGCCGCGCGCAGCACCCTCGACGCATTCCTCGCCGACGAGGCCAACCTCGAGGCCGTCGGCCGCTTCGCCGCCCTCTGCAAGGACGCGCTCGACGCGGGCGGGAAGCTCATGGCGTGCGGCAACGGCGGTTCGATGTGCGACGCGATGCACTTCGCGGAGGAGTGGACCGGCCGCTTCCGCGGCAACCGCAGCGCTCTTCCCGCCATCGCGTTCAGCGACCCGAGCCAGCTCACCTGCATCGCGAACGACTTCGGCTACGACGAGGTCTTCGCGCGCAGCGTCGAGGCGTACGGCCGCGAGGGCGACGTGCTCGTCTGCATGTCGACCAGCGGCAACTCGCCGAACGCGATCCGCGCGATCGAGGCGGCGAAGGAGCGCGGTGTCAAGACGGTTGCCCTGCTCGGCAAGGGCGGCGGCAAGATGCGCGACATGGCGGATCTCGCGATCGTGGTACCGGAGGCGACGACCTCCGACCGCATCCAGGAGGTCCACATCAAGATCCTCCACATCGCGATCGAAGCGGTCGAACGCGCCACGTTCCCCGGGAACTACTGACGGCGCGCGCGGCGGGGTCGGCCGGTCTTCTCCACCGACGGCCCGGGCCGGTTCTTCCGATTCGGCCCTCCCGGCCCGGCCTCGCGTCGGGAACGATGGGCGCATGAGCTCCGAAGCCTGCGTGCTCCTGGTCGACGGCGAGAACATCGACTGGGCGCTGTCCAATCTGCTCGGTCACAAACCCGAGCCCGCGCAGAGGCCGCGCTGGGACCGGCTCGTCCACTACGCGGAGAAGCGCTCCGGATCGGACTGCCGCGCGCTCTTCTTCGTGAACGCGACGACCGGCGTGGCGCAGCCGTTCATCAACGCGCTGCGGCACATGGGCTTCGTGCCCGTGATGCTCATCAACGACCTCGGGCCGGATACGAAGGTCGTCGACTACGCGATCGAGCGCACGCTCGAGGCGCTGCGCGAGCGGCGCGACAGCGACGTCCTCCTCGCGAGCCACGACCGCGACTTCTACGACGCGCTCGCGGACCTCGACGACGGGCGCCAGCTGACCGTCGTCGGGTTCCCCGAGCTCATGGCGTCGCAGTTCCACGACGACGGCGCGATGGACGTCGTCGACCTCGAGCTCGACGTCGGCGCGTTCGACGGGGACGCGTTCGACGCGGGGCGGCTGCCGCGGCAGGTCGCGGTGCCGCTCTCGAAGTTCGACCCGGCGGCGTTCCTCGATTGAAACGACGAGAGCGCCCCGCCGGCGGCCGGCGGAGCGCTCTCGCGATCCCTCGAGGGGAACGACTCAGATGCCGTCGAGGCCGCGCACGAAGGGCTTCAGCGGCAGCGCGTGCAGCGCGAGGCCGAGCTCCTGCTCGACCACGTCGGTCACGCGCCGGTCGCCGTTCGGCGGGCACATCGCTAGCAGGATCTCGTGTCCCGTCAGCCGGATGGCGCCCGACGGCGCGCGCAGGTCGAGGGTCGGCTCGTCCGTGTCCTCGGGAACCGTGATATTCACCTCGGCCGGGAGCGCGTCCCGGAACACCTGCGCAAGCGCGTCGATGTTCGCGATCCTCGCCATCGCAAGGCTGCCGGTCGCGCCGGGCGCCTTCACGAACGAGAAGTAGGCGGCGAGGTCGACGTCCGTCTCGCCGAGCATGAGGAAGGCACGCTCGGCCTCCGCGTCGCGCCAGAGCTGCGAGAGGCACGCGAGCGACGCGTCGGGCTGGCCGCCCCACTCGTGCACGACGTTCATTAGGTCCTCGCCGCGGCCCATGCAGGCGTAGCCGACGATCTCGCCGTCGCGCTCGCAGACCGTGATCCGCATCGCGGGGACGCCGAGCAGAGCGCGGGTCTCGTCCTCGGTGCGCGCGACGCGCGAAGGGTGTTGCTCGTAGAGCGCGTGGATGCCCGCGGCGTCGGCGGCGCTGCCGCTGCGCACGTCCGTCGGATCGGGCAGCAGGAACGCCCAGGCGTCCTCGACCGCGTGCACGCGCTCGGTGCCGAAGGGGATCCAGCCGCGGCTCTGGTACCAGAGCGGGTCGTCGGCCCACAGGAGCGCGATCGCCGCGCCCTCGTCCGACGCGCGTGCGATGGCGCGGTCGACGACCTCGGTGCCGAGGCCCTGGCCGCGCGCCGAGTCCTCGGTCGCGACCGAGCCCACGAAGGCGGCGGGGATCGTCGCGTCCGGCGTCACGAGGTCGCGACGCAGCCACGCGCAGGCCGACGCGGGCCGGCCGTCGGCCTCGGCGACCTCGATCTCACCGGTCGCGTTCGGTCCGAACACGAGCGGGTACTCGGCCGCCATCGGACGACCGTCGCGGAGCACGCGCTCCATCAGCTCGAGTGCGGCGGCGCGCGGGTCGGCGAGTGCGGTCGGGGCCGCGCCCGTGAACGGGACGCCTGCCGGGTTCTGGTTGGTTTCGTTCGTCATGGGTCAACGGCTCCCCCCGGAGCCAGATTGGGGTTCGGTGTTCTGTGCGTTTCCGGTGCGGGCCTGCGCGGCGCGGTACGCCTCGAGCAGGTCGCCGCCGAGGCTCAGAGCCTCGTCGAGCGCCTCGCGTGCGCGGCCGACGGCGGCGCCGAGATCGCGCGGGTCCTCGACGTCCTCCGACGTGCGGGCGATCGCGCGCGCGCTCTCCTCCATGCGCTCGAGAATCGCGCGGAAGGCGGCGCCGTCGACCTTCGATGCGCGCGCGTCCGAGCGCTGGCTCTCCGTGGACGGCGCCGCGCCCTGCGCACGCTGGACGTTCTGCGGTTCGATTCCCATCACAGGTAGTTGAGGAGGGTCTGCTGCATGAGCCGCGCGCCCGTGGCCTGGGCGAGCTGGAGCGTCTGTTCGGCGCGCTGGAGATCGAGGGCGACCTCCGCGAAGTCGGCGTCCTCGACGTTGGAGAGCAGGCCTTCGACGGTCACCTCGAGGTCCTCCAGGCGCGTCGCTGCGACGTCGATGCGCTGCGCCGTCGCGCCGAGCTGGCCGAGTCCGATGAGGAGGTCGTCTTGGCTCCTGTCGAGCTCACCGAGCCGCGCCTCGAGGCGCAGAAGAATCTCGGTCCGGTCGGTCTCGTCCGACATCCGCAGGTCCGACACGGCGCCGCGGATCGTGTCGAAGACCGAAGGCGTTCCGGAGAATGTCAGGAGCTCTTCGCCCGCCGTGTGGAGCGCGGTCGTGTCCACGTGGACGACCGCACCCGTGGTCCCGTGCTCGAGGCGGAGGTCCGTCTCGGCCAGCGTGGTGGGTGTGTACGTCGCTCCGTCGAGGCTGATCGACGCCGCTCCGGTGACCGTTCCGGTCGTGGCGGCGCCCGTCCAGCCGGTCATGTCGAAGGTGACGCGCGCACCGTTCTCGTCCGCGACCGACAGCGACGCGGGGAGAGGCGTCGGGATGTCGAAGGGCTCGCCCGCCCCGAGCTGGATCGTGCCCGCCGTCGCGTCGACCGTGACGGTCCGGTCGCCGACCGCGGTGTCGCCTCCGCCGGCGAGCGCGATGCCCGCGCCGACGGCGCCGGTCGTTCCGTCGTGCCGGACGAGGATGCGCCCGTAGCCGCTGCCGCTGTCGGCGGTCGTGCCGTTGGTGATGCCGGTCGTGCCGCCTATCTCGGTCCCCGTGTAGTCGAAGTTCGCGAACACCTCGCTCCCGGTGACGTTGAGAACGACCTCGGCCTCGCGCCCGCTGAGGACGCGCTGCTGCTCATCGTTGCCGCGGTACGCGACGACCGTCTCGCCGTCGACGATCGTCTCGACGAACGGCTGCGTGTTCGTGGCGGTGCCCGCGAAGAGGTAGCTGTCGCCGCTGCGCGTGTTCGCGATCTCGAGCAGCTGGCCCTCGAGAAGCTCGATCTGGCGGGCGACGGCCTCGCGGTCGCGCTGGTTCAGCGCGCCATTCATGCCTTGGATCATCAGCGAGCGGATCTCCGCGAGGACGTCCGAGCCCTCCTGCAGGCGGGCGCTCGCCTGACCCACCTCGGGCCGCGCGGACTCCGTCGACGCGACGAACGACTCGATCGCGCCGATCTGCCTGCGCAGCGAGAGCGAGAGCGACGTCCCGACGGGGTCGTCGGACGCGCGGACGATCCGACGACCGGTCGCCGCCTGCTCCTGCGCGCGGATGAGCTGTGCCGTGTTGCTCTGGATCCCGGCCCGGATGAGGTCGAAGATCCGGCCCTGCGTCGGTCGGATGGTCATCGGATGCCTCCGCGGCCCGTGGCCGCTGCGTGTGCGCTGCGCTCGAGTTCCATGGCGGTGCCTCAGACGAGCGCGAGGACGGTGTCGTTGAGCTGGGTGATGACCTGCAGGTACTGCGCGGCGGCGCTGTACGCCTGCTCGTACTGGATCATCCGCACGAGCTCCTCGTCGACGTTGACGCCGGAGACCTCCTCGCGCTGGGCTTCGAGGCTCGACATCAGGTCGCTCTCGATCGACTGTGCGCTCTGCGCGGACGCGATCTGGAAGCCGACGTCACCGACGATCTCGCCGTAGTACTCGCCGAGCGTTCCGCCGAGCGCCGTGACGTCGGCGGACTGCGCGCCGATCATGTCGAGCAGCGCGCCGCCGTCGCCGACCGCGCCCGTGGCGGACGCGGCGAGAAGGCGCGGGTCGCGGCGGATGTCGTCGCGAATGTCGATCGTCCTCGCGTCGGTTCCCGTCAGGTACGCGTTCAGGCCGAACGCAACGAGCACGTCGCTCGTGTCCGAATCAGCGATCACGTCCGTCGCGAAGGCGTGCCCGTCGCTGGCGCGCACCTCGCCGACCGTGAACGACACGGACATGCCGTCCGCGATGTCGATCGCGTTGCCCGGCGCGTAGCCCGCTCCGACGTCGAGGGTCACGAGCACGGCGCCGTTCTGGTCGCGCACGGCAACCTCGAGGCCGGGCGTGGTCCCGATGACGCCGTCGCCGAGCGGCTCAAACGTCCAGCGGTCGTTGGCGAGCCCGTCGTACGTCCCCGAGAGCTCGACCTGGACCGCGAGGTCCTGGCCCGCGTACGTGCCCGGTGCGATGCCCAGCGCCGTCAGCGCGGTGCCGCCCGTGATCTGGAAGCTCTCCGCGCTCCCCTCGCCCACGGTCTGGATCGCAACGCGCTCGCCGACCACGGACGCCTGGAGGTTCGCGCCGGTGAAGTTCGCGTCCGCGTTGAGCGCTGCCGCGATCTCCTCGGCCGTGCCTTCGCCAACGGTCTCGAAGGTCGCCGGGTCGACCGTGACGGAGAACGGGCCGCCTGGCCCCGTGATGTCGATCGTCGCCGGCCCGGCGAGCGAGAACGGACCGTCGAACGCGCTGACCGTCGTGGCACGCCCGCCGCCGAACGTCCCTTCCGCGTCCGGCGCGGAGTTGATCGGACGGCCGAAGTGGAATCGGTTGCCCGACGTCGCGTCGATGTCGACGCGGCCGAACGTGTCGAGACGCGCGGTGAGGCCGTCGATGCTGGAGATCGCGTCGAGGAAGCCCTGCACCGTCATGCGCGAGGGGTCGACGTCGATCCGCTCGGTCCGCACTTCCTGCGTGGTCTCGTCGATGACGTGCACGTAGAGCGCGCCCGTGTTCACGTCGAACGGGAGGCCGGCGTCGCGCAGCAGTTCGTCCGCGACCTCGCCGTCCCCGTCGACGTCGGTGACCGCGTTCGAGGCGCGCAGCTGCGTGAAGCCGCCGTCGAGCGGGACGCCGGTCGAGTGCGCGCTGTTGAGGGCGCGGGCGATCTCGAGCGCGTACGCATCGAGACCGGCGCCGACCTCGCTGGCGAAGGCGCGGCTGAACTCGATGAGGCCGGCGATCTCGCCGCCGCTCGGATCGACCGGTCGCACGCCGCCCTCGAGCCGCACCTCGATCTGACCGTCGGCGCTGATGTCGACGCTCATCGGGTGGACGTTGCTCGCGCCCACGAGGAGCTGTCCGTCGACCTGGACCTGGACAGCGCCTTCGGTGTTCTCGCGGACCTGGATGTCGACGCGCTCGGCCAGCGCCATCAGCGCGACGTCGCGCTGGTCGCGCAGGTCGTTCGCAACGGTGCCGGAGACCGCCTCGATCTGGGTGATCTCCTGGTTGAGATCGACGATCCGGCTCGCAAGGACGTTCACGCCGTCGCTGAGCGACTGCGCCTTGATCTGCGCGTCGCTCTGGAGCTGCGAGATCTCGTTCGAGACCTGGTGGAAGCGCGTGATGAGGTCCTCGGTGGACTGGACCGCACCGGTGCGGTTCACGATGTCCTCGGTGTTCGCGGACAGCGCGGAGAGGCTCTCGAAGATCCCGTCCAGGAGCGCGCCGAACCCGTCGCCGCCGGGCTCGCCGAGGAGCGCCTCGACGCTCTGCATCTCGACGAGCTGAGCGTCGAGCCGGCCGATCGTCGACGCCTGGCGGACGATGCGGCCGTTCAGGAGCTCGTCGACCGAGCGCACGACCTGGTCCGCCTGCACCCCGTGCCCGAGCTGGAGCCCGCGGAGGTTGAGCGGGCGCGAGTTCGAGATCAGCAGGTTCTGCCGGCTGAACCCCTCGGTGTTCGCGTTGGCGACGTTGTGCCCGATCGTGTCGAGCGCCGCCTGGGACGTGAGGAGGGCACGCAGGCCGATGTTCGTCGAAAGGGACATCCGTCAGACCTCCGCGTCGATCAGGGTGCCGCCGGAGAGGACGTCGCCGCGCGGTTCGTCCTCGTCGCCGAGCGCGGACTGGAGCAGCTCGCGCGTCACCTCGCGGTGGACGCGGACGAGGGCTGCGACCTTGCGCGTCCGCGCCTGCGTCCGCAATGCGATGGACTGGAGGCGGTCGCGCTCATCGCGGAGCGCGTCGCCGCCGGCGCCGAAGCGCTCGGCGAGGCTGGTGAGCGTGAGGGCCGCGCCCGCGACGCCGAGCTCGGCGCCGATGGCCTTGAGCGCGGTCTCGCGCTTCTGGGTCCGGTGCGGCGCGCGGGCGAGCTCGGCCTCGATCGCGAGGGTCGCCTCGCGGAACGCGTCGGAGCTCGGCCGCGCCACGCTCGCCTCCTGCTGGGCGAGCAGGGCATCGAGCCGCTCGTGGGCCGCGATCTCGTCGCGCACGACCGCCACCAGGCGGCCGAGCTGTCGCTTCGCACCTTCGGTCAGTCCGCTCATCGCTGTTCCGACTCCTGCTGCTGCTTCTCCTGCAGCTCTTCCTTCTGGGCCGCGCTGGCGGCCGCCTGTTCGGACGCGATGGCCTCGCGCACCTGATCCGCCAGCCCGAGCGAGCCGCGCGACGCGATCGATGCGCCGAGCTGCTCGTCGAACCAGCCGTTGAACGTGTCCGCGCCGGGCCCTTCGCCGAAGAAGCCGTCGCCGAGCCCCTTGCGGAGCTCCGTCACGAGCAGCGTCGCGAAGAGCGACTCGAACTCCTGCGCCGCGACCTCGGCCTGGTCCGAGCCGCCCGCGGACAGCTTCGAGATCCGGCCGGCCGAGAGGTCGCCGCTGATGCGCGCCGCGTCGAGCGCGCCGCCGAGCTGACGGAACTCCACGGTCAGACCCTCCTGAGCTCCGCCACGAGGAGGCCGCCCTGCAGCATCGCCTCGAGGATCGCGATCATGTCCCGCGGCGTTGCGCCGAGGACGTTGAGCACCTCGACGACCTCCTCCAGCGACGTTGCGCCGCCGAGGAGCACCATCGGGTTGTTGTTCTCGGTGACGTTGAGGTTCGTGCGCGGCACC
Source organism: Planctomycetota bacterium (assembly GCA_039821985.1). Classification (GTDB taxonomy): domain Bacteria; phylum Planctomycetota; class UBA1135; order UBA1135; genus Saltatorellus. The sequence goes on from JBCBNC010000016.1 coordinate 62,785, forward strand.
GCGACCGTGACGCCGTTCGACAGCGGGCCGGGCTGGCTCACCTCGGGAGTCTCGGCGACCGTCACGACGATCGTCCCGTGGTGGATGACTCCGGGGCGCAGCCGCACGTCGCCGCCCATCACGATCACTCCCGTGCGCTCGTTGATGACGACCCGCGCGTGGTTGTCCGTCTCGACCTCGAGATTGAGCGCGTGGTCGAGGTAGCGGACCACCTGATCCAGCCCCACGCCGTCCATCACCATCAGTCGGACCGTTCGGCCGTCGGGGAGCACCGACGCCATGCCCGGATAGAGGCCGTTGATGGCTTCGGCGATCCGAACCGAGTTCCCGAACGTGCCCTGGCCGTTCTTCGCGTCGAGGTAGATGAAGCCGTGCTCCGACATCACGCTCGTCGGGATGTCGCGCTGAACGACTCCTCCGCCGGCGAGCGTGCCGACCGTGACGTGGTTCTTCTGCGTCGAGGCGCCTGCTCCCGAAGCGGAGAACCCCTGGACGGTGAGCGCGCCGAACGCGGTCGCGTAGACGGTCTGGCCCGTGATATCGGTGAGCTCGCACTGGGTGAGAGAACCGCCGTAGAGGCTCTCGGCGTCACCGATCGAGCTGACCCGGACGTTGAACTTCTGGCCGGGCTTGTGGCCCGCGGGGATCACGCCCTCGACCCGCACGACCGCGATGTTGGCGGTCGCGAGCAGCGCAGGATCGATGTTGATGTTCTGCGCCAGAAGCGTGTTCGCCATGAGCTGCGTCGCGAGCTGCCCCGAGTCGCCGGTCGCATCGAGGCCCGTCACGATCCCGTAGCCGGCGACGTGGTTCTCCTCCATGCCGCGGACGGACACGAGGCTCCGGATCGGCGACGCGACGCGCGCCTCGAAGTTCTGGCCGGCGCGGTTCACCGGCGCGACGCGAGGCGTCACCTCGTAGACCGCGTTCGAGCGGCCGTCGGGCTGACGGGGCGCCTCGATCGTCGGCCCCTGGGGCGGGACGACGACGACGGCGTCCTGGCCGGCCGCCGCGGGCTGCGGCGCGCCCGCGCGGGCGATCGGCGGCGCCGTGAGCTCCGTCGGAACGGGGCGCGGCGTGACCTGGGCGCTCAGGAGGAGGAGTGCGATTGCGACCATCGGTTCACCTCAGAAGGGCCAGATCCAGTCGAGCGCGCTGTAGAGCCAGTGGGCCAGGCCGCGGCGACGGTTGGCGTCCGTCAGCGGACCGGAGCCGGTGTAGGAGACGAACGCGTCGGCGACGAGCTCGGACTCGACCGTGTTCATGCGCGTCACGTCGTAGCGACGGACGACGCCGCGGAACTGGAGCACCTTGCGCTCCTGGTCCACGAGGATCTCGCGGCGTCCCTCGACGACGAGGTTCCCGTTCGGGAGCACGTCGACGACCATCGCGGTCAAGCGCGCCTCGAACTCGCCGCGGCGCTCGTAGTTCGCCGTGCCGCCGAACTGGTTGCTCTTCGACGTCTGCACCGTCGGAAGCGTCGTGAACGTGTCCGGCTTCACGGCGAAGTCGAGCAGCTGGTAGTTCAGCGTGCTGTTCTTCGCGAGGTCGGTCTGCTCCTCGTTCGAGAGCTCCTGGTTCTCGCGGATGAGGACCGTCAGGAGGTCGCCCTTGCGGCTCGCCGTCTTGTCGGCGATCGGCGACTGCGTGCCCCGGGTCGGGTCGTAGATCGAGCCGCGGCGCTGGGCGCCGGCGGTGTCCAGCGCGCAGAAGGACAGCGCGAGGACGAGAGCGTGGAGTGCGATGCGTTTCATTGGATGACGACCTCGACGAGCTGGGGTCCCTTGACGACGCCGACGAGCGTGCGACCGGTCGTGCGGAGCGCGACCTCGACGCGCTCGCCCATCCGGCCGTCGGCCGCGGCGACGGCCACGTCGGAGACCTCGACGGCGCCCTTCCGGACGCAGACGGTGACGAGCGCGCCGCGCTCGATGACGACCTCGCGGTGCACGTCACGCTCCGTGACGTACGCGCCGGCCGCGATGGGCCGCTTGGCGAGCGCGCCCGCGAGCTGATCGGTCGGGAGGGCGAACAGGCCGCCCGCCTCCGAGATCGGGACGCGCTTGATCTCGAACAGGCCCGCGTGCATGCGCGTGCCGACGTCGACCGCCTGCCGGAGCACGGCGCTGCGCTGCCAGACCTGGACTTCGAAGGACACGTGCACGGTCCGGTAGAGCTGCTCGCCGAGCCAGATCTGCACCTGGACGTTGCGGCGGCCGGGGTGGACCGCGCCGCGGTCCGGAACGGCGACGAGGCGCGGCTCGACCGTGCTCTCGGGCACCTGCACGTCGGGCACCTCGCCGGTCGGACGCGCTTCGGCGTCCACCCCGTTCAGCGTCCCGCGCATGGCCTCGGCCGCGACAGCGCGCAGCTCGGAGCCCGGGTAGGTGCGGACGGCCGGCGTGACGCGGCAGCGCGGCGCGCCGACCACGGCGACGGGCACGCCGGGCAGCGACTGACGCAGCGAGGCGAGCACGAGGTCGGCCCGCAGCGTGCGCGAGTAGCCCGGCGCGGGCGCGTAGCCGAGCGAGGCGGCCGCGACGCGCGCAACGAGCGCGGCGTCCATGCCGGTCACCTTTGCGACGTCCGCGACGTGGATCTCGAGCCCGCTCGAACGCGCGTCGGCGGGCAGCTCGATCGAGACGGTCGCGTCCGCCTCGCCGCCAGAGCGGGCGAGGCCGAGAGGCGCTCCGAGCAGCAGCGCCAGGAAGAGCGCGATCCGGATCCAGGTGGAGACGTTCATGGCCCTGGGATCAGCGGACGAGCTGGTTGACCTGCTGGAGCATCTCGTCCGAGACGCGGATCGCGCGGCTGTTCACCTCGTAGTTGCGCTGCGCGACGATCAGCGAGACGAGCTCGTCGACGGTCTCGACGTTCGAGCGCTCGAGGTAGCTCTGGCGCACCGTGCCGGCGGCCTGGACGCCGGGCTGCAGCGCGGCGGGCTGGCCGGACGAGGCGGTCGGCGCGAAGTAGTTCGATCCCATCGCGCGGAGGCCCGTCGCGTTCGGGAAGACGTGCAGGCGGATCGTGCCGATCGCGTTCTGGACGTTCTGGTCGCCGAGCGAGAACACCTGGCCGTCGGCCGAGACCGAGATGCCCTGGCTGTCCTGCGGGATCGTGACCTGGTCGGTGAGCAGGTAGCCCTCCGCCGTCACGAGGCGTCCGTTCGAGTCCGATCGGAACGTGCCGTTGCGCGTGTAGCGCTGCTCGCCGTTCGGGAGCGAGACCTGGAAGAAGCCCTCGCCCTCGATGCCGAGGTCGAGCGCGTTGCCCGTCAGCTCGAGCACGCCCTGCAGCATGATCTTGCGCGAGCCCGAGACCTCCGTACCCGAACCGATCTGGAGGCCCGTCACGTCGTTCTGGTTGTTCGCGAGCGGCAGGCCCGGCTCCCGGTACGTCTGGTAGAGCAGCGAGCGGAAGGAGAGTCGGCTCTTCTTGAAGCCGCTCGTGTTCACGTTCGCGATGTTGTTCGCGATCGTGTCCACCTGGAACTGCTGGGCCTTCATGCCGGAGGCGGCCGTGTACAGGGAGCGGATCATCGGGTCGTCTGGGGAGAGGGATGGAGCCGTGGGGCGGCTCCGGTTCTTTGGGGATGCGCGTCAGGCGCTGGTGCTCACGGCGGCGTCGCTATTGATTGAGGCGCCGGTAGCTCTGGTCGATGGTTCGGAAGGCCTGCGCTGCGCTGTCGAAGGCGCGCTGGGCCGCAATGAGCTCGACGAGCTCGTCGATCGTTTGGACGTTCGCGCGCTCCTGGAAGCCCTGCGTGACGATGGCGTCGGAGTCGACCATCCGCGCGCCGAAGCGCACGCGGTAGCCGCCGTGGTCGTCTGGCTCGATGCCGTCGGTCGCGGGCACGTCGACGATGCGCAGCCGCCCGACCGGCAGGTTCTTCTGGACGACGTTGCCGCCCGCGTCGACCTTGATGCCGCCCGCGTCGGGATCGAGGATGCCGCGCCGCCCGTCCCACTGGACCGGGCGTCCATCGCGCGACGTGAGGACACCCTGACGAGTGACGGAGAAGGCGCCCTGGCGCGTGAGGCTCTCGCCGTTGTCGCCGTCGAGGACGAAGTAGCCGGGGCCGTCGAGCGCGATGTCGAGGTCCTCGCCGGTGCGCTGGAGGACGCCCTGGCTGAGGTCGAGGCGGGTCGCCGTCACCACCTGAGAGTGCGCGGGGTCGCGCGCCCAGCCGTCGAGAGCGTGGGCCACGTGGAACATGCGCTTGAAGCCCGTCGTTTCGACGTTTGCGATGTTCGACGAGATGACCTCGACGCGCTGCTGGTTGGTCCGCATCGCTGCGACCGTGTGGTAGAGACCCACGTCCATGGGGGTCTCCAGGAGCAACGGAGGTGCCAAGCGGCCCTCGGGCCCGGGAGCGCAGGTGCTCGCCCGCACGGGCCGGAAAACGGTTCCGGATCCGGTCGATCCGTTCCCGCGCAGCCTTCCCCTTGGGCACGGCTCGCGCCGCACGGGGCCGGTTTGGCGCGCGCCGTCGGCGGCCTGGCTCGCCCGCGCGTCGGCGACGGTATTCGCGCGCGCCCATCGGCCGTGACCGATCGGCGCCGGGGATCAGCCCTTCGGGTCCCGGATGTCTTCGAGCGACCGCGCCGCCCGCTTCGTGAGCGGGTGCCCGTCGCCGAGCACCTCGCGCGCGCGCGCCGCCTCCGCCTCGACGAGCGCGCGGCCCTCGGCCGCCGTCGCAGGATCCTCGGACAGAACCTCGCCGAGGCGCAGCCGCGCGTAGATCGCGTCCATCGCCTCCTCGCCCATCAGCTCGGTCCGGATCCGCGCGGCGTCGCGCAGGTGCGGCAGGCCCTCGTCCGCGCGCCCGACCTTCGCCAGGTTGTCCCCGAGGAAGAGCGACGCGCTCGCCGAGAAGATGTTCGTGCCCTCTGCGACGCGGTCGAAGATCGCAACGGACTCCGCCGCGAACTCGAGAGAGTCGTCGACCCGCCCCGACTTGAGCGCGAGGTGTGCGCAGGTGTAGAGGCTGCCGGCGGTCTGCACGTGCTCGCCGAGCTTCTGGCGCCGCGCGTCGAGCACTTCCTCGGCGAGCTCCAGCGCGCGGTCGTAGTCCTGCTTGTCTCCGAAGATGACCGCGAGCGTGTTCAGGCTCGTCAGCACGTTCGGGTGGGTGGGCGGGAGATTCGCTCGACGGATCTCGAGCGACTCCTCGACGTACGCCTGCGCCTCGTCGTAGCGGCGCATCCGGCGCAGGACCGTTCCGAGGTTGCTCGCGCTCGTCCCGAGCTCGAGGTGGTTCTCGGGGAGCACGCGCCGCTGCATGTCGTACGCCGCGCGGTAGAACTCCTCGGCACGGTCGAGCTGGCCCTTGCGGCTCGCGATACCCGCGAGGTCGTTCAGGTTGAGCGACGTGAGCAGGTGGTCGCCGTAGGCCGCGCGGTCGCGCTCGAGCAGGTCCGTGTAGATGCGCTCCGCCTCGTCGTAGTCGCCGGTGTCGGTCGCGATCCCGGCCAGCTGCGCGATCGCGCTGTCGAGGTCGGGGTGCGCCGGACCGTAGACCTCCTCGAGCATCTCCTTGGCCTCGAGCACGCTCGTCCGCGCGTCCTCCATGCGCCCCATCGCCCGGTAGAGGTAGCTGCGGTTGAGCTGCGCGTTCGCCACGTCGACGTGGGCACCGTCGTGGAGCTCGCGCAGCGCCGCGATGACCTCGGACCAGAGCGTCTCGGACTCCTCGAAGGATCCGCGCAGCTCCTGGATCGACGCGAGCTGCGATGCGGCCGACGCGACGGCCGGGTGCGGCTGCTCGTCGAGCAGGCCGTGGAGCTCCTCGAGGATCTCGAGCGCGCGGCGCGCGTGGTCGAGCGCGACGTCGGGACGGCCGAGGTCGTACTCGAGCTCGCTGAAGCCGGACTCCGCACGCGCGACCGCGGCGCTCGGTCCGTCCGCACGCGCCTCGGCCACCGCAAGCGACGCCTCGAGGTGGGCGCGCGACGCGTCATAGTCGCCGAGCTTGAGCTCGACCAGCGCGAGCCGACCGAGCACCTCCCCGGCGTCCTCGGACCCGGGCTCGGCGGCGTCGAGCGCGTCCTCGAGCACCTCGCGCGCACGGGCGTACTCGCCGAGGCCCTTCCACGCCCAGCCCATCGAGTTCAGGAGCGCCGCGCGCACCGCGGGGCTCGACCCGACGCTCGCACGGATCTCGGACGTGCCGCGGGACAGCAGCATCTCGGCCGTGACGACCTCGCCGGCGGTCTCGGTCGGGTCCGCGAGCCGGAACAGGCCGACGAGGAATTCCGAGACCTCGCCGCTGACCTCGCCCTCGAAGCTCGCGCGGTCGCGCTCGGTCCGGATGCGCGCGTTCTGCAGCGTCACCTGGACCGCGAACGCCACGGCGGAGACCAGCAGCACGCCCGCCACCGCCAGCTTCCACGCGTGCCGGCGCACGTAGCGCGACGTCCGGTAGCCGAATGAGTCGCCGCGCGCGAGCACGGGGAACCCGTCGAGGTGGCGGCGCAGGTCGGCCGCGAGCTCGGTGACGCCCGCGTACCGGCGCTCGGGCTCCTTGCGCAGCGCCTTGGCCGCGATCGTCTCGAGGTCGCCGGCCAGGCGGCGGCGGTCCGCGCCGGGTACGTCGCTGAGCGCGAGCGGCCGTTCGTTGCACACGACCTCCTCGAACTCGGACGGGCGGCGCGTCTGGAACGCGTACGGACGCTGGCCCGACAGCAGCTCGTACAGCAGCACGCCGAGCGAGTAGACGTCGCTCTGCGTCGAGATCTCCTCGCCGCGCACCTGCTCGGGGCTCGCGTACTCGGGCGTGTAGATCGCCGCGCCCGGGGCCGTCAGCGGCCCCTCGCCGGCGAGGACCGCTTCCTCGGCGTCCTCCTCGAGGATCTTGGCGACGCCGAAGTCGAGCAGACGCGGCGCGCCGTCCGAGGTCACGAGGATGTTGCTCGGCTTGAGGTCGCGGTGGACGACGAGCCGCCGGTGGAGGTACGCCACCGCCTCGGCGATGCGGAGGAACAGCCGCACGCGCGCCTCGACGCCGAGCGCCTTCTCGTCCGCGTAGGTGAGCAGATCGACTCCGTCGACGTACTCGACGACGAGGTACGCGACACCGTCCTCTGTCGTGCCGCCGTCGAGCAGCGTCGCGATCCCGGGATGGTCGAGGGTCGCGAGGATCCGGCGCTCGGCGCGGAAGCGGCGCAGGAGACCCTCGCTGTTGACGCTGCGCCGCAGGACCTTGAGCGCGACCTCCTTGTCGTAGTCGGCGTCGGTGCGCCGCGCGAGGTGGACCTCGCCCATGCCACCCTCGCCCAAGGGACGCAGCAGCTCGTACGCGCCGACGCGTCCTGCCCGCACCGCGCCGAGCGCGTCGAGCGCCGCCTCGGGATCGACGCCGTCGAAGCGACTCGAGGGCTTCCCCTCCTCGGCGTCGTGGCCCGCGAGCAGCTCCTCGACCAGCGCGACCAGCTCGGGCGCCGCGGGCCTCCGCGCGTCCAGCCGCCGCGCGCGCTCGTCCGCCGCGAGACCGCGGAGCTCCTCGAAGAGCGACGCGGCGTCGTCCAGGACCGGGGCAGCGCCGTTGCCTCCGGCACCGATGGGAGGATCGGGGGGCGCGGCGCCCGCGCCCTCGGCATGATGGTCAGCGTCCATGGCTTCGGAGAAGAGTCACTTCACGGTCCTGCTCTCGCGCTCGCGCGCGGGGGAGGGCGCTGCGCTCGACGAGCTGTTGCCGTACGTCTACGACGAGCTGCGCGGCGTCGCGCGGCGACGGCTGAGCGGAGGGCGCGACGCGCTGACGATCCAGCCGACCGAGCTCGTCAACGAGGTCTACCTGCGCCTCGTGGACCAGCGCGTCGCGGAGGTCGCGGACCGCGCTCACTTCGTCTGCCTCTGCGCCCGTGTCATGCGTCAGGTCCTCGTGGACCGTGCACGCGAGCGTAACGCGGTCAAGCGGGACGGAGGGGAGCGGCACACGCTGTCCGTGGCGCTCGACGCGTCGGGCGACCCGGAGACGGCGCCGCTCGACGTGCTCGCGCTCGACGAGGCGCTGTCGGGGCTCGACGAGCGGCGGGCGCGGGTCGTCGAGCTTCGCTACTTCACCGGGCTCAACATGGACGAGATCGCCGACGAGCTCGGGGTGTCGAAGCGGACCGTGGAGGCGGACTGGTACTTCGCGCGCGCCTGGCTGAAGCGCGCGCTCGGCGGCAGCGAGCCGCAGTAGCCCCAAGAGGGCCCGATTCGGGTGTCCGACCACGGGCGCGGATGCGGCGACGCCGCGCCGCGCCCGCAGTCGTTTCGGGTGAATCCGCGCGCGGGATCCTCGCCCGGTGCAGCCGGGGGATTCCTCCGGATTCCGCTGCGGACCGCGGGGCCGGTCTCCGCAGGGGCCCGCACGCGGGGAGCGCCCCGCGCCCATCCCGCGGCGGAAGCCCTACCCGAGACGATGAAACGACAGAACTGCCACAGCCTCTCCCAGCACGCGCACACCTCGCTCCTAACGCGCAGCGCGCTGATCTTCCTGCCGGCCGTTCTCCTCACCGCGTGCGGCGGTGGCGGAGGAGGGGGCGGCGGCGGCGACACGCCCAGCGACGACGCGGTCGAGGCGAGCCTCAACACCCTCGGCGTGCCGACGAACGAGACGCCGCGCCGCATCGCCACCGGCGAAGCGGTCACCGACGACTTCGCGCCCATGGGACGCACGTGGGAGGCCTCCAAGATCTCCGAGCTGCTGCTCGTCGGGCCGACCGTCGACAGCACCGGCGCGCCCTGGTCGCTCCTGGACCTGCGCGCGGACAACGGCGATCCGGCCGAGGAGATGCTCCACACCCTCGACACGACGCAGGCGCCGTGGATCGAGGACCCGACGAACTCGACCGGCTACCCGAAGTCGATCCGGGACGTGACGTGCGGAGACGTGGACGGGGACGGCCTCGAAGAGATCATCACCGTGTACATGAACGGCGGCGAGGTCCGCGTGTTCGTCGTCGACGACGAAGCCCAAGGCTTCGCCCAGACCGACTTCCAGCCGCTGTTCATCCCCGGCGTGACCAACGTCACGGTCGAGGCCGGTGACTTCGACGGGGACGGCGACGACGACCTTGCGATCGGGCTCTCGATCGACGATTCGGACGGGCGCGTCTCCTTCCTGCGCCGGAACGCGGCCGGGACGTGGGACTCGTTCGGTCGCGTCCTCGAGCTGCTGCCGGTCGGCGTCGGCGTCACGAGCGTGCTCGACCTGTCCGCCGGCAACGCCGACGCGGACGGCGGCGAGGAGCTGCTCGTCTCGATGAACGAGATGTCCGGCAGCAACTACACGCCGGACGGCGTGACGCGCTGGACGCTGCTCGACGACGCGGACTCCGAGTTCGCGACGCTTCGCGCGTTCGACCTGATGCAGGGCCTCGACCAGAACAACACGCTGCGCACGTCCGAGTTCTGCTCGGTGCTGCTGGGCGACGTCGACGGCGACGACCTCGCCGAGGTCGTGCTGACCGGCATGACCGAGTACGAGCGCCGCTGCAACGGCTGGGGGAACTTCTTCCAGGCGTTCGACCTGGAGAACGGCTCGCTCGACGCGATCGGCGGCCACTACGACTTCTTCTTCTGGGACAACTGCAACTCGCCCGCCGACCCGCGCATGCACTACCTGTTCAGCGGCATGGCGGACTTCGAGGACGACGGGCGGCCGGAGCTTTTCGTGAACCAGACCGTGTACCGGAGCTTCGCGGACGCGGCGCCGTGGACGGAGGCGACCGAGCTCTCGCTGTCGGAGGACGCGTACTGGAGCCAGAACGAGCACGGACACCGGAACCTCAACACCATGGACGTCGCCGTCGGCGACTTCGACGGCGACGCGCGCGACGACATCGCGATCTACCGCCAGGACGAGGACCGGATCGAGGTCTGGGGCATCGGCGAGCTGCAGTCGAGCACGACGCTCAACCGCACCGTCGACACGTCGTTCCACAATTCGCAGGACCCGATCCAGCCGCGCCTCGTGGCGGCGAACGTCGACATGGACAGCGCCGTCCTGAAGTACGACGACGCCGAGCACCAGCTCGTGTTCACGTCGCCGATCGTGATTGCAGCGCTCGCCGCCGCGCCGTATCGATCAGGCATCGACCAAAACCTCGACGGCTGCTACACGGCCTTCGGCAACACGACGAGCGGCAGCCAGTCGTCCGAGTTCTCGGTCACCTTCACCGCGTCGGCCAGCGTCGGCCTCAGCGCGGACGGCGGCGCGCTCACGCAGAGCTCCGCCGAGCTGAAGGAGACGCTGACCGTCGAGGCGCGCGCGTTCGTGAACCACACGTACACGCTCTCCGAGACGATCCTCTACACGACGGGTCCCGCCGAGGACACGGTCATCTTCACGTCGGTCCCGATCGACCTCTACAAGTACCGGATCCTGTCGCACCCCGACCCGGACCTGGTCGGCGACGAGGTCGTCGTGCGCATGCCGCGCACGCCCGTGACGCTGCAGGCCGAGCGCGGCTTCTACAACCGGACGATCGAGGGCGTCGGGCCGCGCATCGACGCGAGCGTGTTCCAGCACGCGATCGGCAACCCCGACTCGTACCCGACGCGCTCGCAGCGCAACGCGCTCCTGGCGGGCGGTGGCCTGCAGACGTCGCTGGCGTCCGTCGGCCAGGGCGCGGGCTCGACCGAGCTCACGCTCGACGTCGGCACCGAGATCGGCGTCGGGGGCTCGCTCGAGATCGGGTATGAGCGCTCGGTCGAGGCAACGGCGGCGACGGTGCTCGTCGGCGCCTCGATCGGCGCGAGCGTCGGCGCGGAGTTCCAGGTCACCTCGGGCAGTTCGACGACCTACACCGGCTCCGTCGGCTCGATCGGTGCGGCCGACTTCGCGACCAACGCGTACCAGTTCGGCCTCTTCACCTACGTGCACCGCGACCCCGCAACGGGCGTCGAGTACGAGGTGCTGAACTACTGGGTCGAGTGACCCGTGACGCGGGCGCCCGGCGTCCGCGCGCAGCCCGTCCACTCCCCGAGTGCGACGGGAGCCTCCACCTCGACGCTGCCCCCCGCGGGGACGGCGTCGAGGTGGAACTCTCCCCGGAGCGTGCGCCCGTGCGACTCGGCGAAGACCTCGAAGCGCGCGGGCGCGCCGGTCAGAAGCCCCGGGCTCCCGATGCCCCAGAGCGTCGGGTCGTCCTCGGAGAGCCGGTAGGCCCGCGCGTCGCGCCGCTCGCCGCGCGAGCGCTGGACGACGTGCACCCGTCCGATCGACTGCAGCGCCGATCCCCCATCCACGAGCCGCACGCGCACGGTGCGCGGGACGTTCTCCGGCGCCTCGTCGACCCACTTCGGCCAGGGCCCGGAGCGAGCGGACCTCGGCGGCGGTTCGGCCGCGCTCGAGGGCGAGCTGCGCGGATCGATCCCGGCCCCGAGCTCGAGCCTGTCGAAGAGCGCCTGCGCGCCCTTCCCGAGCGAGGCTCGCGCCGGGTCCGTCGTGCCCTCCTCGGGCGTCTCGGCCTCAAGATCGACCCCGAGATCCCCCGCCGCCGCGAGCGGCGCGAGCACCTCGGCGGCCCGCTGCGCGATCTCGACCCCTTGCTCGGCGCGTCGCCCCGCGTACCAGAGCGAGCCCGAGAGGCACGCGAAGCCCAGGAACGCGGCTTGCAGAGGGGAACGGCTGCCCATGGAAGAAGTGCCCACGGGCACCTCTGTCGCTTTCGTCCGTCGACCGTGCGATCTCGAACGAGTCTCGCCTTGTGCAGGCGCACGCTCCGGTTCGGGACTCTTCCGAGGCGACGCTCGCCCCGCATCTTCCCCGCGCCCTCGCCCGACGTCTCGCCCCTCGACCATGCTCGCTCTCGCCGCTGCCGCCGTCGTCGCCGTCGCCCCCCAGAACCCGCTCCCCCGCACGTGGGTCGACCGGTCCCTCGTCACCGGGTCCGCCTCGGTCGTCCAGGGCGTGGTCACCTGCGACCTGTGCGACGCGCCGGGCGAGGAGATCGTCTCCTTCGGAATCGCCGGGGACGTTCGCTGCACGCGTAGAGACCCGGTCACCGGCTCCTGGACGGCAAGCCCCGTGCTCGAGGTGCCGTTCGACTGGATCCTCTTCGTCGGTGTGATCGCGCCGGCGGACGTCGACGGCGACGGCCGGACCGACCTCGTCGTCTCGGGCGACCGCCGCCTCGGCGTGCTCTTCAACGAGACGCCTCCTGGAGCGAGCGCGCCGTCGTTCGCCTGGTCGGCCATCACGGGGCCACTGGGCTGGTGGCGGTTCATCGGCACGATCGACGTCGACTCGAACGGACGGCTCGACCTCGTCCTCATGCGGCCCAGCTCCATCTTCGAGGGCGCGATCGAGATTGCCTACGCCCTCGGACCGCGGAGCTACACGGCGCCCGGTCCCTTGCTCGACTTCCGCGGGACGGACGCGGAGGCCGTCGACTTCGACGGAGACGGGGATCTCGACCTCGTCGCGAGCGGGCGCGGACGTCTCCGCTCGTACCGCAATGACGGCGGTGCGTGGGTGCGGACCCTCGACCTCTCGACCGGCACGACAGGTGTGTCCTACGTCGCGACGGGAGACCTCGACGGCGACGGCGCGCCCGACGCGTTCGTGCACTCGAACGGGCGGATCGACCTCTTCGTCGGCGACGGTGTGGGAGGCTTCGCGGCCGGGCCGACCGTTCCGTCGCCCGACTCCGCCCTCGACCTGGAGCTCGTCGACCTCGACGGCGACGGACTCGAAGACCTCGCTGTCGGCAGGAGTGACGGCAACTCCAGCTCGTTCTGGTCGCCCGGCTACTACCGCCGGACCGGACCTGCTCTGTTCGAGCCGACCGGCCTGAGCTCCGCGCGGCTCCCGGGCTCCACTTTCGGGGGCGCGTACTTCGACGTCTCCGGTGACGGGGTCGTGGACCTCGTGAGCGCGACGGGCTGGCCGACGCTCCAGGTGCAGATCGGGACGCTGAACACCTCCGGTGAGCTGAGTGCCGTGACGATTCCTCGGGCTTTCGACAGCGACGTGGGACGGATCGCTGCGGCCGCTCCCCTGGACTCCGACGGGGATGGAGACCTCGACCTCGTGTCGGTGTCGACACTCCCCTCCGGCCAGCAGGTCCTGTCCGTCCACGAGCGGAACGCCCCCCGCGCGTACGCGGCCTCTACCTCGGTGACCGTCACGGTCCTCCCGGTCGATACGCCCCTGGCGACGGGCCGGTTCGGCGACCCCGAGCGAGACGGCGTCGCGTACGTCGACGCCGGAGGCACGCTGCGCGTCGCGCCTCGCGTGGACGTGCCCGCTCCCGCGTTCACCATCGTCGACACGGGTCTCGAGGAGGGGGGCCGCCGCGCGCTCGGCGCCTTCGACATGGACGGCGACGGGGACGACGATCTGTTCGCGATCGAGGCCGACGGCGCGGGCGTCGGTGTGATCGAACAGACGGCGCCCGGAGTCTTCGGACCGTGGATCCGAGCCCAGTCGGCCGCGCCGGGGCACGGGATCCGGAGCGCGGTCACGGGCGACTTCAACCTCGACGGTCGTGCCGACCTCTGCTGGCTCGAGACCGGCCCGACCGCCCTTCTCTCGAGGGCCTTCGGTGCCGCGGGCGGATTCGGAGGCGCGACGAGCGTCGCGGTGACACCGGGTGCGATCGACCTCGCCACCGTCCCGCCCACCGGCGGCCCGGCCGGCGTCGCAGTCTTCTCGGAGAGCACGGTCGAGATCTGGTCCGTCGCCGCGCCGCTGGGGCCGCTCCTCTACACGGTGAACGCGGGTTCCGGCGCGCCCTTCCGCGACGTCGCGCTTCGACTCGGGGACGGCGCGGTCCAGCTCGAGCTCCATGTCGCGCGTCTGAACGAAGTAGCGTGCTACCGCGTCAGCCTCGGCGCTGGAGCGTCCCCGCCGACGTCGACGGTTCCGATCCGCGGAGCCGGCGCGGTCCGCCTCCTCCCCGCCGACCTCGATCGGGACGGCGCGGACGACCTCCTGTACTGGCGCACGAATCGCGGTCCGCTGAACCTCCTGCGTTCCACGGCCGATCCGGTCGCCGTCACGCCTTACTGCTTGCAGACCGTGCCCAACAGCCTCGGCGTTGCCGCGACGCTGGACGCACGCGCGCTCTTCGGCAGCTACGGGATCACCTCGAACGGCGTAGGGCTGCGGCTCGACGCCCACGACGTCCCGCCGGGCTCCGCCGGCATGTGGCTCACCTCGCGCACCCCGGGGCTTCTCCCGGTCACCGCGGGCGAGCTGTGTCTGGGCGGCCCGTTCGGTCGCCTGAATCGTCCCGGCGAACTCTTCGTCGCCGGGGAGAGCGGGGCCGCCGGTGGCGTGGTCGCGCTCGACGCGCTCCCGCTCGGCGGATCCGTCGCACCCGCCCTTCGGGGGGAAACGTGGTCGTTCCAGGCGTGGTACCGCGACGCATCGTCGTCGCGTCTGACGAACGCGATCTCGGTGCGCTTCTGACGGTTCATCGACCCCAGCGAGCAGCGCGCGCACTCGCCGCCACTCCTCAGCGCGACAGCCGCAGCGCCCGGTACGACCCGGCCTCGAGCCCGCGCGGAGTGCCCTCGGCGGTCAGCGCGTCGACCGTCCAGCCCGCTGCCTCGGCGCGCCGCACGAAGCCGGGTGCGCGCGTCCGGCCCGGGTCGCCGAACCAGGCGACTCCGTCGCGGTCGAGCGCGGACCCGAGCAGGCCCAGCAGCGGCTCGTGCGAGCGCGCCTCGTAGGTCACGTCGCAGCCGATGACGACATCGAAGCGTTCACCCGCGAGCGCGCGCGGCTCGTTCCAGTCGAAGTGCATCGCGCGCGTCCGCGTCGCGCCGTTCTTCACGATCTGGGCCTCGAGCGCGCGCACCGCGTCGGGATCGTGGTCGGTCAGGAGCACTTCGGCGCGCGGGCCGAGCGCCGCCGCCACTCCGAGGCCGACGAGCCCGAGGCCCGCGCCGACCTCGAGCACGCGCGCGGGGCGCGACCGGTCGCCCAGGTCCTCCGCGACCTGCCGCGCCAGCACCGGCGCCGAGTCCCAGACCCAGGCCCAGTACGGCATCGAGTCGTTGTAGCGGTTGCGCTCCTGGACCTCGACGTCGTCGAGGAGCGCGTCGGGCTCGCGCGGCACGAACAGATCGACCGACGCGTCGCGCGTGACCGCGTAGCGCTCCAGCGACCACCCGCCGACGAGGTCGGGGAGGTCGTGCTCCTTCGGGTCGATGGCCGCGCCCATGGGCGGATTGGAGCCGCGCGGTGCCCGGGCGCGCAAGGGCCCGGAACGACGGACGGGAGGGCCGCGTCACCGCGACCCTCCCGCCTGGATCCGTCGTCCGACGATCGATCAGATCAGGTTGACCGTCTCCGCGAGCACCTCGTCCTGCGCCGAGACCACGCGGGCGTTCGCCTGGTAGCCCCGCTGCGCCTCGATCAGGCGAACGAACTGCTCGGCCGTGTCGACGTTCGAGTTCTCGAGCGCGCCCGAGATCACGGCGCCGGCCGCCTGGACGTCGCCCGCTCCGAGGCGCGCGCCGCCGGAGTTCGGGGTCTCCTCGAACGTGTTGTTGCCCGCGGCACGCAGGCCCTGGTCGTTCTGGAACGTCACGACGCCCAGCGCGCCGAGCTGGCGCGTCTGTCCGTTCGAGTAGAAGCCCTGGATCACGCCGTCGACGGACACGAACACGTTTGCGAGCTCGCCGTCGCCGTAGCCGTTCTGGTCGAAGACGTACGCCGACGCCTCGCTGCCGAACTGCGTCACGCCCTCGACGTCGCCGTCCGCGCCGAGCTCGATGTCGATCTCCTGCGCGGCCTGTCCGCGGAACTGCACCTGGATGCGTGCGTCGACCGATCCGAGGCCCGTCGGCGCGCCGTCCGGGCCGAACGCGATCCCCGTGATCGGATCGTCCGCGCTGCCGAAACCGACCGTGCCCGTGCCCGGCGGGATCTCCGCGTGCAGGTTCCAGGTGAAGTCGGCCTGCCGCTCGTAGCGGAGCGTGACGGTGTGCGCGACGCCGGCGGCGTCGTAGACCTCGGTCGAGGTCGTGACGGAGTCCGGTCCGGTGCCGTCGGTCGTGACCGACATCGCGTAGCTCGACCAGTCGCTCGAGCCCGTGTTCGAGGCGTCGTCGCTGATGGAGAGCAAGAGGTCCGCTTCGCCCGCAGTTCCCGCCGTGACGGTCAGGCGCCCGGTGCCGTCCACCGCGATCGTCGCGTCGGTGTACTGCGCGCCGAGGAAGTCGACGAAGTCCTGCATCGACGTGCCGTCGTTCGCCGCGCCGTAGGTGAAGACGACGCTGATCGGCGTCCCGTCCGTGTCCTCGCCGACGATCTGGAGCTGGTCGCCGTCGACGTACTCGACGAGGTTGCCCGTGAGGTCGTTGATGCCCGCCGTCGACAGGTCGCTCGGGATCTGCGACTCGGCGCCGTTCGCGAGCGTGGTCGTGAAGCCGACAAGAGCGCTCAGGTCGAGCGCGCCGGTCGCCGGATCGACGTCGAGCGAGAACGCCGCGCCCTTGCGGTCGGTTTGGACGACGATCTCGCCCGTGACCCCGTCGACGCTCGCGTTGACGTCCTGCAGCGCGTTGATCGCGGCCGCGATCTGCGCCGCGCTGATGTCGCCCGTCACCGGGTCGCTCGCGACGACGACCTGCTGCGGAACGCCGCCGCTGGCGATGACGTCCATCGAGACGACCTCGCCGGGCGCGCCGCCGACGGCCGAGACGTTGTAGGTCGCGGCCGAGTTGAGGCTGCGCTTCTCGGCCGGGGTGCCGACCGCGTAGGCCGTGTTCGCGGCCAGCGTCTCCTCGAGCGGGCCCGTCACGACGGCGGGCAGGTTGCCCTTCATCGTGACGCTCGAGGTGACCTGCGGCGGGAACAGCGACGCCACGTCGAGCACGACCGGCGCGCCGTTCGGGTCGAGCACGCGCGCGCCGCTCGCCTGGTCGACGAGGTTCTGCTCGGCGTCGAGCCCGAACGCTCCGACCCGCGTGTAGACGCGGTTCTCGGAGGTCTGCAGGGCGAAAAAGCCGCCGCCCTCGAGCGCCAGGTCGAAGACACGGCCGGTGTCGGTGAGCGAGCCCTGCGTGAACGTCTGGGCGATGCTGCCGACCGACACGCCGTTGCCGACCTGCATCCCGTTGATGCCGCCGAGGCCCGCGCCCGGCCCGCTCGCGAAGCGCAGGTTCCGGGAGAAGTTGTCCGAGAACGTCGCGCGGCTCTTCTTGAAGCCGGGCGTGTTCTGGTTCGCGAGGTTGTTACCGATCACGTCGATCCACTGCTGGTGGGATCGCATGCCGGAGAGGGCGGAATAGAAGGAGGAGGGCATGACCGATTCGCTGAGTAGGGGGTCGTGTGGGCCCTTGCGGGGGTGCGGGTGGAAGCCGGCCCGGTCGCGCTACAGCGCGTCCGAGTCGTCGCTCTTGGTCTCTTCGTCCTCGTCGTCCGAGCTCGAGCCGTCGCCGGTGTCCTCGGGCTCGCCGACGTCGCCGAGCACCTCGGCGACCTGCGCGAGCGGGACGTCGGCGCCGTTCACGCCGAGGTAGACGATGCCGTCCTGGACCTTGGCGTACTCGACCTCGGCCGTGACGAGCTGGCCGGACTGCGGGTCCTGGTAGGACACGCTCTGGCCAACGAGCGAGGCCGCGCCGGTCACCTGCTGGAGCAGCGCGTTGTTCTGGTCGAGCCGCGCCATCGCGACGAGGTTCTCGTTCACGAGCTCCATCTGCTCGAGCGAGGAGAACTGCGCGAGCTGGGCCGCGAGCTCCTCGTTCGTCTGCGGGGAGAGCGGGTCCTGGTTCTGCAGCTGCGTGACGAGGAGCTGCGTGAACGCGTCCTTGTCGAGGGTCTGCGAGCCCTGGGCGGTCGCGAGGCTCTGCGTGGCCTCGCCGACGCTGATTCCGTCGATCATCGTGGTGGTCCTGTTCGGTGCCGGGGTTCAGGCGACGAGGTCGACGCCGTCGGTGTTCGTTCGTGTGAGCGCGCGGGCGAGCGCTTCAGGCGCGGGCGCGGCGGCGGCGCTCGCAGAGGAGCCCGCGCGGCGCGCGCCAGAGCGCCCGTCGCCGCCCTGGCCCTGAGCGGCCTCGCCGCGGCTGCCCGGGTCGCCGGCGCTCGTGTCGCCCGCGTCCGCATCGCCGGGATCGATCAGGCCGAGCTCCAGCTCGACGGGTCCGCCTGCGTCCTTGGCGAGCCAGGCGCGGAGCTCGGGCGCGTGGGCCTCGAGCACGCGCAGCGTCTCAGGGCTCTCGGCCGCGATCGACGCCTGGACGCCGCCGCCCTCGACGCGGACGCGCATCGCGATCCGGCCGAGATCGCCGGGTCGGAGGTGCAGCGTCGCCTCGCGCGCGCCGGTGCGGATCTGCGCCCGGAGCTGCTCGAGGATCGCCTCGGCGCGCTCGGCGGCCGTCGACCGGGCCGGCGCGGCGGTCGTTGCGCGACGCGCAGCGGCGCTACGGTCGCCCTCGACGGGTGCGACCGGCGCGACGGTCGGTCCGCGCGACGCGCCGGCGGCAGGCGCCCCGCCGAACGCGGCAAGGGCCGGTGCGACGCCCGCCGGCGCCGCATGGGGAAGGGCGCTCTGGGCGCGGGGAAGCGCCGCTCGGAGCTCGAGCGGGGCCTGTTCGGTCACGGTCTGGGGCAGGGACGCGGTCGGCGGCGCATCGCTGCCCTCCTCCGAAGCCCCCTCCGCGTCGGCGGCGTCCACGACGTGCCGCGCACGCTCCTCGCCGGAGAGGGACTCGCCGTCTCGCTGCCGGTGGCCGTCGCCGCCGCGCTCCACGGCCTCGCGGCGCGCGTCGGGCTCACGCGCGTCGCGGGCGTCCGCGTCGCGCGCTTCGTCCTGGGAAGGGCGAGCGTCTCCCTCGGGCCGGCGGCGGACGGAATCGCGTACGTCGGGCTCGACCTCGGCCGCGTCGGTGCGACCGTCGGTGATCCGCGCCGCGAAGTCGTCCTCCATGGACGCCTGGACGTCTCCTTCCGCCGCCCCCGCACGCGCGGCGAGCAGCGCCTGGAAGCGCTGGCTCGACGCACCGTCCGAGGCGACGGACACGGACGGCCGCTCCGTGCCGAGCGGCCGTCCTTCCATATCCATGGAACGGAGGCTCGAATGGGACTTCAAGGACTCCATGGACCCCCATGGAGCAAGCCCCTTGCCAAGTGGCGCAGCGGGGCTCTGCGCGCGTCGCGGGGGCTCCTCGGCTCAGGAAGTCGGGAAACGCGTTCCCGACGCCGGAAAGGATTGAGCGCCTTACGCGCCGTCGCGCTCGCGCACCTCGGCCTCGCCCGAGGGGTCACCGATCACGACGCGCTGGCAGAGGCCGATGAAGAGGCCGGACTCGACGACGCCGGGGATCGCGTCCAGGTCGAGCTCGAGCCGGGCCGCGTCGTCGATCCCGCGCGCGAAGTGCACGTCGAGGATCTCGTTGCCGTTGTCGGTGCGGTACGGGGTCTCGGGCCCGCCGCGCAGCCCGGGCACGCCGCCCAGCGCGCGGATCCTTCGCGCGACGGCCGCGCGCGCGAACGGAACGACCTCGACGGGCAGGTCGAACGTCGTGCCGAGCCGGTCCACGACCTTGTTCGCGCCGACGACCGCGATCATCGCGCTCGACGCGGAGGCGACGACCTTCTCGCGCAGGAGCGCGCCTCCGCCTCCCTTGATCATCTGGAACGCGCCGTCGATCTCGTCCGCGCCGTCGATCGTGACATCGAGCGCCTCGATCTCGTCGAGGGTCGAGAGCGGGATCCCGAGCTCGGTCGCCTTCTTCTCCGTGTCGATGGAGGTCGGCACGCCGACCATCTCGAGGCCGTCCTCGTGGATCCGCTCCGCGAGCCGCTCGAGCGTGAAGAACACCGTCGAGCCGGTTCCGAGCCCAACGCGCTGGCCGGACTCGACGTAGTCGGCGGCCCGCCGGCCGGCCGCGCGCTTCTCGGGGGACGCCATGGCCGGATCATGGCAAGCGCCTCGCTCCGGTGCACGCGGGCGCCTCGAACGCTGTTCCGAGACACGCGCGCGTCCCGGGCGTGGAACGCGCGGGGAGCGCCCGGATCCCCCTCCTGGGCGGCCGCGCCGCCGTCCGAACGAGGCGACGGGAGCGGCGCTGTGCCGGCGCGCGACGTTCGCTCCCTCGGTCACGTCAGGGAGCGCAGATGAAGGGCAGCGGAAAGATCGTCTTGGGAGCGCTCGGGCTCCTCGGAGCCTCGTGCAGCGGAGGGGGCGGCGGCGGCGAGGTCGACGAGCGGCCGGCGCTCAGCTTCGAGACCAGCGCGCAGAGCGTCTCGGAGAGCGCTGGCTCGGTCGATCTCGTGGTCACGCTCACCGCGGTCGCGGGGCCGCTCGCTGCGGACCTCGAGATCGAGGTGATCGACCGCGGGACGGGTACGGCGGGCGCGGGCGAAGACTACGGTGCGCTGCCCACGACGGTGCTGACGTTCCCGGCCGGGTCGGAGACCGGCGAGACGCGGACCGCGGCCGTGTCGCTGCTCGGCGACAGCATCGCGGAGGGCGCCGACGAGACGATCGTCTTCGGACTGGCTCCGACGCCCGAAGCGCAGCTCGGCTCGGCGACGCAGACCGTGACGCTCGAGGACGCGCACGTCGCCACCGTGTCGTTCCAGTCCGCGACGAGCGTCACGCCCGACGAGAGCAGCTCGAACCACTCGGTCCTCGTCGAACTCGACGTCACGAACGGCGGCTCGCTCGGCTTCGACCTCGACGTCGACGTCCAGGACGAGGGCACCGGGTCCGCGACCGCGGGCTCGGACTACACGGCGCTCGGCAGCGTCTCGGTCACGTTCTCCTCGGGAACGGCGGACGGGGCGACCCGTGCCGTGGACGTCGGCGTGCTCGACGACGGTGACGCGGAGGGGACCGAGACGCTGGCGCTCGTGCTGGCCCCGGGCTCCGGCGTCGCGCCCGGCGCCATGCCGCGCCACACGGTCACGATCACGGACGACGAGCTCCCGCCGAGCGGCATCATCACGATGACGAGCGGCCCGACGGGGTCCGAGTCGTCCCGCTCGAGCGGCGACACGCTCGACCTCGGACTCGCCGTCAACGACTCGGGCCCGAACACGGGAACCTACGTCCGCGTGCAGAACGACGGCGGCGCGGCCATGGCTTTGGGCGCGCCCGTGCTGTCGGGCTCGAACCCCGAGGACTTCCTGATCGAGGTCGACTCGAGCTCGTTCGCGCCCGCCGCCTCTCCAGCCGCACCGATCGAGCTCGACTTCGCGGCGCCCTTCGCCCGCGTCGCGCGCACGCCGGCCGGGGACGCGGCCGCGAGTCCCGGCGTCGAGGCGCGCTTCGACGCGAGCGCGCTGGCGGGCCTCGAAGCGGCGGACGTCGCGCGGCTGCACGGAGTGCCGCTCCCCGGACTCGGGGACGTGACGTTCGAGCTCGAGCGCCAGCCGCTCCCGATCACCGACGACGCGGTCCTCGAGGTCGACGGCGCGCGCGTGCCGGGCGGCCCGGCCGCGGTCCTCGGCGACCTCTCGCTGTGGCGTGGCTCGGTCCCCGAGATCCCCGGCGCGCACGTCTTCGTGACGCTGGGGAGCGACGGCGCCGAGGGCTTCGTGCGCCTTCCGTTCGAGGGCGCGAACACGGTGCACATCCACTCCAGCGCGAGCGAGTCGTGGGTCACGGCGTCGACGCCGCTGCCCGGCGAGGAGCCGCCCGTCTCGACGCTCCTCGTCCGCGAGGAGGACCTCCTCGTCCACGGCGCCGAGCGCGCGCCGCTCTGCGGGGGCGAGGAGCTCGTGCCCGGCACGACCCTGGACCTCGAGCTCTCCCCGCTCGCGGAGGGCACGCCCTCCATCGCGCAGAGCGTCATCCCGCCCAACTGCCGCATCGCGATCGAGACCGACTACCAGCTCTACCAGCGCTTCGGCTCGACGAGCGCGCTCACCTCGTACGTCACGTCGCTCATGGCCGCCATCAGCGACCAGTACCAGACGGACGTGCAGACGACGCTGAGCATCGCGTACCTCGGCGTGCACTCGTCGTCGTCGGATCCGTGGTCGACGCCCGAGACACCGGGCGGCGACACCGGCGACATGCTGTCGGAGTTCCGCAGCGCGTGGAACTTGAGCGGCTGGCCCGTCAGCGCCGATCTCGCCCACTTCCTCTCGGGCGACAACCTCGGCGGCGGCATCGCGTACGTCAACGTGCTCTGCAACAGCTCGTTCGGCTACGGCGTCAGCGCCAACCTGAACGGCAACATCAACTGGGGCTCGTGGACGGGCGCCGCCGGCAGCTTCACGTGGGACTTCGTCGTCGTCGCGCACGAGCTCGGCCACAACTTCGGCACGGGCCACACGCACAGCTACTGCCCGCCGATCGACGTCTGCTACGACAACTGCAGCGCCTCGACGTCGTGCTCGCAGGGCACGATCATGAGCTACTGCCACACGTGCGGCGGCATGGACAACATCGACCTGCGCTTTCACCAGCAGGTCGCAAACGTCATGCGCCAGCGCGTCGAGTCGAGCTGCCTCGGCGACGCGGCGATGGGCACCGGAGACTGGGTGCGCTACCGGCTGCGCTTCGCGCCGGAGACCGGCGCGGGCGCGAAGAGCGCAACGCTCACGTTCGACCACGACGCGCCGAACGCGAGCGACCCGTTCACGCTGAGCCTGGACGGGACGGCGCAGTAGCGCCGTACCCGCCCGCCGACTTCACAGCTTGACCCACGTCTCGAGGAACTCGGCGAACGACTGCTGCTCGCCGAGGATCGGAGCGCCGTTGAATCGCGCAAGCACCTCCTCGGTGGCTGGATCCAGCAGCAGGTACAGCGGGCGGGTCGCACCGACCTCGAACCTCTCGAAGACGGGCCGCACGCGAGCGCGAAGAGCGGCGATTTCATCGTCGGTCATCTCGCTCGAGCCCGCATCGAAGTGCAGGCGTGCCTCGACCACACCTCGCTTGACGTCGGCGATCGGGGAAACGGGGAACGCGGAGACCTCCGCGATACGGCAGTTCTGTCACGTGTGCGCCGTGAAGTTGATGAGCAGCCCTAGCTTCCGCTCCTGGGCCACCCGTCGCGCGAGCTCGTAGTCGTCCTCGACGACGAGGCCCCCGTCGGTTCGTTCGACCCCCGCCTCGAGTTCCGACTGGACGCCAACGATGGGCTCGGGCGCCCGGTGCGTCGACACGAGGCCTCGGCTGTAGGTCGGAGGCGGCGCCATCGCACTCATGACGATGCCGTCGAGCTGATAGCCCACCGTGCCGAGCGCACAGTATCCGGCGAAGCAGAGCGTCGCGATCGCACCCATCATCCTCCCGGGACCGATCATCCCATCGGGGCTCTCGCCTTTGAGATTCACCCGGCCGAGGAGGAAGAGCCCTGCGACGACGGAGATCACCGTCCAAAGCGCGAGGAACACTTCGCGGGGCAGCAGCATCCACTGCTGGGCGATGTCAGCGTTCGAGATGAACTTGAGCGCGGCCGCGAGCTCGACGAAGCCCATGAACACCTTGAGCGTGTTCATCCAAGCGCCGGCCGAAGGCATCGCGCTCGCCTTCCCCGGCAAGAGCGCGAGCACGACGAACGGCGCCGCCATCGTCGCGCCGAACGCCGCCATGCCGAGGCCGATCTCGAACGTCGAGTACCCGGCACCGGCGCCGCCCGCGAGCAGCGAACCGACGAACGGCCCCGTGCAGGTGAAGCTCGTCACGACGAGCGTCAGGCCCATCATGAACACGCCGCCGTAGCCGCCCTTCTGGTTCGCTCCGCCGGCCGCACGCATCAGGAACTGCGGCGGGCGCAGCTCGAACATGCCGAACAGCGACAGGGCGAAGACGATGAACAGCGCCCCGATGAAGAGGTTGGTCACCCAGTGGTTCGCGAAGTCGACGATGACGGTGCTGAGGCCGACGCCCGCGACCACGAACGTGGCGATGATTCCGAGCCCGTACACGATCGCGAGCGGTGCGACCTTGCCGCCGCGCGCGTCCGCCTGCTTCGTGAAGTACGAGAGCGTGATCGGGATCATCGGGTAGGTGCACGGCATGAGCAGCGTGGCGAGACCCGCTACGACCGCCAGCCAGATGAACGAGAGCAGACCGCCGTCGGTGGAGCGCTTCTGACCGAACTCCGCGGGCGCGCCGCCCGCCCCGTCGGCGTCACCGTCGGATCCGGCCGGGGCGCTGCGCGCGTTCATCGGATCGGCGTCCCCATCGCCGTGTCCGTCCGCGGCCTCGAACTGCGTGAGGTCGGGCGGCGCAGGGCGCTCCCACGTCGCGAACGCCGCCGCGTAGAGCGCCTCCGTGCCCTCGCCCGCAAACTCCGGGACGAGGCTCACCGGCGTGCAGCCCGCGTCGTCGCACGACTGGCCCTCGACGCGGATGGCGAGGCCGGCGGGGTCGAGGTCCTCCTCGAGCGCCTCGCCCTCGAGGCCGAACAGGAACGAGCCCTCGTAGGACCAGAGGTACGTCGCCTCGCCGCCCTCGACGAACGGCGGCACGACGAGCGGCTTCGGCTCGGGGTACTGCGCGGGGCTGAACTCCGCGTCGTCCGACTCGACCTCGAGCGTCGTGGGCGAACCGATACCGGTCCCCATCTCCTCGGTCGTGGGCCCGCCGTACATGTGGAAGTGCTCGGGCACCGCGACCTGCACGACGACCTCGACAAGCTCTCCGTCGGAGCGCGCGAAGTAGCGCGCCTTCGCGACCTCGCCTTCGGCGAAGGCGGGCGTCCAGGCGAGGTCCGCGTCGTCGGTGCCGGTCGTTCCCTCCCCCGCGTCGCGCGCTGTGCCCGCCGCAGCACTGTCCGCCGCAGCACCGCCCGCGAGGTCCGCCGGGAAACCCGCCCAGAGCGCGTCGGCGCCCGCGCCCGACGCCGTGAGGTCCTTCGAGACGTTGACGCACAGCCGCTCGTCGCAGACCTGGCCCGTGAGCGTCGCCGTCACCGCTCCGGGGTCGACCCCCGCCGCGGCACCCGGCGCGATCGCGTACGCGACGATGCGCTTCTTGAAGACGCGGTTCACGGCGAGCTGCCCGGGCTTCACCGTCGGATCGGGGAAGCGCGCCTTGCTCCACTCGGCCCCGTCGACGCCCCCGAACTCGAGCGAGGTCGCCACCGCGAAGTCGCCGGGGTCCTCGTCGTCGTAGATCCAGCTGCCGAAGCCGGGCGTCAGCTCGACCGCGACCACGAGATCGGGCCCCTGCGCCTTGGCGTAGAGCTTCGCGTCCACCGACTGAGCGGCGGCGCCCAGCGCGAGCACCGGGATCAGGGCCGCCCACAGGAGGCAGCGGAGGAGGGCGCGCATCGGAAGGCGTGTCATGGTCGGGTCGGCTGGGGTGCGGGCGGGCGCATCTGAGCGCAGGCGGGGCTACGCGGCCTTCGCGCCGCTGGGAGCGTCCATCGGCTCGATGTGCGCAAGTCGTACCAAGTCGGTGCAGAGCGCGCTGGACCGCCGGGTTTCTGGATGGAGCCCCGGCCGCGGTGGCTCCGTGTGTGGATCGGCCCGGGACGCGCCCGAGCGGACGCCTGGCGGCGGGAAGATGGGCCGACGTTCACCCCAGCGGGGGAGAGCCCCTTGGGTTTCCTGGCCGGCTCACCGAAACTCGGGAGGGGAGCGCCGCCCGATCGGACCGGCCGCCCCACCCCTCGCCCCGCTCCAAGAGGCCCCTCCATGCGAACTCGACCCGGCGCCGTGCTCCTCCTCGCCCTCCCGCTCGCCCTGCCCGCGGCGCGCGCGCTGGTCGGCCCCGCCCCCGATCCGACGGCGCAGACCGGTCAGCAGAACGGCGCGGGGCAGCCTCTGCCGCTCGACGACATCCCGGGCGAGCTGCCGCCCCCCACGGCCGGCGATCCGGTGGGCGACGAGACCCGGCGACCGGACTCCTTCGACATCTTCGGCCGCCGGCGGGTGCGCCGCGGCGACACGGTCGAGGAGCGCATCCGGGGCGGCTGGCAGCTGACCGAGCTGTTCCTGCCCGAGTCGGACGCCCGGGGCCGCATCGCGCAGGGGTTCATGAACATCGGCGACGGGCTGCTGTCGATGGAACTGCACGCCGCGTGGGAGCAGGAGGGGGAGAACGCCGAGTTCGCGGAGTTCGACCTACACACGACGTTCACCGCGGAGTTCCAGCTGACGGGCAACCGCGAGCTGCGCTGCTCGACCGTGATCGGCAGCTACCTCGACGAGGAGACGGGCGAGCTCCTGTGGGAGCGCACCGGCTTCGAGCGCCTGTACCGGCTGCGCGAGAACGCGGGCCTGCTCGAGTTCTCGTTCGGGCCGGTCGACTCGCCCCAGGGGAAGCTCATCTGGAAGCCCTACGTGCCGAGCCGCGAGGGCGAGGTCGACATCTTCGGGCGCAAGCAGGTCGTGACCGGCGCGTTCGGGGACGTCGACATCTTCGGGCGCGAGGTGGAGACGCCGCGCGGGGTCGAGGACATCTACGGGCGCACGCGGCCGGAGGAAGGTGTCGGTGAGGGTGGTGAGACGCCGGCGGCGGGTGACGAGACTCCGGCCGGTGGTGAG
This sequence comes from Planctomycetota bacterium, assembly GCA_039821985.1. GTDB lineage: Bacteria > Planctomycetota > UBA1135 > UBA1135 > Saltatorellus. The sequence continues at coordinate 89,189 of JBCBNC010000016.1, forward strand.
GGTCCGGACGGTGGGCCAGACGGGGGTGGGGTGCGGTAGCACGCCCCCACGGCCTGAGCTGTCGGGCCGGCAAGAACGAGCAGAGCCCGGTCCCGCGGTCGTGACGACTGCGGGGCCGGGCTCTGGTCTTTGGGGGCGCGTGGCGGGGCGCAGGCGCGGTGCGGGCGTGGGCTCTGCCTTCCTTTCTGGCCCAACGGCTTACGCCGTTGGAGCATTTGACCCGGTTGGAACTAGCACTTGGCGTACCCACACGAGTGGCACTTCTCACAGCCCTCCTCGAAGGCCAGATCCGAACCGCAGCTCGGGCACTTGACCTTGTACTCCGCGGCGCCGCCCGGCGACTTCTGGCGCCGCTCGACGGGCGCGTCCGACTCGAGCGCGGAGGGATCGACGCGGCCGAGCAGCAGCGACTCCAGGCCGTGCTCGTCCTTCGCACGCTTGTAGCGCAGGAGCGCCGTCGCGAGGCCGTCCGCCAGCGACATGATCCGGCCGTCCTTCGTCGGCACCGAAAGGCTGCTGCCGATGCCCGCGAGCTGCCCGACGGCCTTCTCGAGGCTGCCGTTCGACCGCAGCCAGAGCGACAGGATGCGACAGATCGCCTCGAGATCGGAGTTCGCGACATCGCCGCCCTTGCCGAGCTGCGCGAACACCTCGCGCTCGCGCCCGCTGACCGGGTCGACCGACACCTTCACGTGCATGTTGCCGAAGGGCGTCATCTGCCGGATCCGCAGCGACGGCATGATCTCCGGCAGCTTCACGGGCTCGAGGACTGCGTCCGTGCCCGTGTAGAGGCCGCTCACGGCGGAGCGCGGGGGTGCGGCCCCCGGCTCCGCCGTGTCGGTCACGGACCCTCCCGTGGGGCCGTTCAGATCGCTCGTCCCGGTGCGAGCTGCGCTCGCGTCCGGAGCAGGCGTGCTGCTCTTCAAGCTCATCGGCTGCATGTCGCGGCAACCGTCGCGGTAGACGGTGACGCCCTTCACGCCGAGCTCGAGAGCGAGATCGTAGATTTCGCGCACGTCTTCGACGCGTGCGTCGCGCGGAAAGTTGATCGTCTTGGAAATCGATGCGTCGCAATGGCGTTGGAACGCCGCCTGCATACGCATGTGCCACTCGGGCGCGATGTCGTGCGCGGTCACGAAGAGGCTGCGGTGCGCGTCGGGAACGTCGTCGACGTGCGCGAGCGTTCCCTCCTCGAGGATGCGCGACACGAGCTCGTCCGAGAAGTAGCCCGCGGACGTCGCGACGCGCTCGAAGACCTCGTTGACCTCGCGCATGACCGTCGGCCGGCCCTCGCGGTCCTTCATGACCTGGCGCTCGAACGCGAGGCTGAACATCGGCTCGATGCCGCCCGAGCAGCCCGCGAGGATCGAGATCGTGCCGGTCGGGGCGATCGTCGTCGTGTACGAGTTGCGGATCCGGACGCCGCGCTTCTCCCAGTCGGAGCCCTCCCAGGCGGCGAAGACCCCGCGCTCGTCGGCGAGGACCTCGGACGCGACGTGGGACTCCTCGGCCAGGACGCGCATGGCCTCCTCGGCGAACTCGATGCCCTCCTCGGAGTCGTAGGCGATGCCGAGCTCGAAGAGCGCGTCCGCCAGTCCCATCACGCCCAGTCCGATCCGGCGCGTCATGCGCGACATCTCGGCGATCTCGCGCAGCGGATACTGGTTGACCTCGATCACGTCGTCGAGGAAGCGCGTGCACGTGTGCACGACCTCGCGGAAGGCGTCCCAGTGGAACTCGGGGGCCGCGCCCGCGCCGTCGCCTGCGATGACGAAGCGCGCGAGGTTGATCGAGCCGAGGTTGCACGAGTCCCACGCGTGCAGCGGCTGCTCGCCGCACGGGTTGGTCGCGGCGATCTCGCCGAGGTTCTTGATCGGGTTCTGCGCGTTGATCCGGTCGATGAACACGATGCCCGGCTCGCCCGACGCGTGCGCGTGCTCGACGATGGCGCTCCAGAGCTCGCCGACCGTCCAGTGGCCCTCACCGCCGTCCTTCGCGAGCGTCGCCCATGCGCCCGTGCGCGGGCTGCGCACCTCGTGCGCGGCGCCGGGGTCGGACTCGAGCTTCTCGATGAACGCGTCCGTGACCGCGACGCTGATGTTGAAGTTCGTGAGCCGCGAGCGGTCATCCTTGACGGTGACGAAGCGCTCGATGTCGGGGTGGTCGATGCGCAGGATCCCCATGTTCGCGCCCTTGCGGAACGCGCCCTGGGTGATCGCGTCGGAGGCCTTCGAGAAGACCTCCATGAACGTGAGCGGCCCGGCGCCGTGTCCGCCCGAGGACGCGACGTGCTCGCCCGCGGCCCGCACGCGGCTGAAGTCGAAGCCCGTGCCCCCGCCGGCCTTCTGGATGATCGCCGTCGCCTTGACGGCGTCGTAGATGCTCTCGACCGAGTCCTCGACGGGGAGCACGAAGCAGGCCGACAGCATTCCGCTGCCGCGGCCGGCGTTGGTGAGGCACGGGCTGTTCGGGAGGAACATCCGCTGGCTCATCAGCGTGTAGAAGTCGCGCGCGACCTCGAGCGCCTCCTCGGGCGCCGCGTCGTACGTGAGCTCCGCGCGGGCGACCGTGCGGGCGACCCGCCAGAAGAGCTGCCGCGGCGTCTCCACGAGCGCACCCGCCTCGTCGCGGATCAGATACCGACGCTCGAGGACCGTCCGCGCGTTCTCGGTGAGGTCCGGCTCCGGAAAGTCGGCGGGCGGGTCGAGGGCCTCGAGCGCGGCCAGGGCGCGCGCCTCGTCGGAAGCGGCGTGCGCGGCGGCGTCGGGGACGCCCGCCTCCTGCGGCTCGTCGCGGTGCGGAATGTCGGTGGAAGTCACGTGCGCGGTGTTGGGCTATCCGGTGCGGTGTTCGGGATTCCGGTGTGCGGTGCGGTGGACTCCGCGCGCCGGGCGCCGACCTGCATCATTCGCGCGAACCCGTTCGGATGCAAGTCGCGCCGCGCGCGACGCGGGAATCCTCCGATGCGCGCGCTGGGTGATGTCCGCGGGTCCGCAGCGTCGACCCCGGCGCGGCGCTTCGCTCAGCGCGTGCGGCGGAAGCGCTCGAGCCCGGGCACGCGGAGCGCGAACGCGAGCGCGAGGTACGTCACACCGCCCGCCGCGATCGCGAGGCCGAGCGCCGCGGTGCGCCCGAGCGGTCCGTCGAGGGCGCGCTCGACGCCGAAGGCCACGGCCGCGTTCGCGGTTCCCGCCGCGAGGATCGCCCCGAGCGGCTGCAGGAGCGCCTCCCTGCAGCGTGGCAGTCCGAGGCTGCGCGTCAGTCCGGGCAGCAGGAGAACGGCGTTGAGCACGCTCGTGATGCACGTGGCGGCCGCGAGGCCCTCGACGTCCATCCCGAGTCCAACCAGGAACCACACGTTGAAGCCGACGTTCAGGAGCAGTGCGACGATCGAGACGCGGACCGGCGTCGTGAAGTCGCCCATCGCGTAGTACGTCCGCGCGATGAGCCCCGTCGCCCCCGCCGGGAGGATCGCGAACGCGAGGACCGCGAGCGCCCGGCTCGTGCGCGCGACCCCCTCCGCGCCGAACGCGCCCCGCTCGAACGAGACCTCCACGATGGGCCGGGCGAGCGCGAACATCCCGAGCGCCGCAGGAACCGCGACGGCCGCGATCGCCAGGTGCGTGCGGTCGTGGAGGCTGCGCAGCGCCTCGCGCTTCCCGGCGTGCCCGAGCTCCTGTAGCGCGGGGAACACCGCGCTCGTCGCGGCGATCGCAACGAGCGCGAGCGGGAGCTGCTGGACGCGGTTCGCAAAGTAGTGGAGCGTCGGACCGCCGTCGGAGAGCAGCCCCTCCGCCATCAGGCCGTCGACCATCACGTTGACCTGGTAGACCGCCGCGCCGAGCGCCAGCGGAGCGGCGCGGCGCAGGACCTGGGCCGGCTGCGCGGCGCTCGCGGGCAGCGTCCCCGCGCGGTCGCGCAGCGCGAACCCCGCCGCGCGCAGCGCCGGAACCTGCACCGCGAGCTGCACGGCGCCCGCCGCCAGCACTCCCCAAGCGAGCCAGCGCGCCATCTCGAGGTGGCGCGCCTCCCCGCGCAGACCGCCCTCGCCGAGCGCCGCGGGCGAGGGGCCATGCACGCCGAAGCGCCAGAGGATCACGAGCAGGGTCGCGATCCAAACGACGTTCATGGCGGCGGGTGCGATCGCGGGAGGCCCGAAGCGACCGCGCACGTGCAGCGCGCCCGTGAAGAGCGCGGACACACAAACGAACATGACGTAGGGCATGACGCGCACCGTCAGGTCACGCACCGCGCCCGGATCGGCGCCGAGCCACGCCCAGCCGGTGACGGGCATCCGGTCGGGCATGAGCCCCACGGCGCCGATCACGAGGAGCGTGAGCGCGCCGAGGAGCGCGAGCAGCGTCCGAAGCGTCGACCAGAAGAGCCGGGCTCCCACGGCGTCCCCGTGGTCCGCGTCCGTCGCGGTCAGCGCGGTCTGGAAGCTCGTGGAGAGCGCGCCTTCGCCCAGGAACCGGCGGAACAGGTTCGGGACGCGCCACGCCGTGATGAAGGCGTCGTAGATGCCCGAGCGGTCGCCGAAGAGCGCGGCGGAGAGGACCTCCCGCGCGTAGCCGAGCACGCGGCTGACGAGCGTCAGCGAGGAGATCAGAGCCGTGCGCCGGCCGAGCCGCTCGTGGCGTGCGCGGGGGGCCTTCGGTGCGTCCATCGTCGGGGGTCCACCGGCGCGCGTTGCCGGGCGCCGGACCCGCGCGCGGAGCGGCGGGCCCGAGACGTTAGCGGAGTGGCCCCCCCGCGGCCGAGCGGCGGGGTGCGGAGCGTCCGCGGACGCTGAACGTAGCGCTCGCAAACGCCGGGCGCGGGCGGCTTTGCGGGCGGAGGGCGATGAGCGGGCCCCCTCCGACCGAGGCGCCGAGCGCCGAGGGCGTCGCGCGCGCAGCCCACCCCGCCCGGGGCCGACATGTGGGATCCCTCATGCGATCTTCGGGAAGACGCCCGCGGACGGTGGATCGCAGCGTGGGGCGGGCGGACACTGGCACGTCGCCATGTCTGCCCGCCCCCTCGCGTTCGCGTGCGCGTCGCTCCTCCTGGTGGCGCATGCCGGCGCTCAGCGGCTTCTCGTTCCCCACGGGAGCCCCTCTGCGCGCGTCGCGCTCGTGGACGCCACCGCGGGCGTGCTGGTGGACGGTGCGTTCCTCGACGTCGCGGCCACGGCCTCGCCCGCGCCGAGCCCGAACGGACTGGCCGACGTCGAGCGGGTCGGCGACGAAGTCTGGATCGCGGCCGGACGCTGGGTCTACCGCTACGACATCCCGACGCGGGCATTCCTCGGGTCGTTCGACACGGGCGCGATCGTGCGCGGCCTGGAGGCCTGGCGCGGGCGCGTCTTCGTCGCGCGCGACGACGCGATCGGCGTCCGCAGCGGCAGCGGCGTCCCGCTCGGCGAACTCCCGATCGTGGGCGCGCACGACGTGCTCCACCTGGAGGACGGGTCGATGCTCGTCGCGCGCCGGGCCGCGTTCCGCGTGGTGCGCTACGCCGCCGACGGATCGTTCGTCGGCAACTTCGCCGGACCGACGATTCCGACGCCGTTCGGGATCTTCTCCCACCCCGAGCAGCTGAGCCCCGGTCGCGCGCCGAACGGCGAGGCGACGGTCCTCGTCAGCGGCGACGTGCGGGTCTACGAGTTCACGGTCGAAGGCACGTTCCTGCGCGAGATCGACGTCGGGCCCTTCGAGGCCGGCGTCTCGGAGACCCTCTCGGGGTCCATCCTCGTGTCGCTCGGGACGGGGCTCGCTCTGCACGACCCCGAGACCGCCTTCACGTCGTCCGTCGGCGGCGCCTTCTTCGGCAGCGGTCGCAAGATCGGGTTCTTCGACCGCGGCCTCGGCGCGGTGCCGGACGAGCACGACGGGCGCATCGGCGCGCGGGCGGTCTGCCGCGGTGCCTCCACGAACGACGCGTCCGCGGGCCGGATCGCGGTGCTCGGCTCGGCGGACCCGGAGGACGGCGCGCTCTTCGTGCAGGTCTCGGGCCTGCCGCCCGGCACACCGGCGATCGCCGCAGTCGCGCGCTCCGCATCCCTCCCTGCGACGCTCGTCGCGGGCGCGCGCTGCCTCGACAGCGGCTCGACCGTCGTGCTGGACGAGATCGCCGTCGCAGGTACGAGCGGCGCCGCGTTCCTCTCGCTCCGCCCCGCCAACTCGACCGAAGCGTCCACCGTGCTCGCCGGCGCCACCTACTTCGTGCAGGTCGCCTACCGCCTCGACGGCAGCCCGTTCCTCACGGGCGCACTCGAGCTCCGGCTGCGCTGAGCGTCGCCCGCCCGCGGCGCGACCCGCTGTCGGCGAGCGCGCCGCGCACTCGACCTCAATCGAAGAGGATCTCGAGCCCGTCCGTGAAGTTGGACGTCGCCGCGCCACCGACGACGTCGCGGTGCCACGCCTGGAAGTTCAGCGTGTCGCCGGGCATCGTCGCGACGAGCACCGGCCCCATCGGGACCGCGGCGAGATCGATCGCGAGCGTTCCGGAGCCCGACGCACCCGTCGAGAAGATCTGCGACAGGTCCTGGTAGCGCCCGATCGTCCCACCGAGGCAGAGGTTGCCCACGTTGTTCGGGATGTTCGTGGTCAGGCCCTGCGTCATCGACACCACGAAGATCCCGAACTGCCCCTGCGGGAGGCTCGACGCACGCAGCTCGACGTTGTTCGCCGCGACGGCGTCCGACCCCATCGCCGACATCACGCCCGCGAGCCCGGTGCTGTTCGGAACCGCCGTGCAGTAGTTCGTTCCGAGGGACGTATCGACGGTGGCGATGAACCAGCTCGCCGGGAACGGCTGGCCAGCGGGCGCCGCGGTTCCGACGAGCGTGCTGCCGTCAGGCGTGATGGCGTCGACCGAGAGCACGTCCCATCCGGCCGCGCCCGTCGCGCCGTTCGCCGCGAGGAAGTCGTCGAAGAGCACCAGGCCGCCGCCCGGCGTCCAGATCGTGCCGGAGAGATTGAACGGCGGCGCTCCCCACGCGCCGACCGCGACGCCTCCGTCGTCCGTCACGCCCAGCGCGAAGCCGCGGTCGAAGAAGCTGCCGGTGGGCGGCCCCTCGCCGAGGTAGACGGTCCCGGTCGCCGCGCTCCAGATCGCGCCCTGCGTCCGGCCGGTGTTCGGACTCGCGAATCTCGCGGCCCACGTACCGTCGGTCGACAGCGCCGAGACCTCGCCGACGCCGTCCGGGTTCACCGCTGCGTCGACGAAGGGGAAGGTCTGCGCGAGCGACGCGTCCCAGAGAGTCGCGAGCCGCGCGCCGGTCGGACCCTCGTCCCAGCCCCCGATCACGCGACCGTCGCCCGAGACCGCGTTGCCGCGGTGCGAGCCCGAGCCCACCTGCGGGAGCGGCGTCGTCGAACCGCTCTGGTAGAGGAACGCGGCGCCGTCGGACGCGCTGTTCCAGCCGAGCCCCGTGGCCGTGTCGCCGTCGCCAGACATGTCGTAGCCGCTCGAGACGCTGGAGCCCGAGTTCCCCGAGAGTTCGCCGACGGGCACCCAGCCCGTACCGGCGGTCCAGCGCCCGGCGAACGAATCGCCGCTGGCGTCGGTCATGTTCCCGAAGACGACCGCGCCGTCGTCGGACACGGCGACGGCGACGTCCTGGCCGAGGGAGACGAGCCCGGACGCGCTCCACAGGAACGCCCCGCCCGCGTCGGTGCCGACGACGAATGCGCCGTCGGGCGAGACGTCCGCCGCCCGGCCGGGGCCGACGACCGTGAAGGTTGCCTGGGCGGACGCGACCGAGCCGAGGGCGAGGAGGGCGAGGAGGGCGAAGGGCGTGAGCGCGGAGGGACGGGCGGAATCCATGGGTTCGGTCGTCGGAGCGAGGGGATCGCGGGAGAGGACGACATGCCGGCGCTGCGCCGCTGCCGCTCGATCGATCCTACGCGTCCCTCACCGATCCCGGGTTCCGAGGCGTTTTCGGGGCGCGGACTCGTCCGCGATCCTCCGCTGCGGAGGGCGCCACGAGGAGCTCCTGTCCCGTTCCTGTCGACTCCGCGCGGGGCCTCCGGCGCCGGACCTCCGTCCGCAATGGGCCATCCGTCCGCACGGGAACTCAGTCCGCGCAGAACGTGACTTCGACCGCGTCGGAGAAGTTGTATCCGTCGCCCCCGACGTCCCGGTACCAGTACTGGAAGCTCCACGTCTCGCCGTTGTCGATGAACGGCGCATCGGCCGCGAAGTCCACCGCGTAAGTCGCGAAGCCCAGCCCGTCCGCCTGCACGATCGGCATCCGCACGACGCTCCCGCCGACGCAGAAGCGCCCGTTGCCCAGCGGCGAGTCGATCCGGCCCTGGCCGTGGAAGAAGAGCCCGAAGTTGCTCGGCAGCACGCCGGACGCACTCAGCGTGAGGTCGTCGTTCAGAGTGTCCTGCGAGCCGAACGCGACGATCGACGCGCCGGGACCAACCGCGTTCGGCTCGCCGACGCAGTAGATCTTCGGCGCGGGGCAGCCCGCGTCGACGATCGCGGCGACCCGCACGTCGTCGACCGCGGCCTCCACGATCGAACCTGCGCCGAGGTCGCTCGCGACGAAGCGCACGCGCATCGCGTCCGTCAGCGCCAGCAGCGCGCCGAGGTCGATCGACGCGTCCTCCCAGCCACCCGACGCGCCCGTCGGACCGACGGTCTCCGCGCTCGTCCACGTCGCGCCTTCGTCGTTCGACACGTCGACCTCGAACACGTCCGCGCTCGGTCCGGCTCCGGCGTCGTTCGAGTACCAGCGCGCGTACGACACCGTCGCGGCCGTCGCGGTGGAGAGGTCGAAGACCGGCGAGACGAGCGTGGTGCTGCCACCGTCGACGTCGTTCGCGCCGAGGCCACCGCCGACCGCCCCCTGCCCTGTCACCCAGCAGCGCACGCCGGCGCCCGGCGTGTTGTCGTTCTCCGGCTGCGCCTGCGTCCCGACCGGGTCGACGCGAACCCAGTTCCCCGTCGACGCGTCGTTGGGAGCGCCGACGGCCCAGCCCTCGTCCCCCGCGGCCTCGAAGTCGAAGTCCGCGATCACGATCTCGCCCACGACGAGCGTGCCGTCGAGCGACTGCTCGAGCGGCCCGTCCGTGACGGTGAGCCGGTACGGCACGACGGTCCCGGCCGGCGTGCCCGCGGCGATGCGCAGCGTCAGCGGGGACTGGTTCTGTCCGGTGGTGAACGACGGCGCGTCCACGGTCGAGAGCGCGTCGACGACGACCGCGTCGGGGCTCGTCGTCGTCAGCGAGATCGTGCCCGCCGCCGCGGTCCCACGGCCGGAGTTTCGCACGAGGAGCGTGAGCGACACGTCCTCGCCGGCCTCGAACGACCCGTCCCCGTCGCCGGCGTCCGCGACGAGCGCCGACTCGGGCCGCAGCCACGCGCCCGCGCCGAGCGCCGTGCGCGCGAACGCGATGCGGTTGTTCTCGGCCAGCGGAACGATGCGGCTCTGCAGCGGCCAGAAGCCGTCCGAGCTGTTGCCGATCTCGGGCGTCCAGGAGTAGATGTCCTGCGCGCCGTAGTCGTAGTCGTCCGTGGCGCCGGCGGCAACGCCGAGGAGGATCCCGGCGGGCCCGTTGGGGTAGCCGCTGAGCTCGACGGCGAGGTCGCCGAGCTCCTGCAGCTCGTCCCAGTCCGGCGGGAACTGTGCGATGTAGCCCCACGGCGCGAGCCACAGATCGCCGAACGTGTGGACGGTGAGCGAGGTCTGGAACGAGCGCGAGTCGATGAACTGGATCATGTCCGTCGTCTCGGGCTCGGAGCTCGGGCTGGGCCCGCGGTAGATCTCGGAGTCGGTGTTGCCGCTCGAGCCCGCACCGCCCCACTGGAACGGGTAGTTGCGGTTGAGATCGACGCCGAACGTGCCGTTGCCGTTGTTGCGACGGTTCTTGCGCCAGAGCCCGCCGCCGCCGGGTGCGATGCTGCGGTTGTACTCGTAGCCGTCCGGATTCACGCACGGGATGACGTACAGCTCGCGCTCCTCGAGGATGTACGTCGCGAGCGGATCCGTGCCGTAGGACTCGAGGAGCCACGACACGAAGTACAGAGTCGTCTGCATGCCCTGGGGCTCGCGCGCGTGGTGCATCGCGTCGATCCGCATCTCGGGCTCGTTCTCGTCCACCGTCGGGTTGTCCGACACGCGGATCATCCAGATGTCGCGGCCCTGGATCGTCGTTCCGATCGACATCTTGGGCGCGACGAGGTTCGGGTACGTCGCGCGGAACTGGTCGAGGACGGAGACGATCTCGGCGAACGAGTAGTAGCCGCCGACCGACCCGGAGCCGAAGGCGGGGGTCAGCCACTGACCGATGGACCCTCGGCTGCGCGCGACAGCCGCCGGGTCCTCGGACGCGAGCCTGCGCGCGTAGAACGCGGCGAGATCGCGCGTGACCATCTCCACGTCGAGCCCGAGCTCCTCGACCGCGCGGATCTCCTCGTCCGTCACGATCGCTTCGACGTACCCGCGCGTGTACTCCGACCGAAGCACGTCGAGGTCGAGCTGCTGGAGGCGCAGCAGCGACGTCGCCCGCTCGCCCTCGATGCGCACGAGGTGCTCGACCGGATGGACGTGGCCCTCGGGGAGCGCGGCGACGGGCGTGCGTTCGGGCGCGGGCGCCGCGTCCGACTGGAACGGCGCGGCGACGAGGAGGAGCGGGAGGAGCTGGAGCATCTCAGCAGGCTAGACGGGCTGCGCACACGACGGGTTCCAACGCCGTGGACATGGGGGAATCCACGTGCCCGAACGCAGCGGCCCCCGCGCGCTGCGTCGCAGCGCGCGGGGGCCAAGCGGTTTCCCGGCCAGAACCGGGACGTCGAATGCTCGATCAGAGACCGGCGCCGACACCCTCCTTCGAGCCCGGCTCCTTCTTGCCGCCGCCCTTGCGGGACTTCGCGTCCGCGACGAGCGTGGCGATCTTCTTGTCGAGGCGGCCGTTGTGCCCGACGCTGACGATCTTGCCGTCGGCGTCCACGAGCACGTAGGTCGGGTAACCCGACACGCCGTAGAGGCGCGCGATGAACGAGTCCTTGCCCTGGTAGATGGCGGGCCAGCTCACCTCGTGCTCGTCGAGGCCGTCGCGGTAGACGTCGGGCGCGTCGTTCGTGTTCACGCCGAGGATGGTGAACGGGTCGTCCTTGTGTCGCTCAACGAGCGACCGGAGGTGGGGCATACCTCCGACACACGGCGGTCACCAGAAGCCGAAGAAGTCGATCAGTACGACCTGTCCGCGGTAGTCCGAGAGCGCGAGCTCCTTGCCGTCGATCGTGCGTCCGGCGAAATCCGGAGCGAGCTTGCCGACCTCGAGGGAGACGGCGCCCTTCGTCGAGCGGTAGCGCGTCCCCCAGTACCCGCCGGGCGCGGCGGCGGCGAGCGCGTCGCCGTAGGCCTTCGACGTCTTCGGGTCCTCCTTGAGGAAGATCTGGTAGCCGGTGAAGAGCCCGGCCGCCTTCACGTTCGGCGACTCGACCTTGGCGATCGCGGCGTCGAGGTACCCGCGCGTCGCCTCGAGCCCGAGCGTCGAGCGGTGCAACTGCAGCACGCCGAAGACGTCCTCGAACCACTTCGCTCCGCTGTGGTGCTCGACGAGGGCGCCGATGATCGGCGCCAGCGCCGCCTTGCGCTGCGACGACTTGATCGCACGGTACTGGCGCACGTTCTGCGCGAGCCAGAGCAGCGAGCGGCCGTCGTTCGCCGACGCGAGCTCCGAGAACCGGGGCCAGAAGTCGTTGATCGGCTTGTTCTTCCGGAGCGCGCGCCGCGTCTCGCGGTCGGCCTCCTCCATCGCCTTCGCGTGCGTCGCGACGGCCTTGTCGTACTCCGCCAGGACGGAGTCGAAGGTGTCCGCGGCCGCGTTCGTTGCGCGGACGGGCTCGGGCAGCGCGGCCCCCGCGGAGGGGGTCCAGGCTCCGAGCGCGCCCGCGCAGAGCGCGACGGCGGTGAGCGTGAGGGGTTTCATGGTTCGAGCGTGTTGGAGGGTGGAGCGACGCGCCGGAGTGGCGCGCGGGCTCGCCCGGAGAGCTTCGGCGAAGATCGGCGGGCAGTCGAGGAATCCCGGCCGTCGGAAACGAGACCAAAACATCGACCGTCTCGCCACGGGCGAGCGGGCGGTGGAACGGGCGAGGGCCCGCCCCGTGACGAACACGGGCGGGCCCTCGATGGGACGCAGCGGCGTCGGGGGCCGCGGCGGCGGCCGCGGACGCGCGGGCCGGAGGGACACAGGGGGGCTCAGCCCAGGAGCCGCCCCGCGATCTGGTTCACGAGCTTTCCGTCCACGACGCCCTTGTGGGCCGCCATGACGGCCTTCATGACCTTGCCGAGGTCGCACTTCTCCGTGGCGCCGGTCTCGTCGATCGCCGCTTTCACGGCCGCTTCGGTCGCCGCCTCGTCCAGCATCTGCGGCAGGTAGACCTCGAGGATCGCGATCTCTGCGTCCTCCTTGTCCGCCAGCTCCGGGCGTCCCGCGTCGCGGTACTGCTGCGCGCTGTCCTTCCGCGACTTCACGCCGCGCCGGATCACGGCCTGCGCCTGGTCCTCGGAGAGGTCCGCGCCGACCGCGATGCGCTCGTTCTTCATCGCCGCGATGAGCATGCGAAGCGTGTCGCGCTTGAGCGCGTCGCCCGCCCGCATCGCGGTCTTCATGTCGTCCTGGATCTGAGTCTCGAGTGCCATCGTCACTCCTCCTCGTCCGTCGGTCCGTCGTTTTCCACGCCGCCCGGGTCCGGCGCGTCGTCCGTACCGGCCTCCGGGTCGGCCCCTTCGGCGGGCGCGTTGCCTTCGGCCTCGGCGCCCTCCTCTTCCGCGAAGCGCGCCATGTCCTCGCCGCGGACGATCTCGACCGACACGACCGAATCCCCGTCCTTGAGGTTCACGAGGCGTACGCCCTGCGTGTTGCGGCCGTACGAGGAGATCTCCGCGATCGGCGTCCGCACGATCATCCCCGACTCGGTGATGAACATGACGTCGTCGTCAGCGCGGCAGAACTTCGCCCGGACGACCTCGCCGTTGCGCGCCGTCGTCTTGATGTCGAGCACGCCCTGACCGCCGCGGCCCTTGATGGGGTAGTCCTCCATCGGCGTGCGCTTGCCGTAGCCGTTGACGGTCGTCGTGAGCAGGAACGCGTCCGGCTCGGCCACGACCATGCCCACGACCTCGTCGCCCTCGGCCAGCTTGACGCCGCGGACACCGCGCGAGGTGCGTCCCATCGAACGCACGCCCGCCTCGTCGAAGCGGATCGCCTTGCCTGCCGCAGTGCTCATCATGACCGTCGCGCCCGGCTTCGCGAGGCGCACCGAGACGACCTCGTCGTCCTCGTCCACGAGGATCGCGCGGATGCCTCCGCGCTTGGGCCGCGAGTACGCCTCGAGCAGCGTCTTCTTGACGATGCCCTTCTTCGTGCCGAAGACGATGAAGCTCTCCGCGTCGAACTCGGGCACCCGGAGCATTTCCTGGATGCGCTCGCCGTCGCGGAGCTGCAGCAGGTTCTGGATCGAGCGGCCCTTGGAGTTGCGGCCGGCCTCGGGGATCTCGTACCCCTTCTTCCAGAACACCTGCCCCATGTTCGAGAAGAACAGCAGGTAGTCGTGGGTCGAGGTGACGAAGAGCGCCTCGAGGACGTCGCCCTCCTTCGCCTCCGAGCCGCGGATCCCGCGGCCGCCCCGTCCCTGTGCGCGGAACGTGTCGAGGGGCACGCGCTTGACGTAGCCGTCGCGCGTCTTCGTCACGACGGTCAGGTCCTCGGTGATCAGGTCCGCGATGTCGACCGAACCGTCGACCTCCTCCATGGAGATCTCCGTGCGGCGCTCGTCGCCGAACTTCTCGGCGATCTCGGTGATGTCGTCGCGGATGATCGCGGTGACGCGCTCGGCGCGGTCGAGGATGTCGCGCAGGTCGGCGATGCGCGCCACGAGCTCGTCGAACTCGGCCTGCAGCTTGTCGCGCTCGAGCCCGGTCAGCGAGCCGAGGCGCATGTCGACGATCGCCTGGCTCTGGCGGTCGGACAGCCCGAACTCGGCTGCGAGCGCCTTCTTCGCGGAATCGCGGTCGGCCGACGCGCGGATGATCTCGATCACCCGGTCGATGTTGTCGACGGCGATGCGCAGGCCGTCGACGATGTGCTTGCGCTCTTCGGCCTTGCGCAGGAGGTACTGCGTCCGGCGCCGGATGACGTCGCGGCGGTGCGTCAGCCACGCCTCCATCAGCGCGCGCAGCGTGAGCGTGCGCGGCTGGCGGCGGTCGATCGCCAGGTTGATGATCGAGTACGTGCTCTGAAGAGGCGTGAACTTCCAGAGCTGGTTGAGGACGACGTGCGGGTCCTCGCCCTTGCGCACGCGCACGGCGAGCCGCATGCCGTCGCGGCTCGAGTAGTCGGTGACGTCCGTGATCCCCGTGATCCGTCCGTCCTTCACGACCTGGACGATCTTGGCGATGATGCCCGTGTCGCCGGCCTTCTTCGTCTGGTACGGGATCTCCGTGAAGATGATCTCGGTGCGGTTCTTCTCCTCCTCGATGTGGTACCGCGCCCGCACGCGGATCAGCCCGCGGCCCGTCGTGTAGGCCTGGTAGATGCCGCTGCGGCCCATGATCACGCCGCCGGTCGGAAAGTCCGGACCCGGCACGAGCTTCAGGAGCTCCGCGTCCTCGAGCGAGGGGTCGTCGAGCAGCGCAACGAGGCCGCGCGCGATCTCGCGCAGGTTGTGCGGCGGGAGGCTCGTCGCCATTCCGACCGCGATCCCGTCCGAACCGTTGCACAGGAGGTTCGGGAAGCGCGACGGCAGCACGGTCGGCTGCATGCGCGTCTCGTCGTAGTTCGGCTCGAGGTCGACCGTCTCCTTGTCGAGGTCCGCGAGGATCTCGGTGGTGATGCCGGCCATGCGCGCCTCCGTGTAGCGCATCGCCGCCGGCGGGTCGCCGTCGATCGAACCGAAGTTGCCCTGCCCGTCGACGAGCGGGTAGCGCAGCGAGAACTCCTGCGCCATGCGCACGAGCGTCGGGTAGATGACCGACTCCCCGTGCGGGTGGTAGTTGCCGGACGTGTCACCCGCGACCTTCGCGCACTTCCTGTACTTCGCGCGCGGCGAGAGGTTCAGGTCGTTCATCGCGACGAGGATCCGCCGCTGCGAGGGCTTGAGTCCGTCGCGCACGTCCGGGAGCGCGCGGCTGTGGATCACCGACAGCGCGTACGTGAGGTACGACTCCTTCATCTCGCGCTCGATCGCGCGCGGAGTCGTGTTGCCCTGGGGCTGGCCCGTGGCCTCGGGATCGAGGGCGTCGGTCATATTCGTCGAGGATCGATGGAGGGGTTCTCGCGCAGCACCTCGACGCGGGTTCGAGGGGTCGAGTGCCCGGCGCCGGCCGGACGTCGCGACCGGCCTTCGGGGCCGGAACGGAGCGACGCACTGGGCGGGACGGGAACCGCGGGATCGGGGGGGCTGCGGAGCGCTCTTTCGGGCCGCCGCAGGGGGGAGAGAGCGCGGCCGCGCGAGGGCGCAAATTATCGCACGCGAGGGACGCGGGAGAAAGCGCGGAGACGGCCTTCCAGGGCCTGATTCGGCCCGTTTGGGCGGGGTTTCGAGGGCTCGCCGCCCTCAGTCCCCGGGGGCCTCGAGCACGAGCTCGGCGGTGGCGATCGAGGAGGGGTCCGCGCGCTCCCGGAGCGAGCGCTCGACCGCCTCCCGCGTCCGCGGGCAGACCCCCTCGAAAAGGGTCTCGCCGGCCCACTCCGCGCGGATCGGGCGGTCCAGGTCGAGGAGCGCGTCGGAGAGCCTGAGGCGGATCCGCTCGACCCCACGCGCCTCGGTCACGCGCAGGGTCTGGCCGTCGACCTCGACGGCCACGCGCGCACCGAGGGAGCCCCCCTCGACCGCGACCCAGTAGAACCGCCGGTGCGTCACGTCGTCCTGCACCCAGACGACGCGTTTCGGCCACGCGCGGCGCGTGAAACGCTCCATCCAGGGCAGGGCCGCCCGGTCCTCGCCGTCCATCCAGTGACCCTTGCCCGGCAGGATCCGCGCGAGGTGCTCGTAGCCGTCCGCGTCCGCGGCACGCAGGGCCACGAGGCGCTTCGACCAGGAGCGGGCCTCCTCGTCGCGTCCGTAGGCCTTGTCCTCGGCGCCGACGAACAGCGCGAACGGAAGGTTGCGCAGCCCGTCCGGACGCGCGTCGTTCGGATGGCCCGCCATCATCGCCGCTGCGGCAAAGCGGTCGGCCATGCGGGGACCGAGCTGGTAGACGCCGTCGCCGCCGGCCGAGTAGCCGAGAAGGTACACGCGGTCGGGGTCGACCCCGTGGCGCACGACGTAGCTCGCGATCAGCCGGTCGAGGAGTCCGTCGACGTGGCCCTGGTGCCAGAGGTCCCACGTGTCCGTCGGCGCGCGCGGCGCGACGTAGATGCCCTCGGGCGGGCGGTACATCCGCAGCTGGTTCTCCCACTGGCCGTCGTTGACCGACTTGCCGGCGCGTCCGCCGCCGTGCAGCGAGATCCAAAGGCTCCGCGCGCCGAACGCAGCGCTGCCCGAGCGGAGCTCCTTCACGCGCAGCCGGCGCCCGTCGAGCTCGAACGCCTCCGCCTCGTCCTCGTCCTGCAGCTCGGCCGCGAGCTCGGCGGCGCGCGCGACCCAGAGCTCCTTCGCGAGTTCCTCGGCGGCCGTGCGGGAGAGGCCCGCGGGTGCGAGCGGCGCTTCCTGGGCGTCGGCGACGGCCCGAGGAGCGTCGGCCTTCCAGGCCTGCGCCAGTCGAGGGGCGACGAGGGCCGCGCAGACGAGCACCAGCGCCGGACGCGCCGAAGAACTCCGCGCCTGCCCGCCGCTCATCCGGTCACCGGGGCCGCAGCCGATTCGGCGGGGGCCGCCGCGCGGGCGCGCACGTCGGCGGCGCTCCAGAGGCCGCGCTCGGTCGCGAACGCACGCACCAGGTCGAGCGGGACGAGCTCGAACGCCTGGGACTCGACGGTCACGGAGGCGGGGGCGCCCTCCCAGAGGTGCCACGGCTCGTCGGCGGCCCACCGGGGCAGCGCCGGACGGGCCTCGTGCGTGAACTTGTCCGAGGTCGCGAGGACGGCGACGTCGACGCCGAGCTGGGACGCGCGCTCGACGAGCGCGCGCGTGCCCATCCGGGCCACGAAGGCGTGCGCGCCGATCGCGTCCGAGCCGATCCAGACGCGGTCGGCCCGCTCGAGCGCGGACACGAGCGCCGCGTCGTAGACGAACGAGACGTCCATCCCGCCGGCGCTGAGGCGGCGCGCAAGGCGGCGCCCGCCGAGGTCCGCGCCGCCCTCGGACACGATCGCCGCGGGCTCGAGGCCGCGGGCGCGCGCGAGCTCGAGCCCGCGCGCGACGGTCTCGGACCAGCCGTGCACGAGCACGACCTCGCCGCGGGTCACGGCGAGCGGCCCGGTGAGGAGCGGGTCGGCGCAGCGTTCTTTCGATCCGAGGCGCGGCTCCTCGGCCGCATCGTGCGACGCGGACGCTCCGGCCTCGGCCCCGTCCTCGAACCAGCGCGCACACTCGGCCGCCATCGCCTCGCGGCGCGCGTACTGCGGCGCGCTCGGCCCGTCCGCCCCTTGGAGGGCTGCCCCATGGAGGGCGGCCACGAAGCGCGCGAACGGTACGCGCCAGCTGTGGGCCTCGATCAGCGTGCGGAGCTCGTCGTCGAGCGCGCCCTCGATCCCGACGTCCGGCGCATCGGGCCCGACGAGCCAGCCGTGCGTCTCGCGGGCGACCTTCCGGACGAGATCCGCCGCCGTGACGCCGCGGTCGTCGGCGAGGCCCGCCACGCGGCCCTCGAGCGTCTCGAGGACCCGGGCGCCGTCGACCGGCTCACCCCCGATGCGGGCACCCTCGAAGTGGAGGCCCGCGGTCGCGGGCGCCCACTCGAACACCTCGAGGGGCTCACTGCTGTCGTCCGCCGGATCGGCCATCGCGGCCGATTGTCCGTGCGGGCGGCGGGCCGAGCAACCGCGCTCCCGGCCGAATCGCGGGCGCGGCGCCGCGCGGCCCGCCATCATGTCCGCCGCCATGTCCAACGACGCGCACGAAGAAGGCATCGGGGCGGCCCTCGGCCGGGTCCCGAGCGGGCTGTTCATCGTCACGGTTCAGCAGGAGCGCGGGGCCCCGATGGGCTTCCTCGCGTCCTTCGTGCAGCAGGTCTCGTTCGACCCGCCGACCGTCGCCGTCGCCATCTCGACCGAGCGCGACCACCTCGAAGCCGTTCGCGCCGCCGGACGCTTCGGCGTGTCCGTCCTCGGCGAGGACGACAAGGGACTCATGAAGCCGTTCTTCAAGGGCCCCGAGGACGGCTCGCCCTTCGACGACGTCGCTTCGACCGCGACCGAGCGCGGAGCGTGCGTGCTGACGGACGCGCTCGCGTGGCTCGACTGCAGGCTGGCGGGCGAGCACCGCGCCGGCGATCACGTCGTCGTCTTCGGAGTCGTCGAGGAGGGCTCGCGCCAGCGCGAGGGCGACCCGCTCACGCACACGCGCAAGAACGGGCTGCGCTACTCCTGACGGGCCTCGCGCGCGTCCTCCGAGCTCTCGGACGCGATCTGAATGCGCGCGCGGAGCGCTTCCCCGAGCGCGCCGCCGAGCGCTCCTGCGCGCCGGAGCGCCGACGCCCGGTCCCCGCCGACGAGGTCTGCGAGCGACGCTGCCGCGGTGGCCGCACCGTCCGCCCCGCGCAGCTCGGCGATCCGCGCCACGGCGAGCGCTTCGTCGAGATCGGCGGCGCCGCGCAGACGCTGCTCGAGCTCGGCGCCGACGCCTGCGAGGCTCGCGTCGTCGAAGGTCGCAGCGAGCGCCACCATGCGCGCGACGTCGGGTGAAGCGTCGCCGAGTCCGTCCGCGAGGCGCGCCGCGCGGTCGAACTGTCCGCGCGCGAGCGACGCCACCGTGCGGTCCCGCGGCAGGTCGCGCGCCAGCATCCAGAACTCGAGCGCCACGCCGGCGACGCAGAGCGCGGCCGCGATCCGTCCGTAGCGCACGAGCTGCCCCTTGAAGCGCCGCACGAACTCCTCGTCGCCCGCGGCGCGCGCGAGGAATTCGATGCGACGGCGGACGCTGAAGTGGCGCCAGCCGCCGCGCGTCGGCTCGTCGCCTCCGACCCTCTGCAGCGCGCTCACGAGCGCGGGCAGGTCGCGGCACGTCTCGAGCGCGAAGAGGTCCGCGTCGAGCTCGGCGCGGC
This sequence comes from Planctomycetota bacterium, assembly GCA_039821985.1. Lineage (GTDB taxonomy): Bacteria > Planctomycetota > UBA1135 > UBA1135 > Saltatorellus. Next base: position 108,333 of record JBCBNC010000016.1, read on the forward strand.
GCGACACCCAGCCGAAGAGCGCGATCCAGAGGGCGACGGCGACGAGGCCCACCGCGCTCGCCCAGAGCAGTCCGGGGCCGTCGAGCAGCGCCTGCACCGCGACGTCGGCCAGGAGCACCCACCCGAGCGAGAACGCGAGGAAGAGCCCGACGTGGCCGCGACGCGCGTGCCCGATCTCGTGCGCGTAGACGGCGCACAGCTCGCGGACGTTGAGCATCGCGAGGAGCTGGTCGCTGAACAGGACGACGCGCTGCCGGGCGCCGATCCCGATGATCGTCGCGTTCGCGAGCAGGTCACCCGTACGCCACACGCGCACGGCGCGGGGCGTGAAGCGCGCGCGCTCCGCGATCACGTCGAGGGCCTCGCGCCGCGGGCCGTCCGGGAACGGCGCCGTGTCCCACGCCCAGCCGAGGATCGTCGGGAACATCCAGGCGACGAACGACACGAAGAGCACGGTGAAGACGGCGCCGGCCATGCCGACGTGCTCGATCTGGACGCGCAGCCAGTCGGACTCGGCCACGAGGGCCGAGGCGCCGAGGAACGCGGCGAGCGGCACGACGCTCGCCACGAACATGCGGAGCTGGAAGCCGAACAGGTGGCGCCGCGTCCGGGGCGTCCCGCCCTGCGCGCGCACCGTCGCGTGGATGGCCGCGACCTGGTAGCCGAAGAAGGGCGCGAAGACCGCGAACAGACGCGCGTCGGGCAGACCGCTCGAGAGCCCCTCGCCGTCGACGAAGCGCGCCCAGCCGAACACCAGGACCGCGACCCCGAACGACGTCCAGCCGCTGCTCTCGGTGAGGAGCAGCAGGCGCCGCGCGCGGCCGAAGCGGCCGGCGAGCGCCGAGGCCCGCGCGAGGGCCCCCAGGGCGTACGGCAGCGCGACGAGACCGAGGGCCCCGAGCGGGCTCACGAGCGGCGCGCTCCACTCCCCCGAGTCGAGGAGCGACTCCGCGAGGCCGTACACGGCGATCGCGAGGACGACGGCGAGGATCGGACCCATCGCGCCGCTCAGCCGCGGTCCTCGGGAACACCGGGTCGCTGCCAGAGCGGCGCGACCGGGCGCCTCGCGGCCAGGGGCCTTCGATCGCTAGGGGGAACGGGGCGCATCGGCCCCCATTGTGCCCGCGCCGCGCCCGGCGGTCAGCGCAGCGACGACAGCTTCCCGCGGATGCGGCCGTCCTCGGGGAAGAGCGCGAGGCCGGACTCCCAGGCTCGGCGCGCGCGGTCCGGTCGACCCTGCTGGTCGTAGAGGTTCCCGAGGCGCCAGTAGGTCTCGGCGAACTCCGGGCGCGCGGCGCGCTTCGACTGCTGCTCCACCAGGACTTCGAAATGGCGAATGGCCTCGGCCTGGCCGCCGTACGCGGTCGGCCAGAAGGACATGTTCTTGGCCTTCTGGAAGCGCGCGTCCCAGTGCTCGGGATCGAGCTCGAGTGCGTCCGAGTACGCGTCGTTCGAGTCCACCCACCAGTTGCCGTCGTTGTTGTTCGGGTGGACGCCGGCGGCCGCGTAGTACGCGCGCGCCCGATCGAAGCAGTTCTGCGCCGAGGGCGGCTCCGCGGCGTGGCGCTCCTCGAGGGCCGCGAGCACCGCGTGGAGCTGACCGGCGGCGTGGGCCTCGCGCCAGAGCTCGAACGCCTCGGCCCCGTCGATCCCGGACTCGAGGATGGCGTTGATGCGGTCGACGGCCGCGACGTCGACCGTGTCCGCCGCGTCCTCGACCTCCTGGAGCTCGCCGCTGTCGGCCAGCGCCTCGGGCCGGACCAGTTCGGCGACGAGCGCGCGCAGGTCGGCCGAAGAGGCGCCGGAGGCCGCCTCTGCCGGAGCGCGATCGGACACGGCCGGCGCCGCGAGGCGGACGTTCTCGGCGAGCGCCTCGACCTCGGCCTGGAGCTCGCGCAGCGCGGCGCCATCGGCCGCGCGGACGGGCGCCGGCGCGGCGGGCTCGGGGCGGAGCGAGACGGCCACGATCGCGCTGGAGAGGGCTCCGACCGCGGCGGCGGCGACGAGGTTGAGGGTGGGGTTCATGTCGGTTCGGGGGCGAAGGGTCGTGGACTGTCGAGCGCGCGCTCGCGCTCCACCCTCCCCCCCGAACGAGCGCCGCGCCGGGGATCACGGAACCCGCGAACTTCTCAGCGGACGTCGTCCCCCGCGTCGGGGAGCGTCCCGGCCAGGCGCGCCACGAGCGCCGACGCGAACGGGCGCTCGGCCATCTCGCCGGCCAGAGCGCCGTCCGGGGCCACGAGCGCGCGCACGCCGCCGGGCTCGGACGCCGACCAGGCCTCGATCAGCGCCGCCTCCCACCGCTGGCGCCGGACAGGGTCCTCGACGCCGTCCACGCTCGAGACGAGGAACTTGGTCGCGAAGACGAGCCCGGCGTCGCCCGCGTCCGTCCCGTCGGCGGGCGCGAGGTCGCGGAGCGACGCATCGAGTGCGTCGCGCGCCGCGGCCGCCTCTCCGATCGACTGGAAGGCGGCGATCTCGTTGCCGAGGAAGATGGTCCAGAGCAGCTCGGGGTCCGGCGCGTCCGCCCCGTCGACGTGCAGGGACTCGGCCCAGGCCCTGCGCGCCGCCGCGTGTCCCTCGGCGCCGCCGCGCGCGTCGCTGCGCTCGCGCAGGATCCAGAATCCGAGGCGGAGCTGGGCCCAAGCGATCGTCTGGAAGCGCTTCACGCGGCGCTCCGGCGTGTCGCCCTTGAGCGCCTCGGCCAGCGCGAGGGACTCGAGTCCGTCGGCGAGGCCCTGCGGCGCGGAGCGGCGCGGGATGAACAGATCGCCGCGCGCGAAGAGCGACTCGATCAGCGCGTCGTTCGCCGCCGTGTCCTCCGGCGACCGCGCGAGCATCCGGCGCGCGAGAGAAACGCACTCGTCCGCGTAGGCGAGTCCCTCTTCGGTCCGGCTCGAACGACGCGCCGCGTTCGCCACGCGGATGAGCGAGGCGTGCATCTGTCGCTCGTACTCCTGGGACTCGGGAGCGTTCGCCAGCGCGCTGCGCCAGAGCTCGGTCGAACGGACCCCCGCACGCCACAGGGTCTCGGCGTCTTCCGCGTCCATGTTCCACCCCGTCCAGCGCATATCGCCCAGCTGACCGTACGTCCGCGCCAGCACCGGGACGCTCTCGGGGTCGCGGTCGAGCAGCGGCCGCAGCCGATCGAGCTCGTCGAGCGCGGCGCGAACGGCCTCGCGCTTCTCCTCGTCCGTACCGGACTCGGCCCCCGCGGCGTCGAGGATGTTGCGCGCGTCGCGCGCGACGATCGCGCCGACGATCTCCCCGACCTCGTCGAGCTCGGCGCGCGCCGACGCGACCTTCTCCTCCTGCTCGCCGATCTCGCGCAGCCGCGCCGCGTTCTCGACCGACAGGGACACGATGGCCGTGAGCCCGGCGGCACCGAGCGCACCGCCCGCGACCAGGCCGAGGAAGAGCGGCCGCCGCCGCCGCGCGAACAGCCGCAGGCGATGGAGCGAGCTGGGCGGGCGCGCCAGCACCGGGCGGCCGTCGAGCCAGCGGTCCAGATCGTCGGCGAGCGCACCCGCCGTGGCGTAGCGCGCCGAGGGCTCCGCCGCGCCCGCGGTCCGCACGATGCCGTCGAGGTCCGCGTCAAGCGACGGGTCGACCGAGCGAGGGCCGCGCAGGATCCCGCGCTGGACCTCCTTGAGCGCGTCGAAGAGCGTCAGATCGGCCAGCTCGTGGGGCAGCGCACCGGCCAGGAGCTCGTAGAGGACGACGCCCAGCGCGTAAACGTCCGTGCGGACGTCGACGCGTTCGTTGTCGCCGGCCGCCTGCTCGGGGCTCATGTAGGCCAGCGTGCCGAGCAGCTCGCCCTTCCGCGTCCGCCGCGCGTCCGCGTGACCGAGGCGTTCGGTGATGCGCGCGAGCCCGAAGTCGATGACCTTCGGCGCGCCGGTCTCGCTCGCGACGAGCAGGTTCTGCGGCTTCAGGTCCCGGTGCAGCACGCCCTTCGCGTGCGCGTGCTCGACGGCGCGCGCCACGTCGCGGAGGAGCCGCACCCGCGCGTGCACGCCGAGCCCGACGGACTCTGCGTACGTGTGGATGGGCAGCGCGTCGTCGACGAATTCGACCGCCATCCAGGCGAGCGGTCGGCCGCCGACCTCGTCGTCGCCCGCGCCGAGGACGCTCGCGATCGCCGGGTGGTCGAGCCGCGCGAGCGCCTCCGCCTCGAGGGCGAGGCGCTCGCCGAGGCTGCTGCTGCCGTCGCGCGCGAGCACCTTGAACGCGACCCGTCGCCGCGGCCGGTCCTGGAGCGCCTCGTAGACCGTCCCCATCCCGCCCGAGCCGACCTCGCGCACGACCTCGAAGCCGCGGACGCAGCGGCCCTCGAGGTGCACGGGCGCGGACTCCTCGCCGAGCTCGGCCGGGTCGAACTCGAGGGGCGCGTCGAGGGGCGAGCGACCGCCTTCGTGCGCGCGCAGGAGGGCCTCGACGCGGGCCGCCAGGGCTGGCTCGACGGTCCGGAGCGTGTTCAGGAAGCGCTCTCGCTCGGACTCCTCGAGCTCCAGCGCGCGCTCGAAAGCGTCGCGGGGGTCGAACGCTTCGCCGGCGGGCGGCGCGGACGGTGCCGATTCGGCGGAGGGGGTTTGGGCTCGGTCGGTCATCGACGAGGGCCTCGAACGGGCCGCCCCGGAGGGCTCAGGAATCCCCGGAGTTCCGCTGTGGGAGGGCGTCGATGAGCCACGCGCGGGCGAAGGCCCAGCGCCGCTTCACCGTCGCCGTGGAGACGTCCAGCACCCGCGCGGTCTCCTCGACGGAGAGCCCGCCGAACCAGCGCTGCTCGACGACGGCGGCCTCGTCCGGGTGCGTCCGGGACAGGCGCTCGAGGGCCTCGTCGAGGGCGAGCAGCTCGGCGTCACGGGCGTCCTGCTCGGGCGCGGCGAGCGCGCTCTCGGCCCAGGTCCCGAGCCGCCGCGACCGCCTGCGCCGGGCGTGGTCGACGACGAGCCAGCGCATCGCCTGCGACGCGGACGCGAGCAGATGGTCGGTGTCGGCCGCGGCGTAGTCGGTCGCTTCTTGGAGCCGGAGCCACGCCTCGTGCACGAGCTGCGTCGGCTGGATCGAGTCGCCGACGCTGCGGGCCGCGTGGCGGGCCGCGACGGCGCGGAGCGCGGCGTAGACCGTGCGCGGGAGCGGGTCCCGGCGGGCGGATCCGTGGGCGGACGCGGACACCTGTGGGTCAGACCCGCGCGCGGATCTTCTGGAGGTTCTTGAAGTGCAGCTTCGCGAAGGTGTGCAGCGCCCCTTCGCCCTGCGCGCGCACGAGTCGCACGCCGACCTCGTCCACGGGCGGGCCCGCGCCCTTGTGGAGCGCGACGCCCGCTTCCTCCGAGAGCTCTGCGAGCCCGAGAAGGAACTCCTGGCGGGCGAGGATGCTGGCCGCGGCGACGGCCGGATGGCGCTCTGCGCGCGGGACCTCCGTGAGCCGCGAGGCGAGCGGCCCGAGCGCCGCGCGCACGAGGCCCTTGCGCTCGAACTGATCGACGACGACGTTCTCGCCCTGCTGCGCGAGCGCGCCGATCGCCTCGGCGTGCAGGTCCGCAAGGAACGGATTGAGGCCCGTGTAGGTGGGGTAGCGCTCGTTGTACTCGGCGGGGTCGACGCGCACGACGGAGTGCGGAACGCGCTCGCGCAGGGTCGCGCCGAGCTTCAGCGCGCGCCCGTCGGTCAAGGTCTTCGAGTCGGCCACGCCGAGCTCCTCGAGCAGCGCGAGCCCGTCCGCGTCGGCGCGCACCGCGGCGACGACGAGCGGACCGAAGAAGTCCCCCTTTCCCGCCTCGTCGCTGCCCGTGACCGGCGGCTCCAGCGCGAGCGCGGGTTCGCCGGCCCCCGTCTTCGACGACGACTTCTTCGAGGCCGACCGGGGCGCGGCGGCGTCCGATCGCCCCAGCTCGGTCCAGCGCGCGAGGAATGTGTCGACGGTCGCCCCCTGCACGACGAACTTGCCGGACGCGTAGAGCGTCGCGACCACGCCCTCGCCGCGCGCGCTGAACACGGCGTGCGGGACGCTCTTGAACTCGAACGGCCCGCCGGCGATGCGGCGCTCCAGCGGACCGAACCCCGCCTTGGGGATCTTCGCGACGTACGTCTCCTGGGGCATCTCGTCCCATTCTGCACCAGACCGGCGGCGCTCGCGCGCGGTAGCCTCGGCGCGCCGATGGCCCTCCACCACGACACCGACCTCGCCCCCGACGACCTCGCGCCGGGCCAGCGGCGCCTGGTCGATACCCCGCGCGGCCGCTTCGTCGTCGTCCGGTCGGATCGGCCGGGCGGGGCCGAGCTGCCCGGGCTGGAGGCCGCCCCCGAGTTCCTCGCCTTCGCCGCCTGGTGCCCGCACCTCGACGGGCCGCTCTGGGAGGGCTCGATCCAGGGCGACGAGATCGGGTGCCCGTGGCACAGCTGGCGCTACTCCCTCACCACGGGCAAGTGCACGTGGGCGCCGCGCGGCGACGAGGAAGAGGCGGCGGAGACCGAGCTCGAACGTGCGCGCTGCGTGGCGGGGCCCGGCGGCAAGCTGCGGCTCGAGTTCGAGGACGCCTGAGGGTCCTGGCGGGCCGGCGGGAGCGCCCCGCGGGCCTCCCCCGTAGACTCGTCGCCCCAGAACGTCGGGCGCCGGAGCGGCGCCAACAAGGACGACGCGCGCCCCGGGCGCCTCCCCTTCCCCAGTCCCATGCAAGTCAGCGACACCATCCTCGACGCGATCGGCAACACGCCGCTCGTCGAGCTCAAGAAGGTCGGCCAGGAGACCGGTTGCCGGTTCCTCGTCAAGTGCGAGTTCATGAACGCCGGCGGCTCGGTCAAGGACCGCATCGGCCGCCGCATGATCCTCGAGGCCGAGAAGGCCGGGCGCATCAAGCCCGGCGACACGCTGATCGAACCGACGTCCGGCAACACCGGGATCGGGATGGCGCTGACGGCGGCCGTGCGCGGCTACCGGATGATCATCACGATGCCCGAGAAGATGAGCCGCGAGAAGCAGGTCGTCCTCGAGGCGCTCGGCGCGGAGATCATCCGCACGCCGACCGAGGCCGCGTGGGACGCGCCCGAGAGCCACATCGGCGTCTCGAAGCAGCTGCAGAGCATCCTCCCGAACGCGCACATCCTCGACCAGTACTCGAACCCGGACAACCCGGCCGCGCACTACGAGGGCACCGCGGTCGAGATCCTCGAGCAGACCGACGGCGGCAAGTTCGACATCTTCGTGTCGGGCGCCGGCACGGGAGGGACTCTCTCCGGCTGCGCGCAGCGCTTCCGCGAGGACGCCCCGCACGTGAAGATCGTCGGCGTCGACCCGGTCGGTTCGATCCTCGCGGGCGACGCTCCGGTCGGCTCGTACAAGGTCGAGGGCATCGGCTACGACTTCATCCCCGACGTGCTCGACCGCGGTCTCGTGGACGAGTGGGTCAAGAGCGAGGACCGCCCGTCGTTCCAGATGGCGCGCAAGCTCATCCGCCAGGAGGGCCTCCTGTGCGGCGGCTCGTGCGGCACCGCGATGTGGGCCGCCGTCGAGGTCGCCAAGCGCGAGGGCCCAGGCAAGACGATCGTCGTGATCCTCCCGGACAGCGTCCGCAACTACATGACGAAGTTCGTCGACGACGGCTGGATGCGGCAGAGCGGCTTCATGGACCGCTCGTGGGAGGCCGACACGGTCGGTGATCTCGTGCGCCGGATGCCGTCGCGCAGCCTGGTGACGGTCTCCGGGGACGACTCCCTGCAGGAGGCCGTGCACCGCATGAAGGAGAACGGCCTCAGCCAGCTGCCGGTGCTCGAGGCGGATCGCGTCGTCGGGATCGTCACCGAGTCGGACCTGCTCGGGCGCATCGTCGACGGGCGTGCCGCGCTCGACTCGGCGATCGCCGAGGTGATGTTCCGCAACGTCGCGACCGTCCACGAGAACGACGACACCAAGGCGCTCCTCGAGCTCTTCGAGACCGGGAACGTCGGCGTCGTCGTCGACGAGGCCCAGTCGCTCGTCGGGATCCTCACGAAGATGGATCTCTTCGACCACCTGTCCACTGCCGCGCCGTCGGCCTGACTCTCCCCCCGTATTTCTTGCCATGAAGCTCTCGCTCCTCCTCCCCTCGATCGCGCTCTTCCTGGGCACGTCCTGCGCTTCGACCTTCGAGCCGGCCGAGATCGAGCCCACGCCCCAGCGGCCGCGCATCTCGCGCAACACCAAGACGACGGCCAAGGACTCGGTCGAACTCGAGGCCGGCATCTCGTGGGACCCGAACGACTACCTCGACGTCCCGCTCCTCGCGAAGTACGGCCTCGCCGACAACACCGAGCTGAGCTTCGAGTTCTCGCCGCTGCGCAACTTCGACTACCCGGCGCCGTTCGACGACGACACCGGCATCGGTGACCTCGGCTTCGGCGTGCGCCATATCTTCGAGGCGGAGCCCGACGCCGAGCGCCGCTACGGCGTCGAGTTCTTCGGCAAGATCCCGACGAGCGACAACAGCGACGAGGTCAACCAGCAGGGAGGTGAACCCGGTGTGGGCGGCCGCGATCCGCGCACTCTCGTCTTCGGTGCCGTCACCGGCTCTACCGACCTGACGGCGGCGGGCATCGTCGAGCAGCGGGTCGACGAGATCGACGTCGTCGGCTACGCCGCGCTGAACGCGATCGGCAACGGCTTCGCGGGCACGCTGTACCAGCTCCTCCTGGCGAGCCACGCCACGATGCAGATCACGGACGCCGACACGGCGTTCGTCGAGATCGCGTGGGCCCTGACCGAGTCGGCCCCGGACGTCTCCTTCGTGCAGGGCGGCGTGTACCGCCGCGTCGCGGGCAACATGACGGCCGACGCGTCGATCGGTGTCGGCCTCAACGCGGACTCGCCGGCGCTCTTCATCATGCTCGGCCTCTCGACGAACTTCGGCTACGTGCGCTAGCAATACCGAGCCCGGTGTGATTCGTCCCGGTGTGATTCGTCACACCGGGCTCGGTATTGCTGCAGGGGCGTCGATTGCAGATACGGTGCCTGGATCACCAGCAGCAGGAGCAGCCAGGGACGTCCATTCGTCGGACGTCCCTGGCTGCTCCTGCTGCTGGTGATCCAGGCACCGTATCTGCAATCGACGCCCCCGCGATCAGTCCAGCCCCACCGCAACCGCGTCCGAGAAGTTCGACGTCGGCATGCCGTTCGCATCGGTGTCCCGGTACCAGGCCTGGAAGTTGAACGTGTCGCCGGGCTCGGCGCCGACCGTGAAGAAGGTGCCGCCGGCCGCGAAGGGGATCGACGTCAGGTCGGGCTGGAAGCTGAACGAGCCCGTCGAGGCGCTGCCGAGGATGTCCGTGTCGTAGCGCCCGATCGCGAGGCTCGCCACGCAGAGCGTGCCCTGGCTCGTCGCCGGGCTCACGAGGCCGATCTCCTTGCTGACGACGAAGAACCCGAACACGTCGTTCGGCAGCCCGCTCACCTCGAACGTGACGTCGTTGTCGCCCGCGGCGGAGCTGCCCACCGCGCACACGCGCGCGCCGTCCGTCGCGCTGTTCGGCTCGCCGAGGCAGATCAGCTCGCCGACGGTCGGCGTCCCCGTGACCTTGGCGAGGAGCTCGTACGGCGCCGTGCCGGCGTCCGCGAGGCCGATCCCGAGCACGAGCTCCTGGTCCGCGCCCGTTCCATTGGTGAACTCGATGTGCTCGTTCGAGGTGTCACCGTTGCTCACGGCGACCGCCACCCCCGGGCACCCGAGCACCGTGATGTCGAAGAGCGCTGCGCTGACGTCGAACGCGCCCCCGTCGAAAAGAACGTCGACCGTGAGCGTCTCGCCGTCGGCCAGCGTCACCGCGAAGTAGTCCGCGTCGAGCGAGCACCCGCGCCGCACGACGAGCTCGCGCTGCGCGTCGAGCGGCAGCGGTACCGCGTCCTGGCACGTGTCGCTGTCCTCGAAGCGGTCGTCGAGATCGGCGGGGTCCGACAGGACAAGGTCGTACGTGTTGCACGTGCCGGTGAAGCTGTCGACGAGCACCAGCAGATCGACCGGGTCGGCCCCGCAGTTCGAGAACGCGACCTCCTCGTCGTCGCTCGCCGTGAATCCACGGTCGAGCTCGACCATCGTTGCCGCATCGAAGAGGTACAGGTCGAGGTCCGCGACGCTCGTCGCGAACAGCGCGTCCACCTCGAGCTCCTGTCCCGGCGCGACCTGGACCGCGTACCAGTCGTCCTCGGCGTCGCACACCAGCCCCCGGTACGCGCCGAAGGCGAGCGGCGCCGCGGTGGCCGCCGCGTCGTTGTCCTCGAAGCGGTCGTCCCCGAGGCCGCAGCCGATGCAGTCCCCTCCCGCGTCGGCGTCGCCCTCCACGACCATCCAGAACGACGCGAAGTTGTTCGCCGGGAAGCCGCCGAACCAGATGCACGCTGGACCGCTCGTGCCGGTGACCTGGACGGCGTCGCGCGTACCCAGGCCGCTGCCCGCCGCCGCGGCGGCGTTCTGGAACGCCGTCCCGTCGCCGACCGGCGCGACGTTCGGATCGCACGCGAGCAGCGGGCCCGTGCCGTCGACGACGCCGACGCCCGGGTCGATCACCTCGAACGACCAGCCGAAGAGGTCACCGACCCCGTCCGAGTACTGCCCGTCGCCGTCCGCGCGCATGCAGAGGCCGAGCCCCGACACGTCCACGTCGACCGTGAACGCCTCGATCGCGCCGCTGGCGCTCCCCGGCGCGTCGAACTCCACGCTGAGCAGCGGTGCGTCGCTGTCCGCTCGGCTCGCGCACGTCCCGTAGGACTCGAACACCTCGATGCGCAGGCGCACGCCCGTGCCACCGAGCTGCGTCCCGTCCGCGTCGGTCGCGTAGCCGACCTGGACGCTCGAGAGCGCATAGCTGTCGAAGGTCCCGACGACGGTCGGCGCGACGGTCGACGGGATCCGGCCCTCGTCGATCAACACCTCGCCCGGGTCGAGGGCGAGGAACTGGCCGAGGAACACGTTGTTCGCGTACAGCACTTCGCGTGCGCCGAGGAGGCCCGCCGTAGGGCGGAGCTCGCCGGTCAGCGCGTCGACGGTGCCGACGAACGTCGGCGCTCCGGGGACGGGCGCCGGGACGCGCACCTGGTCCTGGGCGGTGGCCGCCGAAGCGACGAGGGACGCGAGTGCGCCGAACGTGACGAAGCGCATGGATCGTCTAGCTGGGGAAGGGTCGGGGAGAGCGGGAGGAGCCCGAGCGGCCCCTGGACCCTAAACGCCCGGGCGCGCTCCGGGGCGGCTCCGACGCGCAGCGGGGTCCCCGGATGGGACGACGCGCGCCGTCGACGCGGCGACCCGCTCCCCGCGTCTCGACGAGAGGCGGGAGCCGCCGCCGTCCGCGCGCTCAGTTGCCCCGGTCGTGCGCCGTGTAGCCGATGTCCGAGAGCTTGGCGCGCCCGCCCGCGCCCGCCCCGGGCACGACGGCCGGCTTGAGCTCCGCCGCCGCCTCGCGCAGCGCTCCGAGGTCCACCGCGAGCTCCCGCGCCTCGGCTTCGCGCACGGACGCGAGGTCGTCCGATTGCTCGGGGTGCGCAAGCACGTCGAAGATCCGCAGGTCCGCGCGCGCGGCCTCGCCCGGCGGCGCTGCGGTCACCCGCCAGTGAACCGTGTAGGCGCCGCGCCGCAGCCCCTGGAGCTCCTGGTAGCGCGCGTCCCCCCACTTGCCCTTGGACGTCGTGAACCACGCCTCGCCCGGCGGCGCGTTCTCGAGCAGGTCCAGCGCGCCGGGCACGCCCGGGAGCGACGTGCCGCCGATCCGCGCGAGCGTCGGCGCGAGGAAGCGGTTCGACACCGCCCCGACGCGCGCATCGCCGACCGGAACGCCGGGCCCTGCCATCACGAGCGGCGTGCGGACGAGCTCGGACCACAGCGCGTGCCCGTGCCCGAGCCCGCCGTGGTCGAACAGTTCCTCGCCGTGGTCCGCCGTGAACACCACGACGGTGCGGTCGGTGAGCCCGTTCGCCTCGAGCCGCGCGAGGATCTCCCCCACCCAGCGGTCGCCGGTCGCGACGCTCGCGTCGTAGAGCCCGTCGAGGTACTCGAGGGTCTCGTCCGAAAGAGTGTCGGTGCGCGAGAGCCCCTCCACGCCGCGCTTCGGCCAGTCGGCGGGCTGTGGCGGGAGCTCCAGCCGCGCCGCCTCCTCGGGGTGCGGCGCGTGGGGCGTGTGCGGGTCGACGAGCTGGAGGTAGAGGAAGAAGCGCAGCGAGGCGTGCGCGTCGATCCAGTCGAGCACGGGAGGCACGAGCTCGTCCGACTTGACGAAGCGCGACCCGGGCTCGACGCGGAAGGTCTCGACCCCCTGGTCGAATCCCCGCGACGGTTCGACGATCGGATTGCCCGAAAACACGGCCGTCGTGTAGCCCTCGCGCTGCAGCGCTTCCGCCAGCGTGGTGAAGCGCTGCGAGAGCGTGCACGCCTGCGCGCCGACGACGCCGTGCGCGTCGGGCGGCAGCCCGGTCATCAGCGACGCGGTGCTCGGCCACGTCCAGCTCGAGGTCGCGTACGCGTCTGCGAATCGGACCCCGCGCTCGCTGAGCGCGTCGACGTTCGGCGACACGGGGCGGTCGTAGCCGTAGCAGCCGAGGCGGTCCTGGCGCTGCGTGTCCATGACGACGACGAGGATGTTGGGACGCTCGGGGCTCGCGATCGCCCGCGGGATGCGACCCTCGCGCACGAGCGCCACGCCGCCGAATCCGAGCTTCAGCTTCTTCGCGTCGAAGCGGGCCGCGTCGATGCCCGGGGCGAACGCGGTCTCGAGTCGCACGCGCTCGCCAGCACGGACGACGAGCCCGCGCGTGCCGTCTTCGCCCTCGAGGTGGCGCCACTGCATGTGCGACGCGTCGAAACGGCCGGGTCCAACCTTCTCGGGCCGGTGCTCGAACGTCGTCTCCCACCGGAGCTCGTCGCCGACGAGCACGCGGTAGGTCACGTCCAGGCCCTCGGAGTAGGCACGGACGGTCGAGAGGTCCGCGCCGGCCGCGGCGACGAGCCGGGCGCCGTTGGCCTCGGGCGGCACCACGAATTCAACCGTGGACGGCGGCGCGAGGATCAGCGACGGCTTGTCTCCGGTGTCGGTCTGCGTGTCGACCGCGGGCGCGAGGATGTCGTGGGCCGGTGGCGCGTCGGGCGGAGCCGAGACCACGTCGATCCGGTCGGGCTCGGCGACGACGTCGACGAGGACCGCGCGAACGGGCTGGCCTGGCTCGACCCGCGCGGCGGCGCTCCGTCCGAAGTGGACCGCGCCGGCCGCCGCCGCGACGCCGAGGAAGAGCCCGAGCGGCCCGCCGAACCCGACGCGGGAGAGCGCGAACATCAGGAGCACCGCGCCGGCCGCGGCGCCGAGCGCCTCCGGCCGCAGCCCGGGCGGGTGCTCGAGCGGCCCGGCGGGCAGGCCGGTGGCGAACGCGCCCGCGGCGAGCAGCGCCACGAAGAGGCCGAAGACGACCCGGCCGATCGTGGCGCCGCGCCCAGCGAGGAAGACGAGGGCGAGCGCGCCGACGACACCGGCGACGACCGCCTCCGCGAGCAGTTCGGGCCAGCGCTCCGCCAGTGCGAACGCCTCGAACCCCGCCCGGCGCGCACCGGCGCCGGCGGCGAGCTCGGCCCGGTAGGCCGCCCAGCCGTGGAGCGGTGCGAGGACTGCGCCCGCCAGGAGAGCGAGCGGGAAGACGCGGAAGAGGATCTCGGAGGAGCCGCGCGGCTCTTGGGGGTCGGCCTCCATCGTGCGAAGCGTAGCGGGCGGCCGTGAAGAGGACTGGGCTCGCACGGTGTGGATCCGCCGGTGCGGGACGCACGGCGAACGCCCCGCCCAGGGAGACTCCGGGCCGGTCGCGGCTGGGCGCCGGCTCCTCGGGCCGCGCGGCAAGGTCCAGTTCCTTGCCGTCGAGCCACCCGGTGGCGATCTGCCCACGCCGTCGGTGCCCACGGGCCGCTGTCCGGCTCAATGCACCCCAGTGATAGCCTACGTTCGATTAGTCTATCAACGAGGCGCGCCACCCAAGGACCCAGGAAGCATCGCGCGGCCGAGGCTACCCTGCCGCCGCTCGCCCATGGATCCCGACCCGAAGCCCCAACGGCCCAGCGCGCTTCCGCTGGCCCTCCTCGTCGGCGCGCTGACCGCACTCGCCCTCGCGGACGCGTCGCCCGAGCAGGCGACGCTCTTCGGCGTCGAGGGCCCCCGCTGCCCGTCGCGCTGGGTCTTCCCCCACCACGGCTGCCCGGGCTGCGGGCTGACGCGCGCGAGCGCACTCGTGCTCGACGGTGAATGGCGGACGGCCTGGGGCGTTCATCCGGCGGGGTTCGCCCTCGTCGGGCTCGGCCTCGGCGCCTTCGTGCTCCACCTCGGCGCGCTGGTGCGCGGCGAGAAAACCGAGTGGACCTTCCGCCTTCTCCGGGGCGGGCGTGTCCTGTTCCTCGTGGCGGTCGTGGCCGCGTGGCTCGCCCGCTGAATTCCTGCCCTCCTTCCCCAGACGCTTCGACTCACCGTGGACGACTTCGGCAGCCTGATCGTGATGCTCGTGTTCGCCGCGATGTCGGCGGCCGTCGCCCACGCGCGCGGCCGCTCGGCGCTCGGCTGGGGCATCCTCGGCTTCTTCTTCAACTGCTTCGCGCTGCTGCTCCTCGTCGTCCTCCCCGACGTGAAGCTCGAGGAGGAGCGGCGCGAGCGCCTGCGGCGCGAGAACCGACGCCTCTCCGAGCAGCTCAAGAAGGAGCGTCAGGTGTCGGACGCGCGGCACGCGCAGACGCTCGGTCGGCTGGGCGCGCACGACGCGGTTCTCGGCCTGGACACCTCGAGCGACGCGGATCCGCGCGGCGCGCTGACGGACGCGGGCGCCGCGGCGGGCCCTCCCCCGTCGCTCCCCGGCAGCGGCGCGCGCGGCAAGCGCTGGCACTACGCCGTGGATCCGGAGGGCAGCGCCGAGGGCCCCGTCGCGTACGAAGAGATCGCAGAGCTGTGGCGCGACGGCATCCTCATCGACGAGTCGCTCGTCTGGTCGGGGGGGATGGACGACTGGCTCCCGATCGCGCGCGTCGACGAGCTGCGCGAGGAGCTCGACCGTGGCTGACGAGGCGGTGCCCGCGCGGCCCGTCACGGGCGCTCCCGAAGTCGCGCGCTTCGACGGCATCCTCGAGGGTGGCGTCGCGGACGCGGGCGCGCTGCGCGCGGCCGTCGCGGCGGTTCCACACGTGCCGTGCGACCTGCGCCTCGACGGAGGCCGCTTCACGCTGCTCTTCGTCGACGACGCGGTCGACGGACGCGCGCTCGACGTCGACGGGCAGGACGCGCTGCTCGCGGCGCTCGAGGGCGTTGCGCGCGTCGCTGCTCCGACGCGTCCGCTCGAGTCGACCCTGCGCGGGACGCTCGTGTACGGCGCGCGCGTCGTCGAGACGCTGTTCACCGTCGACGCGGCGCGGAGCGTCGTCCCGGTCAGCCGCGAGCGCGGACGCACGGCCGCCGACGGTCCGCCCCGCGGGGGCGCCGGCGAAGGGCGCAGCCCTGCCGAGCTGCGCGCCGACCGGAGCAGAGGCCTCCTGCTCGCGGCGGTGCTCGTCGTCGGCAGCCTGCTCGCAGCCTGGCAGCGCGGCTACCTCGGAGCGGCCTGGGCGACGGTCACCGGCGCGACGGAATCCTCCGTCGAGCGCGACACGGGCCCGTTCGGTGACACGGTCGAGATCGCTCTGGAGCCCGGTTTCTTCGGCTGGCACTGCGTGGTCACCCGAGGTTCGACCTTCCCCGCGACACCTGCAGAGGCCGACGCGCTCGAGGCCGCGGCCGCGACGAACGCGGAGCGCGCCGCCGCGCGCGCGGTGGCGTCGGGGGGCAACGCCTGGCTGCGCGCGCTCGACTCCGACGGCGAGGTCACGCGCGCGGTCGAGATCGACCTCGCGCCGCTCCTCGAGGACGACGGCCGCGCGCGCGTCGAGTTCCCCGTGCGCCCGGGGCTCGCGGGGGTCACGCTGGAGCTCAGCGCCGGCACCGACGCGGGAGGGAAATGACGCCATGCGGGTCTGGCCGGAAGGAGCGCGCCTCGTCCACGAGGAGTCGATCGTCGCCGCGTGCGGCGCCTGCCGGGCGACGTTCCGCGTGCACGAGAACCTCGCGGGCTACCGCATGCGCTGCCCCGACTGCGGCGCGTGGATCACCGTGGCGCGGCCCGAGCGAGCGACCGGGCTGGAGCTGCTCGTGGCGCAGGCGGGCCGCGTCGAAGCGCTGCCGGAGCCTGCGTCCCAGGCGCCGCTGGCCGAGCAGCCGCGGGCCGCCTCCGGACTGATCGAGCTCGAGACCGCGTCCGGCGAGGTGTACGAGGGCGACATTCCCGCCGACGCACCGATGGCTCCGGGCACGCTGCGGCACGTGCGCGCCGACGTGCGGACGCGCTTCGTGTCGCGCACGATCCTCGAGATCTCGCTGATGGTCGCTGCGATCCTCGCGCCCTTCGTGGTTGCGGCGATGACGCTCGACCCGTCGTCCCAGGCGATGCTCGCGCCGATCGCGTCCCTCTTCGGCGGCCTCGGCGTGATCGCGGTCGGCCTGGCCGCGCCGCACTACACGTTCTCCGGCCTCCGCGCGCCCGATCGCCCGTTCCTGCGCTCCTTCGAGGCCTCGGCGGCGGCCGGTGCAGCCCTCGCGCTCGTGGTCGGCTACGTCCAGCTCTTCGGCGAAGGGAAACTCGACGACGGCGAGATCCGGGCCCTCACCGAGCCGCTCGGCATGGCAGGCGCCTACTTCGTCATTGCGCTCTGCCCCGCGATCTTCGAGGAGCTCGCGTTCCGCGGCCTCCTGCAGGGCCGGCTGCGCGCGCTCTTCGGGGGCAACGCGGGTCTCGTGCTGACGGGAGTCGCGTTCGCGCTGGCGCACGGCGCGAGCCTCGCGACGCCGATCCACTTCTCGCTGGGTCTCTACCTCGGCACCCTGCGCGAGCGCACGGGCAGCCTCCTCCCCGGCATGCTGTTCCACGCGCTCTACAACGGAGGCGTGGTGACGCTGGCCGTGCAGTAGCGCGGCGCGCGCACGGCCCGCGTGTGGACTGCGTGGCTCGATGCGGGACCGGCTCCAGAACGCGATTCCGCGGGGCCGATGGCCCCTGAGCCATGACCGGATTCGCCTCGAGAGACGACAGCCCGAAGAGCCCCCGCTTCCGCGTCGTCGACGCCGCCGCCGAGGGGACGACCGAGGAAGCAGCGCCTGCGACCGTCGACGGCGTCACGGCTCTGATCTCGGAGCGCCTGCTCGTCGAGCCGGAGTCCTGGCGCGAGCAGCGGGGCACGCCGGCCGCGGGGCACACGACGCTGCGCGTGGACGTGCCGCTCATCTCGTCGCTGGCCCGGATCCGGAGCGAGGCCGACGCGGCGCTCGCGCTCACCGGGGTCCTCGAGCTCGTCGCGCGCCGCTTCCACGTTGCGCTCCCGTGCGCCTGGAGCGAAGGCTCGGCGTTCTGGTGCGACGCTCCGGCGCAGACGGACCCCGACGCGCTCGCGGCCGTCGTCAACGACGATCTCCTGGCGCTGGTGCGCGCCACCGACCTCCAGGGCGCGCTGCGTGAGAACTACCTCGCTCGCGTCACCGAGGTTGCCCTGGACGACGTGCGCTAGCGGGCGACGGGTCCGATAGCGGGCGACGGGTCCGCCCGAGCGCCCTGGCGCGCGTCCGAGCGCCGCGCGGGCGCCCCGTTCCGGGCAAGGCGGCCGAGGATCGACATTGTGGCCGGTCACCCGGGGCCCCCGGGCTGGGGGCGTCCTATCCTGTTCGGGCGAAATTCCGTCCGTGGGGTCCTCCCACGGCTCCCGGCGCCTCCCGGCGCCGCCCCGCACCTGGCGGCCCACCTCTCCAGCGGGTCCGAACCGATGACCTCCACCGAGCCTGAAAGCCCTGGCGCCGAGCTCCCTCTCCAGGAGCTCGACCGCGTCGTCATCCGCTTCGCCGGCGACTCCGGCGACGGCATGCAGGTGACGGGCAACCAGTTCACACGCACGAGCGCAATCTTCGGCAACGACCTGGCGACGCTGCCGGACTTCCCCGCGGAGATCCGCGCGCCAGCGGGTACGCGTCCGGGCGTGTCGGGGTTCCAGCTCCAGTTCTCGTCCGCCGACATCCACACGCCGGGCGATGCGCCCGACGTGCTGGTCGCGATGAACCCGGCGGCGCTGATGGTGAACATCAAAGCGCTCAAGCCGGGCGGAGTGGTCGTCGTGAACACCGGCGCGCTGAAGCCGATCGACCTCAAGAAGGCGAAGTGCGACACGAACCCCCTCGAGGACGGGACGCTCGACGGCTTCCGCGTCATCGAGGTCGACATCAACGCGCGCGTCGCGGAAGCGCTCGCCGACTCGCCGCTCTCGAGCCGCGACAAGCAGCGGTGCAAGAACTTCTACACGCTCGGGCTGATGTACTGGGTGTACAGCCGCCCGCTCGAGACGACGCTCGAGTGGCTCGAGGAGAAGTTCAAGGGCAAGCCCGACCTGATCGCGGCGAACCAAACCGCGCTGCGAGCCGGCTTCAACGCGGGTGACATCCGCGAGCTCTTCCAGGGGCAGTACGAGGTCCCGAAGGCGAAGGTCGAGCCGGGCATCTACCGGAACATCATGGGCAACCAGGCCCTCGCGATCGGCCTCGTGGCCGGCGCGCGCCTGGCGAACCTGAAGCCGGTGTACTGCTCGTACCCGATCACGCCGGCATCGTCGGTCCTCGAGTTCCTCGCCGGCTACAAGGAGCACGGCGTCGTCACCGTTCAGGCCGAGGACGAGATCGCCGCGGTCTGCGCCGCGATCGGCGCGTCCTACGCGGGCACGCTCGGCATGACCGGCACGTCCGGGCCGGGCATGGCGCTCAAGGGCGAGGCGATGGGCCTCGCGATCTCGACCGAACTTCCGCTCGTCATCGTGGACGTCCAGCGCGCCGGTCCGTCGACGGGCATGCCGACCAAGGTCGAGCAGTCGGACCTCCTGTCCAGCATCATGGGTCGCAACGGCGACGCTCCGATGCCTGTCATCGCGGCCAGCAAGCCGAGCGACGCGTTCGAGATGGCCATCGAGGCCTGCCGCATCGCGGTGGAGTACATGACGCCCGTCATCCTCCTGTCGGACAACTTCATCGCGAACGGGTCCGAGCCGTGGGCCCTGCCCGACATGGACGCGCTGAAGCCGTTCGAGGCGAAGTTCACGACCGAGGGCGGCGAGGACTTCGAGCCGTTCAGCCGCAACGACAACCTCGCGCGCCCGTGGGTCAAGCCCGGCACGCCCGGGATGATGACGCGCATCGGAGGCCTCGAGAAGGCGCCGACGTCGAACATCAGCTACGACCCCGACAACCACCAGGCGATGACGGATCTTCGCCACGCCAAGGTGCGCAAGGTCGCGGACTCGATCCCGACGCCCGAAGTGGACGGCGCCGATTCGGGCAAGGTGCTCGTCGTCGGCTGGGGCTCGACCGTCGGGATCCTGCGCCAGGCGGTCGACAACGTCCGCTCGCGCGGCGGCGACGTCTCGCGCCTGCACCTCACGCACGTGTGGCCGCTGCCCCACGGGCTCGACGAGATCTTCTCGAAGTTCGACCGCGTGCTCGTGCCAGAGATGAACGTTCAGCAGATGGCGTTCCTGCTCCGCGCGGAGCTGCCCGACCACGACTACGTGCCCTACAACAAGGTGACCGGCCAGCCGTTCCTCGTCGCAGAGGTCGAGGAGCGCATCGAGGAGGAGCTGAAGCGATGACCGACACGCAAGGAGCCAAGCTCACCAAGAAGGACTTCGCGTCCGACCAGGAGGTCCGCTGGTGCCCCGGCTGCGGGGACTACGCGATCCTCAACGCGGTCCAGAAGTACCTGGCCGAGTCGGGCAAGGACCCGGCGAACACCGTGTTCGTGTCGGGCATCGGCTGCTCGAGCCGGTTCCCGTACTACCTCAACACGTACGGCTTCCACACGATCCACGGGCGCGCGCCCGCCGTCGCGACCGGCGTCAAGACGGCGAACCCCGACCTCGACGTTTGGATCATCACCGGCGACGGGGACTCGCTCTCCATCGGCGGCAACCACCTCGCCCACATCCTGCGCCGCAACCTCGACGTGAACATCCTGATGTTCAACAACGAGATCTACGGCCTGACGAAGGGGCAGTACTCGCCGACCTCGCCGGTCGGCACGCGCAAGAAGTCGACGCCGCTCGGTTCGGTCGACCGTCCGTTCGAGCCGGTGCAGTTCGCGCTCGGCTCGCGCGCCACGTTCGTCGCGCGGACGATCGACCAGGACGTCACGCACATGACGGAGACGATCCGGCGCGCCGACGCGCACCGCGGGACGTCGTTCGTCGAGATCCTTCAGAACTGCGTGATCTTCAACAAGGACTTCTACTCGGCCGACGTCGACAAGAAGGTGCGCCCCGATCGCACGATCGACCTGCGCCCGGGCGAACCGCTCGTCTACGGCAAGGAGAAGGACAAGGGCCTGCGCTTCGCCATGAGCCCGGAGAAGGGCTTCACGGTCGAGCGCTGCGCGGCCGCCGATGCGGACGTTTGGAACCCGAGCGTCGACTCGCCGGCGTCGGCGATGCTGCTGACGTCGCTCAGCGAGGACCCGGACCTCCCGCTTCCGGTCGGGCTCTTCCGCGACGTGCCCGGCGCGGTCTACGAGACAGGCGTCAACGCGCAGGTCGAGGACGCGGTCGCGACGAAGGGCGCGGGCGAGCTCAAGGACCTGGTGTACGCGGGCGAGCTCTGGGAGGTCCCGAACGAGTAGCGGGTACCGAGTGCGGTGATTCTCCGCCAAGCAAGAAGGGCGTGACGCGCCGTGCCAAGCAATACAGACGAGCGGGGCGGACAATCAACCCCCACGGAAAAGGGCCAACACCCGCCAGCCCCGAAACGGACC
>JBCBNC010000017.1:0-125845 GCA_039821985.1 Planctomycetota bacterium
GCCTCGTACGCGCTCGGCGCGATGCCGCCGGGCGCGCCGGTGCCAGCGGCCGCGGCGGATGCCGGGTCGTCAACGAGAACGGTGACGCCGCGCGCGCCCGCCCCGGCCGCGTTCAACACGCGTCCGCGGAACGGGAACTCGGCGGGCGCCGCGGGCCCGGTCGACGCCGGGCCGAGGGTGGACCCCGCGGTGCGGGTGGTCGACGCGAGGTCTGGCTCGGCGAGGTCGGGACCGTCGCTCTCCTCAGCCGCCTGCGCGAGCGCGGCCGCGGCGACCACGTCCTCGACAGCGTCGGAGGCCGCATCCTCTGCGTCGCCGGGAATCGCGAACCAGAACGCGAGCGCTGCCAGCGGCAGCAGGATCAGCGCGAGCTTGAGAGCGGTGAGCGCGGTCAGCGCGCTGCCGGTCGCAGCGGCCGATGTCGTCGCGGCGCCGCCGCCGCCGGCCAGACCCTCGACCGGGGCGAGGAAATTCGGGTCGAGGGCCCAAGGGGCGAGGACCAGCGACCAGGACGAACGGCCGCCGAGCCGGCGGTCGAGGCTCTCGCGGACACCTGCGAGTCCGCGAGAGATGTGCGCGCGGATGGTCGACGGCTGCTTGTGCTCGATCTGCGCGATCTGCTCGACCGAGCGCTGCTCGACGTAGCGCAGCGCGATCGCGCGGCTCTGCGCCGCCGGGAGCCGCCCGATCTCCTCGAGGACGATCCGCATGAGCTCGACGCGCTGAAGCGCCTCGTCCGGCGAGCTCTGCGCGGCCTCGGGCACCTCTGCGGCGCGGCGCTCCTCGTGGTAGCGGCGGTGCGAGGCCTCGCGCCTCCGGCGGAGCGCCTGGATCCGAACCACGCCGCGCGCGTAGCCACGGGGATTCTTCACGCGGCCGCCGCGTGCCGCCGTGGCCTGGAGCGCCGCGTAGGCGACGTCCTCGGCCTCGTGCGGATCCGCGACGAGGCGGCCCGCCAGCGCGCGGAGCGAGGCGAGTTCCGCCACGGCGCTCTCGGCGTCCATGTGGAGGATCGGGTGTTGGCTCATCGGGGTGGGGTCCATGGTCACAGCAGGGGTCGCGGACCGGAGCCCCTTCGCTGCGACGTTTCTCGAACTTCTACGCTCTGCCGGCGCCCGTACCCGGTTAGGGACCGCGGTTCACACCCTATCCAGGCCCCGACCTGCGCGGACGACCGGCTCGAGCACCCGGGGCCGGCGTTTGCCGCACCGGGGCGCTGCGGGCAGGGCTGGCCCCGTCCGAGGGGCGATTGAACCGCGCCGCCGCTCCGGCCGTTGGTCCGTGCCCAGGCCTCGACTACGTTACGCGCACCATGCTCCAACGCTCCCGGTTCCTCCCGCTGCTCGCCCTCGTCCTGGCCCCTGCGCTCTCCGCGCCGGCGCCCGCCGCCCCCGCGTGCCCCGGCACGGTGGACGCGGTCCAGAGCGACGATCTCCCGGACCTCGGGCGGTCCGTCGACGGCTCGATCCGCTGGCTGCGCTCGACCCAGAATCCGGCGGACGGTTCGTACGGGGGCGGTGTCGAGGGAACGGCCTGGGTGCTGCACGCCATGGGCACGAGCCACCGGCGCTACATGCGCTCCGACGGGCCGTTCGTCGCGAAGGCGATCGACCACCTGCTCGCGCGGCAGGACGCGTCCGGCGCGGTCTTCGACGAGGGAGCGAGCGCGAAGGAGCAAGTCGAGCAGTCGACGCTCGCGGCAGCGGCGCTCGCAGGGCACATCGACGCCGACGTCGCGCCCGCGCTCGGGCGCCTCAGCGTCTGGCTCGCGGGCAGCGGCGTCGAGGCACCGGCCGTCGACGGGATCGACCTGCCGGAGGACGACGCCGCGGCGCGCGCCCTCGTGCTGGACATCCTCGCGCTGCGCGGGCCGGACGGCTCGTACGACGGCGAGCGCGGCAAGATCGTCGAGACCGCGATGGCGGTCGACGCACTCAACCGCCTGAAGGTGCGCTTCGCCCCGCCGAAGGCACCTGCGGCCGCCCGCGCGGCGGCGCTGCCCGCCTACGAGCCCGCCGGTCCCGAGGCGGTCGACGCGGCCGTTCTGCGCGGGGCACGCTTCCTCGTCGGCGCGTCGCAGGACGGGCTCTGGGGCGCGCCGGGCCGCCCGGACGGCGGCATCACGGCGATGGTGGTCGGCGCCCTCCAGGAAGTGCCCGAGCCCCGGCCGAAGGACATCCAGGCGGCGATCGACGGCGGCGTCGCGTGGCTGCTCACGCTGCAGGGCGACGACGGGTCGTTCAGCCAGGGCGGCCGGATGAAGAACTACGTGACGTCGGCCGTGCTGATGACGCTCGCGGGCAGCGACGCGCACGCCGCACAGCGCGAGCGCGGGCGCGCCTTCCTCAAGACGATCCAGGCCGACGAGGGCGAGGGCTACTCCGAGGGCGACATGTACTACGGCGGGATCGGCTATGGCAGCGACGAGCGACCGGATCTGTCGAACCTGCAGATGGCGCTCGACGCGCTCGTGGCGACGGGCTCGAGCGCGAACGACCCCGAGATCCAGCGCGCGCTCAAGTTCCTCGAGCGCTGCCAGAACCGCTCCGAGTCGAACGACGTCGAGCTCACCGTGAAGGGCATCGTCATCAAGTCGGGCGACGACGGCGGCGGGACGTACATGCCGGGCAATTCGAAGGCGGGCAACGTGACGCTGGCCGACGGGACCGAGGTTCCGCGCTCGTACGGTTCGATGACGTACGCGCTCCTGAAGGGGCTCGTGTTCGCCGGCCTGCAGCGCGACGACCCGCGCGTCGAGGCGGCGTGGAAGTGGCTCTCGGCCAACTACACGCTGGACGTCAACCCCGGCTTTGACGGAGCGAAGGACCCGCGCGCGCCGTACCAGGGGCTCTTCTACTACTTCGACACGATGGCGCGCGCGCTCGACGTGTACGGCGCCGACGCGATCGTAACGCCCGACGGGACCGAGCACGACTGGCGCGCCGAACTCGCGGGCCGGCTCGTGTCGCTGCAGAGCAAGGCCGACGGGTCGTGGAAGAACGAGAACGCCCCCCGCTGGTGGGAGGGGAACCCCGTCCTGGCGACGGCCTACGCGGTGCAGGCGCTGGGCAAGGCGCGGAGGTGAACGGTCTCAGGTGCCGCAGATACGGTGCCAGATACGGTGCCAGGATCACCAGCAGCACTCGAAGCAGCCAGGGTCGTCCATTGAATGGACGACCCTGGCTGCTTCGAGTGCTGCTGGTGATCCTGGCACCGTATCTGCGGCACCCGCCACGTGCTCCCGCGCGAACCGCCCCGTGCCACCGACGCTATCCTCCCACGCCAGATGCAGGACGAATTCCACCCGCGCGCGACCGCACAGGGCTTCACCGTCGCCGACGGCCGGCGCCACCCCGCCGAACTCGAGATGTCCTCCGAGGGCATCCGGGCCAAGGGCGGAGACGTGATCCCGTGGAACCGGGTGAAGCTGGCGCGGGACGAGGCGGACGACGCGCTGCTCGTCATCGGGCGCGGCATCGTCCTCGGTTCGACCGACGACCGCTTCCTGCGCGACGTGGAAGGCCTCGCCGGGAACGAGCTCGACCGCGAGATCTCGCGCCTTACCGGACAGACCACCGGCCTCCCCGGCACTCAGATCGTGGGCTGCATCGCCTTCTTCGCGCTGATCGTCTACGGCCTCCTGCAGGTCCCGGGCTGCTACCGGGGCGCGGTGGACCGCGGAGTCAACGCGCTCGACCCGAGCATCGACCGCCAGCTCGGCGAAGCCGCGCTCGAGAGTGCACCCGGCGGCACCGAGATCGAGTCCGAGATCGTGCTCGACGCGATCGAGGAGATGGTGGCGGCCCTCGAACCCCACTTCGGCGACACGGATATCGCGGCGTCCGAGGTCGAGTGGCAGATCCGCGTGATCGACGACGACGAGACGATCAACGCGTACGCGCTCCCCGGCGGATTCATCACGGTCTACACCGGGCTGATCGAGGCCGCGGAGACACCTGACATGGTGGCGGGCGTGATCGCGCACGAGATGGCGCACGTGCTGCAGCGCCACGGTCTCAAGCGGGTCGCGAACAAGGCGGGGCTCTTCATCGGCCTGAGCCTCCTGGTCGGGAACACGAGCGGCCTGATCGGCCTGTCGGACATCCTGCTCGACAGCGGATACAGCCGGACGCTCGAGAGCGAGGCCGACGACGTCGGCGTGAAGGCGATGGCGCGTACGGGCCTCGACGCGCGCTCGCTCGCGCGCTTCTTCGAGATCCTGCGGGACGAGTACGGCGACCTGCCTCCGCTCATGCAGTGGATCGGCTCCCACCCCGACCACCAGACACGCATCGAGAGCATCGAAGCGATCCTCGTCGAGATGGAGGACGAGGCGCCACCCGCGCGACTCGAGCTGGACTGGGACGCGGTCCTCGCCGAGCTCGAGTGACCGCGCGGGGGCCCGTCATCCGGCGGGCAGGAGCGCCGGCGCAGCGCGCCGGTCGACCCCTGGCGACACGCCGAACTCGCGCTTGAATGCGCGGCAGAACGCGGCCTCCGAACGGTAGCCGCAGCGCTCCGCGACGACGCCGAGCGGGTCGGGCGACGCGCGCAGCTCGGCGCGCGCCACCTGCAGCCGCCAGCGCGTCAGGTAGCGCATCGCGGGCTCCCCCACGACCTCGGTGAACCGCGCCGCGAACGCCGAGCGCGACATCGCTGCCCGCCGCGCGAGCGACTCGAGCGTCCACGGCGCGGCCGGCTCGCGGTGGATCGCGGCGATCGCGCGGCCGAGCTGGTCGTCGCGCAGCGCCGCGATCCAGCCGGCGTCGACGTCGGACGACGTCTCGATCCAGCGCCGCACCATCTGGATGACGAGGATGTCCGCGAGCCGCGTGATCACGGTCTCGCCGCCCGGCCGCAGCGACTCCGCCTCGCGCGCGATGAAGCGCAGCGTGTCGGCGAGCCAGCGGTCCTCGCCGCCGTCCCACGCGTCGATGTGCAGCACGGGAGGCAGCGCGTCGACGAGGCGCTCGGCGGCCGCGTGGTCGAAGCGGACGACAACGCAGATGAGCCGGCACACTTCGCCGCCGCCGCCCCAGTCGAGTTGCTCGTAGCGCTCGGTCACACGCTCGATCGGCAGGTCGAAGAAGGGCACCGACTCGGTCCCCACCGCGTCCACGAGCTGGTGTCCGAGTCCGTGCGGAACGAGCGCGAGGCTCCCCCGCTCGAGCAGCAGCGGATCGCTCCCGTCCGCGGTCAGCCAGCACCGGCCCGCCGTGACGATGTGGAACATCATGTGGCCCTCGAGCGGCGGCAGGTCCACGCCCCACGGCGCCGTCAGGACCGAGCGGGCGTAGATGCAGCCCGTGAGCCGGAGGAGGTGGAGGGCCTCCCCGAGCGGGTCGGTGGAGAGCGGGACTTCCGAAGGGGCTTCCATGGGGGAAGTGTGGGCGACGTGAGACCTATCGTCCAGTCGCCTGGACGATCTGCATATAGGAAGGGACGCAGTGGCATGGCGCGTCCGCGAGGAAGGGCCGATTCTCTCCTCCGTCGCCGGGAAAGGCCCGGCGTCGATCCGAGACCCACTCGAAGCACCGAGAGAAGCCATGCAGAACAGCCTCCCCACCCTCGTCATCGCCGCCACGGGCAAGACCGGCCGCCGCGTCGCCGACCGCCTCGAGGCCGCGGGCCGACCCGTCCGCCGCGGCTCGCGCTCCGCCGAGACCCCCTTCGACTGGGACGATCCCACCACCTGGGCCCCTGCGCTCGCCGGAGTCGGCGCCGCCTACATCGTGTACAGCCCCGACCTCGCCGTCCCCTCCGCGCCGGGCGCCATCGAGGCCTTCGTCGCCCTCGCCCGCGCTCAGGGGCTCGAGCGCCTCGTGCTCCTGTCCGGCCGCGGCGAGGAGGAGGCCCAGCGCTGCGAGCGCATCGTCCAGGAGTCCGGCCTCGAGTGGACCGTCGTCCGCGCGAGCTGGTTCGCCCAGAACTTCGACGAGGGCGCGTTCCTCCCGATGGTGCAGGCGGGGCAGGTCGCGCTGCCCGCGGACGCGGTACGCGAGCCGTTCATCGACATCGACGACATCGCGGACGTGGCTACCGCGGCGCTCCTCGAGGACCGCCACGTCGGCCAGGTGTACGAGGTCACGGGGCCGCGGCTCATCACGTTCGGCGACGCCGTACGCGAGCTCAGCGAGGCCGCCGGCCGCACGATCGAATTCGTGACGATCCCGCGCGAGGCGTTCCTCGCGGGCCTCGGCGACGCGGGCCTCGACGTGCCGCACGTCGAGCTCCTCGACTACCTGTTCACGACGGTGCTCGACGGGCGCAACGAGCGCACGACCGACGGCGTCGAGCGCGCGCTGGGCCGGCCGGCGCGCGACTTCGAGGACTACGCACGGGCCGCCGCGGCGCGCGGAGCCTTCGACCCGGTCCACGAGATCGCCTGATGGTCGCCCACGCCCTCCCACCTACCCTCAGCACCCGACACCCCATGAATACCACCCTCAAGCACCGCGCCCTGCTCGCCACGTGTGCGGCCGTCGCCGCCACCGTCGGCATCGCCATCCTCGTCGCGCCCGCCGCGTTCCACGCGACCAACGGGATCGAGTTCGCCGCGACCCCGAGCACGCTGAGCGAGGTGCGCGCGCCCGGCGGTGCGCTCGTCGCCCTCGCCGGCCTGATGCTCGCCGGCGTGTTCCGCCCCATGTTCGCCGCCACGTCGACGGCTGTCGCCGCCGCCGTGTTCCTGAGCTACGGCGTCGCGCGGCTGTTCGCGATGGCCGTCGACGGGATCCCCGCGGACGGCCTCGTCGCAGCGACACTCATCGAGCTCGTCCTGGGCGGCGTGTGCGCGGTCGCGCTCCTCCGTCGAAGCAGCTCGGTCGTGACGCCAGCGCCGGAGGCTGCGTGATGCTGGGCGCCGCAGAGCTCGCGCTGACCGCCGCCGCGGTCGGGTCCGGCCTCGTCGCCGGGCTGTGCTTCACGTTCCAGGCGTTCGTGCTACGCGCCCTCGACGCGCTCGGCCCCGGCCCCGCGGTTCGCGCGATGCAGTCGATCAACGCGGCGATCCTGCGCTCCGCTGCGATGGCGGTCTGGTTCGGGACCCTGGTGGTCGGAGCGGGCGCGACGGGACTCGCGGACGAGAGAGACCTCCCCCTCGCGGCCACGGCGCTGTACGCAGTCGGCGCCGTCGTCATCACGGCCAGGGAGAACGTCCCACTCAACGAAGCGCTCGACCGCGTCGACGCGGAAGGACCCGAAGCCGCCTCGGAGTGGCCGCGGTACCGCGCGCGCTGGGCGCGCTGGAACGGACTGCGGACGGCGAGCCTGACCGCCGCATGCGCGCTGTTCACTCTCGCAGCGTGAGTGCGCGCGCGAGCGCGCCCCTCTCGAACCGCGAGTCGCCGATCGAGGGGCAGCGTGTGCCCGCGGCGCGCGGCGAGCTCGCGCGTGTCTGCCAGGATGCGGACGACGACGTCCGGTCCATCCGCTTCCAAACGTGGGGAAACACCTGAGCGGCCCGATCGGGAGGAGGTCGATCTTCATGAGCGTTCGGACCGGGGACGCACGCAACGAATCTCCGAGATGCTGCGAGACATGGAGCGCGATGCCGGGTGTAGGGACCGTCCTCCGCTCCCCGGCGGTCGCCGGCGCCGCGCGCCCGACCGCTCCGACGGTCCCGAACCCAACCCGGCCATGCTTCAGCAGTCCGTGGGCGCCACCGCGCCCAAGGTCGATCGCCCCGCAGCGCTCCGCGACCCGATCCTCGCGCTCGTCCACCGCGCGACCTTCGGCTACACGACCGAAGAGCACGCCCGCGCCCGCTCGATGGGGTTCGAGGGCTGGCGCGACGAGCAGCTCGCCCCCGACGCGATCAACGACTCCGCGCTGGACGCGGAGCTCGCGTCCTTCGGGTCCCTTCCGCTGACGTTCGCCCAGATGCTGTCGGCCTACCCTCCGTCGAGCAACGGGGACGCCGTCGTGGCGACCGAGCTCCGGAGCGCTCGCATCCTTCGCGCGGTGCTGTCTCGACGCCAGCTCTTCGAGCGCGTCGTCGAGTTCTGGACCGATCACTTCAACATCGACGGCATCGGGAGCGCGCAGCTGCGCTACCTCAAGTCGGTCGACGACCGCGAGGTGATCCGGACGCACGCCCTCGGACGGTTCCGAGACCTGCTCGGCGCGTCCGCGAAGAGCGGCGCGATGCTGGTCTACCTCGACAACGCGTCAAACGTGGCCGGGGCGCCGAACGAGAACTACGCGCGCGAGCTCATGGAGCTGCACACGCTGGGCTCGGACGGCGGCTACAGCGAGACCGACGTCGTCGAGGTCGCTCGCTGCCTGACCGGATGGACGATCCGGGCGGTCGGATCGGGCGCTGCGGGCACGTTCCGGTTCGATGCGAACACGCACGACGATCTCTCCAAGATCGTCCTCGGCGTTCCGATCCCGCCGGGCGGCGGACAGCAGGACGGCGAGACCGTGCTCGATCTGCTCGCCTCGCACCCGAACACCGCTGCGCGCATCGCTCGCAAGATGTGCGTCTTCTTCCTCGACTACGAGCCGGCGCAGACGACGGTCGACCGTGTGGCGGCCCGCTTCCTCGAGACGGACGGCGACCTCCGCGAAACGCTGCGCGAGGTTCTTTCGCGGGCCTCGTTCGAAGAGATCGACGTCTGGTCCGCGAAGAAGCTCCGGCGGCCGATGCACATGGCGCTCGGCGCGGTGCGGAGCACGGGCGCCAGCGTCGCGGCCGCTGTCGGACTCGCCGGCGAGCTCCAGCTCATGGGACACGCCCCGTTCACCTGGGCCGCGCCGAACGGCTTCCCGGACGCGCTCGGCGCGTGGGGCACCAACCTGCTCCCGCGCTGGTCGTTCGCGTCCCGTCTCACCGCGGGCGGCGTTCCCGGCGCGCTGCTCCCCCTGTCGTCGCTGTCGCAGCTCTTCGCCGGAGTCCCGGCGAACCGCCGCGCCGCTCAGCTCGACCGCGCGCTCACCGGTGGCCGGATGGCCCCTGCAGACGTCACCGAGCTCCAGGCGTTCCTCGACGCGCAGCCGACGGTCGACGTCAACGTCGCGCGCGAGGCGGTGGCCCTCGCCCTCTCCCTCCCCAGCACGCAGTGGCTCTGAGCCGACCCCTCGAGAACGACATGTCCCACGAGAAGAGAGAGGCGCACGCCTGCGCCGAGTACTGGAAGCTCTCGCGCCGCGGTTTCCTCGGAGCCGCGAGCGGCGCCGCCGCGACGATCGCTCTGCCCCGCGTCGCGTTCGCGCGAGGAGGAGGCACACCGCGCCCGACGCTGGTGGGCATCTTCCTCCGGGGCGCCATCGACGGGCTGTCGACCGTCGTCCCCTACGGCGACGCGGGCCTGTACACCGCGCGCCCGAACCTCGCGGTCGGCGCACCGGGCACGACGGACGGAGCCGTGGACCTCGACGGCTACTTCGGCCTCAACCCGAACGCCGCGGCGCTCCTGACTCCGTTCCAGGCGAACCGGCTCGCGTTCGTGCACGCGTGCGGTTCCCCGGATCCGACGCGCAGCCACTTCGACGCGATGCGCACGATGGAGACAGGAACGCCGGACAACCCGACCAGCACCGAGGCGGCCGGCTGGCTCGCGCGGCACCTGCAGTCCGTCTCCCCGTCGGGAACGGGGCCGCTCCGTGCGATCGCACAGAACGATCTCATGCCGCGCGTCCTCGCGCTCGCACCGAACAGCCTGCCGATCCTGGACCCCGGAAACTTCGCGTTGGCCGGCGCGCCGGCAACCGAGGCCTCACGCCGGGCGGCGATCTCGGACGCGTACGCGCGCACGATCGAGCCCCTGCGCTCCGCCGCGTCGAACACGCTCGACTCGATCTCGACGCTCGAGGCCATCGACTTCGCGGGCTACGTGCCCGCGAACGGCGCGGTGTACCCGGCGAGTCCCTTCGGTGCGGTCATGCGCAACACCGCCGCTCTCATCAAGGCGGGGATCGACCTCGAGGTCGCCCACTACGACTACGGCGGCTGGGACCACCACAACGACCAGGGCCCGCTCACGGGCACGCTCGCCGGGATGCTGGGCGATCTCGCCGCCGGACTCGAGGCGTTCTACCTCGACATGCAGGGCATGGAGGACCGCTACGTGCTCTACGCGAAGAGCGAGTTTGGGCGACGCGTCGCCGAGAACGGCAGCGCCGGAACCGACCACGGCAGCGGCGGGATCATGATGGTGATGGGCAACCGCGTGCAGGGCGGCCAGGTGCACGGCGTGTGGCCGACGCTCGATCCGTCCCAGCTCGACAACGGCGACGTGCGCGTCGAGACGGACTACCGCGACGTCGTCGCCGAGATCCTCACGGCGGGGATCGGCGGCACCGACCTCGGCAACGTCTTCCTCGGGCACGGCACGACACCGCTGGGCGTGGTCGTCTGAGCCAGCGGAGGCAGCTGGGATCGAATGCGGAGCGGCGCGTCCCGGATTCGGGGCGAATGGACGGCCGGGCGGGGGCGTAGGGACGGAAAGGTCCGTCCGAACACCCCTGCCCGAGGTGCCCCGTGCCCACCGCCTTCCTAGCCCCGCTCGACGTCTCGTCGCTCGGCTCCCAGACCCTCTACGTGAGCTGCGCCGTCGCCGGCGGCGCCGTACTGGCCGTCCAGTTCCTCCTGCTCTTCGTCGGCGGAGACGTCGCGGACGGTGAGGTCGACCTGGACGTCGACAGCGACGGGCTCTCCTTCTTCTCGATCCGCTCCATCGCCGCGTTCCTGACGTTCTTCGGACTCGTCGGCGTCTACGGACACGGCCAGGGCTGGAGCGACGCGGCCAGCGCCGGCGCGGGGTTCGGTGCGGGCACGGGGATGATGGTGCTCGTCGCGTGGCTCTTCAGCTTGCAGTCGAAGCTGCACCAGGACGGCAACGTCGACCCGGCCGGAGCGGTCGGCAAGGACGCGCGCGTCTACCT
Source organism: Planctomycetota bacterium (assembly GCA_039821985.1). Lineage (GTDB taxonomy): Bacteria > Planctomycetota > UBA1135 > UBA1135 > Saltatorellus. Next base: position 10,888 of record JBCBNC010000017.1, read on the forward strand.
GATGGTCCCGGCCGCAGGCGCCGGTAAGGGGAAGATCACGCTCGCGCTGCAGGGCCGCACCGCGGAGTTCGCGGCGGTGACCGACGGGCCCGCGCTGCCGACGGGGACGGACGTGGTCGTCTACGAAATGGTGAATGAGACGACCTTCGCCGTGCGTAGGGCCTGAGCGTCCCGCGCCTTCCGCCCGACGCCGGCCGCCCCAGCCGCGCTCCCGAGTCCCGCCGCCCCTGCCCGCCCTCCACATGACGCATCCCTTCTTCCTACCCGAGCTCTTCGCGCTCGCCGAACCCGGCGACGGCCTCGCGGCGTTCGTGAACCCGGCGACGATCATGCTCGCGGGCATCCTCGTCCTCGCCGGCTTTGTCTTCGCGCTCGCGCGGCGCTACAAGCGGTGCCCGTCCAACCGGATCCTGGTCGTCTACGGTCGCACCGGTAAGGGCCAGAGCGCGAAGCCGCTCCACGGCGGCGGCACGTTCGTCTGGCCGCTGATCCAGTCGTACGACTTCCTCAGCCTGGATCCGATGCAGATCGAGATCCCGCTCGAGGGCGCGCTCTCGCTCGAGAACATCCGCGTCCACGTGCCGAGCGTCTTCACGGTCGCCATCGGCACCGAGCACGAGATCATGAACAACGCAGCGGTGCGCCTCCTGGGCCTCGACCGCCGCGAAATCATGAAGCAGGCCGAGGACATCATCTTCGGTCAGCTCCGCCAGGTGATCGCGTCGATGCGGATCGAGGAGATCAACCGTGACCGCGACGTATTCCTGTCGCGCGTGCAGGGCTCGCTCGAGCCCGAGCTCGCGAAGATCGGCCTCGTGCTGATCAACGTGAACATCAAGGACATCACCGACGGCTCGGGTTACATCGAGGCGATCGGGCGCAAGGCGGCCTCCGAAGCGATCCAGCAGGCCGAGATCGACGTCGCCGAACAGACGCGCAAGGGCTCAATCGGTGTCGCCGAGGCGATGAAGGTCCAGGCGATCGAGGTCGCCGAGCGCGAGAAGGTCCGGGACATCGGCACCAAGGACGCCGAGCGCGAGCGCTCGGTCCGGATCGCCGAGCTCGAGAAGGAGCGCGAGGTCGGCGAGCGCACGGCGCAGTTCGAGCAGGAGGCGCTCGTGCGCGACTCCGAGCGCGAGATGCGGGTCCGCGTCGCCGCGGCGAACGCTCTGGCGGTCGACGGCGAGAACGACGCGAAGGCGAAGATCGCCGACGCGAACGCCGAGCTGACGGTCCGGGAGGCCGAGGCCTACCAGACCGGTGAGACCAAGAAGCGCGAGGCCGAGGCGGCGGTCCTCGAGGCGCAGTACCTCGCCGAGGCGCGCGCCGCCGAGGCGGAGGCGAAGAAGATCGAGGCCGAGAAACGCGCCGAGCTCGAGGCCGCCGCGCGCGCGCAGAAGGCCGAGACGATCGTCGCGGCCGAGGCCGACGCGGAGCGCACCCGCATCCGCGCCGAGGGCGAGGCCGCTGCCGTCTACGCGCGGCTCGAGGCCGAGGCGCGCGGCCAGTTCGAGATCCTCAAGAAGAAGGGCGACGGTCTGCGCGAGATCGTCGAGGCGTGCGGCGGCGCCCCGCAGGCGTTCCAGATGCTGATGCTCGAGCACCTCGACCACCTGGCGGAGACCGCGGCGACGGCGATCTCGAACATCAAGTTCGACAAGGTCGTGGTCTGGGACGGGGCCGGCGGCTCGGGCGACGGCGGACCCGGCGGGTCCGGGACGAGCCGCTTCCTCCAGAGCCTCGCGGGGTCGCTGCCCCCCACGCTCCAGATGATGAAGGACATCGGCGGCGTCGAAATGCCGGAGTTCCTCGGGAAACTCGTGGCAGAGGAGGACCCGGCGATCACCTCCGTGCGGCCTGAGGGAGAGGCAAACGCTGCCGAGGCGGAGGAAGGAGCCGCAGCGGACGCATGAGACCCGAGCGCGCCGTCCGATCACGGGGCGGCGCGCTCGACTCGTTGCATCAGCTCGGCGCGCCGTACCGGAGCTCGAGCAGACGCGCGCCGTCCGCCCCAGGCGTGAGAACGTGGACGCGGTCGTAGGCCGTGTGCGGGAGGTAGCCGTGCGGGAGCGGCGGCTCGAGTCCCGCGTCCTCGAGGCCGGGCAGGAGGACGCCGAACGCCCACGCCAGCGCGGGCACGGTGTTCGAGTGGCCCGCCACGGCGATCACCTCGTCCGGTCCCGCGGCCGAGATCCGTCTCGTCCAGGCGTCGGCGTCCATCGGCGCGATGGCTTCCATCCCGAGCCCGAGGCGCTCGCTCAGCGGGCGGAGCGTCTCCCGCGTCCGCACGAGTCCGGAGTGCAGGAGCGTGGTCACGCCCGCGTGCTCGAACGTGCGCGCGAACTCGAGTGCGCGCGCCTCGCCCGCGGGACTCAGCGCCGGGTCGGCGGTGCCGTCCTTCACCTTCTCGGTGTGGCGGACGAGGATCAGCCTGCAGCGGAGCGCGGGCTCGGTCGGAGCGGCGGCGGATTCGTCGCGGGCGGCCGAAGCGCACGCGGCGGCGGGCAGGAGCCCGAGCCCGAGCGCGACGCTCCGGCGGGTCGGTCGTGTCGTGTGCATGGCGCCGACGGTACACGCCGGCGCCCGCGACCGCGTCAGTTGAACGTGACGGCGACGGAGTTCGTCAGGTTGCTCGCCCCCAGCGCCGCACAGTCGCGGTACCAGACCTGGAAGCGCCACGTTTCACCCGGCAGAGCCGCGGCGGTGACGCCGCCGGCGGGAAGACGCGCGAGGTCGAGCTCGGCGAATCCATCGCCCCAGTCCGTCGACAGCGCAGCCAGATCGAGCGCGCGCCCGATGGTCCCCGCGAGGCACAGGTTGCCGGCCGAACCGCCCGGGTTCGCGGTGAACCCGGCGTCGCGGCTGACGAGCGGCAGGTAGCAGAGTCCGGGCGGGAGGTCCCGCAGCGACAGCAGCACGCGGTTCCCGCTCGCCGCGGAGAGCCCCACCGCGCGCAGCTCGCCGGGGCGTCCCGTAGCGTTCGCCACTCCGGGGCACTCGACGGCGCCGAGCGTCGCCTCGAGTTCGGCGCGCAGGATCCGATCGCCATCCGGCGGGCCGTCGCGCAGAACGACGTACACGTACTCGTCGTGGCGCGTCAGCACCACCTCGGCGTTGCTCGCGTGGAGCCCCAGGCCAACGGTGTCGATCAGCCTTGACCACGTCGCACCACCGTCGCGGCTCACGTCGACCACCGGATCGGGCCCGAACTCACCGCGTACCGCGACGATCAGGTTGGGGTCGACGTTGCCCGCGGCGACGCGATCGAATCGCCCGAGCGATCCCACGCTTGCCCAGTCGCCGCCGGGAGGCCTCCGTAGAACGGTTCCCGACGGTGACCCGCCGGGGACGAATCCGTAGTCGATCGAGCCGTACCACTGCCCAGGCAGGCTGCGCGCGCCCGTCATGGTGCAGTCGGCGAAGTCCGGGCAGTCGACCTCCAGTCGTGGGCCTGCCTCGCCCGGGGCCCAGCTCACGAGGGAGCTGACGCTGTTCTCCAGGTCCTCCCAGAAGCTGACGCAGGCCAGCCGACCGACGCCTCCACTCGGTGAAGGCACGAAGCCGAACGGGAAGGTTCCGCTGTAGGAGTCGCTGAAGTTGTAGTGGCTCGTCACGAGCTCCCAGGTGCCTCCATCGTCCACGGTCGCGAAGATGCGGTCGGAGACCCCACCGTAGTCGTCGTATCCCGCCAGATGCACCGCCAGGACGTCCGCACGCGCGGGATGGGGCACGATGCTCGAGATGGACTCGTCATGCGGGACTCCGACGAGCGCGGGAACGGGGAGATCGACGAAGCCCGCGGCCGTGCGGCGCTGCAGCGCGCCCGGCTGTGAGGTTGGGCGTGCGCGACGCCACAGGAGGAGATCTCCGTTCGCGTCAAATCTGGCGCGCGCGGTCGTGCCGTAGGACCCGATGATCGACCAACTCACCCCACCGTCGAAGGACTCGAACACTTCGAGCCCCGAGACGACGAGGTGGAGCGGATCGTGCGGGTCGACCGAGAGCGTCTTCTGGCCGCCCGCGGGAGGCGTCACGTCGACGTGGGTCTGCGCGAGCGCGGCGGGAGCGCCGCAGGCGAGGAGCGGGAGGAGCGAACGCAGCATCGTCGACTCCGGCGTGGCCGGCGTTGGGAGTGGGCCCGACGCGATGCGCGGCCCCCGTGGGAAGGGACGCCCCTGCGGCAGGTGCCGGGGCGCGACCCTCAGCGTACGACAATCCGCCGCATCCGCACGTCTTGCTTCCAACCGGAGACCTCCAGGCACGGAGCCAGTGGATGCGCCCCGAGTCGGGACGCGCCGGTATGCAAGCCGCAGCGGCGCCGAGGGCACGGCCCTCAGCCGCGCCGGGCGACGAGACGGGCCATGGATGCGAGACCCGCCTCCATCCGCGCACGCGCCGCGCTGTTCGCCGAGTGCACGCGGAGCTCAGGCGGATCGAAGCCGTGGAGCGCGACCTGCGTCTCCAGCCAGAGCACGACGTCGTAGCCGGTGCCGCGTTCGTCGTCGCCCAGGTCGTGGTCGAGGCTCAGTGCCTCGACAGGGCCGGTGCGAAGCAGCGCAATCGCCTCGTCGGGCCAGCGCACGAGCGTCCAGCCGTCAGGCGGCGTGCGCTCGTCGTCCAGGAACACGCGCAGCGGTGCCACGTCTGCAGCCGGCCGATCCGCCGCATCCGTCACCGCGCGCGCGCGACCGTCTTGGGCACCGTGAACTGGCGGTGCCCGTCCGCGCCCCCGAGGAATCCGAAGCCGGACTGTCGCGCCCCTACCCATGGCGTCGTGGACGTGCCGCCGAGGTAGCGGTTCACCCCGACCTGCCCGGCGCGGATGCGGCGCGCGACGCGCTCGGCACGCTCGGCGTCGCCGGTCCAGACGTTCGCGCCGAGCCCGTAGATCGTGTCGTTCGCGAGCCGGACGGCCTCGTCCTCCGAGCCGTCGAAGCGGGTCACCGCCACGACCGGACCGAACGTCTCGGCGTGCGTGATCGGATTCGACTGCGCAACCTCGAGCAGCACGGTCGCGGGGAAGAAGTTCCCCGGGCCGTCCGGCGTCTCGCCGCCGAGCGCGACCCGGGCGCCCGCGGCGGCCGCCTCGCGCACCTGCGCCTCGACCCTGGCGCGCTGCTCGGCCGAAACGAGCGGCCCCATCTTGACGCCCTTCGCCGTCGGATCGCCGTGCGTCCAGGCGCGGCTGAGCTCGACGACGCGCTCCTCGAACGCGTCGGCGATCGCGTCGGCGACGTACACGCGCTCGATCGAGCAGCAGACCTGGCCCGTGTTGCGGAGCGAGTGCTCGACCGCGCACTTCGCCGCGCCCTCGAGGTCCGCGTCGTCGAACACGACGAGCGGGTCCTTGCCCCCGAGCTCCAGCACGAGCCGCTTCAAACCGCCCGCGGCCGCACGCATGATCGCCGCGCCCGTGTCGCGGCTCCCCACGAAGGCGACCATGTCGACGTCCGCGTCCACGAGCGCCGCACCGACGTCCCCCGCGCCGTGCACGATCTCAAGCACGCCTTCGGGCAGCTCCGCTCCGAGGAGCTCCGCGAGGCGCTGCCCGACCAGCGGCGTGTGCTCGCTCGGCTTGAAAACGACCGTGTTCCCGGCCACCAGCGCGGGCACGAGGATCGACAGCGGCATGCCGACGGGGAAGTTCCACGGCGCGATCGCCGCGACGACGCCCAGCGGCTCGCGGAAGACGGTCACGTCCTGGGTCTTCGACTCCGGCGACTCGGGTGCCAGCGCGCGCTGGACCGAGGCGACCTCGTCCGCGAGACCGGACGCGTAGCCCTTCACCTCGCCCACGCCGCTCCGGAGCGTCTTGCCCATCTCCGCCGTGACGAGCGCGCCGAGCGTGTCCGCCTCGGCCGCCAGGGCTTCGGCGAAGCGGGTGACGCGAGCGCCGCGCTCCGCGATGGGCGCCGCCGCCCAGGCCGCCTGTGCCTCGCGCGCCCGCGCGACGGCGGCGGCAACGTCTGTGGCGCTCGCGCGGGGGACGGAGCCGACCGGGAGGCCGGTCGCGGGGTCGAGGCTCTCGAGCGTGTTCTGCTGCGCGGTCTCCTGGGTCATGCCCAGGAAGTAGCTCGCGGGCGCGCGGAGCGCAACGCTCGACCCGCCGCCGTGGTTCGCGCGGAGCCGCCCGGGGCGCGGCGCGGACGAGGTCAGACGCGGCCGACGAGGACCGCCAGCGCGTTGTGCAGCGCGTGCGCCGCGATCCCCGGCACGAGCGAGCCCGAGCGCGCGCGCAGCCAGCCGAAGGCGAGGCCTGCGACGAAGCGGTGCGGCACGGCGAGCACGTGCCCCTGGAGGCCGTGCAGGAGGGCGAAGAGCGCGGTCGTGAGCAGCAGCGTCGCGCGCGGGCCGACGACGCGCGAGCAGGCGACGAAGAGAACCCCGCGGCACAGCCACTCCTCGACGATCGGAGTGATGCCTGCCACGTCGACGAGCTCGACCAAGAGGGATCGGCCGGACGGCTCGACCGCACCGTCGCCACCGAGGGCGAGCGCGAGCAGCTCGACGTACCCGAAGCTGAATCCGAAGGCGAGCGCGCCGAGACCGAGCCCCGCGGCGACCCACCGCTCCGAAGCCGGGCCCGCCAGCGTCTCGCGCAGCGCGCCCTTGCCGAGCGCAGCGGCGCCGACGAGTCCGACGACCCCGAATCCGACGTAGGCGGCGGCGCTGGCGAGGGTCGGGCGCTCGCCGAGGAGAACGCCGGCGACGATGATCGTGAGGAGCGCGCCCGCGAAGGTCACAGCGAGCGCGATGATCGCCCCCGACTCACCGCCTCTTTCCGCGGGTCGGTCGCCGACGCGGGCCCCGCACGCTCCACAGAACCGGGCGCCTGGGCGGAGCGGCGCGCCGCACGCCGCGCAGTGCTCGTCCTCGGCTTCCACCATCAGGAGCGGCGCGGCGGCTTGATGCTCTTCAGCGTCCAGCGCACCGCTCGGCGCGTCAGCAGGAGGCGCACCGGGCCCTCCGCGCTGTCGAAGTGGATCTCGACGCGGTCCTTCGAGGTTCGCTCGATGCGCGGATCCGCGATCGGGGGGAGGCGCTCCCAGCCGCGTCGGTCGACGAGTCGGGACAGCGAACCGCGCGCGCTCTCGGGCGACTTGAAGAACGCCGCGACCCGGTCGAGGTCACCCTCGTTCCAGGTCTCGATCAGCCGCTGGTCGAAGTCGCCCAGGGGCAGCTCGAGCGCGTGGACGTGCCACGCGCGCTCCTCCTGGTCGAAGCGCCAGCGGCTCCGCACCTCGCCGCCGTCGAAGGCGTGCACGACGTCGACGCGCGTTTCGGACACCTCGTCCCGCTGGATCTCTCCGCCGAGGGGAGGCGTGCGCTCCGCCCAGCCGCGCACGTCCGCGCCCCAGCCCGCGGACTCGGCCGCATCGTCCCGCTTCTCCGGCGGGAAGTGCCCGGCCGCGCGCTCGACGCCGCCGCTGCGCCAATCGGCGGCAAATCGTTCGAGCGTCGGGTCGACGGAGGGGATGCGTTTCGACCAGCGCAGTCCGAACCACGTCGCGCCGAGCACGGCGACGATCACGCCTACCACGATCCCGACCGAGCGCCAGTTGCGCTGCGTCCGGTGGCGCTCGCGGACCGTGCCGTCGCGCTTCTTGAGCTCGCCCCGGAAGCGCTTGGCCGCCACCAGGTCGGGATGCTCCTCGATGAGCCGGGCGACCGGGGCCACGGCGGCGACGCCGGACCAATAGACGAAGGCGAGCACGATCGCGATCACGTTCGGCTGGCCCAGCAGGACGCCGAGCCCGACGTTCAGGGTCTGGAGCGCCGCGACGAGCAGCGCCCACACGAACGGGCGGCGCTGGATCTGGGACGCGGCGACGAGCAGCAGTGTGGCGACCACCCCCTGGATCAGCGTGAGGACCCAGAGGCCCGTGCGGTCCAGCTCCTCGCCCTCCACGGTCCTCCACTCGTCGCCGCCCGTGCGGAGCGCGACCGAGAGGAGTACGAGGAACGCGACCAGCGCGAAGACGCCGAAGATCGAGTAGAGCGAGCGCAGGGTGCGGACGCGCTTCTGGGCGTGGCGCAGGTCGGCGCTGGCCGCCCGCCGCTCGGACAGGACGCCCTTCTTCGCGCGCTCGGTGAGCGGAGCGCCACAGCTCTCGCAGAACTCGAGCCCGGCTTCATTGTCCGCGCCGCACTCGGGGCACTCCACCAGCTCCTCGAGCGCGTCCTCGAAGGCGGACGAGCGGACCTCTCCGCCGCACTTGCGGCACGGGTAGGTCTTGTCGGGGTCGGGGATCCGGTAGCGGGCGCCGCAGTCGATGCAGGCGCCCGTGTGCGAGCGGGTGGCGGCGCCGCGGGGCGGCGGGCTCGAGTCGTCCATGGGGCCGAGCTGCTGGTCTGGCAGGGGGAAGGGGTCGGAAGGCCCCCCACCATAGTCGCGGTGCACGAAACGCGCCGCGCCGCTACTCCTGCCAGAGACCGTGCTCGACCCCGCCCTGCTTGACGATCGAGATCTTGCCCTGACCCGGGATCTCCATCCCCTCGAGCATGACCTCCGCGCCCGCGTCGCGCGCCGCCGCCGTGGCGGCAGCGAGGTCGTCGACCGCGAGGTACACGCGCCAGAGCGGCCCCTCGTCTGGCGCGAGTGGACCGCGGATCGAGAGGCGCGAACCGCCGGGCAGGTCGGCGACGCGCGCGCCGCCGAGTTCGAGCACCGGATCGGCGAACGTGAGGCCGACGGAGGTCTCGTAGTGGCGGACGAGCGCGTCGACGTCGGAGCTGACGATCTCCAGGAAGTGGGGCTTGCCGTTCATGGGCCCAGCGTACCGCCGGCCTCCCGAGGATGCTCGACGGCGGGAGGGCGAACGGACCTGGTCGGCCCCGACCTAGTCGAAGAGGCCGACGCGTGCGATCGGCCAGAGCCGGGCGCGCACCTTCCCGCGCAGGTACTCGTGCGGGACGAGCCCGAACTCGCGGCTGTCGCTCGATCGGATGCGGTTGTCCCCGAGGACGAAGTAGCTGCCCTCCTTCACGACCGTGTCGGTGACCGAGAAGGGGTCGTTCTGCTTCGGATCGACGTAGGGTTCATCCACGCGCTCGCCGTTCACCCAGACGAAGCCGTCGTAGATCTGCACGTGGTCGCCGGGCAGTCCGACGATGCGCTTGACGTAGTCGACCGACGGGTCCATCGGGTACCTGAGGACGACGATGTCGCCGCGGCCCGGCGCCGCGAAGAGGTACGTCACGTGGTCGACGAGGATCCGGTCACGGTCGTGGATGCCCGGCATCATCGAGGCGCCGCGCACCTCGCTGAAGTTGAAGCAGAGCGCCCACGACAGGACGACCATGACGGTCGTCTTGAGCACGACGCCGACGGCGGCGGCCACGACGCCCGGTCGCGCGCGCTCGGGGAGCGGCGGCAGCGGGCGGCCGCGCCGGCGCCCTCGCTCGTCGTCGGTCCGGGCGGAGAACAGCGAGCTGCGCCGCCCGGGATGGCCGTCCACGGCGGGACCGCGCCGCGACTTGCGTCGCCGCTCGTCGTGCCCCCCTCTCGTCTCCGCCGCACGGGCGTCCTCGGTCCCTCTACGCGTGGTCACGGGACTGGGATCGGGTCGGGGCCGGAGCGGTTTGAAGCGCGGGCCCGCCAACCTGGCGATGTTCCTCCGCTGGGACGCCTTTCGTCCCGCACGCGGACATCGCACCGGCGCTTCGGGGCCGACGGGCGCCGCAGGAGGCTCGCCGCGACGGCTCGGTGAGCAGGCCCGGGACCGCGCGCCGCCCGGCGGGGCGGGGCCGAAGGGGCGCGGAGCACCCCGGGCGCCGACCCGCCGAGCCCGCAGGGGGGGCGCCGCGAGCGCGCGCCGCCAGCAGGCCCGAGAAGGTGAGGCGTGCACCGACCGGACGGCGCACACCTCCCGCGACCGGCCGCGCCCGCAGCCCGTGAATGGGCGACCCTCGGACGCGGTAGCGATCGAAGCGCGGCGCGCGCCCCACGCGCCGCTAATCTGCTGCCCATGGCGACCCCCACCCAAGCCGCTCCCCGCGGCCCCCAGACGGAGAAGGAGTCCGAGATCGAGCGCGCGCTCTCCGGCTTCCCCGCCCCGCCCGCCCCCATCACCGCCCCCGAGCGCGCCGCGTTCCGCGCGCGCCTCGCGGACCTGCTCTCCGAGTCGGGCGTCGACGCTCTCCTCGTCGAGCCCGGCGGGACCCTCGAGTACCTGACGGGCGTGTCCTTCCACGGGTCCGAACGCCTGATGGCCGCCGTCGCGTACGCCGACGGGAGCTTCGGCTGGGTGACCCCCGCGTTCGAAGCGAGCCGGGTCGAGTCGCTGTGCAGCCAGGCCGCGGGCAGCCCCGAGGAGGCCGCGAAGCTCACGGCGACGATCGTCCCGTGGGAGGAGCACGAGAACGGCGCGGCCAAGCTGGGCGACGCCCTGCGCGCGAAGGGCGCGACGCGCATCGCGGCCGACCCCGACGTGCGCACGCGCTTCCTCCTCCCCATCGGAGCCGCCCTCGGACGGCCCGTCGAGTACGGCGCCGACATCGCCCGGCGACTGCGGGGCGCGAAGTCGTCGCGCGAGATCGAGATCCTGCGCTCCGCCCAGGAGCGCACGCAGGCGGCGATCCGCGCCGTCCACGGCGTGACCGAGCCGGGGATGCGCTCGAGCGAGGTCGGCCGGCTGGCGCACTTCGCTCAAGGGACTCTCGGGCTCACCGGGCTGTGGGACCTGTCGCTCGCCGGGCCCTCCGGCGCGTTCCCCCACGGCGACTCGGTCGACCGCACGCTCGAGGAAGGCAGCGTGATGCTGCTCGACACCGGCGGACGCCTCTTCGGCTACTGCAGCGACACGACGCGGACCTGGACCGTCGGCGCGCCGCCCTCCGACGAGGTCAAGCGCGTCTGGGACGCGGCGCGGGCCGCACAGATCGCGGGCTACGAGGCGCTGCGGCCCGGCGCCCGTTCGGGCGACGCGGACGCGGCCGCTCGCGCGGCGCTCGCGAAGCACGGGTTCGACGGCGCATACGGGCACCTCACCCACAGGCTCGGGCACGGCATCGGCGTCGAGATCCACGAGCCTCCGTACCTCGACGGTGGCTCCGACGTCGAGCTCGAGCCCGGCATGGTGTTCACGAACGAACCCGGCATCTACCAGCCCGGGAAGTTCGGGCTCAGGGTCGAGGACATCTGCTTCGTGACCGAGGACGGCGCCGATCACTTCGGCGCGTGGCAGGAGGGCCCCGAGGCGCCTTGACCCGATCGCACGAGACAGCGCTGTCCGGCGCGCGGCGCGGTCCGCTCGGCGTCCTCCGAGGCGCGCTCCGCATCGCGCGCAAGGAGCTCGCCGAGGGGTTCCGCGACCGACAGACGCTGCTGTACACGTTCGTGCTGCCCGTCTGCATGTACCCGGCGATGTTCTGGGTGATGGTCCAGGGCGTGCTCGTGGTGCAGGGCCAGAAGGCCGCGCGCGACGTCGTCGTGGCCGTCGCGGGACCGCGCGCCGAGGCCGCCGCCGAGGCGCTGGAAGAGGACAAACTGCGCGTCTTCCGGCTGGAGGCCGAGGGCGCGAACGCAGCGGCGAGCGGCTCGCCGGAGGACGTGCGAACCCTGCTCGAGGCGGAGGACGACGACGCGCCGGATGCGATCGTCGTGCTGCCCGAGGACCTCGGGGCCGAGGGCGAAGCGCGGATCCTGTTCGACAGCACCGACTCGGACTCGTCGACCGCCGCGGACCGGATGGAGGTCGCGCTCGCCGACTGGGCGGACGAGCTGCGCCAGGAGCGCGCGCGCGAGGTCGGCGTCGACCCGCTCGCGCTCGATCCGTTCGAGATCGAGTCGACCTCGGTGGCGGAGGACTCCGACGAGGGCGCGCTGCTCCTGTCGCTGATGCTTCCGATGCTGCTCGTCGTGATGAGCGTCCTGGGCTCGTTCTTCCCCGCGGTGGACCTGACCGCGGGCGAGAAGGAGCGCCGCACGGCCGAAACGACGATGCTGCTCCCGGTCCCGAGCACGTCCATCCACCTCGGCAAGATCCTCGCGGTCTGCGCGTCGTCGATGATCGCCACGGCGCTGAACCTCATCGCGATCGCGCTCTCCGCGCAGCATCTGCTCGACCAGCTCTCGGGCGCAGCCGGCTCCTCCATCTCGATCGAGCTGCCGTTCGGCGCGCTCCTCATGATCCTGCCGCTGGCCGTCCTGTTCTCGTTCTTCGTGAGCGCCGCCCTCACGGGCGTCGCGTCGCTCGCCGCGAGCTTCAAGGAGGGCCAGGCGCTGCTCGGCCCGGTCCAGATGCTCTTCATCTTCCCGGCGATGGCCGCGAGCCTGCCGGGCCTGGGGCTCACCGTCGCCACGGCGTGCATCCCGGTCGTCAACGTGGCCCTCGCCTTCCGCGGTCTGCTCGTCGGCGACGCAGGCGCGCTGCCGCTCGCGGTCTGCGCGCTCTCCCTCGTCGCCTACGCGGGGATCGCGATCGCGTTCGCCGTGAAGCTGCGCTCCTCCGAGGCCGTCGCGCTGTCCGGCGAGACGATCTCGATGAAGCGACTCGGCTCGCTGCTCCGCTCCTGACCCCAACGCCGAATCCATGTCGAACCGCGAAGACGGCCCGGCCTCCGACGTCGCCATCTGGGCGAACGGCCTCAAGAAGACCTTCCACGACCCGCAGCGCGGCACCGTCGAGGCGGTGCGCTCCATCGACATGGACGCACGCCACGGGGAGATCTACGGCCTGCTCGGACCAAACGGGGCGGGCAAGACGACGACGCTGCGGATGCTCTCGACGATCCTGAGCCCCACCGCCGGGCGCGCCGCGATCGACGGCGTCGACGTCGCGACGGAGCCGCTCGAGGTGCGGCGGAGGATCGGCTTCCTCTCGGGGAGCACGGGCCTCTACCCGCGCCTCACCGGCCGCGAGACGCTGCGCTACTTCGCCGAGCTGCACGGGATGGACGAGGCCGCGACCGAGGCCGCCATTGAGCGCGCGATCTCCGACTTCGACCTGTCGTCTTTCGTGGACGGCCGCTGCGAGTCGCTGTCGACCGGCCAGAAGCAGCGCGTCTCGATCGCGCGCGCGGTCGTGCACGATCCTCCCGTGCTCATCCTGGACGAGCCCACGACGGGCCTCGACATCATGGCGTCGAGCGACATGATCGACTTCATCGAGTCGCGTCGGTCGGCCGGCCGCTGCGTGCTCTTCAGCACGCACATCCTCAGCGAGGCCGAGCGCCTGTGCGACCGGATCGGCGTCGTCTACCAGGGCACGATGCTCGCGTCCGGATCGCTCGACGAACTGCGCGCGCAGACGGGCAAGGAGTGGCTCGAGGACGTCTTCCGCGAGCTCGTGCGCCGCGCCGACGAGGCCGCTGGGTCCGCGAGCAGCAGCGCCGCGGCGGCCGGGGCCGACGCATGAGGATCTCCTCGAAGGTCCTCGGGATCGAGCTCCTGCAGCTCGCCCGCGACCGGCGCGCGCTGTTCTCCGCGATCGTTCTGCCGGCGCTGCTCTACCCGCTGTTCTTCTGGGGCTCGTCGAAGCTCGAGGAGGTCGGCGAGACGACGATGAAGTCCCGCGATCTCGTCGTGCACGTGGACCTCACGCGCGCCGACGAGGCGCTCGAGGCGGAGCTCCTCGCCGCGCTCCCCACCGAGGACGGCGCGACCGAGTTCCGGCCCGTCGACGCCGCGCCGATGTTCGCGCTCTCCGGCGCAGACGCGGATGGAGGAGAGCCGTCGGCTCTCGTCGCTGAGGCCCCCGACCCGGAGGAGCAGCAGCGCCTCGCCGCGCGCGAGCTGATCGGCCTCGACGAGGGGGGCGACAGCGATCCCGCCGACCTCCTCCTCGTGGGCGCGAACCTCGGCGGCGACGCCGAGCGGTACGGCTTCGAGCTCTGGTACGACGTCAAAAGCGACGACGCGCGCGAGGCCCGCAGCCGGATCCGCGCTGCGCTACGCGAGCTCGAGAAGACCGAGACGATCGCGCGCCGCGAACGGCTGCTCGGTGGCGACCCCGCCCTCGGCCTCGACGCGACCAGCGTCGACGTCGCGAGCGAGGAGGACGCGAGCGGCGCCAGGCTCGGCAAGTGGCTGCCCTTCGTCGCGCTGCTCGTGCTCGTGTCCGGCGGCGCCTATGCGGCGCTCGCCGTCTTCGCGGGCGAGCGCGAGGCCGGCACGCTCGAGACGCTCCTCGTGCAGCCCGTCCCGCCGCGCGCGATTGCGACGGGCAAGTTCCTCGCGGTGTTCGTCGCGGGCATGGCCACCCTCGTCGTGAACCTGGGCAGCCTGCTCGCGTGCGTCGGGCTCGGCATCGGGGACTTCGACGCGGTCACCGGCGGTTCGTTCTCGATGGCGCGGCTGGCGTGGATGGGGCTCGAGCTGCCGGCGTGTCTGCTCCTGACGGCGGTCCTGTGCGTCGTCTGCGGCGGCGCGCGGACCTTCCGCGAGGGGCAGATGCTGATCTTCCCCGTGACGCTCCTTGTCATCGTCCCGACGTCGATCGTCCTGCAGCCCGAGGCGTCCCTCGACCCGCTCTGGGCGTGCGTCCCGTTCGCGGGCGCGGCGCTCGGCCTGCGCGACGGCCTCGAGGGTGACCTCTCGCTGCCGCTCGCAGCGCTCGTCGTGGCGAGCCACCTCGGGTGGACGTGGCTCGCGCTCGGTCGGCTCGCGGGCGTGCTCGACGCGGAACGCGTGCTGGGCAGCGACTCGAAGGCCGAGCTCGCTCAGCGCCAGGCCGCCGGCCGCCACGCGAAGGGCTGGGGATTCGCGGTCGTGATGAGCGTCTACCTCGTCGCCGGGTGGGTGCAGCGCGCCGACCTCGAGGCCGGACTCTGGTTCACGTTCTGGGTGCTGCTGCCCGCATTCGCGCTCGCGATCGCCTGGTGGGTCCCGCGGGAGGAGGGCGAGCCGCGCCGCCTCACGCGGGAGCTTGGACTCACGCTTCCGCGGCCGCTCGTCCTCGTCGGCGGGCTCCTGTGCGTCCCCGCACTCGTGAAGGGCGCAATGGCGCTGCTCGCGTGGCAGAGCGAAGTCCTTCCGCTGCCCGGCGGTATGGACGCGATGAGCAGCCCGCTCGCCGGTCTTCCGACCTGGCAGCTCGTGTTCTTCCTTGCCGTCTCGCCGGCGCTGATGGAAGAACTCGTCTTCCGCGGATCCCTGCTGTCGGCCATGCGGCGCGACTGGCGCTGGCCTCGGATCGTCCTCTGGCAGGCGATCTTCTTCGCGCTCGTGCACATGTCGATCTACCGCCTGCTGCCGACCGGAATCCTGGGCGCGCTGCTGGCTGCGCTGACGCTGCGCGCGCGGAGCGTGGTCCCTGCGATCCTGGTGCACGGCACCTACAACCTTCTGGTGGTCGGGAGCGGCGCGGCCGAGTCCGACCCGGAGTCGGCGCTGGCCCGTGCGCTCGCGTTCACCGACGCGGCGTGGTGGCAGCACGCGCCGTGGGCCGCCATCGCAGGCGTTCTGCTGATCGCCGCGGGCGGACGCGAGCGCGGCGCGGCGGGCGCGTAGAGATACCGAGACGCGCTCGCTGTCGTACTTTTTCTGCCGCCCGGGTCGTTCGATGGCCGAACGATCCGGGCGGCTGAATAAGTAAGACAGCGAGCGCGTCTCGGTATCGCGGTCAGATCACTCGAAGGTCACGCGGAGACCGTCGGTGAAGTTGGAGATCGGCGTCCCCAGGAGACGGTCGCGGTACCAGGCCTGGAAGTACCAGGTCTCGCCCGAGAGGACGCTCACCGTCGTCGACGGCTGCGGAAGGTTCGCGAGATCGATGAGCGCATCGACCTCGCCGGCGCCGGAGGCGAGCTGCAGCTGGTCGACGAGTCGGCCGATCTGGTTGCCGAGGCAGAGACGTCCGATGCTGTTCGCGACGTTCATCGGAGTGGCCTGGGCCGACGCCGCGAGGAAGAGCACGCCCTGGCCCGGCGGGAGGTCGACCGCGCGCAGGCGGAACATGTTCTGCGACGCCTGGATGGAGCCCGCAGCCTCGATGACGGCCGGGTTGCCGGTCGAGTTGACGACCGCCGGCCCGCAGAAGTTCTGAATGGCCGGACCGGGCCCAACGATCGCGTCGGCGGCCGACTTGATGTTGAGGCGTCCCCCCGAGACCGTGTCGTTCTGGATCTGAGCGACCATGTCGACGTTGTCGAGGATCGTCTGCTTGAGGAGCAGCGCCGCGGCGGCCGGGTCGCTGTCGCGGAGGCTCGAGAAGCCCGAGCCGGCGACCGAGTGCAGGTACGCGATCGCGCCCGTCACCTGCGGCGTCGCCATGGACGTACCGCTGAGAGTGCCGTAGCTGCTGCCGTTCAGCGTGCTGTAGACGCCCTCGCCCGCGGCGCCGAGGTCGATCGACGTCGCGCCGAACGCGGTGAAGTTCCGGCGGTTCCGATCGTCGAGCGCGGTGACGCTGATCAGGTAGTCGCTGGTGCAGCCCGTCGGGACGTCACCGGTGACGTCGACGTTGTTGCTGTTGTTCATCGTCGCAGCGACCGACAGGATTCCCGACTGCCCCATCAGGTCGTACATGTCGTTCCACGGCGCGTACGTGCCCGACGTGCAGTCAGCGAAGTCGATGCCGAAGCTCGAGTTGACCGCGACGATGTTGGCGCCCTCGGGGCCGCCGGGGGTCAGGTAGTCGTCCTTGAGGTCGAGCGCGTAGCCGTACGCGAGCATCACGGTCGAGGTGATGCCGGACGAGCCGCCGATCGCGACCCAGCGCGAATTCCAGCTGACGCCCGTGATACCGATCCCGTTGTCGCCCTGGGCCGCGGCGATGCCCGCCACGTGCGTGCCGTGGTTGCTCGCGGGGATCGAGCCGTCGTCGTTGTAGGCGTCCCAGCCGTACAGGTCGTCGACGTAGCCGTTGCCGTCGTCGTCGACGTTGTTCGCGCCGCCGACCTCGGCCGAGTTCTCCCAGCGGTTGCCGACGAGGTCGGGATGGCCGAGCTGCGTGCCCGAGTCGACGATGCCGACGACGAAGTCACTGGAGCCCGTTCCGTAGTCCCACGCCTCGGGAGCATCCATATCGGCGTCGAACGTCCCTCCGGTCTGGCCGGTGTTGTGCTTGCCGAACTGCTGGTTGAAGTTCGAGTCGTTCGGGAACGTGTCGCGCAGGCTCACGACGTGGTCCGGTGTGGCGTAAACGACCCCGGCGCGCTCGCTCAGCGCCTCGACGGCGTCCTCGACTTTTGTGCCGTCGACGATCTCGACGAGGTGCAGGTCCAGTTTCTCGACGAGCGTGCGGGTGACGCGGAAGCGCTCGCCGAGGACCAGCGCACGGTCCGCCGCGGTCTCGACACCGGCACCGAAGCGGACGAGCACGCGCCCGTCGACGAACGGCGCGCCGGGCAGGCCGTTCGACTGCGGCCCGGGGTCGACGATCTGGAGCGAGTCATCGTTCAGCCAGGACGATTGCGCCAGGTCGGCGGGGGTCTGGGCGAAAGGCGCGGCGAGCGAGAGGAGGACCAGGTTCAGCATGCGGAACGGTTGTGAGCGGACGGGTGCTGGGGACGCGCGGAGGTCGTGCGTCGGCACGGGGACGGCGTGACGGCCCGAGGGGATCCCTCGACCGCATGGATTCGGCCGCACCCGCGCAGCGGACGCCGCTCAGAAGCGTATCCCTCTGCGGCTGCCCGGCCGCTCAGCGCGACGAATCGACGCTGGGGGCCGCGGAGGGATTCTCCGGGCGCTCGACCGTGATCCGCGCCGCCTCGAGGCCGGTAGGGCCCGTCCAGGCCGCGAACGCGACCCCGGGAGGGCCCTCGACGAGATCGAGACGTCCCGAACTGCGACCGAGGAGCGCGCCCACGCGGATCGGATCGGTCGGGATCGCCCCCGGCGCAACGACCACGACCTGCCACGCGCCGAGCTGTCCTGGGTCGGACCCGTCGGCGGGCGGCGACTCGTGCGTCAGCGCGAACAGGCCGTCCCCCACCGACGCGAGCTCGACCTGACCGCGGGTGCGGCCCTCGAAGAGCGTGCGCGGCGCGCCGAAGGTCCGGCCGGCGTCGTCGGAGAACGCGACGCGCACCGCGGGCTGTCCCTCGCCGAGCTGCACGTACCAAGCGACGGCGACGAGGTCGCCCTCGGCCGCGATCGCCGGCCCGTTCACCAGCGGCCCGTTGAATCGCCAGCCGTCGGCGTGGACGACCGCGGGCGCGCGCCACACGCCGCTCGGCTCGCGGCGCGCGATGGCGATGTCGACCTCGTCGTCCGTGCCGAGATTCCGATACGCGAGCAGGAGGGTCCCGTCCGAGAGGCGCACGCCGTCCGTGGGGCACGACCGCGCGACGCGACCGTCGACGACCTCGTCGGGCGCGGCCGCGCCAACGGGCGAGATGGCGCGTGCGCGGAGCTGGACGTTTCCGCTGCCGGGGAGCGGAGCGTCGCCGGCCGCGTTCGCCGCCGGAGCCCGGCCCCGCTCGTCGAGCCAGACCGCAACGACGCTGCCGCCCGGATCGCCGGCGACGAGCGTCGTAAAGCCGTGCACGGCGAGTTCGGGCTGATTCCCGAGCCACCCGATCCCTCGCAGGGGCGGGCCGCCGTCCGCGAGCGAGAGCCGGACGCCGGCGTCCAGCGTCGACGTCGCCTCGCCGAGCCGTTCGGGGTGGGCGAACACGAGTCCTCCGCTGGAGAGACGCGCTGCCGCGGGCAAGTTCGCGAAGTGCACGTGGAGACGCTCCGCCGCGGACTCCGGTCCGAGTCCGTCGAGAACGCTCTGCACGTCGGGCCCCGCGAAGTCGTCGAAGCCGAGGAGGAGCAGCGCGGGCGGGCGCTCCTCGACGTCGTCCGCAGCGGCGACCTCGGGGTCCTGGACCGCGACGAGCGCGGGGAGCTCGGGCGCCCCGTCCCCTGGGACGGGGCGTTCGGCGTCGACGACGAATGTCGGGAAGCGCGCGCCTTCGGGCGCGTCGATCGATAGCGGGATCACGTCCACCAGCGCGTCGACGGGAACCGGCACGTCGCGCTCGATCGAAGCTGCGTTCTCGACGAGCAGCACGCCCGCAACGCCGGTGAACCCGATGATCGACCCGAGCGCCGCGGCGATGCCGACGCGCTGGCGGACGAGGAGCGACAGCGGCAGGGTGAAGAGGGGCGTCGTCGCGAAGAGGATCGACGCGATGCCGCTGGGCAGCTCGCGCAGCGCGTAGTGGTACGGGATCAGCCCCAGGATCGCGACGCCGACGCCGGTGAGGGCGGTGCGTCCCCAGACGGAGGACGGGCCCGGCACGCGGAAGAGCGGCTCGACGAGGGACGCGACCTCGGCGGACGGCGTCGTCCCCCGGCGCAGGCCGGCGAGCGCCGCGAGCGGGAGTGCGCCGAAGGCGCCGCCAGCGAGCCGTATGAACGCACCGGGCCAAACGCCGACGTCGTCGAAGCGATGGCGCCCGAGCGGGAGCGCGAGGCCCACCGCGAGAGCGGCGAGCAGCGCGAGCAGCACACCGACCGCGAAGCTGCGCGAACTCTTGCCCTCTTCCCCGCCGCTCCTCCGCGCGCCGGACGGTCCGTCGAGGATCACGAGCAGCACGCCGATCAGCACGATCGCCATGTGAGGGAGCACCGCCGCGTCGAGCCGGTCGCCCACGATGGGCACGGCGAGGAGCGAGGCGACCGGCACGTTGAGGAGCAGCACCGTCGCTGCCGTCTGCACGCCGCAGCGCCGGAACGCCGCGAAGTACAGCGTGTCGGCGATCGCGAACCCGAGCAGTCCGGAGACGAAGAGCCAGCCCCACGCCGCCCCGACCGGCCAGGCACCGCCGACGACCAGCGACGCCACGAAGAAGAACGACGCCGCGAGCCCGTTCTTGAACAGGTTCGCCGCCGCGGGCGTGACCCGCCCGTGCTCGAGCAGCCGAGAGATCTGGATCGACGCGACCGCCCAGGAGAGCGCGGCGCCGAGCGCGGCGAGCGTGCCTGCGATGTTCATCGGGACGGTACCGTCGGGACTGCGCGTCGAGAGCGTCCGGGCGCCTGCGCCGCCCAGACACGGGCGAACCCGCGTCCGCGGCTCGCAGCGATGCTGCTGGGAATCTCGGACCTCCGAGCGTGCCGGTGCGCGGACCGAGCGACGGCCCGGGAGAAGCGCGAGCGGTACGATCCCGGGTGCGGCCCGAAGCCGATCGGGGCGCCGACTGCGCCGGACCACGGCCCCCGCCCGCGGGCCGGACCAACGGCAAGCCGCGCGCCGCGGCCGAAGCGACCGATCGAGCACGCGGCAGTTGCGCCCGCGCGAAAGCAGCAGCGCATGGGAGGAATCGGCGCCGCCGCGGACAGGCTCGGTCTTGGAAACGAACCGAGTCGCTGCCCGCCGCAGACCGAGTCGGACTCAGTCCTTGAGCCCGAGCTCCTCCGCCTTCTTCTGGAGCGCAGCAGCGCCGACGCCCTTGCGGGCCTGCTTACGGGCCTGGAGGTACTTGCCCGAGCCCATCCCGATCTTGCGGGTGCGGAGACGGCCTCGCGTGGGGCCGCCCGCCTTCGTTTGTGACTTCGCCATGGCTGTGTTCCTGGGGCGTCGCGGCCCCAGGGCGCGCGTCGCGGCCCAAGAGGGTAGGGAGGCCTCCCCGGCGTGTCGAGCGCGCTCCCGGGGATTGATCGGACGCCCACCCTTCGGACGCGGGCACGCAGCACGGATCGGCAGGCGGCCCGAGCCCCGTCGCGGAAGGCCCACCGGGCCCGAGCGGCCGATCGCGGGCTCGCAGGGCGGCGAGGTCGGGCCCGGCGACGGGAACGGCATGGCACGTCGGCGCGGGGTTCCGGGGGAGAGCCTGCCCTGTGAGCCGGTTCCAAGGTGGGCCGGATCCCCGCGGAGTCCCCCACGGAGCCCACACCTGCTGAGCCAGCGTCCCGATGGGTCTCCCCCGCGCTGGGCCTACTTCCCGCTGGGCCTAACTTCCCGCTGGGCCCACCTCCCGCTGGGCCCGCACTGGCTGGGTTCCCACAGGTTGGGCCCACCCTGAAGTCCCGCCGGGGCGGCGCCGCCCCGGCGCAGCCCGAGCGCCGGCCCCCCCGGGCGGTTTCACGGAAGGCTCCGTGGGCCCGCTCCGCTCGGGGCACGGGTCCGGATCCGGGCCCATGCGGCGCGGCGGCCCACCGAACGTTGCCGCGCCCGGGTGACACGTCCGCGTCCGCTCGAACGCCACCGCAGAAGCGGACCGCCTGGCGCCCCCTGGTACTCTCCGCCGATGGCCGCACGCCGGATCTTCGTCGGCGACGTCCAGGGCTGCCGCGCCGAGTTCGAGGACCTCCTCGAGCGCGTGCGCTTCGACCCGGCCGCCGACGCACTCCACCCGGTCGGAGACCTCGTGAATCGAGGGCCCGACTCGGTCGGTGCGCTGCGTTTGGCGCGCGACCTCGGTGCCGAGCCGGTGCTCGGCAATCACGACGTCCACCTGCTCCGGCAGGCCGCGGACCCGACCGTCCGCGGCCGCCGCGAAACGCTCGAGGCGATCCGCGCGGAGGACGACGCCGAGGAGCTCCTGGGCTGGCTCGCCGCGCAGCCGCTTGCGCGGGATTGGCCGGACGTCGTCGCGGTGCACGCGGGAGTCCACCCGGCGTGGGATCACCCCGAGCGGACCCTCGCGGGACGCGATCTCCTCGACGCGACGGACGACGACGTCGAGTTCGTGGTCCGCGTTCGACACTGCGACCCCGGGGGCCGGATGCCGCCACGGTCGATCGGCGACGAGGACCCACCGCCGCCCTTCGTCCCGTGGGACACGCTCTGGCGCGCGCGCCCGGGAGAGACGCGAACCGTCGTCTTCGGGCACTGGGCGCGCCGGGGTCTCGTCGAACTCGAACGGACGCGAGGGCTCGACACGGGCTGCGTGTACGGAGGCCGCCTGACGGCCTGGATTCCCGAGGAGGACCGCTTCGTGCACGTCGAGGCCCAGCGCATGTGGCACGACCCCACCTCGTCGACCCGCTGACGTTTCTCCCCGTCTCCGCGCCACCCGGCCGTCTCCCGTCCGTCTTGTTCGCCGAGCGCACGAGCGCTCACCAGACCATGGACGGACCCATCACCCTCGAGATCGGCAACGATCCCGAATTCGACGACGCCATCGACGCGATGCGGACGGGCCGAACGGTGCTGCTGATCCGCAACGGTGAACCCGTTGCGGGTCTCGTCGACCCGGAGGCCCTGCAACTCCTCGACGGCGCCCTCGACGAACCGCTCGTGCCGGAAGCGCTCCTGGAGGCACTCACCTCCGAACCACCCGAGGGATCGCCCGAACTCGAGCCACGTTCCGCGACGGACGCCGAGGAACCGGAGCCTGGGCCGGACGCGCTCCCGAGCGGCACGATTGACCCGGGCGACCCTGAGACCCTGGCTGGAACGAACGCTGGACCGACGTAGTCGGTCCGGTTGCGGCCGACCCGTTGCGCACTCCCACACGCAGCGGGTCGACCACCGGGATCCCTGGCCGGCCAGCGTATCCCATCGGGGGGGGGGGCGGGGGGGGCCCCCGAAATCCGGAGTCGGCGTACCTGATCCGCAATGGCGGCACGACGGCTTCGGCCGTCGGCTCCGGTTTGATATCGATACCGCATGGCAAAAGCGGCGACATCTCCCCTTCGGAAAGGCACGGCCGGAGCACGGATCACGAAGACGGACGCGAAGTCGGCCGAGGACGAGCCCGGCTGGTACGAGTCTCCGCGGTACTACGACGCGGTCTTCGACGTCGACACGAACGTCGAAGCGGACTTCCTCGAGGCGGTGTTCGAACGGCACGCGGACCGCAGCCCGCGCGCCCGTCGGCGATCCCTGGAACCCGCGTGCGGATCCGGGCGCCTGCTCGCCGCGCTCGCGGAGCGCGGATGGAACGTCCACGGCTTCGACCTCGAGCCGGAAATGGTGCGCTACAGCCGGGAGCGCCTCCGGAGCGCGGGCCTCTCGGGGACGGCGGTCCGCGGCGACATGGCGGACTTCCGCGCACGCGGGTCGTTCGACCTCGCCCACTGCCTCGTCAGCACCTTCAAGTACCTGCTGCGCGAAGAGGACGCGCGGGCCCACCTTGCGTGCATCGCACGCGCGCTCCGACCGGGTGGCGTCTACGCGCTGGGGTTCCATCTCTCGGACTACGCGGCCGGGCTCGGCGACCGCGAGAGCTGGAGCGTCAAGAGCAAGGGTCTCTCGGTGCGCTGCACGATCACCAGCGATGCGCCCGACCGGAGGACACGGACCGAGCGGGTCGAGTCCCGGCTTCGGCTCGATGAGGACGGGAGCCGCCGCGAACTCGTCACGCGCTGGCGCTTCCGTACCTACGACGCCGCGCAGGTGAAACGTCTCCTGAGAAGCGTTCCGGAGCTTGAACACGTCGCGACCTACGACTTCCACTACGAGGTCGACGAGCCCCAGGAATTCGGCGATCACCAGTGCGACACGCTGCTGGTGCTCAAGCGCCGATGAGGCAGGCATCGGCCGATATGGCGCACACATATGCCGCTTTGGCGGCAACGCCGCCAGGGGCGGCACACATGTGCCTGCGCCGCAAGCGCATGTGAAATAGGAGCTTAGGGGCTAAAAGGCCTCCTGGCGACGAGGAGTGGCCCGTCGATTGACCTTGTGGATCGCGCTCGCCACTCGGCGGGCGGCGATCCGAGACGACTTCCAACGGAGATCAATCCCATGGTGCTCTTCAACCGCTTCAGCCTCGCCCCCATTGCCCTCGGCAGCGCCGCCCCAGGCGTCGATTCCGTGTTCCGCGCGGCCGGGGAGGTCGCGCACCAGTTCGCCGGCCAGCTCGGCGTCGCCGCCGGACCGGCCGGCGCTGCCGCGGGGTACGGCGAGTTCACCCGCGCCACGGCGCGCACGACCGACGAGGGCGTGACGCTCGAGGTGATCGCGCCCGGGTTCGGGCCCGACGACGTCGAGCTCACGGTCAAGCGCGACGAGGTCACCGTTCAAGGTGCCCGCGGCGAACGCGAGGACGGCCGCGCGGCTCACCGCTTCGCGCGGACGTGGCGCCTCGGGTTCCCCATCGACGCCGAGCGGGCGTCCGCTCGCGTCGAAAACGGGATCCTGACGGTGGTGCTCCCGCGGCATGCCTCGGCGCAGCCGCGCAGCATTGCCGTCGAGGGAGCGCGTCCTGTGGTCGACGACGACGGCGACGTGCAGAACTGAGTCTGTGCACCGGGCGCGGCCGACCGCCGTCCGGAGGACCGAGGATTCCCGGCGGGTCCACTGCAGGCCGCCCCTCGACGGGCGGACCTGCGGGGGCCCGCCGTATCCATGCGCGGCAGGCTCGGGCTCCCTAAACGATCTCGGCGGTCACCAGCTCGCACTCGATGCCCCCGTTGAGGAGCTTCGTCCGTTCGTGCCCGCGGATCCGCAGCAGGCCCGCGAGCCGCGAAGAGCCCGTCAGGAGTGCGACGCGATCGCCGGCGTGCGCGGAGACGCGGGCGCCGAAGCCCATGTGGAGCGCTTCGACGTCCTCGCCGACGCGCTCCCCGTAGGGCATGTTCGAAACGACGAACGCGTTCCATCCCGCGCGGTGCTCGAAGTCGCGCGCGTCCGCGACCTCGAAGCGGGCGGACTCGGCGAGGGGCGCGAGGTGCGGGTGGTTCGCGATGTGTGCGCGCGCCTCCTCGATACGCTCCGGCGCGACGTCCGACCCGACGAGGCGCAGCTTCTTCGAGGGACGGATCGCTGCGACTGCGGCCTCGCGTTCAGCCAGCCATGCGCGCGCATCGTGGTCGGACCAGCCCTCGAAGCCGAAGCGCGCCCGCGTCGCGCCGGGCGGGACGCCCCACGCGACCATCGCCGCCTCGACGAGGAGCGTCCCCGTCCCGCAGAACGGATCGACGACCGGTGAGCGGCGGTCCCATCCGCCGGACAGAACGACCGCGGCGGCGAGGGTCTCGGCGAGCGGCGCGCGGCCCTGGGCGCTGCGCCAGCCGCGCAGGTGCAGCGAGGCACCCGACGTGTCCACGGAGAGCGTCGCCCTGTCACGGAAGAGGTGCAGGTGCAGGCGGACGTCGGCGGATTCGCGGTCGACGCTCGGGCGGGTTCCGTCCGGCGCGCGCAGTTGGTCCACGACCACGTCCTTGACGCGCTGTTTGATGAACTGGGTGTGGTCGAGTGCGGACTCCTTGGACTGGGCGTCGACCCAGAGCGTCCCGCCGGCCCCGAGGAAGCGCGACCAGTCGACGGCCGCGACGCCCTCGTCGAGTGCGCTCTCCGACGCGGCCTCGAAACGCGCCTCCCGGCGCAGGATGCGTACCGCGGTGCGGAGCACAAGGTTCGCCCGGCGCACGTCCCCCATCGTCCCCTCGAAGCGCACTCCGCCGACCTGGCGCTCGGTCTTCGCGAGCCCGAGCGAGCGGCACTCCGCGTGCAGGATCGGCTCGACGCCGGGCGCACACGTGGCGAAGAAGGTCCAGCGCTTCATCCGGCCGTGCGGAGTGCGTCCGCTGCGACGAGCGCGTCGCCCTCACCGAGAACCCTGCGGGAGAGGTCGGACTGGAAGAGCCCATCCGGGTCGTGCTCGTCCTTCAGCGCGAGGAAGCGCTTCAGCGCCGCCGGGTCGTACATGCGACGCACGGCGCCGGGGCCCAGCACAGCGTCCTTCGCGAAGTAGAAGCGCCCGCCGCGGTCGAGCACGACCGCCGTCCACTCCTCCGCGGCGCGGAGGAAGCTGTCGCGGTTCGCTGGTGAAACGGGGAAGTCCAGCGCCAGCGACCACCCGTCCAGCCCATGCGTGAGGAGGAACGGGTCCGGGCGGTGTCGCTTGAGGACGCCGAGGAACGACGTGTGCCCGCGCGAACGCCCGAGCTCGAGGATGCGCTCGAAGGCCTCCCGCGCCGTCGCGTGCGGGAGGAACGCCTGGTACTGCACGAGCCCCGTCCCCGGCGCGCGACCGTAGGCGAACTTCCAGTTCGGCACGTAGTCGAGCAGGAAGTTGAAGCCCGCGTGGGACTGGCGGTACCAGCCCTTGCGCTGCTCCAGCTTCCCCATCTGGTGCTTCACGAAGTTGAGCGCGCGCATGCCGCCGTTCCAGCTGAAGCCCTTGAGCACGCGCCAGACCTCGGCCTTCGGGAATCCCAGGATCGATCCGGGCAGCTCCTGGTGCTCGATGGTGAGCGTCTCCGCCGCGCGCGCATCGGCGCCCTCGGCGAGGTTTCGCGCGTGGTGCACGAGCCCGCGGCCGAGCGCCTTGCCGCCCGCGAAGCAGTCGATCCAGCCCACCAGGTAGTCCGCCTCGTCCTTGTGCGCGTCGACGTACTCCATCATCCCGCCGAGCGACGGAGTCGAGACCCCGCGGACCTCGACGTCGCCGGAGTGGATCCGCTTGGTCCGGATCCGAACGCGTGTGATGGCGCCCAGCATCCCGAACCCGCCGACGACGGCGTGGAAGAGCTCGGGGTTCTCGTCGCGCGAGAGACGGAGCGTCGTCCCGTCCGCGCGCAAGAAGTCGAGGTCGAGGATCGCGTCGCCGATCGTCCCGACCTTGAAGTTGTTCTTGCCGTGGATGTTCATCCCCGCAGCGCCCGCGAGCGTCGGGAACATCGTGCCGGAGACCACGCGCGGCCAGTGCCCGCGCGGCAGTGCGTGCCGCCAGAGGTCGCGGATCGTCACGCCCGCCTCGCAGTCGGCGACGCCGGTCTCCTCGTCGAAGGAGAGGATCCTCGCCATCCGCCCGACGTCGACGACATCCTCGCCCCGGTTCAGGCTCGCGTCCCCGTAGCTGCACCCCGCGCCCCGGAGCGCGACCGTCCGTTCGTCCGCGCGCGCGGCTTCGAGCGCCTGCGCGAGCTCGGCCGTGCCCTCGGGGCGCCAAACCCGGCTGCGGCCGCCGACCGCCATGCCCCAGCCCTCGACGTACTCGGGAGTGCGACGCGGGCGCGCCGCCGCGCGGGCGCCGTGCCTGCGCGCCGTGGCGCGGTGCCGCGGATCGTCGTTCGCGTCGTGGCTCATGGTGTTCGTTCGGCTCCGTCGCTCGGCAGGAGCCTCTTCGGACCCCTGTTGGGGATCCGACGCGCGCCCTCAGATGTTGGTGCGGCGGAACAGGAACGAGGGGATCGAGCGGATGACGAGGCTCACGGGGAGCCACCGGAGCGGGACGTGGCGGACGTTCCACAGCCGGCCGCGGGCGACCTTCAGGACCTCGCGCGCCGCGCGCTCGGGCCCGACGGGCATGACGAGCTTGTCGAGGTGCTCGGTCATCGGCGTCTCCATCATGCCCGGCTTGATCGTCACGACGCGGACGCGCCGCTCGGCCAGGCGATTCCGGAGCGACTCGAGGTACGTCGCGAACGCGGCCTTGGACGCGCCGTAGACCGGCGCCCCCTTGCGCCCGCGGTCCCCCGCGATCGAGCCGATCCCGACGATGGTCCCTGCGCGCTGCGTGTGGAAGTACCGCGCGACCGCGTTCGTCCACGCCACCGCGCCCGCGAAGTTGACGTCGATCATCGAGAGGTCCTTCTCGGTGTCGTACTCGTCGGGTCCGACCTCGGGCATCACGCCCGCGCAGTACACGAAGAGATCGAGCCCCCCGAGCGCCGCCAGCGCGTCCTCGAACGAGGAGGCGACGCCGTCGACGCGCAGGACGTCGTGCACCCGCGCGTGCACGGCGCCCGGTCCGGGGGCGGCCTCCGCTGCCAGGGCCTCGAGCAGGGCGCCGCGCCGGGCGACCGCGGCGACGCCGTAGCCCTCCGCGGCGAGCTGACGGACGAGCGCGGCGCCGAGGCCCGAGCTCGCGCCGACGACGAGCGCGCGCTTGCCGGCGGGCGCGGCGCTGGACCCTGTGCCGGAGGCGCCCCGATCGGCGGTCTGGGCGGGCGTCTCGTCCGCGGGAGCGCGGTCATCGCTGGAGTGTTCGAGCGTCACGGTGCGGGAAGCCTAACAGGCACCCAGGCAGCGGCCGCGCGCCGAACCGGCGGCGTGGCGCGACCCACGGGCCACCGCGACGCGCGCGCGCTTGATCGACGCAACCGGAGCGCTACCGTGGCGCGCCACGCGCTGCGCCGGACCCCGCGTCCGGGGCCGCGCAGTGCGCCGGCGCGGCATGCAGGACACCCTCCGAAGCCTCAATCCCGAGCAGCGCGCGGCGGTGACCCAGACCTCGGGCCCCGTCCTCGTCCTGGCGGGCGCGGGCACGGGCAAGACCCGCGTCATCACGGTGCGGATCGCGTACCTGATCGCGAACGGGGTGCTCCCCGAGCGCGTCCTCGCGATGACCTTCACGAACAAGGCCGCGGGCGAGATGCGCGAGCGCCTCGCCGGCCTCGTCGGGAAGAAGAAGGCCGCCGGGGTGATCGCGAGCACGTTCCACTCGTACTGCCTCCGGACCCTCCGCGAGTTCTCCGACGCGCTCGGATTCCCCGACGGGTTCACGATCGCGGACTCGTCGGATCAGCTCAGCTTCCTCAAGCTCAGCCTGCGCGAGCTGCACATCCCGGAGGCCCGGCTCAAGATCCCGGACGTCCAGAGCCGCATTTCGCTCGCGAAGAACCGGCTCGAGACGCCCGCCGCGCTGCTGGCTCGCGCCGGCGACGAGAAGGACGAACTGAGCGCTCGGGTCTTCGACAAGTACCAGAACGTGCTCCGACGCAGTCGGCGGCTCGACTTCGACGACCTGTTGACGGAAACGCTGCGCCTCCTGCGCGAGAATCCGGCGATCCGCGCCGAGCTCCAGGGCCGGCACCGCTATCTGCTCGTCGACGAGTACCAGGACACGAACGGCGTCCAGTTCGAGATCGTCAAGCAGCTCGTCGGCCCCGACCGCAACCTCTGCGTCGTCGGCGACGACGACCAGAGCATCTACGGCTGGCGGGGCGCGGACGTGTCGAAGATCCTCGGCTTCGAGAGGAGCTTCCCGGGCGCAAAGGTCGTGAAGCTCGAGACGAACTACCGCTCGACCGCCCAGATCCTCGGCGCGGCCAACCGCGTCATCCGCAACAACCCGCAGCGCCACGACAAGACGCTGCGAAGCGCGATGGGCGATGGCGAGCCGCTCATGGCCGTGACGATGCGCGACGAGGCGGCCGAGGCGGAGACGGTCGTCGCCGAGATCAAGCGCCTGGTCGAACAGGACGGCCACCGCTACAGCGACTTCGCGATCCTGTTCAGGACGGCCGTCCAGCCGCGCCCGTTCGAAGCAGAGCTGCGCATGAAGCAGGTGCCCTACGTGCTCGTCGGCGGCATGAGCTTCTTCGACCGCAAGGAGGTCCGCGACGTTCTCTCGTACCTGCGCCTCGCGGCGAACCCGAAGGACGAGGCGTCGCTCCTGCGCATCGTGAACGCGCCCCCTCGCGGCGTCGGCAAGACGACGATCGACCGCGTCCTCGAGTTCGCGACCGAGGAGGGCATCTCGGCCACCGACGCCTTCGACCGGGCCGATGAGATCGAGAAGATCAACGGCAGGGCGGTGGACGCCGTCCAGGACCTGCGCACGCGGCTGCGTGCCGTCCGCAAGCTCTACCCCGCCGGCGAGGAGCTCGTCGAGCTGTGCCGCCGCGTCGTCGAGGAGGTCGGTTACGTGGACGAGGTCAAGCGCCTCTACCCGGACGAGGCCGACTTCGAGAAGCGCTGGGCCGCGGTCGAGGAGGTCTTCAACTTCGCCGAGAACTACGTGCGGAAGCGCAAGCGACCGGGACTCCTCGGTTTTCTGAACGAGCTGAGCCTGAGCGCGACGGACACGGACTCGGCGGACGACGCCGCCCGCAGGCAGGCGGTGACCCTGATGACGCTGCACGCGTCGAAAGGACTCGAGTACCCGCGCGTGTACCTCGTCGGGCTCGAAGAGGGCGTGCTCCCCCACCAGCGCGCGGCCGTGGAGGACAGCGTCGAGGAGGAGCGGCGGCTCGCGTACGTCGGGATCACGCGGGCGCAGCGGGCGCTGACCCTCTCGTGGTGCGCGGAGCGCGCACGCGCGGGGCAGCGCGTGCAACGCCACCCATCGCGGTTCCTCCTCGAGGTGCAGGAGAAGGCGCCGCCCGAGGGCTGGATCCCGGCGGGCGCGGGCGACGTCACCGGCGAGAAGGCGAAGAAGCGCGCGAAGACGCGCAAGCGCGCGCGGAGACGCTGACCGAGCGCGCGGGCGCGGAAGGAGAGAGCCGCGCAAGAACTCGCCAATCCTGTGTCATCGTCCGCGGTGCGGGCCAGGTAGAGGTGCAAGGCCCCGACGGGGCCACTGCCCTTCGACCACTCGACGACGAGTTCATCGCATGCCCAAGCCGCACCTGCCCCTCGCTGCGCTCGCGCTCTGCGCGTCCGTTCCCGCCCAGACCTTGGGCCCGAGGCTCGCGCTCTTTCCCTCTCCTGCCTCGACTCCCCGCGTGCTCGTCGTCGATGACGACGGCGGCCCCGGCGTCGACCACACGACGATCGAGGCCGCGGTTGCAGCCGCCCGCACGGGCGACCTGATCGAGGTGCGCGCGGGTGGCTACGGCTTCACGACCATCGACAAGGCCGTCACTCTCATGGGCGAGCCCGGCGTCAACGTGATCCGCTTGAGCGTGACCTCGCAGCCGAGCCTGCGCCCGCTCGTGATCACGGATCTGAGGACGAGCCTCGTCGTATCGAACTGCGCCGGCCCGGTGGTCTTCGACAACTCGAGCGACCCTGCCGCCTACGCGGGCGGACTCCGCGGGATCGACGTCACGAACTCGGGGAACGTCTGGCTGCGGGGGATGCGGCTGGAGGCGGACGCCACCTCCGCGATCACGATCCACGACTCGACGGTCTTCATGGAGGACGTCGTCGTCGATGCTCCGCCGGCGGCGCCGGAGAACCAGGAGGGAGCGGCCGGGATCGACGTGACCGGAGCGTCGCTCGTGACGCTCAGCCACTCCGACGTCCTCGGCGGGACGGGCGGCTGCAGCAGCTCGTTCCTGCCCCCGGGCGACGGCGGCCCGGGACTCGCCGTCCGCGACGCGTCGACCGCCTACGTGCTCGAAACGGAGCTCGAGGGCGGGATCGCGGACACCTTCCTGTGCCCGTTCATCGGGAGCGACGGACCGGCCCTGGCCGTCAGCGGGAGCGCCCGCGTGGTCTCCACCTCGGACCACGGTCTCGTCCCCTCGGCCGCGTTCGAGGTCGAGCCGGACTTCCCGGTCCTGGACGTCCAGCCGAGCGGCACGCAGCTCGATCTCACGCTCCACTCGGCCCCGGGCTCCGTGGGCCGCGTTTTCTTCGGGGGCCGCCCGGCGCTCAGCGGCTGGCAGGGGGCGCAGATCACGCGCGGCTGCACGTGGCGTTTCGGGGATTCGCTCGGCTTCCTCGACGGCCAGGGCGAAGGAGCGACTTCCTTCGACGCCCGCCTGCTCCCTCGCGGTTCGGTGCTGGTCGCCCAGGGCTCCCGAACGCTCGCAGGCGGCCAGACCGAACTCTCGGCGCCGGTCCTGACGGTGATCCGCTGACGCAGCGCTCCGCGCAGGTCCGACCCGGCCGCGGTCACGCCGGTCGGGGTTCGACCACGCGTCGCCCGCGCGCGTCTCCGCGCGCGCGGACTGACAGACTCGAAACGTGCCGGTCGGGACCGTCGGAACGGGCCTGGCGCACCCGCGGAGCGCCTTCCGGCGGCGCACTCGTCCCGCGGCTGCGCACGTCGATCGAACCTTGATGGTGGTGGCACTGGAACGCGGACGGGCGTGAGCTAAAGGTCGTCCGACTAGTCACCCGGGGAGGCCGTGCCACGGACTCCCCACAGGCGGTCGGCGTCTCCTGGGGGGAGCGCCGCCGCTCTTTTTTTTTTCCGCCGCAGCGTTCCTCCGCTGCGTTCTACCGCCGATGTCCACCGAGGCGCGGCCGCCGGAGCCGCCCCGTACGGGGGTCGCTCAGAGCCCGCGGGCGAACGCGTCGATCAGGCGTGCGACCACCAGCGGGTCGGACTCGTGCGGGTAGTGCCCCGCGCCCTCGACGACCTCGAGCCGCGCGTCGGGAATGCGGCGCGCGAACTCGGTGCCGAACGTATCGGGCGGGTACGCGATGTCGCCCTCCCCGAACACGAGCAGCGTTGGCTGAACGAGCGAACCCAGCTCGTCCGCGCGGCTCCCCTCCTCGTCCCGCGCGAGATCGATCGTCGCGTTCCAGTTCCCGCGGTTCTCGAGGCACAGGAAGACCTCGCGCACGCGCTCGGCGGGCGCGCCACCGTCGAAGTGCGGATCGAGCGCGTGACCGACGCGCGGTTCGCTGTTCAACAGGTACCCCAGGCGCGCGGCGAAGCCCCACTCGCGCATCTTGACCTCCTCGGGGAGGAACTCCTCGGGCGCGCGCGGCAGCCCCGAGCTGTCGATCAGCACGAGCCGCGCGATGAGGTCCGGCCGGTCCAGCGCAGCGCGCCAGCAGAATTCGCCCCCGTACGAGTTGCCGACGAGCGTCACGCCCTCGAGTCCGAGCGCCTCGATCGACGCCGCGACGTGGTCGGCGCAGGACTGGAACGTCACGCCGCCCCCGCGCCCGCCCGCCATGCCGTGCCCGACGATCTCGATCGCGTAGACGTCGTGGCGCCCCGCGAGGCCCCCCTCTTCGAAGAGCAGCGGTCCGAAGGCGCACATCGTGTCCGGCGTCCCGTGCACGAGGACGAGGGGCGCGGGGTCCGCGCCGTCCTCTGGGTCCGCGCCCGGGTCACCCGTTTCCCCCGCGGGGAGGACCTGTCCCTCCGCTCGCGGGAAGTGCGCGTAGCGGAGCGGCGCGTCCCAGCCCTCCGGCTCGAACGTGCGCAGCGCGTCCCGGAAGAGCGCGTTCTTCTCGAGGGCGAGGATGCCGGTCCGGACGTCCTCCTCCCCCATGGAGCCGCAGCCGCCCTGGATCGCGGCGGCGCCGACGACGAGAACCGTCAGGAGAAGGCCGAGGGCGCGGACGAGGGCGCGGCCCGCGCGCGGACCGGTTCGGTGGGATCGAGCGTTCTGCACGGACGATCTTTCGCGCGCTGGGACGCGGCGGATCCAGTGTCGCAGCCGTGAGGTGCGTCAGGAATCCACAGGGCCACGGCGCGCGAAGGCCACCCGGAGGCGCCCCACGGGCGCCCGTCCTCGCCCCCGAACCGAGCGGCCACGGCCGCGACCCAAGCCATGCAGACCGCCATCCGCCTCGCCGAGCGCGGCCTCCTCCCGCTCCCGCTCCTCCGCTTCGGCGTCCGCCGCCTCTGCACCCAGCGACTGCGCGACGAGACGGCCCGGCCAGGGTCGTCCACGGAGGAGTGGATCGAGGAGATCGGCCGCTCGGACGTCGCAGAGGTGCCCGAGAAGGCGAACGAGCAGCACTACGAGGTGCCTCCGGGCTTCTTCGAGATCGCGCTGGGGCCGCGCCTCAAGTACAGCTCGGGCTTCTTCCCCGGCGGCGACGAGACGCTCGCGGAGGGCGAGGAGCGCATGCTCGAGATCACCTGCGAGCGAGCCGACCTCGCGGACGGACAGCGCATCCTCGAGCTCGGCTGCGGCTGGGGCTCGCTCACGCTCTGGATGGCCGAACACTATCCGAACGCAGAGATCGTAGCCGTCTCCAACTCCGCGCCGCAGCGGCGGTTCATCCTGGCCCGCGCGGCCGCCAAGGGGCTCACCAACCTGACCGTGCTGACCGCCGACATGAACGGCTTCGACGCGGTCGAGGCCACCGGAGCGAGGTTCGACCGGGTCGTGTCCGTCGAGATGTTCGAGCACATGCGCAACTGGCCGGAGCTGCTCGGACGCGTCCGCCGCTGGATCGAAGATGACGGGAAGTTGTTCCTCCACGTCTTCTCGCACAAGCGCCTCAACTACCCGTTCCGGGTGCGTGGAGCGACCGACTGGATGAGCGAGTACTTCTTCAGCGGCGGGATGATGCCCTCGGACGACCTCCTGCCGCGCATGGCAGCCAAGGGGACGGTGCCGTTCGAGGTCGAGGACCACCAGGCCGTGTCAGGGCGCCACTACGCCAGAACCGCGCAGCTGTGGCGAGAGAACATCGAGGCCAAGAAATCGGCCGTGATGCCGGTTCTGGAGGGGGCCTACGGGGACAATGCCGGCGAATGGTTCCAACGCTGGCGTCTTTTCTTCCTCGCCTGCGAAGAGCTGTTCGGATATCGCGGCGGCGCGGAGTGGGGTGTCTCCCACTACCGTCTCCGCCCCGCACACGTCTCAGACCCCACCGCTGCCGGGGACACCTCGGCAGAGACGGCCCGCTCCCGTGAACCCGCGGGGGTGGCCACCACGACCTGATGCAAGCAGTCAAGCGCGCCTCTCTCACGTTCGTCCGCTGGTTCGACTCCTGGGCCGGCACCGAGAACGACGACATCCTCGACGCCCTCAAGAATTCGTCCGCGACCCGGGTCACCGAGGGCGCGACGAAGGTGAAGGAAGGCGCCGCCGCTCTGAAGGAGAGCGCCGCGGCCGCCAAGACGTCCGCGGCGGCAGCGCTCGCCGCGGCCAAGGAGTCCGCCGTGCACGCGACGGCGAACGCCAAAAGCGCGATCGACTGGGCGCGCGTCATTCCGTTCGTGCTGCTTCACCTCTCGGTGGGCTTCGTGTTCGTCGTCGGGTTCAGCTGGGTGGCCCTCGCCACGGCTGTCGCGCTCTACGTCGTGCGCATGTTCGCGATCACCGCCGGCTACCACCGGTACTTCTCCCACCGCTCGTACCGCACGTCGCGCGCGGGGCAGTTCTGCCTCGCCGTGCTCGGCGCGAGCGCGGCGCAGCGCGGCCCGCTGTGGTGGGCGGCGCACCACCGCCACCACCACGAGTACTCCGACGCGCCGGAGGACCTGCACTCGCCGGTCCAGCGCGGCTTCATCTGGAGCCACATCGGCTGGATCCTCGACCGCACGAACTTCCGCTCGCGCATCGAGCGCGTGAAGGACTTCGCGCGGTTCCCCGAGCTTCGCTTCCTCGATCGCTTCGACATCCTCGTGCCGACCCTGCTCGGCGTCGGGGTGTTCCTGTTCGGCGTTGCGCTGGAGCGCTGGGCTCCGGGCCTCGGCACGAACGGCTGGCAGATGCTCGTCTGGGGCTTCGTCGTCTCCACGATCGCGCTCTACCACGGCACGTTCACCGTCAACTCGCTTGCGCACGTCTTCGGCCGCCGCCGCTTCCAGACGAAGGACACGAGCAAGAACAGCCTCCTCATCGCGCTGATCACGCTCGGCGAGGGCTGGCACAACAACCACCACCACTACCCGGCGTCCGCGCGCCAGGGCTTCTACTGGTGGGAGATCGACATCTCGTACTACGTCCTGCGCGTGCTGGCCGTCTTCGGCCTCGTGTGGGACATCCGGCCCGTGCCGGAGCGCGCGCTGAACGCGAAGCGCATCCAGCCTGGCAGCTGATGCGCGTCGCAGTCGTCGGGTCGGGCGTCGCCGGGATGGTGACCGCCCGACGGCTCCACGACGCCGGCCACCCGGTCACGCTCTACGAGGCGCGTGACCGGATCGGCGGGCATACGGCGACGGTGGACGTCGAGGTCGACGGGGTCCCCGTCGCGGTCGACACGGGCTTCATCGTCTTCAACGAGCGCACCTACCCGGGCTTCTGCGCGCTCGTGGAAGAGCTCGGCGTGGAGTACCGCGCCAGCAACATGAGCTTCAGCGCGCGTGTCGACGGCCCCGGCGTCGAGTACTGCGGCGGCGCCGAGCTCTCGGGCCTCCTCGCGCAGAAGCGGAACGCGCTGCGTCCGAGCTACTGGAGCATGCTCCGCGGCATCCTGCGCTTCTACCGCGAAGCACCGGCGCTGCTCGAGGACGGTGCCGATGAGCGGATCAGCCTCGGCGACTACCTCGCGCGCGGCGGCTACTCGAAGGCCTTCGTCGACTGGCACATCGTCCCGATGGCCTGCGCCGTGTGGTCCGGGATCCCGCGCGACATCCTCGACTTCCCGGCGCGCACGCTGGTGCGCTTCTTCGCCAACCACGGCTTCCTCGACCTGCGCGGGCGGCCGCCCTGGCTCACAGTCGTCGGAGGGAGCCGCACGTACGCCGAGGCGCTCCTGGCGCCGCTCGCGGACGCCGTGCGCACCGGCTCGCCCGTCGAGCGCGTCGCGCCACGCGCCGACGGGCGGGTCGAGGTCACGTCGAACGGCGACACCGAGACCTACGATCGCGTCGTGCTCGCGTGCCACGCTCCCCAGGCACTCGGCATGCTCGACGCGCCGACGGACGCCGAGCGCGAGGTCCTGGGGGCCATGCGCTACCAGCCCAACGACGTCGTGCTCCACACCGACCCGTCGCTGATGCCCCGCCGCAAGCGGGCCTGGGCAGCCTGGAACGTGTGGAGCCCCGACGACGAGGCCGCCGCAGGCGAGCCCGTCCGCGTCACCTACTGGATGAACCGTCTGCAGGGGCTCGAGGCCCCGCGCGACCTGTTCGTGTCGCTCAACTCGAGCGAGCACGTCGATCCGGACCAGGTGCTGCTCCGCCGGACGTACGAGCACCCGATCTTCGACGGGGCGGCCATTGAGGCCCAGCGGCGCTTCGAGGAGATCGACGGCCTCCGGGGGGTCCACTACTGCGGAGCCTACTGGAGCTACGGCTTTCACGAGGACGGCGTCCAGAGCGCGCGACGCGCCCTCGTCCGCCTCGGGGTCGACCCCCGCCTGCCCGCGCGCCAGGACGAGCTCCGGCCCGACCGGGCCGCCCCCGTGGGCGCAGGGACTTCCTAGGGGCGAAATCCCCTGCGGGTGCGTCGGCGTGACGCGGCCAGGCGAAGGGGACGGGGACCATGCGCCGCGTCTCCCCCCTCGAATCCAGTCCCCGGCTGGGCCGCACCGCGTCCGGGACCGAGCTTCCCGGCGCCGGCCCCGCCGCGGACCAGGCCGCGACCTCGGAGCGGGCCTCGGCGCTCTACGTCGGCCGTGTCGCGCATGTCCGGCACGCTCCCCGGCCGCGGAGTTTCGGCTACTCGCTGTTCCTCTGCTACCTGGACCTCGACGAGCTCGACGGCCTCTTCGACGGCGCGTGGCTCTGGAGCCACGAGCGGTTCAACGTCGCCTCGTTCCGGCGCAAGCACTACCTCGGCGACCCCGAGGTCCCTCTCCGCGAGGCCGTGCGTGAGCGCGTCGCGCGCGCGCTCGGAGAGTCTCCGCCGGACGGCCCGGTGCGCGTTCTCACGCACCCCGCGTTCCTCGGCTACTGCTTCAACCCCGTCTCGTTCTACTACCTGTTCGAGAAGGACGGCCGCACGCTCCACTCGATCACGGCCGAGATCACGAACACGCCGTGGAGGGAGCGTTTCCAGTACGTGCTGCCCGCATCCACCGCGCGAAGAAGGGGCGAACTCCTCGACTGGAGCTTCGACAAGGAGTTCCACGTCTCCCCCTTCTTCGACATGGACCATCGCTACGAGTGGACGTTCTCGGTCCCGGGCCCCCGGCTCGAGGTCGCGATGACGAACTTCGCGCCGGACGTTCGCGGTGCGGCGTTCGCCGGGTCCGACGGTGAGCCGGGCCGCGTCTTCGACGCGTCCCTCGCGCTCGACCGGCGGCCGTTCGAGCCGGCACAGCTCCGGCGCTGCCTCGCACGTCACCCCTTCATGACCAGGAAGGTCCAGTTCGCGATCCACTGGCAGGCGCTGCGGCTCTGGCTGCGCCGGACGCCGTTCTTCGCCCACCCCCGCCTTCGTACTCCCGCATGACGCTCCTCGACCCGGAACCGACCCAGGCCGGCAAGGCGATCGCGGCGGCGCAGCGTCCGTCCGCAGCCCAGCGTCCGTCCGCAGCCCCGCGTCCGTCCGCAGCCCCGCGTCCGTCCGCAGCCCCGCGCCGTGCGTCGATCTTCGAGCGCGCCGTCCGCGCACGACTGAACAGCATCCAACACGGCTCGCTGCACCTGCGCACGTCGCGGGGCGTCGAGCGGTTCGGCTCCTCCCGCGGGGACTCGGGCCCCCACGCGATGGCGGAGGTCATGGACGACCGATTCTGGCGGACGCTTGCGCTGCGCGGCAACGTCGGCGCGGGCGAGGCCTATGCGTTCGGCTGGTGGACGTCCCCCGAACCCACCGACGTCGTCCGCCTCTTCGTCCGCAACCACGACACGCTGCTCGACATGCAGCGCGGGATCGCGCGCTTCTCGGCGCCGCTGCTCAAGGCGTACCACCGGCTGCGCGACAACACACGAGGCGGCGCCGCGCGCAACATCTCGGCGCACTACGACCTCTCGAACGAGTTCTTCGGGCTGTTCCTCGACCCGACGATGACGTACTCGTCGGCGCTCTGGGAATCGCCGGACGCCACTCTCGAGGAGGCGCAGCACGCGAAGATCGACCGCCTCTGCGAACGCCTTCGACTGGGTCCGGACGACCACCTGCTCGAGATCGGAACGGGCTGGGGCGGCTTCGCCCTGCGCGCGGCACGCCGCTTCGGCTGCCGCGTGACGACGACGACGATCTCGCGCGAGCAGCACGCCTTCGCGAGCGAGCGTATCGCGGCGGCAGGACTCCAGGACCGCGTCGACGTGCGGCTCGAGGACTACCGCGACCTCGAGGGACAGTTCAGCAAGGCCGTCTCGGTCGAGATGGTCGAGGCGGTCGGTGCGCGCCACTACCCGACCTACTTCGAGTCGGTCTCGCGGCTCCTCGAGCCGGGCGGCGCGTTCGCCGTTCAGGCGATCACGATCCACGACCGCCACTACGACAATGCGCGCCGGACGGTCGACTTCATCAAGCGTCACATCTTCCCCGGAAGCTGCATTCCGTCGGTGAGCGCGCTGACCGGAGCGGCCTCGGTGAACAGCGACCTGCGCCTCGTCCACATGGAGGACTTCGGCACGGACTACGCGCGCACGCTCCGCGAGTGGCGCGACACGCTGCGCTCGCGCGGGGACGACGCACGCGCGCTCGGCTTCGACGACGACTTCCTCCGGCTGTTCGACTACTACTTCGCGTACTGCGAGGGCGGCTTCCTCGAGCGGCACATCTCGGTCGCCCACCTCGTGTTCGCCCGGGAGGGACGCGCCTTCGCGCCGCCGATCGCCCGGTCCCTCCTCGAGCCGGCGGAGGCCGGCTCCTAGCGCCGTGGAGACCGGGCGGAAGGCCTCCGCGCGCGTCGCGAACATCGTCATCTTCAAGGCGGTGTACGTCGCCTGCGTGCTGGGCGCGCTGCACGTGTCGCCGTGGCTCGGTCCCGCGGTCGGGGCGCTGCTGCTTCCGCTCGAGCGGCTGATGGTCGATCGGGTCGAGGCCCGGCGGGTCGTCGTCGTCGTCCTGCTCGCCGGCACGATCGGGACGGCCCTCGACTCGGCGCTCCGGGCGACCGACCTCCTCGGATTCTCGCCCGAAACGCTCCCGGAGGGCTGGCCGGCCTGGCTCGCCCCGCCCTGGATCGCCTGTCTCTGGTTCGCTCTCGGTACCCTGATGCGGTCGTCGCTGGCCTGGCTCGGCCGGCTTCCGCGGTGGCTGCAGGCCGCTTTCGGGGCCGGCACCGGGGTGCTCTCCTTCTGGAGCGCCTCCAAGCTCGGAGTCACCGAGCTCCCCCGCGGCGGTGCCTCCATCGCAGCTCTGGCCATCGAATACGCTGTCGTCGTCCCTATCCTCTTGGGGACCCGTCCCCCTGAAGACGCTCTCCCCCGAGCATGAGCCGCTCCGCAGCCTTCACCTCAGAGATCATCCGAACCTCGACCCGCGGCCTCGCGGGTATGGCCGCGGCACGGCTCTACGAGTCGGTCGCCGACGCGACCAGGCGCTACGGCGAGCACGGGTTCGACTCCTGGCGGCAGGCGATCGCCGCGCGCCTGTCCTCGCTGGCCTCCGCCCTGGACGTCGGAGATCCGGCGCTGTTCGCGGAGGACATCAGCTGGTTCCGCAGCGTGTCCGCGGCCCGGGAGATCCCGGAGTCCGATCTGGGCGTCGCGCTCGACGCGATCGGACACACCGTCCGCGAGCTCCTGCCGGACGAGAACGGGGCGCTGCTCGACCCCTACTTCGAGGCGGCGCGCAAGGCCATCGACGAGGGCACGGACCTCCCGCCGGAGTTCGCGCCCGGCGGCAGCGCCGCGGAATTCTTCGAGCTCGCCCTCCTCGGCGACCTCGGTGGAGCGCGTGAGTTCATCGTGCAGGGCATCCGCAACCAGCGCTTCACGGTGTCCGAGGCGATCGCCGACGTGATTCTTCCGGCCGCGCGAGAAGCGGGGCGGCGCTGGCACCTCGGGCAGTTCGGCGTCGCGGCGGAGCACGTCGTGACGTCCACCCTGCGCAGCGCCCTGCACGCCGTCACGGCCGTGATGGACCGTCCGCCGTCCAACGGCAAGGCGGCGTTCGTCGCCGCTGTCCCCGGCGACGCCCACGACACGGCGCTGCTCGGCTTCGCGCTCCTCCTCGAGCAGGACGGCTGGCGCGTGGCGCTGTCCGGTGCGGACACGCCGATGGAGGAGATCGACCCGACCGCGCTCGGCTACGAGTGCGATCTCATCGCGCTCTCCGCGACGATGAACTCCCAGCGGCACGCGATGGCGGAGTTCTTCGCCAACCGCAGCAGCGGCGTTCCGGTCCTCGTCGGCGGAGCGGCCGTGCGCGACCACGCGGACGCTCGCACCCTCGGCGCGGATGGCTTCGCCGGGAATCTCGCGGACGGCCTCGCGCAGGCGCGAGCACTCGTCGGCCTCGCGCCGCGCGCGTGACGGGAGCCGGGCTTTGACGGGAACGGGGCCGGAACGGCCTGGGCAACTCCAACGGGCCGCGTCTGCCGGCTGAGCTTCGCGTCAGGAGCGGACGGCGACCGCAACGATCGATTCACGCTCGGAGACGACGACGCCTCCGGGCTCCTCGACGGTCACCGCAAAGAGGCCCGCCGAGCCGACGGCGATCTTCGCGTCGATCGGGACGACGACCCCACCATCGGTGGTGACGTCGAAGACTCCGCCGTCGACCGGGTGAGGCTCGGCCGCCGGGTCCTGACCGCGGAAGATCCAGAGCTGGTACTGCGCCACCTCCGGGTCGTTCACGCCCAGTCCGTCGATGTACATGTAGCCCGCGTTGTCCGCGTCGCTCCACACGACCTCACCGGTGAGGTCCCCCACGCTCCAGGGAGAGTGCGAGACGTCGGGGCGGAGTCCGAACGCGTCGGCAACGGTTCTCACGTCCTCGACCGTCGCAGGCTCGGAGGAAGCCGACGTGCCCCCGAAGGAGCCCAGCGCAACGTAGAGACCGAGCAGCGCCGCCGCGGCCCAGCCCCCGAAGCCGACCAGGTTCGCGCGGACCGAGCGCGCTGCGCGTGCCGGCGTCGGTCGCTCGGTCTGGGGCCGGCGCGCGGCCAGCGCCAGACTGGACGCGCGCCGCTCGAACGTCGCGTCCCCGAAGGCGCGCGGTTCGGTCGTCGCGATCAGCCGCTCGACCAGGTCGCCCGGCGCCCCGGGCCCGCCTACGGGACGCATCGCGCTGAACAGCGCGCCCGCCGCCGATTCGAACCGCTGCAGCAGCACGGGGTCGAGATGGCTCGTGTCGACGCCGGCGCTGCTCGCGCCCTCGACCGCGACGAGTGCGGCGGCCGTCTCGACCTCCGCGCGCACGCGCTCGGAATCATTCGGGTCCCGGTACGCCGCGTTCCCGAAGCCGTTCTCGGCGTACCCGCCCTCGCCGTAGCCCTGACCCTCGAAGTTGGAGTTCCCGAAGCCGGGGTCGCGTCGATCCTTCGGATCACGCCTCACAGCGAACCCTCCATGAACGGCGACTCGTCCTCGCCGAGCTGGATCGAGCGCCGCGCGCGCAGGCGTTCGGTGACCTCCGCCAGACCGCGACGGATGTGACTCTTCACGGTGCCGAGGGGGATGCCGGTGTCGGCGGCGATCTCGCGGTGCGTCAGTCCATCGACGACGGAGAGCTCGAGCACCTTGCGCCGGTCGCCCGTGAGCTGAGCCACGACCTCGCGGGCCTGGTTCGCTTCGTCGTGCAGATCGATCTGGCGCAGTCGATCGTCGGACTCGCCGGGCGCGAACTCCTCCTCGAGGGGTTCGGGGTCGAGGCGGCGGCCCGCGCGTCGACGGCGGTCGATGACCCGCCGTCGGGCGATCGTGGCGATGAAGGTCGCCTCGGACGCGACCGCTGGGTCGTAGCGTCCGGCGCTGCGCCAGACGTCCACGAAGATGTCCTGCACGACGTCCTCGACGTCGTGTGGATCGTTCGAGAGCCCGGACGCGAGGGACCAGACGAGCGCGGAGTACCGCGACAGAACGTCGCGCACCGCCGTCGGGTCGCCCTCGGCGACGCGGACGAGCATCGATGCTTCTTCACTCGATCTGGGATTCATGGGCAGAGTGTCGCGCCCGTGGCAAGACGTCGCGGGAGCGGTGGACACTGTAC
Organism: Planctomycetota bacterium; assembly: GCA_039821985.1. Taxonomy (GTDB): domain Bacteria; phylum Planctomycetota; class UBA1135; order UBA1135; genus Saltatorellus. The sequence continues at coordinate 53,024 of JBCBNC010000017.1, forward strand.
CCCCCGGTCCCGGTGTTGCCTCCGCGGAATCACCGGAAGCCCAGGATCCCACCAGGTCCTCCAGACCGGCACCGGGACGCGGCCCCGCTGCGTCGGGGAGGGTCACGAACGCCGTTTGGCTCGTTCCTCCCCCCCTCTCGACGGGGTGCGTGTGGACCGCCCCCCCGCCGTCGTTTCCGTCTTGATCGAACTCCATCCCTGCCTGGAGAGGTTCGACAGGGGGCCCGAACCGGGATGCGCGCCACGCCCCGGATCGATGCCGCGCTCGGGACGGCCGGACCGAAACGCCGGCGACGGCACGCCTGAACCGAGACGCCTGCCCGGACCGGGCGCGGGGGATCCCCTGGAGGGACGCCCCCGCGCGCGCTCCCGATCAGGAAAGGAATTCCAGATCCGGCGGCCCATCTGCGGGGGCGCCTCGACGGTCCCCGAACGACCCAAGGCGGTTTTCCACCTCGGCTTGGGCTGATGGGTGTCCCGAACCGAAATCCGCAGTATGTCGATGTCCACCCTCGTGCTCTCGTTCTCGCTCGGCGCCGCCGCGGCTGGCGGCGCGCTGGCCTACCTCGTCGCCGAGACGCGCAACCGCCGTGAGCGCGTCGCCCTCGCCCGCGAGATGACCCGCCAGGTGCGGGCCCGCTACGAGGCGTACGTCGCCATGGAGGGCCGCGTCGCACGCGTCATCGACGAATTCGACCGGGCGGAGTCGGCGCTCAACGAGCGCCTCGCGGACCAGACGCGTCAGATGCGCCGGCTGCACAAGGCACTCGACGGCTACGAGGGGCGCGAGACGCAGTTCGCCGAGCGCGCCCCGGTCACGGTGCAGGTCGACGCGCTCCCGAGCGACCTCGCCGCGCACCACGCGGACGAGGTCGCGGAGATGCAGGACGAGCTCGCGCTCTGGCGCCAGCGCATGACCGAGTCCTCCGCCGAGAAGGAGGCGGAGATCACGCGTCAGACCGCGATGATCGACGAGCTCACCTCCCGCATCGAGTCGCTCGCGCCGCTCGAGGGCAAGCTCGACGAGGCGACCGTCGAGCTCAGCGTGAAGGCGAACGCCCTCGACGAGCAGACCCAGGCGCTCGACGCGAGCCGCTCCGAACTCGAGGAGCTGTCGCGGCTCCTCGGCGCCGCGGAGGAGCGCGCCGAGAGCCTCGGCTCCGAGCTCGCCGAGACGGCGCAGACCGTCGAGGACGCGACGGGCCGCGTGGAAGAGCTCGAGACCGAGCTCGCCGATGCCCGCGAGCGCGCGCAGACCCATGAGGACGCGCGCGCCACCGAAGCCGACGAGTCCCTCGCGCGGACCGCCGAGCTCGAACAGGAGCTGATCACGGCGCAGGAACGCCTCGAGTCCGTCGAGGAGACCCTCGCGGCCCAAACGGCGGAGCTGGGCGAGGCCGAGGCGGCGCGCGACGAGGCGCGCGAGCGCATCGACGCGCTGGAGGCGGAGGCGGCCGAACGCGCCGCCCGCGTCACCGAGCTCGAGTCGTCGCTCTCCGACGCCGAGACCGCGCACGCGACCCTCGCCGAAGAGCTCGAGACCCGCGCCGCCGAGATCGAGGAGCTCGAGGCCCGCGCCCAGGAGCTGCGCGCCACGGTGGACCAGGCCGAGGCGGACACGCGCGAGCTCAGCACGCGCGCGGAGGAGCTGGAGTCCGAGCGCGACGAGACCCTCGAAGCGCTCCAGGAGGAGCGCTCGGGGGCCGAAGCGCTGCGCGAGGAGGCGGCGGAGGTCCGCGCCACGCTCGCCGAGGTCGAGGCCGCCCGCGACGCGCTCGGCGCCGAGCACGCCGAGCTGGGCGAGGCGCACGGCACGCTCCGCACGGAGTTCGACGGATTGGCGTCGGAGCACGAGGCGTCGGTCGCGATGCTCAGCTCCGAGGTCGAACGCCTCGACGCCGAGGCCAGGAACGCCGAGGCCCGCGCCGAGGACCTCGAGCACGCGCTCGAGGCCCGCGGCGCTGAACTCGAGGCGGTTCAGTCCGACCTCGAAGGACGCGAGGCCGCGCTCCAGTCGCTCACCGAAGAGCACGCAGGCGTCACCGCCCGCCTCGCCGAGTCGGAGGGTGCGCTGGTCGAGGCCCGCGCGCAGCTCGACGATGCGCGCACCGAGCTCTCCCGCTGCGAGGAGGAGCTCGCGCGCGCCCGGACCGAGCTCGAGCAGCGCGAGAACGCGCTGCGCACGCGCATCGACGGCCTCGAGGCCGCCGTCGCGTCCCTCGGCGACGAACGCGACGCCGAGGCCGCGCGCGGCGCGGAGCTCACCGCGCGCCTCGCCGAGCGCGAGTCCGAGCTGCAGGCGACCACCGGCCGGCTTGAGTCGGAGGTCCAGCGCCTCGCCTCCATCCAGGAGGAACGCGTGGAGCTCGAGTCAAAGCTCGCAGCAGAGCTCGCGGCCTTCGCCGACGAGCGCGAGGAGCGCAAGGCGGAGCTCGCGCGCATCGGCCAGGAGCTCGAGACCCGCGAGACCGAGCTGACCGGACGCCTCGCCGCGACCGAGGACGACCTCGGCGCGGCGCGCGAGAACCTCGAGACGACCCGCCAGGGACTCGAGTCCGCGCAGGCCGAGGTCGACCGGCGCCGCGTCGAACTCGACGCGCTCCGGTCGGAGCTCGACGAGCGCGAGGAGGCCCTCGAGGCCGCGGAGGACCGCGCGTCGGAGATCGCCGCGGACGGCGCCGCCCGCACCGCCGAGCTCGAGGCCCAGCTCGAGGCGCGGCACGAGGAGCTCGCGTCGCGTGAGGGCGCGCTCGACACCGCGACGCGCGAGCTCGAGAACGCGCAGGAGGCGCTCGCGTCGGGCGAGGCCGAGCTGGAGGCCGCGCGCGAGGAGATCGGAGCACGCGAGGCCGCGCTCGCCGAGGCCCGAGAGCAGGTCCAGGCCGCTCGCGAGGAAGCGGAGGCCGCCCACTCCGAGGCCCGTTCGGCGCAGGAGGAGGCCCAGGTCGCCCAGGCCGAGGTCGAGCGCACCGACGCTCGCGCGAACGAGGAGTCCGCGCGCATGGCGCGCGCACTCGAGGAGCGTACGGCCGAGCTCTCGGCCCTCGAGGAGGCCGGCGAGGCGTCGGCCGCCGAGCTCGAAGCGCTCCGCGCCGACGCCGAGGTGCAGCGTGCGGAGGCGGAGGCCCAGCGCGCGGAGGCCGAAGCACGGCGCGCGGAGCTCGAGAGCCTGCGCGCGGACACGGACGCGGCGCGCGCCCAGCTCGAGGAGATGCAAACGGCCCTCGACGAGCACGTCGCGCTCGCGTCGGAGGAGCGCGCCGAGGCAGAGCGCGCGCGCGCCGACGCCGCGTCCGAGCGGTCGCAGGCCGCCGAGCGCGCCGCGTCGCTGGCCGCCGACCTCGAGCAGGGATCGCGAGAGGTTGCCGCCCTCAAGGAGCTGAGCGCCGAGCACGAGGCTGCGCGTCGGCGCGCCGAGGAAGCGAACGCCCGCTCCGCGGCGCGGATCGAGGAGCTCGAGCAACAGCTCGGTGCGGTCGATGTCGAGGCGGAGAGCGCCCGAGGCAGGGTCGCCGAACTCGAGACCGCGCTCGAGGAAGCACAGGCGCGCGTCGCGACCGAGGTCGCGGCCTCCCGCCGTGAAGCGGATGCGCAGCTCGCCAGCGCGGCACAGGACGCGCAGGCAGCACTCGATGCCGCAGCCGCCCGCGAGGGTGAGCTGGCGCAGGCGCTCGAGGACGCGCGCCGCGAGCTCGAGGTCACTTCGCACGACCTCCAGGCTTCGAGCGCATCGCTCGAGTCCGAGACGGCCGCCGCCGAGGCGCGCATCGCGGAGCTCGGGCAGGAGAAGAAGGCGCTCACCAAGGCGCTCGGCAAGGCGGAGCGCGCTGCGGAGAAGGCCCAGCGCGACGCCGAGAAGAAGTGCGAGAAGTTCGCCGAGCGCGAGGCGGAGGCCGCGGGCGCCCTCGCGGCGGTCGAGGACGAGTTCCGCGCCGCCAGGTCCGAGCTCGAGTCCGCGCAGAGCGCCGTCTCCGCCGCCGAGGCGCGCGCGGCCGATGCGCGCGCCGAGGTCGAGGCCGTCGCGCGCGAGCTGAGAGCCGCGCAGTCCGCGGCCGAGAAGGCGGAGTCCCGCGCCGACAAGGAGTCCGAGCGCCGGCAGCGCGGCGAGGACAAGAGCGCCCAGCGCGTTCAGAAGCTCGGTGACGAGCTCGACGCGCGAAAGGCGAAGGCGAAGGAGCTCACGGAGCAGCTCTCCGCGCTCAAGAAGGAGCGCGACGCGCAGCGAAACGGCACGGAGGCGCTCGAGGCCGAGCTCCTCGAGCGCGAGGAGGCCCTCGACGCCGTGCGCGCGGAGGCGCGCGAACTTGCGGAGGAGCTGGCCCGGCGCGACGCGGAATTCGCCGCGGAGCGCGAGCGCCTCGAGAACGAGCGCGGGGCCGCGATGAAGGCGGGCTCCGACCTCGAGAAGAAACTCGAGCGGTCGACGAGGGATCTGGAGCTGAAGCGCACGGCGCTCGACGAGAGCCGCGCGAAGCTCAAGGCGCTCGACAAGGATCTGTCGAAGCAGCTCACTGCGCTCCGACGCGACGTCGAAGCGAAGACCAACGAGGTCGAGGCATTGACCGAGTCGAACGCGGGTCTGCGTGAGGACGGCAACGTGCGGGAGAAAGAGCTCGCGGCGCTACGCGCACACCTGCTCGAGCGCACGGAGCACATCGCGCACCTGGAGGCACAGCACGAGGCGCTCCGGACGCAGATGGGCGCACTCACCTCGGAGCTCGACGCGACGACCGAGCGCGCGGCCGGCCAGGAGTCGCGTATCGACGAGCTCATGTCGGCCCTCGACGCGGCGAACGACCTGCTCGCGGACAAGTCCGGACTCCTCGCGAAGAAGGGCTCTGCGATGTCCGCAGCAGCGTCGATGCTCGCCAACCTCAAGCCGATGCTCGAGGCGCTGGAGGGCCAGCTCACGGACGAGGAGCGAGCCGAGCGCGCGAAGCAGAAAGCGGCAGCTGAGGCCGACCAGGAGTAGCGGCGCCGTCTCGGAGGTCCATTGGGCCTCCGAGACTCCTCCCCTAGTAACTCTCCGCAGTCGGAGCGCTCGCGAGAGGAATACTCCGCTCGGAGATCTCTCCCGCGGCTCCCGCGCGGGAGTCGTCATCGCGCCGGCACCGGCCCCGGGGGCCCGCAGCGTGCGTCCGGCCCCACTTCGCGCGCCCGGCGTGTTTTCCGCCGGAGTACCGGAGAGAGCCGTGCCAGAAAGTTATCCAGGCTTGACTGCGTTAGTATCGATCTCTATTCACTAGATAGCGATCGCGTCGTGCGAGCGCACTCTCTCACACACCCACCGTCCCCAACGGTCCCCAAAGCGTTCTCGCGCTCCGCTTCTCCGTCCCCGCTGCGTCGACCAAAGGCCAAGTGCCTTCGTTCACGGCGCAAAAGGGCGTGCTCTGGTGCTCCGACTCTTTGCACCTGAAGAACCGAGCGCTACCGCCCACGGACCTCCGACTCACATGGCACAAAGGAAACCGAAGCCGGGGAAGTCCCGGTACCGTCGCAGTGACGACGAGATGATCCTCGATCTCAAGAAGAAGATCGACGACCTCGAGAAGCGCAAGGCCGCCAAGGCGATGAAGGCCGACCCGGCGACCAAGGAGGCGAACGCCGCCTTCCGCGCCCTCACGAAAGCGGTCGAGAATTCGAAGGACTCCTCCGACTCCGACCTGAAGCGCGCGCTCTCCGAAGCGCAGCGCACGCTCGCCGCGTACTTCGAGTCGAAGGGCATGAAGGTGCCCAAGGCTCGCAAGCCGCGCGCTCGACGCAAGAAGAAGTAGCCCCGACCCTCGGGGTGTCGGCCGTCGCGCGCACGCAGCCTCGGCAAGCATGGGGGGAGTCCGGTCGAACCGGGCTCCCCCCTCGCCGTGGATCCGGCTCGTGCGCGCGCCGGAAGCGCTGGTGCGTCGGCTCTCAGCGTCGGCTCTCTGCGTCGCCCCTCAGCGTCGCCCCTCAGGGGGTGAACGTCACGAGCCAGCCGTTCGTGAGGTTCGAGCCCGTGCCGCACGGGCCGCCGACCATCGACGGGAGGCTGTCGCGGTACCAGGCCTGGAAGCCGAACGTGCTCCCCACGGTCACCGTCGGCGCGGGGATCAGGGTGCTCGACGTTGCGACGAGTCCCGGACCCTCGGAGTGCGCACCGCCGATGTCGGCCTGGAAGATCGGCAGGCGGAACAGTCCCGTCGCGCCGCCCACGCAGCGGCGCCCGTTGCCGAGCGCGGTGTCGGTCGTGCTGTCGGACATGAAAACGAGCCCGAACGCCAGCGGCGGGAGATCCGTGAGCTGCAGCGTGAGCGAGTCCCCGGCCAGCGAGCTCGTGCCCACGCCGGCCATCTTCGCCCCCACGCCCGTCGCGTTGCCGCAGCCTGAGTCCGTCGAACCCGTGTTCCCGCAGGGTGCGTTCGAAACGCTTCCGCAGTCGCAGAAGGAACCGCCCGGCTTCTCGCAGATGTCCGGGATCCCGTTGCCGTCATCGTCGATCTTGTCGCCGAGCAGGATGTCCATCGTGTCCTCGACGCCGTTCCCGTTGCAGTCGTCCCACGGCCCCTCGCCGCCGTCGAGGCTGAAGCCGTCGAGCTCGTCGTCGACGATGCCACCGCGCGAGACCGTGTTCAGCCCGAGCGATTCCGCCGGGACGAATACGGTCGGCACCGAGCTACCGGCGAGCGTCACCAGGATGTCTCCCTCGGTCAGCACGAGCCCGGTGATCGGATCGACCTGGCCGAGCGCGGCCGAACCACAGCGCAGCGAGAACAGGATCAGATCGGTCGGCGACGTGTCCGCCCAGTCGTAGAACGTGGCGGGCGGGAAGTAGAACCCGTCGCCGTCGTCGACGACGGCGAGACCGTCGATGTCGTCGGTGCCGGGCCCGAACGTGTCGAGTCCCAGCTCCTGTGCGCTCGCGTACGCGCCGACCCCCACGCCGGGCCGGAACACGAGCACGTCCGCCGAGCTGGCGTTGGTGGGACTGCCGAGCACGGGCTGGACGCCCGCCGCGTCGAAGGTCGGCGCATTCGACTCGCCGCAGATCGGAAAGCCTCCCTGCAGGGAGAAGTAGATGCGGTCCGTCGCCGGATCGAACGGTCGTCCGACGTTGAGCGCGTCCAGGTTGTCCCCGAAGTCGGGGACGTCGGGCGTCGGCGGGATCGGCTCGGGCAGGCCGAGTCCGTGGACGAGGTCGAGTCCCGGGGTCGCCCCCCCACCGTCGCCGTCGGCCGTCGCGACCGAGTTGCCCTGGATGGGCAGGTACGGTCCGGCCCCGACGAAGCGCGTGAGAAAGACGTCGGCAGCCGCCTCCTGCTCCTGGGCCTCCGTGAAGACCGTGGGAAAGCGCGTGCCCGCGGGCGGCGCGACCCCGGTCGCGAACTCGTCGACGGAGAGGTACACCCGGAACTCGTAGGTCGCGTCGGGACGGATCCGCGTGTCGCGACCGAACGAGAGCGCGTTCAGCTCGAGCCCACACGCGATGCCGGGGAGGTGCCCCTGGCAGAGGTTGTACGCCTGGAGGAACGAGCCGGGCACGGCGATCTCGGGCGCCCCCGGGGCGAACGGCGATCCGGTCGAGATCAGGAGGTCCGCGTCCGTGATGCGCGGACCACCGATGGTCTGCACGCCCATGCTCGGCCCCTGGAAGTCGAGCGAGAAGGTCAGCTCGCTGGTCTGCGCGACCGCGAGGCCCGGGAGGGCCGCCGCGAGGGCGATCGATCGGGGGACGAGGACTCGGGCTTTGGTTCTCATGGCGGGGCAGTTGCAGAGTCGGTCGGCGCTCCCCGATCCTCCCTCGCGGAGGTGGAGTCGGCCAGCCCAAGAACGATGGACCCGCGAGCGGGCCCCGGTCGGGGACGCGGCGCAGGGAGGGCGGCACGGCCGGGGAGCGGTGCTGTGCGCGCCGCGCGGGCGCGCACGATCGGTGTGAACGGGGGTGCGGAAGGGGAGGGGCGGCGGAAGAACGGGGCTCTCGCCCTGCAACTGACGCCGGGGAGCGCGGGCGGACAGCGGATCCCGAGTTCCGGCCCAGGAGTCCCAGCCTGGGACCCTCGGACGCGCGCGACGTCCGCGCGGGGACCGCCCGCGCGTCAGCGCAGGAACTCCTCCGCGTTCTCGAGCAGCCCGCGCTCGTAGCGATTCGGACCGCGCGGCGCGACCTCCGTGGCCAGCCCGAGAACGTCGAGCGGCCAGAGCGCCGCGCCGTCGGCCCCCACGCTCAGGATCCGAGCACCGTCGCCGACACCGTCGAGGTCGACGGCGCGGCCGCCGCCCGGGTGGACCTGCGGGGCGAGCAGCGGACGACCCGTCGCCACATCCCAGACGATCACCCAGCCGTCGCTCGTCGCGACCGCCGCCGTGGAACCGTCGTCCGAGAGGTCGAGCGAGCGGACGTCCGCGCCGGGCACCTCCTTGGGGCCCGGCAGCTCCACGTCCCGCAGGACCTGTAGAGTCCCGGGGCCGCGGCCGGCGCTGACCAGCGTGCGCTGCGCGCCGTAGCGCAGGAAGCGCCGCGGGCTCGGCCGCCCGCCGCTCCGAACCACCTCGCCGGTCCCGGTGTCCCACCCGACGAGCTCGTTGCGTCCGAAGGCGACGACGACCTCGGCGCCGTCCTCGGACAGCGCCAGATCGAAGGCGCGGTCGGGTCGGCCGCTCCCGTGGGTCTCGTACTCGACCGACGGTCCGTCCGGCACGGTCGCCACGCGCGCGAGAGCGCCGTCCCGGGCGACGGCGAACAGCGACGCGCCGTCGGGCGCGTAGAGCACGAGCTCGGCCGGCTCGGCGCGCAGCCGGCGCAGCGCACCGTCGACGGGCCCTTCGAAGACGGCACCGGAACGGTCGACCGCCGCGACCCGCCCGCCGGCGGGGTCGAGCGCAACGAAGTGCGGCCCGCCGGAGAAGCCCTCCACCGTCCCGTCGAGGAGAAGCGCCGGGGCCCCGAGAGTCACGTCCCAGACCCGGAGCTCACCCGTTGCGCCGAGCCACGCGACGCGCGCCGCCGCGGCCGCTACATGGACGCGAGCAGCGTCCGGTGCGCGCCCGACCGGCGCGACGTCGAGGCGCTGGATGCGCGCGCCGAAACGGCGCCGTTCGTCCGATTCTGCGCTCGGGCCGCCGCCCGGCACGGGCGGGGACGCGAAGAGGGCCGCGCGCCCGAAGGCGTCGCACAGCACGACCCTGCGCCCGCGCGTTCCGGGTACGAACGCGCCGTAGACGAGTGGCGCGGGCTCCTCGGGCCCACTGTCGATGATCGGATCGAACCGCAGTGCCCCTGCGAGGGGCCGCTCGCGCCACACCTCGACCGACTCCGCGATGCCCACCGACACGATGCGGCTCCCGTCCTCGGCCCAGTGGAACGTGTCCGGTCGGTTCCAATCCCGGTGCGCCGCGCGCTGTTCGCCCGTGCGCGCGTCCCAGACGCCCAGCGTGGTCGACCAGCCACCGGCGGCGACACGGGCGCCGCTCGGGTCGAAGGCGACGGCGCTGACGCGCGTTCCTGCGTCGAGTCGGAGCGGAGCGTCGACGACACTCAGCCCGCCGTCCGCGCCGTCGCGCGCGAGCGCGAACACGACGAGGCTCGGCGCGGCGCGGGTCGGCTCGGCCTCCCAGCGTCCCGCGTGCGCGGCCCCGGATCCGCTCCGGGCGCGCAGCTCGGCGACGCGGTCCAGGCCCACCGCCACCCGCGTGCCGCCCGCGTCGAGCGCGACCGCCATGCCCGGCGTCGTGCCGTCGACGGCCACCGACTCGGCGCCGCCGATGGGAACGAGCGCCGCACGCTCGACGTCGATCAGCCGCAGCCGCCCGTCGGCGTCGACCGTCGCCGCGAGCGGGACGTCCTCTGCGACCCCGAGCGCGCGCACGCGCGCCCCGTGCTCGAACGCGACCGGCGAGGTGAGGGCCGGAAGGTCGAGCACCCACGCCCGCGTGCCCTGGCCTCCGCGCGCGCCGAGGAAACCGCGCGGCGACGCCACCACACGGACCGCGGGCGCACCGACGAGCGCGACCTCCGCGAAAGCGGCGCCCTTCCGCTCGAAGCGACCGAGGACGGCGCCCGTCTCCGCGTCGAATGCGACGACGGCGTCCGCGGTCGCGGCGACCGCAACCGTGCCTTCGACGTCCACGCCGAGAACTCCACCGTCGCCGACGAAGACGCGCCTGAGTTCAGCGAGCGTGGCCGCGTCGAGCACACAGACCTCCCCCGCCGCGGTTCCCACGACGACGAGGCGCCCGGCCCTCGCCGCCGAGCGGACGTCGCCCGCCACGTCCGCCTCGGCGACGGGAGGCGCGTCGGCGCCTGCGCACGGATCGAAGCGCGCCAGGTAGGGACCGGAACCACCAACGAGGAACGTGCCCCCGGGCTCGCGCACGAGCGCGCGCGGACGCTTGGCGGGGAGCGCGTAGCGGCGCTCGAGCGACACCTCGAGGAGCGGGTCGACCAGCGCCGAGCGGGCGCGCCAGCCGTCGTTGAGCTCCACGGCGGCGCGGACGAAGGCGAGCGCTCCCGCGGGGGCCGAGGTGATGAGCTCGGGGACCTTGAGCAGAGCCTGGTCCGCGACGGTCTCCCCGAGGAGGCGCCGCGTCTCGCGGTTGTTCTTCTCGGAGATCACGAGCCACGCGACGAGCGCGAGGAGCGTCACGCCGAGCGCGGCCGCCCAGGCGGGCTCGCGCCGCGCCCAGCGACGCGCGCGCAGCAGCGGACCCGCGGGACGCGCGTGGATCGGCTCGAACTCGGCGATGCGGCGCAGGTCCTCGGCCAGCTCGAGCGCGGAGGCGTATCGGCGCTCCGGCGCGGGCTCGAGCGCCGTCGCGAGCACGACGCCGACGTCCTCGCCGAGCGCGGGATTGAGCGCGCGGGCGTCGCTGCGGCGGCCCGTCTCGATCGCCACGGCGATCTCGCTGGGCGAGGCGCCGCCGAACGGACGCTCGCCGGTGAGCGCCTCGAACAGAGTCGCGCCGAGCGCGTACACGTCGGTGCCGGCGGCGATGGCACCGACGTCGCCGCGCAGCTGCTCGGGCGCCATGTACGCGAGCGTCCCGAAGACGTCGCCCTCGCGCGTGAGCTCGTTGTCCCCGGCGGGGGTCCGCGCGCGGGCGAGTCCGAAGTCGAGCAGCACCGGCTCGCCCTCGGGCGTGACCATCACGTTGCCGGGCTTGACGTCGCGGTGCAGGACACCGCCGTCGTGCGCCGCGTGCAGTGCGCGCGCGCAGCGCTCGAAGAAGCGCAGAACGCGCACGACGTCGCGGCGCCTGCGCGGGACCCACGGGACGAGCGGCGGCACGGCCCCGTCCCCTTCACGCTCGAGCTCGCGCGCGAGGCTCGTCCGCATGTCGACGCCCTCGACGTAGCGCATCGCGATGTACGGTGGGCTCGCGTCGACGTCGGCCTCGAACACCTGCGCGAGCCCGGGATGCTCGAGCCGCGCGATCGACTCGGCCTCGCGCCGGAAGCGCTGGCGCTGTTCCTCGGTGACGAACAGCGCGCTCGAGACCTTGAGCGCGACGCGGCGCTGCAGGCTGGGGTCGCGCGCGAGCCAGACCTCGCCCTGGCCGCCCTGGCCGAGCCGGCGCTCGAGCACGTACCGACCGAGGCGCTTCTCGCCGCTCGCCGGCGGGTCCTCGTCGGCCGGCTCCGGCGCTGGATCGGAGTCGCCCGAACCCGTGAGCGCGAGGTACTCGGCGGCGATGGCCGACTCCGCGCCCGGGTAGCGGGCGAGGTAATCGGCGAGCGGCCGCGCGGCGCTGCGCTCCTCGTCGGCGAGGAAGTCCTGGACGAAGTCGAAGACGTCGGCCGCGACGTCCTCGCTCGAGCGGCTCGCGCCGGTATCGCTCCTGTCTGGGTCCCTGGCCTCCATCGCCTCTCTACGCGATCCTATCCTCCGGGTCGCGCGGGGCCGCGCGCTCCTACGGCGCCCGGGGGCCTCGCGGCGGCCCGGGACGGGCCCACCGGGCGAAAACGCGTGCCGAAAGACTCGATCGTGGGGCGGCGGCCCGACGCCACGGCACCGGCCCGGCCGCGCAGCGCGCGCACGGGCCCCTCCGTCTGCTAGCCTCCTGGCATGGCCGCACGCGCGCTCGACCCGCTGGAAGGCGTCACGATCCGCTGGGCGCGCTCCGCGGCGCGCGAGGGCGGCGACCCGGAGGCGTTCGCCCGGCTGTACGACCACATCGCACCGTCGGTCCTGACCTGGGCGCAGCTGCGCGTCCGGGGACCCGAGCGCGCGGTGCTCGCGCCGACGGACCTGGTCCAGGAGGTCTGGATGCGCGCGTGGCGCCGCATCGAGGACTTCAACGCGGACCAGGTGCCGTTCCGGTTCTGGGTCTTCCGCATCGCGAAGAACGTGCTCCTGGAGGCGAACCGCCAGGCGCGGCGCCCGGACCGCCGCGCGCCGACGGGCCTCCCGCGGGACGAGGGGGACCAGGATCCCCTCGCGCAGGTCGCCGACACGATCACGGCCGTCAGCAAGAGGCTCGCGAAGGACGAGAACCTCGGGCGGTTCATGGACTTCGTGAACGGCCTGCCCGACGACGACCGGGCGCTCGTCCTCCACTGCGGCCTCGAGGGTCTGCCGCTGAAGGACGTCGGCGCGCGGCTCGGGATCTCGGAGGACGCCGCGACGAAGCGCTGGCAGCGTCTGCGCGCGAGGCTCCGCGAGGCGCCCGCGCTCCAGGACCTCCCGGAGCACCTGCTCGTCAGCGGCTGAGCCCGGTGCTGGCGCGATCCGTTGCCGCGGGATCGATCGTGCTCCCCGGCCGCTACGATGGGGCGATGACCGAGGCGCGCACACCCGAGGAGCTCGAACACGACGATCTCCCCCCCATCGAGGACGATCCGAAGCTCGACGGCACCGGCGGAGGTGGACCTGCGCCGGATCGGGCGCTGAGGCCCGACGGTCTCGAGCACGACGGGAACGGACTGCACGGCGCGGATCCAGTCGGATCTGGAACCGCGGGCGGCGTGATCCTCGTGAAGAGCGCCCGCGTCGGTCCGCGTATCGCCGTCATGGAGAGCGGCGGCCTCTCGAGCCTCCCGAAGGCCGAGGTGGGCGAGGGCATGAGCGTCGAGACGGCGGCCCTCGACGCCGCGCTGGCCTTCACCGGTCTCGCCGTCCGCCTCGAGGAGGCGATCGGCGAGACGGACGAGTTCATCGACGGCGTGCACGTCACGACGTGGTTCTGGCTCGCGCGACCGGCGCGCACCGTGTTGGGCGACGCGGCCGGCCCGACGGCCACCGGCTTCGCCCTGCACTGGCTGCCGGTCGAAGAGGCGCTCGAGGTGCTGTCTTCGCCCGCGGAGCGCGCGCTCGTCGAACGCATCCGGACGCGCGCGATCCGCGCGAGGAAGCCCGCGCTCGTCGCCCCCGGCGCGGCGGAACTCGCGGCCGACCTCGAAGCGTTCCGCGACCGCAGCGCCGCCGAGTGGCGCGACACCGACGACCCTGCTCAACTCGACGCACTCCTGCGGGCGCGCGAGGAGATCGAGCGCGCCGAGGAGCGGCTCGACCGCGGCGACGACGCGGGCGCGCGGCGCGCGCGGGCCCGCGCAGAGCGCGCGACGTTCTCCGCGCTCGACGAGGAGGGCCGCGCGCTCGCGCTGCGGCGCGAACTCGACCGCGCGCCTGAGCGACTCCGACCGGCGCTGACGGCGGCGGTGCCGACGAACGGACACGCCTCGGTCGAGCTGCTGACCGCCGTGCACTCTGCGGTCGAAGCCGCGCGCGACGAGGACGAGCGCGCCGAGGCTGCCAGCCGTGCCGCGCAGGCGCACGTCACGCTCGCGCTCGGTGCGACCGCGGCCGCTGTCCTGGCCGGGGCGTTCTTCGGGCTCTTCCGTACCGTGCCCCGACCGGTGCTCGATCCGGCCGTGGCCGCCGCCGTGTTCCTCGCGAGCGGCGCCCTCGGCGGCTGGGTCGGCGAAGCGCTCGGCGCGCTGCGTTCGCGCGGGCGCGGCGCGCTCTCCCTCCCGCTGGCCGCCGCGGCGGGAGCACTCGCGGGACTTGTACTCGGTGCGTTCCTGACCGGTGGCCTCGGCGACACGCTGCTCGAGGACGCGGCGCTCACGCTCAGCGCGACGTTCGCAGCGGGCTGGCTCGTCCGGACGTTCCTGCCCCGCGGCTGACGCGCTGACCCGGGGAGCGGCTCCGGCCCACTAGAGGCCGTCGCCCGCCGGCCCGTCGCCGGCGGGGTTCGGCGCAGGCGGCGGGGTCCGCCCGCGCAGCCGTGCAGCGGCCGGCCCCTCCGCGCCCGGCCCGAGCACCGCGGCGGGATCGAAGTCCACCGGAACGCCGTCGGCGCCGACCGTGGGCTCCGCGGCGGCCGTGCCGCTCGGCGGGGTGGATCGGGGCGGCGCGCCCCCCGGCTCCAATACGCCCGGCTCCAACACGCCCTGCTCAACCCCGTTCAGCTCGACGCCCCGCGGCAGGACACTCTCGATCGACTCCTCCGCGGTGGGCGCCACGGGGAGCTCTCCGACCACAACGAGGCCGCCCTTCGACGCGGGCGCCGGGGCCCGCTCGGCGAGCCGGCGCCGCGTGTCCGCCGCCGAGCGCGTGCTGGACAGGATCCGTCCCTCGAAGTCGACGATGCGGCGCTGAGCGGTCGCGACGATCCAGCCGTCGTCGAGGGCCACGAGACGGGCCGCGACGTCGACGTCGTCGCCGGCCCGGTACCATGTCCCCACGACCGCGTGCGTCGCCCCCGTGGCACGCCGTAGCTCCGCGCGTGAACCCGATGCGGTCGTGACCGCCGCCGGGTCGACCACGTTGACGCGGTTCCCGAGGCTGAGCGTGAGTTCGTACTGGAGCGTCTCGACGACGGCCTGCGCCTCGCGAGCGTCCAGGATCGCGTGACGATGCCGCGGCAGCTCACCCTCGACTTCCTCGAACGGCTCGACCAGGACACGCAGCGCACCGACCTGGACGCGCGCGCTGGCGCGCTCCTCGAGCGCCGCGGCGAGCTCGGCGATCTGCGACGGCGTATTGGCCGACGCGCCGGCGCCGCCCCGGACGGTCGGGTCGTACTCGCCGCCGACCGCGGCGCACGCGGCGAGGGTCAGCGCGACGCCGAGGCCGCCCACGAGCCGCGTCACCGGCCGGCTCTCCAAGGTGTGGGACATCAGTGCGTCTCGAGGTAGCGGCCCAGGTCCTCGACGTACGCCATGAGATCCGGCGGGTTCCCGTCCCACGACCCGAGGAAATCGCCGAACTGCCGACGGGCGCCCGCGAGGTCCCCCTCATCGATCGCGAACTGCACGGACGCGAGCTCGACCCACGCCGATGGCGAAGATGCGACGCTCCGGTAGTCCTCGATGGCAGCCCCCATCGCACGCGTCTGCTCCGGCCGGGCCTCGCCGAGGTCGGCTCGCTCGAGGAAGCGCGCGTACACGAGCCCCTCACGCGCGTTCACCGCGCCGGGGTACTTCGCGCAGAGGAACTCGAGTACGTCGGCGGCCTGACCGTAGCGCGCGCCGCCGTAGCGCTGCTCGGCGGTGCCAAAGAGCTCGGCGTAGACGCGCTCGCGCTGGATCGAGGCGCGCGCGAACGAGTCGAAGATCCGGGAGGCCTCGTCGCGGTTCCCCGCGTCGACCTCGGCGACGATCGCGGCGGTCGCGTCCGCGGGGGAGGCGAACGTGCGTACGGTCGTCGACGCGCAGGACGCGAAGAGCAGGAGGCCGGCGGAGAGGGCGAGGTGGAACGGTTTCATCGTCATGGATCGCTCGAGGGTAGCGGTGGGTGTTCTGTGCGACGTGGGGCGCGGGACTCTAGCGGCGGGGCGCCGCGCTGAGCGTGCGCCCGTCGGCCGTGACGACGCGGTCGACGGCCACGTCGAAGCCGTCGCGCGTGCGCACGTAGCTCAGCACGAACTGCTCGACGTCCTCTTCGGCGACGCCGAGCACTTCGAGGGCCTCGCGACGGCGACCGATCACGACAGCCCACTCGGAGGCGGGAATCAGGGCCCCGAAGATGTAGAGGTCGTCGCGTCGGATGACACGCTTGCGCAGGTCTCGCAGCGGCTCCGGCAGGGCCGCGTAGTCGTAGCGGAGGAAGGTCCGGTGCTGGCGGAAGCGCTCGAGCGCGGGTCGGCCCTCGACGGACTCGACGCGCGGGACGCCGCGCTCGAGGCTCTTCGGCTCGATGCGCCAGTAGCCCGGGCGTGGCTCGTTCGGATCGATCGTGGCCCGCGGCACGAGCACGACCTCCTCGCCGAACGCGCGCGCGATCGCGAGCTGGTCCGCCGGGTCGGAGAGCAGCACGGTCGAGAAGCCGAGCGCGGCCTCGCCCGAGAGTTCGGCGTACGCGAGGCGCACGAGCTCGGGCGAGGCCTGGAGCTCGGCGGCCGCAGCGCGCGCGCGCGCGGTGTCTGCGCTGGAACCGGACGCATCCGGATCGGACGGGGGCGAGTCGGGCGCAGCAGCTTCGGGCTCCTTCGCGGAGGCCGCCTCCACTTCAAGGGACGCCTCTGCGGCAGAGCTCGTCGCCTCCTCCGATCCCGAGCGCGAGCCGGCCTCCGGCGGCGGTGGCACCGGGTCCGCGTCGGGCTCGATGTCCGGCAGCGGAACGGGGACGGGGGTTTCGGCCGGCTCCGGCTCCGCGGCTGCGAGTTCTATGAGCCGCTCCACCATCTCGAAGCGCAGCGCCTCGCCTGCGGGTCCCGGCGCGGCCTGTGCCGGTGCACCGAAGTCGGGTGCCGGGGCACGGAACAGGATCCACGCGGTGAGCGCGGTCGCCAGCGCGACGCTGGTGCCGTGACGAACGAGCCCGCTCATCGAGCGCCCCCTGCGCCGCCGAACGCGGCGCCGTCCTCGCCCGCGAGCGCCAGGAAGCGCACGTCGACCACGCCGGCGGCGCGCACGCTCTGCAGCACGTCGGCCACGACGGCGTGGCGCGTGTCTCCGTCCACGACGAGCTCGATCGATGGCGCTGCGTCGTCCGTCGCGCGCGCCTCGAGCGCCGCGCGCAGGTCGGCGGGCGTCTCGATCCTCCGCGCGTCGAGCGTCACGCCGCCCCCTGCGTCGACCTCGACGACGAGCGGCTCCTCGGCCCGCGGCACGCCGGCGCCCGTCTCCTGGACGCGCGGGAGCTCTACGCCGATCTCCTCCTCCTGGCGCGCCTCGACGGACTCCGCGGAGCGGCTCGTCGCGAGGAGCGCGAAGAGGAGCAGGAAGAGCATGTCGAGCAGCGGTGTGAGCGCGTTCGACGCTCCGCGGCGCGGTGTACGGCGCGCGCTCACGAGGTCGCCTCCGACGCTGCGCCGCGCTCGCACCAGGCGAGCCACTCGCGGTAGACGATGAGAGCGCCCTGGCCGAAGAGGAATACGACGAGTCCGCCGATGGTCGTGAAGAGCGCCGTCGAGAGCCCCTCGCTCAGCGCGAGCAGGCTCTCCTCCGCAGCGGCGCTGCCCCCGCGCTCGAGGAAACCGCGCGCGATGCCGAGCACCGTGCCGAACAGCCCGATGCTGGTCGCGAGCTGGCTCGTGTCCTCGATGCGGTCGAGCGAGCGGCGCGCCGCGCTGGCCTCGGAGGCGAACAGCGCCTCGGCCTCCTCGCGGTGCCCGGCGCGCAGGAGCGCGTCGGCGCGGAGCGAGGGTCGGCGCACCGCGCGCCCGACCGCGTAGAAGACACGATCGAGGACGCCCGCGAGGACGACCAGCCACGCGCCGAGCACCCCGTACATGACGGGGCCACCGGCCTGAACGGCTTCGAACCACATGGCGCGCGCCGCGGCTCAGCGGCGTCCGACGGGATCGGGCCGGGGGAAGCCGAGGGCGCGACCGAGCTCGCGCTTGGGCGGCGTCAGCGGGAAGCGCTGCCAGTAGCCGACCGGGTCCGACGAATAGATGAGCGCCCGGGCGCCGCGGGGGTCGCGGGCCAGGAGGTCGGCCATCAGGGCGTCGTCCTCGAAGGGCGCGCCCGCCTCGACCGGGACGTTCGGCGCAAGACCGATGCCGATCGGGGGCATGCCCGTGAGATCGAAACCGTCGACGGACTGCGACTCGAGCTGGTCGACGAGACGCTGGCGCTCGCGCTCGCGCTCCTCGACCGCATAGACGAGGTCGGAGAGCCGAGAGCGACGGTCCTCGAGCCGGTCCATCTCGGATTCGAGTCCGCCGATGCGCGCGCGCAAGGGCTGCGCTTCGGCGAGGGCCTCGGCTCCCGCCGCGGTTCCGCGCCCGTCGAGCGCGCGGTCGAGGGCAACGTCGTACGTCGCGCGCAGCTCGGTCAGCTCGGTCGCCACGTCGTCGATGCGCCGCTCGACGCTCTGGGACTTCTGCGTGTAGAACGCGCTGGCCTCGCGCTCGGCCTCGCGCACCTGGTCGCCGCCGAGGAGCAGGTTCATGCGCATCTCCTTGATGCGTGCGCGGAGCTCCTCCGCGGTCGTCTCGACCGGGGCCGCGGCGGGCGCCTCGTCGGTGACGGTGACGACACCGGACGGCGCCGCGTTCTCCTGGAGCGGAGCGAGGGGAACGAGCGCGAGGAGCGCCGTGTGGAGCGGGACGATCATCGGTTGCCTCCGTTGCTGGCGGGGCCTTCGGGCTTGAGCGCGCCGCCGTAGGCCTCGCGCAACAGGTCGGACGAGCGCGGGACCTCGAGCCCGGGGCGGGCGAGGCCGGACGCGGAGAGCGAGAGCCGTCGGACGCTGGAGTCCTGCAGCCAGTCGAGGACGCCGGAGAGCTCGGGGCTCGGGCCCTCGAGGTCGCCCTGGAGCTCGACGAGGCTCTGGAACGCGTCGAGGATGCCCTGGGTGCGCGCGCTGCGCGCGTAGCCGGTGAGCAGCTGCTCGAGCGCCAGCAGGTCCATGCTCATCTGGAGCCGGATCCGGTCGAGGGCGCCGAACATCTGACCGACGAGCAGGTCCGAATCGATCTCGAGCGCCTGGCTGTCGGTGAATTGGCCGCCGCGCTGGGCCGCGCGGACGAGCTGGAGGCGCTTCTTCGCGAGCTCGACGCCGTTCTTCTGCGCCTGGTAGATCGACACGAGTCGATTGAGTTCCTCGCGCGTCTCGCGGGGCATCGCCGACGTCGCGCGGAAGGTGCGCTTGTCGAACCAGTTCGCCGGGAGCGTGTCGACGAAGGCCCGGACGTTGCGGCTCGCGGCGTCGACCGACTTCACGCTCGACTCCAGCGCGACATCGTTCTGCTCGAGGGTTCCGAAGAGGAGGGCGAGGTCCTCGGGCCGCACGGAGGCGGCCATCTTCCCGGCGTAGTAGGTGATGCGGTAGCGCTGGGACTCGAGGAAGTCGACGAGCTCGACCTGTGCGCCGAGGACTTGGTCGACATAGCCGGCGACCGCGGCGAGGATCGCCTCCTCGTTGAATCCGTTCTCGGGGGTCGCCGTGCGACGGAGGTCGGCGAGGATCTGTGACGTCTCCTGCGCCAGCGAGCGGCCCTTGCTGATCTCGTCCCGGTACGTGCCGAGGCGCTCCTTGAAGCTCTGGAATTCGGCGATCGCCGCCGCGACGTCCAGCTCTTCGATGGTGACCGGCACGCCGCCGGGTGGGTCACGGCGGTCGTCCTGGATCGGGGCGGGTGAGGCGAGCGCGCTCGCTCCGGTGAGGGAGAGGAGCACGCCGCACGTGAGGGCGGTGTGGTTTCGCATCGTGAATCGAAGACGGGGCGTCGGCGCGGCCGTGACGCGGCAACACGCGTGCCACCCCTTCCTCCCGCCGCATTTCATGCGTGAGGGCTCATGGCGATGCGTCACGACGGCGCACTGTGCCCCGGAGGGGACAACTGCCCCACCGCTGCGCCACCGGCGCGGGCGGGTCAGGATCGGCGGCCCAGGAGCCGCGTCAACGCGAAGCCGGCCAGGAAGAGCCCGAGGGCGCGCGCGATCCGTCCCCCGCTGGGGTCGAAGCGCCGGGTCTCTAGGCTGGCCCGCTTGAGCGCGCCCTTGTCGCTGTCCGCCCACTTCTCGGCGTGGAGCCCGAGCGCAGCGGCGTCGAGGCCGTCGACCTCGGCTGCTGCCGCTGCGACGTCCTCGCCCTTCAGCAGGACCGCCTCGACGGCCTTGCGCGTGGGACGGTGCGCAAGCTCCGGGTGCACCGCCGCCTGGAACGGGTAGAGGCCCAGCACGGAGCCGACCAAGAGCCCGAGCAGCGCACCGTGGGCGGGCGCGCTGTAGCGCTCGAGCAGCGCCTTCAGCGCGTTCGAGAGCAGCGCGATCCCGAGCACGGCTCCGACGACGACCGGCCCGACGATGCGGAGCGACTCGGCCGGTGCGGCGCGGACCTCGGAGAGCGAGAGCGCGCCGATCACGAGGTCGTACATGCCGAGGATGAGCAGGATGTACGAGCCGCTGACTCCGGGCAGGATCATGCTCGACGCGGCGACGGCGCCGACGACGAGCAGCGTCGGGATCGTCGGCTCGAGGCGGGTCTCCCCCGAGCGGAACGCGAACCACGCCATGAGCGCCACGCCGAGGGTGAACGCCAGGACGACGGGCGCCCGAAGGGGCCGCGACGCGCGGACGAGCTCGGGCGCGCCGCCGAGCGTCATGCCGATGAAGAGGGCGTACATCGCCCAGCGGTGCTCCGCCACGAGCCGGACCGCGACGCCCGATCCCACGAGGACCGCGGCGACGAGGCCTGCGCCGAGCGCCAGGATGAAGAGGACGTGCTCGCGCGTGATGCGCAGTCTCGAGAGATCGGCGACCGTCCCGATGAAGCGCTCGTAGAGACCGAGCGCGAGGATCATCGTTCCTCCGCTGATGCCGGGCACCAGATTGGCGAGGCCCATCAGGACGCCGCCGAGGGTCGCACGCGGGAGGGAGAGAGGGCCGGACGCCGGGGCGTCCGAGGGGGTGTCGGTGGTGTTCTGCAATGAGACAGCCTCGCGGGCCGCGGTGCCCACGACCCCGCATCGGGGGCCGCGGAGGCCCAGAGGATGACGGCTGCGTGTTCCTCCACCGAACACCATCCGTCCTTTGATCTGTCCTTGATCTTTCGCAGCGCCCTCGCGACTACGCTCGTCGGCGAAAAATCGGTGGGAGATGTGCGGGCGCGTGCCCCCCATTGCGCGCCGCCCGCGGCCCGCCGCTTCGATCCGCAACCTCTCCGAGTCCCACAAGACCCGCGCCGGAGCCCCCCTCCGGTCCTTCCATGAAGTTCAACCACCTCTCCCTCGCCTTCGCCGGCGCCCTCCTCGCCCAGACCGCCTCGGCGCAGGTGCTGACCGAGCTCCGTATCTCGACCGCCGGCACCGACGAGGAGTACGCCGAGATCGAGGGCACCCCCAGCGCTTCGACGGACGGCCTCATGTTCGCCGTGGTCGAGGGTGACCCGGCGGGCGCGAGCGGCGGCGTCGGCAACCTCGACGTCATCATCGACCTCTCGGGCCAGCAGTTCGGCACCGACGGATTCTTCGTCTTCGGCAGCACCGCGGCCCAGGGCAACGCCACGTTCGGGGGCGAGATCGACTTCCTCCCCGCGGGCGACAACCTGTTCGAGAACAGCAGCGGCACCTTCTACCTGCTCTCGGTTCCGGACGCCAACGACCGCCTGCTGCTCGACAGCATGCTGAACATGGACATCACGAGCCCGATGGGCTCGCTGACGACCCTGCTCTCCTCGACGCCGGGCGTCACCATCCTCGACGTCGTCGCGATCACCGACGGCGACGCGGGAGACATGTTCACGGACGGCGCGCCGGTCTTCGGCCCGGACGGCCCGTTCCTCCCCTCCGGCATCTTCCGCCCGGGCGGCTGCCCGAGCGACTGGTGCTCCGACACGTTCCTCAACTTCGGCACCGACGGCGTGACCGACATGGGATTCGCCGACCCGAGCCCGGGTGCCGTGAACGGCGCCGCGATGTGCACGACGCTCCCCTCGATCGGCGTCTGCGGCGGCGGCAGCGGCAACATCGGCACGCAGACCTCCTGCATGGCGAACCCGACCTCGCTCGGCGCGCCCGCGATCTGCACGGCGACCGGCTCGGCGACCGCGGCGGACAACAACGTCACGATCACCGCGTCGGCCATGCCGCCGCAGCAGTTCGGCTTCTTCCTGAACTCGGACACGCAGGGCTTCGCGCCGAACATCGGCACCAACGGTGACGGCAACCTCTGCCTCGGCGGCGGCGTCGGCCGCTTCGTCGGCCCGGGCCAGATCCTCAACGGCGGCCCCGCCGGCGAGTTCAGCCTGATGATCGACCTCACGCAGATCCCGCGCCCCAGCAGCCTCGCCTCGGTCAACGCGGGCGAGACCTGGTACTTCCAGGCCTGGTTCCGTGACATCAACATGAACGGCCCGTCGTCGAACCTGACGACCGCCGTCGGCGTCACGTTCAACTGATCCGACGCCGCTCCCCGCGCGTCGGACGCGCGGGGAGCGGTACGCCGTGGAGGGGAGCGCGGCCCGTGGTCGCGCTCCCCTCTTCGTTCACCGGGGGAGAGCCGGGTCCGCCGTCGGCACGTGAGGCTCCCCGCACCCGTCACGGAACACCCCCGCCGGAACACTCCGGGACTCTCCATCGTCCGAGGCGCTCTGCGGTCCATAATCGCCGCACGACCCCCGCACACACCCACCATGCATCCGTCGATCCAATCTCTCCTCGTCGCGGCGGCCCTCGCCGCGCCCGCGGTGGCCCGCGTCGCGCCGGCGCAGGGCGGCCCGCCCGTCGGCTACTACGACACCGTGAACACGTCGAGCGAAGCCGCGCTGCGGTCCACGCTCCACGCCGTGATCGACGACCACAACCGCCTCCCCTACACGAGCAGCGCGACGGACACGTGGGACTGCCTGGAGTCCGCGCAGCAGGACCCGGCAAATTCGTCGCGCGTCCTGGACGTGTACCGCAACCGCAGCTTCTCGAAGGGCAGCTCGCAGTACAACCGCGAGCACACCTGGCCGCGCTCCTACGGCTTCCCCGACGACGGCCCCGACAACATGCCGTTCTCGGACTGCCACATGCTCTGGCTGTCGGACGACGGCTACAACACGTCGCGCAGCAACAAGCCGTACGGCACGTGCAGCGCCTCGTGCGGTGAGCTCGTCACCGACTTCAACAGCGGAAACGGCGGCGGTTCCGGCGTGTACCCCGGCCAGTCCAATTGGACGGCGGGCAGCTTCACGAACGGCACTTTCGAGATCAATCCGTTCCGGCGCGGCGACGTCGCCCGCTCGATGATGTACGCGGCGATCCGCTACGAGGGCGGCTCGCACGGATTCACCGGCGTGACGGAGCCCGACCTCGAGCTCACCGACAATCTCGGCCTCATCTCCTCGGGCAACACCGGGCAGAACGAGGACTTCGCCTACATGGGGCGCCTGTCCGTTCTGCTTCAGTGGCACGACGAGGACCCCGTCGACGCCTTCGAGATGCGGCGCAACGACGTGGTCGCGTCGTTCCAGGGCAACCGCAACCCGTTCGTCGACCACCCCGAGTGGGTCGACTGCCTGTTCCGCGGCGCGTGCTCCCCGGGCGAGTCCTACTGCTCGCCCTCGGTGCCGAACTCGTCCGGCGCGTCGGCGATCCTCCTGGGCAGCGGCAGCCCGGTCCTCGCGAACAACGACTTCCGCCTGACCGCAACCCAGCTCCCGGTGAACCAGTTCGGGTTCTTCCTCGCGAGCCGCGACCAGGACATCGTCCTCAACCCGGGCAACAGCATCGGCAACCTCTGCCTCGGCGGCGAGATCGGCCGCACCGTCGGCGGGGTCATCGTCAACTCGAGCGTCTTCGGCACCTTCGACGTCCAGGTCGACCTGACCTCGATCTCGCAGCCGATGGGCCCCGTGGCGGCCATGGTCGGCGAGACCTGGAACTTCCAGGCGTGGTTCCGCGACTTCCAGTTCGGAATGCAGACGAGCGGCTTCACGGACGGCTGGACCGTCACCTGGCAGTAGAACGCGCGCCTGGGAGGAACGGCCCGCGGGATGAGGCGGGGCATGGGGTAGATTCTGCGCCCTATGCCCCGCCTCTTCCTCTTCGACGGCACCGCCGTCGCGTACCGGTCGCACTTCGCGATGATGCGGTCCGGGCTCACCGGGCCCGACGGCCGCCCCACCGGGGCCACGTACGGCTTCACGATGGCGCTGCGGCGTATCCTGCGCGAGGAGAAGCCCGATCTCGTCGCCGTCGCGCTCGACGCGAAGGGCCCGACGTTCCGACACGAGCGCTACGCCGAGTACAAGGCGACGCGTGAGCGCGCGCCGGAGGAGCTCATCGACCAGCTCGACGACATCCGGGCCATCGTCGCGGCGCACGGGATCGAGCTGTTCGAGATCCCCGGATACGAGGCCGACGACGTGATCGGAACGCTCACGACGAAGGCGCGCGACGCCGGACACGAGGTGCGCATCGTCACGGGCGACAAGGATCTCATGCAGCTCGTGGGCGACCGCGTCGCGCTGCACAACATCTTCAAGGCGGGCGTCGACCTCGTCGTCGAGGGACCCGAGGAGGTCGCGGCCAAGTTCGGTACGACGCCCGACCACGTCATCGACGTGCTCGCGATCATGGGCGACACGTCGGACAACGTGCCGGGCGTCAAGGGCATCGGCGAGAAGGGCGCGCAGAAGCTCATCGCCGAATTCGGCTCCGTCGCCGCGCTGCTCGAGCGCCTCGACGAGGTGAAGGGCAAGACGAAGGAGAAGCTCGAGGCGGACCGCGAGAACCTCGAGCTCTCGCTCGAGCTCGTGCGCATCGACACCGACGTCCCGCTGGAGCGCGGCGTCGACGCGCTGCGCGCTCCCGAAGCGGACACCGCGGCGCTGCGGGACCTGTTCCTCTCACTCGGCTTCCAAAGCCTCGTCGACGAGATTGAGGGCGACCTCGAGACGACCGGCTCGGCCGAGCGCGAGGACGTGCTCGTCAAGAACGAGGCCGCGCTCGACGCGATGATCGTCGAGCTGAAAGAGGCCGGCACGTTCGCCTGGGACACGGAGACGACCGGCCTCGAGGCACTCGAGGTCGACCTCGTCGGGATGAGCTTCTGCGCCGAGTCCGGGCGCGCGTTCTACGTCCCGTTCAACCTGTCTCCGCCGCTCCTCGAGGGCGGGACCGACGCCCTCCTCGAGCGCCTCCGACCGCTGCTCGAGGACCCGGACCTCGCACGCATCGCACAGAACGAGAAGTACGACGCGCTGGTCCTCGCGGGGCACGGCGTCGAGGTGCCCCCGCCGTACTTCGACACGATGGTGGCCAGCTTCACGCTCTACGGCTCGTCGCGCCGCCACGGCCTCGACGACCAGGCGCTCGTCGAGCTCGGGATGACCAAGATCCCGACCTCGCAGCTCATCGGGAAGGGCAAGAACCAGATCACGATGGCCGAGGTCCCCATCGACGAGGTCGGCGAGTACGCGTGCGAGGACGCCGAGGCGACGTTCCGCCTGTTCGAGAAGTACGCGCCGCGGATCGAGGAGTCCGGCGACTCGGAGCTCTTCTTCGACCTCGAGATGCCGCTCGTCCGGGTGCTGACGCGCATGGAGCGCCGCGGGATCCGCCTCGACGTCGCCGCAGTTGCGTCGATGGCGAAGGAGCTCCAGCGCGACATCGACTCGGCCGAGGAGGACGTGCGGCGGCTCGCGGGCGAACCCGGCCTCAAGGTCAACAGCCCGAAGGCGCTCGGCCTCGTGCTCTTCGAGAAGCTCCGGATCCAGGAGGAGGCCGGCGTCAAGCGCGTCAAGCGCACCAAGACCGGCTACGCGACCGACCAGGCGACGCTCAACGAGCTCTACGGCGACGTCCAGATCGTGCGTCGTCTCCTGGACTACCGCGAAGTCGCGAAGCTGAAGAGCACCTACGTCGACGCCCTGCCCACGTACGTCAACGACGACACCGGCCGGATCCACTGCTCGTTCAGCCAGACCGTCGCAGCGACCGGTCGCCTGAGCTCGTCCGATCCGAACCTGCAGAACATCCCGGTCCGGACCGAACGCGGGCGCAAGCTGCGTGAGGCCTTCGTCCCCCGGGAGCCCGACGAGCACGGCGAGTGGGTCCTGCTCGCCGCGGACTACAGCCAGGTCGAGCTGCGCGTCCTCGCGCACCTGTCGGGCGACGAGAAGCTCGCCGAGGCCTTCCGCGAGGGGCGCGACATCCACGCGTCGACGGCCTCGGTCGTGTTCGGTGTCGCCGAGGACGAGGTGGACCGCACGATGCGGAGCCAGGCGAAGGCCGTGAACTTCGGCCTCCTTTACGGCATGGGCCCGCAGCGCCTCGCGCGCGAGACCGGCCTCTCCGTCCCCGAAGCCAAGGACTTCATCGAGCGCTACTTCGCGGCGTTCCCGAGCGTGCGCGGCTGGATCGACGCCGTGCTCGCCGGAGCGCGCGAGAACCTCTACGTCGAGACCCTGCTCGGGCGCCGCCGTCCGATGCCGGACATCAACTCGAAGAACCCGGGCGCCCGCGTCGCCGCCGAGAACGCGGCGGTCAACACGCCGGTCCAGGGCAGCGCGGCGGACATCATCAAGAAGGCGATGCTGGCGCTCGACGCGAAGCTCGAGGCGAGCCCGCTCCAGGCACAGCTCCTCCTCCAGGTCCACGACGAGCTCGTGGTCGAGGTCCCGAAGAAGGAGCTCGAGGAGACCATCGAGGTCGTGCGCGAGGCGATGGAGCACGCGATCGAGCTCGACGTGCCGCTCCAGGTCGACTTCGGCCACGGCGCGAACTGGCTCGAGGCGCACTGACGCGTCAGGACGGGCACCCCGATGCGCAGGGAGCGGCGGGATCGAGGTGCCGAGAGCGAGCGCATCAGAAGCGGATCCCGACCGCGTCCGTAGTGCGCGAGATCGCTAGCGCGCCCTCCTGGTCGCGGTACCAGCCCTGGAAGTACCAGGTGTCGCCTGGCGCGACGGCGACGGTCCCTGCGGGCTGCGGCAGCCGGTCGAGATCGAGCGCAAGCGCCACGCGCCCGCCGGGGCCGGCCCTGCGCACCTGACCTGGCCCGACGAGGCGGCCCGTCGGGCTGCCCAGGCAGAGCCTTGCGCGGCTACCGGGCACGTCGATCGGCAGCGGAAGGAGCGCGGTCGAGCAGAGGAAGAACCCGAACGCGCCAGGCGGCAGCTCGGTGCCGACGAGCGTCACGTCGTCGGCGGTGGGGTCGCTCGAACCATGTACTTCGAGGCCCCCGACCCGTCCGGTCGAGTTGATCGCCCCGGTGATGCAGGCGTCGAAATCGATGCGAGCGTCGCCATAGATCTTGGAGAGGGCAAATTGGCCGAGCGTCGCGCCTGAGCCATCGAACTCGACGCCCCGGACGAAGACGGCACCACCGCTCCCGACGCAACCGCTGTTGCCCAGAGCGACCTCCGGCTCACCGAGACGCGCGGGAGCCACCCACGCGAGGAGCCCGGACGGCTTCAGCGCGAAGACGCCGATCGCCGCCCCCAGGGGCGGAGCACCCGCGACCACCACGTTCCCCCGATCGTCGACGCCGAGGAAGCGCGTGAGGTACGAGGTGTAGTCACCGGACCAGACGAGCCGGCCGGACCCATCGATGCCCGACGTTCCGCTGGCGTCGCCCGCGAAGACAAAACGGTCCTCGTTCAGAGCGAGGTGGTACGCGTCCCCCACGGCGGAGCCCGGCGTTGCCCCATCGAAGCGCAGTACGAGGTCTCCAGACGCGTCGACCACGTAGATCGTGGCCGCTGCGTTCCCTGGCGAACGCACGCCGAGCACGACGTCCCCTGCTCGGTTCGATGCGAAGCCGCGCGACGTTCCAACGTCCGGGTCGGGGGTCGTGAACGCCCAGCGCAGCGCTCCGGAGGGGTCGAATCGCTCGACGCGCCGGAGGACCGCGAGCGGACTGGAGTCTCGCGAGACAACGGTGACGTCCTCGTCGACGGGCGCCGCGAGCCGGTAGTGCCCCTCCGAGCGGCCGAAGAGCTCGACACGATGCTCCAGCGCGCCCGAACCGTCGAAGCGAAGGTAGAGCGCCCTGGAGCTCGGAACGTCGGTCCCCATCAAGGCGACAACGTCCCCGTCCGGAGTGCACTGAACCGCCGCTCGCTCACGCGCGGCGACCGACGTTCGGTACTCGCCGGCAGGCGAGGGCGGCGGAACGAACGCGTCCGAGAGCACGCTCCCCGCCGGGTCGAATCGAACGAGCCGGTATCCGCCCTGCTCGAACAGTCCGGCCGCGAGGATTCCCTCGCGGTCGAGCCCGACCCCGTGGAGCTCTGCGAAGTCGTCGTCGAGCGGCACGGCGGCCCTCCAGGCCAGGTCACCGCTCGCGTCGATCCTGTAGACCTGCAGCACGGCTGGCGACAAACCCATGCCCCCCGAGACGAATGCGCACGCGACTCCCCCCTCGCCGTCGGCGCGGCAGTTGTCGAGCGAGTGCTGGTCGGTCGGCAGGTCCGTGAATCGCCACGCCTCGGCGACGTGCTGGGGCGATGCGACGGCGCCCCAGCCAGGCGGACAGAGGGCGGTGACGAGGAGAAAGCGAGCGAACAGCGACGTGGTAGACATGTTGCAGCGAGCGGGACGATCGGTCTGGTGAAGAGCAGGGCCGGCGCTGGGCCTGCGCAGGCCCAAGATCGCTCCGGCGAACGGGCGCCAGCGGCGCGACCCCGGCGAAGCAGTGGGACCCGATCGGTTCGACCGTTGCAGCATTCCGGAAAGTCCGACCGCTGAATCCGGCTTCCTTCTCCACGCCACTGCTCCACGGGGCCCGCGGCGCTCAAGGGATCGCCGTATCGAGTCGATACGGGACCGTCGGCCCGAGCGGTCGACCCCCGTCGACCACCCCTGCTCCGCCATGGCGAACGCCCCGCGCATCGTGCCCACGCTCCTCAGCCTCGAGGACGCGCTCCTGGCCCTCGATTCGACCCCGGACCGCTGCGCGCTCCTCGACTCCGAGGGCCGCATCGCCCGCGTGAACCTGCCGTGGACGCGCGAGCCGCGCAGCGGGGCGCTGTTCGGTGCCGCCTCCCTCGGCGTCGGGATCCACTATCTCGCAGCCTGCGCAGGCGCTGCCATCGGCGGCAACCGCCGCGCGGGCACGATGCACGCCCAGCTCAAGCGCGTCCTGGACGGTGAGGTCGAGCGCGTACGCCTCGACTTCGAGCGCCCGTGCGCGAAGGGCGGGGTCGATACCACGACCGTGACGATCGAGCGCGTGCTCTCCGAGGAAGGCGACCACGTGCTCGTCTCCTTCGCGACCAAGGGCGTCTACGTCGCGCAGCCGACGTCGATCCCCGAGGCGGGCTTCGCGGTGCCGAGCGGGGCTCGCATCGAGCGGCTCGCGACCGCCCTCGACTCCCTCAGCACGCACGCCGCGATCCTCGACCCGCTCGGCCGCATCGTGGCCGTGAACGCCGCCTGGCGCCACTTCTCCGCGGCGAACGGCGGACGCGACGCGCGGACGAACGAGGGCGCGAGCTACCTCGCGGTCTGCCACCGCGCGACGCAGCGCGGCGACCAGCGCGCGCGCATCTTCGGCGACGGACTCAAGGCGGTCCTGCGCGGCGAGCGCCACACGTTCCACGTCGACTGCCGCATGGGCGGCCGCGGCGAGGCGCCCAGGCGCTACCGCGGACGCGTCACGGCGCTGGCGCTCGAGTCGGGCCGCTTCGCCCTCGTCACGTACACGGAGCTCGCCGCTTCCGCCCCCGCGCAGAGCCCCTCCGCGCAGAGTGTGTCCGCGCCGGATCCTTCAGCGCAGAGCCCTTCCACGCAGAGTCACTCCGCGCAGAGCCCTCCCACGCAGGGTCACTCCACGCAGGCCTCCCCGACGCAGCTCTCCACGCGCGCGAAGGCCGCCTGATGCAGCGCGGGCGCTGAAGCCGGCGCGACCCGAGCCACGAACGCCTGAAGACCGTGAGCCAGGACACAACGGCGCACACCGGCGAGCCTCGACCGGAGGACGAATCGGGCCCCGATGGAGCGCCCGACGCGCCGGAGCGCGCCTGGCCGCCGCGGGCCGCCGCGCTGCCCGAGAACCCCTACCGGAGCACGCGCGTCCTCGAGCTCGACACGAGCGAGGAGCTCGTCGCCCCTCCGCCGCCGCCGGACTTCACGGAGACGCGGCTCGCGAGGACGCCCGCGGGAGGCCCGTCCCCCGACGCGGCGAGGCCGCGCGCCGTCGCCTACGACGGGCGCCGGCGCCCGGCCCGCACCGGCTGGGAGCGGCTGTTCGACGTGCAGGAGGAGGACTTCCGGCGTCGTCGACGCCTGCTCGGACTGCAGGGCGCAGCGACCGGCGCCTTCTGCATGGGGCTCGTCTGCCTGTCGTTCCTGCCCCTCGCACCGATCCCCGTGTCCGTCGCCGCGCTTGTGGGCGGCGGCCTCGGGCTCGCCGCGGCGCAGCTCGGCGACTCGGTCTGGACGTGGCTGGCGGCGATGGGGCTCGCGGGCCTCGCCTTCGCCCCGCTCATGGAGAGCCCCGTCGTCTGGTTCATCGCCGAGGGCTCGAGCCTGATGACGGGCTGGCTCGCCGGGCTCGCGCGGGAAGCGCGGCGCTAGCCGTCTCAGTCGCTCCCGCGCTCGGAGCGCACGCGCGGAGCGTCGCGTCCGTCGCCGCCCCCCCGCTTCTCGTTCAGCGTGCTGGCTGGCACGACCGCGCCGCGCCCGAACTTGCGCCGCAGCTTGTCGAGGCTCGGAGTCACCTTCGCGAGCTTCTCCTGCGTCTCGAGCGCGTCGGAGCGCGAGCCGCCGCCGGTCCCCGCTTCGAACAGCTTCTGCTGCACGGGCTGACGCACGTCCTCCAGGCGTGAGACCTGCACGCCGAGGAGTCGCAGCGGCCGCTCCTCGACCTTGGTGAGGAGCTCGCGCGCCACGCGGAAGATCCGCGCACCGATGTTCGTCGGGGCGTCGAGCGTCTTCGTGCGCGTCACGGTCCGGAAGTCGCTGAAGCGCGCCTTGAGGGTGACGGTCTTCCCGCGCAGGCCGCGGTCGCGCAGGTGGAACGCGACCTCTTCGCAGAACGTGAAGAGCAGGTTCCGGAGCTCCTCGCGGTCCGCGATGTCCTCCGCGAAGGTGCGCTCGATCCCGCGCGACTTCTCCTCGCGGCGCGAGGTGACGCGCCGAGGATCGATCCCGTGAGCGAGGTCGTGGATCCAGAGACCGGACGCGCCGAAGCGCTTCGCCACCGCGTCGCGGGGGAGCTTGGCGAGGTCCCCCACCGTGCGGACGCCGAGGCCGTGGAGGCGCTCGGCGTTGCGCGGCCCCACGCCGAAGATCTTCGACACGGGCAGTGGATCGAGGACGGTCCGGACCTCGTGCGGCAGGATCACCCGGAAGCCGTCGGGCTTGTCGAGGTCGCTCGCGAGCTTGGCGAGGAACTTGGTCGGTGCGACCCCCACCGAGGCGACGAGGCGCGTCTCGCTCAGGATGTCGTCCTTGATCCGCTGGCCGATCTCGACCGCGTCCCCGAAGAGCCGCTCGGAGCCCGTGACGTCGAGGAACGCCTCGTCGAGCGACAGCGGCTCGACGACCGGGGTGTAGCTGCGGAACACCTGCATGATGCGGGCGCTCACGGCCGTGTACTTCTCGAAGTCGGGCGGCAGGAGGACCAGGTCCGGGCACAGCCGACGCGCCGTGGCGGTGGGCATCGCCGAGCGCACCCCGTAGCGCCGGGCCTCGTACGAAGCAGCAGCGATCACGCCGCGGCTGGCCGCCGGCCCGCCGACGCAGACGGGCAGCCCCTCCAGCGACGGGTTGTCCCGGACCTCGATCGACGCGTAGAAGGCGTCCATGTCGACGTGGAGGATCGAGAGCGAGGCGGCTGCAGGCATGGCGCGGTGCGTCGGTGGACCGTAGCTTGTCGCGCCTGATGCGGTTCGAAAACGTCCACATCGAGGCGCTCGGTGTCGCGCTCCCGGACGAGGCGGTGACCTCGGACGCGCTCGAGGAGCGGCTCGCCCCGCTCTACGACCGGATCGGCGCGTCCGTCGGACGCCTCGAGCTGATGAGCGGGATCCGGGAACGTCGCTTCTTCCCCCCGGGAACGCGGCCGAGCGCGATCTCGGCGGCCGCGGCCGAGGACGCGCTCGCGCGCTCCGGCGTCCCGCGCGAGCGGATCGGCTGCGTCGTGCACGCGGCGGTGTGCCGCGACTTCATGGAGCCCGCGACCGCGTCGGTCGTGCACGCGCGCCTCGGCCTGCCTCCCACGTGCGAGGCGTTCGACCTTTCGAACGCGTGCCTCGGCTTCGCCAACGCGATGGCGCTCGTCGCGGGTCGCCTCGAGCGCGGCGAGCTCGACGCGGCCCTCGTCGTGTCCGGTGAGGACGGCGGCCCGCTCGTCGAAGAGACCCTGCGAGCGCTGCTCTCGGAGGGCACCACCCGCAAGGACCTCAAGCGCGCGTACGCGTCGCTCACGATCGGCTCCGGGGGCGCCGCGGCCGTCCTCGCGCGGGCCGGCGTCGCGACGACCCCCCACAGGTTCGTCGGTGCCCTGACGCGCGCCGCCACCGAGCACCACGAGCTCTGCAGCGGCGACCGCGCGGACGACGGCGCGGGTCCGCTCATGGAGACCGACTCCGAGGCGCTCCTGCACGCGGGCAACGCGCTCGCGGCGGAGGTGTGGCCCGCCTTCCTGGACGAGCTATCGTGGACCGCCGACTCGGTCGAGCGTTTCGTCACGCACCAGGTCGGCGTCCAGCACAAGAAGCTCTTGTTCGAGACCCTCGGGCTCGACCACGCGCGCGACTTCACGACGGTCGAGACCCTCGGCAACGTGGGCTCGGTCTCACTCCCGGCGACGCTCTTCCTCGCGGTGCAGCGCGGCTTCATCGGCGAGGGGCACCGTGTCGCGATGCAGGGGATCGGCAGCGGTCTCCACTGCTCGATGCTCGGCGTCGAGTGGTGATCCCGTCGAGCGTCGAGCGGTGACACACGGGTGAACCCGGCCCGGTGAGCGTGGAGCTCCCCGGGCCGGGTTCGGTCGCGGAGGGGGTGGCAGGTGTCCTGGTGGACGCCGGCGGGGCGCGCGCGGGTCCCCTAGAGGACGCGCACGTGGAGCCACGCCATGAAGCGCGTGGTGTCGGCGAACGCGTCGTCCGCGTCGAAGTCCGCGTAGCGCAGGCCGAGCTTCGCGCGGTCCGTGAGCGGGATGACCGCGTCGAGGTCGAGTTCCGTGCCGTAGTCGAGGCTGCCCGCGTCGGACGTGAAGACGTGGTAGCTCGCCCGGAGCTTGATCGGGCCCGGCAGACCGCCGACGGCGATGGGCCGGGACACGGTCACGAACTGATCGACCAGTCCGCCGTCCGGCGTGTTCAGGAACACGTCCGCGAAGCCGTTGAAGGCGTGGAGCGTCGCGAACGGCGTCGAGAACTTGTCCCCGACGTCGCCGCTGCCGCCCAGCGTCTCGCTGGCGATCCGGACGTTGAACTTCTCGATCGAGCCGTTGAGCTCGAGGTGGAGGTAGTCCGCATCGACGTCGACGGGGTTGCTGAACGCGTCCGTCTGCTGCGCAGCCTCGACCACGTATCCCACCTTGCCGGATCCGACGTCGTGCTTGCCCACGACGCGGGCTCCGAAGGTGTTCGTGCTGAGGACCTGGGTGTCGTTGAAGTCGACGAGGTAACCGTAGACGGTGCCCCGCCCGACGCTGCCGAGGTCGGTGGACACGTTCGCGAAGTGGCCGTTGAGCAGCTCATTGCCGCGCGCGCTCCGGTCACCGAAGATCCGGTTGACGTTGGACACGGCCGAGTAGTCGATCTTGACGCCGCCGACGTCCTTCGCGATCACGCGCAGGCCGTCGAAGCTCTGGTGGTTCTGACGCCACGGCACGGCACCGATGAAGCGGTCGTTGTCGAGCGAGATCTCCTGGCGACCGAGGCGGACGTCGACCCCCTCGAAGCCGTCGTACGCGACGTAGACCTGGTTGATCTCGGACCCCTCGGGGTCCGCGACGACCGGGTGGTCGGTCACACCGTTGGTCGTGCTGTTGAAGTTGTTGTCGCCGATGATGCTGATCGCTTCGAACTCGAGCAGACCTCGGAACCCCTTGTAGCGGCCGGTCTCGTAGCCGAGAGCCGTACGGAGGGTCGACGCATCCGCGTCGTTCGCGAAGCCGTCGATGTCGGCGAATTCGTAGCGGTGGCGCAGGTCGATCCACGTGCGGCCGGACTCGATCGCCTTCCAGAGGTCGTCGTGGCCTTCTGCAGAGCCGCCCTCGGACTGGGCGAACGACAGGGAAGTGAGGAGCGCCAGCGGTGCGACGCGGAGGATGGGGGAACGCATCGGGGGCGGGTTCAGAAGGAGCTTGGGTCCGCGAGAGCGGCGGTGCGCTCGTCGTGTTCGAGCGCGAATCGGGAGACGACGGTGCGGAGTGCACCGGCGTGTTCGGAGGTGCTGACGGCGGCCTGCGAGAGGCGCTCGGCCCCCTCGGCGTTGGTCGTCGTGACTTGGTTCATCTCCTCGATGCTGCGGTGCAGATGGGCCGTACCCTCGTTCTGCTCGCGCGACGCGCCGACGATCTCGCCGAGGAGCGTGTTCGTGCGTTTCGTTCCCTCGAGGATCGAGTCGAAGACGTCAGACACCGACTGAGCCAGGAAGGCGCTGTCCGTGGCGCGCTTGCTCGCGGCCTCGATCAACACGCCGCTGTCGCGGGCGGCCTCGGCGCTGCGGATCGCGAGCGCGCGGACCTCTTCGGCCACGACGGCAAAGCCCTTACCGGCGTCGCCGGCGCGCGCCGACTCCACCGCCGCGTTCAGCGCGAGGAGGTTCGTCTGGAACGCGATCTCGTCGATCACGCGGATGATGTTGGAGATCTGCTCGCTCGACTCCTCGATGCCCTTCATCGCGTCGAGGAGCTCGTGGACGCGCTCGACACCGCCCTCGGCGTTCGAGCGGGTCTCGGTGCTCAGCTCGTCGGCTGCCTGCGCGCGCTCGGAGTTCGACTCGGCGAGCGACCGCACCGACTCGACGGAGTTCCCGATCGAGTCGAGCGACGCCGCCTGCTCGGTCGAGGCTGCGGCAAGGCTGCTGCTCGCCTCACGGAGGTGGGCCGAGTCCGTGTCGATCTCGCCCGACGTACCCTGCACGACGCTGAGGTCGTCCACGAGGCGCGACTGGAAGTCGTTGATGCACCCGGCGAGCTCACCCATGTCGGCCCCGACGGTGTCGTCCGCACGCTCGGTGAGGTTGCCCTCACCCATCGCACCGACGACCCGCTTGACGTCGCTGAGCGAGCGCAGGATCCAGCGCGCGGAGCGCACGGCCACGAAGGCGCCGATCACAGCGGCGATCGCACCGAGCCAGATCTGCGCGCGGCGCATCGCGCGGATCTCCGTCCGCGATCCGGTCTGGAAGGCCGTGACCGCGTTGTTCGCCACGACGTGCAGGTCGGAGGTCACGCCGAGGAGGCGACCCTGCAGGATCGCGAGCTCCTCCGCGTCCGCACCGCGGCGGCCCGCCTCGAGGCATGCCTCGCCGGCCTCCGCCAGCGTCTCGATGCCCGCGGCCTGGCTCGTGAGCAGGCCCGCCACATCCGGGTCCTCCGTCGGCGGCAGCGTCGCCACCTTGCCCTTGCCGAGCGGCGCGTCCCCGCCGTCTCGGAGCGCCACGACCGTCTGCCGGAGGAGGCCGAGGGTCGCCTCGGGGTCGACGGAAACGCCGGAGGCGCTCAGGAGCACTTCCTTGGCGTAGCGCTGGTTCAGCATCCGCTGGCGACCAGCGAGGTTGATCACCTTGCCTCCGGCCTCTTGTCCGCCGAGCGTGACGGCGGTGTAGGAGACGATCGTGGCGATCGCTCCGATGAGGAGGACGGGCGGAAGGAAGATCCTATGGCTGAGGCGGAGTTCGAGGAGAGCCATGCGTAAGGACGGGGATCGCAGACAGGACGGGGTGGGCCTGCTCGGGCGGGGCGGCCGAGCCAGCAGGGGTTTCGTCCACACCCGCGCTGGAACCTGAGCGATAAGGCGCTGGACAACCCGATCCCCGCCAACCAACTTCCTTGCTGCGGCCGCCCGAGTGGGGATGCAACAGGGGCTGGGCTTCCATCGTTGGGCGCCGGGTTGCGAGGCAAACCAGCGAGCGAAGCCCCCCGGGGGCCACTGCCGGAGACCCGGGCGCCGTTCCCCGCGCGCGGGAGCGGCTCTGCGGCCGCATCCTGCTAGCCTCCCGCCCATGACCACGCTCCCCGACGCCGTCGTCCTGGAACCGGGCCGAACGGCCGACGCCGCGGTGCTCTGGCTCCACGGGCTCGGCGCCAACGGATACGACTTCCCTCCGATCGTTCCCGAGCTCGGGCTCCCCGGCGACCACCGGATCCGCTTCGTGTTCCCCCACGCGCCGTCGATCCCCGTGACGGTGAACGGCGGCATGGTCATGCCCGCCTGGTACGACATCCTTTCGATGGACTTCGACCGCCGCGTCGACGAAGGCGGGGTGCGCGCCTCGGGTGCGGCCCTCGAGGCACTGGTGGCCCGGGAGATGGAGCGCGGGGTCGCGCCCGGAAGGATCGTGCTCGCGGGATTCAGCCAGGGCGGAGCGATCGCGCTGCACACGGGCCTGCGCTTCCCCGAGCGCCTGGCCGGGATCATGGCGCTGTCGACCTACATCGCGGCCGATTGCGATCTCGAAGCCGAACGAGCGCCTGCGAACGCCGACGTGCCCGTTCTCCAGTGCCACGGAACCGAGGATCCCGTCGTCGGGTTCGACAAGGGCGAGGCCGCCCGCGCGCGGCTCGAGGGCCTGGGTTACGGGGTCGAGTGGCACCCGTTCCGCATGGAGCACCAGGTGATCCCTGCGGAGATCGTGGTGATGGGCGCGTGGATGCGGCGCGTCCTCCCCGCGCTCGACTGAGCGCAGGTGACGAGAACGGCAACGCGCGCGTCGCGAATCACGGTTCGACCCTTGCTGCGGGCAATGCGCGGTCGGTACAACGTCGGCGATTTCAGGAAATTCTGAAATGGCTGGCCGCAGCGAACCCGCGGCCGACGCGCGCCGCACCGTACGACCGCCCCCCCCCGATGGCCTCCCCCACACAGTCCACCGACGCCCCCCTCGACGCCGACGGTGTCGAGGGCGAACTGGCGCCGTTCGCGGGCCTCGAGCCCGAGCTGAAGGACGAGCTCGCGACGTTCGAGTCGTTCTTCAAGACCTTCGGGTTCAAGCGGATCCACGGCCGCGTCTGGGGGCTCTTGGTCCTCGCAGGCCACCCGCTCTCGGCGAAGGAGATCGTCGCCGAATTGAGCATCAGCCAGGGCGCCGCGAGCACGACCATCAACGAACTCGTCGAATGGGGCGCCGTCAGCTCGACGTTCGACTCCAGCCGCCGCTGCAACGTGCACGAGGCGGTCGGGAACACGCTCTCGATCGTCGCGACGGTCCTGCGCCGCCGCGAGCAGGTTGCGTTCGACCACTTCAAGACGGGCGCGACGCGGATGCTCGAGATCATCCGAGAGAAGCACGGAGCGAAGGACCCGCGCGTGCTCACGCTGCGCTCGATCATCGCGACGTGCGACCTCGCCGACGCGGTGATGCAGCTCGTCTTCTCGAGCGTTTCGAACGCGCTCGGCGATCCGCAGAGCCTCCTCTCCCGGGCGATCGGCACCGCGCTCAAGGTCGGGGTCGGCGTTCCCGCACGCATCCTCGAGGGCGTTCGCCCCGAGGCCGACACCAAGGCGCGCCGCGGAGACGACCGATGAATCGACCCCGCATCGTCATCACCGGTGTCGGGCTCACGAGCCCGAACGGCAACGATCTCGAGGAGTTCCGCAAGAACCTCCTCGCGGGCGTCTCCGGCGTCTCGCCCTACGAGATCCGCTACTTCGGCGAGACCGTCGCCGGGCAGGTGGACTACGACGCGAAGCGCTACCAGTCCCGCAAGAGCCTGCGCCGCGGCACGCGCGCCGGGTCGGTCGCCATCTGGTGCGCGAACGAGGCGCTCTCACGCGCGGGCGTCGACCTCGAGACCGTCGACAAGAGCCGGATCGGCGTCTACGTCGGTACGACCGAGCACGGGAACGTCGAGACCGAGCAGCAGATCTACGAGATCAGCCAGTACGACTACGACACCTCGTACTGGTCGCACCACCACAACCCGCGCACGGTCGCGAACAACCCGGCGGGTGAGGTCACGCTCAACACCGGGATCACCGGCCCCCACTACGCGATTGGCGGCGCCTGCGCGGGTGGCAACCTCGGGGTCATCCAAGGCGCGCAGATGCTCACGCTCGGAGAGTGCGACATGGCGCTCGCCGGCGGGGTGTCCGAGAGCATCCACACGTTCGGGATCTTCGCGAGCTTCAAGGCGGAGGGCGCGCTCGGCGAGCACGCCGATCCGACCCAGGTCTCGCGCCCCTTCGACAAGGGACGCAACGGCATCGTTGTGTCCGAGGGAGGCTGCCTCTACGTGATGGAGCGCTACGAGGACGCGGTGAAGCGCGGCGCCCCGATCGTCTGCGAGGTCGCCGGCTGGCACGTGAACTCGGACGCGGCCGACTTCGTGCTGCCGCTTCCCGAGCGCCAGAACGAGTGCATGCGCGGCGCGCTCAAGCACGCGGGCATGACGCCCGGCGACGTCCACCTCGTCAGCACGCACGCGACGTCGACGCCCCAGGGCGACATCCAGGAGGCCGGCGCCGTACGCGAGGTCTTCGGCGACTCGCCGACCACCTTTGTCAACAACACGAAGAGCTACATCGGGCACACGATGGGCGCCGCCGGCTCGCTCGAGCTCGCGGGCAACCTTCCGTCGCTCCAGGACGGCATCGTGCATCCGACGATCAACGTCGACGAACTCGACCCCGAGTGCGCGCTCCGCGGACTCGTCGTGAACGAGCCCGTCGAGTCGCCCCACGGCGTCGAGACGATCCTCAACCTCAGCTTCGGCATGCTCGGGATCAACAGCGCGCTCATCGTCAAGCGCTTCTGATCCGGCCTCTGCCCCCATCCGAACACGGCCAGCGCCCTGTGGCGCTGGCCGCCCCCCACGACCTCACGGGACCCGCGCACTTCGCGCGGAACCTGCGGCCCCCCGGCCAAGAGCTAGAGAGACATGACCAAGGACGAAGTCAAAGAAGCCGTCAAGGACATCATCGCGACCATCGCGCCCGACGAAGAGCTGGGCGGTCTGAACGACACCGAGCTCCTCCGCGACCAGATCGAGCTCGACTCGATGGACTTCCTCGACATCGTCATGGAGCTTCGCAAGCGCTACGGCGTGCAGGTCCCCGAGGACGACTACTCCGAGCTCGGCAGCCTGGACTCCTGCGCGAACTACCTCCATCCCCACATGGAGGACAAGGAGCTCAAGCTACAGAACGCCTGACGGAGTCCACCGCCGGCTCCCCCGCCCCCGCATGAGCGAACGCTACGACACGATCGTCATCGGGGCGGGTATGAGCGGACTGGCCGCGGGGATCCGGCTGGCTCAGTTCGACCAGCGTGTGGTCGTGCTCGACCGCCACTCGCTCTGGGGCGGGCTCAACTCGTTCTACAAGCAGAAGGGCCGACGCTTCGACGTCGGCCTGCACGCGCTCACGAACTTCGTCGGGCCAAAGGTCAAGGGCCGCCCGCTGACGCGCATCCTGCGCCAGCTCCGGATTCCCTACGACGCTCTGCGGCTGGGCGAGCAGCGCGGGAGCCGCGTGTCGTTCCCGGACGTCTCGCTGCGCTGGACGAACGAGCTCGAGGTCCTGCGGGCCGAGGTGGCGGACAAGTTCCCCGCCGCCATCGACGGCTTCGACCGGCTCGTCGCCGGCATCGCCGAGTACCCCGAGCTCACCGGCGACGACGCGCCGTCGCGCACGGCGCGCCAGCTCATGGCCGAGTACATCGACGACCCGCTGCTCGTCGACATGCTCCTGCTGCCGCTCCTCTACTACGGCAGCCCGACGCCCGACGACGTCGACGAGGCGTCGTTCGTGATCCTCTTCAAGAGCCTCTACGAGGAGGGCTTCGCGCGCCCCGAGGGCGGCGTCCGCACCGTCCTCGATCTCCTGCGGAACCGCTACAAGGAACTGGGCGGCGAGCTCCGCATGCGCTCCGGCGTGCAGCGGATCCTGCACGGTGAGAAGGGCGTCGAGGGTGTCGTGCTCGACGACGGCACCGAGCTGCGGACGGACGTGGTGCTCTCGAGCGCAGGCCTCGTCGAGACGCTGCGAATGACCGACGCCGCCGAGTCCGTGTCGAACACGGACGTCGGCCCGCTCACGTTCGTCGAGTACCTGACGGTCCTCGACCGCCGCCCCGCCGAGCTCGGTCACGACGACACGATCGTCTTCTTCAACACCGAGGACCGGCTCGTGTACGCGCCGCCGGCCCCCGGCGAGCCCGTCGACCTGCGCAGCGGCGTGATCTGCTGCCCGGACAACTACGCGTCCGAGGAGCCGCTGCCCGAGGGGCTGTTCCGGCTCACCCTGCTCGCGCGCCACGACCTGTGGACCGGGTACGACGAGGACACGTACGTCGCGCAGAAGGAGCGCATCTGGGACGAAGCGCACGCGGTCGCGGCCCGCTTCTCGTTCGACGCCCGACCGCACAAGGTGTACGTCGACGGCTTCACCCCGCGCACCGTGCAGAAGTTCACCGGCCACCTCGGCGGCGCGGTGTACGGCAGCCCGCGCAAGCTGCGGAGCGGACGCACCCCCGTCGACGGACTCTTCCTGTGCGGCACCGACCAGGGCTATCTCGGGATCGTCGGGGCGATGCTCTCCGGGATCGCCATGGCCAACCAGCACGCGCTCGCCGCGCGCGCCTGAACGAGGACGAGAGCATGAGCGACAAGCGCTTCTACGCGGGGCACCGAGACGGCAAACGCCCCGCGAAGGGAGACCCGGTCAAGGGCGCGAAGGACGCGTACGACGTCGTCGTGATCGGGTCGGGGCTCGGCGGCCTCACCGCGGCCAACATCCTCGCGCGCGCCGGGCACTCCGTGTGCGTGCTCGAGCAGCACTACAACTACGGCGGCCTCGCGACGTGGTTCAAGCGCAAGGGCGGCCACGTCTTCGACATCTCGCTGCACGGTTTCCCCTTCGGCATGAAGAAGACGTGCCGCAAGTACTGGGGTCAGTCGGTCGCCGACAAGATCGTCCAGCTCGACGGCGTGCGCTTCGACAACCCGCAGTTCAGCTTCGACACCGAGTTCACGCGCGAGGACTTCACCGACAAGCTGGTCACGGTGCTCGGTCAGGACCGGGCGGTCGTCGAGGGCTTCTACGACGACCTGCGCCGGATGAACTACTACGACCGCGACGAGCGGACGACCGGCGAGCTGTTCGAGGAGTACTTCCCCGGCCGCAACGACGTGCACCGGCTCCTCATGGAGCCGATCAGCTACGCGAACGGGTCGGGGCTCGACGACCCCGCGATCTCGTACGGGATCGTGTTCTCGAACTTCATGTCGAAGGGCGTCTACACGTTCGTGGACGGCACCGACGGGCTCGTGAAGGACATGCGCTCGATCCTCGCCGCGAACGGCGTGGACACCTTCAACCGCGCCCGCGTCGACCGCGTCGTCGTCGAGAACGGCGAGACGAAAGGCGTGCTCGTCGGCGATCGCTTCATCGGAGCGTCGGTCGTACTCTCCAACGCGAGCGTGCGCGCGACCGCCGAGAAGCTGGTCGGCGAGGAGCACTTCTCAGCCGAGTGGATGGAGGGCCTCCGCGGCGTCCGCCTGAACACGTCGAGCTGCCAGGTCTACATGGGGCTCCGGGAGGGCGAGTCGCTGCCCTGGGTGTCGGACCTCTTCTTCACCTCGACGCGTCCCACGTTCGACAGCGCGGCGCTCTGCGACCTGCACGGCGAGAGCAGGACCTTCAGCTTCTACTACCCGAAGGGAAGGCCGACGGACCAGGAGAAGGGTCGCCCCGACCGCTACGTGATCGTGTCCAGCACGAACGCGCTGTACTCGGACTGGAAGGCGATGAGCCCCGGTGAGTACGAGGCCAACAAGCAGCGCATGATCGACGAGACGATCGCCGACATCGACCGCCGCGTGCCGGGCACGGCTCAGAAGATCGAGCACGCCGAAGCCGCGACTCCGATGTCCTTCGAGTTCTACACCGAGGCCCCGGCCGGCACGTCGTTCGGCACGAAGTTCGAGGGGCTGCCTTACTCGATGGGCCTCTCGGACCAGGTGGTCGGGCTGTACCACGCGGGCTCGGTCGGGATCATCATGAGCGGCTGGCTCGGCGCCGCGAACTACGGCGCGATCACCGCCAACAAGATCGACGCCCGGCTCGCGCAGCTCGTCGCCGCGAACGGCTGACCGAGGGGCGAGGGACCGCCGCGCGTACGGCCGGCGTTGGAACCGGCGCGCGCGCGGCGTGCAGTGCAACGGTCGTGTACGTCCGGCGGAAATCGGTGCCGGACCGGGCCGCGCCGCGCATCGAAGTGAGGGGAGCGTCGGTCGGTCGGCGCGCCCCGTCCCTTCCCCCAGGCGCCGGCGGCCCACGCCGGTCTCCCCTCATGTCCAGGAACCTCGCCCTCGGACTGGCCGCGGCGGCCGGAACGATCCTCGCGCTCCTCGCACTCCGCTCCCTCATGCATCCCGCGGGCGAGAGCGCACCGCCCGCCCGCGCGACCGAGCGCACCGCATCCGACGAGGCGCCCGACGCCCTGGACGAGGTCGGACCCGAAGAGCGGAAACGCGTCGACGAACCCATTCCCACCGTCGCGGCGCCGCCCGCGGCCGTCCCCGAGGAGCCCGCCGCGCCCCCCACGGAGCCCGCCCCTCTCGCCGATCTCGAGGAGACCCAGGCCCTCGAGATTCGCGTCGTCGACGCGGACGGCGCGCCCGTCATGGACGCGCGGGTCTGGATCAT
This sequence comes from Planctomycetota bacterium, assembly GCA_039821985.1. Taxonomy (GTDB): domain Bacteria; phylum Planctomycetota; class UBA1135; order UBA1135; genus Saltatorellus. Next base: position 95,647 of record JBCBNC010000017.1, read on the forward strand.
GGGTCACCGCACGGAGGCGCACCGCGGCGCGTACTTCACGTACCGCGGGGACGAGCCGTCGGCCCGGACGGACTTCGACGGGCGCGTGCGGCTCGACCACTTCGCCTGGGTGACGAGCGACGGCCGCGTGAGCGCGGTCGATCTCCACGTCGAGCACGCAGAGTATGTCCAGTTCCGTGACGCCGGCTTCCCGGTCGATCCTGACGTCGTTCACGAGGTCACGCTCGAGCGCGGCGGCATCGTCGCACTGACCGCCTGGATCGGCGACGCCTCACGTCCCGTGACCGACGTACGCGTGAGCGCGAACTGGGAGTCCAAGGTCGCAGACGCGGACTGGACCGCGGAGCCGGCGGGCCGGAGGACGACCGACAAGTTCCCCGCAGGCGAGCACCGGCTGCGCGTCGCACACGGCGCGAGCGATGGCACGCGTTACTACAGCGACTTCGTGGACTTCCGCATCGAGGCCGGGGGATTCGTCGAGCTGTTCGTGGAGCTCCACCCGGCGGCGCGCTTCGAGGGCCGGCTCGGGCCCGAGGTCCCGCGGCCCGTCGTCGGCGGCGTCGCGCTGCTCGGTGTCCACGCGCTCGAGGCCGAGCGCGGCCGCTCGATCGGCCAGCGACGCGAGACGAAGATCGACGCGGACGGGCAGTTCGTGTTCGAGAACGTTCCCGCGGGCGAGGGGCAGCTCGTCGTCCTGTGCGAGGGCTGGGTCGTTCGGAAGGCGCCGCTCCTCGGCGGGCGTGAGAGCGGCGGGCTCGACGAGACATGGCCCAGGGTCGAGGTGCCCGGCGACGGGCCCCACACGATCGCGATGGAGCGCACGGGCACGGTCGAGGTCACGGTGATTGGGCCCGGCGGCGAGCCGTTCGCCGGTGCGTCCGTGACCGTGAACCCGAACTACCGCTTCTGGGGCATCGGCTCGTCGATCGTGCCCGGGCGCGAGTGGCGCGCCGAAACGGGGCCGAACGGGATCGCCCGCATCGCCGACGTGCCGCCGACCCCGGCGCTCAGCGTCGGCGCCTGGCACGACGACCATCGGATGGTCGAAGCGGCGCGCCTCGAGACGCCGTCGGTCGCCATCGCGTCGGGGGAACGCGCGACGCTCACCATCGAGCTCGAGGAGAAGCCCTGACGGCGGCCCGGGCGGGAGCTCGGCCGGCTCGGCACGGCGACGCGTCGGGCGAGGTGCGCGCCCGCTGAGGTCTCAGTCCAGGACAGCACCGAGGGCCGTTGGGCGGGAACCGACGCCCCATGGACGTCCGTCCATTCCAGCGGCGCGGTTTCGACGGCGCCGCGGGGGCCCGTACCGCCTCCGCGATAGGTTTCAGGGGGCAGCCCGCCGCCCCGCACCGACCGAGCCCATGGAACGCCTCTCGCACGTCGTCCTCGCCCTCGCAGCGGCTGTGCCCGCCGCCGCGACCGGAGCCTCCGCCTCCGCGCTTCCTCAGACGACGACGGTCCTCCAGGGCCCGACGAAGAACGCGGTCACGGCCGCGGCCCCGGCGCGCTTCGCGCTGAGCGAGCACCCGGTGCTGTACGCGGAGGGCACCCTCGGCCCCGTCGAGCTCGACCGCGCCGTGGGCGGCGCTGCGCCCGGCGACGGCGCTCCCCTCACCGTCGACGGCCGCGTGTTCGCGCGCGGCTTCGGCGCCCGAGCGACGAGCGCGATCGCGGTCTCGCTTGGCGGCCGCGCGATCCTGTTCCACGCGTGGGTCGGCATCGACGACACGGCCGACCCGACCGACCGCGCTCGGTTCCGGGTCGTCGCCGACGGCGCGCTGCTGTTCGATTCCGGCACCCGCAGCGGCGGACAGCCCGCGCTTTCGACGGGCGTGCTCGACGTGCGCGGCGTCGAGGAGCTCGTGCTTCTCGCGCTCGACGACGACGACGGGTTCTCGAGCGACTTCGTCGACTGGTGCGAGCCCACCGTCTTCGCGGCGGGCCCCCCCGCCGCCGACGACACGGCGGTGCGCGCGCTCCGGGGCCGCTTCAGCGCGTCCGAGCCCTGGCCGGTCGAAGCGATCCACGCGGCTCTCGTCCCCGACGGGCGCATCGTCTCCCACGCCAGCGCTTCGCCGACGGACGCGGGCGATCCGAGTCCCGCGGCGCCGCACGCCAGCACGGTCTGCGACCTCTACGACCCGGTGCTCGGGACGCGCGTGTCGGTCGACCATCCAACGGCGGAGCTCGTCGGCGCCAGCGCGACGCATCTCCCGAGCGGCGCGCTCCTCTCGGCCGGCGGCTTCCGCGGACGCGTCCTCGGTGAGGCGCTCGGCTCGGGCCAGACGTCGACGCTCGACCTCGTGACCCCGGCCTGGCTCCCCGGGGTTCCGATGGCCGCTGCCCGCTACGGCGCGGGCGTCATCAGCCTCGGATCCGGCGCAGCCCTCGCCCTTGGCGGTCAGGACGAGCCGGGTGCTCCGACCGCGCCCGAGTTCTGCGGGCCCCTCGGGCAAGGAACGCTCGACGGGATCGACACGTCGACGTTCGACACCGTCGGCGACCCCGCGATCGACCGGACCTTCCCGTGGCTGCACCTCATGCCCGACGGCCGCGTGCTGCGAGCGGGCTGGGACGAGCGCTACGCGCTGCTCGATACGACCGGCACGGGCGAAATCTCGCTCTCGGCGACGCGCGAGTCCGTGCAGCGCGCGTTCGGCACGTCCACCCAGATCCGCGGCGATCGCGTCCTGGTCGTCGGCGGCACGGACCACCGCGGGATCGCGACGCGCGAGGCGCAGCGGTCTGCGATCGAGCTCCGGCTGACCGGCACTGTTCCGCAGATCATCGGCGCGAACCCGATGACGTTCCGGCGCGCGGACCACGACGCGACGATCCTCGCCGACGGCCGGATGCTCGTGACGGGCGGCGCGGCCGTGCACGCAGGCGCGAGTTCGGGGAGCGCGATCCAGGTCGCGGAGCTCTTCGACCCGGGCACGGGGGAGTGGACGCTCGCGGCCCGCTCGAGCCGCCCGCGCGGCTACCGCTCGACCGCGCTGCTCGTGCCCGACGGCCGCGTGTGGCTCGGCGGTGGCGATCCCGCCGGACCGACCGCCGAGTTCTACGAGCCGCCCTACCTCTTCGACGCGTCCGGAGCGCTCGCCTCGCGGCCGTCGATCCTCGACGTGCCCCGGCGCGTCGCGTACGGCGAGACGTTCCAGGCGCTCTGGACCGGTCCGAACGCGATCGCTCGCGCCTCCTTCGTGCGCCTCGGCGCCGCGACACACGGGACGAACTCCGACCAGCGCTTCCTCGAGCTCGGCTTCAGCGACGTCGGCTCGGGCGTGCTCGAGGTCGACGCTCCGCTGCGCGGCAACGACGCTCCGCCCGGCGACTACATGCTCTTCCTGATCGACGGGAGCGGCGTGCCGAGCGTCGCGTCGATCGTGTCGATCGGCCCGCCGCGGCCCACCGCGTGGACGGCGCTCGCCGCGCTCGCCGGTCCCTCGATCTCCGCGCGCCACGAGGCCGGCGCCGCCGAGGTGAACGGCAAGATCTACCTCATGGGCGGTCGGGGTTCGCGCCCGACCCAGGAGTACGACCCTGCGTCCCGCGCCTGGCGCTCGCTCGCTCCGACGCCGATCGAGCTCCACCACTTCCAACCCGTCGTGCTCGACGGCCTCGTCTACGTGGTCGGGGCGTTCACCGGTCCGTTCCCCAACGAGTCGAACGTCCAAAACATCCGGATCTACGACCCGCGCTCCGACAGCTGGTCGGTCGGCGCTTCGCTGCCCGCGGGACGCCAGCGCGGCAGCGCCGGCGCCGTCGTGTACGACGGCCGCATCTGGCTCGTCGGCGGAAACAACCAGGGACACAACGGCGGTGCCCGGTCCTGGTTCGACGTCTACGACCCGGCGAGCGACTCCTGGACGGCCCTCCCGGACGCGCCGCGCGCGCGCGACCACTTCCTCGCGGGGGTCGTCGGGCACCGCCTCGTGGTTGCGGGCGGCCGCCGCACGACCCAGCCCAACCCGTTCGTTGGGACGGTGCCCGAGGTCGACGTCTACGACTTCGCGACGGGCACGTGGAGCACGCTCGGCGCGGACCTCCCCACCGAGCGCGCCGGGACAATGACCGTCACGCAGGGCCGCCACGTGGTCGTCATCGGCGGGGAAAGTGCATCGCAGGTCGTGGCGCACGACGAGGTCGAGGCGCTCGACGTGCTCTCGGAGCAGTGGATCACGCTTCCCCCGCTGGACACGGGGCGTCACAGCGGCGGCGCCGTCACGTTCGACGGGCGCGCGTACGCGATCTCGGGCTCCGGCAACCGGGGCGGCACTCCCGAGCTCACCACGGCGGAGATCATCGGCCTCCGCGAGACCCTGTTCGCCGTCGGCACGAACCCGGTCCGCAACGCGGGATTTGATCTCGGTCTGGCGGCGTGGACCACGGTGGGCGACGTGACGCTCGTCGAGGAGCACGGCGTCGCGCCGCCGGGCGCACGCGTCCGCGGGGGCAGCGCCGCCAGCGTCGCGCTCGTCCAGGCGGGAGCGCCCTACCGTGCCCGCGCGCTCTACACGGCGGACGCCGCCTCGGGCTCGGCGATCCTGCGTCTGGAGTTCCTGAACGGGTCGGGCGGCGTCCTCGGGCTGAACAGCGCCCCGCTCGCGACCACGGGAAGCACGCCGCAGTTCGGCGACGTCACCGCGACGGCGCCGCCCGGATCCGCGACCGCGCGCATCACGCTGATCGCGACCGGCTCGAAGACGCTCGTGTTCGACGACCTGACCCTGACGCAGCTCTGACGCGGGCGCAGGCCGGATTCAGCCGAGGCCGAGGGGAACGAGCAGCCCGGGCTGCCCGTGGCCGAGCCCCTCGGGCAGTCCGCCGGCCCAGCGTCGCAGACGGTGCTCGCCGCGCGCGTCGATGCCCTCGATCCCCGCACTGAACGGCACGCCGGTCGGCACGTCGTCGAACTCGGCCGGGAGCCGCAGGCGCAAGCCGCCGCCGCCTCGGACGGTCTCGCCACCGATGCGCGCCACGAGGTGCGCGTCGCGCAGCTGCCCGGGGTTCTCGATGGAGAGGAGCAGGTCGCCGCGCGCGCGCCGCGCGGACACGGTGGCCGGCGGGTCGCCGGGGCGCTCCGCAAGCATCTCCAGCCGGCGCGCGATCCCGTCGGCGGTCGCGATGCGGCGCCTGACGAGCGGCGCGTCGAAGAGGAGCGTGCCGCCCGCGCGAACCTCGGCGCCGAGCAGCGCACCTCCGCGCCACTCGAACAGCGCACCGACGAGCGGGTCGGGGCCCGGGTGTCGGGCGCCGCCCGACAGCTCGAAGGGCAGCTCGCGTCGCTCCGACGGCGCCAGGTCGAGGACGCGCGGGAGCCCCTCGATCTCGAAAGCGCCCTGCGGCACGAAGACGGAGACCCGCGCCTGCACCGCGAACGGGAACGGATTGACGAGCGTGACGGACGTGCGCCAGGTCCCGAACCACTCGCCGCGCTCGCGCGAGGGCAGCGTCTCGGGCTCGACGTAGAGCTCGGGTACCTCGAGCGGGTAGTCCGCGCCGGGCGCCATCGCGTGCAGCGCTCGCGCGACGAGCGCCCGGTGCGGCTCGTTCGTGTTGAGCCCGAAGAGCGGACGACGGCACAGCGCGAGGAGCTCGTTCGGATCGTCGATCGACCACGCCCAGCACTCGGCGAACGACCAGTCCGCGTGGCCGGCGTCGGTGAACCAGCCGCCGGGTCCGACGCCGTAGGCGGCAACCCGCTCGTCCCGGACGAAACGTCGATCGTCCTCGGTCGCCGACGGTGCGAGGAGCATCGCGGACAGGCCCGCGTCCCGCGCGTCGAGGCACACGTCGCGGTTGAAACTCGCGACGCGGGCGGGCACGGGCGGGCGCTGCTCGGCCAGGAGACGCGCGACGGCGCCGACGAGCCCGCGCTCCTTCAGCTCGATCATGTGGAACGGCGGGCCGCCGCGCACCTCCCGCGTGAGGCCGAGCGCCTCGTCGAGAACGGGCACGCCCTCGCCCTCGAATGCGCGCCCGAACCATCCGCCCGCGTCGACCGCGAACAGCTCGCGCAGGTCCAGATCGGCCAGCGTGCCCGTGCCGTCCGTCGTGCGCTCCAGGCGCGCGTCGTGCAGCAGCACGGGGTCGCCGCTGGCGCATGCACGCACGTCGTACTCGACGCCGTCCAGGCCAAGCTCGAGCGCGCGACGGAGCCCCGCCAGCGTGTTCTCCGGCGCTTCGCGAGGCGCGCCGCGGTGGCCCAGGAGGAGCGGCGGCGGACCGACGTGCGCGCCCGAGACGGCGAGGGCGTCGAGGCCCTCGTAGAGATCCCGCCGCGACGGGCGGGGCCGGAATGCACTGCCCGTCATCGGCCCTCGTCCTCCGGCCCGCGGCCGGTCCCTGGCTCGGGCGCGTAGCGCGGCGCGACGACGAGCACGTCGCCCGCGTAGCCCGCCGCGACGAGCGCGACACCGATACCGTCGAAGCTGCCGACGGCGAGATGGTGCAGCTTGTTCGTATCGCGTGCGACGTCCCGCGCTCCCGAGCCGTCCGGCCGCACGACCGTGATCGCACCGTCGTAGCCAGCGGTCGCGACCTCGTCGCCCGGCGTGCGTGGGTCGAGATCCGCCACCACCGCGCCGCGCATCCGATCGTCGCGCTGGACGAGGAGCGTCCTCTCGCGTGACGTGCCGCCGTCCACGCGCCGCAGCGCACCGCCGTTGTCGCAGACCACGAATCCATCGCGGCCGAGGCGGGCGATACGCGCGAGCGGAGCGCCGTGCTGAACGACCCGCGTACGCTCCCAGGTCCCGTCCGACGCGCGACGGTACGTGACCGTGTTGCCGTCGTCGCACGCGAGCACGAACCCGCCGTCGACAAGCGCGACGCTCTTCGCGTTCCCCGGGTGCCGCGCGCCGACGCGCTTGAGCACGGGGCTCCTCTCCTCGCCCTCAACGTGGCCGATGAGAGCCTCGCCGAAGAAACCGGCGACGACGAACTCGTTCCCGGGGCGCTCCGGCACGAGATCCCCGACAGCCACGGCGTGCGCGAGCGCGTCGAGCGTCACGGTGCGTCGGCTCCAGCCCCCTCCGGAGTCCCGCGCGAAGTACCGGAGTGCGCCGGGGCCACCGTCGTCCTCCGCGCCCCGGAGGGCGCCGACCGCCAGCACCTCGTCGCCCGCCGCCGAGCGGTCGAGGTCGCCCGCGGCGACCTGCACGAGCTCCCCGCTGGAGCGGTCCCCGCCCGCGTCGATCGCGCGTCGGATCGCGGCGTTCTCGAAGAAGTGGCCGCCGCGCAGCTCCATCAGCCGGACGACGCCCGCCGCGTCGACCGAGACGATCTCGTCGCCGGGAACCGCCGGGTCGAGGTCGGCGCACGCAACGCCGTTGATCCGCTCGAGCCCCTCGTATGCGACGTCGACGGTCCAGCTCGGGTCGATGGACTCGGGCGCGCGCGCGGGGGCGTACGCGTTGTCGACCGACTCGACGCCCGGCTGGACGGCGCGCGAATACGTGCACGCGAGCGGGGCCACCGCAGCGCACAGGAGCGCGGCCGCACGGAGCGCACCCGGGGCGAGCAGGGCACCCTCCGTCGGTCGAACCACCGCCCTCAAAGCGCGTGTCAGACGTGCTCGACGAGCGTCGATCCGCTGCGGGGTACGACTTCGCCGATCCGGTGTACCGGAACGTCCCGCTGCGCGAGTTCGTCCTCGAGCTTCGCGCCCGCGGCCTCGGGGAGCGTGATCAGGAGCCCGCCCGAGGTCTCGGCGTCGTAGGTGATGTCGACGAGCGCCTGATCCGCGCCGTCGGGCGTGACGACCGCGTCCTTCAGCGCCGCCTTGCCTCGTCCGACGCCGCCCGAGACGACGCCCCTCGCGGCGAGGTCGCGCGCGCCCGGGAACACCGGAATCGCGCCGAGCTCGAACCGGAGTGTGACCTCCGACGAGCGGGCGATGTTGGACGCGTGGCCGTTGAGTCCGAAGCCCGTGACGTCGGTGCAAGCGCTGGCCCCGGCGGCGTTCATCGCCTCGGCCGCGGCGCCGTTCAGCGTCGCCATCACGAGCGCGGCCGCGCGGACGTCGTCCTCGGACGCTTTCCCGAACTTGCCGGCCGTCGTCATGGTCCCCATGCCGAGGGGCTTGGTCAGGTAGATCACGTCGCCGGCCCGGGCGCCCGCGTTCGCGCTGACGTGTGCCCGGTCGACGAGCCCGGTCACCGCGAAACCGAACATCGGCTCGGGCGACTCGACGGTGTGCCCGCCGGCAACGACGGCCCCGGCCTCGGCGATCTTGTCGAAGCCCCCGCGGAAGATGTCGGCGATCCAGCCCTCGTCGAAGCCCTTCGGGAAGCCCGCGAGGTTGAGCGCGCTGACCGGCCGCCCGCCCATCGCGTAGACGTCCGACAGCGAGTTCGCCGCGGCGACCGCGCCGTACAGGTACGCGTCGTCGAGCACCGGCGGGAAGTAGTCGACGGTCTGGACGAGCGCGACCTCCGTGCCGGGCGCGAGCCCGTCGCGCTCTCCGAGCACGACGACGCCGGCGTCGTCGACCGTCTCCGGTCCGACGAGCAGTCGCGGGTCCTCGAACTGCCTCATGCCACGCAGCACCTGCGTGAGCTGCCCCATGGGCATCTTGGCCGCTCAGCCGGCGCAGGCCGCGTAGTCGGTGAGTCGCTTGTTGCGCTTGAGTCGCATTGCGGAGCGAATGTAGTCCGCCGCGACGACGTCGGCAGCGCGCCTATGCCGAGAAATAGCGCGGGTCGCCGCGGAGCCTCGAGCGCAGCGCCGCGCGCGTGTCCACGACGAGCGCTTCCGACGCCGCGAGCCGCTCGAGATCGACGCCATCCTGGTCGACGAGCACGACGGCGACGTCGGTCTCCGCCAGCACCTCTGCATCGAGCGCGAGGGACTCCCCCAGCCGGCAGCGCGGCACCAGCGGGTCAACGTAGCGCACGGACGCGCCCCCAGCGGTCAGCGTCTCGGCGAGCGGGAACGCGGGCGACTCCTCCGTGATGCCGACGCCGCGCTTGTACGCGACGCCCACGAGCAGCACGCGCGCTCCGTCGAGGGGAACGCCGCGGCTCTCGAGCGCCGCCCGCGTCTTCGCCGCGACGAAGTCGGGCATCGCGCGGTTGATCTCGCCCGAGAGCTCGACGAAGCGCGCCTCCGCGCCCGAGCGACGCGCGGCCCACGCGAGGTAGAACGGATCGATCGGGAGACAGTGCCCCCCCATCCCCGGCCCCGGGTCGAAGCGCGTGAAGCCGAAGGGCTTCGTCGCCGCGGCGTCGAGCACCTCCCAGACGTCGATGCCCATCGCGTCGAACGCGATCTTGAGTTCGCCTACGAGCGCGATGTTCACGGCGCGGTGCACGTTCTCGACGAGCTTCGCGGCCTCGGCGACCTCGGCCGTCGGCGTCGGGACGACCGTGTCGAACGCGCGCGCGTAGAGAGCGACGGCGCGCTCGGTCGCGCGCGCGTCGAGTCCACCGACGAGCTTGGGGACCGCGCGGCCGAGCGGGTCGCCGTCCGGCTTCAACGGATCGACCCGCCCCGGGTCGACGCGCTCCGGCGAGTAGGCGAGGGATACGCCCTCCAGACCGGCGAACATCGGACCGAGCACCTCGCGCGTCGTCCCCGGCCACGTGGTCGACTCCAGCACGACGAGCGCGCCCTGGGCGAGGTGTGGACGGACCGACGCGGCCGCCGCACACACGGCGCCGAGATCGGGCTCGCGGCGGGAGTCGAGCGGGGTCGGAACGGCGATCACGACGGCGCCGCACCGCGCGAGCGCGGAGAAGTCGGACGTGACCTCCGCCCCCGCGAACGACTCGACCACGCCGTCGCCCAGGTGAGCGAGGGGCGAGCGCCCGGCGCGGACGGCGGCGACACGTTCCGGGTCGACGTCGACTAGGACGAGAGCCAGGCCCGCGCGCGCGAACAGCGCAGCGAGCGGGAGTCCGACGGCGCCGAGGCCCACGATCCCCACCGTCTCGGTCCGCGCGGGCTCGATCCCCGGCGCTTCGCTGCCTGCATCGGTCATGCCGCGTTCGACGCCCGACGCCGGCCCGGCCTTCCCGCCGGCTCCGGTCGACGCGTCCCCCGGTTCTGTCACGCGAGCGCCCGGAAGGCGTCGAGCAGCCGATCGGCGTCCGCGGCGAGCCCGGTCCGCGCGGGCAGGAGCGCGCGCGGGTCGAGGTGCACGGAGTCGTCCTGGATGCGCACGAAGACCGGCGGCTCGCCCGCGCGCAGCGCGTTCGCGAGGGCCTCGGCGGAGCCGCGCTCCCAGTCGACGCGCACGGCCGCGCTCGGGAGAAACACGGTCGGGGCGCTGCCCGAGCCGGGCTGCGACTCGGACTCGACCGCCTGCGCGGAGAAGCCCGCGAGGCCGTCGATCGCGCCGGCGAGGCGGCGCGCCTCGACCATGAGATCGGCTGCGGCCGAGTGCATCATGCGCCGCGCCGGGATCTCGTCGCCGCGCCCGGCGGCCAGCAGGCCGAGCGTCGTCTCGAGCCCCGCAAGCGCCACCTTGTCCAGGCGGAGCGCGCGGTAGATGGGGTTCTTGCGGAGCGCGCGTACCGCAGCGCGGCGTCCGACGATCAGGCCGGCCTGCGGCGCGCCGAGCAGCTTGTCGCCCGAGAAGGCGACGACGTCGACGCCGCTCGCGACCGCGTCGCGCACCTCCGTCTCGTCCCCGACGACGTCGAGCGAGCGCGCGCCGTCCGCCTCGAAGCGGCCGGATCCGAGGTCCCAGCCCGTCGTGACGGACGCGGAGCGCCCGAGCTCGGCGAGGTCCTTCGGGTCGACCTCCTCGGTGAATCCAACGACCCGGAAGTTGCTCGTGTGCACCTTCATCAGGAGCCCGGTGCGTTCGGTGATCGCGCGCTCGTAGTCCGCGATCCGCGTGCGGTTCGTCGTGCCGACCTCGACCAGCGTTGCGCCTGCCCGCGCCATCACGTCGGGGACCCGGAACGACCCGCCGATCTCGACGAGCTCGCCGCGGCTCACGATCGCCTCGGAGCCGCCGGCGAACGTCTGCATCATCAGGAACGCGGCCGCCGCGCAGTTGTTGACCACGATCCCGGTCTCGGCCCCGGTCGCGCGCGCGAGGAGCTCACCGACGCGCCCGTCGCGCTCGTTGCGCTGGGCGGAGAAGCGGTCGAGCTCGAGCACGCAGTAGCCCGACGCCGCGCGGGCCATCGCGTCGGCGACCTCGGGATGCACGGGCGCGCGCCCGAGGTTCGTGTGCAGCACGACGCCGGTCGCGTTCACGGCGGGCACCACGCCGCGGCCGGCTTCGATCCGGCATAGATCCACGATCTCGCGGACGAGGCCGCCGGACTCCACGTGGCGCGCCACGGCCTCGGCGTCGAGCTCGCCGGCGCCGATGCGCGCGCGGGTCCGCGCGAGGGCGTTCTGGACGAACTCGGTGAGGACGGCGGGCGGCGGCGCGGGGACCGATCCGTCCTCGGCCAGGTGGCGACGCAGGAGGGCGTTCAGCTCGTCGACGCCCGGGAGGGCCCGATAGGGGTTGGCGCTCGCATCCATTCTTGGCCCAGCGTAGCGCCGGAGGGCGGCGCGCCACCGTTCACAATCGGTTGCGGTGCGTCGGGCGCTGCCCGCGTCCCGATCCGCGGACACGATCCGCCGCGCACGGGCCAACCGCTCAGGACGGCGGCTCGCGCGTCACGTCGAAGCGGTGGCGCTTTCCGCACCCCGGACAGCGGCCCCAGGTGGCCTTCTTCCCCGCCGCCATCCAGCGGATCCCGCCCATGTCCCAGACGGTCGATTCGAATCCGCAGGGGCCCCGCACGCGCCAGGCGCGGCTGTGGCGTTCCATGGATGCGAAGACTCTCTTCGGCAGGACGCGTGCGAGCGCGCGCTGGAGGGAGGAGGGCGGCATGACGTTCTCGGGAGCCGTCGACCTTTGGGGGCGCGGCCGCTACCCTCCAGCCTATGGTCTTCGTCCAGCAGGCGAGCGGTGGGAACGGGGCGGAGAGGGTCCTGTCCGAGGTGCCCGAGCTCCCCGACCACTGGACCCTCCGGGCCTCGGACTCGGGCGCGCTGGACGACCTGATGCGCCGCGGCCGCATCCCCGCCATCGTCGCGCGCCTCGCGCTCAACCGCGGCGTCGGAGCGGACGGCGATATCGACCCCTGGCTGACGCCGTCGCTGCACGACCTGCACCCGCCCGAGGGGCTGCCGGACCTCGAGCGCGCGGCCGAGCGCCTCCAGCGTGCGATCCGGGACGGCGAGACGATCCTCGTCCACGGCGACTACGACGTCGACGGGGTCAGCGGCACGGTGCTGCTCGTGCGCCTGATCCGCGCGCTCGGCGGCAGGGTCGAATGGCAGATCCCCCACCGCACGCGCGACGGCTACAGCTTCGGCGACCACAGCGTGAGGCGCGCCACCGAGGTCGGCGCGACGCTCGTGATCTCGGTCGACAACGGCACGTCGGCGGTCGAGCCGATCGCAGCGCTCGCCGAGCGCGGAGTCGACGTCATCGTCACCGACCACCACGAGCCGCCGCCGGACGGGACGCTGCCGCCGACGTACGCGCTCGTGAACCCGAAGCTCCCGACCAACGCGTACCCCTTCCGAGGACTGTGCGGGTCGGCGGTCGCGTTCAAGCTGGCCTGGGCGACGTGCCAGCGCGTCAGCGGCTCGGACCGCGTGCGGCCCGACCTGCGCGCGTTCCTGCTCGAGGCGCTCGCGTACGTCGCGGTCGCGACGGTGTGCGACGTCGTCCCGCTCGTCGGCGAGAACCGCGTGCTCGTGCACTACGGGCTCAAGAGCCTCGCGGAAGCGCCGACGCCCGGACTCCAGGCGCTGCTCGCGCGGACCGACCTCGCGGGGCGCGCCGTCGTCGCCGAGGACCTCGGCTTCAAGATCGGGCCGCGCATCAACGCGAGCGGCCGCATGGACTCCGCGGCGCGCGCGGTCGAGGCGCTCCTCGCCGAGGACGCGCCCGCGGCGCGCCGGGCCGTCGAGGCGCTCGAGTCCCTCAACGACAAGCGCCGCACGGTCGAACGCGCCGTGCTCGCCGAAGCGATCGAGCAGGCCGATGCCCGGCTCGAGGCCCGCGACGAGGCGCTGCTCGTGCTGTCCGGCGACGGCTGGCACCCCGGCGTCGTCGGCATCGTCGCGTCGCGCATCGTCGAGCGCTACGGCCGACCCGCCGTCGTGATCGGCGTCGACCGCGAGGGCGTCGGCCGCGGCAGCGCGCGTTCGATCCCGGGCTTCAGCATCCTCGACGCGATGGGCGCGGGCGCCGAGCACATGAATCGCTTCGGCGGCCACGCGATGGCAGCGGGCTGCGAGGTCGATCCGGCGCGCGTACCTGCGCTCCGCGAGGCGATCCTGTCCGGCGCGCACGGACTCTCCGAGACTCCCGAGCGCCGCCCGCTCGAGATCGACGCGCACCTCGCCCTCGAGGAGCTCGACGAGGGATTGATGGGCCAGATCTCGCGCATCGAGCCGTGCGGCGAGCGCAACCCGCAGCCGGTGCTGCTGTCGACCGACGTACGCCTCGACGACATGCCGCGGATCATCGGTCAGGACCGCACGCACATGCTGCTGCAGATCCGCGCGGGCCGCAGCGTCTTCAAGGCGCTCGCGTTCGGCATGGCCAAGCGCGAACCCGAGCTCCGCCTCGGCAGCCCGCTCGACATCGTGTACACGCCGCGCATCAGCCACTTCCGCGGCCGCGCGGCGCTGGAGCTCGTGCTGGCGGACTTCAGGGCGCGTTGAGCCTCTGGGTCGGGCGAAGGAGGTCGATCCTCCTCCTGGTTGCGGTCGTGGTGACCGCAGCAGGACTCGCCCTCCTCTTCGGCACGTTCGAGAACGAGACGGACGCGAGGGCGAACTCCGAGCGCAACGCGACCCGTGGATCGGGCGCCCGGCAGCCGTCGGTCGAACTCGCTGGCGCTCCGTCGGCGCCCCGTACACTCGCGCGCGCGGGAGTCGAAGAGCGGAGCCAGCCGGACCCGGCGCCCCGCGCGGCGCAGAACGGCGCTGCCCCGCGCGGTACGCTCGAGGTGTTCGCGACAGGGCCGGACGGGTCCCTGCCGGACCAGGGCATCTACGTCTCCCGCGTCGGGTCGCTCGAGAACGCTTCGTGGCGGGCGCGAGGCGAGCAGCGCGTCGGGTCTGCCGAGTGGTTCGTGCTCGACGACCCGTCTGCTGTCGGGATTCCGCAGCGTGCCAGAACCGACCCGGATGGTCGCGCCGTGCTCGGTCTGTCCCCCGGCCTCTTCTGGGTGCGGGCACAGGCTTTGGACGGCGTCGAGGTGATCTCGTACAGCGGCGAGCAGCGGCTCGACGGGTTCATCGCCGCCGTCCTGCCTTCGGAGCGCACCACCGTCGAGCTGACGGTCCACGCCGCTGCGTCGGTCGTCGTTCGGGTCTCTGCGCCTGATCGCCCGGGCGAGCGCCTGGACCTCCCGTCGTCATGGAGCGCGGCGGACATCTCCCTCTCGAGGAGAGTGGGAACGTCGACGCGTTCATGGGCCGCGGTCGGCGCCGAAGAAGACCGCGTCACGTTCGAGAATCTGGCACCGGGACCCTACGAGGTCGAGCCCGCACCGATGAGCCCCTGGGCCTTCGCGCCGACCTCCGTCGAACTCGGACCGGGGGAACGTCGTACGGTCGACGTTCAGCTCGAGCGAAGGCCCCATGCGGCGCTGCGCCTGCGCGCCAAGGACGGGCGAGGGGCGGCACTCCCGCTCCGGCTCCGGTACGAGCTGCGCCTCCTCCAGCAGACGCAGGACGGGCGCCTACTGCCCAGCATCGCGCGCAAGGCACAGAGCGGGTTCGTCGGCCCCGAGGGCAAGATCGAGCTCACGCGTCCCGGCTCGTACACGCTGGACCTGCGCATGACGCGGATCACGCCCGGCCGATCGCAAGCGCTCGCAGCGACCGACGTTCGCTGGGATCCGCGTACGGTGGTCCTGCACGAGGACATGAGCGTGACGCCCGACCGGATCGAGGTGACGGTGAGTCCCAAGGGGGCGCTGTGCGAGGTCGCCGGGACGATCGACGACTCCGAAGACGGCCCCCGGAGCCAGTACGCGCTCGAGTACACGCTCGCCGACGGAACGACCGAGCGCCTGCCGCTGCGCCCCTCGGACTGGCCGCGCTTCGGGGCGATCCTCGACCTTGGTCGCCTCGCCGATCCGACCGCGCGCCTCGTCGACGAGAACCGCCTGGACGACGGACCGCTCGCCGACGTGTCGCTGATGGCACCGCGGACCGACTGGACCGTGGACCTCCGACGCTGAGTCCCGGCGTCTGAACTCTCCCCGCCCGGGATCCCGGATCCCTCCTCCGGGTCACGGTGCGCCTCCTCGGGAGCTTCCAGCGCGAGGGCCCTTCGACCGCAAGGACGCCGAGCGGGCGCAACGCCCGGGTCGAGGGCCCCGCTTTGTTTCAGCCGTGCCAAGCCTGGACACGGATTTGAAATGAGCCCGTAACCGCCGGATCCGCCTCGCCCGGACCCGGCGAACAGAGGCGCGTCCCCGGCGGGAATGGCCCGCCCGAGGGACACGCCTGGCCGCACCGGCCGCACCTCGGGTTCCAGCGCGGGCCCGACCACTTCGGGACCATCCACCATGCAGATCCTCCTTCCGCTCGGCGCCCTCTTCGCCGGCGCCGCGATGACCTTCGCCGCCCCCGCCTCGACCCCGGCCGCCCCCGCGCCGACCAAGGGTGACATCGTCGACGTCGCCGCGAACGCGGGTAGCTTCAGCACGCTGCTCGCCGCAGCCGAGGCCGCCGGCCTCGTCGATGCGCTCAAGAGCGAGGGTCCGCTGACCGTCCTCGCGCCGACCGACGACGCGTTCGCGAAGCTCGGTTCCGACACCATCGCGGACCTCCTTCGCCCCGAGAACAAGGAGACCCTGGCCCGCATCCTCACGTACCACGTGATCTCCGGCGCGGTCGACTCGTCCGCCGCGCTCCAGGCCAGGAGCGCCCCGACGCTCGCCGGCCCCGAGGTCTCGTTCGCGCTCACGAACGGCCGCCTGACGGTGAACGGCTCGGTCAACGTCGTCGCGAACGACGTCAAGGCCTCGAACGGCGTCATCCACGTGATCGACACCGTTCTGATCCCGCCCGCCCCGCAGCCCGAAGGGCGCCTCGTGGTCGGCTTCTTCTCCGATCCTCCGGGTGAGGAGCTCGCGAACTACCTGGGCGTGGACCGCCACAAGTGCCTGCTCGTTTCGCGCATCACGCGCGGCTCCGAGGCCGAGGCCGCCGGGCTTCGCGCCTTCGACCTGATCTTCTCCATCGACGGTCAACCCGCCACCTCGAGCGAGGTCAAGAACGCGAAGGAGCGCGTCGGCTTCGGAGGGACCCTCGGCTTCGAGGTCCTGCGCCGCGGCGAGAGCATCCACATCGACACGAAGGTCGGCGTCGAGCGCCACTGATCGCGACGG
Organism: Planctomycetota bacterium; assembly: GCA_039821985.1. GTDB lineage: Bacteria > Planctomycetota > UBA1135 > UBA1135 > Saltatorellus. Next base: position 112,026 of record JBCBNC010000017.1, read on the forward strand.
GCCGTCCGGCCCCCCTCCACCCGCGCCCCGGCGCCTCGTCCTCCCCGAGCGGGTGGCGCGGCCCCGGGGTGCGCACTCTTCAACCCTTGACGTCTGCGTCAGATCGACGCAGCAGAGCCTCCCACCGCAACCCGGCGCCGCCCTTCCGCGAACGCCACGTCACCATGTTCCTCAGCGCCCTCCTCTCCGTCACGCTCGCCCTCCCCGCCGCCCCTGCGCTGGACGAGGCCCCGCCCGAACCGCCCTCCACGGCGGTCCTCGAGTCGGCGATGCGCCAGAGCGCCGTCGCAGCGCTCCGCGGCTCCCTCGCCGAGAACCTCGACGCCGCCGCCCGCGTCGCCGAACTCGCACAGCGCGCCGTCCGCGCCTCGGTCGTCCTCGGCGACGGCAGCGAGATCGGCCGCCGGCTGCACAACGCCGCCGCGAACGCCCTCGCTGCGAAGGACCGGCCCGAGGCGGGCGAGCTCCTGCTCGACCTCGTCATCGGGAGCGCCACGGCCGACCTCGCCTTCGAGCCGATCATGGAGGCGCCGCTCCCCGAGGGCTGGCCGTGGCCGGTCCCCGCGGGCGAGATCCGCGTCCAGCGCTACCCCGAGTACCGCCTCGCGCGCAGCGGCATGAGCGGGCGCGGCAACGGCGCGTTCTTCACGCTCTTCCGCCACATCCAGTCGAACGACATCGCGATGACCGCGCCCGTCGAGATGACGATGGACGAGGACGCGAACCAGATGGTCGACATGGGCTTCCTCTACCGCCGCCCGACCCAGGGCGACGCCGGTGAGGACGGCCGCGTGCTCGTCGAGAACGTCGATGCGATGTGGGTCCTCTCGATCGGAGTACGCGGGTCGACGAACAGCAAGAGCCGCGTCGACGCGGCGATCGCCGAGCTCGACGCATGGTTCGCGCGGAGCGGCGGCGCGTGGGAGCGCGCGGGCGCCCCGCGAGTGATGGGCTACAACGGCCCGTCGGTGCCGAACTCGCGCAAGTTCATGGAGATCCAGATCCCGGTGCGCGGCGCGCAGTAGGGAACGGACCGGGCCGCGCGGGCCCTCCTGCCGGAGGGAGCGAGGTAGCCTGGGGGGGGCGCGCGGCCACCGTGCCTCTGCGCCGTCCTCCCATGCGGCCCGTCCTCGCGCTCCTCGCCGTCCTCATCGCCCTCGGCGCGGCGCTGTGGCGCCTCCAGACCGAGGGCGAACGCGCGGTCCTCCAAGCGCGCTCCGAGGCCGACGAGAACGCGCGAACGAGCGATCTCGAGCTCCTCGACGTCCGGGACGTGGAGACGTCGGACCACGGCTCTGCGCGGACCGAAGTCGCCGCGGGCGAAGGCGCCGAGGGCACCGCGACGCTGCGGCTGCTGCTGCGCGGGATACCCCCCGGCCTACCGGTGACCTGGCGCGCGCCGCGGGCGATCATCGAGGACCGCGAAGAAGTGGACTCCGCGCCCGGCGTGTACCTGCGCGCCACGCGGCCGACTCCTTCCGTCGAAGCCGGAAGTGAGGACGAAGGAGTCAACGGCCCCAGCGGCGCTGTGCTCGGCGCCGAAGAAACCGGTCCCGGTGATCGCGCGTCCGAGCTCCGCGGCCCGTCCGCCGCCGGGACCGTCCACGACGGGGCGCTCGACCTCGTCTGGCGCGGCCTCGCGCCGGGCCCGCTCGAGATCGGGGGGCTCGTCCGGGGCTACGCCGGAGAGGCCCCGCTCGTCGTGCGCGAGGTGACGCTCGCACGCGAGGAACGCGCCGAGATCACCGTCCACGTCGGGCGCGACGTCGACGTGATGTCCCTCGACGTGCGCGGCGCGGAAGCACTTCCAGTCGCCTCGGTCACGATCGGGCTCTCCGACGGCCCGACCGGATGCGTGTTCCGGTGCACGCGTCGCACCCCCGGGCACGCGGCCCCACCCCCGTTCGTCGTCGTCCGCGAGCGCAGCGCGTACCGGCGCCTGTTCGTCAACGCCGAGGACCGGGGCGAGTTGATCCTCGAGTTTGCGACCGGCCTGCACCTCCTCCAGCTCCCCGAGGAGGCGACGCCCCTCATCGCGTGGCGCGCTCCCGAGGGCGGTACGCCCGCCGACACGCTCGTCTTCGAGCGCGACCTGCCGGCGGGCACGTGGTCGCCGAAGTACGAGTGCGAACTGTCCGTGCACGACGCGCTCGACCTTCCGGAGGGCAGCTTCGTCCCCCTGGCGTTCCCGGGTCCCGGCCGCTATCGGGCGCGCGAGGCGACGGGAGCGATCGCCCCGGTTCTCTTCGACGTGGAGGCGGGCGACGCGGTCCGGTCGATCGTCCTGCCGGGCGGCTGAGCGCGTGAGCGCGCCCGCGCCGGGTCAGTCCCGCGGCCCCTTGCTCTTCCCGTAGCCGAACCCGCGCAGGCGATCGCGGGTGGCCTCGTCGAGCTCGGCGGCGTCCCCGCTGGCCAGCGCACGCATCGCTCGCGCGACGGCATTGGCCTCGTCCTGGAGCTCCGCCAGACGCTCCGTCTCCTCGGCCGCGACGTCGCGCAGCTCCTCGGGATCGCGCGCCAGATCGAAGAGCATCGGCGGCGCGCCCTCGCGCTCGACGAGCTTCCAGCTGCCGCTGATCCACGCCGACTGCGGCGCCCCCCACATGTTCCCGTGGGCGAACGTTGGGCGCGGCGCGTCGTCCTCGCCGCGCGCGAGCGGCACGAGGCTCCGGCCGACGAATGTCGGCACGCGCGGCAGGTCGCACAGCTCGAGCAGCGTCGGCGCGACGTCGATCAGACGCACGGGAGCTTCGACCACGTCGGGCTCGAGCGCCCCAGGTGCGCGCACGAAGAGCGGAACGTGGAGCAGCTCGTCGTAGAGCGTGTGCCCGTGCTCGAAGCCGCCGTGGTCCCCGAACTCCTCGCCGTGGTCGCCGGTCAGCGCGAAGACGCTGCCTTCGCCGAAGAGGCCGCGCTCTTCGAGGCCGGCGGCGAGCCGCCCCACCTCGGCGTCGAGGTAGGCGACCTCGCCCTCGTACAGGTGCTCGGCGCGCACGAGCGTCGCCGCGTCGGGCGCGTACGTCCCGTCGCGGATCGCGATCATCTGCGCGCGGGTCCCGAACGTCCACGTGGACTCGCGGTCCTCCGGCGCGGCCCACTGCTCCCGGAACGACGGCGGCGGCGCGTACACGCAGTGCGGGTCGAAGTAGTGGACCAGAAGGAACGCGGGACGGTCCTGGGTCTCGCGGGCATCGAGCCACTCGAGCGCGGCCGCCGTCGTCGCGCGCGCGTCGCGCACGTCGACGTTCGACTGGAACGAGACGTTGTCCACGCTGTCGAAGTCGCGCGTGACGCCGAAGGTCTCCGGGTCGAGGAAGGTCACGTTGACCACGGCGTGCGTGTCGTAGCCCGCGTCACGGAACGACTGCGCCAGGGTCGGCACCCCGTCGCGAAGCCGCGTGAACGTCTCGACGTTGCCCCCCGCACCGTGCTCCAGCGGGTGGAGCGACGTCAGGAGCGAAGCCGTGGACGGCAGCGTCCACGGGGCGTGGCTGCGCGCCTGCGCGAAGCGCACGCCCCCCTCCGCGAGGCGGTCCATGTAGGGCGTGAGTCCGTCGGGTCCGCCCTGCGCCCTCAAGCGGTCCGCGCGCAGCGTGTCCGCGATGACGAGCACGACGTCGGGGCGCCGCCGGTCGTCGTCCGAGCACGAGGATACGAGCACCGCCGCGAGGAGCGCGACGAGGAGTGAGGCGGACGAGGAACGTGTCATCGGTCGAGGCTCGTGCCGGAGACGCTCGGTCCGGCGTCGGAGGTGCGGGGGAGCGCGTCGAGTACGGCGGCGTGGTCGAGCGTTCGCCGGACGCGGGAGTGGTCGCCGCGGCCGAAGGGAACGAGCTCGTTCCCGCGCGCCTCGACCAGTGGCTCCGCCGCGTCGGCGAACGGGCCGCCCAGACCGGGCACCGCGTCGATCGCCACGATGTCGGCCCCGGCGGGGAGCGCGACGTCGACCTCCGCGCCGCCGGCAGGTGGCGCGACCCAGCGGAAGGACGCGCCCAGGTCGTGGCCGCCGTGTGTGAATCGGGCCCCCTCGGACCCGCGCAGCCACAGCGTGGTCGCGCCGGCGCGCGGCACGACACGCAGGCGGCACAGGACCGCGCCGTCCGTCGTCATCGCGCGCTCGACGGTGAAGATGGGTCCGGTGCCGGCGAGCGGCTCGGAGGCGTGCGCATCGAGGTCGAGGCCGAGCGCCTCCGCGTACCGCTCGCGCAGCGGCTCGGCGGCCCCCAGCAGCCACTCGCCGCGCACGTCGTCCTCGGATCGCACGATCGAGAAGCGCCCGGGCTCGACGATCGTCGTGCTCGGGAGGTACAGCACGAGGCCCGACGCGCCGAGCGCCACGAGGCCGGTGAGCCCGGACATCCAGCCGAGCGCGACGCCGCGACCGGCGACGAGCGCGGGCAGGAGCGCGAGGAAGCCGACCGCGAGCGGCGCGGCGAGCAGCCCTCCGATGCGGCAGCCCAGCGCGTCGACGAGCGCGAGGTGCAGCGGCGCCCAAACGACCGAGGCAAGGAGCGCCGCCGCGATCCCGACGAGGCCTGCGGCCCCGTCAGCGAAGCGGCTCCGCGCGGCGAACGGGCCCAGGAGCGCAAACGCTGCGGCTGGCGCCAGCAGGAGGTACGTCGCTCCGAGGACCGTCTGCGACAGCGCGAAGGCGCCGAGCGAGAGCACGAGGCCGGCGCCCACGAGCGTGCTCAGGCCGGAGGCCCCGAAGCGCGCGAGGAGGCGTGCGAGGCCGAGCGACGCCGCGACCGCCGCCGCGCAAACGGCGACCGTGATCGGCGTGGCGTACGCGGGGTGCACGAGTGCGTCGAGGCCGAGGGCCCCCAGCCCGGCACGCGTCGCGTGCGCCGCGAGCGGCAGCGCGACGAGGACGGCGAGCGCGGCGGCCACCCCGCCGACGACGCTCCGGACCCCGCGGCGTGACGCCGTGAACGCAGCGCTCAGGACGGCGAGCAAGAGCACGAGGCCGCTCGCGAGGCGGACGCTGCGCGGCGACGCGTGGACGAGGTTCCCCGTCGGCAGGTCGAGGAACACCGCGTCGGACGTCGCGGCGCCGGCCTCGGGGAACGGCGTGCGGTCGAGCGCCGTCACAGCGTCGACGACGTTGTCGACGTGGTGCTGGAGCGAACCCGCCGAGAGACGCGACAGACCGTCGAGCGGCGTGTGGTACGCGTGGATGTCCCCGATGAAGGCGTAGTTGAGGCCAGGGACTCCGCGCTCGATCCAGACGGTGAAGTCGGTGCCGTTGGGCATCCGGCGGTAGATCTCCGCGGACACGCTCGTCGCGCTCGGCGCGCGCGCCACGTCACCGAGCGCCTCGACGGACCAGCCGTTGCCAGGACCCGTCTCGAACATCCGGCTCGGCCCGTTCGCGCCGCGCCCCTCGACGTTGACGACGACGCCGACCTCGTCCGCGAACGGGTGCTGCTCCGCAAACGCCTGGGCGCCCAGCAGCCCCTGTTCCTCGGCGTCGGTGAACAGCAGGATCAGGTCGCGCTGCAGCCCGCCGCGCGCCTCGAGGGCGCGCGCGGCCTCGAGGATCGCGGCCACCCCTGCCAGGTCGTCGCCAATCCCGGGTCCCGCCGCGACGGAGTCGTAGTGCGCCATCACGCAGATCGCGTGTCGATCCTCGGCGCCCCGGTCGGCGAGTCCGTCGCGGCGCGCGACCACGTTGTGCACGGTGGCGACGGTCCGGGCGCGCGCGACGGTGACCGTCGTCGACTGCACTTCGGTCTCGAGCCCCAGCCGCTCGCACGCCGACACGAGGCGAGCGCGGGCCGCTGCGTGGGCGGCGGACCCGGCGACGCGCGAGGTGGGCGCGCGCTCGTCGGGCGCCACGGCCAGGCCCTCCAGCAGCGCGGCGGCACGCCCGGCCGAACCGTCGTAGGCGGGTGCGCCGACCTCGAGAGGTTCAGGCGTCCGGAGCGACCACCACGTGAGCCCGAGCGTCACGGCGAGCCAGAGGAGGAACCCGAGGGTTGGCAGGAGGCTGCCGCCGTCGTCGCGCTCCGCGTCGGAGCCCGCGTTCGTGTGGAGCGCGTCCGTCACCGCTCCATCCTCGCACACGTGATGTGGAGTGGCCCCGGGTTTTCTCGGGCGCGCCGGGGGCGGGCCGCCCCGTCCCGATCCGCGGCGCGCTGGACCCATCCGAGGATCGCGCCGGCCGCGCCGTCCTCGAGGCGCGGGCTGATACCGTGTGCGGGACCCCAATCAACGCCCTCGATGACGACGAACGCCGCGATCTCCATCGCCACCACGCCGCGCACCCGCGCGGCCCGCGCTCCCCACCGGGCCGCTCGCACTGCACTGCTCCTCGCCGCCGCCGGTCTGCTCGGCGCGTGCGGCGACGACGACACGGAGGGCGCCGCGGACCCGAGCGCCGCGCGCCGCGTCGACCCCGAGACCTCCGCGGCGACGCTCGCCCGCGAACGCGCCGCGGTCTTCTTCGCGAAGGAGCAGTGGGACGACGCCCGCAGCGCGCTGGCGCCGCTGCTCGAGCTGGACGAGCCCGCGCCGCGTGACTTCGTCTCCAGCGCACAGATCGCGCTGCAGCAGGGCGAGCTGGACGAGGCGATCGAAGCCATGGACCGCGCGACGGAGGTCAGCCCGGACGAGCCGAGCGTGCTCTACACGCAGGCGCGGATCGCGATGCTGTTCGGAGAGCCCGACCAGGCGGCCGAGCTGTTCGAGCGCGTGCTCGAGCGGGTACCGGACGACGCGCCTTCGAAGATCGGCCTCGCGGAGGCGCTCTACGACGGCGAGTTGGGCGAGGAGGAGGAGACGGTCCAGCGCGTCCGCGATCTCCTCGAGGAGGTCTGCGCCCTGGGCATCGAGGACGGGCTGCAGTGGTACGTGACCGCGGTCTACAAGCGCTACCGCATCTCGATCGCGACGGATGAGCCGCAGGAATCGCGCGACACGTGGCTGCAGCTCTGGAACTTCCAGCTCGAACAGAAGTTCGAGGCGGCGAGCCAGGACCAGCTCGATCCGGGCGAGCTCGCCAAGGTCGAGCCGCCCGCGCCCGCGGGAACGTTCCCCGAGGCCTCGCCCGAGCTGCCGACCTACGGCGCCCCCGAGGTGATCGCGTCGCTGCCCGGCGCACCGACCGACTTCGTCCTGCGCGACATGGACGGCGACCGCCGCCCCGACGTCGTCGCGATCGTGGACGGCGCCGTGCACGTCGTGACGCGGGGCCCGGACGGCAAGGGCGTCCGGTCCGCCATCGTGCTCGACGGCGTGAGCGGGCCGGCGCGCGCGCTCGACCTGGGTCAGCGCCGCCTCGGCGACACGCTCGACGTAGTCGCCGGCGCCGGCGAGACGCTCACCCTCGCCGAGCAGTCGGACGACCTGGACGCGACGAGCTGGTCGCCGTCCCCCGTCCCGCTGCCGGCGCTCGGCGGCGAGGTGCGCGACCTCTGCACCGTGGACTACGACCACGACGGCGATCTCGATCTGTTCGTCGTCGGGTCGTTCGGCGCACGCATCCTGCGCAACGACGGCGCAGGGGCCGCAGTCGATGCGCAGGGCGAGGCGCTCGAGCGCGGAGCGTGGGTCGACGCGACCGACGTCGCCGGCTTCACGGACGCGCCGCTCGCCTGGTGCGACGCAGAAGACTTCGACGGCGACAACGACGTGGACCTCATCGCCGGCGGCCCCGGCGGCGCCTTCCTCTACGACTCGCTGCGCCGCGGTGAGTTCCGCGAGGTCGGGGGCGAACGCCTCGGGCCGATCGGCCTCTCGCGGCGGCCCGCGATCGCCGACCTCGACGGCGACGCGCGGCCGGACCTCTTCGTCCCGGACGCGAAGGCCTCGCGGCTGCTCCTGCAGCGCACCGACGGCACGTTCCGCACGACCGAGACACCGTACGTCGTACCCGAGGGCGCCTCCGCTCCGGTCGCGGCGGACATCGACCTCGACGGGTCCTTCGACCTCGTCTGGGGTACACAGGAGCGCTTCGCCGCGGGCGTGCTCGGCGTTGGGACGGCCACGCCGCTGCCGTTCGAACTCGAGGACCCGGGCGGCGCCGCGAGCGGTCCGCTCTTCGCGCAGGACGTCGACGGACCACGTCCTGGCCTTCCGCTCGCGCCCGAGCTCGTGCGCGCGCGGGGCGCGGACATCGTCGCGCGGCGCGCGACGGGCGGATTCGGGAACGCGATCTACCTGAAGTTCATCGGGCAGAAGGACAACCGCCAGGGCGTCGGCGCGATCGTCGAGGTCCGCGCGAAGGACACGTACACGCGCCGCTTCCTGCGCGGCGAGGCCGAGCTTGTCGGTGTTGGATCGAACGACGGCGCCGACGTCGTGCGCGTGACGTGGCCGAACGGTGCGACGGGGCAGGATCTCGAGGTGCCCATCGGGCCCGAGTTCTTCCTCGACAACGAGTCCTTCGGCGAGCAGCCCGAGATCCTCGTGGGCTCCTGCCCGTTCCTCTACACGTGGAACGGAGCCGAGTTCGTGTTCATCAGCGACGTGCTGGGGATCACCCCGCTCGGACTGCCGATGGCGCCGGGCATGCTCGTCCCGCCCGACCACGACGAGTACGTCCTCGTGCGCGGCGACCAGCTACGGCCCGACGCGGACGGCGACCTCGTGCTCCAGTTCACCGAGGAGCTGCGCGAGGTGACATACCTGGATCGCGCGCGCCTCGACGTCGTCGACCACCCCGTCGGCACCGCGGTCTATCCGAACGAGCGCTTCAAGTTCCCGCCGTTCCCCGAGGCCCACACGCACGTGGTCGAGAAGACCGCGAGCGTGCGTCGCGCGACGGGATCGGACGGCGCCGATTGGACCGCCGAGCTCCAAGCGCTCGACGGACGTCATCCGCGGCCGTTCGAGCGCCTGGGCGACCAGTACCTCGGACTGGCGGAGCCACACTTCCTCGAGCTCGAGTTCGACCCGCGCGACCTCGCGGGCGCCGAGAAGCTCCGCCTCATCGCGACCGGCTGGTTCTACTGGAGCGACGCGAGCGTGAACATGGCGGCGGCGCGCACGCCGTCGGTCGAGTTCGTGCCGCCGATGATCCAGGTTCCCGGACCGGACGGGACGTGGGTGCCGGCGGGGCCGCCCATCGGCTTCCCCGCAGGCAAGACGAAAACGATGGTCGTGGACGTCACGGACGTCATCCCGCGCGAGGATCCGCGGATCCGGCTCTTCTCGACGCTGGAGCTCTACTGGGACTCGATCGAGATCGCGACGTGCGACGACGACGCGACGGTCTGGACGACGTCGCTGGAGCCGCGCTCGGCCGACCTCTGGTGGCGCGGCTTCTCCGCCCCGGTGATCCCGGACCGTGCGGACCAGCCGCTCGTGTTCGACTGGGGCGTCACGGCGCCGCGTCCGCGTTGGAACCAGCACCCCGGCCGGTACACGCGCTACGGCGAGACCGTGTCCCTGCTCGGCGAGGTCGACGACCGCTACGTGATCATGGGGTCGGGCGACACGCTCACGATCCGCTTCGACGCGTCGCAGCTCCCGCCGGTGCCCGAGGGATTCGAGCGCGACTACCTCGTCTTCTTCGACGGCTGGGCGAAGGACCGCGACCCGAACACCCACGAGGCGCTGTTCGTCGAACCGCTCCCCTTCCACGGCATGAGTGGCTACCCCTACGGCCCGGACGAGTCGTTCCCGGACACCGCCGAGCACCGCGCGTGGCGCGCGGAGTGGAACACGCGGCCCGGGCGCCAGCTCATCGTGCCGGTGTCCCCGGCGCGCGAGATGGAATGGCTTGAGGAGTCGCTGCGCTCCGTTCCGGAGGCGCGCCCGACCGAGGCCGCGTTCCGGAAGCGGTAGAGCGATACGGTGCCGCGTTCGAATCCGCCACTATTTCCAACTTGCGTCCTCTCGTCTCGGGGCGGTTCAACCTCCCGTAGAGTGGGACGCAAGTTGAAAATAGTGGCGGATTCGAGCGCGGCACCGTATCGCTGCTATTGAAGCGCCTCGAGCGCCTGCCGCAGCTCGTCCCCGAGCGGCTTCGAGCGCATCGTCCCGGGGTCGTAGCACACGAGCACCGCGGTGCCCTCGGCCCAGACGTCGCGCGTCGCCGCGTCGCGGACGCGGTAGGCCTGGTGGAACGACGACCGGCCGACGTGGGTCGTCGAGAGTTCGACCCGCACGTCCGCGCCCCCGCGGCCGGGGCGCACGAAGCGCACCGTGGTCTCCGCGAGGAGGAACGGGAACGACCCGTCCTCGAGGACCTCGGCCTGCCGGGCGAAGCCGAGGCGGGCCTCCTCGAAGAGCGTCAGGTACACGGCGTTGTTGAGCACGCCCTGGCGGTCCTCGTCGGACCAGCGCGTGGCGCCCTCGTGGACGAAATGCGGCATGTCGGGGATGTCCATCGGCGTTACCGTACCGCGCCCCACGACCGTATGAGCGACCACAAGGACCCTTCGGAGCCGCAAGACGCGGAGCGGCCTAGCGCGGACGGCCCCTCCGTTCCGGCGCCCGCTCCAGCGCCGTCCCCCTGGCCGAAGCACGGTTCGCGCGTCGGCGCGGACTACCGGATCTTCCGGTCACGCTGGGACACGCTCACGAACCCGCGCAACGGCGAGACCATGGACCGCGTCGTCCTCGAGACGCCGGACTGGGTCAACGTCGTCGCGTTCGACGCTGCGGGCGACGTCATCGTGATCGAGCAATTCCGGTTCGGACCCGGGCACAACACGATCGAGATCCCGGGCGGCATGGTCGATCCGGGCGAGGACCCGGCCGTGGCCGCCGCGCGCGAGCTCCGGGAGGAAACCGGCTACACGTCGGAGCGCTGGTTCCCGCTCGGGTCCGTGAACCCGAATCCGGCGTTCCACGACAACCGGTGCCACCACTTCCTGGCGCTCGACGCCGCGCCGACGCACCCGCTCGAACAGGACCGCGGCGAGGACATCGTCGTGCGCACAATGCCACGCGCGGAGCTCGTCGACGCGATCCGCACGGGACGGATCGAGCACGCTCTCGTCCTCACGGCGGTCTCGCGCGTCCTCGACCTGCGCTGGCCCGACGTCGCCCGCGAAGCGGAGCGGACGCCGTGAGCGCCCGGCGTCGCGTCGCCGTCGTCGGGGGCGGGGTGGCGGGACTGTCCGTGGCGTGGTTCCTCGCCGCGGAGGAGGACGTCGAGGTCACGCTCGTCGAGCGCGAACCACGGCACGACGCGCACAGCACGGGGCGCAGCGCGGAGATCCTGCGGACCGCCGTAGGCGACCCCGTGACGCGCGCGCTCGCGCGGGACGCGGCGGCGCTCCTGGCGGAGCCTCGGCGGGCCGGCCTCGAGGGCGTTGCGCCGCTCGTGGACGGGACCGGGCTCGTGGTCGCGACGCGCGAAGACGACCGGTCGGACTGGATCGCCGAGTCGCGCGAGCACGGCACCGGCGCGGCCCTCGAACCGGACGCGTACGCGCGCCTCTGCCCGCACTTCCGGCCCGCGGGCACGGCCCTGCACCGTTTCGCGGGCGGCGGCGGCATCGACGGCGCGCGGCTCGTGCGGACGCTCGCGGCGGGCGCCATGGCGCGCGGCGCGCGGTTCGTACGCTCCCGCGGCGTGACCGCGGTCCGCCTCGCGGACGGTCGGGCGACCGGGCTCGTGCTGGAGGGCGGCGGGTCGCTCTCCTTCGACGACGTGGTCCTGAGCGCGGGCGCGTGGACGCGGACGCTCGGCGCGGCCGCGGGCGCCCCGCTGCCGCTCCGACCGACCCGGCGGCACCTTCTGCGCTACGCGCCGGACGCCCTGCCGGGCGCGCCCGACGCGCCCCCCACCGTCTGGGACGACGCGGCCGACACCTATCTGCGCAGGCTCTCCGACGGCCGGTGGCTCTTCTCGGTCTGCGACCAGACCGACGCCGGCGACGTGGACGGCGCGGACCGGTACCGCGTCGACCCCGACGTCGTCGCGCGCGCCCGCGGGGCCTTCGAACGCCACACCGGATCGGGGGCCCGACCCCAGCTTGCCTGGGCGGGCTTCAGGGACCTGAGTCCGGACGACCGACCGATCCTGGGTCCGGACCCGCGGGTGCCCGGGCTGCACTGGTGCGCGGGCGCCGGGGGCCACGGGTTCACGCTGTCCCTGGGCGTGGGCCGGGCGGCGGCGGCCTGCGTGCTCGGGCAGGCGACACCCCATGCGACATCCTGCAGCGCCCGACGGTTCCTCTGAGGCACTGGGCTCGGACGGTGTGGATCCTGGCAGAGGCCCCTGGTCCGAAGCGTCGCTGTACACGCGGCTTGCGAGCGTCCGGGCCCGCGTCCGGGGCCGTGCGGCGGTCGATTCGGCCCGAAGCGGGCCCGCGCAATGGGAATGCGCCAGGAGCCCCCACACCGTGCGAGCCCAGTGCGCCCCCTGAACGCTCCGTCAGGGATGTTCAGGGAATCTGATGCACTCCTGACGCGCCCCGCGCATACCCCCGCCCGAGCGCGATCTCGGCGCTCCCGCGTCGCTCCTCGCCCCGCCCCGGTGACCCCGGGCGCCCGCTGACGATCTCAGGCCTGGCCGGATCGACCCGCGGCGCCTTCCTCCGATGGGGCGAACGACACGGGTTCCGACCCGGACCGCACCCAGACACCCGAACGTCCACCCCGATCCGCGGGGCCGACCCGGCGCTTCGGCGCCTCGGAGCGCACGGCGCTCCCACCCAAGAGATTCCATGAAGACCACCCTTCCGATCCTCCTCTGCACTCTCCCGCTGGCTCCCCTGGCCGTCTCGAACGGTCCGGCCCAGGACAAGATCGATCTCACCCCGCGCTACGAGGCGGGCCAGACCTACGACATCAGCCAGTCCTTCACGATGACCGGCGACATCGACGAGGTCGCCGTCATGGTCGACGGGCAGGACCAGCTCGGCGGCGCGGTCGAGGGCGGCATGGAGGCCGAGGGCACGACCGTGCTCGTCGAGGTGGTCCAGGGCGTCCGCGACGGGAAGATCTCGCAGCTCACCGTGACCATGGACGAGGCCGAGGTCGGCTTCACGGGCTCGGTCAACGCGATGGGCCAGGGCGAGGACTTCGACGAGACCGTCGACATGCCCGGCGTCGGGCACACCGTCCAAATCACGATCGACGAGGACGGCGAGATCAAGCGCGAGGACATCACCGAGGACGCCGAGCCCCTCGGCGACGCCGAGCTGCTCCAGTTCTCGCACCGGAACCACCTCGACATGATCCTCCCGACGGAGCCGGTCGAGGAGGGCGCGCCCTTCGAGGTCAGCCCGGACTGGGAAGAGCTCATGGGCGAGATGATGTCCGCGATGGACAGCAGCGACGTCGAGCCCGAGGCCGCCGCCGCCATGGAGGCGATGATGGGCGCGTTCATGGACGCGACCGAGCTCGAGGCCACCGGCACCGTCACCGGCGTCGAGGAAGGCGTCGCGACGATCGAGTACGAGGTCACCATCACCTGCTCGATCGACGACCTGATGGGCCTCGTCGCCGAGGCCATGCCCGAGGAGGCCGGCCAGCTGCCGCCCGCCGAGGCCGGCATGACGATGACCGCCGAGATGACCGGCGTCGCCACCTTCGACCTGGGCGCGGGCTACCTCTCCAGCATCAACATGGCCGGTGAGTTCCAGGTCGACGTCGACGGCAACATGAACATGGGCCAGGAGATCGAAGCCAACGCCGCGTTCAGCGGTGAGTTCGGCATGGAGTACACGGTCGAGCGCCGCTGATCCCCCACCTCCGCCCGGCGCTCGCGCCGCGCAGATACGGTGCCAGGATCACCAGCAGCGCTAGAAGCAGGCAGGGACGTGCATTGAATGGTCGTGCCGGGGTGGGTGTAGCGCTGGGGGTGTTGCTGGCACCGGTTATGCACACGCCGCGACTGGGCCGCGCGGGGCACGGCGCCC
>JBCBNC010000018.1:0-123432 GCA_039821985.1 Planctomycetota bacterium
CGACGGCGGCGGTGCGGTCGATGAGATCGAGGTCGAGGTGACGCTCACGCTGGACGGCGCGGAGATCGACACGCACACGACCCCGGCTGCTTCTCAAGCTGCTGGTGATCCTGGCACCGTATCTGCACTAACGCTTCAGCCTGGCCGTGTGCGTGTCGATCTCCGCGCCGTCCAGCGTGAGCGTCACCTCGACCTCGATCTCATCGACCGCACCGCCGCCGTCGAGCGGTACGACGAACCGCGGATCGAACAGCCCGCCGTCGCGCGCCAGCTCGGTCCCGCCCGCCGCCGTCACGACGACGTCCAGCGCACCCGCTTCGAGCTCGGCACCGCCGGCGTCGGGCCATAGATCGAGCACGATCTGCGCGTCCGTCCACTCGAGCAGCCGGACGGGCTGCGCGTCGTTGTTCAGCGTCGGGCCGAGGTCGGCGTTGGGGTCGACCGGGTCGCCCCCGCCCGTGGGCGGGATGCGCACGAGCAGCACCACCGCCGCGGCCACTGCGGCCGCAGCCCCCACCATGGCGAGGACCCGCCCGCGGCCCCAGCGCCGGTCGGCCTCGGCGCGCGCGGACCCCGCGCCCCCCGCGGCCGAGTCTCCGTCGGCCAGGCTCCGGGCCGCGAGATCACGCACCGCGCGCCCGGCGCCGTCGCGGGCCAGCGCGAGGATCGCCTCGTCTTCGTCGGACGTGTCGGCCGCCTCGAGCGCGCGCAGGTCCTCGTCGGCCTCGCGCGCGGCGCGCAGCAGCGCGTCCTCGAGCGGCTCGGTCGGCCCGTCGCTTCGATCGTTCCCGTGGATCATCGGTCCAGTCCCTCCGCTCCCTGTGCGAGTTCGCGCAGCCGGTCCATGGCACGCTGGAACCGGCCGCGCGCCGCGCGCTCGCCGATGCCGATCGTCTCCGCGATCTCAGCGTGGCCGAGCTTCGAGAAGTAGCGCAGCCGGATCACCCGCTCGTCCTCGGGGCGCAGGCGACCGAGGAGGCCCTCGACCGCGTTGCTGAGTTCGAGCTCGTCGTTCGCAGGGTCCTGCGGCTGCTCGGGCTCCTCGATCGCCTCCAGGTTGGCGGAGGCGCGCGGGTCCCGCGCCCGCCGCACCGTCGCCGCGGTCGCGCGGACGACGTAGCCGTGGACCCAGGCCTCGAGCGGAGCGTCCCCGCGGTAGCGGTCGAGGTGCGCCCACACGAGGGTAAACACCTCCTGAGAGATATCACTGACGAGATGAGCCTGCGGCCGCACGCCGTGCCGCCGAAGCCGGATGCGGACCAGCTTCGGGACACAGACGAGCCGCTCGACGAGCGCGTCCTGCGCGCTGGGGTCTCCCCGCTGCAGACGCGCGACAAGCGCGCGGTCCACCTCGGGGCGGAACCTGG
The DNA here is from genome assembly GCA_039821985.1 of Planctomycetota bacterium. Lineage (GTDB taxonomy): Bacteria > Planctomycetota > UBA1135 > UBA1135 > Saltatorellus. The sequence goes on from JBCBNC010000018.1 coordinate 1,368, forward strand.
CTCTCTTCGGAGTCTCTGAAGTCACGGTGCGTGAATGCATGGCAGGCATGTCGCGGCGGTGTGTCGCTGATGAAGAACCCACCACGCGGTGCTGTGCCGATGCCAGCGTGCTCTGCCACAGGTGCTGCGGCAAATCACGGACGCTGCAATTTTCTTCCGGATCGTGTGGCGCCCCGTCCGCGCCGATGCACTCCCCATGTACGGCCGAGGTGGGTATTCCCGCCGTCCCGGCCCGTTTCAGACACACAGACAGACCATGCATCCTTCCAAACCCCTCTCCATCGCGCTCGCCCTGTCGTTGACGGGAACGGCTGCCGCTCAGATCGACACAGGCGGATTCATCATCTACGGCAACCCGATGGATCGGGTGTACGAGTTCCCGCTGATCGAAGCAGCAACGACCGACGTCGCGTCAGGAGAAGTCACGAATGACCTCATCCCTGACGTGGTCGCGGTCATGGACGGTATGGCCGTCCTCATCGTCGGCCCCTCCTATGCCAACATCCAGTTCGAGTTGCCGCTGCCGTCCGGGCACACCGAAGCCTTCGCGTGCTCGACTTTCAACATCGAGTCCAATCGGTACGCGGACGCCATTGCCTCGACCGAACTGGGGCTCGTGCGCTGGGTCCGCGACAACGCGACGGGCAACTACAGCCCGGTTGCCGTAAGTGGCACGAGTCAGTGGGCGAAGGCGAAGCAGTTGATGGTCGCCAACGTATTCCCTGGCGCCGAAAGCGAGATTATGGGCCTCTTCCTCGACGCCAACGGCAACTCGATCGTCCGGGCGGGGACGATCAGCACGAGTGGTTTCACGGAGCTCGCGGCAGGTAGTATTCCCGCCACAGCGATCTCGATTCATGCGACAGACCGTGATACGGCCTCGCCTCAAGACGAAGTCGCGATCCTGTTTTCTACAGCGGTCTTCTACCTTCGCTCGCAGGGCGCGCTGCTCACGTCTTTCGACGTCGACTTCTTCATGGACAACGCCCTCTGCGCGGCTTCGATCAGCGACTCGCGCGGTGATGGACTCGCCGTGGTCCACGACATGGGCCCAGTCGGCTCGGAACTTGGTGTCTATCGGGCGAGTGGGCCAGCGGAACCCAGGGTCTTCCTCACCGCGGATACCGTGACGGAGATCGCAGCCGGCGAGGCTGCGGGCGGGCCTGGAGACGATCTCGTGATCGTCGCCAAGGAGGTCGACACTTGGCGAAACATCTCTGACGGCTCCGGTGCCTCGTTCACGCACTACCCTGTCTTCCCGTCCGCGGAATTCAATGGAGTCGCGAACAGCGGTCTGACCGGCCTTCTCCTCATGGACTTCGACAACGATGGCGACGTAGACATCTACGTTGAACGAGAGTCCGGGACCGACACTGCAATCGCCCACCTGAACAGGCGCGTAAGTCAGATCGCGACGAGCCCACTTGTGCAGTTGCCGCCCGCAGGACAAACCGGGGACGAGACCCAGAACGTGGCCACGCAGCCTGGGACTGCAAGTGGGAATGCGATCGCCTCCCTGCACATGTACAACATGCCAGCGGTCCAAACGAGTGGGATGACGCACGTTCTTGTCGAGCTCTGGCTCCCTGGCCGCGAGCCGACCCTGGAACGACTCATCCTTCCTGTCCCTGGATCCCAATCCCAAGCGTTCGACATGGAGTTTCCGATTGCCGGACTCAACTTCACGCCCAACGACTACGGCACCTTCATCTGTCGCGGCGTCACGCTCGACGCAGGAGGGATCCCTGTCACTGCGGGGCCGGCGCAGCGATTCGGCTTCCCGATGACGGAAATCTACACGTCACTGCGGACAAACAGCATTGGACTGAACCCGCCGGATGACGATCCGCCGCCCCCGGGCGGCGGATGGACAGGCACGCCTGGATCGGGCTCGCCGCCGGGCTTCTGATCGTCGAGCGAGTGAGCAGGCTCCGTGCCTGACGATTCGCAGGGTGGCCGGGCCCCGTGCGTCCAACAAAGGACGGGCAGGGCCCGGTTGCACTACTGGCGCTATGGATCGTGCGATCGAGTCGGAGGGGGAGACCATCAATAGCTGGCCCTCTACCGGATGGCGCCGAACAGCGACATCACACCGACGTCCCTGGGATCGAAACCGTCCGCGAGCAGCCGCGCACGTGCACGCCTCAGCGCCTCTCCCACGAAGTGGCCTTCCCCTAGGTGATGCGAGAACGATCGAATAAGCGCTTTTGCTGGCTCGTGATACAAGTCCTCCCTCGCCGCGAGGACGGTCGCCGTTCCAGCGACGAAAAACGCGCCAGTCAAGCTCGATGCACCGTCCTCACCCAAGCGGCGCTCCTCGCGTCCAGCTCGACAGGCTGCTAGGACGACGACGCGTGCGGAGCGTCTCTCATCCCACGTTCGTTCGATCTTTCTCGCGTCGACGCTATCCGCAAGCCGAAGGATTGATGGCCTTGGCACGCTTAGATCGAGCCCACCGTGGCAGTGGATGTAGAGCAAGTCGAGGCGCCCAGTTGGGACACTGTCCAGAACGGCCTCTGCATCGCGCCGGACAGCCTGGGGACCGCCAAATGCCGATTCGAGCGCAGTCCAATCAGACGGACTGAATGCGAGGGTCTCCCCTGATACGTCAGTGGCGATCAAGGCATGCATCCCCTCGGCAGGAGAGTTCCGTTCGGTCTCCAAGAAATGCCCTACGACGATAGAGGGCCAGGTTGCGCACGGAATCCGCGTGCCTAGCCAATCGCCGTCAAGACGAAGCAGTTCCGGAGAGAGCGACGCGACCTGCGCCAGTCCGGTCACACGGATGGAGCGCCACTTCAGAACGCGGGCTCGGACTTCCCGAGGGATCAGTTCGTCCGCGAGGACTCGACAACGCTCTGTGAACTCTGCAGCAGCCTCAGCCGTTCTCCCATCAAAGATCTGCGTGATCTCGGAGTCAAATCGCCGGATCCTAGACGCGGACACCGTGTAGCTGGTTGCCCCAGATCCATCGACCAAGAAGACGATCGCGCGGTCATCGCCCGGCACGACCGCGAGGAGGCCAGCCTCCGTTGCCCCTAGATGTGCTCTGAGAATGTCGGTGTCAAGGTGTCCGAGCCGGAGTCGCCTTGCCAGGGTCCCGCAAGACTGCGCATGGATGAGATGCTTGAGCGCACGTTGTTCGCCATCTCCCCTCTGGATCTCAGCCTCGATGACCTGAGCGAGGACCGGCGCACGAAGACGCGAATCGAGAAATTCGATCCCCTGTTCGGTCAGGGGCGATTCGGCCCACCTCGCGATCCAGTCGACGAAAGCGTTACGCACGTCCGCGAGCCGACGCTCTGAGTTCACCTGGTCGTTCTCGCACCGTTCGCGCAGGAGCGCGAACCGCACTCGATTGAGAGGGACGAGGGCGGAGCGATCGATACGCTCGAGTTCGGCGCGAGCCAAGTCGGACTCCCCCATCCGAAGCCGCAGGCGGGCGAGGTCGACACGAGCCCCGGCGCGAGCTTCGGCACCGAGGGATGGCTCGTCCAGCGCCTCGCTCAAGGCGGCAACCGCGAGTTCCATCTCGCCGAGCCCACTCAACGCCTCCGCGTATCGAACCAATCGTACGGCCCTGTTCGCAGGAGTCTGCGTGCGGCTCAGCTGAGACTCGTACTTAGCGCGCGCGGCCCGGTACTGACCCCGTAGAAGATCGACCACCGCGGACTCGAGGCTCGTGCCTTCCGGATCGACTCTCCTCACGAGCTTCGCAGCTTCCCGGACGAGGCCGAGATCGAGCAGGCAGAGGATTCTCTCCTGCCGTGAGCAGTCTTGGAGATAGCCACGCATGCTCACAGAAAAGGCGTCGTCGTCTCCGTTTGGCACGAGCGAGTCAATCATCTCCTCGTGGATGGCCATGGCAGCAGGCGCGCCGGGTCTGCTCAGTCTCATGAGACGTGCCTTCGAGTACCGAGCGTGTAGCCGAAGAACCTCAAGTGGCTCGTTCGCTGGATCCTCACGTTCGGCGAAAAGCTCTGTCCCAAGTGCCAATGCGCCGTGGGATCTCGCGATCCGCTCCATTTGCGTGACAACGAATCCGCGATGTCCCGGGGTCGCCAGCGTGTCGAGGTGAGTCGCCATCTGGCGAAGGCAGCGTTCGACGAGCCGCGCGTCCTCCTGAAAGTCTCGATCGCTCCGGACACACCGACATAGCGTGTCGAGCGGCCCCCACAGGTCTGCCGGCACGCCACCCGGGGGGTGAGAAAGCAGCTCGTCAAGCGAATCGATGAGGCTCGAGCCCGAGGCACACGCGCTGCTCTGCCCCTGCTGTCCAAGCTCGTGGAGTGCGGCAGTCGAGCTGGCTTCGACGGCGGCTTCGTCGGTGCCGAACTCCCAGACGAGCGGGGACTGGATCAGGACGAGTAGACCGGTAAGCACTCCATTCCGAAGCCGATTCCGTTGCATGGCACACATCTTAGGTGAACACCTCAGCAGTCCGTCTCGCTCGAACTGGGCCCCGGCCAAGACCGTACGCGCCTCGTTTCCTCCCGTCCCGGTCACCGACCTGAACAGCCCCGTGTGCGTCGCCTGACGCGCCTCGGGCGCGCACGCTCCGATCGGATCAGCCCGCTCGTGTCGGAGTGCGCGGCGGCCAGATTCGTAGAGTTCGAACACCCGAGGGCGACGAGGATGGACCCGCATGGCCCAGTCGAACGGTCCGGGCGGCGGGCCCGACTAGCACCGGCGAGCGACGTCAGCCTCAAGTCCTGGGGCTCACCAGACTCGCTTCGCCTAGCTAGTTCTACGTCGGGCGGGGTGGCAGCGAGTGGTACGAGCAACCGGAGTCGGTGAACACGGAAGCATGAACGACGTACGGCTCGATGAGCGCCATCCAATAGAGACTCGAGGGGGGGCGATCTCGGACGCCCTAAGGACTTGATGCCGCAGCTCCGCCCCGCCCCATCCGCACCACGTCCCACCCCATCCGGAGCGCCGTCACCACCAGCAGGAATGACAGCGCACTGCGCCCCAGCGCCGCCGCGCCCTCCAGGTGCACCACCTGCACGCCGAGCGTCGCGCCCGCGAACGCTCCGACGACGATCCAGCGCGCGAGCTTCCAGTCGATCGCTCCTTCCTTCGCGTAGAGCTGGATCGAGCGCGACGAGGTCACCACCGCGTTGCCGAGCGCCGCCGCCCGCGCGCCGAGCATTCCGAGCTCCGGCAGCACGAGCAGGATCCCGGGCACGACGATCAGCCCTCCGCCGATGCCGAGCAGCGGCGACGCCGCGCCCGCGAGCACTCCGATCGCCGCCACGGCCGACGCGCGCGGGACCCCGTACTCGATAGGGAAGGCGGTGCCCTCGGCCGAGCCCGACGCGGCCAGCAGGAGGCGCAGGCCCGCCGCCGCCATCACCGCCGCGAAGATGCCCTTGATCGCGCGCTGCGGCAGGCGGATCGACGCCAGGTAGCCGAACTGCGCGCCGACCAGGGCGCCGCCGACGAGCGGCAGCACCACGCGCCACTCGAACGCGCTCTCCGCGTGGAGGAGCTCCGCGCCGGTCGACGCCAGCGCGTTCGCCCACACGAGGCAGAGCGACGTCGCGACGGTGGCGCGCAAGCCGAGGCGGAAGACGTAGTGCAGGAGCGGCACTGCGAAGAGTCCCCCACCGATGCCGCAGATCGCACCGACGAAGGCGATGGCGGCGGCGGAGAGCAGGAGCAGCGGGCCGCGGCCGCGCCGCGGGCGACCAGATCGGGGCTCGGTCACGCCGCCGGACGCGGACGCCGTCCTGGCGCGAGCGCCGTCGGCCGCGCCCTCGATCGAGCTCTCGACCGAGCCCGGCCCGTCGACTCCACCCGCGGCTCCACCCGTGCCGCCCCCCGGGCCTCCGCGGTCCCCGCCCGCGGCGGGTCCGCCACCGGGGGGCGCGGGCTCGATCGCTCGCCCCCTAGCTGTTCTCCGAGGAGCGCGCGCGCTCGAGCATCGTCGTCGTCGAGCGTCCCGCCAGGAACGGCGCGAGCACGACCTGGCCGCCGTGGGACTCGACCCAGTCGGCGCCGACGACGAGCTTGTCCTTGTAGTCCTCGCCCTTGACGAGGATGTCCGGCGTCACGTCGCGCACGAGGTTCTCCGGCGTGTCCTCCGTGAACGGCAGCACGATGTCCACAGACTCCAGCGCGGCGAGCACCGTCATGCGGTCGGCCAGCCCGTTGACCGGGCGCGTCGGGCCCTTGAGGCGCGAAACGCTCTCGTCGTCGTTCACGCCGACGACCAGCACGTCGCCCTTCGAGCGCGCGAAGCGCAGGTACTCGACGTGGCCCGCGTGCAGCACGTCGAAGCAGCCGTTCGTGAACACGATGCGCTTCGACTGGCGCCGCAGGCCCTCGACCACGGCGCCGATGCCGTCGCGCGGCACGACCTTGCCCTCGTGCGGGAGGCTCTCCATCAGCCGGTCGAACAGCTCCGCGCGCGTGACCGAGTGCGTGCCGAGCTTGGCGACGACGATGCCCGCGGCGTGGTTCGCCAGGGCGACCGCCGCCTCGAGCTCGACGCCGAGCGCGAGATGGAACGCGAGGTGCGAGACGACGGTGTCGCCCGCGCCCGTCACGTCGAAGACCGCGCGCGCCTGCGTCGGGATGCGGCCCTCGGTGACCGGCGCGTCCGTGCCGGCGCGCGTCTTGAAGTAGATGCCCTCCGCGCCGAGGGTGATGAGCGTGAGGTCGAGGCCCGCCGTCTCGATCAGCTCGTCCGCGGCACCGGGCAGGTCGTCGAGCGACGCGATCGGGCGACCGAGCGCGCCCTCCGCCTCCTTGCGGTTCGGCGTAACGAGGGTCGCGCCCCTGTACTTGGCGAAGTCCGAGCCCTTGGGGTCGACGAGGATCGGGATCCCCTTCGCGCGCGCCGCGCGCACGGCGGCCTCGATGACGGGCCGCGTGAGCGTGCCCTTGCCGTAGTCGGATAGGACGACGGCGTCGGACTCGTCGACGACGCGCTCGAGCTGCTCGAGCATCGCATCGTGGGTCGCGCCGTCGAGGTCGCGGACGTCCTCGAAGTCGACGCGCAGCATCTGCTGCACGCCGCTCATCATGCGCGTCTTCTCGATCGTGGGCCGGGTCGGGTCCTTGAGCACACCGCTCGTCGCGACGCCGCCCGCCTCGAACATCTCGATCATCGCGCGGCCGTGGCCGTCGTCGCCGACGACGCCCACCATCGTCACCTCGGCGTCCATCGCGCGTAGGTTCGCCGCGACGTTGCCCGCGCCGCCGAGGCGGAGCTCGTTCGAGCGCGCCGCGAGGACCGGGATCGGCGCCTCGGGCGAGATCCGGCTCACGTCACCCGACACGTAGCGGTCGATGATGAGATCGCCGATGACGGCGACGCGCGGTCGGCCGAGTCCTTCGAGGATGGCCTTGAGGGTGTGGGTGTCGTGCACGCGGGTGGAGGGGCGGTTCCGCCTCGGGGAGAAGAGCGGGCCGGGAGGGGGCAGGGCGGGGTGTGCGGGGGGGGACTAGGGCGTCGCGCGTCAGCTCGAGGAGTCGCCCGGCACGCGTCCATCGGGGAGCTTCGCGAGAACGGCCATGCGCAGGAGCGGCAGCAGCAGCTCGTGCTGGCCGACGAGCGTGAGTCCGGTCCCGGGCGGGCGCCGCACGACGTTCGTCTCCGCGCGGTACTGGCGGATCATGTCGAGGTTCGCCGTCGTCATGGCTCCGAGGTCCTCGCCCAGGTTGATCGCGACGCTGACCGCCTTCAGGAAGATCTCGGGCAGGATCACGGCGCAGCCGACGTTGAGCCAAACGCCGCCGGGCTCGCCCTCGGCGTCCGCGCCCAGCGTGCTGACCGTCCGGCAGACGTGCTGGAAGTCGGCGAGCGCCGCGGCGCCCAGGTCCGCGCCGTCGCACGCGGGGTGCATGTGGACGATGTCGGCGCCGACGGAGACGTGGCACGTCACGCCCACGCCGAGCCGCACCGCGTTCGCGGGCACGGACAGGCGGACGTTCTTCGGGTCGCGCTCGAGGAGCATGCGCCCGAGGCCGCGGCCGAGGCCCGCTTCCTCGCCGGCGTCCGGATGCGCGCCGCGGCGCGCTCCCTCTGCGATGCCGCGTCCGGTCTCGTCGGCGAAGCCAAACGTGCCAGCCGGCAGCTGCGTATCGACGCGCTCGGACGTGTGCCCGGCGGTGGCGAGCTCGAAGTCGTGGATCGCCCCCGCGCTGTTGAGCGCGACGTGGGTGACGACGCCGCGCTCCATCAGATCGATGACGAGCGGCGCGAGTCCGACTTTGAGCACGTGCGCCCCCATCGCCATGGCGACGGGTTTGCCCGCCAGGCGCGCGGCGACGATGCGCCCGACGAGATCCTTGAAGTGCGTCCCCGCGTAGATGTCCGGCAGGGCGTCGACGAAGGCGCCGAAGCCCGGCAGCGGGTCGGGGACCTCGCAGAAGTCCTCCGTCGTGACGAGGCTCTCCCGCGAGTCGAGCGGGTAGAGCGCGACGTCGCGCATGCGGGGAAACGGGTGGTGGTCGTCGGTCATGGGGTCGGGGAGGCGCCGCGGGAGTCCGGCTGAGGTCGGCGCCAGGACGCGGTGGTGAGACGCAGTGTCGTGGATCGGGGCCCCCAGGTCACGGGGCGGGCGGGGGCGTGCTTCTCAGGACGTTCATCGACCTTCGCCCGGCGTCGATTGAGCGCCGGAGCCCGGTACGGTCGCCTCGGCGGCGGCCGCCGCCGCTCCAGCCGCTCCGGCGGCCGCTGCGGCCGCCTTCGCCTCGGCCCCCCGGTAGCGGTCGTGGAGCCAGAAGACCTCGTCCGGCCGGTGCAGGATCAGCCCCTCGAGCTCGCGGTTCACAAGGGTCGCGATCGCCACCGGGTCCTTCCCGGCGAGCTCCTCCGGGCGGATCACGCGGGGGAAGCGGAGCTCGAAGCGCCAGTCCGACAGCGGGTCGCCGCCGGGGCTCGAGTAGCAGCCGTAGAAGACGAGCGGCGCGCCGACACGCCGGATCAGGACGCCCGCGCTGCGGTCGCAGCCAGCCATGCGCCCGAAGAAGGGCGCGAAGACCGGCTTCTGCCGCGGCCGATGGTCGAGGAGCATCCCGACGTGCGCGCCCGCGCGGACGGCCTGCGGGACCGTCGCCATCGCGCCGGCGCGTGCGATGAGCCGCATACCCTGGCTCTCGCGCATGCGCTGGATGTGCTGCGCGACGAAGTCGTTCCTCGGCGCCTTGCCGATGGCGTACGTCGGGCGGAATCCGACGCCGTTCACGCCGGGGCACGAGGCCTCCCAGTAGCCGCAGTGCGCCGTGACGAGGAGCGCTCCGCGGTCCTCGGCCAGCACCTCGCGGACCTCCGGCGCCATGTGTACGTCGTAGTGGTCGCCGAGGCGCGAACCCATGAGCCGCGGCGTCACGCCCTCGGACACGAGCGCCACGCGCACGAGATGGCGCCACGCGGTGCGGTCGAGCCGGTCGAGCTCTTCGGGGCTCGCGTCCGGAAGCGCCGTGCGGATGAAGTCGCGCGCGGCGTCGCGGTGACGGCGGTCGAGCGCCCGCGCCGTGCCGGCCACCGTGCGCGTGATGCCGCGCTGGAGGAGGCGCGGCAGCAGGAGCGTCCCGCGCTGCGACGCGCGCAGCGCGTGGTACTGCAGACGGTGCCACAGCGACCGGAAACGCTCGTCGCGGAACGGCGCCACCTCGACGGGCCACTCGGAGCCGCGGACCTCCAGCCGCACGCCATCGAAGTCGCGGACGTGCTCGAGCGCGGGCGCATCGGTGCGCGGGCGGTCAGCCATGGACGCCCCCGTGCAGCGCCGCGCGCCGGTGGTCGGGGCCGCGCACCGGAAGACTCATCAGCGCCGCGCGCAGCTCGTCCTCGCCCGTGAGGAAGCGCAGCTCGACGTCGACGACGAGCATGTGCGGCGGCGCGCCCGACGCCAGCCGTGCTGCGTCCTTGGCCGTCGTCACCACCGGGCGCTCGGTCCCGAGCCCGCGCAGCTCGTCGGGCGCGAAGGCGTGGTGGTCGGGGAAGACGCGGTGCTCGACGACGGTCGCGCCGAGCGCGCGCAGCGTGGCCTCGAACGCGCCCGGATTGCCGATGCCGCTGAACGCGTCGACCTCGAGCCCCGCGAGCTCGGCCAGCGGACGGTCCTCGTAGTTGTCCCCCACCGGGCGGCGCGCGCGCAGGCGCACCGGCGCGTGTACCGCCGTCGCGATCGGGCGGCCCGGGGCCGCGCTCCGGAGGCGCGCGAGGAGCGCGTCGAGCTCCGACGCGTCGACGCGGTCCGCGCGCGTCACGACGACGACGTCGGCCCGGGCCAGCGCGGACAGCGGCTCGCGCATCAGCCCGCGCGGCAGCATCGCCTCGACGTGCGGCGCCTGCGTTCCGCGCGACGGACGCGGCAGCCCGAACGGACGCAGCGCGTCGACGAGTACGACGTCGAGGTCGCGGGCGAGCCGCCGGTGTTGGAATCCGTCGTCGACCACGACGACGTCCGCGCCCTGGTCCACGGCGCGCTGCGCGGCGCCGACCCGGTCGCGGTCGGACACGTGCGCGACCGTCGGGAACAGCTCGTGCAGCATGCGCGCCTCGTCGTTCGACGCGCCGTCGGACGCGCCGTAGCCCCGGCTGACGATCGCGGGCACGAGCCCGCGCTCGAGCAGCGCCCGCACGATCCACGCCGTCATCGGCGTCTTGCCCGTGCCGCCCGCGCTCAGGTTGCCGACCGACACCACGGCGGCGTCGACGTCGTAGGAGGGAAGCACGCGGCGCCGATAGAGGCCCGACCGGACGCGCGCCACCACGCCAAAGAGCGCAGCGGGCGCGCGCAGGAGCTCGACCCACCCACCGCGTTCGGCGAGCGGGAGCTCACGGCGCGGAGCGGACGCGGATTCCCGACGGCCGACGCGCGATGCGGCCGGTGCCTCGGACGATCCAGCGCTGTCGGGCGCCACCGCGTGGCCTCCGCCGGGGGCGGCGGTCAGAGCGCCGGCGGCTGGGACTCTTCGTCCGGGATCAGCTCGATCAGACCGCGCTCCATCTCGAGGAAGGCGATCTTGATCGGGTTCGACTCGCGGGTCTCGACGAGGGGCGAAGCGCCCCGGATGAGCTCACGGACGCGCTTCTGGAGGAGCGCGGTCTTCGCGAACGAGCCCTGGACGGACTGCTGGAGACGCTGCGGAAGGGTCAGATCCATGGGGCGAAGAGGATAGCGGCGGCGGCCGAGGGGGCGCCCCTCGAACCGGAATATCGGGCGTCTCGGGCCTTCGGGCCGGAGTCCGGGCGCGCGAGGGGTCCCGTAGGCCCCCCGCGGCCCTCTTCCAAGCGCTTGGCGCGCGGAAGCGCCTGCGAGCGGCGACCTCGGCCGAGGGGCCGGGACGCCTGCCCGCGGCGGGGCGTCAGAGCGGGATGTTCCCGTGCTTGCGCGTCGGGCGCTGCTCCCGCTTGGTCCGCAGGAGCTCGAGCGAGCGGATGAGGTACGGCCGGGTACGGCGTGCCTCGATCACGTCGTCCACGAACCCGCGGGCCGCGGCGCGGTACGGATTGTTGAAGGTCTCCTCGTACTCGGCCGCCCGCTGCGCCTCGGTCGCCGCGGGGTCGTCCGAGCCCTGGATCTCGCGCCGGTGGATGATCTTCGCGGCGCCCGCCGCCCCCATCACCGCGATCATCGCGCCCGGCCAGGCGACGTTGACGTCCGCCCCGACGTGCTTGGACGCCATGACGTCGTACGCGCCGCCGTACGCCTTGCGCGTGATGACGGTCAGGAGCGGGACCGACGCCTCGCAGTACGCGTAGAGCAGCTTCGCGCCCCGCCGGATGATGCCCTCGTGCTCCTGGGCGGTGCCCGGGAGGAAGCCGGGGACGTCCTCGAATGTGACGACGGGCAGGTTGAACGCGTCGCAGAAGCGGATGAAGCGCGCGGCCTTCTCGGACGCGTCGATGTCGAGGCAGCCCGCGAGCACCGAGGGCTGGTTCGCGACGATGCCGACCGTCCGCCCGCCGAGGCGCGCGAAGCCGACGAGCATGTTCATCGCCCAGCCCTCCTGCACCTCGAGCCACGAGCCCGCGTCGACGACGCGCTCGATCACCTGGCGCATGTCGTAGGGCTTCTGCGGGTCGGCGGGGACGATCGAATCGAGCGCCTCGTCCTCGCGGTCCGACGGGTCGTCGGTGGGAACGTACGGCGCCTCCTCGGCGTTGTTCAGCGGCAGGTACGAGAGCAGCTTGCGCAGCAGCAGGAGGCAGCTCTTGTCGTCCGGCGAAGAGAAGTGCGCGACGCCCGAGCGCTCGTTGTGCACGGACGCGCCGCCGAGGTCCTCGCTCGTCACGTCCTCGTGCGTCACCGTCTTGACCACGTCGGGCCCGGTGATGTGCATGTAGGAGTTGCCGCTGACCATCGCGACGAAGTCGGTCAGCGCAGGGCTGTAGACGGCGCCGCCGGCGCAGGGGCCGAGGATGCCCGAGAGCTGCGGGATGACGCCCGACGAGTGCACGTTGCGGCGGAAGATCTCGGCGTAGCCGCCGAGGCTCGACACGCCCTCCTGGATCCGCGCGCCGCCGGAGTCGTTGAGCCCGACGACGGGCACGCCGACCTTGAGCGCGAGGTCCATGACCTTGCAGATCTTCTCGGCGTGCGTCTCGGAGAGGCTGCCCCCGAAGACCGTGAAGTCCTGGCTGAAGACGTAGACGGGGCGGCCGTCGACGCGGCCGTGGCCCGTGACGACGCCGTCGCCGAGGATCTTCTGCGACTCCATGCCGAAGTCCGTGCAGCGGTGCGTCACGAACCGGTCGAGCTCGGTGAACGACCCCTCGTCGAGGAAGAAGTCGACGCGCTCCCGCGCGGTCATCTTCCCCTTCGCGTGCTGCGCGTCGATGCGCCGCTGGCCGCCCCCCTCGAGGGACTGGGCGCGCATCTCGTCGAGGCGCTTCAGCGGGTGGGCGGGGGCCTTTGTGCCGTCGGGGGTGGCGTCGATGGTCATGCGTTCTCAGGTCGTTCGTGGGGCCGTCCTCGGTGGCCGGAGCGCGCGTCGCGGCGGTCCGGTTCCGGAGAGCGGGAGTGTTCGATGCGGGGTCGACTCAGCCGTCGAAGGCGGGGTCCTCGACGAGCTCCATCAGGACGCCGCCCGTGGAGCGCGGGTGCACGAAGGCGATCGTCGTGCCGTGGGAGCCCGGTCGCGGCGCCGTGTCGATCATCTGCGCGCCCGCCGCCTGGACGCGCGCGATCGCGTCGGCGCAGTCGGCGACGCGCCACGCGAGGTGGTGCAGCCCGGCGCGGCCGCCGGAGCGCTCGAGGAACTTCGAGATCGGGCTGTCCTCCGCGGCGGGCTCGACGAGCTCGATGCGCTGGGTGCCGGCAAAGAGGACGAGGACGTCGACGCGCTGGTCCGCCACGTGCTCGACGCCGCCCTTGGCGACCATGCCGAGGGCGTCCTCGTAGACCCCGCGCGCGTCCGCGATGGACGGCACGGCGATCGCGACGTGGTGCAGCCCGAGCGCCACGGGAGCCAGAGCGTCGGGGGCGCGGGCGCCCGATCCGCCGAGACCCGGCGAAGGGGCGTCGCCTGCGGCCGCATCAGGGGCGCCTGCAGCGCCGTTCGGATCGTCGGAGACGCTCATGGCGCGCGATGATAGCGGCGCGGTGCCCCCGGAGGCGGCCCGGTCGGGGATCCACGAACGGCGCACCGCGGCATCATTCGTGAGGCGCGCACGCCCCCCGCGGCGCACGGCGCCGCGGAGCGCGACGCGGAGGACCCGCCCGCCGCGCCCGAGAGCCCCCGGCCCCCCGGTCCCACCGTCCATGTCGATCCAGCGCCTCGTCGTCGCAGTCCTCCTCATCGCCGCCGCCATCGTGGGCGCCGTCCTCTTCCAGACGAGCGGCCCCGACGACGCGGCCGTCGCCGAGGACCCCGCGCGCACCGACGTGACGGACGCGGGCGGGTCGCAGGGGGCCGTGACGCAGCTCGAGGACGCGTCCGGCGAAGCGGGCGATCGCGAGGCTGTGGCACGTCTCGGGGACGCCACGCTCGACGCGCTCGTCGTCGCCGCTGCGACCGAGCTCATGCAGAGCGCGCCGCCCGTCCCCGGCGAGCGCCGCGTCGTCGAGGTGACCGCGGCCTGGCCCGATCCGGCGCGCCCCAGCAACCCTCCCCTCGTCGTCGCCTTCGACAGCATGCTCTCGGGGCAGGACGCGCTGTCGGCCCTGCAGCGCGCGCTGCCCGACGGAGTGGAGCGACGGCAGCCCGTGGCCGAGGTCATCTTCGAGGAGCTCGAGAACGACGACTCGATCCCGGACGAGACGCGGGTGCTGTTCGCCGCACCGCTCACGCGCGGCGCGGACGGGGAGTGGCGCGCGGAGCTCGAGATTCCGTCGGGCAGCGGGCGCGTCTTCCTGCACGCGGCCGGGCACGGGTTCTGGACGCCCGAGACGACGCTGCTCGACGCGCGAGAGCTCACGGCCGAGGTTCGGCTCGCGCGGGGAGGCCGCGTTGCCGTCCGGGTGCAGCGCTCGCCCGCGACGAACGGCGCCGCGCTCGAGGACACGCTCGTCCGCGTCGAAGAGCCGAGCGACTTCCTCCGCGACGCACAGCGCGCCCGGACGCGCGCGGGCCGCTTCTCGGTGGATGTCACAGTGGACGCGGACGGCGCGGCGCCGCCGCTGACCGTGCCGGCCGGCGTCCAGCTCGTCGTCCGCGGCGAGCACCCGACCGAGACCGCGAACGAGCCCGCTCCGTTCGACGTCGCTGGCGGCCAGACCTTCGACGTGGGCCTGCGCCTCATGCCCGGCGCCACGATGACCGGGCGCGTGCTGCTCCCTGGCGGCGACCCGGCGCCCGCGGGGCTGACGGTCCAGGCGCTGCGCCCGGGCAAGGCCTTCGGCCTCGACGACGTCGTACTGCGCGCGACCGAGACGGACGACGCGGGCGCATTCATCTTCTCCGGCCTGGACGGAAGCCGGTTCCGCGTCCGCGCAGCGTCGGAGCGCTACCTCGACGCGCGGTCGAACGTGATCGAGCTCGACGGCGGCGCGAAGGCGCTCGACGGCATCGAACTCCAGCTCGGCACCGGCCGCTCGATCGAGGGCCGAGTCGTCGGACCCGACGGCGAGGGGCGCACAGACCTCGAGGTGGAGGCCGTGGTCGACGCTGCGCAGCTCATGGGCATCGGCGCGATGACGGCGATGTCCGGCCCCCGGGGCCGAACCCGGACCGACGCGGAGGGCGCGTTCGAGGTCACGGGCCTGGGCGCGGGCCCCTTCACCGTCCGCGCGTTCGACGCCGACGGAGCCGTCGTCGCCCGCGCCGACGACGTCGCGCCCCAGACCGACGGGCTCGTCCTCCACGCGATGGCGCCGGCGGCTCTGCGCGGACGCGTCGTCGACGACTCCGAGCGCACGGTGTCCGAGGTGGAGATCCGCCTCGCGCGCGTGTCGAACGCGCAGATCGGCGAGGTCCGGATCGAACGCCGCGCGGCGCGCTCGGCGGAGGACGGCACGTTCACCTTCGGGGACCTGAGTGAGGGCACGTACGAGCTGTGGGTCCGGACCGAGACGCACGCGACGCTCGAGACGCAGCGCGTCCGCGTCGAGCACGACGCGGCGCCCGAGCCGATCGTGCTCGTGGCGCCGCGCGCCGCCAGCGCCAGCGGAGTCGTCGCGGACGCGAACGGCCGACCGAAGGCGGGCGCGCTCGTGACCCTCTTCGACACCGGACGCTCGCAGTACACGCCGGCGCAGGTCGCAGGCCCCGTCGTCGAGTCGACGCGCACCGACGCGCAGGGGCGCTTCGAGGTCCTCGGCCTCCCCGCGCTCGAGCTCCAGCTCGAAGCGACCCATCCCGAGCATCCGTCCGCCCGCTCGAAGGCGTTCACGCTGTCGCCGGGCGAGGAGCGCACCGGCGTCGGAATCGTCCTGAGCACCGGCGGCGCCGTCGAAGGCATCTGCTTCGACGCGGACGGCAACCCGGCGGCCGACCGCCTCCTGAGCGCCAATCACATCCGGCTGCAGCAGGCGGTGACCGGCCGCTCGAGGTCGGACGGGACGTTCGAGCTCACCGGTCTCGCGCCGGGCACCTGGCAGCTCGTGGCGATGGACCCGAGCCTCTCGATGAGCACCGACGAGGGCGAGGCCGACATGGGCGCGATGCTCCAGGACATCCGGATGAAGCCCGTCGAGATCGTCGACGGCGAGACGAAGTTCGTGTTCCTGGGCTCCCCCGCCGCGGAGAGCGTCGAGGTCACCGGCCGCGTGGCCGCGGGCGGCCTTCCCGCCGAGGGGCGCGTGCTTTCGTGGTTCGGCGGCGCCTCGAAGGACGCCGAGGTGTTCAAGGGAGCGCGCACCGACGCCGACGGTCGGTACACGGTGGAACTCCCCGGTCCCGGCACCTACCTCGTGATGTGCTCCGCGGTCGGGTCGACCCTGGACAAGGGGCAGTCGCTCGAGTTCTCCGTGACCGTCCCGGAGGGCGCAACCCGGTTCGAGCATGACATCGAGCTGCCGCGCGCGCGTATCTCCGGCCGCGTGCTCGGACCGGACGGTGAGCCTGCCGTCGGCGAGCGCGTGACGCTCGTGCCCGACGCGGGCCCGACGGTCGGCGGCCTGAGGGGGCGCGGCTACGGCGAGCTGCGGACGCTCGGGGGCGGGACGTTCTCGTTCGAGAACGTCGCGGCGGGCCGATACTTCGTGTCGGCGGGCGGATCGAGCATCTTCGGCGAACGCCCGGACGCGCCGGGCCGGGTCTCGGTCGGCCCGTTCGAGATCGACGCCGACGTCGCCCTCGAGGACGTCGAGGTGCGGCTGGTCGCGGCGGGCGCGCTCCGCGTCCGCGTCGTGGACGGCTCGGGTACGCCCGTCGTCGGCGCCTCGCTCTTCGTCGAGCGCACCGACGGGAAGACGCTCGACTACGTCTCGATGCATACGACGGGGTCGACCGGCCAGCGGACGATCACCGGGCTCGCGCCCGGCGACTTCATCGTGAGCGCCCGCTCGGAGGACGGCGCGGCGCGCGACCTCGGCCCCGTGACGGTCAACGCGGGCGAGACGGAGGAGGTCGAGCTCCTCGTCGGGCCGGGCACGATGCTCGAGGTGCGGACGATCGCGCCGGACGAGGTCGCCCACGGGACGGTCGAACTGCAGGTGCTCGACACGGAGGGTCGCGACCACGCGCGGCGGATCTCGGGCATCGAATTCAACCGCAGCTACCAGGAAGGCGTCCAGTCGGACCGGCGCACGGTCGGGCCGCTCCCGCCGGGCCGCTACAGGGTGATCGCGTCGGCGCCGGGGGGCTTCGACGGCAAGAAGCAGGTCATCCTCAAGGCGGACGAGAAGACCGACAGCGTGACCGTGCGGCTGCGCTAGCGGTCGGCGCCAGTCGCGCGGCCGAACTCGAGGGGCACCGGTGGATCGACGCGCGCGTCGACCTCCTCCCCCGCGGTCAGGTCGAGGATCCGCCGCCGACCGTCGAACTCGAGCGTGAACCGGCCTGCGGGCAGCGTGTGGACGGCCTCCCAGCCGTCGAAGCCGGGGAAGGTCCGGAGCTGCTGGAGCGGCAGCGGCGCGCCCCGGGACGTGCGGAGCGCTGCGCCGTCCGGCAGCGCGACTGTGCACTGTGCGAGGTGCCGGAGGTCCAGATCCACCGCGGGCGCGATCGAGGGACCGTGCGGGACGTCGAGTTCGATGAGGGCCGCGTCGCCGAGCGAGGACGCGACGAGCGCCTCGTAGCGCCCGAGCGGCACCGGGGCGAGGAGGACGCGGGCCCCGTCGCTCCACACGACCTTCGCTGGTTCCGACCCGAGGGCGTCGCGGACGCGCGCGCTCTCCTCCGGACCGGAAGGCAGCTCCTCCGAACCGGAAGGCAGCTCCTCCGAACCGGAAGGCAGGGGCCGGAGCGTGAGCAGGAAGAGCGGCGCGCGCCGCTCGTCGGTGCCGCTCCGATTCAGGCGCAGCACGGCCGCGCCGGTGGGTTCCCCCTCGAGAGCGCCGACGTCCCGCAACTCGCCCGGCGAGAGCTCGAGCGCCAGGGATCCCGCGCGGGCCTCGCTCTCCGCGAACAGGCGCGCGCGCAGGTCGAACTGCTCCGGGGTCAGGGCGGAGCGCGCGAGACCGCCGGGCGTGCCTGCCGCCGGGCCGGCGCCGCGGAGCGCCGCGCGCTCGACGAACGCCAGATCGGACCCGAAGCGGAGCACCGCGCGCCCCGGCGGCACGCCGTCGATCCGGAAGCGGGCTCCGCTCCATCGGGGCTCGAGCACGAGCGCTCGGTCGAAGGACCCCACGCCGGGCAGCGGGACGTCGAGCGGGTGCAGAGCCAGCTCGATCCCCTCGTCGGGCGTGCCGGGCGCGACGCCGACGACGGAGCACGCGAGGCCGTCGAGCGCCGCTTCGGAGAGCGTCAGCGTCACGGCCGCCTGGCCGGGCGCAAGTTCCGCCGCATCGACGACGGCCGTGCCGTAGCGCGCTTCGACGGTCGCCGCACCGACCGGCCGCGCGAACGAGCAGAACCAGCGCGGGTCGGACAGGAGCCGCCGGCCGGCCTGCGCGGTGATCTCGTACGAGCTGCTCACCTCTCCGTTCTCGACCACCAGGACGGAGAGCCCGTCCCGCAGGCGGCCGCGCGTCCGCGAGCCGGACCCGCCCTGGGACGCGCCGAGGAAGGGACCCCCGTCCGGCCGGACGAGGAAGAGATCGACGAGGCCGGCCGCCGCGACGGTGAGCTCGGGCGGGAGGGCTGGCGCGCTCGAGGCCGCGCCCATGCGCGGGATGGCGTCGGGACCATCCGCCGGCCCGTCGACGCGCGGCGCTTCGAGCCCGTGCGCGACGTCCCCGCGCGCCGGTGACTCCGGCGGCACGGGTGCGCCCTCGGGCCCGATCGACCGGATCGCGAACGCGGCGAGGAGCGCGGCGGCGCCGATCCCCAGGATCGCGAGGAGCGCCCCACGGCCGCGTGGATCATCGGTCCCTCTCGCACCCATCGTGCGCGAGGGTAGTCGACGGCAGACCGCGCCGCTGGACGGTCCGATCGGCGATGGGCGGCGTTGCCGGAGCATTGCGAGCGGGCCGACCGAGCGCCGCGACTGTCCCGACTTTGGCCCCGGCCCGGCAGATCGACGCACGCGGCGTCGCCGCAGCTCCCGGCGCGCCTAGCATTCCCCGACGTTCCGCCGGGCGGCCCCGGCGGCCCCCCGCACACGCCTCCCCTTCCCCCTCCCCATGCGCCTCTTCTTCCTGCCCCTCGCCCTCGCCGCCGCTCCGAGCGCGGCCGCCCAGACCCTCTACGTCGACGCGAACCTGACCACGGGCGCCGGCGACGGCTCGTCCTGGGCCGATGCGTTCCAGGGCCCGGGCGGGCTGCAGGACGCCCTCGCGGCGGCGTCGGGCGGCGAGATCTGGGTCGCGCAGGGGACGTACCTGCCGTCGACGGCGGGCTCGCGCGCGGGGACGTTCCGCCTCGAGAGCGGACTCGCGATCCGCGGCGGGTTCGCGGGCGGCGAGACGTCCGCCTTCGAGCGGCCCGCGCGCGGCGCCGCGCCGAGCGTGCTCTCGGGCGACCTCTCGGGCAACGACACCGCGTCGGCCACGACCCGCGTCGACAACAGCTTCCACGTCGTCAATGCCCAGGGCGCGAACGCGACGGCGCTGCTCGATCGCTTCACGATCGTGGGCGGGAACGCGAACGGCGGGGGGAGCAACAACGACCGGGGCGGCGGGATCCTCTGCGCCGGCAACTTCGCGCCCCGCGTCGTCGACTGCGACTTCGTCGACAACCGCTGCACGTTCGGCGGCGGCGCCGGCTACATCAACAACGGCGGCGATCCCGAGTTCATCGGCTGCCGCTTCGAGGACAACGTCGGCGGTCAGTTCGGCGGTGCGTTCGACATCGCCTTCGGCGGCTCCATTCTCTTCGACGGCTGCTGGTTCGAGGGCAACCGCGCCGTCCGCGCGGGCGCGCTCGAGATCTTCGGGACCAACCAGGCCGTGGTCGCGAACTCGGTCTTCGTCGACAACACGGTGACCGGCTCGAGCGGCGGCGGCGCGCTCTGGTTCGGCAACGGCAGCTCCAGCCGCGTCGTCGGCTGCACGATCGTCGAGAACACGGCGAACACGAACGCCGCGGGCGGCATCCGCGTCCAGGGCGCGAACCCCAGGATCCAGAACTGCATCCTCTGGGGCAACACGGGCACCGGGACGAACACGGCGGCGAACCAGGTGACGCTCACGGCGAACGTCTCGCACTCGCTCGTCGAGGGCGGCTTCGCGGGCGGAACCGGGAACATCGCGGCCGACCCGCAGTTCACGGACCAGGCGCAGCGCGACTTCACGCTGCCGCTCACCTCGCCGGCGGTGGACGCCGCGGACGGCGACGCGCTCGTCGCGGGACTCGTGTCCGACTTCGCCGGCGGACGCCGCGCCTTCGACGCGCCGGCCGCCGACACGGGCACGGGGACCCCGTCGTTCGTCGACATGGGCGCCTTCGAGGCGACGACGGACATCGGCGCGTACTACTGCGAGGCGATCGTGAACGCCTCGGGCCTGCCGGGCCGGATCCGCGCTGTTGGCAGCGTCGCGGCAGCCGACAACGACGTCACGCTCGTGGCGGAGGACCTGACGCCGAACCAGTTCGGCATCTTCGTCGTCGGCGCGGAGTCGGGCTTCGCCCCCGCCACCGGCGGCGTCGGCACGCTCTGCCTCGGCGGCCAGCTCGGCTGCTACAGCCAGATGAATCAGATCCTGGACTCGGGCCCGAACGGCACGTTCACGCTGGACATCGACCTGACGGCGATCCCGCAGGGCGGCGTGAACGCGTCGACCGGCGCCGGCGACACGTGGTACTTCCAGGCCTGGTACCGCGACGTCGTGTTCATCACGACGACATCCAACTTCACGGACGCGGTCGCGATCACTTTTGAGTAGCGCGTACCGAGTGCGGTGATTCTCCGCCACTCACGCAGGAACGTGAGCAGCTCGGCGAAGTCTGAGGCCAGCGGCGACTCGAAGCACACCTGCTCACCGGTCACGGGATGCTCGAACTCGATCGACTCCGCGTGCAGCGCGGGGCGCTCGAGCGACGGCGCGCCCTTCGGCAGCGGCTCGACCACCCGCCCCCGCGGCCCGTAGACGCGGTCCCCCACGATCGGAAGACCGGCCGCGTGAAGGTGCACGCGGATCTGGTGCGTCCGGCCCGTCTTCGGGCTCGCGTGCACGAGCGTCGCCGCCCCGAGGACCTCGACCTTCTGCACGAGCGTCTCCGCCCTCTTCGCGCGGCGCTCGTCGAGCTCGGCCTGCGCCTCCGGCGGCGGCGTCCACCACTCGGGGTTGTCGGGCTCCGGGGGGAGGCGCACCGCGCGCATCCGGTCGGGGCGCTTCGGGTCCGGCTCGATCCCGAGGTCGATCCACTCCTCCTCGAAGCGCGGCGTGCCGTGCACGAGCGCGACGTAGCGCTTCTGGACGGTCCGCGCCTTGAACTGCGCCTTGAGATGCTCGAGCGCGGCCTCGGTCCGGCCGAGCACCATCACGCCGCTCGTGAGCCGGTCGAGCCGGTGGACGATGCCGGGGCGGTCCTCGCCCTGGACCTCGGGCAGCGGTCCGAAGCGCTCCACCGCGAGGTCGGAGACCGTCCCCGCGAGCTGCCGGGGGCTCGGGTGCGACACGAGCCCCGCGGGCTTGGCGATGACCGCGATGGCCTCGTCCTCGTGCAGCACCTCCAGCTCGAGGATGCGCCGCCCGGACGTGTCCACGGACACCTCGCGCCCGTCGTCGAGCCCGAGCCGGATCGCCTGCCCGGCCTCGACGTGCACGCCGGTCCGTCGAACGCCCTTCCCGTCGACGCTCGCCCGGCCGTCCTTGATGGCGCGCTGCACGCGGCTACGCGACCACCCGCCGACGCCGGCCTCGTCGAGCGCGGCGACGAGAAAGACGTCGAGCCGGGCGCCTGCGTGCGCGTCTTTCACCTCGAAGGAGCGTTCCACGGGCGCCAAGGTGCCGCGCGGGCCCGCGGGCGGCTCCGATTCCGGCGGCTTTTTCGCGAGCGGCCTCGAACGCCACACGCGGCGCGGGTCGGCACGCTCGCTTCGACGCGAGGGCGCGTACGTCCGCGCCCCGCTTGGATCGGCCTCCCCCCGCTGCCAAGATGCAGCGCGTGAACGACGCCCCTCTCCGCATCCTGCTCGCCGACGACGACGAGGCGATCCTCGAGCTCATCGGCGCCGTGCTCGAGGCCGAGGGCTTCCTCGTGAAGCTCTGCTCCCGCCCCGAGCACGCGTTCCACGCTCTTCGAGCCGAGCCCTTCGACGCCGTCCTCACCGACGTGATGTTCGGGGACGCGCCCTCCGGCGAGGAGATCCTCGCCGCGGCGCGCGAGCTTCAGCCCCGGGCCGTCTGCGTCCTGATGACCGGCTTCGCGCGGGTCGACGCCGCGGTCCACGCGATGAAGGTCGGCGCGATCGACTACCTCGAGAAGCCCGTCGACCCGACCGAGGTTGCCCGCGTCGTGCGCCGCGCCGTGAACGAGCGCCGGCTCGAGCGCGAGGAGCTCCCGTTCCAGGATCTCGTCGACATCCTCTCCGGCCTCGTCGCCAAATCCATCGAACGCGTCGACCCCTACACCGCCGGGCACGGCGAGCGCACGCGCACCTACTGCCGCCTCGTCGCGCAGGACTTCGGCCTCGACGCGAAGACGGTCGAGCACCTCGAGCTCGCCGCCATCGCCCACGACTACGGCAAGATCTTCCTCGACGACCTCGGCTTCCTGACGAAGAAGGGCCCGCTCACGCCCGGCGAGCGGCGCGAGATGCAGCGTCACCCGCTGGTCGGGGCCGAGCGCCTCGGCGACCACCCGCAGCTCTCGCACGTCGTGCAGTACATCGTCGAGCACCACGAGCGCTGGGACGGCCTCGGCTATCCGTTCCGCAAGCGCGCGCAGGAGATCTCGCGACCGGGCCGGATCCTCTGCGTCGTGGAGGTCTTCGACTCGCTCACAACCCGGCGCTCCTACAAGGACGCGTGGTCGCTCCAGAAGACGATGGACTTCTTCGAGTCCCAGTCCGGCCGCGCGTTCGAACCCGACATCCTCGACACGTTCCTGGGGCTCCTGGCCGAGAACGGGCAGGCGTGGCTCGATGCGCCGAAGCGGGACCTCGCGGCGGCCGGCGTCCTCGAACCCGCCGAGCGCGGCGCGCCGCCGACCCCGCCGCGCGCTGGCGCCGCGCAGGTCGGTCCGAAGACCCGCTAGCGAGTCGCGGCGGGCCTCAATACGCCGTCAGGCGGCGCGGCGACACGCCGCGGTCCCCCCTGGAGCCACGAGGCATGACCCGGAGCCGCGCGGCGGAGCCCCGGCCGATGCGGCGTCCGGCCGGGACGCTATCCTGCTGGGCCTTTCTCCGGCCCCGTTCGGGACCCGGCGGGCTGGACCGCGCGGGCGCACCGCCCGCGCGCGCGTCACAGCGCCGTACGAAATCGCCCCTCGCCTCGAAACGCCGGCGGACGGGGCGCATAGACGCACGACCCCGTCCCTCACCTCGCACGCAGCACGCATGACCGCGCTCCCCTCGATCGCACTCGCGACGCTCCTTCTCGCGCCCGGCCCGAACGCCGGCGACGACACGCCCTTCGTCGACGCGTCCAAGACGCCGCCCCCGGGCATGCTCATGGTCAAGCCCGGCCGCATCAAGATGGGCTCGACCCCGAAGGAGGTCACCGACGTCCTCGAGATGTCGAAGAGCCACCACGGCCCGGTGCGCCTGTTCGACGGCGAGACCCCGCAGCACAGCGTGACCGTCGGCGCATTCGCGATCGGCAAGTTCGAAGTCACGAACGAGCAGTACGAGGCCTACGCGCGCGCCACGAAGGCGAAGCCGCCCGAGCACTGGGCGGTCGAGGCGATCAACGGCGCCCGCGCCGCCTTCCTCGAGGCCGAAGGCCTGAAGGCCAAGACGGCGCGCGAGGCCGGCGAGCGCTACTCGCGCAAGACCTGGACCGAACAGGTCAAGGAGAAGTGGTGGTCGGAGAACTGGCAGGACGCCGAGTGGAACGTGCCCGCTGGAGAGGAGTCCAAGCCGGTCAACTTCGTCGACTACGAGGACGTGTCCAACTACTGCCGCTGGGCAGGCCTGCGGCTTCCGACCGAGTCCGAGTGGACCGCCGCCGCGCGTGGGACGTCGAAGAGCATCTTCCCGTGGGGCGACGAGTGGGAGGCCACGGGCCGCGCCCACACCGAGGAGCTCCACCAGCGTGAGCTGAAGCCCGTCGGTTCGCTGCCCGAGGGCGCCGGTGCGTCCGGCGCGCTCGACATGGGCGGCAGCGTCTTCGAGTGGACGAGCTCGCCGTACAACGCGTTCCCGAAGTACAAGGCCGGCCGCTACAAGGGCAAGGTCGGCAAGGACAAGTTCGACCTGGCGGTGAACTCCGACTTCCGCTCGAGCCAGAAGGTCATCAAGGGCGGCTGCTACGGCACGCCGCTCTTCTCGGCGCGCGTCGCGTTCCGCCAGGGCACGCGCACCGACCAGACCGCCGACATGCTCGGCTTCCGCGCTGCGTCGAGCATCGTGCCGGGCGCCGACCTCGCCGCCGCCGAGTGGAAGGAGTCGGTCAAGCGCTGCCCCGTCCGCCGCGACGAGGCCGACATCGACGTCCTGAACATCACGGGCATCGACCGCTGGCGCACGAAGGCACCGGCGGGGAAGCGCCCCGAGGGCTACGCGCTC
This sequence comes from Planctomycetota bacterium, assembly GCA_039821985.1. Classification (GTDB taxonomy): domain Bacteria; phylum Planctomycetota; class UBA1135; order UBA1135; genus Saltatorellus. Next base: position 25,987 of record JBCBNC010000018.1, read on the forward strand.
GTCGAGGACTACGACGCGCTCGTCTTCGTGCCGCGCGGCAACCTCGACCTCAAGCCGGGCTCCGAGCTGAACAGCTCGAGCCGCGTCTGGCCCGTCACGCTCGGCGAGTTCGTCACGACGATGCCGATCGCCGAGCCCGCGCTGGAGCCGGGCGCGTACCTCGTCATGTACCGCGGCAAGGGCCGCTTCCTGAAGGACAAGCAGGAGGGCAAGGCCAACGACGGTGAGAACGAGGGCGAAGCCGAGGAACAGGAGACCCAGCCCGCGGACGACGAGGCGGGCCCCTGGGCCGGGATCGACACCAAGTCGAACATCCTGATCTTCTGCCGCCCCGACACCGGCGAGGTCGCCGCGACCCTCGAGGTCGAGGTGAAGAAGGACAACCGCTTCAAGGACGTCCCCTCCAACCTGACGTTCGAGTCGGGCGAGCGGATCGTCGGCACCGGGGTGGACCGTCGCAAGGAGACCCAGGACTGGCTCTCGTTCGAGGCGCGCCTCCCGTTCGCGAATGGCAAGCGCGCGGTCCCGGTCCTCTTCTCGATGCGCCTTCCCACCGGCACGTTCGGGACGGGCTGGCGCCGCTGATCCGCTCCGGCGGCCACCGGCACCCTCGACGGGGCCTCTCCTCCGACCGGAGGGGAGGCCCCGTCGTCGTTCCCGCGGGTCTCGGGTGTCGCACGCAGCGGCTCGTTCCCCGGCCCTGGAATCCGCCGCCCCGCGGTTGCACCCTATGTCCATGACGACCGTGCCGTCGATCTCGCTCTGCATGATCGCTCGCAACGAGGAGCGCTTCCTCGCCGGGTGCCTGGAGTCGGTGCGCGACGTCGTCGACGAGATGATCGTCGTCGACACGGGCTCGACGGACGCGACGATCGACATCGCGCGCGCCGCCGGCGCCCGCGTCCTGCACTCGGCCTGGACGGACGACTTCGCCGCGGCCCGCAACGTCGGCGTCGAGGCCGCGCGCGGCACGCACGTCCTCGTGCTGGACGCCGACGAGCGCCTCGCCCCGAACATGGGCGACAACCTGCTCGCCCAGGCGACGAACCCCGACCTGCTGCTCGGCTGCCTCCCGCTCTACAACGCAAGCAGCATGGACGCGAGCGCCGAGGAGGTCCTGTCGGGCGAGAAGCGGATCGGCGACCCCGTGTTCGTGCCGCGCTTCTTCCGCAACCTGCCGGAGATGCGCTTCGAGCGCCGCGTGCACGAGACGCTCACACGCGGCTTCAACCGCCTGCAGGCGGCCGGCGTCGGCCAGTCCATCGCGGTCGGCGCCGCGCTGATCCACTACGGCGATGTCCCCACCCACCGCCAGGACCTCGCCAAGGACGCGCGCAACGAGCGCCTCCTGCGGCTCTCGCTCGAGGACGACCCCGCGGACGGCGAGGTCGCCGGCTACCTCGTCGTCGAGCTCCTGAAGACGGGCCGCTTCGACGACGCGCGCGAGGTCGGTGAGACGTACTTCCCCCGCTTCGTCGAGCGCAACGACACGCGCCCCGAGGGCTGGCTGCCCGAGAACATGGTGCGGATCGGCTACGCGCTCGCGCTCGTGCAGACCGAGCAGGGCGCGCACGACGCGGCGCTCAGGACCCTGGCCGACGCTCTGCGCCACACGCCCGACGGGCACCCGAACCTCGACTACGTCGAAGGCCTCGCGCACACGGGCCTCGGCGCGCTCGACGCCGCGGAGGACGCGTTCCGCCGCGCCGTCGCCGCGCACGGGCGCAGCTTCGCCCAGCCGGTGCTGCCCTTCATCACGAACGAGCTCGGGCGCATCAAGCTCGCGGGTCTGGAGGTGCTGCGCAGAGAGGCCGAGGGCGCACTCGCAGTGCTCCCGCCCGCGTCGGGGCAGTGGCAGTTCGCCGTCGACCTCGTGCGCGCCGAGGCCGAGCTCCTGCGCAACGACCCCACGCGGGCGATGCAGCACCTCTCGAGGTACGCGGACGTGCCCGGCCTCGCGCCGGACTGGTACCTGCTGGTGCACCGCGCGCTGGAGGCGCTCGGGCGGGACCCCGAGGATCTCTTGGAGTTCGCGGAGCGAGCGGAGCCTGCGACCTGGCTCGAGCAGCGCAGGTCTCCGGGGACCGCGGCAGCGGCGTCCGGGGCCTGACGGCCCCGAGCTGGCCGCTGCGCGCGCGGATCCGCGGCGACCGCGCGCGAATGCATAGGATCCCTGGATCCGTAGGCGCGCGTCGGGCCCGCCGTCCGTGGATGCCGCCGGACGCACACCCACCGGACGCCGCCGCACGGCCTCGCGGAACGCCCGCCCCATGCCCCCGCCTCGCCCCGATTCGAACCCCGAGCGCTACGCGCGCCTCCGCGACCTCGTCGATGCAGCGCTGGAGCGCTCCGCGGGCGAGCGCGCCGCCTTTCTCGAAGAGAGGTGTGCGGGCGATGCCGCGCTCCTGCGCGAAGCGATGGAGCTCGTGGACGTCTCGCCGGTCGAGGCGTTCCTCGAATCGCCGCTCCTCACGCACTCCGCCGCCGAGCGCACCTCGGGTCTCGCAGGCAGGAGCTTCGGAGAGTTCGACCTCGAGGAGGAGATCGGCCGCGGCGGGATGGGCGTCGTGTACCGGGCGACCCAGCGCTCGCTCGCGCGGGAAGTGGCGGTCAAGGTCGTGGCGAACCCGCTGCTGCTCGCCTCCTCGAAGGCGCGAGAGCGCTTCCAGCGTGAAGCGCGCGGCGCCGCGCGTCTCGACCATCCGGCGATCGCACGCGTGCTCACGAGCGGCGAGGTCGACGGCCTCCCGTACCTCGCGATGGAGCTCGTCCGGGGCGAGACGCTGGGTGCCCGCGTGCGCGCCACGGATCCCCCGGCGACGCGCGCGGAGATCGAGGAACGCTGCCGCTGGGTGCGGGACGTGGCGTCCGCGCTCGCCGCCGCGCACGAGGCCGGGATCGTCCACCGGGACGTGAAGCCCCAGAACGTGCTCATCGGAGCCGACGGCGCGCCGAAGCTCGTCGACTTCGGAGTGGCGCGGAACGAGCGGCTGGGATCGATCTCCGCCACGGGCGAGCTGATCGGGACGCCGCACTACATGAGCCCCGAGCAGCTCCGCGCCGAGAACGAGCGCGTCGACGCGCGGACGGACGTGTACTCGGCGGGCGTCGTGCTGTTCGAGGCCCTCACCGGCGCGCGGCCGTACGCGGGCGACACCGTGCTCGAGATGATCGACACGATCCAGCGGACGGCGGCTCCGCGGCCGCGCGCGCTGAACGCGCGGCTCCCGAAGGAGCTCGACTGGATCGTGCAGCGCGCGATCGAGGTCGAGCCGGAGCATCGCTACAGCAGCGCCGCCGAGCTCGCGGAGGACCTCACCGCGTTCCTCGGGACGGGCGCGCCCCGGACGGCCGGTCCCCGGCCGCGCGCGCGCGCGCTCGCATCCGCGGTCCGGCGACGCCGCCGCCCGCTCCTTGCGGGCATCCTCGCGCTGCTCGCGGCAGCCGTCGCGTTCCTGGCGCTGCGACCGCCGCCGCCGCCTGCGACGACGCTCGACGTCGAGTCGGAGACCACCGCGCGCGTGCGGGCGCTCCCGTGCGACCCGGCGACGGGCGTCGTGCTCGAGGGCGAACCGCTGGAGCTCGGCCGGACCCCGCTCGCGGGCGCGCGGCTGCCGCTCGGGTCCTGGGCGATCCGCCTCGAGGACGGCGATCGCCTCATCGGCGAGGCGCGCGTCGTCGCCCGGGACCCGGAGGTGCCCGTCGCCCTGACGGGCTTCCGCGCCCGCACGTCCAACGACGGCATGGTCCGGATCCCCGCGGGCATCGCCCACCTCAACGCCGGTCCCGTGGAGCTCCCCGCGTACTGGATCGACGCCGAGGAGACGAGCAACCGTGCGTACCTCACCTTCGTCGAGGCGACGGGTCACCGCGCACCCGACTTCTGGCCGGACGACTGGGCGACCGACGGGCTTCCGCCGGAGTGGCTCGACCGTCCTGTGGTCGACGTCGACCTCGAGGACGCGCGGGCGTTCGCGCGCTGGTCCGGCAAGCGGCTGCCGACCTACGCCGAGTGGGTGCGCGCGGCGAGCGGCGACGAGGGCTGGCGGTACCCGTGGGGCGACGAGTTCACCGAGGCGGATGAGGTGCGCGAGCGTGCGAACGTGGCGCTCAAGAGCTACGGGCGTCCTGAGTACGTCGAGATGGACGAGGACCACAATCGACGGATCGATGTCGTGCGCGCGGGCTTTCTGGCTGAGACGCTTCCCGTGACCCAGCCGCCCGAACACCGCTCACCTTTCGGCGTCAGCCGCATGCTGGGCAACGTCGCGGAATGGACATCGAGCGTGCAGGGCGGATCGGGCGATGCCAACGATTCGAACGGGCCCGGACGGGTCGTGGCGGGATGCTCCTGGGACGGTCATCCGAAGTCCTTACGTACTCAGATCCTCTTGCTAAGCGTGGTAAGAAGTGAATTCGTAGGCTTTCGGTGTGCGCTTTCGAGGCTCCCTCACAGCCGCGTTCTAGCGCCACGATGAGACTCGCGCTCGCGAGCTCGAACCGCCAACTCGAAGGACGTATCCCAATCACAAGAAGGCGCAATGGAGAACGTGGAGTACACGCTCGCTCTGACCTGGCACTCGCGTGGCAAGTCGATCGACTCGATCATCAAACACGCGATCGAATCGAAGATCTCTTCTCACCTCGGCGTCGGCAAGCTCGCTGTGCTGATGCCCGGCTCTTCCTCATTCAAGGGCGCCACCCTGAAGCACGCGATCGAACAGCACCTCGACAGCGCGCGATTCGGCTACGTGCATCACGCTGGCCTCACCGAGAGTGAGGATGGCCAGAAGAAGTCGAAGAAGAAGAAGAAGAAGAAGAAGAAGAAGAAGAAGCGCGACTCCGACAGCAAGCGGTGTTCCGAAGAGGAGAGTGCGAAAGGCGGGATGCGGCACGATCCGACCTGCGTCGTTGATTCGAACGGCACCGTGCGCCTCTGTCACGAGGCACACCTCACATTCGACGATGCACCCATTAACGTGAGTATCCAGACCGGCGGCAGCTCGATCGATGTTGGGCTCTACGCCAAGTGGTGCTGGAAAGACCCACTTTGCACGGATTCCACGCCGTACTCGTTCGTGCATAGCTACACCGTCGCAGTCTTCGGTTGACCTCGCACTCACGAGTCTCATGCAGCCGAGGGCATGGATCACGTCATGCCTGAATTCGGTCCGTCACCGGACGTCACCCAGCTCATCCACCGGATGCAGACCGGGGACGTGGACGCGCGGGAGCAACTCATCGCGCTGCTCTACGAGCACCTGCACGGACGCGCCGCGCCTGAACTCGCGCGGCGCGGCGGCAGCAGCCTCTTCGAGCCGACGGCCCTCGTCAATGAGGTGTGGATGCGGCTGCAGGAGTCGGACGGAACGTTCGGCAACCGGCAGCACTTCCTTGCGACCGCGTCCGCGACCATGCGGAACCTGCTCATCGACCACGCGCGCCGCCGGCGCCGCGGACCCGACCTCGACGGCGACGACGACGGGAGTCCGATGCTCGACGCGCTCGTGTCGCGCTACGAAGAGGGCGGACTCGACCTCCTCGCGCTGCACGAGGCGCTCGAGGACCTCACTGTCCTCGACCCCGAGGCGGCGCGGCTCGTCGAGATGCGCTTCTTCGTCGGCGCCTCCGCGGAGGACGCCGCCGCGGCGGCGGGCCTGAGCCCGCGCACCGCGACGAGGCGCTTCGACTTCGCGAAGCGCTGGCTCAAGAAGCGGCTCGGCGACTGATCCGGCGCGCTTCCGAGCGCCTCGGCTCGGTCAGAGTCCAGCCGCGTTCCGCTCGAGGAGCTCCTTCTCCAGCGCGAGCTCCTTCGCGCGCTCCTTCTCGGCCTCGATCAGCTCGGGGTCGGCCTTCTTGAGGAAGCCCTCGTTCTGGAGCTTCTTCTCGGTGCCCATGAGCGCCTTGCCGACCTTCTCGGCGCGCCCTTCGAGCACGGTCTTCAGCTTCGCGAAGTCGACGTCGCCGCCGAGGACGACGAAGGTCTCGAGGCCGCCGGCGACCGCCACCGCGCTCTGCGCCGGACGTTCGGCCGCCTCCGCGATCTCGAGCGACTCGACGAACGCGAGCGAGGCCGCGGCCCCCCTGTGGCGCTCCATCGTCTCGCGTACGTCCGCGCGCGTCGCGTTCACGACGACCGGCACGGGCTTGCGCTCGGGCACCATCGTCAGCGCGCGCACGCGGCGCACGCAGCCCACGAAGTCCTGCAGCACCGCCATCTCGGCCTCGGCGCCCTCGTCGACGGAGAGCGCGTCGCCGGTCGGCCACGGCGCGACGCACAGCATCGACTCCGGGTCCCGGCCGAGCGTTTCGTGCAGTGCGGCCCAGAGCTTCTCGGTCAGGTACGGCGTGAACGGGTGCAGGAGGCCGAGCGTGTCGGTCAGCACGCGCGTCAGCGTTGCACGCGCGTCCATCGCAGACGCATCGTCGTCGCCGGTGAGCCGGTGCTTGCTGAGCTCGACGTACCAGTCGCAGAAGTCGTTCCAGACGAAGCGGTACATCTCGCTCGCCGCGTCGTTGAAGCGGTACTCCTCGAGCGCGGCCGTCACGCTGTCGCGCGTGCGGGCCAGCGACGACAGGATCCAGCGGTCCTCGAAGCGCGTCGACGGCTCGGTGGACGCCTCGCCGGCGAGGTTCATCATCACGAAGCGCGCCGCGTTCCACACCTTGTTGCAGAAGCGGCTGCCCTGCTCGAAGCGGTCCGGCGCGAGGCGGACGTCCTGGCCCTCCTTGGTGAGGAGCACCAGCGAGAAGCGCACGGCGTCCGCGCCGAACTTCTCGATCATGTCGAGCGGGTCGATGCCGTTGCCCGCGGACTTGCTCATCCGCTTGCCCTTGCCGTCGAGGACGGTGGCGTGGATGTAACACGTCGTGAACGGGTTGCGCTCGGCCTCCGGCAGCTCGGGCATGAACGCGTAGCCCGCCATCACCATCCGCGCGACCCACAGGTAGATGATCTCCTGCGCCGTCGAGAGAAACTGGGTCGGGTAGAAGCGCCCGAGATCCGCGGCCGCCTTGTCGGGCCAACCCAGCGTCGCGAGCGGCCATAGCCACGACGACGCCCACGTGTCGAGCACGTCCGGGTCCTGGCGCACGATCGGCTTGCCGGTCTTCGGGTGCGTCGCGCCGATCTCGAGGTCGTCGAGCGACGCGACGGGGACGTCGTCCTCGTCGTACCAGACGGGGATCCGGTGCCCCCACCAGAGCTGACGGCTGATGCACCAGTCCTGCACGTTCTCGAGCCAGTGCAGGTAGACCTTGCCCCAGCGCTCGGGCCGGAACTCGAGGTCGCCCTTCTTGAGCGCGCCGATCGCGGGCTCGGCGAGAGGCTGCATCTTGACGAACCACTGCTCGCTGACGATCGGCTCGATCGGCGACTTGGAGCGGTCCGACGTCGACACGTTGTGCACGATCGACTCGACCTCGCCGAGCAGGCCCATCTCGTCGAGCGCAGCGACGAGCTCCTTGCGGACCACCTCGCGCTTCTTGCCCGCGAAGGGGCCGCCGTGCTCGTTGAACGTGCCGTCCTTCTCGAGGAGCGAGATGATCGGGAGCGAGTGCCTCTGCCCGCGCTCGTAGTCGGCCGGGTCGTGGCCCGGCGTGATCTTGACCGCGCCGCTGCCGTACTCGGGGTCCACCGAGTCGTCCGCGACGATCGGGATGTCGCGGTTGACGAACGGCAGACGCACGGTCTTGCCGACGAGCTGAGCGTAGCGCGCGTCGCTCGGGTGCACGGCCACTCCGGTGTCACCGAGCATCGTCTCGGGCCGCGTCGTCGCCACGACGAGGTGCTGCGTCGGGTCGTCCGTCAGCGGATACCGCAGATGCCAGAGCTTGCCCTTCTGCTGGACGTACTCGATCTCGTCGTCGCTGACGGCCGTCTCGAGCACGCAGTCCCAGTTCACGAGGCGCGCGCCGCGGTAGATGAGCCCGCGCTCCCACAGCTCGACGAAGGACACGCGCACGGCGCGCGACAGGTCCTCGTCCATCGTGAACTTCGTGCGCGTCCAGTCGCACGAGCACCCGAGGCTGCGGAACTGCCGCAGGATCATGTTCCCGTGGTGCTCCTTCCAGTCCCAGATGCGCCGCAGGAACTCCTCGCGCCCGAGGTCCTCGCGGGTCTTCTGCTCCTCGGCGTAGATCTTCTTCTCGACGACGGCCTGCGTCGCGATCCCCGCGTGGTCCGTGCCGGGGACCCAGAGCGTCTCGTAGCCCTGCATACGCCGGTGCCGGACGACGATGTCCTGGATCGTGCCGTTGAGCGCGTGGCCCATGTGCAGCACGCCGGTGACGTTCGGCGGCGGGATCATGACCGTGTAGGTCTTGCCGCTGCCGGTCCGGCCCGCGGGGCCCTGGCCGTCGGCGGGCGGCTGGAAGCAGCCGGCCGACTCCCAGGCCTCGTAGAGGGGCCCTTCGATCTCCTTGGGGGTGTAGCGCGTCGAGAGTTCCATGGGGGGCGACATGGTAGGGCTGGGGCCCGGCCCGTGGCACGCCCGGAGCGCGCTTCGGGCGGCCGGGATCGGGACCGAGCCCGGAGGCGATCGAGCGCGGCAAGGCTGTACCGCGCCGTACGCGCCGGATTCCGAGTGGCGCGGATACGCTCACAGCATGACGCTGCCGACCGCGCTGCTCCTCGCGATGGGACTCCTGGGCGCGGCAGACATCTGGTTCTTCCACACGCGGGCGCACGCCCTTCGCGCCCGGACCGAATCACGGGCGGAGCTCGTCACCCATGCTCTTCGAGGACCGACGTACGGCGCCCTCTTCGCATCGGTCCCGAATCTGGAGCTCGCAGGCGCCTGGCTGGGGGCGCTGTTCGCGCTGCTGGCCCTCGACCTGGTGATCTCGGCAGTCGACTTCTGGCTCGAGCCGGCCAGTCGCGCCGGGCTCGGTGGGCTCCCCCGGGGCGAGTACCTGCTCCACGTGGCGCTCGCGGTGCTGTTCGGTGCGCTCGTCACGAGCGTGCTGTACGAAGCGTCCGATCGAGTCGACGCCGCGTCTGCGGTGCGCTGGCTCGGGGTCGACGAAGGCCCGCCCCTCCCCTTGAGGGTCGCAGTGACGTCGATGGCCCCGGGTGTCCTCTGGACGGGTGCACTCGATCTCGCGGCGGTCCTGCGCCTGCGGAGCGGACGGGTGTGACCGTCGACCCCCACGCCGCGGGCCTGTACGTGCTCCAGGACCCCGCGTGGCGCCACGAGCTCCGGCAGGGAGGTCGCGTTCTCCTGATTCCGCTCGTCGGGTGGCCGATGCTCCTCGGCTACCGCCGCGCCCAGGTGGATCACTTCTTCGGCGCACACGCGACGGCGATGCCCCGATGGCGAGGCGCGGGGCGGGTGCACCTCACGAACGGGTTGAAGGCGCTCGCGGTGATCGGTTGCTACACCGCGCCAGCATCGGTCTGGCTCGCTGCGACGCTCGTGTCGCGCGGGCACGTGCCGGGAGCGGTCGAGGGCACCGCGGCGATGGCCTTGACCGTGGCTCCGATCCTCCTGCCGCTGGCGCTCCCCATCGCGCTACTCACCTACTCGACGGAGGTCGGCGGACCCGCACTCCTGACGCTCCCTGAGGCGTCGTGCTGCGGGGCGCTCTTCGCAGTCGCGGTGTTCGTGATCCCCGCCGGATTCCTGCGCGTGACGCAGACCGGGCGGTTCACCTCGGCCCTCGCACTGCGGTCCGTCCTGCCATTCGTGCTTCGGAACGCGCGCGACTACGTGCGCGCCTGGGGTTACGCGCTCGCGATGAACGGCGCGGCGATCGCCGCGCTCCCGATCGCCCCCTGGGCCGTTTTCTGGGGGTACGTCGCCAGCGTCGCGCTGTTCAACCAACTGCTCTTGAGCGAAGAAGAACCGGACGGCGCAGGCTGGCTCGGTCGATCGACCCGCGCGCTCAAGATGCCCGAACCGGGTACGCGCCGGATCCCATCGGCGGACGGCGAAGCGCTCGTCGTCCGGACCCCGTGGTTCACCGTTCCTCGGCCGAGGGAGCCCTCCGCACCTTCCAGTCGCATTTGAACGGACGCGAGTTCGACCGACGGATGCGCCGATCCGTGGCCCAGCAGCGAGCGGGGTGATCACTTCGCCCACGCGAACGTACCATCGCGGAATGCGAGCCCGCCCCCAGCCTCTCGCGGTCTGGCGCACACGCGTCCCGCGCGCACAGCCCTACCGCACCTCGATCGCCAGCGCACTCTTGGTTGCTCTCGTGACCCTCGCCGCCGCGGCGTGCCGGAGCACCGATTCGACCTCCGACGCGGCGGTCGGGCGGCCGCTCATCCCCGCCGTGTTCGACGACGTCCGCGAGGCCGGCGGAGCGTTCGTCGCTGCGCACCGGGGCGGGCCAGGCCCCGGACTCCCGGAGAACGCGCTCGAGACCCTCGAGAGCGGCTTCGTCGCGGGGATCCGGATGTTCGAGATCGACGTCGCCGAATCACAGGACGGTGTCCTGTACCTCATGCACGACCGCTCGCTCCGACGCACCGCCGGTCACGACGGCGCCGTCGCCGACACCGACTGGGACGTCGTCCGCGGGCTCGATCTGCGCGACGTCGACGGCACCCCGACGGGCTTCCACCCGCCGCGGCTCGACGACGTCCTCGCGTGGGCGGCGGAGCGCGGCGCGCTCCTCGAGCTCGATCGCAAGGACACGACGAGCTTCCGCAACGTCGTGGACGCTGTCCGCGCCGGGGGAGCCGAAGACCACGTTCTCCTGATCACGTACGACGACGACGAGGCGGCGCTCGTCGCGCGCATCGCGCCCGAGCTGATGATGACGGCCGCCGTGCGCAGTGAGGCGCAGCGCACGCAGCTCGAGGCGGCCGGCGTCGACATGACCCGCGTCGTGTCGTGGCTCGGGACACGGGAGCCCGACCCGGAGACCGCGCGAGTCCTCGCGCAGGTCGGGATCGAGAGCGCGTTCGGCACGCTGGGAAGGCCCGGGCGCCGGCTCGACGACGCGTACGCCGCGGACGGGGACGCCGCAGAGTACCGCGCGCTCGTCGAGGGCGGCATCACGCTGATCGCGACGGATCTGCCGCGCTTCGTCGCGGACGGGCTGGAGGCCGACGAGGTGGCCGCGGACCTCCTCGAGCGGGCCTACGCCGCGCGATGACGCACGGCTCGCACGCGGCGGCGCTCGCGCTCCTGCTGGCGGCTCTCGGGTGCGGGCGCGAGCGCGGCCCGGCGCCCGCGGCGACGGCACAGAGCCCCGCCGCGCTCCCACCGTGGACCGACGGCCTGATCGCGGTCCGGGACCGCGCGCTCGGCGAGGAGAGCGTCGCCGCCTCGCTCACGATCGCGACGGCGGTCGGGATCTCCGCCAGGTCTCCCGGTGCGCTCCCGGAAGCGCTGGCCGAGGCCGCGCAGCTCTCGTACGTCGTGCCCTTCGTGGGGTCGATCGCCGGTGGCGCCGAGCGACGCGGCAACGTCTACGACGGCGATCGAAGGACCGCCTTCGTCGACGTGCGCGCGGTGGCGGCCGTGGACGCCACGGGGCACCCTGACCGGGCGGGCGCGCTCCAGCTCGCGCTTGCGCTCGTCCTGGCGGACGGCGCCCGCGCCGCGTGCGGCGAGCGCTGGTCCGACGCCGTTCGGTGCGCGTCGGCCGGTGCCCTGATGCGGACGTTCCTCGCGCCTCCCGACGCGCACGAGCCGGCGGGGGTCGAGACGTTCGCGATCTGGCTCGAACTCCTCGACGCTGCGCTGGGAGCGCCCGGTGAGGGCGAGCGCATGCCGCTGCCAGGACCGGGACGCCACGCCGACTTCGCCCGCGGATACCGCGAGCCCGACCTCGGCTTCACCGGGGCGTTCGAGCGGCCCCGCTGACCTCGGGCGTGTACCAGGGGCCGACCGTCGGGCGGAAGCCCGTGTAGCCGAGGGCCTCCAGGTTCCCGAGCGTGCCCGCGGAGAGCGGCGCACCGGTCCCGAGGCCTTCCGCCGGCGCTCGGGCCAGCCAGTCGAGCAGCGCGTTCCGAAGCTTCGCAGCGATCTCCGGATACTCCGCGCTGCGGTCGACCTCGGTCCCGAGGCCGTCGCGTCGGTCGTACAGCCGCGCGCGCCCCTTCGACCAGTCGTGCCTGCGCCGCGTATGCACGTACGAGCGCAGGTCGAGCACGAGGTGCCATTCGCCGAGCACCACGGAGGCTTGGAGGCCGAAGCCCGCGAGCGCGAAGAGCGGATCGTCGGCCCCGCCGCGCGCGGCTTCCGCGAGGAGGTTCCGCCCGGGCAGGTCCGCGTCGAGCCCCGCGAGGTCCAGGAGAGTCCGCGCGACGTGGTGCTGCTGGACGGGGCGCGCCGATGTGCCCGGCGCGACGCCGGGACCCGCGACCACCAGCGGTACGGCGAGGGTCGGCAGGTACGCGCCGACGTGGTCCCAGTCGACCTGGTGCTCGGTCAGGTTCTCCCCGTGGTCGGCGGTGAACGCAACGGTGCCGGCGCGCACGCGCGGCGCGCCGAGGAGCCTCGCGAGCGCGGCGTCGAGGGCCTCCACCTCTCCGGCGTAGAGCGAACGGACGTAGGCGCGGTTCGAGATGCCCTCCGCGTGGACCCAGCCGGGCACGAGCCGAGGGTCGATTCCGAGCCCGCCCGCAGCGGTCCGCGAGACGCCGTCCGTGGCCTCCGCGCGGAACGGCTCGGGCGGCGCGTAGGGCGCGTGCGCGTCGAAGACGTGGACCCACGCGAACACGGGCTCGCCGTCCGCGCGCCCGAGCCAGTCGAAGACGCGCTCGGCGGCGACGCGGCCCCGGCGCTTGGCGACGTCGGGAGCGTCGACGCGCGCGAAACCCTGCCCGAGCCCGGAGACGCGCGGACCGAGGTGCTCGGTGCTCACGGCGGCGAACGTCCGGTAGCCCGCCGCTTGGAACGCCTCGGCGAGCGTGTCCACCGAGGTCGCCAGGCGCGTCTTGTTGTCGACGATGCGCGTGTCGCGCGGGTGCAGCCCGGTCATCAGCGCGACGTGGCCCGGGTTGGTGATCGTCGTCGTCGAGTAGGCGCGCTCGAAGCGCAGGCCGCGGTGGGCGAGGGCGTCGAGCGCGGGCGTCCGGAGCGACGCGTCGACCGCTCCGAGGTGATCGGCACGGTGCGTGTCGGACGTGATGAGCAGCACCGTGGGCGGCGCGGGCGTACTGCGCACGACTGCAGCGTCGCCGACCAGGAGGCGAGCGGGCCCCCCCTCGCCTCCCTCGAGCCAGAGCCGCAGGACGCAGTCCCGGGCGGGCAGGACGCCGAGGTCGACGTCGCGCTCGCTCCAATGAGAGTCCTCGAGGGCGCCAAGGTCGAGCGCGCGCACGCAGAGCTGCTCGCCTCGGCGGGCCGCCTCGACGGCGACGAAGAGCCCGGCGTCCCGCGGAAGCTGCTCGGTGCCCCGCCGCGCGAGAGCCATGCGCAGCCGCTGCGGTTCGACGCCGTCCCCGCGGAAGCGGACCTCCCAGGGCGCGTCCTCGACGAGCGTGGCCGCCCGCATCGCCGTCGATCCGACGAACACCAGCTCGGGCCAGCCCACGCGAGGGCCGGGGGGCCCCGGTCCGAACACGGCAACGGACGCAACGGCCGCCCAGGGCCCGCCCGCGGCGAACTCGATCCGGACGCCCGCTCGCGCGGCTCCGGCTTCCATCGATGGCGCGAGCTCGAACTCGACGAATCGCGGTTCGACGCCGACGGCAACCGACCGCCAGGCCGACGTTTCCCGTGCCTCTCCGCGCTCGTCGATCGCAACGGCCCGCACGCTGCGCGTCCCGGCGGAACCGCCGCACCAGAGCCGCGCCGCGACGGCACCGACGTCGCCCGCCCGGTGCGGTGCGGGCTGCGTCACGGACAGCTCGTCCGCGCCGTAGAGCGCGAGCCCCGGGATCATCTCGAATCGGTCGAAAGCGCCCTCGGTCGGCTGAAGCAGCGTGAAGCCGGAGCGCTCGGCGCCCTCCACCGTCCACGGGCAGGTCGCGGTGTTCCCGCGCGTCACGACGAATCTCGCCAGGGGATCGCGCGCCTCCCCCGCCGCGGCACCCATCTCGCGACCCTCGGAGAGAACGTCCACCGCGGCCGGCGCGCGCGCGGACTCCGGGCCGCACGCGGCGGCCAGTGAGACCGCGACGAGCAGCCATCCCGGCGCGGGCCTGCCGCGCCGATGGCGGCGGCGCGGTTCGGTCCACGGGATGGAGAACGCCACCCGCCGAGCATAGGTCGCTTCCCCGCGCGCATTCATCGCGAACCCGGTGACAGCGGCGAGCGCGCCCCGATGGTTCCTGGCGAGCGCAATCGTGCGCCTCCCCGCCCGAACCTGAAGATGTCCTTCCGTCCCGCAATCCGCCACATCGCCGCGGCACTCGTCGCCGCGACGTCGCTGGCGCTCGTGACCCCGGCCCCGGCCCTCGCCCAGTCGCAGACCGACCTGGTCGACCAGACCGCCTGGGGCTTCCGCACCGACTCGCCCCTGAGCTCGATCAACACGTTCCTCGGCTTCAACTACCGGATGGTGGACGTCGAGGTCCTTCCGAACGGCGCGAGCACGCCGAACTTCGGCGGCTCGTTCGTCCAGAACACCGGCAACTACGCCAAGGGCTGGTGGTGGTACTTCGATCAGACCGCCTCGCAGGTCGACGCACTCCTGTCTGCGAACAGCGCGCGGCTCATCGACGTCGAACCGTACGTCGTGAACAACCAAGTGCGCTACGCCGTCGTCATGATCCCGAACTCCGGGTCGGACTCTGCGGTCTCCGGGTGGGAGCCGAGCCTGTCGCAGAGCCAGCTCGTCGACTTCGTCAACAACAACCCGACGCGCCGGATCATCGACGTCCAGCCGTACGCGTTCTTCGGAGTGAAGCGCTACGCGATCACGTGGGTGCTCAACTCCGGTAGCCAGCAGAGCGGCTGGTGGATCTACGTCGACCAGACGTCCTCGCAGGTCGCGGCGCGCCTTGCGACCAACAACGCGCGCCTCATCGACATCGAGCACGAGCCGTTCACCGGCCGACTCAGCGTCATCATGGTCCCGAACGACGGGAACGCGTGGCACTGGTTCCTCGGCGTCCAGCAGGCGGACCTCGCGAACCTCGCGGCCCAGTACGGCGTGCGCATGATCGACATCGAGCGCTACTTCACGCCCAGCGGACAGATCCGCTACTCCTTCATCGGCCGGCGCAACGAGGACAACCTGACCATCCAGACCAACGAGGCGATGCGGGCGCAGCTCCCGATCGCGGCGACGAGCGGCTTCTACCTGCGGCGCGTGGGCGCGAGCGACACGCAGCTCGCGGAGCTCCAGGCGACCCGCGGGTTCGAGCCCGCGAGCACGATCAAGACGTTCCACCACTACACGGCGATGGACCGCGTCGTGAACGGACTCGATAGCCTCAATGCCTTCGTCGGAGAGTTTCAGGGAACGACCGGCTCGTGCCCGAACGGCACGAATCCGACGACACGCACGCTGCGGAACGTCCTGCGCTCGATGATGGAGCAGAGTTCCAACACCGCGACGGAGGCCATCCGCTCGCGCTACGGTACCGGGACGATCGAAGCGGCGGCGAACGCGGTCGGCGCGAACGGGCTCGACCTGAACCACACGGTCGGTTGCCTCTGCGGGCTGCCGCGCAATCGAGCGGACCTGACGGACCTCTACGAGATCCACGCGTCGGTGGCCGACGGGGATCTCGGCGGGCGGCGCGACGAGTTCTACGACCTGATGGTGAACAGCCAGAACTTCGGGATGGGCTCGTTCGACACGAACGCGATCCTGAACGACGAGCTCGCTGCGTCCAGCCTCCCGAGCAACACCCGGACGGCTTTCCGGAACGAGCTGCTGTTCGCATTCAAGGGCGGGAGCTACACGTGCGTCTTCGGGACGGATCGCGAGGAGCACCGCAGCCGCGCCGGCTACGTCCGCCTCCCCTTCCGCATCGGCTGCCGGATCGTGCACCGCGAGTACTTCCTTGGAGCGTGGGTCAACGACGCTGTCACGGCCGCGAGCGCAGAGAACGCGTGCGGCGTCGGTCTGGCCACGCTCTACCGCGACCGGCTCCGGGCCGCGATCGACTCGTGGGAGAACGCGGGCTGCGTACCCTTCTCGAACTACTGCACGGCGGTCCCCAACTCGACGGGCTCGATCGGCGTGACCGGGACCTCGGGCAGCCGCTTCATCAGCATCAACGACGTTCGCATCACGGCCGCGAGCGTCCCGGCAAACCAGTTCGGCCTGCTCGTCTACGCCCAGTCGACCGGCTTCCTGCCGGGCTCGGGGACAAACGCGGGCAACATCTGCCTCGGCTCGCCGATCGTGCGCTTCAACGACTCGATCCAGAGCTCGGGCTCCACGGGACGGTTCACCCAGCAGCTCGATCTCGAGCAGCTGCCGACGAACTCGGCGTCGACCATCGGCGCCACGTCCGGTCAGACGTTCTTCTTCCAGTGGTGGCACCGCGACGTGACACCCGCGGGTCAGCCCGGGTCGAACTTCACGAACGGCCTGCAGGCCATCTTCGTCTGATCGGAAGCGTGGCCGTGGTCACGAGTGATCCGGCCCGGCAGCGGAGGGCGTCGCGGGAGCAAGTTCCGGCGGCGCCCTGCGCGCGCGCTTCACGCGTACCTCGCCCGTGCGGCGGCACGCGGTCAGTCGCGGTCGAGGCGCTCGAGGACGACCGCGAGTCGCGCGAGCGCGCGGTGGAGCCGCATGCGCACGGCACCGGCTCCGATCCCGAGCTCGCGCGCGATCTCATCGCGCGGGACCTGCGCGATCCTGGCGAGGACGATGATCGCCCGGTCCTCGTCGTCGAGCTCGGCCATCGCGCGCTCGACGCGCTCGAGTTCCTCGCGGACCGCTGCGTGGTTGCTGGGCGTCGCCACGCGCCCGTAGGCCTCGAGCAGGCGCTCCTGGTCGCTCGCGCCGAGCGCCGCCTGGACCGCGTCGCGGCGCGCTGCGGTGTGATGGTCGCGACGATCGGACAGCTTCCGAAGCGTCGTGGTGAACAGCCACCGCCGGAACGCGGCCTCGCCCGGATGATCGAAGCGCTCGGCCCCCGCGAGGATCTCGCGGCAGACCGACTGGACGATGTCGGAGTGCTCGTCGTGCCGCTGCACCAGCCGACCGGCGCGCAGACGGACGAACGCTCGGAGGTCCGGAAGCATGCGGGTGAGCAGCTCCTCGAGCGCATCGCGATCGCCCGCTGCGGCTTCCTGCGTGAGCGCCTCGACATCGCGTTCGTCCTGCGTCATCTCCGCCGAATCCTACTCCCCGGGACGTCTGCGCAGTGGCCGATCCGGCGCCGACGTGGCAGCCTCGGTCTTGCCTGACTGCCACCGCTCGCCCATGGATCCGAACCCGTACGACGCCGACGGCCACGAACCGGCCCTCGACGAACTCGTATTCCGTTACCTCGAGGAGGCCTCGGAGAGCTCCGCGGCGCCGTCGAAGGTGCTCGACGCGCTCTGCGCCGAGCACCCCGCCCACGCGGCGCGACTGACGGCCGCGGTCGAACGACTCTCGGGATCGGGCCTCACGCGCGCCGCGGAGGACGCCCCGTCGGCGCCGAGGATCGTAGGCGACTACCGCCTGGGGGAACGGCTCGGCGCGGGCGGCATGGGCGTCGTGTTCCGAGCGACGCGGACCGACGGACGCGGCCGCGAGGTCGCGCTCAAGCTGCTGCACCCGCACGAGCGGAACGAGCCCGGCGCGCAGGAGCGCTTCGCGCGCGAAGCGCGCGCGATCGAGCGCCTCGACCACCCCTCGATCGTGCGCGTCGTGGACCACGGCGAGGTCGCGTACGGAGGTATCGAAACGCCGTTCATCGCGATGACCTACCACGCCGGGGCGACGCTCGACCGATTCGTGGCGTCGGGGCGCGACCGGGCCCTTCGGTCCCCCAGCGAGACCTCTGGGTCACACGACGGGGCCGGGCTCGGGCAGCTGCTGCACCAATCCGTCGCGGGCGACGCGGATCCCCTCGAGCGCTCGTCGCGCTTCATCGGCCCATGGTGGCGGATCGTGGCCGCGATCGGCGCGGACCTCGCCTCCGCGCTCGCGCACGCGCACGAGCGCGGCGTTGTGCACCGCGACGTCAAGCCGTCCAACGTGCTGGTGGCCCCGGACGGCCGCGTGCTCCTGCTCGACTTCGGCCTCGCCTGGTCGCGAGGCTCGGGACGTATGACGCGTTCGGGCACCCAGCTCGGCTCCCTCCCCTACCTTGCGCCCGAGCGTATCGCGGGGCGTCCGCCCGGGGAGAGCGTCGACGTCTACGCCCTCGGGCTCGTCCTGTTCGAGCTCCTGACGCTCCGGCCCGCGTTCGACGAGGAGGACCCCGCCGCGCTGTCCGTCGCCGTCGAGCGCGGTCGGAGCCTGCGGCCCTCGCGCGAGGCGCCGTGGATCCCGCCCTCGGTCGCGCCGTCGCTCGACGCGATCGTCGAGCGCGCGACCCAGCGCGACCCGCGGCACCGCTACCGCTCGATGCGCGCCTTCGCGGGCGACCTCGCGGCCCTGCAGCGCGGCCAGCCGATCGAGGCCGAGCCGCTCTCGTCGGCGACGCGCGCGCTCCGGGCCGCGCGGCGGCAGCCCTGGCGTGTCGCCACCTTCGCGCTGGTGATCGCCGCAGCAGCGGGGTTCGCGCTCTACGAGCGCCGCGTCGCCGCGGACGGACGCGCGAAGGATCTCGACGAGCTGGCCGCCATCGAGGCGCGCCTCGAGACGCTCGAAGGAGGCTTCGTCAAGCTTGCGGTCAGTCCCCTCGCCGAGGATCCCCGCTTTGCGCCGACGGCGCTCCCCGGTCTCGAGCAGGAGCGCGAGGACGTCATCGAGCTCCGGACGCGGCTCCAGGAGCTCGGAGGACTCGGGCTCGACGTATCGCGCGCCTCGCTGCGAGCGGACGCGATCCTCGCCGACCTCATCATCGAGGCCGCGAACGCCCAGGTTGCCGTCGGCCGCGTGGACGCGTCGATCCCGGTCTACCGCGAGCGCATCGAATGCATCGAGCGGATGATCGACGAGTGGACTCACGAGGGAGAAGAGGTCGGACGCCGCCTCCGCTCCGAGCTCGGCCGGTCGTACGGCATGCTCGCTCGCGCCCTGCACGCGCGCGGCCCGGTCGAGACGGGGCTCGAACCGGCGCGGAGGGGCGTCGAGCTCATCGAAGCGGGCTACAGGCCCGGGATGAGCGACGAGCTGACGGCGACGCAGGTGGTCGCGTGCCAGCTGATCCTCTCGGAGGCCCTGTTCCGCTCCGGACAGGGGGCGGAGGCGAGCGACGCGCTCGACCGCGCGGAGACGGTCAGCCGGGAGGCGTTCGGGCCCGCGCCGCGCTGGCTGTACCTGCGGGGCCAGCGTGCGGAGATCGAGATGAATCGCTACGAGTTCGGCCTCCTCGAGGGCGGTCGAGGGGCCGACATCGACGCGCTCACGCGCGCGATCGAGTGGATCGACGGGTCAGAGGATCGGATCGAGTCCAATGCGAACGTGGGCGCGATGCGCATGTTCGCGGGACGCGCACTCGCGGTGGAGCAGCGCAGGTCGGGACACTTCGACGATGCGCTCGCGACGATCGAGCGGGCGCTCGCCGTCGGCGACGAGCTGCTCACGGCGCGCAGCGGAGTCGCGGATTCCGAGTCGATCGCGGACGACCCGCTCGAGCGGGGGCGCCGCGCGCTCGAGATCCTCGCAGCCGTGGTGCGCGCGGACCTCGGCGGCGAGGACGAGCGCGCGGGCGCGCTCTCGATCCTGTGGGCGGAGCACGAAAGCGCACGCGCCCAGTTCGATGCGGCCAATGAAGACACGCTCGACGACGCGCTCTACCGCTACCTCGCCGCAGCTGCCCGCTACGCGAACGACGCCGCCTTCCGGCCCGACGTCGAGCCGTGGCAGGCTCGACGCGCGATCGAGGCGATGGACGCGGCGCTCGAAGCGGCGGAACGCCGGGGCGCGACGTCGCCGGCAAAGGCGTCGCCGCACGTCGCCAGCGCCGTGAGGCAGTGCACGTACGCGCGAGGTCTCGCCCAGGTGCGCGCGGCTGAAGCGACGGCGGCGTACCGCGCTGCCCAGGCGCTGGAGGCCTGGGCGGAGTCGGGCGAGGAGACCGATCCGATCGCGCTGCGCATGGCGGCCGACCTCTGCAACGAGCTTCGCAATCGGGACGCCGACGCGCCGGGCGCCGCAGCGTTCGAGCGACGAACGCTCGAGCTGCTCGAAGCCGCCGTCGACGCAGGTTTCGACGATCTGGAGGAGCTGCGCAGCACTGAAGCGCTGGACCCCCTCCGGTCAATCCCCCGCTTCGAGGCGCTCCTCGGGCGCGTCGCGGCCCTGCGCGAGTCCGAGTAGAGCGCGCGGATCGGTGCGAGGCGGGGAAGCTCGCGGCGGGCGCGTCAGACGGCGAGCGCGCCCTGGATGGCCCGATCGAGCTCGCCCGGGCGCGCCTCGCCCTTGACGAGGTACCCGGCGACGAACGCGAAGCCGAGCGCTCGCTCGCGGTCGGCGGGCAGATCGGACGACGTGAACATCAGGACCCGACACGCCTTGAGCGCACCGCGCTGCTCGCGCAGTTTGGCGAACGCGTCGAGGAACCCGAAGCCGTCGACGACCGGCATGTTGATGTCGAGGAAGATCAGACGCGGCGGGCTCTCTTCGGCGTCCGGACCGTATCTCGAGAGCAGCCGGAGCGCTTCGTCCCCGTCGACGCACTCGAGCACGGGGGCATCGACGCGGATGCGCGTCAGGTCGCGCATCAATAGGTGACGGTCGGTCTCGTCGTCGTCGACGATCAGGACGGAGTTCAGCACGGCACGCCCTCCACCGCGAGCGGGAGGACGAGCTCGAAGACCGTCCCGGCCGCTGAGCTCCGATGGGTGATCGTGCCACCCATCGCGTCGACGTGTTTCTTCACGATGAAGAGCCCGAGCCCCGAACCGGACCGGTCGGAGTGGAAGCGACGGAACATCTGGTACGGCGCGTCGGGGTCCTGGTCAGGCAGCCCCGCCCCGTTGTCCTCGACGCTGAGTTCGATCGCGCGCGGGCCGCACGAGACGCGGACGCGGACGAAGGAGAGCTCGCGCTCGGGGCTCGCGTAGCGCACTCCGTTCGCGACGAGGTTGCTGAGGATCTGCTCGAGACGACCGCGCGGCAGGTGCGGATGCGTCTGCCCGTCGAGCTGGGCAGTGAGCTCGACCGGCCGCTCGCCGGCGAGCGGCGCGTGCAGCGCAAGGACGTCGTCGACGAGCCGAGCCACGGCCACCGGCTCGTCCGGCGTATCGGCGAGATCGGCGCGGGCCGCGTCGAGGATCCCGCGCACCTTGGAACCGAGAGCATCCACGCGCTCCTCGATCATCGAGAGGCCCCGGAGCACGTCGTCGGGACGCTCCTCACGCAGATCCTCGGAGGCGAACTCGGCGAGACGTCGGATCGAGACGAGCGGACCCTTCAGGTCGTGCGAGGTGCGGTAGGCGAACTGCGCGAGCTCTTCGTTCGAACGCTCGAGCTCGCGCTGCGTCTGCAGCATCTCCGTCACGTCGCGCTGAACGCCGATCATCCGCACGACCCGGCCGTCGCTGCCCGCGACGGCGTCACCGATCGCCTGGATCGTGCGCACGGCGCCGTCCCCGCGCTGGATCGTGAAGGCCACGTCGACGGAGGAGCCGTCGGCCGACGCCGCGTGAAGGGCGTCGACCAGCGGGCCGCGGTCGGGCTCGGTCACGTACGCCGTCCAGGCGCTGAAGCGCTCGCTGAACTCGTTCGGCTCGAGGCCGTAGAGGGCGAGCGAACGCTCGTCCCAGACGAGCCTGCCCGTGTCGACGCGCCAGTCCCACACGCCGACGGCGGACGCGTCGAGCGCAAGGCTGAGCCGGCGGTTGAGCTCCTCGACCTGACGCTGAGCGCGACGCCGCACGGTGTCGTCCACCGCGACACCGGCGAAGCCGAGGAACGTGCCGTCGTCGTCGAGCCTCGGTCGCCCCTCCGTCCGGAGGAAGCGCGTCTCGCCGTCCACGACGATCCGGAACTCGGACGAGAACTCCTCCGTGCCGCGCATCGCGGCCTCGAACCCAGCGCGGTCGTCGGGATGGACGTGCGCGACGACCTCGTCGAAGCGCGGCGAGCCGCGATCCCCGGACCGCTCGAAGAGGCGGAACATGCCGCCGGTCCACTCGAAGACCTCCCCGGGCGCGTCGAGTCGCCAGTGCCCGACGCGCGCGATGCGCTCGCCCTCCTGGAGGCGCTGGAGCGTGAACTCTCGCTCGAGCTCGAGTCGCTTGCGCTGGTCGATGTCCTCGAACATCCCCTGCAGGCCGACGAGCTCGTCCCCCTCGAAGAACGGCTCGCCGATCGCGTGAACCCAGCGCACCTTGCCGGTGGTCGTCCGGATCTGCAGCTCGACGTTCCAGGGCTTGCGCTCGTCGATCGCCGCGAACACGCAGCTCGAGATGATCGAGCGGTGCTCAGGGACGTAGTACTCGATCGCCTCGTCGAGGGTGACCTCGCGCGAGGGGTCCTCCTCGTGGATCTCGTAGGTGACGTCGCTCCAGAGGAGTCGGTTCTCCTTCAGGTCGACGCGCCAGGTTCCGATCCGCCGGGTCTTCTCGAGCAGCTGAAGGAGAGAGGCGTCCATGCTGGGGGCACGCGAGGGCGCGGCCCGAGTCTATCGATCCGGGGGGCCCGTTTCTCCTGAGCGCATCCGTCCGCGGCGGGCGGGGCTCGCGGTCAGCCGATCGCACGCGCGAGCCCGTCCACCACCCGGACGAGTTCCGTCTCCAAGAGCCCCTGCGCGCGGCGGGCGGACAGGCTGACGTCTCGCGCCCGGGGCGCGCCCGCGTCGACGGCGGCCTGCGTCGTGGCGCGGACGGCTGCCTCGGCCTCCTCGCGCTCGAGGCCCATCGCCGCGAGGACGGAGAGGCCGAAACCGTAGCGGGAGACGCGCTCCGGTCCGGCCACGTGGAGAACGCCGCCGCCCTCGAAGTCGAGCAGCTCGACGAGCGCGGCCGCAGCGACACCGACCTCGAGCGGTGTGCGCCACTCGTCCGTGAAGAGCCGCGGTCGTTCGTCGCGCTCGACGGCCTCGAGGATCGCATCGCTCGCTCCGAGCCCGCGACCGCCCGAGTTGCCGTACAGGAGAGGCAGCCGCACGACCGCCGCGTCGGGGCAGGCCGCCCGGACGGCGCGCTCGGAAGCGAGCTTCGACTCGCCGTAGACGCTGAGCGGCCCGGGCTCGGCGTCCTCGTCGAAGCCGCCGTCCGGTGCGTCCTGGGCGCCGAAGACCTGGTCCGTCGAAACGTGCACGAGCCGGGAGCCGTGCGCCTCACACCACTCGGCGACCGCCTGGCTCAGTTCGACGTTGACCGCGTGCGCTAGGCCCGGGTCTCGCTCGCAGTCCCCGGCTCGAGCGAGGGCCGCGCAGTGCACAACCTCGGTGGGCGACCGCTCGTCGAGGAGCGCCCTCGCGCCGTCCCCGGAGAGGTCCCGTTCGACCCACAGGGCCGCATCCCGGGGCTCCGAGAAGCGCGGCGCGAGAAGGGCCGGGCTGCGCGAGACCGCGTGGACCGGCGGGCCGTAGGGCTCGGCCCGGGTCGCCTCGGTCCGCGCGCGCGCGACCGCTGCGGCCACCACGTGCGCCCCGAGGAACCCGCTCGCGCCCGTCACCAGAGTGCTGCTCATCGCGGGGACGCTACCACCGTGCCCGCGCGACGTGAGCCAGAACCCCGCGGCCCGGGTCCGAACCCTCCGGAGCCCGCACCGCCGGTGCGGCGCCCAGCCACCGCCGGGCGGGAACGAGGGGCCCGGCCCCGAATCTCGCGCGCGTCCCGAGCTTCCCGCGATCGGAGCTGCCCCGCCCGCGCCGGTGGTCTACCTTCGCCCCATGGAGCCGATCGACATCGGCGGGACGCGGCTCGGCGCGGACCGCCCCTTCTTCCTGCTCGGGCCCTGCGTGCTCGAGGAGCGTCAGAAGACCCTCGACATCGCGGGCGCAATCCGCGACCTCGCGCGCGCGCGGGAGCTGCCCTTCGTCTTCAAGGCGAGCTTCGACAAGGCCAACCGCTCGAGCCTCGGCGGCGGACGTGGCCCGGGCATGGACGAGGGCCTCGCGTGGCTCAAGGAGGTACGGTCGACCCTCGACGTTCCGGTCCTGACCGACGTGCATCTCCCCGACCAGTGCGCCGTCGTCGCCGAGGCGGTCGACGTGCTGCAGATCCCCGCGTTCCTGTGCCGGCAGACCGACCTGCTCGTGGCCGCAGCGCGGACCGGAAAGGTCGTGAACGTCAAGAAGGGCCAGTTCCTCAGCCCGTGGGACATGGGGAACGTCGCGACGAAGGTCACGGGCTCGGGCAACGACCGCGTGCTCCTGACGGAGCGCGGGACGAGCTTCGGCTACGGCCGGCTCGTCGTCGACATGACGGGTCTGCGCGACATGGCGGACACGGGCCACGGCGTGGTGTTCGACGCGACGCACGCCGTGCAGCGCCCGGGCGCCCTCGGCGACCGCACGGGCGGCGACCGAACTCTCGTGCCGCTGCTCGCGCGCTCCGCGGTCGCGACGGGCCACGTCGACGGCGTGTTCATGGAGACGCACCCCGACCCCGACAGCTCGCCGTCCGACGGGCCGAACATGGTTCACCTCACGGACCTGGGCGGCGTGCTCGACGACATCCTGACCGTCTGGACGGCCGTGCGGGGCTGACGCCCGTTCCCGGTCCGATGGAGGACGAGCGCCGCGCGCGCCGGATCGCGACCGGCCTGGGCATCGCCGGCGCCCTTGGACTGTGGGCGCTCGTCGCGCTCCTCGCGAGCCACGAGTCCCGGCAACCGCAGGTCCTCGGACGCTACAGCCGCGGCTACACGGTCTTCCTTGCCGCGGCGTTCGCGTGCGCGATCGCAGCGACGGGTCTTCTCCACGGCGGCGTACGGCTCCGCGCGCGGCGGGCGGCGCCGCGCCTCGCGGCGCTGCTCCTCGGGACCTTCCTCGCCGCGGGACTGGCGGAGTCCTACCTCCGGCGCTTCGACCCGCTCGGCTTCTCCTACTACCGCGAGGTCAGCCGCTACCTCCAGCTGCGCGTTCCCGACGAGGAGCTGCTGTTCGTCCATCCCGCGTCCGAGACGCATCGTCTGGACGGGGTCGAAGTGCGCTTCAACGCGCTGCGGATGCGGGGGCCGGAGGTTCCGCCGCCCGACGCAGCGCGGCGCGTCCTCTTCCTCGGCGACTCGGTGACGTTCGGCTGGGGCGTCGACGAGGACCACACGTTCGCGGCGCGCGTCGCGCGCGGGCTCTCCGACGGGCGCGGCGCCGGCCTCCGAACGGTCGCTCCGGGGGACTTGGACTGGGCCGCACTCAACGCGGGCGTCTGCAGCTACAACACGCGCCAGGAGGCCGCGTGGCTCGAGCGTGAGGGTTTCGACCTGGGTCCCGAGCTGATCGTGCTCACGATTGTCGACAACGACGTGCTCGACCTGCGCGACAAGTGGAGCCGCGAGGCGGGACGCCAGCTTCGCCTCGCGCAGCGCATCCACACGGCGCTCAAGGGCAGCTACCTCTACAAGCTGCTCCTCCACGCGTTCAACCACGGGCCGGACGGCGTCGCCCTGCACGGCGCGAACCAGGATCTGCCCGAGGACGACCCGGGCTGGCGGTCGAGCCTCGAGGCGCTCGAGCGGATCGTCGCGGCGTGCGAGGGCCGAGGCGTGCCGCTCGTGCTCGTGTACTACCGGGTCGTCCGGCGCCCGTTCACCGACCGCTACCTCGCGAGCATCGAGCGCACGGTCGCGCCGCGGGGCGTCGTCGACACCGTCACCTGGTTCGAGGACGCGCCCGTCGAAGCGTGGGTGAACTCGATCGTGGACTCGCATCCGAACGCGCGTGCACACGCCGTCCTCGCCGAGCGGTTGCTCGCGACGGGTGCGCTCGGCGCGCATCCGCGGTGAACCGCGTCAGGAACGGGCGGGCCCTGGGCTCTTCGGCGCGGATCCGAGCGCACAGGACGCGCAGAGGGGCAGCGCTCCCGCCTGGAACTTCGCGAGGAGTTCCCTCCGTGCGTCGGAGCGCCAGATCTCGGCGAGACTGTGGTCGAGGACGCTGCCGTAGGCCGTCCCGCCGTCCGCGTCCAGGGAGCACGCCACGACGCGCCCGTCGCAGAGCACCGTCGCCTTCTCGAGCTGCGGGCAGAGGGGCTCGTCGCGGTGGAGCCGCCCCCCCATGCGCGCGAACCGCGTCACGCCCCCGCGGAGGCTCGACGCGAATGCCCGGGCCCGCGCCAGCGCTTGGTCCACGCGGCGCTCTCCGAGCCGCGCCGCGAACGGACGTGGGTCTACGTCGAGGGACGCCCGCTTGATCTCGACGACGTCGGCGCCGAGTGACTCGAGAACGCGGACCTCCTCACTCAGGCGCTCCTCGAGGTAGGGGAACAGAATGAGCTGGAGCTGGATCCGAGGCGTCGGGCTCTCCCCCCGCGCGTCGACCAGCGCGCGGACTCCTTCCAAGAGTCCCTCCACATCGCCACCGGTGCGGTACCGGCCGTAGTCCTCCTGGCGGACGCCATCGATCGCGATCGAGATCGACGACAGCCGCGAGGCCACGATCTCGGGCACGCGCTCGCGTAGTCGCTTCCCGTTCGTGCTGAAGTGCGTTCGCACGCCCTTCTCCTCGAACCGGTCGACGAACTCGAAGAGGCGTGGATGCAGCAGCGGCTCCCCCTGAACGTGGAAGCACACGTCGCGCAGTCCGTCCGCCACGGCGAGAACGCCCGCCACCGCGGCCTCTTCGATCATCGGCGCGCGGCGCTCGACGACGTGCGTCGGACACAGGGGGCAGGCGAGGTCGCACTTCGTCGTCACTTCCACGTTCGCGACGCGCGGCAAGCGGCGGATCGCACGCGCCCGAAGGACCCGCCGCGGCAGGAGCCTCCGCACGGCGAGCATGGCCCGGGCCCGCGCGCGTCCGAGCCGGGCCCGCGCCCCCCCGGCCGCTGCGGATCGCGTCGCCATCGGATCAGTGGTCCGTCACGGACCGAACGCGCTCCCGCAGGCCGGAACCGCGCGTCACGGCGCGCGCGATGTTCGCGACCTGGCGCGCGGTCTCGACGGGGTGCCGGCGGATCCGCGAGGCGAACTTCCGCCCCTTGTGGAAGATCTCATGGGCGCTCGGGCGCGTGAAGAGCACGTTCGCCTCGGTCTCGCGGCGGAGCTGGAGCAGCCGCTCGCGCGGCACGTGGGGCGTGTACCAGCGCGGCGTCTCGCCGTTCCCGAAGCGCTTCTCCGGATCGCGGTATCCCTCGGCGTAGGAGTAATCGGCCGCCAGCACGCCCGCCTCGATCGCCATCCCGTACGACGGAGTGCCGGGGTAGACCGAGAGCCCGACGTTCGCCTTGAGCTTGTCCACGGGGAGCGTCCGCGCGGCGGCCGCGCTGCGCACGATGTCCTCCTCTGTCTCCTCGCCGACACCGAGGAGGTAGGTGACCCGGACGCGCAGTCCCGCCTCGCGCGCCCAGTCGATCGCGCGCCGGATCTTGCGCGTGTCGATGCCCTTCTTGAGCCACTTCAGGGTCTCGTTGTTCATCGACTCGACCCCGAACGTGACGATCTCACAGCCTGAGGCCTTCATGTCCTTCAGGAGCTCGAGGTTCACGCAGTCGACCCGCGTCGTCGCGAGCCAGCGGAGCGGCGCACGCCGGCGGTTCGGCAGGCCGCGGGACCGGAGCTCCTCGCAGAACGCGTGGATGCGCTGCTTCTTCAGCGTGAACGTGTCGTCCTGCACGATCACGCTGGGCGTCCCCCAGCGATCGACGATCTCCTCGAACTCGTCCGCCATCGCGACGGGCGAGTGGTAGCGCGTGTCGCGCGAGAACCAGTCCCGCGTGCAGAACGTGCACCGCGCCGGACAGCCGCGCGAGGTCAGGACCGTCGTCGCGCGCCGATGCGTGGACGGCATGCGCGTGCGGTAGCAGTGCATCGGAAGCAGGTGCCGCGCGGGACGCGGGAGCGCGTCGAGATCGGCGACGTTCGGCTGCGGCGGGTTCTCGACGATCTCGTCGCCGCGGCGCCAGGACACCCCGCGGACCTGTCCGACGTCCCCGCCCGCGTCGAGTACGCGCAGGAGTTCGGCGAGCACCTCCTCGCCCTCCCCGCGCACGACGAAGTCGATCGCCGGGACGTGCCGGAGTGTGTCCTCGGCGGCCGCGGAGACGTGCGGCCCTCCGGCGAGCACGGTCACGTCGCCGCCGAGCGCGTCCTTCACGAGCTCCGCGGTGCGGAAGCACTCGTAGCGCGTCGGCGAGTAGGTGCTGATGCCGACGTAGCGCGGGCGCTCGCGCAGGACGAGTTCCCTGAGCTCCGCGTCGCGGACGCCCAGTACGAGCGCGTCGAGGATGGCGACGCTCCGGCCTTCGGCCTCGAGGACACCGGCGAGATAGGCGAGCCCGAGCGGAGGGCGGAAGTTCTCCGCGTAGCTCAGCTCGAGGTGCATCCGTTCGACGAACGGATTGATGAGAAGGACGTCCATGGGAAGGGATGGGACGGGTCCGGGTGGGAAGGCACGGCCCCTACGGCGAGATCCCGGAGGGCCCGATCGAGCGTACCCACTCGCGCAGAATCGGTAACGCGGCGCGGTCTGCCCCCACTCCCACGGCAGCGCAGGCGCTTCGCCGCGTGGCTCCCTTCGAAATGGATCCTCCCGAGACGCCCCCTGTCGAGGCCCTGCCTCTCGACACGGGCCCTCTCGACACGGGCTCTGTCGATCACGGTGGCCCCGGGGCCATCCCTACCGCGGAGGCGACTGCAGCAGAGACCGCCCGTCGAAGCGCGCGTCGACGTCGAGCTCGATCCATTCGACGATCGTCGGGACGATGTCGTGGCTGCCGGGCGCGCGTCCCTCGGGCGGCGCGACCCGGTCCGCTCCCGGCCCGTAGAAGAGCAGCGGGATCCCGCGGTCGTAGTCGTGGGGCGACCCATGCGTCGTGCCGCGCGAGTAGCCGAGCAGCGCGCCCGGTGCAGCGACGAAGACGACGTCCGCCGTTCGCTCCGGGTGGAACGAGCGCGCGAGGCGCCCCTCGACGCCGCCGGCCTCGGGGTCGAAGGCGCCGACCTCCTCGTAGGAGTACGCCGTGTGGATCCAGTCGAAGGCCCCGGCGAGCGTGCGCAGTTCGGCGGCCGCGGCGGCTCGCGCGCGCACCGGGTCGGTGCCGTGCTCCTCGAGCGCGCTCTCGTCGAGCGAGTATCCGCCGGGCGCGCTACGGAGGACGACGGGGTGGCCGAACTCGAGCTCGAGGAACTCCGCGAGCGCGCGCCGCATCTTCTTGAGATCGCCGCGCGGTACGCGGCGCGCGTCGCCGCCGAGCGCGACGACGTGTTCGGGGAGCGGAAGGACACCGTGGTCGGAGGTGAGCGAGGCGATCCAGCCGTCGCGGCCCACCCTCTCGTCGAGCAGCGCGAAGAGCGCGCCGAGGCCGCGATCCAACCGGAAGAGCACGTCGGTGACCTCGCGGCTGTACGGGCCGTTCGCGTGCCCGACGATGTCGGTGGCCGAGAAGCTCAGGCACAGCACGTCCGTCGCGTCGTCGGCGCCGAGCTCAAGCACGTCCACGGCCCGGCGGGCGACCTCGAGCACGTAGCCGTCCGTCGCCGGCGTCCCGTAGAGGAATCCGCCGAGGCTCGTGTCCTTGATGCGGGCCGGGACCGGGTACGGGAAGGTGACGCCCGACGGTCCGAACGGCCGCTCGCCGGCGCGCTCGTCCGGTGCGGAGCGCCAGCGCGCGTGGGCGGCGTCCGCGTCCGCGCCGACGGGGCTCGTGTCGGTCCAGACGAACGCACGCCCGCGCGGCCGCCACCCCGCGTTCCATTCGTCGACGAAATCCGGGAGCGCGTCGCCGTACGCGTTCGAGGAGAGGAAGCCCGTGCCGCGCGACTTGTCCCACCAGAGGACGGTCCCGTCCGCGCGGCCCGCCATGCCGATCGCCGCGCGGTCCTTCGTCGAGATCGAGCAGACCCGCGCGCCCGGAAGCGAGCGCTGGACGAGTTCGGCCAGCGTCGGCGCGAGCAGCGTGACGGGGGAGCGGCGCCCTCGGTCCTCCGCGATGCCCAGCGACGACACTTCCATCGCGTCCGGGTCCTCGACGCAGTAGCGCTCGGAGCGCGTGCTGCGCTCGTAGAACGTGTTCCCGACGACGCCGTGCGTGCGCGGGAGGCAGCCGGTGCTGAGGGTCGTGTGCCCCGCGCCGGTCTCGGTGCGCGCGTAGGGCAGCGCGGCGCCGGGGAGGCTACGGCCCTCGCGAAGCAGCCGGCCGAGTCCGCCCGCCAGGTCGGGCCCGAGGCGCTCGAGCTGGTCCGGGATGAGCTGGTCGACGCTCAGCAGCACGACGAGCCGCGGGCGACCCGGCCGCTCGGTCGTCCCCGCGTCCGGCGTCCGCGTCTCGGACGGCGACACGGACGCCGGCGCGTCGGCGGCCGACGGCCGGCCGCTGTTCGGCTCTTCGGCTCCGGCGGTTCGATCCGGAACGTCTCCCCCCAGCTGGGACGGGCTGGGGAGGGCGAGGACGGCAAGGAGGAGGAGTGAGGTCGTCATCGAGTCGGCGGCGGTGCGGCGCGCACCGGGGATTCTGGCCGGTCGGGCGCCGGTCGAGGTGATTTCCGTCCGCCGCTCCGGGCCCCTTTGGCGCACGTAAGCCTCAGCCCCGCAACCACTCACGGACGAAGGAAATCGTTTCCACCCCCGAACCGCGCCGCCGATTTGCCAAATGCGATTTCGTAGCTATTCTGTGGCGCTCCGACGGCGACACGACAAGGGCAAACCGGACGCGAGTCCGGGACGCAAAGCCACGGGCCCCTCGCGGGCAGCCGAGCTACCGAACGTCGAAGTCACCCGACCAACATCGGGTCCGTCGTCCGAGGAGCGCCGCGGAGCTTCGGTTCCGCCTCGGACGGAAGGACTGTTGGTCGGTCTTGGGACGCTTCGTTCCTCGACTTGCCCTCCGGCCCGGGATCGGCCTTCGTGCCGGTCCCGGGGCGGCCTTTCCTCTCCCGAGGTGGCCTCCGACGCTCTCGCACGAGACCCAAGGATTCCACCCATGAGCAAGAGCACGAAGAAACCTGCCGAGCGCGCGGCGAGCCGGGAAACACGGCCGCAGCGTACGCCGCTCGACGCGTGCTCCGCTCCCGGGAGGAACCATGAGAGGACTCGCGTTCGCCGGCTCGCCGGCGTGTCGCGGGCGGTGGCGTGCGGTGTTGGGGAACGCCGCTGCCGCTGGAAGGAGGAGCGGAGCCCACACCGGTTTGGGGAAAGCGGTCGTGGGATCCATTCGCAAGGAGTCGTGCGCACGGTGAGGGATGGGGACCCCTCGTCGACTGTTGCACCTCGGTCCGAGGCCTTTGGCCTCTGGACGGATCGCAAGGGGGTTGGTCCGGGCTTCGCGCTCTGACCGTTTGACGATCCTTCCCCGCGCACTCCGCGGGTGACCGAGCATCCTTCGGGGCCCGGGTCTTCGGATCCGGGCCCTCTTTTTTCGGCGTTGGACCGGCGGGCGGTCCGTCAGTCACCGCCCGGACGCAGCTCGTCCTCCGGCGCGCCGCGTTCGATCCAGTCGAGCAGCACGGCGACGTGCGCGTCGGAGACACGCGGCTCGCCCTCCGGCGGCATCGCGTCGGGATCGTCGGCAGGAAGCGTGATCCGGTAGACGAGCTCGGAGTCGACGGGGCTCTCGAGATCGACGCTGCTCAGCCAGCCCGAGGCCTCGTCGAGCCGCAGACCGCCCTTCTGTTTCTCGGGCCCGTGGCACTCGACGCACGACGCGCGGAACGCGTCGGCGACCTCGGCCAGCGCAGGCGTCGGCAATTCGGAAGGCTCCCCGGGCGGCGATTCGACCGTCCCCCTCCGTTCGCGGACGGGCGGCGCGTCGACGGGCGGGGGCGCCTCGGGCCCGACGAGCGGAGCGAGCCAGGGCGGCGCGGCCCCGGAGAGGAACCGCGCGCCGTGCGTCATCATTCCGCCCCGATGACCGGCGGCCGCGAAGAGCAGCCCCGTGACGGCGAGAAATCCGACGCGCGCGCGCGCTGCGTTCGCGGAGCGCCCGAGGAGCGCGAACGCGGCCGTGACGGACGCTGCGCAGGCCGAGGCGATGCCCAGCGTCCGGTGGTCGTCGAGGAGCGACGCGGGGTGCCCCGCTTCGAGGCCCAGTCTCCAGCCGGTGAGCGCTGCGAGGGCGGCCGAGGCTCCGAGCACCGCGTGGAGCAGCGTGCGCATCGGCGCGAGCTCCCGGCGCCTCGCGGCCGCGAGCTCTGCGAGGGCGACGGCCACGAGGAGCCCGATGGGAAGGTGCAGCACCAGCGGATGGAGGCGGCCGGCGAACTCGAGCCATTGCTCGAGGCCGTAGGCAAGCGGTGCGTCCTGGAGCGAGATCAACGGCATCGATGCGGGGGCCATGGGCGCCGCGCACAACGTAGCCCGTGGTCCGCGGTCCCCCATTCGATTCGGTGGATCACAGTGTTCGCGCGGAGGTTTCGGCGACGCCGCTGAACCGACGGCCCCTGAGCGGCCCGGGCGCCGTGCCTGCACCGGCTCCTGCCCCGGTCCGAAGCAGCACACCCCGGGCGAGGACGCGCGCCCGCCCGCGGTCAGACGGACTCTTCCTGATGGACGCGGAAGCGGTCCTGCAGGCGCTCGATCAGCCGCGTGTGGATCTTGCACACGCGGGACTCCGACAGCCCGGTGAGCTCGCCGATCTCGCGCATGGGAAGCTCTTCCCAGTACTTGAGGTAGACGATCCGGCGCTCCTGGTCCGTGAGCTTCTGCCCCACCAGGTTCACGAGCTCGTCGCGGGAAAGACGATCCCCCGGCATCTCGTGCGCATCATCGGCCACGACGTCGAGCGGAGACACGGGGCCGTCCTCGCCGCCCTCGTCGGAAGGCATCGAACCGCTCGGCGTGCCGGGGAGTCCGACGCCGAAGGTCTGCTGGTAAACGTCGAGGCCGAGGCCCATCGCGCCCGCGATCTCGGAGTCGGACGGCTCGCGGCCGAACTCACGTCGAAGCCGCTCGTAGGTGCGCTTCTGCTCCTCGATCTTCTGGCGCCACGGCCGAGGGAGCCAGTCCTGGCTGCGCAGCTCGTCGAGGAGCGAACCCTTCACGCGGAGCTCGCAGTACGACTCGAAGCGGACGCCGCGCTCGGGGTCGAAGCCGTGGATCGCGCGGATCAGGCCGACGTTCGCGGCGGTCACGAGGTCGCCCCGATCGACCGAGCGCGGCAGGCGCGCGGCGAAGCGCCGGACGATCTGCTGCAGGAGCGCCTGGTACTCGACGACGAGAGCGTTGCGGAGCTCCTCGCTCGGGTCCTCGGCGAACGCGGCCCAGAGCCCGGCGACCCGCTCGTCACGTTCGAGTGCAGCGGCCGACTTCGCCTGGGGCCTCCGCGTCGGGCGGACCTCCGCTGCAGGTGCGGAGCCGCCGTCGGCGTTCGCGCGCTCGGTCCCCGGGTCCGGACGCCCCTCGGGGGTTCCGGGCTCGGGTGCGTCGCCGGGTCGGACGTCGGGCTCCAAGAAAGGGTGCGGCTCGTTCGGTGTGCGGTGCGGGGGCGAGCCTCCCTCCGAGGCCGCCCACACGTTCTAGGTACCGGGATCGGGGCACCCGGTTCAACACGGAGCGCGAAAGTGGACGCGAGGAGGCTCTGAAGGGCCCGTACGCGGCAGGCGAGCAATCGAGCGAATCGGCCTCTGGCGGCAGAATTCGCGCGTTTTGGCGTCAAGGGGGAAACTCGGAGAAACCGCGGCGACCCCCGCGCTTTTTTCATGCCGAAGGGCACCCCGCGACGCCCGGGGCACGGCGCTATTCGTCGCGATCGTGGGGCGCGTCGTCGGGCGCGAAGCCGAGCGCGTCCATCACGACCGCCTCGGCGGCCCGCATCGCGGCGCGCTCCGCGTCGTCGATGTCGTCGTAGCCGCAGAGGTGCAGCGCGCCGTGCACGACGTACAGCGTGAGCTCACGGGCGAGCGGCACGCCGCGCTCGAGCGCGACGCGCCGCGCCATGTCGAGGCTGACGTAGAGCTCTCCGTCGGGCCCGTCCTCGACCGGGCCTCCCTCGGTCGGACGCGCCGCCTCGTCGTCCCCACCCAGGTCGAACGTGACCACGTCCGTCGGCGTCGGGTCCCCGAGGAAG
The DNA here is from genome assembly GCA_039821985.1 of Planctomycetota bacterium. Classification (GTDB taxonomy): domain Bacteria; phylum Planctomycetota; class UBA1135; order UBA1135; genus Saltatorellus. The sequence goes on from JBCBNC010000018.1 coordinate 60,063, forward strand.
CGGCCGTGCAAGTCCGTCAGCGTCGGGTCGTCGACGACGATCACGTCGACGCGCCGGTCCGGTGCGCCGCCGTGGTCCAGCGCGCGGAGGAGCGCCCGCTCGAGCTGTGCGTCGCTCGGCGCGTCGTCGCCCACGGTCGGGCGCACCTGCCACGCGACACCCACTTGCTACTCCGACGGCGCGGCGTCCGCGGCGCGCATCGGCGGCTCGGGCTTCTCGTACGCGCGCACGATCCGTGCCACCAGCGGGTGACGCACGACGTCCGACGAGTCGAACTCGGTGATCCCGACGCCCTCGAAGCCGCGCATGCGACGCACGGCGTCGACCAGCCCGCTGCGGGTCGACCGCGGCAGGTCGTTCTGCGACGGATCACCGGTGACGACCATGGACGATCCCTCGCCGAGGCGGGTCAGGAACATCTTCATCTGGCTCGCCGTCGTGTTCTGTCCCTCGTCGAGGATGACGAACGCGTTGGAGAGCGTCCGGCCGCGCATGTACGCGAGCGGCGCGATCTCGATCACGCCGGCCTCCTCGAGGCGCGCCAGGTCGTCGGGCTCGATCATGTCGCGGAGCGCGTCGTAGATCGGCCGCAGGTACGGGTTCAGCTTCTGCTGGAGATCGCCCGGCAGGAAACCGAGGTGTTCGCCCGCTTCGACGACCGGACGCGTAACGATGATGCGCCGCACGCGGCCCTTGCGCAGGCGCTGCACCGCAGCCGACACCGCGAGGTACGTCTTGCCGGTGCCCGCGGCTCCGAGGCCGAACACGAGGTCGTTCTTCTCGATCGCCTCGAGGTAGCGGCGCTGGTTCTCGCTGCGCGGCTCGACGGCGCGCGGGCGGAAGCGCACGATGGCGGGCCGGTCGCCGCGGTAGGTCGGCCCCGTGCCCGGCGTGACGGTGGCCCCCGTCGGCGCCGCCGTGCGCGCCTGGGGAGCGCCCGAGGCCTTGCCGTTGCTGGAGCCCGACTTCGACAGCAGGATCTCCTCGATCTCGCGCACGCCGAGGTCGCGCCCGCGGCGCGCCTTGCCGAGCAGATGGTCGATGCGCAGCTGCGCCTCGCGCACACCGTCGTCCGTCCCGCGCAGACGCAGGTTGCCGTCGCGCGCGTAGATCTCGATGTCGAGATCCTGGCGCAGGAGACGCGCGTAGCGGTCGTAGGGGCCGAGGACGAGGATCGCTTCCTCGTGGGAGCGGAGCGGGATGGTGAGTTCTTCGGTCACGTGCGGCGGGCTCACTGCGGGGGCGCGGTCGTCCCCCACCAGAAGAGGAGCGGCCCGATCGTAGCCGCCAGGGGCGCCGCGAGGAGGAAGCTGTCCACGAGGTCGAGGACCCCGCCGGACGGGCCGAACGTCGTGCCCGAGTCCTTGACCCCGGCGCGGCGCTTGAGCGCACTCTCGAGGAGGTCTCCCGCCTGGGCCGCGACGTTCACGAGCGCGCCGAGGACGAGGCCCGAAAGCAGCCCGAAACGCGGGTCGCCCAGCCATCCGGCGGCGCTGAAGCCGGCCCCGGCCGCCGTCCCCGCGACGAGCGATCCCACGCAGCCGGCGACGGTCTTCCCGGGCGAGAGCCGCGGGAACGGATGGCGCTTGCCCAGCGCGTTCCCGACGTAGTAGCCCGCGACGTCGCCGAGCTTGGCGAGCGCGACGACGGACGCGAGCGCCGCCGCGCCGCCATAGGCGCGCAGCGACACGAGGAAGAAGAGCGGCAGGCAGAGGAGCGGAATGATCTGAACGCCGGGCATCGCGATCCGCGCGCCCTCCTCGCCTTCGCCGTCGGCACGCCCACCGATCCCGGCGAACGAAACGCCCGGGAGCGCGACGATGAGCGCGCCGAGCAGCATCTGCAGCGGGGCGGGCGGCAGATCGTCCCCCGTCGACAGCGGGCCCGTCGCGAAGAGGACCGCCATGAGGACGATCGTCGCCGCAGCGCCCTGGACGGCGCGGGCCGAGCCGAGAAGGCCCATGCGAGACGCCTCGAGCGTGGACCACCCGGTGAGGCCCGTCGCGAACAGCAGCGTGATCACGTGCCCGTACGCGGTCGAAGCCGACCAGAGCACGGCCGCAACGACGACCGCCAGCGCCCCCCCGACCTTCGTGCGCTGGACGATCTTCTGTGCGCGGGTCAGCGCGGGCTTCGCCGTTCCATCTCGACGCACAGCGCCGCCCGACCGATCCGTGGACTCCCCTTCCAAGGAGCTTCCGCCCGTGGATCCTTCGCCCGAAGCGCTCACGCCCGCGACGCGGCGCCGTTCGACCCGCGCGCCACGCCCTTCGGACCCGCGGCCCGCGACGGCAGACCGCCGAACTTGCGCTTGCGGCCGGCGTAGGCGCGGACCGCGTCGTACAGCTCGTTCTCGCGGAAGTCGGGCCAGCACACGTCCGTGACGTAGAACTCGGCGTAGGACGCCTGCCACAGGAGGAAGTTGGACAGCCGCATCTCGCCCGCAGTACGGATGACGAGGTCGGGGTCGGGGGTGTCCGGGTCGTAGAGGTAGCCGCGGAGGGTGTCCTCGTCGACGTCGGCCTCGTTCAGCACGCCCGCTGCGATGTCGCGTGCGAGGGAGCGCGCGGCGTCCGCGAGCTCGGTGCGTCCGCCGTAGGAGAGCGCGAGGCGCAGCGTCATCCCCGGGTTGTTCCGGGTGAGCTCCTCGGTGTCGCGCAGCGCGCGACGCGCGAAACCGGGCAGGTCCTCCTCGCGCCCGATGGCGCGCAGCCGGATCCCGTTCTCCATCATCGAACGTCGCTCGCGGCGGAGGAACAGCCGCAGGAGGCGCATGAGCGTCGAGACCTCGAGCTCGGGGCGCTTCCAGTTCTCGCGGCTGAAGGCGTACAGCGTGAGGCTCTTGATGCCGAGCTCCGCCGCGGCCGTCGTGATGTCGCGGACACGCTTCGTGCCCTCGCGGTGCCCGCGCGCGCGCATCCAGCCGCGCGACTCCGCCCACCGGCCGTTGCCATCCATGATGATGGCGACGTGCTCGGGGAACGGGCCGTCCAGGCTGGCACGGAACGCGCGCGGATCGGTCATGAGCAGGCCTCCTGCCAGGCCTCACCGAAGACCGGCGCGCGCTCGACGATGGCGTCGCGCTCGGGGCCGACGGAGAGCATCACGACCGGCGCTCCGACGAGCTCCTCGAGCCGCTTGACGTACGCGCGCGTGGCCTCGGGCAGGAGCGCCTCGTCGCGGACGCTCGAGATGTCCTCGTCCCAGCCCTGTAGCGTCTCTGTGACCGTCTCGAGGTCGTCGAGCGAAGCGAGGTGCGCGGGGTAACGGTCGTAGGTCTCGCCGCCGATGCGGTAGCCGACCACGACCTCGAGGTCGCCGAGCCCGGCGAGCACGTCCGCCTTGGTCATGATCCAGCCCTCGGCGCCGGCGAGCTCGAGTCCGTAGCGCACAGCGACGGCGTCGAAGTGACCGGCGCGCCGCGGGCGACCGGTCGTCGTGCCGTACTCGTGGCCCGCGGCGCGCAGCCGTTCGGCCGCATCGCCGTGCAGCTCGGACGGGAACGGTCCCTCGCCGACCCGCGTGCAGTACGCCTTCGCGATCCCGATCGCGCGACCCACGGCCTGCGGCGGGACACCCGCGCCGGACGGGATACCGCCCGGCCCGGTGGTGGACGACGTCACGTAGGGGTACGTGCCGTGGTCGAGGTCGAGCATGATCCCCTGCGCACCCTCGAAGAGGATGCGCTTGCCCGCGCGGGCGGCCTCGCGCAGCTCGGCGCCCGTGTCGCCGACGAACGGCTTGAGGCGCTGCCCGAGTGCCACGTAGCGCTCGACCAGCTCGTCGGTCGGCAGCGGCGGCTCCTCGTGCACGAGCTGCATGAGCGCGTTCTTCTCGGCGAGGTTCGCGCGCAGGCGCTCCTCGCAGCGCGCGGGGTCGAGCAGGTCCGCGACGCGGAGCCCGGTGCGGGCGGCCTTGTCTGCGTACGCCGGTCCGATGCCGCGTCCCGTCGTGCCGATCCGTCCGTCGCCCTTCCAGCGCTCCGACAGTGCGTCGATGTGCTTGTGCTGCTCGAAGATGACGTGGGCGTTCGCGGCGATCCGGAGGTTCTCCGGACCGACGGCGACGCCGCGCTTCACGAGGCCGTCGATCTCCCCGAGGAGCTTGACCGGGTCGATCGCGACGCCCGTGCCGACGACGTTGATCTTGCCCGCGTGGAGGATCCCCGACGGGATCAGGTGCAGCACCCACTTCTCGCCGTCGACGACGACGGTGTGCCCTGCGTTCGCTCCGCCCTGGTAGCGCACGACGACATCGACGCGGTCGCTGAGCAGGTCGATGATCTTGCCCTTTCCTTCATCGCCCCACTGGGCACCGAAAACGCTGAGAGTCGGCATCGGAGAGAGAGGAGTCGGACGGTCCGCGCGTCGGTTGGGCTCGGTCGTGGAGGGGACGGATTCGTGCGGGGCTCGGACGCATGGGCCCGGGTGGCAGCCCTCGCACCGGAACGGGCCCCGCGCGCGCTGCCGCGCGGAGGCGCCCCGGATCGGGTCGCCCCGACGGCGGCCGCGGCGAAGCGGGCCGCGCCGGAGCGGCGGCCGATGATAGCGGGCCGACGAGCCCCTTCCGCCGCCGAATCCGGTCCAGATCGGGGGGCTGGCGCCGGGCTACCCGTCGAGCCGGTAGCGGGTCACGAACGGCGCCTGGCCGGTGCCCTCTGCGAAGCCGACCGACTGTTCGAGCGTGCGCGGGCCCGTGCGCTCGTAGACGACGCTGGAGACCTGCTCCGCGGCGCCGGCGCCCCGGAACTCGACCCGGCCGGGGGCCAGGTCCACCAGCTCGAAGAGCGAGACGTCCGCGCGCCCCTCCGGGACCTCGAGGCGCCCGTGGAGGTGGCGCAGCCGCAGCAGGACGCGGTCGTCCTCGCGGGCGATCTGCGATACCTCGGCGAAGGAGCAGTCACCGTCGAGCCGAACCTGTCGGAAGAGCCCGAGCGCGACGTTTCCGCGGACGGGCAGCCAGACCTCCTCGTTGACGGTCCCGTTCGGATTCTCGGCGACCCACCGGCCCACGAGGAACGAGAGCTCCGCGAGGCTCTCGTGGGCCTGCGCGTGGTCCGGGACGGGAACCGCCGGGGCGGACGGCGGCACGGCGGCCGGAGCGGGCTGGACGGACGTGCTCGAGCACGCGGTGAGGACCGCGGCGTGCGCGAGGGCCAGCGGCAGGAGGCGGCGGCGTTGCATGGGCGGCAGGGTACCAGCGGTTCGTGGCCGCTTCCGAATCCGGGGCGAGGTGCCCGTCGATCCCCGGACGTGCAGCACACGACCCTCACCGACACCCCCACCCCGCCCGGTTTCCGGACCCATACGCTTGAGCGCACGTGGACGTTCCGCGCGCCGCGCGCCGTGGTGTGGGGCTGGCTGAACGACCCACGCACGTTCACGAAGGGACAGCTCCCCCCCTTCCGCGTGGAGTTCCTCGAGACCGACGGACGCACGGGCTTCGAGCCCGGAGTGCTCAACGCGCACCACGGCCCGCTCATGTCGTTCCACGGCGTGATCGGCGAAGTGCGCGCGCCGGAGTACCGAGACCTGCGCTACTCGTACGGTTCGTACGCACTGTCGATGCGTCTCGCGCGGCCGAAGCGGCTGCAGTTCTGGTTCGACGAGATCGACGGAGATCGGTGCCGCGTGCGACTGCAGCTCGACACCGACGCACGGCGCTGGTTCGCGCCGATCTGGGGCGCGACGAACGCGTTCTTCTGGTGGAACTTCGGCCTCTCGTCGCGACTGATCCTGTGGTGGAGGAAGCGCCGCGCGTGACCGGCGCGTGCGCGCCGCGGAGCGCGCACGCACGGAATCGCGTAGTCGCGCGGCGACCGAGGCGCTAGTTCCATCTGGCGCTCGCACCTTTCCCACCACCCGAGGAGGTCGCCATGAAGTTGCTCGCTCGCGCGCTGCCGCTCACCGCAGCAGTCGCTACCGCCGTCGCCGTCGGAGACGACGAGGCACTCGCGAACGACGCGTTCCGCGTCGTCGTCCCGCTCGCCCCCACGCTGGACGGAGGATTCGCGCCGCGCGCCGTTCGGTCGCTCTCGCGCGACGGCTCCACCGTCGTTCTCGACGCCGTGCCCACCGCGGCCGGCGCCGACCCCGCGTCCGTCGGCACGTTCCGCTACAGGCTCGGCGCTCCACCGCAGCTCGTCGCGGTCGCTCCTGACTTCGTCGGCGAAGCGCTCGACGCCACCGGCTCCGGAATGGTCGGGCAGGGGACGTCGGGCGGAACGCGCTACCTGTCCCGCTGGGATGCGGACACCGGCGAGACGCGCTCGCCGATGCGCGGCGTCGGCACCGCCATCTCGTCCGACGGGACGACGGTCGTGGGCAACGCCGTCGGCATCCCCGGGACGTCGCCACAGGCCACCGCGCCCGTGCGCTGGGTGCGAGACGGCGCCCCCGAGATCCTGCTCGACCCCGGCCCCGTGGACTCCGCTCGGGCGGACGCGGTGTCGTCGGACGGAAGCGTCGTCGTCGGCACGATCGACGACTTCGAGGACCTGTTCTCCGTGAACGGCTCGTCCGGCTTCCACTGGGAAGCGCCGGGCACCCTCACCACGATCGACACGGGCGCCGGGTTCACGTACGTGCACGACGTGTCGGCCGACGGCCGCTGGGTCGTCGGAGCGTCCGCGGCGCCCGGGATCTCCGACGCGACGCCGTTCCTCTGGTCGCCGGACTCCGGCTTCGCGAGCGTCACGCTCCCGGCGGACTGGCTGTCGGCCGAATTCACCGAGGTGTCGGACTCCGGGATCATCGCCGCAGGCTCCTTCAGCGACGACACGGGCGTATCGAAGCCCTTCGTATGGTCGGCGAGTTCGGGCGCGCTCCCCCTCTTCGGCGACGCCTTCGGACTGGTCGACCCCGCGCCGGCCAGGCCGCTGGCGGTGACGGGGATGTCCGGCGACGGGTTCGCACTCGTCGTACGGGACGTGGGCACCGTGGCGGTCGGCGACGTCGCGAACTGGCTGGTCCAGATCGCGCCGCGCGTGCCCGTCGCGATCTCCGGCACCGCTTGCACCGCATCGATGCCGAACTCGACCGGGGCGCCCGGTGTGTGCACGGCGCACGGCTCGGCGGTCGCGTCCTACCAGAGCGTCGAGCTCCGCGCCCGCGCGCTCCCGCCCGGCGAGATCGGGCTCTTCCTGATCGGCACGGAGCGCAGCTCGTCGCCGCTCGGATCGGGCACGCTATGCCTCGGCGGCGAACTCGGGCGCGTGCTCAACTCGCTCGTGCAGGTGAGCCCTGGCGGCCAGCTTCGGCGCCGCATCAACGCGGGCTCTCTCCCGCTCGCCGGCGGCGCGCGACCGGTCGAGGCGGGCGAAACGCTCTACTTCCAGGCCTGGCACCGCGACTCCGGTGACGTGAGCGGCTCCAACCTGAGCGGCGCGTGCAGCGTCACTTTCCTCTGAGGCGTCCACCTCCGCCGAACTCGGCGCGATCCGCTACTCGAGGTCGAACTCCGCGCCGCCCAGCACCACGCCATTCACCTGCACGTTCGCAGCGTGACGGCCGGGGTGCAGGCGGCGCGTGGTCCGAGGCACCAGGTCGAGGTTTCGCGCAAGCTCGAGCCTCGCGCCCGGCGTCAGCTCGACCTCCTTCCACTTGAAGACCTTCGGGCTGCGGCGCCCGTTCGCCTTCACGTACTCGACGCGGAGGTCGACGAGCGCACGGAGCGGGCGGTCGGCGACGAGCTCCGCACGGACCTCGACCGAACCGCCGATCCGCACGGCACCGGGCGCGACCGTGACCCGCGCGCGCACGCCGTCGGGGGGGCCGAAGCCGAGCACCGCGAGCGCGCGCGGCTCGCCCGCCTTGATCGGGGCACGGAGAGCGTGCCGGACGGTCCGCAGGCGCTCGGCGTCCCCGCCGTGGGCCCAGCGCGACGCGACCTCGCACGCGAGCCCCGGATGGTCCTTCGCGACGTCGCCGAGGGTGTTCGCGACCGAGCGGCGGACGTACTCCTCGGGATCGTCGACGAGCGCGTCCAGCACGGGGACGAGCGGCGCGGGGTCTTCCACGAGGGCGTTGAGCCGAGCGCCCCACGGCAGCCGCGGCCGGAGCCCCTCGCTGCACCAGCGCCGCACGTGCGGGTTTGGGTGCGCCGTGAGGGAAGAGAGCCGTCGGACGGAGTCCCCGGGGTCGTGCGCAACGTAGGGTCGGACGGCGAACTCGGACGTGAATCGCTGCGTGAGCGCGGTCATCAGCTGGAACGCGGCGCCCGTGTCGAGCGGATCGCCCGCCGCGTCGAACCCGTGGCGCGCGATCCAGTCGCCGACGGGCCACTGGAGCCGGCCCACCTCCATGCTCTTCGTCGTACGGAGCGGCTCCGGCAGCCCTCGCTCGAGCTCGTGGCACGCGCGTCCGAAGTCGAGCGTTCCCCCGTGGGACTCGGCGAGCGCGCGGGCGAGGGCGTCCGCAATGCGCTGGACGCGGCCCGAGAACTCGAGCTCCGAGAGACCTTGCGTCGCGTTCTCGGCGAACGCGCCCGCGTCGAAGCCGGGCGCGCCGCGCCGGATCTGTTCGCCGAGTTCTCGCACGAACGACCCCGAGAAGAGCTCCTTGAAGGCGGCGGACTCGGCCATGCGATGAGCGTCGGGGCGAAGCCGTGCGCGGGCCGCGCGACGAGAGCGAGCCGCGCGGATCGAGTGCGTCAGACCCCTCGCACGGGTCCGAGGAGCGGAAGTCGCCGGAGCCAGTCGGGCGCGCTCTCCGCGGCCGCAGACCTCGAAGCGGCGTCCGCAACGAGCGGCTCGAGCTCGGGGAAGGGCGCCGGTGCGTCGCGTAGCCAGACGAGAGCTCCCCCGGCACACACCTCGAGACCGGCCGCAGCGCGCCCGTCGACGTCTTCGGGAACCCAGGCGAGCAGGATCCCCTGCGATCCTCCCCCGAGGCACTCCTCGACGTCCGCGCCCTCGAAGTAGGCGAGCCACGTTCCTGCGGGCGGGACGTCGTCGGCGTCGAAAAAGCCGCCCGACTCGAGCTCGGCGGCGCCGTCCGCAAGGGTGGCGTCGGGCAGGAGGCAGACGATACGGCCGCGACGGCTGCGGGCGACGGTCGGCGCCTTCCAGTCGCTTGCGCGCTCCGACACCACGCCCTGCACCGTCGATGAGCGTGCGTCGAGCAGCCCGCGCGCCGTGAGGAGGCGCTCGGGGCGAAGGGTTTCGCGCGCGTCGCCGAGGACGAGCTGGTCCGCGCACCAGCCCGAGGTCAGCCCGACCAGGCCGCGGAGCCGGCTGAGGGCGCTCTGGGGAAGCGTCGGAGACGACCAGCGCGCGAGAATGCGCGCCAGGCGCGGATCGAGGCCGGGAGCGCGGGCGCCCGAACGGGACCCGCGCGGGGGACCGGTCGGGGAGTTCGGACTGGACGGGGAGGCGGACATGGGCAGGGTCTGCGCGACGGGTGCGGGAGCGCTTCGGCGGGCGAGTCTGCCAGGGATCGCACTCGCCCGGGAGCCCCCCCGCGGCGAAGCGGTGCCCGCGAAGAGGCGGTCGCGGAGAGGGCGCGGCAGAGACGCCGCGGCGCGGCGGACCGCGGACCGTACACGGGGCGGGCCCCTGTCGCTCAGGGAGCGCCGTGCCCGCCGCCGCCCGGTGTCCGCAGCTCGAACGAGGATCCAGCGCCGAGGTCGACCGTGAGCTTCCCCGCGGCAGCACGGTCCTCTGCCGCGTCCGCAACACGAAGCGACGCCTCGCCGCGTGCGCCGCTCTCTCCACCCTGGGCCCCCCAGGGTCCGAGGCGGTGGCGCTCGGCCATGAACGCCACCCGCACGGGCGTCAGGAATCGGAGCCGCCGCACGAGCCCGTCGCCGCCGGGCCGGGCGCCGGCGCCGCCGCTGCCCCTGCGCACCGTCTGCCGCTCGACCCGGACCGGGAACGCGTTCTCGAGCGCCTCGATCGGAGTGTTCCGCGTGTTGGTCATGTGGGTCTGCAAAGCGTGCGCGCCCGCGCGCGTCGGTCCGCCGCCCGCGCCGCCGCCGTGCGTCTCGTAGTGCGTGAACGCGGTGCCGTCGGAGCGCGTCCCGCCGAAGGAGAGGTTGGTCATCGAGCCCGCGCTCGCGGCAGGCAGCGCGCCTGGCAGCGCGGCACCGAGGGCGCCGAGCACGACGTCGACCAGTCGCTGGCTCGCCTCGACGTTGCCTGCGGCAACAGGAGCGGGATACGCAGCGTCGACGACGGTGCCCGGTCGCGTGACGATCCGGACGCCGTCGAGGAGGCCCGCGTTCGTCGGCGTTCCCGCGTCCGCGAGGAGCCTGAGGCCGTAGGTGACCGCCGACACCGTGACGGCGCGCGTCGTGTTGACGGGCGAGCCGTCGACGGCCTGGTCCGCCGAGCGGCTGAAGTCGAACACGAGCGTGTCGTGCCGCTTCTCGAGGTCGAGCGTCACGTCGAGCAGAGCGCCCTGCCCGTCGGGGCCGCCCTCCAGAGCGTCGGTGAAGGACCAGCTCCCTTCCGGGACCCGGACGCGCACGCGCTCCGCCGCCCGCGCCGTCCAGCGCACGAGGTCCCCCGCGCGCGCCGCGAGCTCGTCAGCCCCCCACTCTTCGAGGAGGGCGTGCAGGCGCGCCTCGCCGACGCGCGCCGCGGCGACCTGGGCCAGCAGGTCCGCGCGGCGCTCGTCGGGGACACGGACGTTGGCGAGGAAGAGCGAGAGAAGCTCGGGTTCGACCTCTCCGCCCCGGACGATGCGGACGGGAGGCAGCCGCAGCCCCTCGCCGTGCACATCGCGCGCCGGGGCCATGGAACCTGGGAAGGCTCCGCCGACGTCGGCGTGGTGCGCGCGGCTGACCACGTAGAAACGGGGGCGCGCTCCCCCGCCGGCGTCCCCGGGATCGAAGACCGGCGCGACCGCCGTGACGTCGGGAAGATGCGTCCCGCCCGCGAACGGGTCGTTGTGGAACGCGACGTCGCCTGGCCCGAGGTCGATGCGCGCGAGGACGTCGGCGACAGAGAGCGGCGTTGCCCCCAGGTGCACGGGCAGGTGCGCGGCCTGCGCGACGAGCGTGCCTTCGGCGTCGAAGAGCGCGCAGGAGAAGTCGAGGCGCTCCTTGATGTTCGCGGAGAACGCGGAGCGCTGGAGGGCGACGCCCATTTCCTCGGCCAGCGCCGAGAAGAGGTGCTGGAAGACCTCGATCTTGAGCGGATCGAAGCCGCGTTCGCCCGGCCCCCCCGCGGAACCACCCGCGCCGTTCGACACGACGCTCAGTCCTCTTCGGGGAAGTCGAGGATCTGCAGCGGCGCGTCGGGAAGCACCTCGAACGGGATGAGCGGCACGATCTCGACGTCGTCGCCCGCCTCGCGGCGCCACACGACGGTGCGCACCACCCGGACGAGGTGCGTGCCGGAGCGGAAGTACTCCTCCTGCTCGCGGCGGCTCTCGAACTGCTCGCGGTCCTGGCCGTCCGTGCGCGTGCTGATGCGCGCCGCGCAAATGATCTCGAACACCTGGCTCTCCACGCCGAGGAGCGCGAGCACCCGCTGCTTCTCCTCCTCGAGCAGCTCGGAGAACGCGTCGATCTCCTCGAGTTCGTCCAGCGAATCGAAGATCTGCGTGGGCTCGACCTCGCCCCCGAACTCGTCGAGGAGCGGGTCCTCCTCCTCGTCGTCGAGGCCCTCATCGTCCTCGGACTCGATCGGCTCCTCGTCCTCGTTGCGGTAGTCGAGGATCTGGTCCCAGACCCGATAGTCGATGTCGCGGCTGTCGAACATGCTCGACAGGACCGCGAGCGGCGCGGTGTTCACGTTCACGATGTCGCCGCCGACGCCGGCGGACGGCCCCGAAGCGGCCTCCTCGGCGCCGACGCTGGGCGACGTGAAGATCGTCAGGAACGCGTCGATCGAGTGGATGCGTTCGTCGTCCGGTCCGAAAAGGTCGCGGAAGTGGATCTCACGGAACGGTTCGAGCACCCGGAACTCGCGGAAGGTGAGCGGGAGCGACACCTCGGACTCTTCCTCGTCCGTGAGGAGCACGGGCTTTCCGACGTCGTCGTAGCTGCGCCGGTCGCGCATGTAGTCGAGCATCGCGCTCGCCATCTCCTCGGCCTCCCCGGAGTCGATGTCGAGGTCGGTCCCCTCACGCGCCTTGTCGAGGATGCGCACGACGCGGATGAACGCCTCTTCGGCGCGCTCCTCGTCCGCGTCGAGCATGTTGAGAACGTTGTACTTCGACTCCTCGTCGCGGACGAGGATGCGGATCTGGATCTCCTCGAAGTTGGTCGACTGCGGCGTGTACCACGAGTCCATCTTCGAGTCGACCGTCTCCGGGTTGCGCGGCAGATCACCGGGCTCGCCGCCGCCCTCGCCGCCGCCCTGTCCGCCGAGGCCCTGAGCGCCCTGGGCCGCCGCGCCCTCACCGCCCTCGTCCCCCAGCGCGGCGCGCGCGTCCTCGGCCAGGTCCTCGTAGACCTGCAGGACCGCCGAGCGGATCGCCTCGTCCATCCGCGCGCGCGCGATCTCCTGGCGCGCGATGCGGGCGTCGATCTGCGTGACCGACTGGATCTGGTACATGATCGCGATCATCACGATCAGCACGAGGAAGGCGAGGAGCAGCGCTGCACCTCGCCGGGGCGCGTCCACGGGGGCGCGCCGGAGCGTACGCGGGGCCTTCACGGTGGAGAGGATACGCCGCCCGCGCCCCCGGCTTCCCCGCAAGGACGGCTTCTCGCCTCTCGGGCGCGGTCGCGTCCCGGGTCCGCGGTGCGGCGAGGTGCCCGCGTCACGCGCTGCGGCCCACGTGCGAAGGCCTCGTCCGCTGCGGGCGGGGCCTAGTCGAAGGGGGTGTTCAGGTCCGAGCCCTCGAGGATCCGAGGCCGGATGAAGAACAGCACGTTGGTCTGCTCCTTCGAGGTCAGCTTGCTCTTGAACAGGGTCCCGACGAGCGGGATGTCGCCGAGGAGCGGGACCTTGGACTCGCGGTCGACGGTTCGCTCGCTGGTGAGGCCGCCCATGATCACCGCTTGTCCCGGCTGCAGCCGGACCACGGTGCGCGCCGTCCGCTGGGAGATCTGGGGGACCGTGACGATGGAGTTGCCGACGTTGAAGCTCTCGGACGAGCCCGTCTGCGTCGACGCCTCGATCTCGATGTTCAGCACCATCGTGTCCCGCCCGACGATCTGCGGGATCACGTACATCTGCACGCCGGCGTCCTGGAACTCGAGGGCCAGCGTGGGCACGCCCGCCGCGGTGATCGCGGAGACGTTGTAGTACGGGATTCGGGTGACGTTGACGATCTCCGCGCGGCCGCCCTCGCGCACCGCGACCTTCGGGCGCGAAATGATCGAGACGTTCTCGAAGTCCTCGACCGCCTCGAGGATCGCGTTGAACGTAACTCCGTCGAAGACGGCGCCCAGCTCGAAGAGTGCCTCGGTCACGTCCGCAGAGTTGCCGAAGCTGAAGTCGACGTCGCCGACGAACGTGCCCGGGTTCGAGCCGCCGAAGATCGGGGTGTCGCCATCGACCGGCCGCACGCCGAGATCGAGCGCCTCGCGCGTCGTCACTTCGACGATCTTCGCCTCGACCTCGATCTGGCGAACGTTGGCCGCGAAGAGCTCGACGAACAGCTCGATGTCGCGGTGGCGCTGGGCCGTCGCCGTGACGAACAGTACGTCGGATAGAGCTTTGGCCTCGGGCGACGCGAGCCCGGGCGCGCGGGGGTCCGAGTAGGCCTCCGCCGAGAACCCGGGGCGCAGGTCGAGCAGCACGGCGTCCGAGGGCTGGACGCCGAGCTCCGGCGGGAGCGCGCCGTCCTCCACGGCGGCGTAGATCGGAAAGTCGCCGTACGTCTTCAGGAGGTCGAAGATCTTCTTCCCGACGCTGGGCGGGAAGTGGAACGGCTTCATGATCAGCCGCTCGGTCTGCCCCTCCTTCAGCGGGTACCAGACGATGTTCGGGCCGAACTCGAGGTACGGATTCTCGGGCGGCGGCGGGGGGATCGCTTCCTCCGCGGTCTCCGCGGCGGCCTCGGCGAACGAGCGTGCCGCGCGGTCGAAGGAGTCGAGCGTCGCAGGGTCCTGGGGATCGACCTCGTCGGGCTCCGCCCCCCGGGAGAGCAGGTCCTCGAACACGATCCGGGCCTCTCGCTCGCGCTCGAGCGCCGCCCGTTCCTCCGCGCGCGTCGACGCGCACCCAGCGGCGACCAGCGCGAGGACGGCCCATGCCACGGCCGTGGGCCCCGCGGCTTGGGCGCGAAGCGGTGCGGCCGCACGGGGGCGGACGCGGGCGTCGTGGGGTGCAGGGCTCATGCGAGACGGCGGCCGGGCCGCTCTCCCCTCATCGGCAGCATTCGCCCGGACCTGAGCACCGGGCCCACGGCGGAACCGTTGCCGGGCGGAGTCGGAGTCCGCCCACCGGAGCCGGCCGCCCCACCGCGCGGGCCACGACTCGGGTCAGAGCTTGCGCTGGACGGCCGCCGTGATGTTCGAAACGGCCTTGCCATCACGGCGAGAGATGGACTTCCAGACGCTGCAGTGGCCGCCGGAGGCCCGGACGGCCTCGCAGGCCTTCAGGACACGCGCCCGGGCCTTGGTCATCAGCGTGATGCCCTCGGAGGACTTCGGGTCGATCTTGTCCTTCTTGATCTTCTTCGCCTCGGGCGTCGCGGCCAGGAGCGCGTCGTAGTCGACGACGGCCGGGTTCGTGAGCTGCCGGGGCTGGTCGAGGCCGCAGATGTTGTCGGACTTGTTGACGACGTACGGCGTGCCCTTGCCGTCGTCCGCGCGCGGGGCGTGGAGCGCCTCCGGGCCCGTCGAGGGCGCGGCCGCCGCGGTGAACACGGGCGCCTCCGGCGCGGCGTTCGCAGCCGCTGGAGCGAGCGGCGTCAGGAGCAGGAGGAGCTGGATCACGGCACGTACGAATGGAGGCGGGCGCAGCGGCAAGGGATCACCGTGGCAGGGGCCCCCCCTCGGGGCCTCGGCGCGGGCGCTGCATGAACGTTCTTTTATACGCACGATCGGCAGGAACGATGCGGGGTCTGCGGATTCCTCCGTGAAACGTGTGTGGGGACGATGAGGAGGCCCCGCACGGGGCCCTGTGCGCGGTTCCCCGGGCGGACCGGGCTTCGACCGTGTGGATCCGAGCGTCGGGATCCGCCGTGGGACGAGGGCGCGCAGCGGCCTGGGTCGTCGGGCCGTGCGCCCGGCCCCGGACGGCGACTGGACCGAACCGAAGTCCCGGCACGGGGGGCGGCTGGGCTGGAGGCCCCCACACCGTGCGAGCCCGGTCCGGGTGCGTCGCCGAAGGGGCGGGGAACGACCGAGGGGCCGCCCCGCGAGCGCGGGGCGACCCCTCGGGTCGGACGGGCCACAAGCGGCTCCGTCGGGAATGGGCCGGGCGGCGCCGCGTCAGGAACGGGCCGGGCGGCGCCGGCGGCGGCGCGGGCGATCCCCGTCGTCGTCGCCGTCGCGGTCGCGGTCGCGGTCGCGACCACCGCGATCGTCGTCGCGATCGCTGCGACCGCCGCGGTCGTCGTCGCCCTCGCTCGAACGCGAGCGGCCACCGCGCCCGCGGCGCGGACGGTCGTCGTCCTCATCGTCGCCACCGCGGCGCGGCCGATCGTCGTCGTCCCGGCGCGGGCGGCGTCCGCCGCGACCACCGCCGTCACGGCGGCCCCGCGGGCGGTCGTCGCCGTCCCGGCCGCGGCCGCGGCCGCGCGACGGGCGCTCGTCGCCGCCGTCCTCTCCGTCGCCGTCACCGCCGGCGCCTTCGAGGGTGGCCTTGTGCGAGACCTTGATCTTGCCGCGGTCGTCGACCGCGATGATCTCGACCTCGAGCTCGTCGCCGACGTTCACCACGTCGGTGACCTCCTCGATGAACCCCTCGCCGAGCTCGGAGATGTGGCACAGCGCCTCGACGCCCGGGAGGATCTCGATGAAGGCGCCGAAGTCACGGACGCTCTTCACGGTGCCGGTGTAGCGCGAGCCGACCTCGGGGGTCTCCATCGTGGCCGAGATCGCGTCGCGGCACTTCTTCACCTTGTCCGCGTTCAGGCCGTAGATCTGGACATTGCCCTCTTCGTCGACGATCGAGATGCGCACCTCGAAGTCGGCCTGCATCTGGCGGATGTTCTTGCCACCCGGGCCGATGAGGAAGCCGATCCGATCCGCGGGGATCTTGATCGTCTCCATGCGCGGCGCCCAGCGCGAGACCTCTTCGGCCGGCGCCGGGACCGCCACGAGCATCTCGCGGAGGATGTGGATCCGGCCCTCGCGTGCCTGCTCGAGCGCGCGCTCGAGCAGCTCGCGGGTGACACCCGTCACCTTGATGTCCATCTGGAGCGCGGTGATGCCTACGCCCGAGCCAGCGACCTTGAAGTCCATGTCGCCGCAGTGGTCCTCGGAGCCGAGGATGTCGGAGAGGATCGCCATGTCGTCGCCCTCCTCCACGAGGCCCATCGCGATGCCGGCGACGGGCTGCGAGAGCGGGACGCCGGCCAGCATCATCGAGAGGCAGCCGCCGCAAACGCTCGCCATCGACGACGAGCCGTTCGACTCGGTGATGTCCGAGACGACGCGGATCGTGTACGGGAACTGCTCCTTCGCCGGGATGACCGACTGCAGCGCGCGCTCGGCGAGCATGCCGTGACCGATCTCGCGGCGGCCCGGGCCCATGATGCGGCGCGTCTCGCCGACCGAGTAGGCCGGGAAGTTGTAGTGGAGGTAGAAAGCCTTCTTGTACTCCTCCTCGACCCCATCGATGATCTGCTCGTCGTCGGGCGTGCCGAGCGTCGAGCTGACCAGCGCCTGGGTCTCACCGCGCGTGAACAGCACGGAGCCGTGCTGGCGGTCGTTGAAGTTCGGCTCGATCGTGATCTGACGGATCTCGTCCCACTTGCGGCCGTCGACGCGGCGCCCGGACAGGATCGTCTTGCGCTCGCACTTCTTCTTCAGCTCGCCGAAGAACTCCTTCACCGCCTTTGTGCGCGTGCTGAGCGCATCGCCCTCGACGCCCTCGGTGAGGTCCGCGACGGCGCGCTTCTTGACCACGTCGACGGCGGCGCCGCGCTCGTGCTTGCCCTCGGTCCGCATCGCGTCGGCGAGGTCGTCCTCGTAGCGGAAGACCTGCGCGCGGAGGTCCTGGTCGACCTCGGGAGCCTTGAACTCCATCGTCGGCTTGCCGGCGCGGTCGACGAGCTCGTTGGCGAGGTCGACGATCTGGAGGATGATCTCGTGCGCCTCGGAGAGAGCGTCGATCATCTCGGCCTCGGTGAGCTCCTGCGCGGAGGACTCGACCATGCAGAGCGCTTTCTCGTGGCCGGAGACCACGAGGTCGAGCCGGCTCTTCTCGCGGCGGTCGGCGTCCGAGGGGAACGCGACGAGCTTGCCGTCGATGAGCGCCATGCGCGTCGCGCCGAGGGTGGTCTCGAACGGCAGGCCCGCGATCCGGATGGCGGTGAACGCCGCGATCATCGCGAGGACGTCCGGGTTGTTCTCACCGTCGTACTGGAGGACGGTGGTCATCACCTGGACCTCGGCGCGGAACCCGTCCGCGAACATGGGCCGGATCGAGCGGTCGATCAGGCGCATGGTGAGGATCTCCTTCGTGGTCGGGCGCCCCTCGCGCTTGAAGAAGCCGCCCGGGATCTTGCCGGCGGCCTCGGTCTTCTCGCGGTAGTCGCACACCAGCGGGAAGAAGTCGATGTCGTCGCGCGCCTTGCCGGCCGTGGCGGCCGCGAAGCACTTGGTCTCGCCGAGCGTGGCGATGACGGCGCCGCCGGCCTGGCGGGCGACCTGACCCGTCTCGAGGGTCAGCTTCTTACCGGCGATGGTGGCTTCGACGCGTGTCGGTTTCATGGTCATGGGGAGTTGTCTTTCTCTTCTCTTCTCGTCTTGCGTTTCGGATGTGGCCGGAGTTCGTCGCGCGCGGGCCCGGCCGGGCCCCATCGTTGCCGAGCGGGTCCGGGCGGCGCCCCGCTCCCTCCCGGGCCGCTCTGGGCAAGGGGCATCCCCGTCGGATCGGGGCGCCCGCGCCGGAGCGGGGAGAGGCTCGGGGCGCGGCTGGAGCCGCGCGGAATGGCAGACACCCTGGAACGCGCGCGTTCCAGGGTGCGTGGATCCCTCAGGCGGGAGCGGCGAGCGCTCGAGCGCGAGGGAGTGAACCGAGCGGGCGCATCGAACGATGGCCCGGGTCCGGTGATTGCGTTCTCTTCAAGTCGATCGGTCGGCGCGTGCGGTGCGCCGGGTTCGGTACGCCCGCTCGGGGAGCGCGTCGCGGCCCGGGTCCCTGCCTCCCACCGACGGAGCCGTGCGGCGGAGCGGAACCAGAGGGTGGATCAGCGGCGCAGGCCGAGGCGGGCGATGAGGTTCGCGTAGCGCTCGGGCGAGCGGTCGCGCAGGTAGCGAAGGAGCTTGGTGCGGCGGCCGACCTTGACCAGGAGGCCGCGGCGCGAGGTGTAGTCCTTGCGGTGCACCTTGAGGTGCTCGGTCAGGGAACGGATGTCCTCGGTGAGGAGGGCCACCTGGACCTCGGGCGAGCCGGTGTCGTTGCCGGCGGTCGCGTACTCCTTGATGATCTCGGCCTTGCGGTCTGCGAGGAGAGCCATGGTTCTTTTCGTCTTGTCTCGGGGCGCTGCGACCGCGGCACGTGGCCGAGGGCGCGGGGCGCCGACTTGCCCCGGTCGCAGCAGCGCCGGTCGCTCGTGGACTCGGATGCGCAGCCGCGGAGAAGGGGTGCTGGATCGGGTTCTGTGGTCGGAGGCACCGCGGGCGGGCCCCGATTTCGCGGGCGAGTCTAGCGGCCGTGCCCCCGCGGGGTCCGGCCACAGCAGGAATTCGAGAGGAGCTCCCTGGCCGGCGGGCGAGGAGCGCAGCGCTCGCCCGGTCAGGGCCCGCGCCGCGATCGATGGCGATCGGGCGACCGGCGCCGGGGGGGCGGTGCCGGAGAGGGGGCCGGGAAGAGGGTTCGGACGAGGCGGCCGCCGGGGCGCCATGGTGTCGCGCCCCTCCCCCAAAAGGCGTCGCGCGGGGCGTCACGCGAGGCGTCACCCGGGGCCGGTCGAGGGACCTAGCGCCCCCCGTCCCCCGCTTCATCGACAGGATCCATCCCGCGGAAGAGGCCGTTCTCCGCGTCGTCGGCCGCGGCGGCCGGGATCTCGCCGTCGCGCCAATCGCCGCCCCCGAGGACGGCCTCGGGCCTGCGCGCAGGCATGCGGGCGAGGAGCTCGCGGAAGACCTGGTCGCACACGGTGGTCAGAGCGCGGCGCTCCCCACCGGCCGGACCGATCTCACCGGAAACGTCGAAGCCCTGCTCGAGCCGGCCCGCCCACAGCGCGGGACCGTAGGGGTTGGCCGGGTCGATCATCCGGGCCTCGATCCCGACGGTGAGCGAGCGCCGCGACTGCCAGTTCTGGTCGTCCCAGCGGAAAACGGTCACCTCGAAGATCGCGTCCTCGTCCAGGCGGCCCGGCGTGTAGCCGGCCTCGCGGACCACGCCGCCGCCGCTCGCGCTCGCATTGATGTAGGGCACGTCGCCGCCCATCGCGTCCGACACGAGCTCCTGCGCGAGCGGGCTGTACAGCCGCAGAACGAGGCCGCGCCGGGCCGCGGAGCGGATCGAGGAGGCGGGC
This sequence comes from Planctomycetota bacterium, assembly GCA_039821985.1. Taxonomy (GTDB): domain Bacteria; phylum Planctomycetota; class UBA1135; order UBA1135; genus Saltatorellus. Next base: position 79,616 of record JBCBNC010000018.1, read on the forward strand.
GCACCCAGCGCCTCGTCGGTCAGCCGGATCGGCGCCACGACGACGTCGGTCGGGTTCCGCTCCGCCAGCGTCACGCCGGGGCTGAGGACCTCGACGTTGCGGCCGGCGAGGCGCGGCGTGGTCTGGCAGCCGACGACGACGAGCGTCGCGAGGGCGGCCCCGGTGAGGAAGCGAAGCGATCGGACCATAGGGCCATGCTAGGGACCGGGATCGCCGCTTTCCATGCTGCCGGGAGGGCGCTTGGGGGGGCCCCGTCGAAGGTCCCACAGGGCGCGGCCCCCGGGGCCCCTCGACCGTGATCGCGGGGCCCGTTGCCGGGGCCGCAGCGCCGGTTCAGGGCAGCGTGAAGCTGATCCCCGGGGTCCGCGCGTAGGCCTCGTAGCTCCGCTCGACGGAGGAGTAGAAGAACTCGCCGCGGTCGAAGGGGCCGGCCCAGGTCTCCGCCTCGACCCGCACGACGCCGGACTCGAGACCCGCGCTGCCGATGTCGGGGAACGACACCACGAGGTCCCCGGCCGCGTCCGAGGTGTCGAAGCGCCAGGCCGTCCAGCGCCGGCCCGCGGAGTCGGCGAGCTGGACGCGCGTGACGCCCTCGAGGCCGCTGGCGTCGGACACGCGGTCGGCGACCACGACGTTGAAGCCGGGGCCCGCGCTGCCGCCCGCAGCGGGCGCGAGCACCGTCGGGACTCCGATCGGGGCGAGGACGTTGCCGCTCGACCCGACGCGGGGCCGCGCCGCGATCTCGTTGCCGTCGCCGTCGAGGAGGCTCACGTGCAGGTGCACGTCCGGGTCGACGGCGCCGGACTGCCCGAGGCGCCCCGCCGGCCCCGCGAGCCCGCTGTAGCCGCCGAGGACGGCCCACTGGTCGGCCGCGACGGAGAACGGGAGCCCGCGTCCGAAGACGATCGGTCCGAGATGTCCCGCCGCGCGGGCCTCGACCGTCGCGAGCGGATCGCCGGTGGCCGTCCCGAAACCGGGCACGCCGGTCACGTCGAGCGCGTGGGCCGGCACGTCGATCGCCTGCTCGTCCATCGGCGCGAGCAGGAGGAACTCCCCCGCTTCGATCCGCACGCCCATGTCCTCTCCCCCGCGCCCGACCGGCGCGAGCGGCGAGCGGAGCGCGAAGCCACGGAGGTAGCCCGCCGCAAGGAAGGCGGGGAGCGGCAGGGTGTCGTCGGTCGCGATGAACGAGATCGACCCGAGCCGCCCCGAGCGCAGAGTGGACGGACCGTAGGTCGCGCGCAGGTCCGCGGCCTGCGTCGGCGTGAACGTGCCGACGGTGTCGACGCGTCGCTCGCGCGTGAAGCGGGAGTCGGCAACGACGTTGTTCAGTCCGACGAAATTGCCGAGCGTCAGCGAGCTCCGGACGGTGCCGGAGATCGCGGCGTCGATCGGGTCGGTGCCGGTGGACTCGACGAGCGCGTCGAGCGCGTCCCGCGAGACGCCGTGGAAGCTGAAGAGGTCGCGACCCGGCGCGTCGACCGTGACGATCGTCGAGCCCGTGGCCGCGCCAGCCACCGTCGCGCGGCCGTCCGCCCCGCTCGTCGCGCTGGCGACGAACGTCACGGCCCCACCCACCTCCTGGTGGCTGAAGACGGTCGCGCCGGACACCGGCGCGTACGTGCGCGAGTCGAGCACGCGCACGTCGATGGGCGCGCCCGTCGGCGCGCTGCCCGGTCCGACGATCCCGACGTGGAAGAAGGCGCCCGTGATGCCGGCCGCGGTCCCGTTGCCCGCTCGGTCGAACAGGAACAGCTCGTAGCGGCGGCCCAGGGACCCCGGATCGACGGTGCCGGTGGGCACGGGCGTCGTGACGAAGAAGAACTCGCCGCTCTCGCCGTCCAGCCCGGAGAACGCGACGGGCGGCGGATCGGCCGCGCTCCCGCCGTTGTTGAAGGTGCCCCCATCGGTCTCGACGTACGCGAACGCGACGTCCTCGGTCGCGCGCCCGACCAGCGCGAGGTCGGGCAGATCCGTCTCGAACCGCGCGACCTCGGCGGTGCCCGTCACGGAGCCCAGACCGAGGAGCATCGGCGGCGTCGTGTCGAACACGGCGTCCTCCTGGGCCGGCGTGCTCGGAACGCCGTCGAAGAGCCGCACTCCGGAGCGCAGGAGGTTCCGGCGCAGCCCGACGGCGATCCGGAACGGCCCGTCGGCGAACTGCAGGCCGCCCGAGTTGTCGAACAGGTCCAGCGCGGAGGTGAGCACGGTGAGCGAGTTCGAGCCCTCGGCCACGTTCACGCTGCGCACGAGCGAACGGATCGCGTCCGGGTTGGAGGGACTCGTCCCGAAGAGGTAGATCTCGACGCTGACGCCGTCCGGGGTGGCCTCCGCGAAGGAGATCTCGAGCGCGTTGCTCGACGGCGAGAACACGTCGGCGCGGCCGAACGCGTCGGTCGGCCCATCGCCCGCGCCTTTCACGACGACGCTCGGCGCGCTGAACTGGATCGTGTTGAAGAGGGTCTCGGTGACCGGCACCGCGTCGCCGCTCTCGGAGAGGATCGGTGCGCCGTCCGGAGAGAGATCGATCGTGACCGTCGTGTTGGTCCCGACGCCCACGAGACGGCCGTCGGGATCCCGGGGGATCCAGCGGAAGACCTGCGGCAGAGCTGGCGCGCCCGGGATGTCGGCCGCCGACAGCGGGACGGGCGCAGGGTCGACGGGCGGCTGGAGACCATCGACCTGCACGACGAACGAGCTGTCGTCCACCGTCGACGTATCCATCCGGCGGTCGAATCCGATCACGATCTCGCTCGTTCCGGCGAGGCGCGTCTCGCCGTCGTTGGGATACGCGAACGCGACGGACGGCGGACCTGCGGCCATCTCATTGACGACCCAGTCGGCGATGAGGCGATCCGCCTCTTCGACCTGCAGGAGCTGGCCATTGAGGTCGGCGATCGCCTGGTCCTGCGCGAACTGGAGCAGGAATCGCCCCCCGTCCGGCAGCGGGTTGATTGGGAACAGGACCACGACGTGCCCGTCGCCCGCGAGGATCGGGTTCAGTGTCGGGATCGGCTGGAGCGTGGTGCCCTCGAGGAGCTCGAACGCCGACTCGGTGACCGTATCCGGGGCGAGGCTCTCGGAGAACTGGATGAAGATCGGCAGCTCGGGGTGGGCGTCGACGACGCTCGCCGCGGGTCCGGGGAACGACGACACGAGGGTCGGCGCGGCCGGGGTCACCACCGAGCCCTCCGGCGCGAAGGTCGCCGAGACCTCGCCGAGTCCGCCCACGAAGTCGTTCCCGCCCGACCCGCCGGCCCCGTCCACACAGGTGCCGCTGAACAGGCACGAAGGATCGTCGCACCCCGCAAGGGGCAGCGCGAGGACGAGGAGCGGGGCGAGGGGGCGGAGAGAAGTGCGCATGCAGCGGAAGGGGTGGCCGTCGCCCGGGCGCGGACGGCGCGGGGAACGCGGGCGACGCGGACGGATCCGGCGACGCCCGGGAACCGGGACGAGGGTGTGAGGCGCGGAGCGAACGATCGTGCGACGCCCGGAGGACGTGCGTCTTCCCGCGGACCGGGTGAGGAGCGGATCCGCCGCCGTGCGGGCCCTGAGGTTAGTCGGTCGAGGCCGCGTTTCGGCCCCCGTTGGGGCGGGCGGCGCGCCGAGACGCCAGAATGTCCGGCCCGTTCACGGGCCGCAGGCCCCGCGCGCGGGGCTCCATGCCCCGGGTCCCGAGGCCTCGGGTCTCCGCTCCCACGCCGGCGCGGAACGCCGGGCGTGACCCCCGCGCTGCGTCCCGCTAGCGGTACGAGCCGTCCAGCCAGCCCCCCGTCGACCCCGCGTCGCCCTCCCATGCTCCGTCGATCCCTCGCGCTGGCCACGCTGGCGCTCGCCGCGCACTCAAGCGCCCACGAGGCACGCGCCCAGGTCTCCGGCGGGACGCCGCCGCCCCCCCAGGCCGTCCCCGAATCCGACTCGACCGAGGAGGCCGGCTCACCTGAGGAGGAACGCGCCCGGCGCTCGGAGATCGTCCGGCTCGTCGGAGAGGGCGACTACGGCGCCGCGCGTGAGCTGCTCGACGCCCTGTTCGTCCAGGACAGCGTGCGGCGCGCCGAGGCGCAGCTCGCGGCCGGTGCACCGGTCGACGCGATGACCTCCGTCGACGGCGCGCTCGAGGTGCCCGGACTCGCGCGGGCCGACCGCGCCGGGCTCATGCTCCTGCGCGGCAAGGCGGCCTTCGCCGCGGCCGAGTCCCGGACCGTCGACCCGGCGATGTACGGCGAGGCCCAGGAGAACCTCGAGGAGGCCGCCGGACTCGGCGCCGGCGTCGGCGCGGCTCTCCGCGCGAGCCGTGCGGCGCGCATGCTCGGCGTGCAGGGCGACGCGCTGGAGCTCGCGCGGGCCGCCGTCCAGTGGATCGACGGCGAGGACGGTCGCGCCGCCGGGCTCGACGTCGACCAGCACTACGGACGGACGTGGTCCGAGGCCGCGTTCGACCGCTTCGTCACGGTGGTTCGCTCGGGCCGGACGGACGAGGCCACCGTCCGAGAGCGCACGGCGCTCGCGGAGGAGGTCCGCGGCGCGCTCGGCCGGGTGATCGGCGATGCCCCCACCGACCCGTGGGCCTACGCGCAGCTCGGCAACCTGGCGCTCTGGCTCGGCGACCAGGACGGGGCGGTGGCCGCGGCCGAGGCCGGGCTCTTCGCGTCCCCCGACGACGCGGTGATGCACACGGCCGTGGTCACCGCGCTCGGCAACCGGGCCGAGGCAGCGGCCCGCGCCCAGGGCCGGGCCGAGGAGGACGTGATCGAGGCCCGCTACCGCGCGATCACCAACCGCTACGCGGAGCTCGCGCAGAAGTACCCCGAGAAGGCGCTCTTCCAGTGGTACCCGGGCTACGAGACGTTCTTCAAGGCCGCGCGCGAGGCGAGCCTCGGGCAGGACGCCCGCGAGCTCTTCCAGGACTCCGAGTCGATGTTCCGGAGGTGCCGCGAGCTCGACCCGACGTTCGTCGACTCGTGCGTGGACTACGAGATCCTCTGCCGCAACGGCCGCGCGCTGTCGCTCGCGAACGCGGACGAGACGGACGCCGCCATCGAGCTGCTCTTCGGCGTTGACGAGCTGCGGCCCGAGTACGATCCAGCGGTCGCCGAACGTGGGCGCGCCGCGGCGCTCGAGGTCGAGTTCCGGCCGCACATGCAGAGCGCGCTCGCGCTGCTCTCGAACCTGATCCAGGGCCTGATGCGGGACCCGACGGACAAGGCGGCCCTGACGCGAGCGGCGGAGATCGCCGACCGGCAGTTCGACCTGCGCCCAAAGAACCCGAACCTCGCGAACAACGCCGGGTTCCTGAACCGCGACGCGGCGATGATCTGGGAGGCCGAGGCGAGCCGCGTGCTCGCGCGCGCGGAGAGCGACGAGGACCGTGCGCGCGGCAACGCGCTCCGCGCCCGTGCCCAGGACCTCATCGAGCGCAGCTACGCCGCGTACAAGGTCGCCGCAGCGCTGATCCCCGACGACGTCCGGGTCGTCAACGACGCCGGCCTCGTGATGGCGTACTACATCCGGACCGACCCCGACCGCGCCGTCGAGTACTTCGAGGACTCGATCGCCGACGGCGAGCGTCAGGTGGCCGAGGCCCAGGCGCTTCCGGCCGACGCGCTCGCGGCGCGCGGCATCGACCTGCCGGCCCTCGTCGAGGCCTGGGGCGACGCCCACGAGAACATGGGCATCGTCGAGTGGACGTTCCGCCGGAACCCGGAGAAGGCCCGCGCATGGCTGGCCCGGGCGCTCGAGATCGGGCCGCCGTCCCGGAACTGGATGAAACGTCAGCTACTCCCCCTCCTGGACGCTTGGATCGAGTCGGGCGAGCGGCCCGCCGCCCTCGACACCCTCGAAGCCCGCACCGTCTGGACCCACAATTCCGGCCGGTGACCCGTCCGGGCCCCGCCCCCCTCTCGACGAGCCTCCACGCCCCCGACGCACGATGATCCCCGCAATCCTCCTCGGCGCCCTGGCCCTCTCCCCCGCACTCCCCGCCGCGCCCGCCGCGTCCGAGGCGGCCGCCTCCGTCGTCGACTGGAAGGCCGAGGTCGAGGCCGGCAAGGCGAAGCTCGCGCAGGGCGACGCCGCCGGCGCGCTCCGGCACTTCGAGACGGCGCACACGGAAGCAGGCACGGCGGCGTCCGAGATCTGGCTCCTGCGCGGGCGCTCCGCGACCGGCGGCCACGACGCCGCGTTCGAGCGCCTCGCCGCCATCGAGGCCGCGGGCTCCGCGAAGGGGAACGATCTCGTTTACGCGATGGGCGCGACGCGCCACGACCAGGCCGCGGCGCGCGAAGCGGCGGGCAACGGCCGCGCCGCCGGCGGCATGTACCAGGAGGCCGCCGTCCTCCTGAAGCGCGCGACCGGTGCAGCGCCCGACGACTATCCCGACGCGTGGCGCATGCTCGCGAAAGCGGGCCTGATGTCGGGCGACCTCGAGGCCTCCGCCGGCGCGGTCCGCAGGGCACTCCTCGCGCAGAGCGACCTCGCGACGCTCAGGCTCGCCGGTCGGATCCTGACCGCCCACGGCGCTGCGCTCGTCGGCGACGAGGGAACGAAGAAGGACGGTGAGAAGGCGCTGCGTGAGGCGGTCGGACACCTCGGGACGGCGGCGAAGTCGCTGGGTGACGACTCGAAGAACGCGGCCGATCTCTGCGACCTCTCGATGCAGGCAGCCGTGGCGCAGCTCTACCTCGGCCAGCGCGACGAGGCGTCCTCCTCGTACGTCACCGCGATCCGCTGGGACCCGACCAAGCTCGACTACGGGCAGATGCTCACCTCGCTGAAGGGCGAGGACGACTCGCTCTACATCGAGACGCTCGGCAAGGGTTCGAAGGCGTTCGCGAAGCAGTGGGGCGAGGGACAGAACGCCGACGCGGGCCTCCACTGGTGGCGTGGCTACGCCCAGCACTTCGCCGGTCAGTACGACGACTCGATCGCGTCGTTCGAGACCTCGATCGAGAAGTTCCCGAACTACACGTCCGGCCTCTGGTACATCGGTCTCTCGCACTGGCAGAAGGGCGTCGAGCACTTCCCGAAAGCGGCCGAGGCGTGGGAGCGCTACGTCGTCGTGAACCCGCGCGAGTACGCGCAGACCGTCCAATCGGTGCCGACGAACGCGGGGTACATCGGCAAGGCCGTGCAGCTCCTCTGGAAAGACGGCCAGCCGCACCTCGACAACGTGCAGGCGGCGCGCTTCGCCGAGCTGCTCGTCGCTGCGGACCGGACGCGCCCCGAGTACTGGAGCAGCCTCGGCGTCATGAGCCGTGACGCGGGCTTCGCCCTGGCGCAACGCAAGCCGGAAGACGCGCCGAAGAGCGCCGAGCAGCTCTACGAACGCGCCTGGGAGGCGTACCAGCGCGCGGCCGATCTCGAGCGGCGCCCCGAGTTCCTGAACGACGGCGCGGTGATCCTCCACTACTACCTCGAGCGCGACTACGAGCGTGCGATCGAGCTGTACGACGAGGCCGAGAAGCTCGGGAAGGAGTGGCTCGAGGGCGGACACGACTTCTCGAACGAAGCGCCGGACGCGCGCTCGGTCGTCGAGACGGCGGTGCGGGACGCGGGCAACAACCGCGCAGCGCTGAAGAAGAAGATGGGCGGCAGCTGAGCGCTCCGCGCACGATGCTCCCCTTCGTCTTCGCGTCGGACCCGAGCGCGCTCGGGTCCGAGCCCGTGGTGTTCGTCGACGGCTCGCCGCTGAGCCCGGACGTGAACCGTTCCGGCGACCTGCACCTCTCGCACTGGCCGGGCAACCGGACGCCGGTCGGGCTCAAGCGCGACCTATCGACCGATATCGCGTTCGCGCTGCTCGAACTGGACGCGAGCGAGCGTGAGGGCCTCCTGGCGGACAAGCGTGCGCTCGTGCTCAACCACCTCGACACGGACGGCGTGTGCGCGCTGTTCGTGCTCCTGCGCCCCGAGGCCGCCCGCGGTGCGCGTGAGCTCCTGGGGCAGGTCGCTGCCGCGGGCGACTTCTTCGCTGCTCCGTCCGAGCGCGCCGTCGCGGTCGACGCCGCGCTGCGCAACCTGACCGACCCCGGCCGGAGCGCGTTCGCGGCCGAGCTGGAGCGCGACGGAATCCAGGGCGACGCGCGCCGCGCGCGGCTCGCCCTCCGGTCCCTCGACGTCCTGGGCGACATGCTGCAGGACGAGAGCGCGCACGCGGAGCTCTGGCGCACCGACCTCGAGCAGCACCGCGCCGACGCCCGCGCGCTCGAGGCAGCCGCGTTCGACGATCTCGTCTACCTCGACTTCGGAGTCTGGACGGCGCGCCCGGATTCCGCGGCGCTCTTCGACCCGGGCCGTCACGCGTTCCTGGGCGACGGGCGGCTCGACCGAGCGCTGCTCGTCGGGCCGACGCCCGAGGGGACGACCGCTCGGTTCGTGCTCGGCACGCGCTCGTTCTTCGACGTGGTCTCGCGACCGGCGTCGCCCCGCCCCGACCTCGACGCGCTGACGCGCGCGCTCGACGCCGCCGAAGAGGCGGCCGGCGGTGCGCCCGACGGCTGCGCATGGCGCGCGCACGGCCAGCACACGCCGTCGCCCGAGCTCTGGTTCGGGACCGAGGGCCTGCCGCTCTTCCCCGAACGCGCCGGCGCCCACCTCGCGCCGAGCCGCCTCGACCCGATCGCGATCAAGGCGCACGTCCTCGACGCGGTGCGGGCGACGTGGACGCTGCCCGACGACGACGACGAGGCCGAGGACGGAGAGGACATCTTCGCGGTATGACGGGGCTCCTCGAGACGGTGGAGCCGGGGGAGGACGGCCTCGTCGTCCAGCGCAGCCGCCACTGGGGCTACAACGCGCTGGGCGTCGTGTCCGCCGGCGAGGCCGTGGCCGTCGACCCCGGGCTGACGCCGGACGAGCTTTCGGCGTTCCGCGCCGAGCTCGAGCGCGGCGGTCGACGCGTCGTCGCGGTGGTCCTGACCCACAGCCACCACGACCACATCCGCGGCTGGCGAGCGTTCGGCGACGCGCGCGTGATCGCGCCGCGCGTCGTTGCGGACAAGCCCGAGGACGCGCGCACGCGCATCATCGCCGCAAAGCGCAAGTTCGACCAGCGGGGTGGAATCGAGGACGACGGCTTCACATACCCCACCGTCGACGAGACGTTCGACGAGCGCGGCGGGGTGCGCGTCGGCGCCCTGGAGCTCGAGCTCGAGTTCCTGCCCGGTCACTCGAACTGCACCAGCGTCGTCGTCGTTCCGGCGCTGCGCGCGATTCTGACCGCCGACTACCTCGTGCGGCCGGGGCTGCCCTACTGCCGCTGGGAGGCGCTCCCGTTCGAGGCGGCGCACGAGCGCCTGCTCGAGCTGTGTGAGGAGCATGGACTCGAGCGCGCGCTCCCCGCGCACAACGCCCTGATCGAGGGACGCGCACAGATCGAGTCGGCCGTCCGGACGGAGCTCGACTACTTCCGCGACCTGCGGGCTGAGATCGAGCGCCGGGTGACCGCCGGCGAGAACGCCGACCGACTGGTGCGCGACGTCACGCACTGGCTCACGGAGCGCCGGGGCGAGGACCTGGGCCTCGTCGCCCGCCAGGACGCGGACAACGCCCGCCGCGTGCTGGCCGAGACCGCGCGGTAGCCGCACGATGCGGGGCGCCATGGACACGACCCTCCTCCGCGCCTCGCTCGCCTCCTTCCCCGCGGCCCTCCGCGCCGCGTGCGCGGACGTCGACGACGAGCGCGCCCGCGTGCCGCCGCCCGGGGGGGGCTGGAGCGTCGTGGAGGTCGCGCGCCACCTTCTCGACGAGGAGCGACGGGACTTCCGCCCGCGCATCGAGGCGACGCTCGCCGGCGCTCGGGAGTGGGAGCCGATCGACCCCGAGGGCTGGGCGAGTGGCGGCGCGTACCTCGACGCGTCGCTGGCGGAGACCCTCGACGCGTTCGAGTCCGAGCGCGCGTCGTCCCTCGCCTGGCTCGACGCCCTCGCGTCGCCGGACTGGAACGCGACCTACGCCCACCCCGAGCTCGGAGAGCTGACCGCGGGCGACCTCTACGCCTCGTGGGCGGCCCACGACGCACTGCACCTGGCGCAGCTCGCGCGGGTGCGGGCGCACGTCCTGGCCGCGTCGGCGGCCCCCCACGGCATCCGGTACGCCACGGGCTGATCGCACCCGGTCGTAGGAGACTCGGTCGTCGGAGACTCGGTCGTCAGGGACCCGGTCGAAGGGGACTCGGTCCGTCGGCGATTCAGTCGTCGGCGCCGACGCGGCGCCGGAGCCAGCGCACCGTGTCGGCCCACCGCCGCTGGAACGTGCGGAGCGGCACTTCGATCGCCCGCGCGGCCTCGGCCGACGAACAGCCGCCGAAGAGCCGCAGGTCCACGGCGCGCGCCATCGGAGCGTCGAACTCCGCCAGGTCCTCCAGAGCCTCGAGCAGGACCTCGAGGTCGAATTCCGCGGCCTCGTCGAACTGGACGATCCCCTCGAGCGAAACCCGCCGCCCGACGGCGCGGCGCTTCTGCTGGTCCTTGGCCCGGACGTGGTCGACGACGACCTGGCGCATCGCTCGCGCGGCGACGGCGAGGAAGTGACCCTCGTTGGCGTACGAAGCCGTCGTCGACGACATGAGCTTCAGGAACACCTCGTGTACGAGCAGCGTGGGCTGCAGCGTCCGCCCGGGCCGCGTCGAGGCCATGACGCGCTGGGCCCGGCCGCGGAGGTCGCTGTACAGGTGCTCGAAGAGCTCGCCGCGCGCGGCTTCGTCGCCGGATTCAACGCGGATGAGAAGCGCCCGGATCGCCGCGCACTCCGCGGCGTCCTGCGACGTACCGGAATCCCCAGTCTCCTCGGCGGTCTGCCCGGACCGTAGGCTCGCAGGGCTCGCGTCGTGCTCGGAGTTTTCGTTCTGCATGGCACCCCAAGAGCGGACTCGACGCCGAGACCGCGCCAGAGAAGCTTCGGGAATCTCGAGTTCTTTGGCGAGCGCATCGTCGGTCTTCCGTGCACCTGTCACCGCCTCCCATGACACGCATGAGTCTTCCCCCTCGCATCTGGCTGTTGGCGTTCGCCTGTATCGGTGCGGTTACAGCCGTCGCGGCAGTCACAGTGCTGCAGGAGCCAGCCGAGGTCGAGCCCGTGAAGGTGTGGCCGTACGAGCCCCCCAAGGGCGCACTCCTGCGCGTGGAGCTGATCGACAATCACGAAGGCGGAGTCACGGTGACGGGGTACGGGCGGCGCGATCAGCAGCTGTTCCCGGACGAATCCGCAAGCCCTCCGGTGGCCGAGCTCGCTCCGCCGGATGCACCTGGCTTTCCGCCCGGAGTACCGCCCCTCACGGCACCAACCTTGGCCGCGCTCGACCTGGAGTCGATCGAACGGCAGATCGCTCGGTTCCGGGACGCCGGCTCCGGCCTCGACGAGGTGATCGTCGTGCAAGGAGGGGGGGAGAACATCCGTTCGTTCTCGCGCGAGACGATGCTTGCCGACGTCCTCGCGGACTGGGCGGACGACTCGCTGTTGTTCACGTTCGACGCCGCCGCCGAGCGTCCATCCCTCGCGGCCCTCTCGCCGGGTGCCGAGGACGGGTCGGACCTCGCACACCACGCACCGCGCGTCACGGAGCTTTCCGATTCGGGAGCGTTCCTGGTCACGACCCCGCACCAGTACATCCTCACCACGCGGCGGGACTTCGGGCGCGTATCAGCCGAATCCGCGTTGTTCGGCGCCGAGCGTACCCGCCGGTTCTGGACCGAGCGCGCGGGAGACTACGAGTCTGAGACTGAGGGCGACGGCCCCGTCACGCCATCGAATACGGACGTGCGCCGCTTACCCGCGTCGAGCACGTTCGTCGTGCTCAGAACTGGCACGCTCGACCACTTCGCGTATCTGGCTGGAGACACCGTTGTTGCGATCGGCTCCGAAGATGCGGTCGAGTTCTTCCATGCACACGCAGACAAGGACATCCGCAAACGCCGCGTCGAGCTCAAGTGTGCGCCGCGAGACGTGCTCAAACTCCCATGGAAGCCACGGGAGGGTGAGTTCGATCCTGGTTTCTTGGTCCTGGGTTCGAATCGAATCGTCCTGGTTCACCCGTTCCGGGACTCGAACAACTTCGTTGAGCTCGCGAAGCCCGCGCCCCCCTTCGAGTACCAGAACTTCGTCCGTGCGGATGGCGGATCAGAGTCGAAGCAGCGCATTCTCCTGGGTCGTATCCATATCAGGTCCACTCCGACTCGCTCAGCGATCCGTGGCTCGGCGCTGGCCGCGGTGGACGAGCTTCGATTGAAGAACGAACACTTCGACTCGCTTCGGTTGGGTGCCCCCTTCGCGACGGAGACGTGGCATGGGCGGAGCCCGGAGATCATCCTTGATGGAACCGAAGACGTCATCGCCTTCACGCGCGACTACTGCGCGAGGTACACCTTCCGATGAGGACGCAGGGTCTCCTCGCAGCGCTCGCTGCGTCCATCTGGGCGGTGTCCGCGCCCGCGCCGAAGCCCACATCTATGGTGGACTTGCAGTCGGCTCCGACTACGGCCCCGAATCCGACCCCGGACCCGGCTGGTGAGACCGAAAGGCTACCTTGGCCGATGGACTACACCGGGGTTCTCAGGGCGTTCGGTTCACCGCAGGCGGATCCGGTTCGGACCCCAATGCCCTCCAATCCGTTTCGTTCATCGCACGAGGGGATCGACCTGCTCGGTGCCAAGTTCGCGCCTGTCTTTGCTTCCGAACCCGGCCGAGTCGTCTTCGTGAAGAGGGACGGCGAAGACACGGGCGCGAGAACGGCGAGTGGCTCGCGCGGTGTGCCCAGACACTACGGGAGTTGCACCATCTACCGAGAGGCCCCGACCGGACGGTTCATTCACTATCTGCACCTGGACCCCGACTCCATCACGGTACGCGTGGGCGACTGTGTGAAGACGGGTCAGCTCCTGGGCGAGGTCGCCCCGTTCCCGGAGAACACGACCCAAACCGACCATCTCCACGTCGAGGTCAGCCTCGTCTCATGGCCAAAGGTGAGATCGAACTACCTGACGGTCTTGATCGAAGAACTCCAGGATCCGGAGCCTATCTTCGAGGAGCTGAAGGACAGCCTGCGGCCGCAGGCGTCCGTCGTCCTGCGCGGCACGAGTGACACCATCGAGTTCGCGAACGGCGAGGGAACACAAGCGACCGGTCAGAGGTGGCTCGAGGTTGACGTAGTGGAGCGAGTGGACGCTACCAGTCCGAATGCGCGGTTCGTGCTTCCCCCCAAGCTCGTGCACGTGGCGCTCACGAGCGATACAGGCACCACGACGATCGACTACGACCTCACGAAGGACGACCCGGATCGCACGGTCCGAAGACTGACGGACCGGACTCGCTTGATCGAACGGCTGAGCTTTGGGCTGTACGAGGACGCGCCAGCGGGGTCCCCCCCACACGTTGGCGAAGTGCCGCTCCCGCCTCTCGCGCCAGGCAACTACTCCATCCGTGCCATCGCGTCGGACTCCATTGGTGAGGGTCCCCCGTTCGAGGCATGGTTCACTCTTTCCGACTAATCCCCGACTCGAGCACCAAGAAGCATGAAGGACGAAGACGAAGGCCCCGTCATCACGACCGTGGTGGCTAGCGATCCCAAGGACGACATTGTCACCGTAACCGTCACGGGAACCGACAACACCGGCGGCGGTGGTGACAAGGACGCCACCGTGACACTCGTGATCAGCCCTGGCGCCAGCTACGAGCACAAGAAGGCTGACCCAAGAACGACCCCGAGGACGGACGCCAATGGCAACCTCGTGTACGAGTGGAACGTCACGTGGCCGGACACCGTTGGTGGCCAATGCACGGCGACGGTCGAGTGCAAGGGTGTTGGATCATCGGGCAAAGCCGATGGGAAGATCGTGATGAAATGGGGCAGCGGCAACGTTGCCGAAGATACGGACGACGACACGATCGACTGCGGCTGACGCGGGCCCGATCAGCGCCCGCGCGTGATCGGGATCGAGCATCGACCGACACTGCTTCGATCAACGGCTCTCCTCGTCGGACAGACGCGCATCGATCTCGATCAGCCCCTTGACCAGACCGTCGTGCCCCGCGGGCCAGCCCGCGGGGTCGGCGCCGTTCCGCTCGAGGTAGTCGGCGAGGAGGGCACGCCCACTTGCCTCGGCTCTCGCAGCGTCGGCCTCACCGAGCGGAAGCTCAAGCCGCGCGTTCAAGAGAGCGTCCGCCGCGTTGATGCGGTCGCCGTCGTCAATGGGCGGACTGCCTTCGAGGCGCGCACACAGGGCACTGACCGATGGCTTGCCCCGAGCGACATCGCGCGTGTTCCAGGCCCAAGCGAGCCTCTGGACCTCGAGCACGACCTGGAATCGCTGCACCTGGGCCGAGGCGGGGTCGAGGGTCTCGAGAGTCTCTTGCGCGCGGTCGAGCCGGTCCTGGACGTCCTCGACGTCCGCTGCGTCGTCCTCCAGTCGAAGCTGTGCAGCGAGAATCGCGTCGGTGTAGCGACCAGGGTCCGCGTCGAAGGAGCGTTCGTAGTGCCGCGCCGCTGCCGAGTACTCGCCCTCGCCGAGACGTCGCCGGCCGTACTGATGATGGAGCGACGCCGTCAATGAGTTCGCGAGCGGACCGCTTGGGACGAGTGCGCGGTGCGCTGCAATCGCCTCGTCCGCCGCGTCCGTCGAGTCCGCGTCCCCCATCAGCGCCGCCAGGTACTCGACGTGGGCGCGCAGCGCAGATCCCTCGGTGGACCAAACCCGGGCGTTCACCACCTCGAGGGCATGGGCGCGGGCCCGTTCCACCAGCTGGAGGGCGCCCGCATCATCAAGCCCGGGCCCTCCATCGCCGTAGGGGTCGCGACCCTTCCTCCAGCGTGTCGCGACGGCGATTTGAGTCAGGCCCAGGTGCGTTCGTGCGTCCTGGTCGAGCGGATCGATCTCGAGCGCTTCCTCCAAGTGACCCGTCGCGAGGCGGTACCGGCCGAGGTTGTACGCCAGCCGCCCGGACACCCGCGCGTACTCGAACTTCGCCGCGGGGTGTTCCGACAGCTCCGTCTCGTTCGCCGCGAGCAGCGCGAGCGCGCCTTCACCGTCCTTCTCCGCTTCCAGCACGAGCGCACGCAGAAGGATCCGGTACGGGTCCTTCACCGTCAGGCCGCGTTCGATGCGCTCGACAGCAGCAGCGATTCCGACGGGATCCGGCTTGCTCAACGCCACGTGGAGCAGAGGGAAGCCCAGGCGGTTGTCGTCCGGGTCGATCTCGACGACCTGATCCAAGAGCTCCTTCGCCTCGTCGAAGCCCGGCCGCTTCTTCGTCACGAGGATCCAGACCGCACGGCGGAAGAGCGCCTCCTTGCGCGCCTCCGGAGGGCCCCCTGGGATCTCGCCGTCCGGGTCGTAGCCGCGCTCGACCGCTCCGTTCATGCACTCGAGCGCTTCGTCGTAGTGCCCGTAGCGCATGTGGACGACCGCCATGCGGATCCACGGCGCGACGGCGTCGTCGCGCAGCTCCTGCGCGCGCACGAGCGGCACCAGGGCCTCCAGGTGCCGGCCGAGGCCGAACAGCGACGCGGCGCGATCGAGCTGACGGCCGTACGCCACCTCGTTGCGCTGGCCTGCCTCGCGCTGCCACAGCCACCCGAACAGCGTCGCGAGCGCGAGGACCGCTGCTGCGCCCGCGATCATGACCGCTGCCGCCGGTCTGCGGCGCACCCGCCCGAGCACGCGCATCAGCCACGGACGCTGCGCCCCGCTCGCTGGACGGCCGTCCAGCACGTTCGCGAGGTCGTCGCGCACCGAGCGCATGTCCGCGTAGCGGTCCTCGGGCGACTTCGCCATACACCGGCGACCGATGCGCACGAGGTCGCGGGCCGCGGGATCGTTGACGACGGGCTTTCCGACGGGCGCGTCCTTGACCGTGCGGCGAAGAATGTCCGTCACGTCTCCGTCGCCGAACGGCGCCGTGAGCGTGATCGCGTGGTGGATGCACGCGCCGAGGCTGAAGACGTCGGTTCGATGGTCCAGCTCGACGGCCTTGCCCAGCGCCTGCTCGGGACTCATGTAGCCCGGCGTCCCCTCGAGTGCTCCCGCCCCCACCAGCGACTCCTCGCCGCGGACCTTCGCGAGTCCGAAGTCCGTCAGCTTCGGCCGATCCACGTCCGTCACCATCACGTTCGCCGGCTTGATGTCGCGGTGATGGATGCCGGCCCGATGGGCCGCGACGAGACCGTCGGCGAGCTCGAAGAAGAAGAACGCGAGCCGGAGCGCGTAGTCGCGCGGGAGCTCGAGCTCGGGCGCGGCCTGCAGGAACGACGCCAGCGTGCAGCGGCCCTCCACGAACTCCTGCACGACCCAGCAGACGTCCGACTCCTCGCCCGCCGCGATGACGGATGCGATCGCCGTGTGCCGGACGCGCGCGCCCGCACGGGCCTCGCGGAGGAACGACGCCCGCGCGCTCTCGTCGAGGCGCTCGGGCCGCACCACCTTCACGGCCACGCTCGATGCGAGCCGCTCGTCGGTTGCCTCCCACACCTGCCCGACCGCCCCCCGGCCGACGAGGCGCTCCAGCCGGTACTGGCCGAGGCGGTCACCCGCGCGCCGGACGAGGTCGGTGGGGACCTCGCCCGCAGCGACGCCGATCGCGTCGCCCGGACGGAACAAGAGGCCCTCGTCCACGAGTGCGACCCCCTCGCCGTCCTGACTGATCAGGCGGCGCCACTGTCGATGGACGCGGTGGGTGGCGGAGCGACCGTCGAGTTCGACGGTCGCGGCGGCGGCCTGGCGGGCTTCGGTCAGTCTCTCCATCTCCATTCCTCTGCGAGCACGGGAGCCCGCACCCTACGCGGTCCCTGCGGAATGGAGAACGGCTTCCGCGGCCGGCGCCGCCACTCGGTCGACAGAAATCGAGCGGCGCACCGCCCTGAGCCTCACACCCGGCTACCGGCCCTCACGACCCGTCGCGGGGCCTCACACCCAGCCGCGCTTGCCGAGGTACTTCTTCTTCAGACGCGGCTGCCGCGCATCCGCGGCGGGGCGCGTCCCGTCGTTGGGCTCGGGCGGCGTCTCGGCGAGCCGCGCGTAGTAGTCGCGTTTGGCCGCGTTCGAACCCGCGAGGCGCTCGTACCAGGCGCGACGGAGCTCCTGGCGCTCCCCCTCGTCCATGGCTCCGACGAGCTCCGGCTCCGCGTCGAAGCAGCGCTGCACGAGGAGCGCCGTCGCCACCGACAGGTTGAAGGACTCCGTGAAGCCGCTCATCGGGAGATACAGCCGGCGGTCCGCGGCCGCCAGGATCTCGGGCGCGACGCCCTGCAGCTCGCGCCCGATCACGAGAGCCACGCGCTCGGGGAATGGCTCGAGCACCTCGGGTCCCGTCACGGCCTCGGCGCCGTCCGAGAGGTCGGTCGCCCAGAGCGCGAAACCCTCGTCACGGGTCGCCGCGAGGCACGCCTCGATGTCGGGGAAGATGCGCCGCGTGATCCAGAGGTGGCTGCCCTTGGTCACCGAGCGGTGCGCGCGCTGGCGGACCTGCGGGTGCTTGATCGTCCAGACGTGCTGGATCCCGAACGACTCGGCGGTCCGCAGCACGGCCTGGACGTTGTCGTCGTTCCACGGACGCTCCATGACGAGCACGAGGCGCGACGTACGGCGGCGCAGCACCGCCTCGGCGCGGCGCAGTCGGAAGGGGGGCTCGGGGTCGTCCATCGGGGGGGATCGCGGGAGCGACACGGTAGCGCGCTCCCCTTCCGGATGCGCGCGCGCGGCGCGCTCAGACCCCGCGGGGACGCGCGGCGGGCCCCGACGCGCGCGCCGAGGAGCGCCGGAAGCCCACGAGCGCGAACACGAGCAGCAGCGAGCCCAGCAGCAGCACGCCCTCGAGCCGCACGAGGTCGAACAGCACGCCCCCGGACATCCCCCCGACCGCAGCGGCGAACGTCCGCGCGCTGAACACGACGCCGAACGCCCCCCCCCGGCGGTCCGCGCTCGCCTCGCCGGCCGCGAGCCCGAACGCGAGGGGCCCGATGCCAGCCATACCGACACCCATCAGGAACCGGCCCAGGAGGAGCACCGCGTACCCGGGCGCCAGCCCTTGCACGACGAGGGACGCGAGCGAGACGATCCCGCAGCGCAGGAGCGCGGGCCGGTGCCCGATGCGGTCGCCGTAGCGCCCCCACCAGCTCAGGGACAGGAGGTTCGCGATCGCCATCGCTCCGAACAGGAGGCTCGTCGCGAGCGTCTCGACGCTCTCTTCGAGGGTCGCGCCCTGGGCGCCCGTCCAGCCGACGATCCGCTCCCAGAACGAGCCCTCGAGCCCGCTCCCGAACAGGCCCTCGACGTGCAGCTCGAGCACGGGGTTCACGGCGCCGAGCCCGAACTGCAGCGCGAACACGACGAGCGCCGTCGCGCGCATCGCGCTGCTCCGGAAGACCTCGCGGACGTCGTCGACCGTCTGTCGGAGCGCCGCCCGCCCCGTCGGCTTCGACCCCGCTCGACGTTTCGTCACGTCCTCCCGAGCGCCGAACCACACGAGCAGCCCCGCCGCGAGCGCGAGCGCGCCGACGACGAAGAAGACCGGCCGCTGCGCGCCGAAGAGGTTCTTCAGGAACCCGCCGAACAGCGGCCCGGTGAGCCCGCCGATCGCCAGCGCGGTCGAGAGGTTGCCCGCGACGCGCCCCTGCATGTCCGAGGGGGCCGCGATGCTGACGAGCGTGATGCTCGGCGGGATGAAGCCCGAGAACATCCCCTGCCCGAGCCTCAGCGCCAGGAGCTGCCACGGCGACTGCGCGAATCCCATCGCGCTGACGAACAGCGCGATCGCGAACATCGCGCGGCAGACCATGATCTTGCGCCCGAAGCGGTCCCCCACCGCGCCCCACAGCGGGGCGGAGACCGTCGCGGACAGGGGCGCTGCCGCGAAGCACACGCCGGCCCACGCGCTGCGCGCGCCGTCGTCCGTCACCCCCATTTCGAGGAGGAGGCTCGGGAAGAACGGGAGGAAGCTCATCATCCCGATCGAGGTGACGAGGTTCGCCGCCCAGACGACCCAGTAGGTCCGTTTCCAGGTCGGTTCCGGCGCGTCCGGGGCGCTCCCGCTCGGGTCCTTGGCCGGCATCGTTCTCGGGTCGCTCCTCGCCGGCCGCGCCCGCGCGCGGGCGTCCGAAGGGCCGCCCCCGCGACCGCGCGGTCGGCCGGGCGGGGAGGGTGCTCGATCGCGCGGCCCTGCGCCAACGGCACGGGCGGAAACCGGAGCCCGAACAGGAGATACTCCTCGGGCGCCGCGGCGCCCCCATCCATGATCCCGACTCTCCACCCCGCGCCCTCGTCGCTCCTCTCCCTCGTCCTCGCCTGCGCGCCCGCCGTGGCCGCGCAGGCGGTCGTTTCGGTCGACCCATCAGGGGCGCACGCCGCCGCGGCGCCCTCCGTTGCGGACCCGGGGCGGGACGACGGCGAGGACCGCGCAGGACCCGCAACACTCCTGGCCGTCGACAGCGAAGGCGCGACGATCACCGACGTTTCCTTCGCGCTCCGGCGGAGCGTGCCCGGCGCGCTCGAGCCGGTTGCCGAGATCGTCCGGACCGGCGCCGACGGCCGAGTCCTGGTGCCCGTCGACGCCGACGGACTGGGGCCCGTCGACATCGAGGTCGGGCCGTCCAGCGCGGACACCTGGGCGCTGCGGTTCCTGCACGCGTCACGGGCGATCCAGACGGACGCCGGACTCGACGCCGCAGGCCGGCCGCTGGTGACGCTCGCGCCGGGAGGCGAGCACGTTGCCGTGCTGGTCCCCACGGGGACGCTGCGCCTCGAGATCGCCGGCGCCGAGCCGGACGAGCGATTCGTCGCGACCTTCGTCGACGAACGCCCCGAGCCCTTCTTCCACCGGAACGTGCGCACGTCGCGCGCGTTCGAGGGGCCGAGCGCGGCGCTGCACCTCCCGCCGGGGCGCGGCTACCTGCACCTCGCGCGCGAGAGCGCGCTGGGCGGCTACGTCCAGTGCGAATCCGGCAGCCTGCTCGTCGCCGTCCGTCCGGGCGCGACGACGCTCCTTCGCATCGCGTTCACGCAGGGCCCGCTGACGACCCTCCAGGCGCCGTTCGAGTCGATCCCGTTCGACACGGTCGAACTGCTCGGGCTCGACGGTCAGACCGTCGCGGGCGCGCTCGCGTTCGACGCGTCGCCCCTCCGCATTCCGTCGAGCCTGCCTCACGTGGTCGGACTCGACCGCGAGGGCGACGCCCTCGCGCGCGGCAGTCGCGCGAAGGCGCCGCTGCGTGCGCGCGGCGTTCCGATCGTCCGCGAGCAGCCGGGCGTGTTCGCCAACAGCGGCATCCCGGGGTACCGGCTCGCGAACGCGCCGGTCCAGCTCGTGTTCGGCGTCGACGTCGGGCGCAAGGTGCGCCTGCCCCAGGACATGGGTGGCTGGATGCAGCTGATGCAGGCCGGCGTCTCCGCGACGAGCCCGGCCTCGTTCAGGGGTGGCCCGCTCGTCGTGGAGCGGCCACGTCCCGGCGAGCTGCGGCTCGCCCCCGACCCGCGGCTGGGCGGCGCGGTGCCCCTCGGCGGTCTCGACGCGCACACCGTGGTCGTCGTGGATTCGGACGGACGGCCGCTCCCTCTCCGCGAAGTCGTCGTGCAGGGGCCCGATGGTGCCGTCGGGCATCCGGCGACGCGCGCGATCACGGACGCGGAGGGGAGACTCCGGCTCCTTTGGAATCGACCGCTCGAGGTGCGCCCCGTCGACCGCGCGCGCAGCGTCCAGACGGCGCAGGTGGACGGGTCGGGCACCGTCCGTGTCGCTGCCGAGGACGCCGGCGCGCGGGTCCGCGGAACGTGGGAGGGCGCACCCACCGGCACGGTCCTGACCCTTTCGCTCGGGTCCGAGGGCGACCGTGCGACCGTCCCCCCCTGGGTCGCCGTGACGGATTCGCGCGGGCACTTCGACTTCGGCCGGGTCCCCCCGGGGCCGGCCAGGGTCGTCGCCGGGGTCGCGCCGAACGGTCGCAGCGCCGGACGCGCGGAGGACGCCCTCGTGCCCGCGGACGGCGTTCTGCAGCTCACTTTGAGCGGGCCTCCGGGCAGCGCCCGCATGAAGTCGGAGTCACGCCCGGGAGGAGGCTAGATTTGGGGCAGCTATGGGTCTCGCACCTCTCCTCCGCTGGCGTGCGCTGCGCCGGATCGCCCGCGCCCACCCGAAGAGGGCCGCCCGGCTCGTGCTCGTCGCGGCCGCGTCCGGCGTTCAGGCGACCGTGCCCGCGGGATCCCCGAAGCTGGACGCGCCGGCCGCCCCGGCACCGCCCCTCCCGGCGCCGCCGAACATCGTCGTCGTCGTCGCGGACGACATGGGCTACGGCGACCTCGGATGCTTCGGCAGCACGACGATCCGCACCCCCTTCATCGACGCGGCGGCCGACGAGGGCGCGCGGCTGACATCGGCGTACGCCGAGCCGGTGTGTACGCCGACGCGCGCGTCTCTCCTCACCGGACGCTACGCGCGCCGTCTCGGCATGACCGCCGCGCTCGGCCCATGGTCCCAGACGGGGCTCGACCCGGCCGAGACGACGGTCGCGGAGACGCTGCGCGCCGCGGGATACCGCACGGCTCTTTTCGGGAAGTGGCACGTGGGCGATTCCCCCGACCAGCTCCCGACCGCGCAGGGCTTCGACGAGTACCGCGGGCTCCCCTGGGGTCCGACCGGGATCCCGGTCGTCGAGCTCGACAGCCGCACCGGGACGACGACCTACGAGCCCGACCCGCGCACGCAGACGCGGCGCGCGACAGACGATGCGCTCGACTTCATCGCGCGCTGCACGGCCGAGACGCCGGACCAGAGGTTCCTGTGCGTCGTGGCCTACGTGGCGCCGCACGAGCCCGCCGCGGCCTCGCCCGAGTTCGTCGGCCAGAGCTTCGACGGCCGCGACTACGGGGACGCCGTCGAGGAGCTCGACGCGTCGTTCGGCCGGATCGTTGGAGGCGTCGACGCGCTCGGGATCGGTGACGAGACGCTCGTCCTGTTCCTTTCGGACAACGGCGCGCGCACGACGGGCGAGCCGTACGAGAACGGCTCGAACGGACCGCTCCGCGGCGGGAAGGGCACGACGCTGGAGGGCGGGGTGCGCGTCCCGGCGGTCGCGCGCTGGACGGGCGCGATCGAGCCGGGCGCCGTGCGCGACGCGCCGCTGCACGTGGTCGACCTCCTCCCGACCTTCGCGACGCTCGCGCGGGCCCCGCTGCCGCCGCGTCCGCTCGACGGACTGGACCGGAGCCGCGCGCTCGTGTTCGGGCAGTCCTTCGGTCCCGAGCGCTTCCTCCACTTCCTCCACACGCCGCTCGCGCCGGCCGTCCGCCGGGGCCGCTACAAGCTCCGCGCGGGCGCGCTGTACGACGTCGTGCAGGATCCGGGCGAGACCGTGGACCTGGTCCCGGGCGCGACGCCCCAGCTGCTCGCCGTGCGGGACGCGCTCGCCGCGGAACTCGCGCGGATCGAGGCCGACATCGACGCGGACCCGTCGGGTCCGACCGCGACCCAGCGCTGGCAGCGCCGCTGGTTCCCGTCCCTCGCCTCGAACGCCACCGCGCATCTCTCGACCTGGCCCGCGCTGGGTCTTCCGGGCGGGCTCCTGACGCTGTCCGACCTCGACCCCGCGCTCGACGTCGAGGCGATCGTGACGCCGCCGGGTTTTGCGCCCGCGCAGGGCGCCTATCGGATCGCGGCGCCGTCGGCCGAGATCCGCTGGCAGGGGTCGTTCGCCGGTCTGGATCCCCTCGGTCCGTTCTCGGTCGCGCTGCGCTACGCGCCGCCCCAGGGCCTCGGCGAACCGCTCGCACTCCTCGACGTCGGCGACGGGCCGGCCGGGCTCTCGCTCACCGTCGGGGACGCCGGCGTGCTCGGCGACGACGCGGCGGCCGGGCGCCTGGACGACGTTCGCGCGGTCGTCGGCGACGTGTCGCTCACCGCGGACCTGCCCGCCGGCGGCGGCCTCGTGACGCTGGTGCGCGCCGAGGACGCGACGCTGCAGCTCTTCGTCGAGGGCGAGCTCCGCGCCGAGGCGCCGTCCGGCGTCCTCGACGTCGGTCTCGACCTCGACTGGACGCTCGGCGCACCGACCGGCCCGATCGGCGGCAGTCCCTCGGCGGCCCCGTTCCCCGCGACGCGGACCGCGGGGACGATCGGCGCGCTCACCGTCGCAGGCCGCGCGCTCCGCGCGAACGAGATCGCGCTCGAGCGCTGCCGCTTCGCGCTCTGGACGGTGTGCCACTCGGCGGCGAATTCGACCGGCGCGGCCGCTCGCCTGTCCGTCGACGGCAGCTTCCGCCGCGACGACCGAGCGCTCCGCGTCCGGATCGAGGACGCACCGCCGGGCGAGCACGCCGTGCTCCACGCGTCGGGCAGCGTCCAGCGCACCCCCCTCGGGGACGGCTACTTCTGCCTGGGCGGGCCCGTGACCTCGTTCCTGACGGCACCGGTGCTCGTCGGGCCCGACGGGACCGCGACGTTCGACGTCCCCGAGCTCTTCGACGAAGAGTGGGGCACGCCGCTTCAGCCGGGGACCGCACTGTTCCTGCAGGCCGCGTTTGACGACACGAACCCGAACGGCCCCACGACGAACACGACGAACGCGGTGCGCCTGATCTGGTGCCGCGACTGAGCCCCCGGTCCGGCCGAGGGGCACTCGCTCCGATCAGAGGGCACGAAGAGGAGCCGACGATCGCGAGCAACCGTCGACTCCCGCGCCCGACGGCAGGCTGGCGGTCTCCCGTCCGCGTCACCCATCGCGAGCGCTGGAGATAGCGTCGCACCGCCGCGAGGTTTCCTCCGCCGGTCCCGAATCCGTCCGCCGCCCGGGGGATCCCGGGGGATACCCTCGGGGCGATGAGTCTGCTCCGACTGACGGGCGCGACGAAGGGGTTCAACGACCGGACCCTGTTCGAGGGCGTCGACTTCGAGCTCGGGGAGGGCGAGCGCGTCGGCCTCGTCGGGCGGAACGGCTGCGGGAAGTCCTCCCTGCTGCGCATCCTGGCCGGCGTCGATCCCCCCGACGAGGGCGAGCGCACGCTGCGACGCGGCGTGCGCGTCGGCTACCTCGAGCAGGAGCCTGCCCTCGATCCCGACGCGACCGCCCGCGAGGTCGTCCGCGCGGGGATCGAGGGCCGCGCCGACACGCTCGCGGCCCTGGCCGCAGTGCACGCCTCGCTCGAGAGCGCCGAAGGTGCGCGCATGCAGGAGCTCCTCGCCGAGCTCGAGCGGCTCGAGGCCGAGCTCGCGGAGCGCGGCGGGCACGACGTCGAGCACCGCATCGAGGCGACGCTCGACGCGTTGGACGTCGCCGACCCGGACGCTCGGACGGGCCCGATGTCCGGTGGCGAACGGAGGCGCGTCGCGCTCGCGCGGCTGCTGGTGTCCCGCCCGGACGTGCTGCTCCTCGACGAGCCGACCAACCACCTCGACGCGTTCGTGACCGACTGGCTCGAGGACTGGTTCCTCGAGACGCGCCAGCCGCTCGTGCTCGTCACCCACGACCGCTACCTGCTCGAGCGCGTCGTCGACCGCATCGTCGAGGTCGACGCGAAGAAGCTGCACGGCTACGCGGGTGGCTACAGCGACTACATCGAAGCGCGCGCGCTGCGCATCGCGGCAGAGGAGCGCGCGGAGCAGGGGCGCCTCGCGCTCCTGCGCCGCGAGACGGCGTGGATCCGCCGCGGCCCTCCCGCGCGCACGACGAAGTCGAAGGCGCGCATCAAGGCGTACGACGATCTCGTCGACGCGGCGCCGGACGTCGCGCCGGAGGACCTCGAACTCCGCATCCCGCCCGGGCCCCGGCTGGGCGCCCGCGTGGTGAACCTCGAGGGGATCTCGAAGGCGTTCGGCGCGCGCACCCTCGTTTCGAAGCTGGACCTCGAGATCACGGCGGACATGAGGCTCGGGATCGTCGGGCCCAACGGCGCGGGTAAGTCGACGCTGATGCGCATCGTGTCCGGCGAACTCGAGCCGGACGCAGGCACGCGCGCGGTCGGCGAGACCGTGCGCTTCATGGGCATCGACCAGGGCCGCTCCGACCTCGACCTCGAAGGGTCCGTCGCCCAGAACGTCGCGGGCCGGCAGGACATCGTGCGCGTCGGCAGTACCGAGGTGCGCGTCGAGAGCTTCCTCGCCAAGTTCGGCTTCGACGAGCGCATGCGTACGAACCTCGTGCGGACCCTGTCCGGCGGCGAGCGCGCGCGCGTGATGCTCGCGAAGCTCCTGCTCGAGGGCGGCAACGTCGCGCTCCTGGACGAGCCGACGAACGATCTCGACCTCTCGACGCTGCGCGGGCTCGAGGAGGCGCTCCTCGCCTGGCCCGGCGCGGCACTGGTCGTGACGCACGACCGCTGGTTCCTGGACCGGGTCGCGACCCACGTGCTATACCTGGACGGGCGCGGCGGCGCGCGCCTCCACCATGGCGACGTGTCCGCGCTCCTGAAAGGGATCCGCGAGGAGCGCGAGGAGGAGCGACTCGCCGAGCAGCGGGCGCGGCGGCAGGCGGCGGCGCGCTCCGCCGAGGAGAAGGAGGCCGCCCGAGCGGACGCGGCGGAGCCCGCGAAGAAGCGGCGGCTGACTCCGTGGGAGGAGAAGGAGCTCGCGGAGCTCGAGGGCGCGATCGCGGCGGACGAGGAGCGGCTCGCGGCGCTCGACGCGCAGCTCGCGTCGCCCGACCTCTGGGGTCCAGGCGCCGACCCGGCCGAGCCGCGCCGCCTCCAGACCGAGCGGGAGGCCGCCCAGGCCGAGCTCGACCGCCGCTACGAGCGCTGGACGGAACTCGCGGACGCGTGACGGGGGCCCGTTCGGGCACAATCCCGTTCGGGCACAATGTCGCCCCGGGCCCGAGCGCCCGCGCTCCATCCGCAGTCCGTCCCGCACGAAAATGACTCTTCGCACGCTCTTCGGCGAGAGCCCCGCCAGGGCCTCGCTCGACCAGGCTGGTCGAACCTCTCCGCGCACCCGCGCATCCGTCCGTTCCCTCGCCCTCGGGCTCACCCTTGCCCTCGGGGCGTCCTGCTCCAGCAGCGACGACGAGTCGGTGCCGGGCGCGTTCGTCGTCCGCTCGACCAACTTCGCCGCCGCCTCCGGTGCGATCGCGCTGCGCGCGGACGGCGACCTCCTGGCGTTCAGCGTCAGCGAGGCCGCCCAGGGCGCGGGCGGGACCGACTTCAATCAGGACGGCGACATCATCGACGGGATCGCCGTCCGCGTGAACACGCTCAACGGCAGCAGCGTCACTCTGGACGTCGCGGTCGACGACCTCGAGTTCGCGCGGAGGACTCTCTTCCTCGTCGTGCAGGAGTCCCGCGACTCCGTCGACTGGAACACGGACGGAGACCAGACTGACCGCGTCCTCCTGTACGTCACGTCGGCGGCCCAGACCGCGACCTTCCTCGACACGCTCGACGCGTCGAGCCCGATCGTTGCGATCGGCGGAACGGTCGTCTACGCGTCGGCGGACGTGCCCACGACGTCGAACACGACGAACCTGCGCTTCGTTTCGGTCGCGTCCAACGGCGCGGCGCCGAGCGCTCCCACCACGGTCACGTCGGACGTCGATCCCGACGGCGACGGCCTCGTGTACGGCATCCACTCGGCCGACGACGACGTCGTTTTCCTCGTCGCGGACGAGGCGAGCGCCGGCGACCTGAACGGGGACGGCGACTCCACCGACACCAGCGTCCTCGGCGTGCTCGACGCGGGCGACGTCGTCCCGACCGCCTTCTCGTCGGGCGTCGGTTTCGCGGCCGGCAGCGTCCCGACCGCCGTTCCGATCTCCGGCGGCGGGGAGTACCTCGTCGCGTTCCTCGCCGACGAGGCACAGGAGGGTGCGTCGCTCAACGATCCGATCGACTTCTCCCCCACCTGGGCCGTCACGAGCTGCTCGGGCGCCGACACCGATACGACCGACGCAGTCCTCCACTGGTTCCAGCTCACCGATCTGTCGATGAGCACCGCGCCGGTGAACACGGGCCTCGTCGGCCGTCCCACCGGGCGCGCGCTCGCTCTTCGCTCCGGCTACGTCGGCGTGATCTCGCCCGAGTCGCTCCAGGGCACCGGGTGCGACCTGAACGGCGACGGAGACTCGTCCGACCCGGTCTTCCGGTGGGTCGCCGCACAGGATCCGCTCGGCGCGGTGCTGCCTCCGAACACGACCGACGTGCTGGTCGCCGTCGACGAGGCGATGCCCGGCGGCTTCAGCGGCGTCGTGCGCCTGTCGGACGTCTGGGTCGTCGTCGTCGACGAGGCCGCCGACGGTCGCAGCAGCTACGACACGGACCCCGGGAACGACCGGGACGTCGTGCTCGCCCTGAACCCGTCCAACGGATCGCCGTCGTGGAACGCGTCGCACACGGTCAGCAACATCCCCGTCGAGGTGTCCTGGATCGCCGAGGACCCGGAGAACCCGAGCGAATTCTTCGCCGCCATCACGGAGGAGATCCGGACCGTCTTCGGCGCCGGTGACCTCAACGGCGACGGCGACCTGTTCGACAGCATCCCGACGGTCCCGAGCTCCACGACCTCAGGCTCGACGACGCTCACGTTCCCCGGCGTCACGTTCGCAGCGGTCGCGGACAACGCGGGAATCGACGTCGAGGAGAACGTGGGCACGTTCCGGATCTCCGAGGCGTCGCAGGGCAGTGACCTGAACGGCGACGGCGACGCGAACGACGAGCTGCTGATGCGATTCAGCCTCGTGAACGCATTCCTCCCGACGATCGCAGGCACGGCGAACGACATCGATCGGACGCTCGTCGACTTCGGGCCGGGCGACGCGCGCTTCGGCGCGTTCCTCACCGAGGAGAACCAGGGGGGCGACGACCTCAACGGCGACGGCGACACGTCGGACACCGTGGTCCGCTTCTTCCGCCTGCCCTGAGCGGGTGCGGTTCCGATGCGGCGGCGGCGCCGGGGCTCGATCCGACGGTGCCCCGGACCGCTCGCACGAGCGCGCCGCCCCTCCGCGCGGGACCGACGGTCCCGGCGGAGGGGCGGCGCGCTCCTTGGCGAAGACAGCGTCGCGCTCGGAGGCCGCGACGAGCCGGGGCGGACGCGGCTAGCGAGTCTCGGGGGTGAGCACGAGCTCGAATGGCTCGCCGGGCGCGGCGCCTTCCACCGCCACGAGCTCGAAGGGCGCCGTGACGGCCTGGGTGTTCATCGACCCGGGCGCGGGCGTCCGCTCCACGGCCTCGACCACGAGCGTTCCGTCCGCGCGGCGCAGGACACGAACGACCTCGACGGCGTAGCCGCCCGTGGGCCGATTGCCCAGGAACACGCCGAACGCGGCGCGTCCCCCGAGCTCCACCGCCGGCGCAGGGGGTGCCGGAAGCTGGAGCTTGCCGTGCTCGGCCCAGAGAGCATCGAGGCCGGCGGTGTCGTACGCGGGGCGCAGCCCCTCGGTGCGGATCGCGCTCTGTGGACCGGAGGCGACGCGCTCGAACGCGAGCGGCGTCGGCGCTCCGCTTCCGTCCGAGGCGTCCTCGGGCGGCGGCGCCTCCCCCGCCTCCGCACTCGAGCGGCAGGCGACGAGGACACCGGCGAACACGACGCCCGCGGCGACGAGCGCGACGAACGTGCTGGTCGTCACTGGCGGACTCCTTCGGCGACGTCCGCGGCGGGCGTGCGCGTGAGGAGGCGGAACCCGCTCTGGCCGTCCGAGCTCGCGGGCGCCGGACCCGTCGTGTCCTGCACGGGGAAGTCGAGCCCCGTGACGCGCTGACCGTCGCTCAGATCGATCGCCGTCGCGAGGTTGATCGAGGGGTAGAGTCCGCAGAGCGGCTCGCCCTCGTCGCAGATGAGCCCGTCGTTGTCCTCGTCGGTCCCGGCGACGACGACGTAGCGCCCGGGCGGAAGGCTCCCGAGGCCGTAGGCGAGCGATCCCGACGTCTGGACGACGTCCTGCGCGCGCGTATCGAACGTGTCCGCGTCCACGGCGAGGACGAAGACCGTGAAGGTCGTGCCCGGGCCAGACGCGCCGACGGTCAGCGTGACCGCGATCTGGCGGGACCCGCCGTTCGAGTCCACGAGCACCGTTCCGGCGTAGTTGCCGCTCGGGAGCCCGATGGCGTTCGCCGTCACGTCGATCGCGGACGTGTCCGTCGTTCCGGCCTGTCCCGTCGCGACGGCGGTCGCGCTGAGCCAGGTCGCCGACGGCGGCGAGGTCGTCACGGACGTCACGTCGAGCGCCCCGGTACCGGCGTTCGAGACGCCGACCCGCCGCGTCCCCGCTCCCTCGAGCAGGACGGCGTCGGTGTCGAGCGCGAGGACGGGCCCACCCCCACCGCCGGCGGCGAGCTGCACGGCGGCAGCGGCGTTCACGAGGCCCTCGCCGTAGATGTTGTCGCGCCCGGCGGCGCCCAGGTCCGTGGCGGTGTTCCGCAGGATCGAGTCGACCTGGTCGGGGTTCAGGTTCGGATCGACCGCGAGGATCAGCGCAGCGACACCCGCGACGTGGGGCGCCGCCATCGACGTGCCCTGGTAGAAGCTGAAGTTCTCGAAGTTCGTCGGACTGACGGAGTCGTCCGGCTTGTTCGAGAGCACCCCGTCCGCATAGCCGTCGCCGTTCCGGTCGACGCTGACGTCACCGCCCGGCGCTGCGATATCGACGGTCGGGTGGAAGTTCGAGTACGGGGCCTTGTTGCGCTCGAAGTCGACCGCAGCGACCGAGATCACGTTGTCGTACGCCGCGGGGAACGACGGCGTCGAGCTGTTCTCGTTGCCGGCGGCAGCGATGACGACGGTGCCGGCGTTCCAGGCCGCGGTGCACGCGTCCTGGAAGGTCTGGCTGAAGCCGGGCCCGCCGAGGCTCATGTTGGCGATGTCCGCGGGCGGGTTCGCGACGAGCCCCGTCGCGTTCGCCAGGCCGGCCGACCACAGGAGGCCGTTCGCGATGTCGAACGAGCTGCCTCCGCCGATGCCGAGCACCCGCGCGTGCATCAGCGTGGTCTGCCAGGACACGCCCGCGACCCCGTAGTCGTTGTTCGTGTTCGCTCCGACCGTGCCCGCGACGTGCGCGCCGTGGAAGCTCGAGGGCTGGCTCCCCTGGCCGTCGCCGACGTCGGTCGGATCGCTGTCGACGCCGTTTCCGTCGCCCGCGATCTGCGGATCCGCGATGGTGTCGATGCCGCCGATGTCACTGAGGTCCGAGCAGGGCGCCGACCCCGTGTCGAGGACGCAGACCCGCACCGCCGCGCTGCCCGTCGTGGTGTTCCAGGCGATCGGGAGGCCGATCTGCTCGTAGTGCCACTGGAGGTTGTAGAAGGTGTCGTTCGGCCGGACCTCGCCGCCCTGCGGCAGCGCGAGCGGCATCATCCACGGGTCGAGCTCGGCGTAGCGCACGTCCGACCGGCCGCGGAGCGTCGCCGCGCAGGCCAGTGCGAATCGCGCCGCTTCTTCGTCGTCGAACTCGGCCGGAACGTCGAGGGCGAGCTTCCGCGGACCGCCTGGAATCTCGCCGACCAGCGCGGCGTCGCTCTCGAGGACCCGGCCGGCGCGGCGCTCGACGCCGTCCGCGTAGTCCACGATGATCGCGCCGCGGACGGAGCGGAACGGAACCTTCGTCGACTCGTACAGCGGGACCGGGTCACGCGTGACGGCGGTGTAGCCGGCGAGGCTCGCGCGCGGGAGGCGGCTCTGCGTCGGTGCCGTCGCTCCGCCCGCGACGAGCGTGGCGCTCGTCGCGATCTGCATCGAGTACGGCGCCGTCGCGCCGCCGAACGGGAAGACCTCGAATGCGAAGAGCGTCATGCCAGGGCCGTTGACCATTCCCGACTCGTTCGGCGGGCCGGAGTCGAACGTCCCGAGGAGGCTCGGGCTGGCGAGGTTCGACGTCGCGTCGAAAACGTTGATGTCGTAGTCCTGGCCCGCGGAGCTCGAGAGGTCGACGTTCAGCGTCATCCCGCTCGGCACGGAGAAGAGGAAGAAGTCCGACGAACCTCCCGCGCCGTCCCCCGTGACGGTGACGCTCTCGCCCGGCGCGATCGTGCCCAGGTAGTCGCCGGTCGGGGCCGAGTCGTTCGGCTCGGACTCCGGAGTCGTCGCCCCGATGGGTGCACCGACGAGCTCGAGCTCGTAGTCCGAGTCCGAATTGAACGCGTCGACGACCAGGAAGACCGTGCCCTTGGCGAGGAAGGTGCCGGACTCGGACGAGCTGGGAGTCGCGAACGGCTGAACGACACTCAGGCTGACCGGATCGAAGACGTAGAGGTCGAGGTCGGACGACGGCGAGATCGTGTTGAGGTTCGCCGTGATCTGGATGCGCTCGGGGACGGTGACCTCGAAGTAGTCGAGCATGTCAGCGCCCGACTGGGTGACCGTTCCGAGGACGGACAGCGTGCGCCCGGCGGCGAGGCTCCCGAGCTGGTGGGCCTGCGCGAGGGTGTCGTTCGGCTCGGCCTCGAGGTTGGTGCTGTCGGGCAGGAAGACGCTGAGCGAGCCGAAGAGGCCGGGGTCGTTGGCGCCGCCGCCCCCGCCGCCGCCTCCACCGCCGCCCCCACAGGCAACGGCGCCCATGACGAGGGGGAGCAGCGCGAGGCCGGTCAGCGCGGCGGTGGACCCCGCGCGAGGACGCGACGTGGACGGGCGAAGGGCGTGGCGTGTGCAGTCGTGGGGCTTCATCGGGCAGTGTCGTCGGAAGGGGGCGTGGACGTCCGGGGAAGGTCTTCTCGCGGGCGTCCGAGCAAGGTGCGTGCCGCGTCCGCGGGGGAGGTGTGGGAAGGAGGAGCCGCCCCGATGGACGAGCGCAGGCCAGGGGCGTGAACCGCCACGAAAACGGAACTTCTCGGGCTGAGGCTCCTGCGGCCGAGGAGAGCCGGAGCTGCGCCGCATGGGTCCCCAGGGGGCGGCTCGGCGCGCCCCGGGCGCTCAGAGCTCGTCGTAGGGCAGGTCGAAGATCTGCTGTCCCAGGGAGAAGTCACCGGTCTCGAAGCCGGCGCGGAACCAGCGCGAGCGCTGCTGCGCGGTTCCGTGGGTGAAGCTCTCGGGCTGCGCGCGGCCGCGCGCGCGGCGCTGCAGCGTGTCGTCGCCGATCTGGGCGGCGGCA
This sequence comes from Planctomycetota bacterium, assembly GCA_039821985.1. Taxonomy (GTDB): domain Bacteria; phylum Planctomycetota; class UBA1135; order UBA1135; genus Saltatorellus. The sequence goes on from JBCBNC010000018.1 coordinate 111,594, forward strand.
TTGAGCGCCTCCTCGAGGTCGCCGTGGTCGAGGATGCCTTCCTCGTCCACGTGGAAGCCCCACACTCCGGACAGGAAGTCCGCGTGGAGCTCTTGGCGCACGGAGAGGCGGTTGCGCTCGATCTCGCTGCGTCCGCGCTTCGCGCGATGGACGGCCTCGGAGACGCCCGTGATGTTCTGGATGTGGTGTCCGACCTCGTGCGCGATCACGTACGCCTGCGCGAAATCGCCCGAAGCTCGGTGCCGCGTGGCGAGGTCCTCGAAGAAGTCGAGGTCGATGTAGATGCGCTGGTCGGCGCCGCAGTAGAAGGGCCCGACCTGTGCGGTCTGGAAGCCGCAGCCCGACTGGACCTCGTCGCGAAAGCTGACGAGCTGCGGCTCGTCGTAGGTCCGGCCCATCTCCCGGAAGATGCGGCCCCAGACGTCTTCGGTGGTGCCGAGCACGCGTCCGACGAAGACGGTGCGCGGGTCCTCGGCGCCCGCGGCGCGCGGGGTCTCGACGGTCCGCCCCTCGGGGGTGCCCGCCGCAACCTGGCTCCCGAGCTGGCCGAGGAGCTGCGAGAGGTCTCCCCCTCCGAGCAGCGCCACGACGACCACGACGAGCAGCCCGAGCCCTCCGCCGACGGCCGCCTTCTTCCCGGGTCTCCGGCGCGGCGGGGCGTCGCCTCCGGCCAGGTCGATCACGTTGTCGCTCTTCCGTCTTCCTTCGAGTTTCATGTGCAGTGGCGCGCTCGATCCGAGGCAGTGGGCGCGACCCACAGGATAGCGGGCGCCGCCTGACGCTCCGTTGAGTCGCGCTCGGGGGCCGTCCGGCGGGATCCGGTGCACCGGCTGCCCCCCGTCGGCCCGGGTCGGTCGCACCGGACCGATCGAGCCGCGCCGGAGCGCCCAGCCTCGATCCGAGAGTGGCCGTCCGGGGCCGAGACAGTCGCCTCCAGGGAGCCCATGTCCCCCTCCAGCTTCCGCGTCACGGCGCCCGATCCGCACTGACGTGACGCACGCCTGCACATCCGCGTGGTCGGGAGCGCGACGCTCGCGGCGACCCGCTCCGCTCCGCGACCACGCCCGCAGGTCGCGCGCGGGACTCTCGCTCGTCGAGATCGTGATCGCGGCCGGGATCATCGCCGTGCTGATGCTCGCCTCCGCCGCGTCGATGGGCGAGAACGTCGAGTCGTCGAACGCGGCGAAGCGCATGACGTCGGGCGCCGTGTTCCTCGAGTCGGTCCAGGAGGATCTCGCGGCGCTCAACGCGAGCGGCCTCCTCGCGATGAACGGCCAGGCCGTCTACGACATCGACGACTGGCAGAACGCGGCGTTCCAGTGCGACATCACAGTATTCAACGTGTCGACCTCGCTGCTCCAGGTCGAGCTCACGCTCATCGACCGCGCCACGACGCGCCCGCTCGCCACGGTCCACACCCTCCGCTCAACGGCATGAACGTACGTCGCGGCATGGGGCTGGCGCCGACGAGCCTGTCGACGGCGCGCGCCGGGGTCTCGCTCCTCGAGGTCGTCGTGGCGTCGACGATCTTCGTCGGGCTCGGCTACGTCCTGGCGCTCTCGGTGCGCGTCAGCAACGCGTCGAAGGACACCGTGGAAGACGTCGCGGTGGCCAATGCGTCGATGCGAGAGACCACGACGCTCCTCCGCGACGAGCTCCGCGCCGCGCGCGCGAGCACGCTCACCGTCGTGGACGCGGGCGAGGGCTTCAGCCGCGTCCAGCTGCAGACGGCCCTCCCAAGCACCGGCGGCAACTTCGCCTGGGGCGCGTTCGAGCGCGAGCTCGACGTCGACGAATCGAGCTGCTACCGCGAGGGCTGGTCGATCGAGTACGTCGCCGACCCCGCGGCCGGGCAGAACCCGCCGCTCGAGCGCCGCGTACGGAACGCCGGCGGCTCGGTGGTGCACACGAAGACCCTTGCCGCGTCCGTCTCGCAGTTCAGCGTGACGGAGGCCGGGGACGTCTGGGTCGTCGAGCTGACGGCCGTCACGGAGGAGGGCGAGAGACATGAAGAGTTCGATGTGCGCACGCGCGACGGCCAGTAGCGAGCTCGCGCCGGAGAGCGCGGACGCTCGAAGTACGGCCCCCATCCTCGGGCGCCTCCGCGGCCGGCGCCCGCAGCGCGGCGCCGCGCTCGTCGCCACGATGGTCCTCTTCGTGGTCATCGCCGGACTCGTCGTCGCGACCACGCAGATCTCCTCGATCGAAGTCGACGCCTCCCGGCGCAGCCTCGAGGACGTGCGCGCCGCGGCGCTCGCCGAGGCCGGCATCGAGCGTGCGAAGGCGACCCTGGAGACGGCCGCCGGCAAGACGGCCGTGCTCGACCCGCTCGACGGGATCCGCGCCATGTTCCAGGGCGGGTCCGAGGTCCGGCTCTTCGACGGCGCCCCGATGATCTCGAACGGTGCGAACGTGGGCGAGTACACGACGGCTCTGAGCATGGACGTCGACGCCGCGAACGGCGTGATCGTCACCATCACGTCGACCGGCTACGTCCCGGCCGCGCCGTCGAACCTCGCGGACGGGCAGCGCCTCGAGGCCTGGGACTCGGTCTGCGTCACGGTCGGCTACGACCTCACCGCGAGCGACGTCTTCGACAACGCCTACTTCATCAACAACTGGGGCTGGTTCTACGGCGACACCATCCGCTGCAACGGGAACGCGCGCAGCAACGGCCAAATGGACCTCGGCCACATGAGCGCGACGATCACCGGATCGCCGACGTACGGGGACATCGACCACACCAGCGGCACGCCGGTCCTCGGTGACCGCGCGAGCGACGGCGGCGTCTACGCGAGCTGGGACATCGTCAACGCCGAGAACGCGACCGGAATCGCCTCCGACGAGGACTATCGCTTCGACTTCGAGGACCCGGTCGAGATGCCCAACCTCACGGACCTGACGCAGTACGAGGACCGGGCCCTTTCCGAGAACGCGAGCATCTCGGTCGGGGGGACCCAGGTCTGCGACGGCGTCGCGGGCGACGGCGCCGGCGAGCTCGAGAACCTCTACCTCTTCGGCACCCCCACCGATCCGATCGTGCTCGACGGCCCGGTCGTCGTGCGCGGCGATGTGATCATCCACGGCGTCGTGACCGGTCAGGGGTCGATCTACACGGGCGGGAACGTCTACGTCCCGGACTCCGTCGAATACCTGAACGGACCCCCGGACAGCCGCCCGGCTTCGAACGACGACGCCGACGTCCAGCAGTGGCTGGCCGACAACCAGGGCGCCGACTTCCTCGGCCTGTTCGCGCGCGAGAACGTGATCGTCGGCGACTACACGCACTGGATCTGGCAGCGCTACGTCGGCTACTGGCTCAGCTCGGAGATGAACCAGTCCAGCGAGGACTCGGGCGAGGATCAGATCCCCAACACCTACGCCGGCCGAGACGGCGTGGCCGGGACCGCGGACGACGACGTGCTCGAGGGCGACGGGGTCTTCACGACCGACTACTACACGGCCGCGGACCAGACCTCCGGCCTGATCCCGAACGGCTACTCGGTCGGGGACCGCGTGCCCGGCAGCGGAGAAGACATCGACGGTGACGGCGCCTACGACGACACGATCACGCTGAGCGACTTCGACCACGCCGCGCCGCTCACGACGGCCGACTGGGGCGGAAACATGCCGCCGACCGGCATCGCCGCGTACGGCGACGTCGCTTCGCTCTTCGCCAACACCCTCGACGCGACGATCTACACGAACCACGCGTTCAGCTGGGTCGTGTTCGGCTCGGACGTCGCGTCGTGCAACGGCGCGATCGTCGCGCGCAACGAGAACATCGTCTACGGCACGCCGGCGATCGAATACAACCACGACGCGCGCCTCCTGGGCGGCACGGGTTCGCTGATCGAGGAGCTCCTCCCGAAGACCCTGAGCCCGGCTCGGGTGCTGCAGTGGCGCCGGAACGAGGTCGACGTCTTCCAGGCCCAGCCCTGAGGCCGGGCCCCTGCGTTCGAACCGACGGAGTCCCCACGTGACGTCGAGACCGAATCCGAACCGCGCGCGCGCGGCGCTCGTCGCAGCGCTGCTCTTCGCCGCCGAGCTCGGGGGCACCGAGCTCGGGGTCGCCCCTTGCTCCGTCGCGGGCGCGGCGCCTTCGCAGCAGCGTGTCCCCGCCGACGTGGACCTGCAGGTCGTCGAGGATCGGCACCGGGGCGTGGCGCACCCCGGCCAACCGCTCCGGCTCGTTGGCTTCGCAGACGCGGACGCGGGCAACGACTTCCGTCAGGGACTGCGCGCAGCCGCGCGCGGACCGTACGAGCCCGCGCTCGTCGACCCGAAGGACGCGTACGTCCGGCGCATGGCGATGTACGAGCAGCGCATGGAGTTCCACCGGCCGCTGCGCGAGGGCACCGTCGGCCTCCCGCGCGCCGAGCAGGTCGAGTCCGCCCGTGACGGCGGCGATGCGCCCGAGCGCGCGCCCTACGACACGACGTGGATCGGACTCCTGCTCGCGGCGGGCGCGACCGTCGCGATCTACGTGACGCGCGGCCGCTGATCGCGAGAACGAGAGAGGGCCGCTTCCCGGGGGGAGCGGCCCTGCTTCGTGCCGTGGACGGACGCCAGAGCGCCGGGCTCAGATGCCCTTCTCGACGAAGGCGAGCCACTTCTCCGTGAAGAGGTCCATGTCGACCTTCCCCCACGAAGCGGCAATCGCCTTCTCCCAGATCTCGTCCTTCTGGCGCGGGTCGAGCATGAAGCGATTGATCTTGCGGTCTTTCTCGCTGAGCTCCTCGCCCGCCTCTGCCGCGGCCTCTTCACGCTCCTTGAGAATCTCGGCGTAGGCGTCGGAGAACCCCTGGCTCAGCGTCGTGACGTAGTTGGGAATGATGTCCGCCCACTCGTCCTCCCAGTGCGACTTGCCGAGCTTGCCGAGCATTCCCTGCCGCAGCATGTAGACGATCGACCACGACTGTGAGTAGCAGGCGACACCGCCCCACGACTCGGACATCGGACCCTGGGTCTGCCACTCGCGGTGGCTGTAGTTGAGGTGCTCCCAGACCGGCTTGTACTGGCCGGTACGGACCATCATGCGGATGACGCCGACGCGGTCGAGGCCCGCAGGCATCTTCGGCGTAATCTTGCCGCGTTTGCCCTGCACCTTGAGACCGCCGTAGTAGTCGCCGTGCCCCTCGTCGAACCAGCGGTGCGCTTCGGACTCGTTGAAGAGGAAGTGGCAGTACTGGTGGAAGGCCTCGTGACTCGCTACGGCGAACGTCGTGTTCCGGTCCACGTCCTTCGCGTCGAAGAGCACGAGTTCCGCCGACGATGGGCTGAAGTAGCCGGCCGTGCCGCCGCCCACTCCGCCGAAGGACTGGAACTCCGCCCGGTCCTTGCAAACCCGGACGATCGACACGGCGTCGAACGACGGCGGCGGGGGGAAGTCCTTCTCGTAGATGTCGCGCGATACCTCGAGGCGTTTGACGAGGGCCTTGAGGAAGCGCTTGTCGTCGTTGTGCACGAGCAGTACGAAGCGCTTCGAATCGGTGCCGATCGCGCGCCATCCGTCCGTCTTGGAGGCTTCCTGCTCGGCCCAGGCGAGCTGCGAATCGAAGTCGAGCCCGCTGACGTCGATCTCCTTCTGCGCGACGCGCTCGACCTGCTCGAACGACTTCGCGGACTTCAGGATCGTCCGCTCCCACTTCTTGTCGAACTCGTCCTTCACCACCGTGTAGACGAGGTAGATCTCCGCGTGCTTCAGCGGATACGTGAAGATCTCGAGCGTGCGCGGCTGGACCTTCGTTCGATCCGTGCCGTCGAGCGCAGCGTCCTCGACCTCCCACTGGAAGCGCTGGTGTCGAACCCGTAGACCGTCGATCTTCAGAGTTTCTTCGAATGTCGCCTCTCCCTCGAGCGAGCCGAGCCCCTTGAGGAACGGCTGCCGCTCGAGCACAGGAAAGACCTCGAATCGCCGCTGGCGCTTGCGGCGCTCTCGCGGCTCGTCGTCCTCCTTCGCTTCGTCCTCCTCGGCACCGGAGAGCGACGCGATCTGCTCGACCGCAAAGATGAAGAGCAGCTGGGCTTCACTCTCGAAGCGCGAGACGAGCTCGTCCGGGAATCCAGAGCCGGTCGGGACCTGCTTGTACTTCGTGAGTGACTTGAAGCGGAAGCCCTCGTGCGAGACGTCGGTCCAGTCCTTCTCGACCTTGGGGGTCTGGGCCGTGGCGGTCGGCGCGGCGACGAGGAGCGCGAATGCGAAGAGGGCGAGCGAGGCGAGTCGGTGCGTTCGGGACGACATGGCTGGTTTCGGGGGCCGCCCCCGAGGCGCCGGGCAGGCCGGGCGCGGCGGGGGCAGAGGGGGAACGCCGGACGCGGGGCCGCGGCGCTCTCGGAATCGCACTTGAGGATACGGGCGGGCGCAGCGTACGGCGTCCGCCCTTCCATGGACGCGTACGACGCGCGCGGCGTTCCGTGGCACGGGGACCGCGGAATCCACCGCGCCGGCCCGACTTCGTAAGAGGCGCGTGAGTCAGCGGGGTCGACGGGGCGGCTCGTCCGCCGCGCGCTCGAGGTCGCGGGCGCGCTCGACGAGGCGCACGAAGCCCGCGCGCAGGCCGCCCGGGTCCTCACCGAGGGCCCCGAGGGCCCACGCCCGCACGTCCTCGTGCTCGACTCCCGCCACCTCGCCGGAGCGACGGAGCTTCTGCGCGAAGGCGGCGACCGCTGCGGCGAAGCGCAGGTCGTCGGAGCCCGCGCCGCCCGCGTCGTCGAAGGCGAAAGCGGAGCCGACGCTCACGTCGCCGCCGGGCCGCTTGTGACGCAGGCGCACCTCGAGGAGACCGTCGCCCAGGAAAGCGGCCGGCGGGACGGCGGGGGCGGCCTCGCCTCCGGTGGCCCTGCCGCCCTCGGCGGGCGCCTCGACGGCGCCGTCGTCGGATCCGGCGTCGGGCGCATCGAGCGATCCTTCGAGGCGGGGCGCGCCCACCTCGGCGAGCCGCGTGCCCGCCCCGATGGGCACGACCTCGAACAGCGCCGTCACGTGGTGCCCCGACCCGATTTCGCCGGCGTCGACCGTGTCGTCGAGGAAGTCCTCGTGGTCGAGCATCCGGTTCTCGTAGCCGACCAGCCGGAAGGCGGCGACCCGCGCCGGGTTCCAGGCGACCTGGATCTTCACGTCCTTGGCGACGGTCACGAGCGTGCCCCCCACCGCTTCCGTGAGGACGCGACGCGCCTCGAGCTCGGAGTCGACGAGCGCGTAATTGCCGTTGCCGCGGTTCGACAGCGCCTCCATCCGACCGTCGCCGCGCCGCGACGTGCCGAAGCCCAGGACCGACAGCTCGATCCCGTCCGCGGCCTCTCTCGCGATGAGCTCCTCGAGCGCGCCCTCGCCCGTCACCCCGACGTTGAAGTCGCTGTCCGTGCAGAGCACAACGCGGTTGACGCCGCCCTCGACGAAGTGGTCGCGGGCCACGCTGTACGCGAGCTCGATGCCCGCGCCGCCGTTCGTGGATCCGCCGCTCTCCAGGCTCTCCAGCGACTGCAGGATCGCCTCGCGGGCATCGACCGGTGTCGAGGGGAGCGCGAGCCCCTGCGCGCTTGCGTAGACGACGATCGCGACGCGGTCGTCCGGACGCAGCGACGCCGTGAGCGTCGCGAGCGCCTTCTTCACGAGCGGCAGCTTCTCGGGCCTGTTCATCGAGCCCGACACGTCGACGAGGAAGACGATGTTCGCGGACCCGACCTCCGAGAGGTCGACCTCGCGCGCCTGCACGCCGATCCGCACGAGCCGGTGCTCGGGCGCCCACGGTGCGGCGCCGACGTCGGCGTGGACGGCAAACGGCTCGTCCGCGCCCGCGCGCGGCGGCGCGTCGTCGTAGCTGAAGTAGTTGACGAACTCCTCGACGCGGACGCTGGCCGGGTTCGGGAAGCGGCCCGCGGTGAGCTCGGCGCGCGCTAGCGCGTAGCTGGCCGTGTCGACGTCGATCGAGAAGGTCGAGAACGGGTCCACCGACGCGTCGATGAACGGGTTCTCGGGTGCGGGCGGCGGCTCGGTGGCGACGCGCTCCTCGGCGTCGGAGAGCTCGAGGACCGGTTCTTCCGACCGGAGGACCTCGGTCCGCACGCCGCCCTCGAAGCCGTCGTCGTCGGAGAGGTCGCGTGCGGGAGCGTCGACGACGGAGCGCTCGAGCACGGGCTCCGCTCCGGCTGCGTATCCCAGGGCTCGCAGCTCGCCTGCGCTGTCCTTCTCCATCCCGCGTGCGAAGCTCTGCAGCTCGTCACGCACGTCGTCGAAGCGCTCCGAGCCCTTGCTGTTCGGGTCGTCAAGGGTCCCGCGCCTGTAGACCATCGCGGTCTCGTGCGGGGTCTCGAGCTTCGGACGCCACTCGCGGGAGCGGCTCTCCAGGCCCGACGTCGCGCTCTTCCCGGGCGCGTCCATCCGACTCCCGTCGAGCAGGACCCTCCTCGACGCGCTCGGGCGCGCCGCGGGCGCGGCATCCGCGGCAGCCTCGAACATCACCTCGCCCTCGGGCGCCGCGCTGTCCGCGCCGAAGCGGGTCCACCGACCGCGGTTCGGGTCGAGGGCCACCCAGAGAGCCGTCCCGCTGACGCCGAGCAGGCCCGCCGCCATCAGAGGCGCGATCCATGCGGGGCGCCGTGAACGAGACGAACCCGCGGCGCGCCGGATCTCGTCGCGCGCCTCCGTACTCAGTCGCGCCGCCGTCTCCCTGCGCCCGAGGGCCGCCGCGTGCTCCACGCGGGGCGCCCCATCCGCGGCCTCGTCGACGAAGAGCGGCGCCGCCGCAGCCCGCGCCGCGATCGGTCCCGCAGCCGCGGCAACCTCGCGCCCTTCGAGCGCGCGCTCGATCCGCGGGAAGACCGCCTCGAGCGCGTCGAGCGCCGCCCGGCACGCGGGCTCCGCGTCCAGCGCCGCCTCGATCTCGGCCAGGTCCTCCGCGCCGAGCTCGGCCGTCTCCCCCAGCGCGTACGCCAGGAGCCGCGGGTCGTCCGCCCAGTCGTGCCGGCCGCCGTCGTTCTCCGTTCGACCGCTCATCGCGCACCTCCTTCCGGCGCGAGCCTCGTCTTCAGTCCCTTGATCGCGTGGTGCAGGATCCAGCCCACGTTCCCCGCGCTCGTGCCCAGGACACCGGCGATCTCCGCGTAGGAGAGCCCCGCCTCGAACTTGAGGCGCAGCGCCTCCTGCTGTCGCTCCGGCAGGCGGCCCAGCGCCTGGGCCAGGTCCTCGTCCTCCACGCGAGCGGGCGGCTCGGGCGCTCCGTGCGCGTCCGGCCGCCCCGCGTGGACGTCCTCGATCTCGTCCGTCGGCGTCATGCGTCCCTGCTTCCTCCGGTGGTCGACGCAGAGGTTCCGCGTCACGGTGAAGAGCCACTCGCGGCCGACGCCTTCGAGGTCCTCCTGGCGGCAGAGCCGCAGGAAGGCCTCCTGAACGACGTCGCGCGCCCCGTCGGGGTCGTCCCCGAGGAGGCGCGCGGCGTAGCGGATGAGGGCGCTCTCGTTCTCGGCCAGGAGGGCCTCGACGCGGTCCACGCGCGAGCTGGTGTCGCGGGCGGAGCGGCCGGGGAACGGGAGAATCGTCATCGGTGCGTCGTGGAGCGGTGTCCGGGGCGCACGACGGGCCGACGGGTGGGTCCTTGGGGCGGATTCGAGGAATTCCGAGGATCGCCCGACGCCGCTCCGCCGCGGCCCGGGGTCAGCGCGCCCCCGCTTCCACGGGCACCGCCGGCTCCGGTCCCGCCGGACGCCAGTCCTTCGGGCCCACGCCGACGAGATCGAACCCGCGGCGGCCCTTCACGAGATCCCCCGTCACGAGGACGTAGTTCTGGCGGAAGTCGCCCTTCGTACCCTCGAGGTCGACCTCGGCCATCGCGGCCTTGTCGCCGGGCTCGATGCGCACGCGAACGGCGCGGCGCCGATCGCCCGCGCGCAGCAGCACCGTCCGCGAGCCGTCGTCCTCGTCGAAAAATCGATCGACGAGTGCGAGGACCGTGACGCCCTTGCCACCGGCGTCGAGCGCGGTCTGCAGGAGGTCCGGCTCGTCCGCCGCCGCGAACTTCAGGGGCGCGTCCGCCTGCTTCGCACGGAAGGCGTCGACGGCCGCGGCGCGCGCGTCCCACCACGGCTTGAGCCGGGTGTAGTCACGCTGCTTGCCGCCGGAGTTCGTGCCAGGGTTCCAAACGCCGCGCTTCTCGGCGCGCGCCTTCTTCTCGGCGTCGACGAAGGCCGCGTGGTCGATGCGACTGTTGCCGTACTTGTTGAAGTACGGGCTGAACCCCATGCGGACGCAGAGGAGGTTGAAGTCGATGCCGATGTCGGTCACGACGTGGCACAGGAGGCGACCGTAGGGGTCGTACCGCTCGACGCCGTCCGGGAACCGCAGGCCGACGCGGATCGGGCCGGCGTCGGGGCTGCGCGGCGTGAAGAAGCCCTGGGCCCAGCCGGTGGTCTGGTCGCCGTAGCGGGTCGACGGCTTCGACGCGCTGACGCCGCCGCCCTCCATCCACTTCTCCTCGGTGTCGATCGAGAGCAGCCGCAGCTTCACGCGCTCGCCCTCGCGCTCGATCCAGAGCGTGTCGCCGTCGACCACGCGCAGGACGTCGAAGAGCTCCTCGGGCGCGCCAACGGCACAGTCGCGCAGCACGTCGACGTAGCTCGCCTCCTTCGGGTACGCGTTGGGGTCGTGGGCGCGCTGCTGCGGGCCGGTCGGGACGGAGGCGGCCACGAGGGGGCCGATGAGGAGGAGGGTGGAGAGCATCGCGGTCGCTGCGTTTCGGGGGAGGCGAGGGCGGGGATTGTCCTCGCACGCCCCCCGCGGGCTCAAGCTCCTCCCGCTGGCGGTCGATCCACCGGGGGCCCGGGCTCGGTCCTGGGCTCCCCCAGGGCCCCGATCGCGGCGGCTCTCGCCCCGCCCGAAGCGGGCCCCAGCCCGCTTCCCCGCCGACCCAGAACCCGCCGGCCGCCCCGCTTGGCCGAGATCGCCATGACCTTCTCCCGCATCGGAACCCTTGCGATCGTCCCCGTCTTCGCCGCCGCCGCCGTGCTCATCGCCGGCTCGACGGGCCCCCTGCGCGCCGCCGCCGCCCGCGCCCCGAAGGCACAGATCGCCGGCGTCCGGATCAGCCCGGAGGTCGCGCCCAAGGGCGAGTACGGACCGAACCTCGCCTTCCAGGGGACGCTGGACCCCGTGACGCTCGCGGTGCTCGTCGAAGCGCCCGAGGGCGGCCTCATCGCCTTCGACCGCGAGAGCAGCACGCTCGACACGTTCGTCGACAGCGCCGGCAACACGCTCCACGAGACCGAGGGTTTCTTCGGGCCGTGGGGCATGAACGACCGCGTGCTCGGCGGCGGGACCAGCATCGTCGTGGAGCTCTCGGGCAAGCAGTCCCCCGCGCCCAACGCGCGCTTCATCGAGGCGAATGGCACGCTCGTCGTGCTGCAGGCGTTCGAGAAGATCACCCACAAGAGCGGCGCGCTCGAGTTCCAGAAGGGGGCGAAGGCCAACGTCGGCCCCTTCCAGATCGAGTTCGAGGGCATCGAAAAAGCGCAGTGGCGCGACGGCTGGGAGATGAACCTGAAGACCGACGCCGACCTCGCGTCGATCGTCGAATGGGCCGTCGTCTCGCCGAACGGGGACCGCATGGTTCTCGAGCGCACGTCGACCATGACGTTCAACGGCACGTCGCACATCGGCCTCCAGCTTCCGATGAAGACCGAAAAGGGCGCGCTCGAACTGCTCGCCTGGAAGGACCCGAAGTCGATCGAGGTGCCTTTCGCCGCGAAGGTGCGCGTCGGCATCGAGTGATTGCAGATACGGTGCCAGGATCACCAGCAGCAGAAGCAGCCAGCGTCGTCCATTCGAATGGACGACGCTGGCTGC
>JBCBNC010000019.1:0-122226 GCA_039821985.1 Planctomycetota bacterium
AGCCAGGGACGTCCATGAAATGGACGTCCCTGGCTGCTTCGGGCGCTGCTGGTGATCCTGGCACCGTATCTGCTTCAGCGCGACCCCAGCACCCTCCCGTAGCGGAAGTAGACCTCGAGGCAGAGCACCATCGTCGCCGTCGCGTACACGCGTCCACCCGCGTAGCCCCACGGTCCGTTCGGGTCCCATGAACCCGCAGCCGATCCGTCCGCGCGCTGGTGCTTGATCATCTCTGACTCGATCGTCTTCTCCCACTTCCGCCAGTGCTCGCCGCCGTACTGGTACATCGCGTACGAGCCGTAGTACCAGTAGTACATGTCGTTGGAGAGACCGTCGTCGCTCCACTTCGGCAGCGTCTCGAGCAACAGGTCCGCGTGGGCCTTCATGACCTCGACGTCTTTGGGGTCCTGCCCGAGGAAGAAGCGGCAGAGCAGCGACACCGCGGTCATCGCCTCGCCGTGCTCGCGCGGGTAGTGCTCGTTCATGCCGGGTACGCGCGAGCTCAAGGAGCCCTGCTCGACGTAGCCGCAGCGGCCCGTGCCGATGTCGGTCATCTCGTCGAACCACGCGATCGAGTCGGTGAAGGCGCTCTCGTCGACCTTGAGGCCGGCGTCCTTGGCCGAGCGGAGGGCAAACAGCATCCAGCCCGTGACCGACGCGTCGGCGTCACCGTTCGGCGGGACCTCGTAGCGCCAGGCTCCGTAGGCGTTGCGCGCCTTCGTGATGTAGCGGACCGCCTTCTGCGCGGCGCGCTTCACAACCGGGTTCTGGTCGATGAGCGCGATCTCGGACAGGGCGAGCGTCGCGATCGCGTGCCCGTACAGGAACTCCTTCGAGACGTCGTCGCCGAGAAGGCCGGTCTCGGGGTCCTGCTGCCTGATCAGCCAGCGGACCCCGTCCGTGACGACCTTCCGGTGCCGCCCGTCGACCATCGAGTGTCCGTCGCCGAGGAACGCGAGCAGCGCGAGCGCCGTGACGCCGACGTCGTGGTTCGCATCGCCCGCGCCCGTGCAGCGGTCCCCGCCGGGGTCGTGCTTCATGAATTCGTCGCAGTCCCAGCTCCCCGCGTCGGGCCCCTCGTGGTCCTGGTGGTCCGCGAGCCACTGGAGGCCGGCCTGCACTGCAACGTTGGCGCGGCCGCCGGGACCCCGGCCCTTGGGTCTGCCGAAGCGGCGGCCGATCTTCGAGCCTCCGCCCGCGCCGAGCCCGAGCGTCGAGTTGGTGCTGATCGAGTCGTGGGGGGAGTCGTTCAGGCCTTCGTCCCCCTCGGTGCTCGCGAGGTCGCTGTCGTTGTCCGTCTCGCTGACGTCGGAGATCTCGAGTTCCTCCAGGACGGGCTCGATCTCGGTCTCGACGTCCTCGATCTCGACCTCGGGCTCCGGCTCTTCGGGCTCGACCGTTTCGACGGGCGGCTCCACCGAAACCACCATGACCGGGCTCTCCTCGACGTCGAACGCGTTCCACGGGATGGCGGCCACGATCAGCGCGACGACGAAGTGCAGCGCGAGCGAGATCAGCAGCCACGGCGCTTTCGACATCCACTCGTAGACGAGGTCGTTGAAGGACTCCTCGTGACCCCACGGCCGGGGACCTGCCTCATCGAGGCGAATGCCGGTTTCGTTGTGACTCATCGATGCGCGTGGTTGTGCCCGGGCACGAACGTCCCCAGGCGGAGAACGAAGCCGCTTCGGGCGTGCCCGTCGCGCGCTCGAACGTTGCGTTCGTCGGTGCGCGTCGCGGGCCGTCCGGAGCTCGATCGGCGCAGCGCGCCGAGCCGTCGTTCCGAGTGTTCCTCGTCCCGTCGGCGCTCAGGAGAACGGCGTCGAGCGCGCGCGGTTCAGCCAATGTCGTGTCGCTCGAGCGGTTCGGACGTCGCGCGCGTCCGCTGAGCCTCAGGCGCGTGGCGCGCGCCACATTGCGGATCGAGTGCGGCGCGCGTCCCTTCGCGCGTCGTTCGCGGCGCCGGTAGGTCTGGGGTGCTCGCTGCGCGGCCGCCCCGACGCGTTCACGAAGACACCGCCAAAAAAGCGCGCGGGACGCGCCCCGGTGGGGCGCGTCCCGCGCGCGTTCATCGCTGCGCTCGACAGGATCGAGCGCGTACCGCCGGGCATCAGCGCGAGCCGAGCACCTTCGCGTAGCGGAAGTAGACCTCGAGGCAGAGGACCATCGTCGCCGTCGAGTACACGCGGCCGCCCGCGTAGCCCCACGGCCCGCCCGGATCCCACGAGCCCGCCGACGAACCGTCGTTGCGCTGGTGCTTGATCATCTCGGACTCGATCGTCTTCTCCCACGCCTTCCAGTGCGCGCCGCCGTACTGGTACATCGCGTACGAGCCGTAGTACCAGTAGTACATGTCGTTGGAGAGACCGTCGTCGCTCCACTTCGGCAGCGTCTCGAGCAGGAGGTCCGCGTGGGCCTTCATGATCTCGACGTCTTTGGGATCCTGACCGAGGAAGAAGCGGCAGAGCAGCGACACCGCGGTCATCGCCTCGCCGTGCTCACGCGGGTAGTGCTCGTTCATGCCCGGCACGCGCGAGCTCAAGGAGCCCTGCTCGACGTAGCCGCAGCGGCCCGTGCCGATGTCGGTCATCTCGTCGAACCACGCGATCGAGTCGGTGAACGCGCTCTCGTCGACCTTGAGGCCGGCGTCCTTGGCCGAGCGGAGCGCGAACACCATCCAGCCGGTGACCGACGCGTCCGTCTCGCCGTTGGGCGGAACCTCGTAGCGCCACACGCTGTACGCGTTGCGCGCCTTGGTGATGTAGCGGATCGCCTTCTGCGCGGCGCGCTTCACGACCGGGTTCTGGTCGATGTAGACGACCTCGGAGAGCGCCAGCGTCGCGATCGCATGGCCGTACAGGAACTCCTTCGAGATGTCGTCGCCGAAGAGGCCCGTCTCGGGGTCCTGCTGCTTGATCAGCCAGCGGACGCCGTTCGTGACGACCTTCTTGTACTTGCCGTCGGTCATCGAGTGACCGTCGCCGAGGAACGCGAGCAGGGCGAGGGCCGTGACGCCGATGTCGTGGTTCGGGTCGCCTTCACCCTCGCAGCGATCCGAATCCGGATCGTGCTTCATGAAGTCGTCGCAGTCCCACATCCCGTCCTCGTCCTGGTGGTCCTTGAGCCACTTCAGGCCGGCCTGGATGGCGGGGTTCGCGCGACCGCCTGCGCGGCGGTTCTTGTTGCCGCCGAAGCGGCCGCCCATCTTCGAGCCGCCGCCGCCCCCGAGGCCGAGCGCGGAGTTCGTGTTCGCCGCGTCGAAGGGGGAGTCGGCGTTGCCCTCGTTGCCCTCGGTGCTCTCGAACTCCTGGTCGGTGTCCGTCTCGTTGACGTCCGAGACCTCGAAGTCCTCGATGATCGGCTCCTCCTCGGTGACCTCTTCCTCGATCTCCTCCTCGGGCTCGGGCTCCTCCTCCTCGACGTCCTCGGTCGGAGCCTCGATGGCGGCCTCGATGATCACCTCTTCCGCGCGGTCGAAGGCGTTCCACGGGATCGCCGCGACGATCAGCCCGATCACGAAGTGCAGCGCGAGGGAGATCAGGAGCCAGGGCGCCTTCGACATCCACTGGTAGAGCACGTCGTTGAAGGTCTCCTCGTTCTCCCAGGGCTTGGGCATCGAGGAATCGATGTGGATGTCGCTGTAGTCGTTGCTCATTGGAGGGGAGGTGGCGTCGACGCGTCCGGGCGTCGTGTTCGGGCGGGCCCTGTTTTCGGGGGTCGCAGAGGCCGGCCGCCCTCGAGGGCGGGACCGGGGACCACGGAGCCTGGGCCGCAAGGCGGATCAGGCGGGCGCTCAGGTGCGGGTCGGGCCCGCCGTCGGCGCTCCGGGGGAACGTCGGCGGCCGAACGGGGTTCAGACGATATCCGCGAGTCCTGCGGCGGGCCACGGGTCCCCGCCGGTCTCGGCCTTGGGTCCCACAGGAATCGGCCCCCACGGCCGCCCGGAGCGCCGGGCCGCGCCGGCCGGCGCCTTCCTCAGCGCGCCACGCGGCGGCCCCGGTCCAGGAGCTCGCGCCGGAGGTCGAAGGGCAGGACGAACGTCGACCGCGCCAGCCCCGCCAGGCCGCGCTCGACCTGCAGCTCGGAGGCCTTCTCCGCGAGCTTCTCGGTCATCCGCTGCTGGAGTCCGGGGTCCACGAACGGGAGGCGCGTCGTCGCACCCTGCACCCGCGCCACGCGGTACACGACGACGTAGTCGAGGAGGCCCTGGGGCGAGCGCCCCTCGAACACGGGCGAGAGGTCGCCCGCATGGGCGCCTTCGAAGAAGGCCGCGAGGGCCTCGGGCGCGCCGTGCAGCCGCGCGAGCTGGGTCTCGAGGGCCTGCCGCGGCAGCGCCGGAAACTCGGACTCCTTGCCCCGGGCCTGGGGTGCCGCGTACTCGGCGATCGCCTGGTCAAACTCGACCACGTCGTTCAGGACCGCGGTCCGCAGCGCCTCCGCGTTCTGGACCGTCTTCGCCTCCTCGCCCGGGGACGGGACCGCGATGAGCAGCCGCTGGAGAACGATCTGCTCCTCGCGCTCGCCGAGGAGCGCCCGCGCCTCGCGGTTGTTCGAGCGCGCGCTGTCGCGGTAGAAGGCGTAGAGCCGGCCCGGGCGCACGTACGGGTCCACGACGCGGCGTCCGCCGGGCCCGAGCCCGCGGCCCGTCCGCGCGTCCTCCCAGACCTGCGAGAAGAGGCGCTCGCCGATCATTTCCTCGAACGAGCGCGCGTCGAAGCCGCTCTGCTCGAGCGCCGCGCCCGCGCGGGCCGCGCCGCCCATGCGCTGGATCTGGCTCTCGACGGCGCGCCGCCGGGCCTGGTCGACGAACTCCGGCTCGAACCCGAGGTTGCGGCCGCCGGACGCCTTCAGCCGCTGCTCGACGACCTTCTCGAGTGCCGCCGAGAAGCGGAGTTCGAGGGCTTTCTCGGGCGAGAGGTTGTCGCGCCCCACCGTCGGGTCCTCGTCCTCTCGGAGGGTGCGCGAGAGCGCGAGCACTTCGGACTGTGTGATCAGTTCATTGCCGATCACCGCGACGTAGTTGTCCGTGAAGCTGAAGTAGAGCTGCCGCTCGACGTCCGTGCGGGGCACGAAGGTCGGGGGCGCCGTCGGCGCGGGGTCGTCGGCGCTCTCGTCGGCTCCCGCGCCGTCCGGAGCGGCTCCAGCGCTGCTCGGCGCGTCGCCGGCGGGCGCCTGGGCGCGCGCGGCGGGGACGGCGGCGAGGACGAGAGCGAAGACCGCCAGGGCGGCGGTGCGGAGGGGCGCGCGCATGCGGGCATCGTGGCCGGGGCCGTGTCCGAGATCAACGGCGGTGCGTCCGTCGCGAGGAAGAGGCCACGCTCGTACGCCGCAGAGACCGCACGGGGCCGCCTGGAGCGCGTGGCCCGCAACGGGCCGCCTGCCATGGGCCGCAGCCGCGGGGCCCCGGCAGCGCGCGGACTACGCGCCCGCCGCGCGCTCGAGCAGCTTCTCGAGCCACGCGACGGCCTTCTGGCCCTTGCCCTCGAGGTGCGACGGCGCGACGAGGTGCGCGACGCCCGGCCGGATCCGCCGCACGTCCAGCTTCCCTCGTCCGCCGGCCGCGGCGGCCGCGACCAGGTGCTCGAAGGCGACCGCGTCGGCGTACTGCACGACGTAGCGGTCCTGGTGCCAGGCCAGGTGCCGGACCCCCGCAGCGTCGAGCGGCTGCTTCAGCGCGAACAGGCGCCGAAGCTCCTTCGCCTCCTTCGGCGCGCGCCCGTAGCGGTCGACGAGCCCGTCGAACGCGGCGTCGAGCTCGGCGCGGTCCTCGGCGCGGCTGAGCTCGCGCAGCGCGTCGAGGCGCGCGTCCGCGCCCTCGATCCAGCTCTCGGGCAGGAAGGCGCGCAGCCCGACCTCGAGCTCCGCGCCCGCCTCGGTCTCCTCGAAGCGCGGCGCGTCGCTGTCCGGGCCCTCGCCCGCCGACAGGCGCTCGACGGTCAGCTTCAGCAGGCGGCAGTACATGTCGTAGCCGACGGCCGCGATGTGACCCGACTGCTGCGCGCCGAGCACGTTGCCCGCGCCGCGCAGCTCGAGGTCCTTGACCGCGATGCCGAAGCCCGCGCCGAGGTGGTTCATCTCCTCGAGCGCCTTGAGCCGCGCGCGCGCGTGCTCCTTCAGGGGCTTGTGCTTTTCGACCAGGAGGTAGCAGTACGCCTTGACCGATCCGCGGCCGACGCGTCCGCGGAGCTGGTGCAGCTCGGAGAGACCGAAGTGGTCGGCCTCGTCGACGACGATCGTGTTCGCCGTCGGCACGTCGACGCCGTTCTCGATGATCGTGGTCGCGACCAGCACGTCGACCTCGCCGCGCCGGAACGACTCCATGACCTCGCGCAGCTCGGCGGCGCCCATCTGTCCGTGTCCGATCGCGTAGCGCGCCTCGGGGACGAGACCCCGGAGGTGGGCGGCCACCGATTCGATCGACGTGACGCGGTTGTGGAGGAAGAAGATCTGCCCGCCGCGCCCGAGCTCGCGCCGGAACGCCTCGGCGACGAGTGCGTCGTCGCTCCTGTACCCGAGCTTCGTCTCGATCTCCTGGCGCCCCGGCGGCGGCTCGTTGAGCGCCGAGATGTCGCGGATGCCCGACAGCGACATGTGCAGGGTCCGCGGGATCGGCGTCGCCGTCAGCGTCAGCATGTCGACGTTGGCGCGCAGCTTCTTGAAGTGCTCCTTGTGCGTGACGCCGAAGCGCTGCTCCTCGTCGATCACGACGAGCCCCAGCGACTGGAACTTGACGTCCTTCGAGAGCACCCGGTGGGTGCCGATGACGACGTCGACGCTCCCGTCGGCGAGGCCCGCGAGCGTCGCCTTCTTCTCCTTCGCGGACGTGTAGCGCGAAAGTCCGCGCACCGTCATCGGGAAGTCGGCCATGCGGCTGCGGAACGTCTGCAGGTGCTGCTCGGCGAGGATCGTGGTCGGCACGAGGACCGCGACCTGGCCGCCCGCCGACACGACGCGGAACGCCGCCCGCACCGCCATCTCGGTCTTGCCGAAGCCGACGTCGCCGCACAGCAGCCGGTCCATCGGCCGTTCCCCGGACAGGTCGCGCGCGATGTCGGCAGACACCTCGGACTGGTCCGGAGTGTCGTCGTAGGGGAACTCGGCCAGGAACTCCGACACGAGCTCGTCGTCCTGGTTCCAGATCGGGCGCTTCCTGAGCTGGCGCTTGGCCTGCACCTCGATGAGCTCCGACGCGAGGTCGAAGAGCCCCTGCTCGACCTTCTCCTTGCGCTTGCGGAAGCTGGCCCCGCCGATCCGGTCCAGGGCGATCCCCGAACCGCCCGCGCCGATGTAGCGCTGGACCATGTCGATGCGGCTCGCGGGGACGAACAGCGACACCTCGTCCGCGAAGACGATGTGGAGGTGGTCCTCCTCGCCCTCGCCGCGCGCCATGCGCTCGAGTCCGCGGTAGCGCCCGAGCCCGTGCACGGCGTGCACGACGAGGTCGCCCGGCCTCAGCTCGAAGAAGCTCTGGAGCGCCTTGACCTTGTGCTGGTGCGCGCGCGACGCCTTCGCCCGGTTGCGCGCGCCGAGGGTTCCCTTCAGCTCGTGGGAGTTCACGACCAGGAGGCCCCACGGCGGCGCGCGGAAGCCCTTCGATACGAAGCCGCAGACGACCTCGACGCCGCCCGCGCCCGCGTCGTCGAACTGCTTGCCGACGCGGTCGCGCTCGGCTTCCGTCAGGCACGCGACGACGACACGCGTGCCGTCCTCGGCGAGCTTCCCGAGCTCTGGCGCGGACGCGCGCACGCCGGACGAAAGGCCCTGCACCGAGCGCGTGTCGAGGGACGCCGTGTCGCCGGGCAGGCTCTGCAGCTCGATCGTGCGGCGGCTCGCGAGCACCGTGTCGGTGCGCTCGAGCGCCTTCTCGAGCGTGCCCGACTGGCGGCAGAGCCCCTCGCGGCGCTCGCCCAGGCGCAGCGGCTCGACGCGCACGACGAGGGTGTCGGTCGCGGAGAGGTCGGCGAGGAGAACGCCCTCCTTGCCTGGCTCGTCCTCCGCCGTGTCGGAGGCGAGGCAGACCTCGAGGTCGTCGTGGCGGTCGATCGAGCGCTGCTCGGCCGGGTCGAACGTCCGCAGCGACTCGATCTCCTCCTCGAACATCTCGATCCGCACCGGGTCCGCGGTCGCGAACGGGAACACGTCCAGGATGTCGCCGCGCAGGCTGACCTGCCCCGGCGATTCGACGAGCGGCTCACGCGTGTAGCCCGCCTTGACGAGCCGCGCCAGCAGGCGCTGGACGTCGAGCACGTCGCCGACGATGAAGCGCACGAACTCGGACTCGAGGTCCTTGAGGCGCGGCAGCGGCTGGACGAGGGCGAGGAGCGAGGCCACGACGACGCGCGGGCGCGACTCGGGCGGACCCGCCAGTGCCTGCGCGAGCTCGAGGCGCTGGCGCGTCGCGTGCGCGCCCTTCGATCCCGGGTCCCGCGCGGGGAACGTGCGCGCGCGCACGCCGAACGCAGCGAGATCGAGCGCGAAGTTCTCGGCCTCGCCGTCGGTCGACGCGACCGCGAGGACCGGGGCGTCGAGCTCGGCGGCGAGCTGCGCCGCGACGAGCGCCTGGCCCGCGCCCCAGACGTTGCCGACCGAGATCCGCCCCGTGCGGTCGAGGGAGCGCAGGATGCGCCCGTAGTCGTCCGTCGGCCGCGGCAGAGCCGCCGCGTCCGCGAGCGTCGTCCCAGCGCTCGACGTGCCCGCGTTCGGGTTCCGCGCCTGGCTCGACTCCTCGACGATGCTCCGGCTCACGGGGTGACGTCCTCGCCGAGCGCAAGGAGCGCCTCGAACGCCGCCCAGTGCTCCGCCTCCTTGACGGTGCGACCCCAGGCAGGCGGGAAGCTCCGGCCCTTGACCCTGGCGCGCACGAGGAAGGCGCGCGCGTTGTCGTCGCCGCGCGACTCCTGGACCTCGTACGAGGGCGGCGCGCCGGCCGTGCGCTGGCACACTTCCTGGAAAGCCTGCTTGGGGAGGGCGCGCCCGCCGCGGCTGCGCGCCTCGGCGAGCTCGGGCATCAGCGAGTCGAGGACGAACTCGCGCGCGGCCTCCAGGCCGGCGTCGAGGTAGATCGCCCCGACGAGCGCCTCGTACAGGTTGGCGAGGACGGAGCGCGACAGCGCGCGACGGTCGAGCCCGCGGCCGACCCGTGCGGTCTCCGGCAGACCGATTCGCTGGGCGGCGCCCGCCAGCGCCCGGCGGCTGACGACCTGGGCCTTCATCTCCGTGAGGGTGCCCTCGGGGTAGCGGGCGCGGTCACCGAACAGCGCCTCCGCGATCACGAGGTCGAGGACGGTGTCGCCCAGGAACTCGAGGCGCTCGTTGTCGCGCTTGCCGACCCCGTCGCTGATCCCTGCGGAGGCGTGGGTCAGCGCGAGCTCGGCCAGCGCGGGGTCCGAGAAGGTGTGGAACGACTGGAGCGGCACGGCGGCGGAAGGCACGGCCGCGGAGGTCACGGCGGCGGGGGAGAATACGCGAAGCGCGGCGGGAGGGTCCCTCCCGCCGCGCTTCGCGCGAGACGTCCGCTTGGGTTCTGGAATCAGGGGGCGAACTCGAGCGTCACAGCGTCCGTGACGTCGATCCCGGCGCCCGCCGGGTCGCGGAACGCGACCTGGAAGACCCAGCTGGTGCCGGCGCCGATCTCGGCTCCGAGACCGGCGGTCGAGAAGTCGAACTCGGTGCGCGTCGAGCCGTCGGCCCCGACCACGGCGACGGGCGCCCGCACCAGGTTGCCCCCTGCGGCGTCGATGCAGAGCTGCCCGCTGCCGAACGGGGTGGGCGGCTGCTCGAGTCCGTAGAACGGGACGGCTGCCTCGCCCGCGGGCATTCCCCGGGCCACCAGTGTGAGCGTCCGGTCGAGGACCTCCCGGTTCGCAAGGACCGTCGCGCGCGCCGCGTCCCCGGTCGAGTTGATGCCGCTGGCACAGATGCGACCCGAGGACGCGGAGCCCGGAACGGAGTGGGTCGAGACGGCGGGGGGCGACCCGCCGTAGCCGAGCCCAAATGCGTCGACCTCGAAGGCGCTGCCGAACTCGACGAGGGTCGTCCGGTCGGAGCTGAGGACCATCAGGTCGTTGCCTCCAGCGCTGAGCCCGGCCGTCTCGAACGAGCCGACGTTGAAGATCCGCCGCGCCGTGCCCGCGGAGTCCGCCAGGACGATGCAGAGCCCTGCGCCCACGGCGAGGTTCCCGCCCGGGAGCGTGAACAGTCTGTCGGGCGCGTAGACGGTCGAGTTCGCGCTCGCGAGCGCCCGGGCCCCCGTCACCCACGCAGGCCCGCTCTGGAGCGTCGTGCCGTCGACGAGGACGACATCGTTCCCCAGCACCACCGCGAAGTCGGGCCCGAGAGCGACCGCGTCGTTCGGCACGTAGTCGACCACGGTCGATGCGATCACCTGGGCGCTGGCGTCGACGTCGAGGACCTCCCGCTCGAGCGTGACCAGATTGAGCGCGAAGAGCGTCGCGCCGCCCGACGCCTTGGGCACGATCGCGCGCACGCGGTGGTCGCTCAGCTCATTGCCGAGGGCCGCGAGCGTCGAGCGGTCGATGCGCAGGAGTCCCGCGTTCGCCGCGACCCAGAGCTCGTCGCCTACGGGTTCGATCTCACGGACGGTGGCCGAGACCGGTACCGGAGCGTCGCCGCCGTCGAACAGGAAGCCGGCGTCGGTCTCGATCGTGCCGATCCGGCGGGTCGTGTTGTCGAACGTGAAGTGGGTGCCCTGTTGGGGGAGGGGACCCACTGCGGGGAGAGGACCCGGCGTCGGTTGGATACGCAGTGCCGCGGCGGTCGGGGCGCCGAGCACGGAGGCGCCGCACACGGCGAGCGTGAGGACGAGCTTCATGGCAGAGGTGGGCCCTGGGGCCCGGGGAGGGATGGGGGCCGGAATGACGGTCCGGGGGGCCGGGCGGGGCTCGGAGCTACCGCCCCGGCTCACCTTGGACACGTCGCGCGGCGCTCGTTCGTCGTACGAACTGCGCAAGTCCGTGTCTCCAGCGGCTGCGCGCGTCCCACGGATCCGCGTCTTTTTCCGCGAGGGGACGTTCCCGTTCGACGCGCGGCGCGCCGGTCCGCCTCACGAGCAGGCGCCCTGGCCGACTCCCGCCAGCGCCCGGACGTCGTCGAGGAACGCTTCGAAGTCGGTTCGACGGAGCCAGGCGGTGCGCTCCTCTTCGCTCCGCACCAGCCCGCCAGCGGTCCAGTACCCGAGGAGCTGCTTGATGCGGCCCACGGCCGCCTTCACCGGCGCGCCGAGGGCGAGCAGCGTGTCCCCGTACTCGGCGAGGAAGCGAGCGGCCTCCTCGCGCGACACGGAGCGGCCCGAGAAGACCCACGGGTCGGCGAGGGCGCCGCGCCCCGTCATCACGAACGCGCACCCGGTCTCCTCGCGCATGCGCGCGATGTCGGCGTGCACCCACGCACTGCCGTTGCCGGCGACGGGGATCGAGACTGCGCCGACCGCGCGGGCGATCCGCGTCCAGTCGACCTCGGGCTGGTAGCCCTCGCGGCGCGTCCGGCAGTGGATCGTGAGGAGCGCCGCGCCGCCGTTCTCGGCCGCACGCGCCAGGACCTCCACGTCGCGCGCGTGCTCGAACCCCGCGCGGATCTTCGCGGTCACGGGGATGCGCCCCTCGACGCCGCGCACCGCCGCTGCGACGACGCGCTCGAGTCCGGCAGGGTCCTCGAGCGCCGCCGCACCCGCGCAGCCCTTGAGCGCGCCGCGCGCGGGGCAGCCGAAGTTGAGGTCGCAGACGGGCACGCCGAGGTCGGCGACGTGGCGCGCGCTGCCCTCGACGCCCGGCTCGTCGCGGCCCATGAGCTGCACGCCGACGGGGATCGGGAAGCGCGCGTCCCCGAGGTGCTTCTTGATCTCCTTGTGCGCGACGGGCCGGTCGACCACGCGCACGAACTCGGTGAAGGCGCCGCCGAGCTCGTGCGGAGCGTGCCGCGCCAGCACGAGGTCCCGGAACGACGGCGCGGTCACGCCCTCCATCGGCGCGAGAAGGGTGCGCGCGGTGAAGGGGAGGCCGGGGAGGATCGGCGCGGGCGCGTCGGAGGTTTCGTCGGGGCGGGGCATGGTGCGTTCGCCGGGAGCGCGAGCGGCCGGCGGGCGGGGCGCGATTGTGCACTGTGCGCGGCGCGGCTGCGGCGTCCGACGCTTCGCATAGACTCGGGTTCCACATGTGGTTCCGCCCCGATCCCTCCGAGCTTCCCGACGCGTCCGGCATCCACCCCGAGCTCTCCAGCGCTCGGGCGCGCGAGGCGCTCGGCGACGCCGTCCGCCGCACACCGATCGTTCCGCTCCCGGCGCTCCGGCGCGGTGGGCCGTCGCTGTTCGGCAAGCTCGAGAACCGCCAGGAGACGGGGTCGTTCAAGGCGCGTGGCGCGCTTTGGAACGTCATGGCGCTGTCGGACGAGGAGCGCGCCCGCGGCGTCGTCGCCTCGAGCTCGGGCAACCACGGCCGCGCGCTGGCGTGGGCGGCCGGTCTGAAGGGCGTCCGCGCGACGATCGTGATGGCGAAGAACGCCTACCCGAACAAGATCGAGGCCTGCCGGGCCGAGGGCGCGGAGGTCGTGCTGGCCGAGGACCGCTTCGGCGCGGACGTCATCGCGGCCGAGCGCGCGGAGGCCGGCGCGGTCTGGGTGCACCCGTACGATCGCCCGGGGACCGTCGAGGGCGCCGGGACGGTGGGGGTCGAGATCGCCGAGCACTTCGGCGGCGATCCGCCCGACGCGGTCGTGTTCTGCGTCGGCGGTGGCGGGCTCGCGTCCGGTTCGGCGCTCGCGCTGCGGCGCGCGTACGGGCCCCGCGTCGCGCTGTTCGGGGCCGAGCCGGTGGGCGCGGCCACGATGAGCGCGGGCCTCGCCGCCGGGGCGTCGGTCCCCCTCGAAGCGATCACGAGCGGCGTCCAGGGCCTCACGCCGCCGTTCGCGGGCGGGCTCAACGTCGAGCTGTGCGGGGCGCTGCTCGACGGGGTGATCACGCTTCCGGACGAGGCGATCCTCGCCGCGCAGGCCCGCCTCGTGCGCCCCGCCGGCGCGTGGGCCGGCGAGGTCGTCGAGCCCGCGGGCGGCGCGGCGTACGCGGCCGCCGGCTCGGACGTATTCGCGGACCGCGTGCTCGAGACGATCGGTGCGCGCGGCTTCGCGCCGGCCGGCCGGCCGCTGCGCGTCGTCGTGACGGTCTCCGGCGGCAACCCGGACCCGGCGCAGCTCGATGCGCTGCGCGCCGAGCCCGCGACCGGCGGCGCGCAGTGAGCGTCGGAGCGGTGGGGGCGCGCCGTACTTCGGGCGGCGCGCGCGCGGCGGTCCTCTGCGCGGGTTTCGGCGCGATCCTCCTCGCGTGCGCGTGCTCCGAGGACGCGCCGTCCGGCACGACGGGCGGCGCCGACGGCGCCCCGCACGCCGCGGAGCCGTTCGCGCCGCGCGCCGACGCGACCCTCGCGGACGCGAGCACCGCGCTCGTGATCGCGGTCGACCGTCTGCGGCCCGCCGACCTCGACCTCCCCGGACTCGTGCATCTCCGGCGCCTCGTCGCGAGCAGTCACCGCTTCGAGCTCGCGCTCGCGTCGTCCACGGCGGGCAACGCCGCGCTGGCGAGCGTGTTGACCGGACTGGAGCCGCCCGCACACGGCGTGCGCTCGGTTCACGACGTCGGCCGCACCCGCCTCGCCGACGAGCACGAGACTCTTCCCGAGGCGCTGGCGGCCGCGGGCTGGACGTCGCTCGCGTCCGTGGGGGCGCGGCGCGAGGCGCGCGGTATCGCGGGCTTCGAGCAGGGCTTCTCGCGCTTCGAGGACCCGCGCGGAGCCGCGCTGGCCGTGCGCGCCGACGTGGTCGTGCAGGGATTCGAGGACGCGGCGCGAGGAGCGCTCGACGGCGAGGCCGACGTGTTCGCGCTCCTAACCTTCGCTGAGCTCTCGCGCGAGATCGACGTGGACGCCGCCGACCCGCGGCTCCCCGCGGTCGTGCGCCGTCGTCTCGAGCCGCACGCGCGAACGGATCGGGACCTCGCGCAGCTCCTCGACGACCTCGACGGCGACACGGAGGCGGCGTGGGCGGCGCTTGCGAAGCGCTACGGTCGGATGCGCGAGGCGAGCGCGGCGATCGCGTGGCGCGCGGCGCGGCGAGAGCTCGAGCTCCTCGCCGTCGACGACGCCGTCGGACGCGTGCTCGCGATCCTCGAGAACAGCGGCCGGGCCGAGGACGCGCTGATCGCGGTGCTCGGGACGCGCGGTGACGTCGTCGGTCCGGGACGGAGGAGCGCGCCGCGGATCCCGCGCGAGGCGCTGGAGGTCCCTCTCCTCGTGCGGATGCCGGGGAGCGTCGGGGCCGGATCGGTCCCCGGTGCGGCCGAGACGCGCGGTCTCCGCGCGTGGCTCGTGCGGGCGCTGACGGGCGCGCGCGACGCGGCGCCTGCGGACCTCGTCGGCGAGGGAAGCGCCCGGGGCTTCGCCGCGTCCGGCTCGGTCGTCTCCGTCCGCGAGCCGGGCGGCGCAGCGTACGAGGTCGACGCCGACGGCCTGCGCACGGAGGTGCGCGGCGGTCAGCTCGTCCAGGCGCGCGCGGGCGAGGCCCCGCCGCCGGACCCCGCCGCCCGCGAGCTCCTGACGGCGCTTCGCCTCGCGGCGAGCGCGCCGGTCGAGGTCCGGTGGAAGCTCGCGGACGGGCGCGCGTTCGACGAGGCGGAGCGCCGCTTCCGGCCCGCTGCGATCGGCGCGCTGGAGCTCGGTGGCGACGCGCCGGCCGCGGGTGCGCTGCGTCTACTCGACCGGACCGCTGCAGTCCGCATCGAGGTCGCCGCCGCGGACGTCGGGCCCGCTGACATCGCGCTCGACGGGGACGCTCCCGCGTCTGCGGCCGATGCGCCCGTCCAGTGGGTACCGGTCGACGAGTCATCGAAGGAGCCCGTGCCCGCGGACGAGGGGAGCGCGCCGGCAGGCGCGGAGGTCGATCCCGCCGCGCACGTTGTCCTGTCGCACGAAGCGGGCAAGCGCTGGACGCTCGAGGTGCCTGGCGACGGGCCGGCCGAGGTGCTCGTCTCGGTCTGGCCGCCGCGCGCGCCGCGCGAGCGCGTCGAGGTGCTGCTCGGTGCCGGTGTCCGGCAGCTCGACGTCCCCGGGCGCCGAGACCTCGTGCACCTCGTCGGCGAGCGCCCCTTCGACGCGGTGCTGGAGAAGGTCGGAGCCGAGGAGTTCAGCGTGACCTGCTGGACGCCGGGGGGCTTCGTCGAGCCGGCGCGCATCGAGATCGACGGCCGGCGCTACGCCCGGTCCGATCGCCTCGCGTTCGTCGCGCCGAGCTGGCAGCCGTCGGTGTCCGAGCGCATTCCCGACGGCCTCGCCGCGGTGGCCCGAGCCAGCACGCGGGCCGCGAGCCCGCTCGAGGTCCCCGGGTGGGCCCGCGTCGCGCTCCGCCGCGAGGAGCGCGGCCCGCTGCCGCGCGCGGGCTCCGCCGTCCCGTCCGAACTGCGCCGACTCCTGAACCGGCTGTCGCGCGGCGAGTAGGCTCGCCCCCGATGAAGCGCGTCGTCCTCTGTCAGCCGGCCGGTCCCCGCAACGTCGGGTCGATCCTGCGCGCGGCGCTCAACTTCGGCCCGACCGAGCTCGTGATCGTGAATCCGGCGCGCCCGTCGCTGCTCGTCCATCCGGACTTCGGGCTCATGTCCCACGGCGGCGAGGACGCGCGCACCGCGATCCGCGTGGTCGACACGATCGAGGAGGGCCTCGAGGGCTGCCACCACGCCGTCGCGTTCACGGCGCGCGCGCGGAAGAAGCAGCGCCGCGTCGACTGGCGCGAGCACGCACCGACGCTCCAGCCGCTCGCCGACTCCGACGAGGAGCGCCTCGCGCTCGTCTTCGGGAGCGAGGAGTCCGGCCTGACGGCGGAGGAAGCGGCCGCGTGCCAGGAGACCGCGCACCTGCGTACCTCTCCCGCGCACACGTCGCTCAACCTGGCCCAGGCCGTGACGGTCGTCCTCTATTCGCTCTTCACCGGCACTGCCGTGCACCAACGGGAGGCCGGGCCGAAGCGCGTCGACGCGTCCGCGCGGGAGTTCCTGCGCGCGAAGATGAAGGCGGTGCTGGCGGGTCAGATCGCGCGCACGGACTCGGCGGCGACCGACATCGAGGCGATGATCGACCGCGTGTTCACGCGCGCTCCGCTCGAGCCGCGCGACGCGCGCGCGTGGCACCTGGTGCTGCGCGCCCTCGGATCGGAGGCGACGCCGGACGACTTCGGCGTCGACGGAGGCGAGAAGGGAGCGCGCCGCAACGACGCGCGCGCGAAGCACCTCGACGGCGAGTAGCCGCGTCAGCCGTGTGGCTTCAGCGCGAAGATCTTCACGCTGGCTGCGAACTCGTTGACGTCGAACGTGTCGAGCAGCGCGTCCATCGTGTCGTGGAACGCGGGCTCGGCGGCGGATTCGGCGTTCGCAGGGCTCGACGGCTGCGCGGGCGAGCAGCACGCCGAGGACTCGACCTCGCCCGCGACGCGGAACGACGCGATGTCGTCCAGGTTCGCGGTCCCTCCGGCGGAGGACTCGGGCGCGCAGCGCGCCGCGGCCTCGGGCGCCATGTTCGCGTCGCCGGAGGGGCCGCAACAGGCGGCGTGCCCGCCGTCGCGGTAGGCGTTCAGGTCGCTCTGCGCGTCCTGGATCAGGACGTCCGCGAAACCGGCGGCGCGCAGCTTCGTCTCGTTCTCGTCGATGGGGAGTGCGCCCGCGATGCAGCCCGTCCAGGCGGCGACCTCTTCCTCGACCTCGGGCGGCAGCGCTTTTCTGAGCGCGATGTCCGACACGGCGAGCCGTCCGCCCGGCTTGAGCACGCGGAAGATCTCGGCGAGCGCCGCGTCCTTGTCGGGGCAGAGGTTCAGGACGCAGTTCGAGATCACGCAGTCGACGCTGTTCGACGGGAGCGGCATCGCCTCGAGCTCGGCCAGGTGGAAGCGCACGTTCGTGTACCCGTTCTTCTGCGCGTTTCGCCGCGCGAGCGAGATCATCTCGGGCGTCATGTCGACGCCGATCGCCGTGCCGTCCGGCCCGACCGCCTTCGCCGCGAGGAACACGTCGAGGCCTCCGCCGGAGCCGAGGTCGACGACGGTCTCGCCGGGCGCGAGGCTCGCCATCGCGGTGGGGTTGCCGCACGACAGCCCCATGTTGGCCTCGGCGGGGATGCTCGACAGCTCGGCCTCGCTGTAGCCGAACGCCTCGGCGATCGACCGCATGCCCGCATCGTCGCTGCTCAGTCCCGCGCGCGCGACGGAGCCATAGCCCTGCCGCACCGCGTCTCGAAGGTCTTCGCTCATCGGTCGGTCGCACGGACGGCGGCGTGCCGCCCGGATTGCGGGTCCTCGGTCCCGCAGCAGTGGGGGTCTTCGTTCGCGTCGGCGTCGACGCAGCACTCGGCTTCGAGCCAGGCGAACGTGGTCCGGAGCACCTCGAAGTCCGCGCGGCAGATGCGCGTCGCGCCGCGCCTCTCCTGGGCGACGAGGCCGACCTCGCGCAGCGCGCGGAGGTGGTGGGAGAGCGTGGAGGCGGGGACGCCGAGCCGTTCCTGCACCGCAGCCACGGGCAGGCCGGGCGCGCCCGCGCGGACGAGCAGCCGGTAGGCCGCCAGCCGCGTTTCGTTCCCGAGCGCGGCCATGCGCGGTGCGAGTTCGCCGAGGTCCATGGGCAAACTGTGGGCGGATCGCCCGCGAGGCTCCAGTCATATTTCTAGAAGGATCGAAATAGGCTCTGGGTGCCCTGAAGAGAGGGCCGGCCGCGCCCCGGCGCCGCACCCCGCGCCGCCGCGTTCTCCACGACCCCGGATCGAGTCCACCTTCGGTCGAGCGCAAGTCGATCTCCCTCGCGCAGGCCCCGCGCCGCAACGCGCGCGCGGCGCTCGGCAACCCGCCCAGCCTGCGGTCCTAAGACGCTGTGCGCGCCCGGTTCGTGCACGCCGCGCTTCGACCGCCGGCGCCCGTCCGGCGGGAAATCCCCCGCTATGCTCTCCCGCCTCCCATGGTCCACCTCAACCGCATCTACACCAAACAGGGCGACGGCGGCACGACCCAGCTCGGCGACGGATCGCAGCTGCCCAAGCACCACGCGCGCGTCTCGGCCTACGGCACGACGGACGAGCTCTCGAGCCTGATCGGGCTCGCGCTCGTCGAGGGGATCGATCCCGCGTCGCGCGACGGCGGCTGGCTGCGCACGATCCAGAACGACCTCTTCGACTGCGGCTCGGACCTCTGCGTTCCCGGCGAGGCCGGTGAGCGCCTGCGCATCACGGCCGCGTACGCCGAGCGCCTCGAGGGCTGGATCGACGAGGTGAACGCGGGGCTCGAGCCGCTCAACTCGTTCGTCCTGCCCGGCGGCACGCGCGCGGCCGCGCACCTGCACGTCGCGCGCACCGTGTGCCGCCGCGCCGAGCGCTGCGTCTCGGAGCTCGTCACGCTCGAGGGGCCGGGGCATGTGAACCCCGAGGTTCTGCGCTACCTCAACCGCCTGTCGGACCTCTTCTTCGTGCTCGCGCGCGACGCGAACCACGGGGGAACGGCCGACGTGCTCTGGGTCCCCGGCGCGAACCGCTGATGGGCTTCGCGCTCGACTTCGAGACGCCGACGTCGTGGGTGGCGGAGGTCGAGCGCGACCCGCTCGCGCTCCTCAGCGACCACGCGCACTGCGAGCTCAAGGCGGCGGCCTCGGCGCACGCGCTCATCGCGAAGAACCCGGAGCACTCCGCGCTTGCGCGCGCGCTCACGGAGATCGCCATCGAGGAGATGGAGCACTTCCGGATCGTGCTCGACGAGCTCGAGGAGCGCGGCGGGACGCTCGGCGAGCAGTCGGAGAACGGCTACGCCGCGGCGCTCCACAGGGGGTCGGCCGCGACGCGCAAGAGCCTCGTGCTCGATCGACTCGTGATCGCACACCTGATCGAGGCGCGGAGCCTCGAGCGCTTCCACCTCCTCGCGCACCACGCGCAGGACGAGAAGCTGCGCGCGCTCTTCGGCGGCCTCCTGCCCTCCGAGGCCGCGCACCAGGGCATGTACGCGAAGTTCGCGCGGCAGCTCTTCGGCCGCGACGCGGCCGACGCGCGCATCCAGGAGCTGCGCGCGCTCGAGGCCGAGGTCATGCGCGGACTGCCGCCCGGGCCGACGGTGCACTCGGGGACGCCGTCGTGACCGCGCGGGGCGCGCTCCGCGTCCGCGTCGAGGGCCGCGTGCAGGGCGTCGGCTTTCGCTGGCACACGCGCCTCGAGGCGCGCGCGCTCGACGTGTCCGGCTGGGTGGAAAACGTCGAGGACGGTTCGGTGCGCGCGCACCTCGAAGGAGAGGACCGGCGGGTCGAGGCGCTCGTCGAGTGGATGGGACGGGGTCCGAGCGGGGCCCAGGTCGAGCGGCTCGAGCGCGAGGACGTGGAGCCGACCGGCGACGTCGGCTTCGTGATCCGCTGAGCGCACCCAGGGCGACGTCGAATTCCAGCGGGATTCGAACCGGGCACGGCCGCGCGGCGCCGATGCCACCCAGGGGCGCGCGTCCGACTCGACCGCGGGCTCCCTCCCCGAGAGGCCCTCGCGCCGCGCCACAGATGCTCCGACTCCTCCTCCTCGCCGCCGCCTGCGCCCTGGCTTCGACCACCCGAGCGAACGAGCGCGGAGAGCCCGGCGGGAACTCGGTGGGGGAGCGCTACTGCATCGCCGCGCTGAATGCGTCCGGCCGGAGCGCGTCGATCGAAGCCCTCGGGTCCCGACGCGTGGACGACGGCGACCTGACGCTCGTCGCCCGCGACATGCCGATCGGCAGCTACGGCATCTTCATGGCCGCGCGCGCCCAGGGCTACGTGCCCGGCGCGGGCCTCGGCACCCTCTGCCTCGGCGGGGAGATCGGGTACTTCCGCCTGGCTCCCCAGATCCGGCGCGTCGACCGGACGGGTGCGTTCCGGCTGGAGCTCGACCTCGAGGAACTCCCCCTGGGCCCGACCCTCCAGGGCGCCCAGCCGGGGCAGACCTGGTACTTCCAGGCGTGGTTCCGCGACGGACTGCCGGGCCTCGGTGGCTTCGGGAGCCACAACTTCAGCGACGGCGTCTCGGTCCCGTTCAGCTGACGGGCCGGTTCCTCGGCGCGATGGGCGCCGCGCAACGGGGCGCCGCGCGGGTGCTCATCCGGGTCGGGGGCCACGAGGTCCGGAGGCCCCGTGCGGCTCGGAACGGCCGTGAACACCGGCGGGAGGCGGACTTGGGGGCGATGCGTCCACGCCGTGCGAGCCCGGCCGGTCCGGGCGGAGTTCGAGGGTTTCAAGCGTCGACGTAAGTGCCTGTCCTGAATGGGCCGCGCCTCGGCCGCGTGGGGCGGGCCCGGTGATTCGCCCAGGTCGTGTCCTAGAAAGTCAGTCCATTTGCGTGACAGGTCATGCAATTGCCGGCTGCGACGCCGCCCGCCCGACCCATGAATCGACAGCGACCCGACCGACCCACCCGGCGCGACGTCGTGCGCCGCGGAGGCGCCCTCCTGGCCCTTGCGCCCGCGCTCGGCTGCGCCGCCGGCGGCCCCGAGCCCGGAGTCTCCCGGCGCCCGCGCGCACCCGGAACCGACCGGGACCGCGAAGACCGCGCCCCAGCCCACTTGGACCCAGCCCCCCTGGACCCTGACCCCGGCGAGGCCCACGCGCCCCGCCCCGAAGCGATGATCGAGATCCGCCGCTCCACCGACCGCGGCCACGCCGACCACGGCTGGCTCGACACCTACCACACCTTCTCGTTCGCGAGCTACTTCGACCCCGCGTTCACCCAGTTCGGAGCGCTCCGCGTACTCAACCAGGACCGTGTCGCGGCGGGCCGCGGCTTCGGCACGCACGGGCACCAGGACATGGAGATCGTGTCGTACGTGCTCGACGGCCTGATGGAGCACAAGGACAGCATGGGCACCGGATCGCAGATGCGGCCCGGAGACGTGCAGCTGATGTCCGCGGGCTCCGGCGTCCTGCACAGCGAGTTCAACGCGAGCCGAAGCGACCCGCTGCACTTCCTGCAGATGTGGGTGCTGCCCGCCGAGGACGGCACCGAGCCGCGCTATCAGCAGGAGCACTTCTCCGAGGACGAGCGCCGCGGAAGGATGCGGCTGGTCGTGTCGCCGGACGGCGCGGAGGGCTCGCTCCGGATCGGGCAGGACGCGCGTCTCTTCGCGGGGCTGTTCGACGCGGGTGAGACCGCTGAGCACGGGATCCCGGCGGGCCGAGCGGCCTGGCTCCACGTCGCGCGCGGTCGGGTGACCATCGGTGACGAGGAGCTCGGCCCCGGCGACGGTGCGGGCATCGTCGACGAGGGTGTCCTCAGGATCGCTGGCGTCGAGGACGCCGAGATCGTGCTCTGGGAGCTGCCGCCCGTCCCCGTGACCGCGGGCGGCTGATCCCGGACGGACCGCGCTCCGCCGCTCCGCCGCTCCACCGCGAGCGGTGGAGCGCGGCCTTTCGCTCAGGACCCACGTCGAGCTGCGCCTGCGTGCCGGCCGCGCGCCGGGGGCGGGTAGTCTCGCGCCATGGGATCGAGCACGACGCAGTCGGAGGGTGCGGAGCGGGCGCTCCTGCTGCACTCCGAACCCGACGAGGTCATGGACGTGCTCGAGCGCTGCCGCGGGCTCGACTGGGCGGCGGCGCGCAGCCCGGACGAGGTCACGTCCGTCCTCGCCGCGCACCGGCCGACGGTTGTCCTCTCGATCAAGCACAGCGGCTTCCCCGGCCCCGCGCACCGCGCGGCCCTCGTCGCGCCCGGCGTGCGCTGGTTCCACGTGGGCGGATCGGGGCGGGACCACCTCGAGCCGCTTCCCGCCGGTGTGCGTGTCACGGACAGCGCGGGAGTGCTCGCGCCGTTCCACGCCGAGCGCGCGCTCGCAGCGCTCCTGCACCTCTCGGCGCGCATCGGTGCGCACGCGAGGGCCCAGGCGGACCGCCGCTGGGAGCCCGCTCGCTTCCGGTCGCTGGCCGGGCGCACGCTGCTCGTCGTGGGCGCGGGCCACACGGGCACGGCTCTGGCCGCGCTCGTGCGGCCGCTCGGCATGCGCGTGGTGGGAGTGCGGCGCACCGCGGGCGCAGCAGCTCCACCCTTCGACGAACTCCATCCTCCGGCTGCGCTCGACGACCTCCTTCCGCGCGCCGACGTGCTGTCCATCCACGTCCCGCGGACGCCGGAGACGGAGCGCCTCATGGACGCCGGGCGTCTGGCGCGGCTGCCCGCGGGTGCCGTCGTCCTGAACGCCGCGCGGGGCGCGGTGCTCGACGCCGACGCGCTCCTGGCCGCGCTGGAGCGGAACGTCGCTGCCGCCTGGCTCGACGTGTTCGACGTCGAGCCGCTGCCGGCGGAGAGCGCGCTCTGGTCCCATCCGGACGTGCTGGTGACGCCGCACTGCGCCGACCAGGTCGAGGACTTCCCGCGGCGCTTCGCCGAGCGGTTCCGCGCGCTCTGGGAGGCGGATCCTGCGGAGCGCGGCGCGTAGCTGCGCGGCGTCCGACGGGTATTCTCTGCGCCGCCGCGCGACCCGTGCGGCTCCCCATGCCCACGGTCCTCGCACTCGCCCTCAGCGTCCTTGCGCACGCGCCGCAGACGGTCGACGCGCCCGTCGAAGAGGCGCCGACCGCCGACGCTGTCGCGCTCACGGCCGAGGACTGGACGACGGTGGGCGCTGCGCTCCCCGAGCTCGAGCTGCCGGCGGTCGACGGCTCGGGTCCGGTCGATCTCGGGCGCCTCGTGCGCGAGGGATCCGCGCCGGGCGCTCCGCCGACGCGCACGCTGCTCGTGCACTTCGCGTCGTGGGACGCGGCCGGCCGGCGGCTCGTGCTCGAGTGGGCGGAAGCGGCGGAGAACGCCGTCGCTGCGGGACGACTCCGGATCGTCTGCGTCGCCCAGGAGCAGAGCCCCGACCGGCCCGCGCTGTTCGCCGCGCTCCACGGCATCGACTTCCCGCTGCTGTGGGACCCGTTTGCGCTCTGTGGCCTCGAGCGCGTGCCGCTCGCGCTGCTCGTCGACGAGGACGCGCGGATCCGGGCGGTGGGCGCCGACCCCCGCGCATTCGCCGACGAGCTCGGGCCGCGCCTCGTCGAGCCGCTGGGGCTCCCGCACCTGCCGGCAGCCGCTCCACGGGCGGGCGGATTCCGCGTGACGCGGGCGGCGACGGACCGGACGGATGGAACGCGGCGGGCGCTCGCGCGTCTGCTGATGGGCGGCGCGTTCACCGACGTGTCGGGTGGGCCGACGCTCGACGCGGACGTCGCCGAGCTCGAGCGCGCCGCCGCGTCCGCGGGCGCGGTGCCGGAGGACCGTTTCCGGCTCGCGGTCGCACTTCGCATGCGCGCCGAGACCCCGCGCGCGCGCGCAGACGACTTCCAGCGTGCGCTCGACGAATGGCGCGCTGCACTCGCCGCGCGGCCCGAGCGGCTCGTGTGGCGACGGCGCATCCAGCGGTTCGGTCCGCTGCTCGACCGGCCGGATTCGTTCTACGGGTGGGCGCGCCCCGCCGTCCACGCCGGCGCGCGGCTGGTCGTCCCACTCGGCGAAGGAGAGTCGGCGCCGCGGACGACGCGCATTCCCGGCGGCAGGCCGAGCGCCGAGCGCACGGCGCCTCCCCCCGACGCAGCCGAGCGGTCGCGGGACGGGGGCCGCGCCGTGCGCGTCGAGACCGCGGTCGCGCTCAATACGGGCGCGCTCGGCTCCAAGGTGCGCGTCCCCGCGGGCGCGGCGCGCGTGCACGTCACGCTCCGGCCGCGGCCGGGCGTGCTCTGGGCGGACGCCGGACCGGGCGGCTTCGAGCCCGCGCCGCCCGTTCTCTGGCTCGAGGTGCCCGACGGCTGGCAGGTCGACGCGCGGCGGGTGCGCTTCCGCGGCGCGGGCGTGGGCGCAGAGCCGCTGCGCGTCGAGTTCGAGGTGTCGACCGTGCCCTTCGTTCCCGCTGCGCCCGAGGGGGGCGGGGACGAGCGCGAGGACGGAGACGCGGGCCCGCCGGATGTCCCGCCGCCGCCCGCGGCCGACGGTCTCTTCCGCGCGTTTGCGCTCTACCGCGTCGTCGCCCGCGGCGCCGAGGAGGCTGCGTCCCTGCGGCAGGATTTCGAGTTCCGCGTCGTGCTCGCGCCGCCCGGTGGAGCGCCGCTCGCACACGAGCCGAACGACTCCGCCGGGGACGGCTCCTCGGACGACGAAGACAGCTCAGAAGCGCCCAGCGCGGACAAGTCCAGCACCGACGGACGCGGCGCCGAGAACGGAGACCGATGACCGAACCGAAGCTCGCCCCCCTCGCACTTCTCTTCCCCGCGTCGCTCGCGCTCCTCGCGTCCTGCGCCGGCCCCGGATCTGGCCCGGCGCCGCGTGCGCTCGTGAGGGGACCGCTCCCGACGCGCGTGTCGCAGCCCGTCGCGCTCCTCTTCCCCGGGCCCGAGCCGCGCCGCGCGCGCCCCGAGGAGGAGGGCGTCACCTTCGCGCGCGCGGAGCTCTCCTACGCGTCGATCTTCGAGGTGCGCGAGGGCGTGGGCGAGTCGGTGCGCTTCGACGGCGAGATCGCGCGCGCCGCGTTCGAGATCCGGCGCGGGCTCGGGCACGGGCTCGAGCTCTCGATCGAGCCGGCGGTCCTCTTCGCGGGGCCGGGTTTCCTCGACTGGACGATCGACGAGTTCCACGACCTGACGGGCTTCGTCGGAGGTGGGCGCGACGACGTCGAGCGCAATCAGTACACGATGGACGTCGCGCGCGGCGGGACCGAGGCGTACCGGCTCGAGCGCGACGAGCTCCTGCTCGCCGATCTGCCCGTCACGCTCGTCGCCGCGCTGCGCGAGGAGGACGAGCACGGGCCGGCCGTCGCCGCGCGTTTGACCGTCGAGCTGCCGACCGGCAACGAGGACCGCGGTTCCGGCAGCGGCGGGGTCGACGTGGCGGCGGGCGTCCTCGTCGAGCGTTCGGTGGGGCGCTGGACTTTTTTCGGCGGCGTCGACGGTGTCGAGACGGACGACCCCGACGGCTTCGAGGACGCGGGGATTGAAGTCCGCACGCTGCTCTTCGCGAACGGCGGCCTCGAGTACCGCTGGTCGGACCGGCTGTCGCTGCTCGGGCAGGCGCTCCTGCAGATGCCGCTGACGCGCAGCGTGGACGCGGAGGAGCTCGACCGAGAGATCCTCGACCTCGGGATCGGCGCGGCCTGGGACGTCGGCCGGGGGACGACGGTGTTCGCTTCGTTCCACGAGGACGCCGTGGCGGCGTCCGGTCCGGACGCGACGATCCAGTTCGGGATCGCGCTGCGCCGCTGAGGCGCTTCGCGTCTCGGTTCCGGTCCGTTCGCGCCGTTCTCGAACCCCTCTCCGCCTCGATCCGGGGCACCGCCGTCCGGGGTCCGACCCGCTTCATCCGCCGGAGTTACGCTGCGTGCCGGCGAGCCGTCGCGCGCCGTCCGGCGCACGTTCCCCTGGCGCGTCGAGCGCGCGTCCGTCCCGCGCGCGTTCGCGCGTCGGAGCGGCCCGTCCACGCGACTCTCCTACGCCCATGCGCATCGTCACGGTCCTGATCCTCCTCGTCCTCGGGCTCGCGCTCTACCTCGCGAACGCGGCGCCCGAGGGGCGCGCGCCCGCCGTGCCGCCGGTCACGACGACGGCAAGCGCGGGCGAGGCGCCGACGGAGTCCGCCGAGGAACGCGAGGCCCGCGTGCGCGCGGACCGGGAGCGGCTGCTCGACGAGGCCCGGAACGCGCGCTTCGACGACGGACTCGACCGCCGCTCCGGCTTCACGCCGGACGGGCCGAGCTCGCTCGACGAACAACTCGAGCGCGCGGCGGCGGGTGAGGCCGAGCTGGGCGCCGGGTCGGCGGAGGAGAGCGTCGACGCGCCCGTTGACGTGGAAGCCGTCGACGCCGCGTCGGTCGAACGGGCCGGGGCAGGGACTTCGGATGCGACGGTGCAGGCCGTGGATGCGGGCGCCGCGCCGGGCGGGGCTGCTGATGCCGACGTGCGGACCGGCGGGACGCCGCCCGACGCGGCCGGCGCAGAGGGCGATTCCTCCGTGCAGCCGGGCGACGCCGTGCAGCCGGGCGACGCCGTGCAACCGGGCGACGCCGCCGCGCCGGTCGCCGTCGAGCCGGCGCCGGAGCCGGAGCTGGACGAAGTCACTGCACAGGCCGAGACCGCAGGGGCCGGCGCTGCCGTCGAGGCGCGGCCCTCGGGGTCGCCCGACGCCACGGACGTCGCGCAGGCGTCCGGTGCTCCTGAAGCAAACGTCTCTTCGACCGAGGGCGCCGGGTCAGGCGCCTCGGAGAGCGCCGACGCCGCCGGCAGCGGCGAGGCGGACGCTGGCTCGGCCGCGTCCGACGCGACCGGCCAGGACACGGAGAGCGCGGACGCAGAGAGTTCTGCGCCGGAAGCGAGCGATGCCGTCGCCGCTGGTGAGGTCGCCGTCCGCGTCGTCGAGACCACCGGCGCGCGCCTCGCTCGCGTCGGCGTGCGCGCGCTCGACGCGAAGAGCGGCGCGCTGCTCTCCACGGGCACCACGGACGACGGGGGCCTGGTGCGTCTGCGCGCGGGCAGCGCCGCGCGCGTCCGCATCGTCGTCGACGCGGACACCGTGCCGCTCGGCGTCGCCGCGCCGCTGGGCCAGGGCGACTGCGGCGCGGCCGACGAACCGCCGGGCTACGGCGCTGTGTGCGCGGACGCCGGTTCGACGGTGACCGTCGTGCTGCCGCTGTCCTCCGGCGTGCAGAGCAAGGTCGTGGACGCAGCCGGGCAGCCGGTCGAGGGCGCGCTCGTGCGCGCTGTTCCGGTGCGCGCCGCCTACCGGGAGCACGCGACCGTCGCCTCGACCGGCGGGGACGGTTCCTTCTTCCTGGGGCTCGTGCCCGGCGGCTACGAGCTGCAGGTGCTGCTGCCCGAGTCGTACGGCGACGATCGCGCGCGTGCGCGCAGGCTCCGCGTCGACGCCGAGGAGGGCGCGGCGCTCCTGCTCCGCGCGATCGACTATCGCGAGCCGGAGGCGCGGCTCGACGGCCCGCTCGCACCAGCGGACGCTGCCGGGGCCGCTCGCGTGGACCGCGGAGCAGCGCTCCGCGCGGCGGCGTCGATGCCCGTCGGAGACGGCTCGATCGTGGGGGGCTCGGTCGTGGGCGGCTCGGTCGCTGGAGGTCCGGCCGCTGAAAGTCCGTTCGGCGGGGGCCCCGTCGACGGGGGCTCGGTCGACGGGGGCCCGGTCGACGAGAGCCCGTCGAGCGCGGGCCCCGTGGGCGAGGATCCCACGGGCGACGATGCGTCGAGTGGGGACACGGCCAGCGCCACCGCGGTGGACCGTCCGGCGGAGGCAGGGGCGCCGAAGGCTCCGGCTCCGCTCCTGATCGGTCCCGCTTTCTCCACCGGATCGCCCGCCGGGAACGACGTGGATCCGGCGCGTGCCCTGCCGGTGGACCTCGCGCCCGTCGATTCGGCTCCCTCCGCGTCCGATCCGAAACCGGCCGCTCCCGTTCCGGACGCGGTCGATCCCGTTGCCGACGCTGCGCCACGCAAGGCGGCAGTGCCCGGCCTCGCCGGCGCGACCGCGTCGCTGTCCGCCGCGCTTCCCTCGCTCCGGGTCGACCAGCTGCGCGTCCAGCGCGGTCCACGCGGGCGCGCGGGCGTCGCGGGATCCGGCGCCGACCGACCCGACGCAGCTCGGCGTGCCCCGCGGCCGTCGAAGCGCGCCGACTTCGAGCCCCTCGTCGGGCCGGGCGGCGCGACGCTGACCGGGCGCGTCCAGAGCCGCTGGGGCGAGGCGGTCGATGGGCTCACCGTCGTCGCGCGTGACGTCGACGGCAAGACGATCGCGCGCGCGCGCTCGGGCGTCGACGGCACGTACGCGCTCGAGGGGCTGCCGGCCGGCGCGACGACCGTGGTCGTCGCTCCCGACGCGCCGCTCGGCGCGCCGGGCCCCGGCGGTTCGATCCTGCGTGCGCGCCCCGAGCCGCTCGTCACGCGTCCGCTCCTGGGGGAGGGCAGCGCGCGCCTCGACGACGTCGTCGTCGACATCGTGCCGCTCTTCCGGATCGCGGGCGCGATCGAAGTCGATCCGGAGGCGCTCGACGCGTTCCGAGCGGACCTCGTCGCAGACTCTCCGTCGCTGGCCGAGCTCGACGAGGACGCCGTCCGCCGCGTCTACCTGCGCGGGCTGCGGCTCACGCGCAGGAACAAGGGCGGCCGCGGCCGGCCCGAGTCGATTCCGATCGGAGCGGACGGAGCGTTCTCCTGGCGGTGCAATCTGCCGTCGCCCGACGTCGTGTTCGTGCTGGAGTCCCGGACCCACCGCCCCGGCGTCGGCTACGGCGGCCCCGTGGGAGTCGAGGTGACGCCGGCCGGCGTGCGCACGGCGTCGCTCGAGCTCTGCTACCCGGCTCCCGCCTCCCAGGGATCCGAGGCCCAGGCACCTGAGGCCCAGGCACCTGAGGCTCAGGAACCCGTGTCCCAGGAATCCGAGTCCCGGCGACCCGAGTCCGCCCCGGCCCCCGAGGGCGCGGTCAGCGGCGCTGGATCGTGACCTCGAGCGCTCCCTTCTGCGGGAGGACCCTGTAGCTCGACGCTCCGAGGCGCTTCGCGTCGGCGCCCTTCAGCCAGCGCTCGAGCTCGGGCCGCAGGCGCGCGCGGCCCCCGTGGCTGCCGAAGCCCTGCCCCGTGACGAGCACGAGCGTCCGTGCTCCGCCCGCCCGGCAGCGCGTGAGTTCGGCGGCGGCGCGACGGAGCGCCGCGTCGACGGTCATTCCGTGGAGGTCGACCGTGGGAGCGCCCGGGGCGCCCACGGCGTCCTCACGCCCGTCGAGGTCTTCGTCGTCCTCGTCCCAGGTCTCCCAGATCTTTCTGCGGCGCCGGCGTGCCATCGCGAGGTTCAATATCGGCCGAGCGTGCCCCAAGAGGGCGCCACCGATCCGAGACTCTTCCCGCGCGGACCGCGCGGACACCGAACCATGCGCGCAACCTCGACCCTGCTCCTCGCCGCCTCCGTCTCCGTCCTGGCCGCCTGCACGACGCCCAAGGGCTCGGAGCCGGTGGACGCCGCCTCGGCCGAAGCGGCCGTCGAGGAGACCCTGGATCCGAACGACCCGAACGTGATGGTCTGCCCGGTCACCGGCGCGATGGAGCGTCTCGATCCGAGCGACCCCAACTACGTGCACGACGCCGACGAGGCCGCGCACGACGGCGACGGGATGTGATCGTCCGGGCGCGGGCGTCGACCCGCGCCTTCGTGCGCGGTCGGCCCAGTCGCGCTTGGCTCGGCGCCGGTCAGCCGGTGCCGAGGATCGCGCTGATGCAGGCGACGTCGACAATGTCGTCGGCAGAGCATCCGCGCGAGAGGTCCATGAGAGGCCGCTCGAGCCCCTGCACGAGCGGGCCGAGCGCCGTCGCCCCGGCGAGCCGCTGCGTGATCTTGTACGCGATGTTCCCGGCGTCGAGGTCGGGGAACACGAGCACGTTGGCGCGGCCGGCGAGCGGCGAGCGCGGCGCCTTGCGCTCGGCGACCGCGGGCACGAGCGCCGCGTCGACCTGGAGCTCGCCGTCCGCCGTCAGGTCGGGCGCGCGCTCGGCGAGGAGCGCCGCGGCGGTCCGGACCTTGTCGACGTCCGGGTGGTCGGCGGAGCCCTTGGTCGAGAAGGACAGCAGCGCGACGCGCGGCGTCTCGCCGACGAGCTTGCGGTGGCTCTCGGCCGTCGCGATGGCGATGTCGACGAGCTGCTCGGCGGTCGGGTTCGGGACGACGCCGCAGTCGCCGTAGGTGAGCGTCCGGTCCTCGAGCGCCATCAGGAAGCAGCTCGAGAGCGTCTTCATCCCCCGCGCGAGGCCGATCACCTGAAGCCCGGCGCGGAGCACGTCGGCCGTGGCGGCCTCGGAACCCGCGACGCCGCCCGCGGCCTCGCCCGACGCGACGAGCGCCGCGCCGAACAGGAGCGGCTCGGACTCCATGCGGCTGCGCGCCTCGTCGGGCGTCATGCCCTTCGCCTTACGGCGCTCGTGGAGCGCCTCGGCGAATGCTTCGGTGCGCGCGTCGCGGCGCGGGTCGACGACCTCGATCCCGGACGGGAGCGAGCCGAGCCCGCCGCGCGGCGGCGCGACGAGGATCGGGTCGACCAGGCCCTCGGACGCGAGGCGCGTCGCGGCGCGGACGACGCGCTCGTCACCGGCCTCCGGGAGCACGACGCGGGCGCGCGAACGGCGCGCGCGCTCGCGGAGC
The DNA here is from genome assembly GCA_039821985.1 of Planctomycetota bacterium. Taxonomy (GTDB): domain Bacteria; phylum Planctomycetota; class UBA1135; order UBA1135; genus Saltatorellus. The sequence goes on from JBCBNC010000019.1 coordinate 30,174, forward strand.
TCGTCGAGGACGGCCGGCTCGCTCATCGCGCGACGCTCTGGAGGACGTCGTCGGGGACGTCGAGACGCATGCGCAGGAGCGCGAGCCCATGGGTCTTGCCCTGGGCGTCGGTCTTCAGCGACGCGGACCCGCCGCCGCCGAGGCTGTCCTCGAGGATGAAGTTGAGGACGCGCATGTTCGCGGCCTCGTAGCGCACGACGCCGCCGAGGTTGATCCCGGCGAAGTGGCGCTGGACGGCGTCGGTCGTGAGCGCGGCCTCGAGGAAGCGGTAGGCCTCGTCCGAGTGGGCGATCACGCCCACGTTGGAGCCCTCGCCCTTGTCCCCCGAGCGTGCGGAGGCGATGCGGCTGAGTTCGACGTTCGGCATGGTGCGGCGGAGCCTCAGGAGGTGAAGGTTTCGACGGACGTGCGCACCTTGTCCTTGGAGAGGAGCGCGGGCCAGTAGCCGATGATCTCGGTGGCCTTCGGACGACCGCCCGCGAAGCCGGTGACGCCCGGCGGGCCGCTGGTCACGAGCGGGACGAGCTCGGAGCCGAAGCGCGTGACCTTCTTCTTGTCGGAGCCCTTCACGCCGAGGCGCAGCACGACCTCGCTGGGCTCGCTCGCATGGGGGACGTCGATGCCCTCGTGGCAGACATTGGCGCCGACGAACTCGATGAGCTTGTCGTCCTCCGCGTACTCGAAGCCGTCGTAGGCGAGGCGCGCCCAGACGACGTCGCTGGCGAGCTTGGCCTTGGGCAGCGCGTCGGGGCCGCTGATGGTGAGCTGACCCACGGACTTCCAGCCGTCGGAGTAGCTCATCGACACCTTGTACGTCGGCGTCGCGGGGCGACCCTTCACGCCGTCGATCCGGACGCGGTCGTCGCCCTCGTCCGTCAGCGTGAACGACGTGAAGTCAGCGACGACGTCGGGCGTGATGTAGTTCGCGGGGTCGCCCATCTCGTACGACAGCTGGTGCAGGACCGTGTCGCGCGTGACCATCCCGCCGGTGCCCTCGTGCTTGGTGACGGTGAACGAGCCGTCGGCGCGGGCCTCGATGATCGGGTAGCCGATCATCGCCATGTTCTCGACGTCCTTCCAGTCGGTGTAGTTGCCGCCCGTGCACTGCGCGCCGCACTCGACGATGTGCCCGGCGACGGTCCCCGCGGCGAGCTGGTCGAGGTCCTCGGGACCCCAGCCGAACTCGTGGATGAGCGGACCGATGACGAGGCCGGGGTCGGTGCCGCGCCCCGTGATGACGATCTGCGCGCCGCTCGAGAGCGCCTCGGCGATCGGGAATGCGCCGAGGTAGACGTTCGCGCTGGTGACCGAGTCGCGCACGCCGCTGAGCGGCTCGCCCGTGTCCATGTTCTCGAAGCGCTCGCCCGAGGCCATCAGCTCGTCGAGGTCTCCGAGGATGTCGTCGCCCTCGACGACGGCGACCTTGATGCCGGTGAGGCCGTGCTTGGCGATGACCTCGAGCACCGCGTCCTTGCACGCGTGCGGGTTCACGCCGCCCGCGTTCGCGATGATCTTGACGCCCTTCTCGACGGCCTTCGGCAGGATCCGATCCACCATCGCGACGAAGTCGGTCGCGTAGCCCTTCGACGGGTCGCGACTCTTGAGCTTCTGCATGATGCTCATCGTCACTTCGGCCAGATAGTCGAGCGTGAGGTAGTCGAGCGGACCTTCCTCGATGAGCCGGACGGGGCCGAGGATCGAGTCCCCCCAGAAGCCCTGTCCGTTGGCGATGAGCACCTTTTCCTTCGTCATGGTGGGGTGGCCGCGCGTCGCGCGGGGCGAAGAGGGTACTGTCTCGCCCGATGGCGCGTGACGCAGTGCTGCTGACGGGTTTCGAGCCCTTCCTCGACGTCACGCTCAACCCGAGCGGAGAGGTCGCCCGCGCGCTCGATGGAGCGGAGCTGGGGGCGGCCGGGACCGGATCGACGGTCACGGGTCGCGTGCTGCCGGTCACCTTCGCGGGTGCCCCCGGTGCGCTGGACGCCGCGCTGGACGCCGTGGGCGCTCCGCCCGCGCTCGTTCTGTGCCTCGGCGTGCACCGCGGGCCGTCCTTCCGGCTCGAGACGCGGGCCGGGGCCCGCTTCGAGAGCGATCAGGCCGACAACGACGGGATGCGGGGCGCGGGCCTTGAGCTCGACGGGCCGGAGTGGCGGACGAGTCCGTTCGACGTGCCGGGGCGCTGCGCTGCGGCCCTGGCGGAGGCCGGCGCGGCCGAGGTAACGGTGTCCGACGATGCGGGCGGGTACCTTTGCGAACGGGTCTACCGAGCGGCGCTCGACCGGGCCGACGAGCGCGGCTTTCCCGCGCTCTTCCTGCACGTCCCGCCGGTCGGGTTCGTCGGCGTCGAGGAGCAGGCGCGCGTGGTGCTCGGCTTCCTTGCGCGGCTCCTCCAGGGCGGCGCAGCCTCCGCCTAGCCGCGCGCGGGGGCTCGACCGGCAAAGAAGCGGGGCGGCCCGGACCGCAGCGCTCCTCGCTGCGTTCCAGGTCGCCCCGACGACATCACAGCCCGCGGCTCACTCGGTCGTGATCACGGTCTTGGTCTCGCCCGACATCGACATCGTCATGTCCATGGTCTGGCCCTGGACCGCCATCGAGTTGTCCATGTCGATCGAGTTCGTGGCCTCGATCTCGAGCCCGACGAGGTGCCCGGCGTCGACGTTCCAGAGCAGCGTGCCGCCGCCCTCGTACGCGAAGTCGATGACCTGCTTCTTGACCTCGAGCTCGACGCCCGGGGGCAGGTCGCCCTGGTTGCCGAGGTCCTGCATCAGCTCGGTCAGGTCCGCGTTGGTCACGACGTCGATCTTGAGCTCGACGACCGCGATGCGCGCGCCGTCCGCCTCGCGGACTTCCTTCAACTTCCCGGTGAAGTCGCCCTCGACGCTGTCCTTGAAGAAGCTGCGGAGGTCGCCGAGGCCGTCGCTGCCGCCGGGCATCCCACCGGCCTGACCCTCGGACTCGATGTCCATGTGCAGGTCGCCGCCGGGCGCGAGAACGTCGGCGAGCGCGCGCGGGTCGATGTCGTAGACGTCGCCGATCCCGAGCTCCTCGGTCGGCAGCAGGCCGCGCAGGTCGAGGTCGAGCACGAGCCCGTCGAGCAGCTCGTCGTCGCCGTCTTCGCCCTCGGCGAAGGAGACGTCGTGCTCCTCGGTGTCCGCGTTCCAGTCGAACGTGACCGAGCGGCCCTCGAGGTCGGAGCTCCCGTCGGTCGTCGTCGCCTGGTTCTGGCCCATCATCGTCATCTCGGTGTCGGAGTCCGCCGAGATCGAGTCGAAGGTCCGGGTGAGCTTCTTCAGGGTGTCGCCCTGGAGCGCGCCGTACTCGTCGGTGACGGTGAGTGACTGCTTGCTCGTCACCGTCATCTCGGGGCTCATCGGCATCTGGTTGCCGCCGACCGACATCTCCATCGAGTCGAGCTCGAGGGTGGAGGTGGTCACGAAGGTCTTCGTGATGGTCGTGCCCGGCTTGGGGGCGAAGCGGAGGAGCCCGTCGGCGGTCTGCGTCCCCTGGGGAAGGGTCGCGAGGGCGGCGGGAACGAGAAGTGCGGGGAGGAGGAGATGGCTCGTCTTCATGGCGAGGGGAGTGTGCGCGGGGCGGAGGCCGTCCGCCTCACGTGCTCGATACGAAACTCGGGCGAGCGGGGGAGGGCCCGCCCTGAGTCCTGCATCGATGAACAGCGGTTCACGAAGACGGGGCCCGCCCCTCCGGGAAGGAGGAGCGGGCCCCGCGCGGCCGCGCGGTGTCCGCGCGGGCCTGCGTCCATCGGACGCGTCAGTTCACGAAGGTCACGGCGAGGCCGTCGGTCGTGTTCGACGTCGCGCCGCCCGGGCCGAAGTCGCGGAACCAGAACTGGAAGTTCCAGTTCTGGCCGGCCGTGATGTTCGGCGCGGTCGTGCCCGTGTCGGTGAAGTCCAGGCCGTAGAACGCGGTGCCCGAGAACACGTCCGCCTGCACGATCGGGAGGCGCAGGATGCTGGTTGTGATGCAGAGGCGGCCTTCGCTGTTCGCCAGCGGCACGTCCGTCTGGTCCGGGCCGAAGAAGAACAGGCCGAAGGCGCCCGGGACCACGCCGTTGGCGCCCAGCACGAACGAGTTGTCCGCGATCGAGATGCTCCCGCCGGACGACATCGTCGCCGCGCCGCCCGTCGAGTTGACGGTGGTCGAGCAGTAGTTCGTGGGATCGGGGATGATGTCGCCGAGCACGTAGACCGCGAAGTCGTCGACCGCGGCCTCGACGATCGAGCCGTCGGGGAAGTCGGACGCGACGAAGCGGATCTGCATGTCGGCGGTCGGGGTCACGATCTGCGCCAGGTCGACCGAGCGCTGGATCCAGCCGCCGCTCGTCCCTGTGCCGCTCGGGCCGATGCGCTCGACGCGCGTCCAGTTCACGCCGCCGTCGGTCGAGACGTCGACGTCGAACACGTCCGCATTGGGCGCGTTGCCCTCATCGTTGCTGTACCAGCGGGCGTACTCGAGGATCAGGACGTTCGCGTCTTGCCCGTCGAACGGCGCGCTCAGGAGCGTCGTCGCCCCGCCGTCGATGTCGTTGGCGCCGAGCCCGTCACCCGGGGCCGCCTGGCCGGTGAACCAGCACGCGCTGCCCACCGGTGTGAAATCGTCCTCGGGCTGGGCGTCGGTGCCATTGGGGTTCCCGCGCGTCCAGACGCCCGTCGTCGCGGTGTCGCTCGCGGCGCCGGCGACGAAGCCTGCGCTCGCGTTGTCAAAGCTGCTCGCGACGATGTCGGTCCGCCCGCCGATCGAGAAGCTCTGGAACTGCAGGGGCGCGACCTCGGGGAGAGTCTCCGCATTGCCGGCGTCGTCCGTCGCCTCGATCCAGTACCGGACGCGGTCGTCGCTCCCGAGGTCCGGGATCTCACCGCGCCAGCGGTTCGGGCCGATGAGGCTCATCGGCGCCGTCTGCAGCGGGCTGCCGAGCGGCGCGTACACGATCGACGCGCCCGCGACGTTTGTACCGAGGTTGGTCTCGACGGTCGCCTCGACCACGTAGGGCCCCGAGGCCGTCGGGACGTCGGGGAGTTCGGTCACGGCGGACACCGTGAGGAAGTCGAGGTCGACGCCGGGGAAGCCCTGCTGACGGAAACCGGCGTCGATGGCTGTGAAGTTCGGCGTGCCGTTGCCGATGTTGCCGTCGTCGTCGTCGAGGGTGAGCCACTGGTCCTCGATGACCGAGCGGATCGTCGTCTGGTTGAAGGTGTTCAGCCAGCCGAGGAAGAGGAGGTCTGCGGCCATCTCGCCCGAGACCGTGCCGAGCGAACTCACCAGGTTCGTCCGAATCTTCCACGCGGCTCCCATCCAGACCTCGCCGTCACGGTGCGGGCTGCCGTTGTTGTGACAGCCCGGGTTCGTGTCCCCGCAGAACTGGCGGGTGTTCGTGCCGTTGCGGACGAAGCCGCCGTTCGTGGAGAAGAAGCGGCCGACGACGGGGTCGTCGAGGTAGTACATCGCGAACACGTCGGCGTTCCCTTCGCCCATTCCGTCGGCGCCATTGCCCGTGCCGTAGCGGCTGTTGAGCCAGTGGCCGAGTTCGTGCGCGACCACGGTCGAGAACGCCGTGTTGTTGCAGCCCCCGCCCTGAACGAAGTAGTTCGTCGAGCTCCCGTTGAAGAAGGCGTTGCAGGAATCGTTGATGTTGACGTTCGCCGGTGCGCGGAAGTCCGCCGTGTCGTCCGTCGGGAAACGATCCACGATCCAGTCACGGAGGCCGTTCGTGTGGAGCTGCGCATTGGCCTGCGACGTGATGAACTCCGTGGGGGAGGGGTTCATCAAGAGATCGTTCTGCTGGTTCGGCAGGACGTTCGTGATGGTGACCGAGTGGTCCGCGCCCTGGTCGTTGTTGATGTTCGTGAACTCGCCGAAGAAGGTCAGCGTGATGTCCACGGGCGTGTTGACACCCACGATGTTGAAGTTGCCATCGCGGTCCGTCTCAACCGTTCCCGCGCTCGACTGCACACGCACGCGGGGCATCGGGATCGGGACCGGCGGGTTGGCGGCACGGTCCGCCGTCAGGCCGGGCGTCGCGTTCGACCGCACGGTGCCGAAGACGTCGAAGAAGTGGACCGTCGTCGTCGACTTGAGGATCTCACGCGTCTCGGCGTCGATCGTGTAGAGGCGACCGAGCGGGTTGAGCGGGTCGTCCAGGCGGACCTCGGTCTGCCAGCACAGCTCCCAGCGGCTGGTCTCACCGTCGTCGATCCGCGCGTGCACGAGGCGCTCGTTGCCCTCGAACGTCGCCTGGACGCCGTGCTGCTCGAAGAACGCCGCCGACGCGACGAGGTTCGCGAAGCCGCCGCCGAAGGTGGGCTCGACGCCGCGGTCCTCGAGCTTCGGAGCACCCTTCACCGAGATCGAGAGCAGCCGGCCGCGCGTGTCGAAGAGCACGTTGACCGTGCCGTTCTCTACCGGAATCCCGTCGATGCGCTGCTGGAAGCTGACGGTGATCTTGTCCGTCGTGTTCATCTGCGCGAGCGGCAGATACATGAACTCGGGGTCGAAGAGGTCGGCCACCTCGACGCCGTGGACGTCGCGCGAGCGTTCGATCCACCCGCGGGCGAGCTCGTACCAGAGCTCGGCGTCGCTCGTGTCGAGGGGAAACGGCGCCGGGGCGTTGCCGCCCCAGAGCATTTCGACAGCGCCCGTCCTGAAGTCTGTCCGCATCCGCCACTCGGATCCGTGTTCCCGGCGCCAGTCCGCCAGCCACTCCTGTGGGGTCGGGACGAAGGGAGCGGCCTGGCTATCTCCCTTGCTCTGGGGGCTGGCGGTCTGGGCGCTCGCGGTGCCGGCGGGGAGTCCGAGTGCGCACCCGAGGGCGAGCGCGACGGCGGAGGGGCTCTTCAGCATAAAGGTCTAGTTTTCGAGACTCGGGCGTGGGGATGCGCGCAGCGCGCGTGCGGAAGTCGGCCCGCCCGATGGATCCGGTTGTTCCGTGATCTAGAAGACGAGCCAGCTTGGCGTTCGTGACCGCCGACATCCGTCCACCGTGTTTCCACGGATGGAGCTTCGCGACTGTGCAGGGGCCCGTCATCCTACCGGCGCCCGCGCGCATCCGCGGCGTGCGCAGCCCGCGCTGCGCTCGCATCCGTATCTGAGACAGAACGCCACCTCGCACCGATGAACATCTCCGTCCAGTTCTGCGTCCAGTGAAACTACACCCCGCAGGCGGCCGGTCTGGCCGCTGAGATCGCGGCGGTGTTCCCCGACGCTGCCTTCGAGTCCGTCGAGAGCTCGGGCGGCCGCTTCGAGGTGACCCTCGACGGCAAGCTCATCTACTCGAAGCTCGAGACGGGCGAGTTCCCGCGCTACGGCGAGATCCCGAAGCGGGTGATGGAGGCGGCGCTCGAGTGAGCGTCGCGTGAGAGGCGGCGCTTGGCTTGGCGAAGCGCTCCCGAGATCGGTGTCCGCGCTTCTCGGGCGGGCGCGCGTGCCCCAGAATCGCGGACGCAACGGCCGCCGTCGCGCACCCTCGACGCCGCGCCGGTCCGCCGCGCCCCTCGCCCCGCCGCGCGCACTGCGCACCGGGCCCACCCTCGTCCGAGCACGATGCCCACCGCCGTCACGACCCGCCGCAAGCGGCTCCCCGAGCGCTTCCTGCGCCCGACCGAGCGCCCGCACGCGCGTCCCCGCTTCACGAAGATCGTCGCGACCATCGGCCCGGGCTCCGAGGACCGGCTCGGCGAGCTCATCGACGCGGGTCTTTCGGTCGCACGCCTGAACTTCAGCCACGGCACCGCCGACGAGCACCGGCGGCGTATGAAGAAGATCCGTGCGGCGTCCGCGGACCGTATGACGCCGATCGCGGTGCTCGCCGACCTGCCCGGTCCGAAGATGCGGACCGGCACGTTCCCCGGCGGCTCCGTGCCGCTCGCCGTCGGCGACATCGTTCGGATCAGGGCGGGCGGCAACGAGGCCGCGCCCGGCGAGGTCTACATCAACGTCCCGGACGTGGTCGAGGAGGTCGAGCCCGGGCACCGCATCTTCCTCGCCGACGGCCAGCTCATGCTGATCGCGCGCTCGAAGGACGCGGACTCGATCGAGGCCGAGGTGCTGCGCGGGGGACCCGTCGGCAACCGCAAGGGCGTCCACCTGCCGGACTCGAACGTTCGCTACGACCTGCCGACCGACGAGGACCGCGAGCTGATCCAGCTCGCGCGCGAGCTCGGGGTCGACATGCTGGGCGTCAGCTTCGTCGGGCACGCGTCCGAGCTCGAGGAGATCCGCGGTCTCGCGCCGGGCATCCAGCTCGTCTCGAAGATCGAGCGCAAGACCGCGCTCTCGAACCTCGACGAGATCCTCGAGTCGACGGACGGCCTGATGGTCGCGCGCGGCGACCTCGGCGTGGAGATGGAGCTCGAGAAGCTCCCGCTCGTGCAGAAGCAGATCCTGCGCCGCGCCGTCGCGGCGGGGGTCTACACGATCACGGCGACCGAGATGCTCGAGTCGATGATCGAGGCCAGCCGCCCGACGCGCGCCGAGGTCACGGACGTCGCGAACGCGGTGCTCGACGGCACCGACGCCGTGATGCTCTCGGCGGAGACGGCCGTCGGCAAGCACCCGGTCGAGGCCGTGCGGACGATGGCCCGCATCGCGCGCCGCGCCGAGGACTCCGAGATCTACGACGCGCGCCCGCGCCTCGAAGCCGCGCCCGAGAGCGGCTCCTTCACGCGCGCGACGGCGATGGCAGCTGTGCACGTCGCGAACGAGGTCGACGTCGGCCGTATCGTCTGTTTCTCCGAGACGGGCAACACCGTGCGCCTGATCTCGCGCTTCCGCCCACGCGCCGAGATCATCGCACTGAGCCCGCGCCCCGACACGGTGCGTCAGTGCTCGGTGCTCGCGCACGTGCGGCCGCTCCTCTTCCGGCGCGAAGAGAGCATCGAGGCGATGATCGACACGGCGAGCGACCTGCTCCTCGCGCGCCGCATCGTCGAGATGGGGGAGCGCGTCGTGTTCGTCGCGGGCGTCCCGGTGGGCTTCGCGCGCAGCACGAATCTGCTGAAGCTCCAGCGCATCGGCGAGGACGCACGCTTCGCGTGATCCCGCGCCCGGCGCGCGTCGGGCCGCGCGGATCGGGCGCGCCGGAGGGCCGCTCCGGGCACCGAGAAACGTGCGTTCGGAGAAGTCAAGTCTTCACTTGCTTCCCCGGGGCTCCGCGCCGCTCATCCCGGCGCTCGCTCCGCGTCGGTTTGTATTGACGCGCCGGGTCCCGCGCACATGATGGGACCGCACCGCCATGCTCAACCGCTTCCAATTCGCTCGGCTCCGCGGACTCCGCCGCGGCGCGCGGAAAGCCCAGGCCGAGGACGGCGCGTCGCGTCGCTCCGCATCCTCGGGCGCCGTCCCGCCGGGCTCCCCGTCCGGGTCACCGTCGCGTGCCACGGGTCCCGACGCAGGTGGAAGCGTGCGCGACGCATGGGAGGACGACGACCGTGTCGGTCGTCTCCTCGCGCGCCGCGCCGCCGAGCAGGAGGCCGAGCGCCGCGCGGCCGTCGAGCGCTACGGGGACGGCGCGCGCCCCGCGGCGACGCAGCTCGTCCAGGACCCGCCCGCGCGCGCCAGGCAGGCGCCCGGAACCGCTCCCTCGAGCGACACGGGTCCCTCGAGCACCACCGGCCTGAACGGAACCGGCCGGGAGGCCGAGCGCCGGGCCGCCGCCCGCACGACGACCGTGCCCGCTCTCGAGCCGCGGGGGGCCACGGAGGCTCCGCAGCGCACCGTCGCGGACGGTGTCGTGCACGCGCCGCGGTCCACGGTCGCACCCGCGAAGAGTTCGGCGCGCATCGTCTGCATCGCCAGCGGCAAGGGCGGCACCGGGAAGAGCGTCGTCGCGACCAACCTCGCTCTCCAGCGGGCCAAGCGCGGTGAGCGCGTGCTTCTCATCGACTTCGATGCGGGCCTGGCGAACGACCATCTGCTGCTGGGGCTCGCGCCGCCCTACGACATCGGTCATGTGATGACCGGCGAGGTCGCGGCCCGCGACGCGCTGGTCGAGGGCCCCCTGGGCATCAAGCTGCTGGCGGGGGGCGTCGGCCGCCAGGTCATGATCGACCCGACGCGGCGCGAACTCGATCGGCTCTTCAAGGCGCTCAAGCCGCTCGAGTCCGAGTTCGACCTGATCCTCGTCGACCACGGCGCAGGCCTCAGCTACTCGACCGTCGCACACCTCGCGGCGACGAGCACGCTGATCCTGGTCACCAACCACGAGGTCACGGCGCTCTCGGACGGCTACGCGCTCTACAAGCGTGCGCACATGGTCAACCACGCGGTGCGCGTGGGGCTGGTGATCAACCGCGTCCCCGACGAGCGCATCGCGCTCGGCGCCTGGGAGCGCTTCCGCGGCGCTGCCCACAAGTTCCTCGGGCACACCCCCGAGCTCATCGGCTGGGTGCCCGTCGACCCGGCCGTTCCACAGGCGGTCCAGATGCGCTCTCCCGTGACGCTCTCGTTCCCCGACTGCGCCGCCGTCGAGGCGCTCGAGCGCGTGGCGGCCTGGGGCCCGATCGACCACGCCCGGTCGGCGACCGCCTTCTACGACCGAGCCCGGCGCGCGCTCCGCTAGGGAGCCGCCGGGAGAGCGGCGGCGCCGCGGGCGTCGGCCCACCGCGCCGCCGCTCTCCCGGCGACGCTTTCGCGCGCGTGGCGCGATCTCCGCTCGGGGCCGTTTCTGCGGCTCCGCGCGCGCCCTGTGTGGCGCTTTCGAGCCCGCGTCGTCGGCGCTCCGCGCCCGCGCGTGTCGCGCGCCTCGTGGTTTTCACCGGCTCGCGCGATATCCTCACCAAATCGCCCGCCGACCGGCCGCCCACCGTCGGACTCCACGGCGATCCCCGGCCGCGCGCCGCCCCGACCCGAGCGATGGAACCCACGACCCCGACGCCCTTCCCCGTCTACGCCTTCGTGAACCAGAAGGGCGGGTGCGGGAAGACCACCACTGCGGTCAACCTCGCGGGCGCGCTCGCGGCGCGCGGGGAGCGCGTGCTGCTCGTCGACCTCGACCCCCAGGCGCACGCAACGCTCGGCCTCGGGTGTTCGCCGGAGCGCCCGACGGTCGCGGACGTCCTGCTCGGCGAGGCGCCGCTGGTCGAGGCCGTCGTGCCTGCGCCGGGGCGCATCACTCTCCTCCCGTCGGAGCCCCGCCTCGCAGAGTTCGAGGAGGTGTCCGGGCGGATGATCCACCCCGAGCAGCGCCTGCAGCGCGCGCTGGTCGAGGCCCACGCGGCCGGCGTCCGCTTCGACCACGTCGTCGTGGACTGCTCGCCGCGCGCCGACGGCGTGCTCTGCGCGAACGCGCTCTTCGCGAGCCGCTTCGCGTTCCTCATCGTCGAGACGGGCGCGTTCGCGCTGCAGGGCGCCGTGCGCGCGCTGGAGGTGCTCGACGAGGTCGCGGACAACCAGGGCCGCGCGTTCGACGTGCGCGTCGTCGGGACGATGTTCGACCGCCGGACGAAGTTCGCCCGCGAGCTCCTGGTCGCGCTGCACGGCCGCTTCGCGGGGGCGATGTTCGACACCGTGATCCGCACCAGCGTCCGCCTCCGCGAGGCGCCCGCGCTCGGTGTTCCGGTCCAGGTCCTGGATCCCACCTCGCGCGCCGCCGAGGACTTCGCGGCGCTGGCCGACGAGGTCGTCGCTCTCGTTCCGGCCCCGGACGGCGCCGCGCAGAACCTGTCGGCGCCGAGCGATTCCGCGCCGGGCCCCACGGACTCCGACCCCGGTCTCCTCCGCCCCGCTCCCCGCGGCGGACTCGTCGGCGGCCCCGCACCGACGCACCGCCCGGACCTGGACCTCCCTCCGGTCCCGGAGGAGCGCACCGGCGCCGCTCCGCACCCGCGCCCCTGACCGCGTCCCCCGAACCACCGCACCCGACTTCCGAACATGGACGCTCTCGCCCTCCTCTGCACGCTGCACGCCGACGGGCCCGCCACGCTGAAGCGCCTGCGGGCGCGCGGGTGGACCAGCCTCGGCGCGCTGCTCGCGAGCGACGCGGACGACCTCGCCGACGGCCTCGGCGTCGGCGCGCCCGCCGCGCGGCGCCTCCTCCGGGAGGCGAGGATGCTGGCGGGTCGCGTCGGGCTCGAGGTCCTCGACGAGGAGGAGGCGCCGCCGACTTCGATCGCCGAGCCGGGAGGAGCGCTGCGCCCCGACCTGGGGGAGCTCGGGGATCCGGTCGACGACCCGGCGACGGGTCTCGACCCCGCCGACCGCGCTCTGGTGTCCCGTATCGTCGGGGGGGCCGTCCGCGAAGACGAGACCGAGGCCCTCGCACCCGTCTCGGACGAGCCGGCCGAGGATCGCACCGACGACGGGTCCCCGCTCGCCGCGATCGACCTCGTCGAGCAGTTCCGGCCTCCCGCGGAACGCGCGGAGGACGCGGGCGTCACGGCCTTCGAGCTCGACGCCATCGCGGCGCCGGTGGACGAGGGCCCGGAGGTGCCGGAGCGGGTCGAGGACGGGCCGCTGGTGGTGCCGGAGCCCGCCGCTGCGCCGGAGCCGGAATGCGAGCCGGAGCCCGAACCTGAACCTGAACCCGCAGCGGACGGTGCGCTCTTCGACGGGGCGCTCCCCGGTCTCGACGCGGCTCTCGTCGAAGATCTCCGGGCCGAGGGCATCGAGACGCTCGAGGACCTCGCCGGCGCCAAGAGCCTGCTCCTCACACGTAGCCTCGGGATCACGTTCGCCCAGGCGCGAAGGCTCCAGTTCCTCGCGCGCCGCGAGGCCGCGGGCTCGGGAGCGAGGCGCCGCGTCGAGCGCGCGCCGCGCGCGGTCGAATCCGAGCCGGTGGCGTCCGAGAAGCCGTTGCGAGCGGAGCCGTCGGTGAACGACGAGCCCGCTGAGGCCGTCGCCGAGTCCGTCGCGGGGCCGATCTCCGAACCCGCCGCCGAACCCGTCGCGGAACCCGCAGCCGAGGCCACGGTCGAGGAGCCGGCTTCCGTGCCGGTGCCGGTCGTGGCGGAGCTCACGCCCGCTCCGGCCGAAACGCCGGACGCCGAGGAGCCGTCCCGCCCGACGGAGTCCATCCCGGAGGTCCTCGCGACGGACTCGCCCGAGCCGGAGCCCGCCGAGCCGGAGCTCTCCGCGCCGGAGCTCGCCGGCGACCCCGAGCCGGAGACCGAACCCGTCGTCGAGATCTTCCCGGCCGTGCCCGCCGCGGCGGCGGAGGAGTCCGCGCCCGAGCCCGAGGAGCGCCGGCCGTTCTGGGAGTCGCGCATCTTCGAGGAGACCCGCGACGCAGAGGCCGACTCACCGGACGGCGAGCGCGTCGACCCGTCGGAGATCGCGCCGCCGCCGCGCTTCGGCGAGCGATTCGCCCGGGCCGCAGCCGAGGGGCGCCTGCGCCGCTCGCGCGCCGCGAACGGGCGCACGGTGCTGGGGTGGAACTTCGAGATCCCGCGCCCGAGCGCCGAGGACCTGCCGTTCGCCTCGCTCGGGAACCCCGCGCCGGCCGCGGAGCCCGAACTCGACCGCGAGGGGGAGCGTCTCGCCTCTGGCGCCGGCCGAGCCGAGGATTCCGGCGCGGAGCCCTCGGGCCCTTTCGCCTGACGCGCGCCGCCCGCGGGGCGGAGGCCGGGGTCGATCTGCATCGGGGGCAGCCGATCTGCAATAATGGGCGCGTCGGCCCCGGGCCGACTCCCATGAACCCCCTCATCGACGACGCACGCGGCCGACCCGGCAACGACCCGATCTTCGCGATCAACGGACGCGCCCAGGCGATGCGCGCCACCGGCCGCCACGTCGTGAACGCCAGCCTCGGCGCGCTGCTCGCCGACGACGGTCGCCTCGCGGTCCTGCCGACGGTCGGCGAAGCGCTGGCGGCGGTCCCCGCCGATCGGGGCTCGGCCTACGCGCCGATCTCGGGCGAGCCGAGCTTCCTCGAAGCCGTGCGCCGCGACGCCTTCGGAGCTTCGCCGCTGGCCGAGAGCTCGATCGCCGTCGCAACCCCCGGCGGAACCGGCGCCATCTACTCGGCGATCCTCAACTTCGTCGCGCCGGGCGAGGCCCTCTACACGACGAGCTTCCACTGGGGCCCGTACCGCACGATCGCGCAGCAGCACGGCCGCCGCGTCGAGACGTTCCGGATGTTCGACGGCGCAGGTGGCTTCGACGTCGCCGCGTTCGGCGCCGGGCTCAGCGAGCTGGTCGAACGCCAGGGGCGCGCGCTCACGATCCTCAACTTCCCGTGCCACAACCCGACGGGCTACAGCCTCGACGAGGCCGAGTGGCGCGGCGTGGCGGACGCGCTGTCGCGCGCCGCCGAGCACGGTCCTGTCACCGTGCTCGTCGACCTCGCCTACGCGCACTTCGGACGGGGGGAACAGCGCCTTTGGGTGCGCGCCCTCGAGCCCGTCGCGGACCGGGTGACGGTCCTCGCCGCCTGGACCGCGTCCAAGTCCTACGCGCAGTACGGCGCGCGCATCGGCGCCCTCTGCGCGGCGGTCCCGGACCCGGATCTGCGCGCGGAGGTCAAGCATGCGCTCGCGTTCTCGAGCCGCGGCACGTGGTCGAACTGCAACCACCACGGGATGCTCGCGATCACCGAGCTCTTGACGGACGAGGTGCTCGCGCGCGGAGTCGAGCGCGACCGCGCGCAGCTCGTCGAGCTGCTCGACGCCCGCGTCGACGCGTTCAACGCCGCGGCGTCCGCGCGCGGCCTGCGCTACCCGCGCTACGAGGGCGGCTTCTTCGTGACCGTGTCGACGCCCGACGCACAGCGCACCGCCGACGTTGCCGCCGAGCACGGCGTCTTCGTGGTGCCGCTCTCGGGCGTCGTCCGGGTCGCGCTCTGCGCGGTGCCCGTCGCCGACGTGCCGGCCCTGGTCGACGCCGTCGCTCTCGGCGTCGAGGCGGCGACCGCCGCGGAGGCGCGAGGATGACGGGCGCGGACCTCTCCAGCCCCGCGGCGCTGGCGGGCGGCGCCGTGGCGCACGAGCTCGAGCACCGGTACGGCGAGCGCGTGCACGTGCTCGACTGCCCGTGGACGAACGCCGCGCTCGCGCGCGTTTCGGCACCCGACTGCACCTACACCGAGCTCGTGGCCGCGGTGCGCGCGGCGACGGTGCGACTCGTCACCGAGGCCATCGCGGCGGAGCTGCCGACCGAGGTGCGCGCCCAGACGACGCGCATGGCGGACTCGGACCCTGCCCGCGGCGTGTGGCGCGGCCGTGTACCGAGCGCTGCACCGTCGATCGTCGTGCTCGACGTGATCCGCGGAGGCATGCTGCCCGCGCAGGCCGCGTTCGATCACCTCGCGCTCGTGCACCCGCTCGAGCGCCTCAGGCTCGATCACCTGTCGATGGAGCGGATCGCCGGAGACGACGGCAGAGTGTCGCGCGTCGAACTCTGCGGGGCGAAGGTCGGCGGCTCCACGGCGGGCAGCATCGTGCTCGTGCCGGATCCGATGGGGGCCACGGGCTCCACGGTCGTGCGCGCCTTCGAGCACCTCGTCGAGCACCACGGCCGCCCGGCGGCCCTCGTCGCGCTGCCGCTCATCGCCACGCCCGAGTTCGTCACCGCCGTGCGCGACCTCGACCCCTGCACGCGCGTGTGGGCGGGACGGCTCGACCGGGGCGCGTCGAGCGCCGCGGCGCTCGAGCGGCTGCCCGGCGAGCTCCCGGCAGAGGAGTCCGGCCTCGACGAGCGCGACTACATCCTGCCCGGGGCCGGCGGCCTCGGCGAGCTGCTGAACAACTCCTGGGGTTGAGTCGCGGCCACGGTCGCCGCACACTCCCCGCGCCCCGGCACGGCGGGGCACCCCGGGGCGAGACCTCGCCTCCGAGCACCGAACACGATCGAACACCCACCGGGGCGGCGGCGCGCCTGCCCCGGTCCGAGACCCCAAAGATCCGAGGAGATCCCCATGGCCTACGTCGTCACCGAGCCCTGCGTGAAGTGCAAGTACACCGACTGCGTCGACGTATGCCCCGTCGACTGCTTCACGGAGGGTGAGAACTTCCTGGCGATCAACCCCGACGAGTGCATCGACTGCGGTGCCTGCGTCCCCGAGTGCCCGACCGAGGCGATCTTCGAGGAGACCGAGGTCCCCGAGAAGTGGGCGGAGTACGTCGACCTCAACGCGCAGCTCGCGGGCCAGTGGCCGTCCATCACCGAGAAGAAGGACGCCCTGCCTGAGGCCGACGAGTTCAAGGACGTCGAGGAGAAGCGCGAGATGCTCTCCGAGGCGGCCGGGGGCTGAGCCCGGACCGCGGCACGCGCCGCGGACGACACGGGCGGGGGCGCGGGGCCGATCACGGCTCCGCGCCCCCGCTGCAGTTCTGGGGGCGCCGTACTTCTGGGGGCACCGCGATTTGGGGGGGCGCCGCGTGGTGGAGGGTCCGCGCGGTGGAGGCGCCGCGTGTCGAGCACCCCGCGTGCCGAACACGCCGCGCGTTGAATACGCAGCGTGGAGCCCCGCTGCCAGCCCCCTCAGCGCGTGCGAGTGGCGTGGCGGCGACGTGCGCGCCGGCTCAGGACGCAGCAGGCTCGACGGCCCGCTGCGCTGCGATGCGCCGCGCCGGGGCAGGGGCGCCCGTCCAGAGCCGCGCCGCCCAGCGCGAGTGCGCCGCGCCCGCGCGGACCAGTCGCGTCGCCCCGCGCCGCGGGTCGGTGAAGAACGCGCGCCGGGCGCGGCGACGGAGCGCCACGAAGTCATCGACGTCGTCCCGACCGCCCAGCGCGAGCACGCGCGCCCAGGGCGCCTCGCGGCCGTTCTCGAGCACGAGCTCGCGCGCCGCGGAGCGAGCCGCCCACTGGATCGTGTGCGCGGCCTCTCCGGTGGTCTCCGTCGGGAGCCCGAGCGCGATCGACACGCGCCCGACCGCTCCGCGGCGCTCGATGCGCTCGAGCGCGTCGCGCGTCCGGCCGAGGTGCACGTTGCGTTTGAAGAGACGCTGCAGCCGCTCGGCCGCCGTGGCGACGTGGACGTCGAAGCGCCGGAGCCCGAGCTCGAGGAGGGCGTCCACGAGCTCGTCGTCGAGACCGTCGCCTCGGAAGCCCGCGGGAAACTCGACGCTCAGGTTCTTGAGAGCAGGGGCGCTCTTGAGGCGCGCGATGCCGCGCGCGATCTCCGCGGCTCGGCCCGGCCGGCCGTCGAAGGCGTGGTCGAGGATGCGCAGCTCGCGGACGTCGCGCGTCGTCACGAGCTGACGGATCTCCGCGAGGACCTCGCGCACGGGTCGCTCCGGGCCGGAGGCGCCGAAGCTCCCGCGGCACGTCGGGCAGTCGGGGACGCATGCGCGCGTCGTGCGGACGGACGCGATGGCGCTGGGTGCGGGCTCGAGCCCGATGCGCCGCCTGAGGCGCGCGATCACTCCGTCCCCCGGCGCACGTCCGTAGGGGGTGAGGTCGAGGAGGTCCCACGCCGGCGTCGCAGGTCGCAGCGGCCGGCTGCCGCGGGCGCCGTGCGCGATCGAGCCGTCGTCGCGGCGCCAAGTCAGCCCGCGTTCGCCCGCCGAACGCGCGGCGCGTTCCGGGCTCGCTCCGGGCGCGGTCAGCGCGCGCAGCAGAGCCGCGAGAGTGTCGTCCGCGTCGCCGCGCACCGCGACGTCGGCCCCGTCGCCCGCGATCAGCGCTTCCGCTGCGCGCGGGTCGTCGTCGAGGAGCGCGACGCGCCAGGCTGGCCTCGCGCCACCCGGAGGCGTTGGCGCGTCCTCGGCCCGGAGTCTCGCGCCGAGCTGCAGCAGTCCGTCGGCCCCGGGCGCACCGAGCGGCCTCAGGGAGCCGGCGCTCGACCGACCGAGCACGATCGCGTGCGGCCGAAGAGCGCGCACGGCCCCAACGACCTCGTCGAGCTCGCTCGCATGCGGCGCGGAGCCGCCGCTCGGCGCGGCCGCCCCGGTCGGCGCGTCCGCGTCGAACACCTCGAGGTGATGCGCCGCAACCGCTCGACGGCCGAGCGCAGCGCGCACGGCACCGGCGGCTGCGAGCAGGTCGACCGGAGGATCGCACGCCGCACCGCCGCTCGCGGAGCGCGCGCGGACGAAGGCGACACGAGTCCCACTTCCGCTGCCCATGCTCGGAGCATAGGGATCGGGAGGGGGTGATCTCCAGCGCGCCGCGCCCGGGGAATTCCGGACGCGCGCGCGGTCAGAGGCCGGCGCCCTTGAACGCCTCGAACGCGTACAGCAGCGAGTCGATCTCGAAGCTCGCGCCGAGGAGGCGGTCGTCGTCGACGTAGCCGCTCCACAGGACGAAGGGCGCGTGCCCGTCGCCGACCTCTCGCGAGATCTCACGGAACGCGTCGGCGACCGACTGACCTCGCGAGACCTGCCGCAGCGCGGCGAGCTGTCCGAGCAGCTTCACGAAGTCCGTGCGCAGGATGACGGCCTCGCCCGCGTTCTCGACCGCGGCGATCGCGCGCTCGAGCTCGGGCTCGCGCGGGCCCTCAGCGGCGAAGTGACGGATGCGGGCGTTCACGGCGGCCGTGTCCCCGCCGAGCACGATGAGAACCTGGTTCCCGGCGGTCGCGACCTTGAGGTGCAGCGTCGAGTCCCCGAGGAACGTCTTGAACCCCTCGCGCAGCTGCGCTCGCTGGTCGAAGTCGAGCCGGCGCGTGTCGAAGCGGACCGTGTAGTCCTCGACCAGCGTGCCGTCGACCATGCTGCGGATCGGCAGCGCCATCTCGAAGCCCCACGCGTCGAGCTCCGCCTTCGAGAGCAGGAGCGACACGGCCTCGCGGGCGCGCTCGGCGTCCGCCGAGGCGAGATAGACGCCGGCGTGGGCCTTGCCGGGCTCGAGCTGGAACGCGAGCGCCGCCGCGGGGTCGAAGGACCCCAGCATCTGCTCGAGCGCGTCGCCGATCTCGTCGACGAGGATCCGCGGGCCGCTGCGTGAGCTCCGGCCGAGGACCCGGTGCTCTGCGGCGAGATCACCGAGCTCCTCCAGCCAGTGGAACAGCGTCGCGGACGCGCCCTCGGGGTCGAACGTGACGAGGAGCGAGAGCGGATCCTCCGGGTCCACGTGGTGGCAGAGGATCTCGAGAGCGTCGGTTCCCGTGGAGTCGGGCGCGGGGGCGCGGAACGGCTCGGAGTCGATCGTGCGCCCCTGGAGGATCGCGCGGTCGCCGTCGAGTTCGAGCCCGAACGAGATTTCGCGCGCCTCGCGCATGCGCTCGAGCAGCGTGTCCGCGTCGAACTCGTAGATGTCCTTCTCGTGCTGACGCGGCCGCGAGAGGCGGTAGCTCTCGTTCAGCTGGCGCGCGGCGTCGTTCAGCCACGGCGTCATCAGCGAGGCGAAGTGCGCCGAAGCGAATCGGCCGCGTACGAGCCCGCCGCCGAGGTCCTTCGTGACCTGCGCCTCGCCTCGCATCGAGTCCCGGCTCGGCGCCGTGGCGTGCTCGACGATCACGTAGCCGCCCTCGAGGCGGCGCGCCTTCATCGAGCGGGCCGTGAGGGCGGCGGCCGAGCTGACGATGGGACCCTCGTCGCGCGCGGGCGCGACGACGAGCGGCGACGGGAAGAGCTCTCCGGGAACGGGCGCGAACGCGACGGCCACCGGCGCGCTCGGGTCGATCTTCGTCGGGTCGACGCCGACGTTGACGAGCGGGATCGTTGCGACCGCGGTGCCGTGGGCCGCGCTCTCCAGCGGGCTGCCCGTGAGCGCCTGCACGCGCAGGATCAGCGTCTCCAAGGCCTCGATCGACTCGCATTCGAAGTAGCCGATCGAATCGTTCGGGATCTCGGCCGTCAGGTCGATCTTCGGCCGCGGCGCGGCGGGCGCGGGCGCGGGCGGTGCCTCGACCACCTCCGCCGCGGTCACGGCGGGGAGGGGGCTCGTCGACGCGGCGGTGGGGGCGGAATCGAACGCCGGGGCAGCGTCGCCGCCGCACGAGGCCGCGAGGAGCGCGGCGCATGCGGTGGGGAGGGCCAGGGGCGCGTTGGAGCGAAGGAAGCGCAGCACTTGTCCGGGGGAGGGGTCCAGAGACGTTCCGTGTGCATCGGCGCCGCCGACGGACCGACTGGAACCCGCCGGGACCCGGCCGCGCGGCGTCCCCCGCTGAGCCACGGCCGTACGATGCGCGCCATGCGCCCCCGACCCGGAAAACGCTTCGCACTGGCCGCGTCCAGCGCGCTCGCCCTGGCCGCCGCGGCGGTCCTCTCGCTCCTCGCGGCGTGCGCGTCCTCCGAAGCCGGGTCCGACACGGGCGCTGAGTCCGGGAGCTCCGCGCAGGGTGCCGAGGCCGTCCGCCACGTCGTGGTCCTCCACACCAACGACGTCCACGGGCAGGTGCTCCCGCGTCTCGCCACGTGGCTGAAGGACGCGAACCCGCCTCCGGACAGCGGCGGCCTGCCCCGGGTCGCGGCCGCGATCCGCCAGCTGCGCGCCGAGCTCGAGGCGGAGGGCGCCGCTGTCTTCGTGTGCGACGGCGGCGACTGGTTCCAGGGCACGCCGGAGGGACAGGTCGAGCGCGGTGCCGCGTTCCTCGAGGTACTCGCCGCCGCCGGACACGACGCTCTCGTGGTCGGCAACCACGAGTTCGACCACGGCCTCGACGTTCTGCTCTCGCACCTCGAGCGTGTCCCGATGCCCGCTCTGCTCGCGAACGTACGGCGCTCCGACGGCTCGCCGCTCCCCGGCACCCGCGACTTCCTCGTCGTCGAGCGCGGCGGCGTGCGCGTCGCGTTCGTCGGGCTCCTGACGCCGGAGACGCCGTCGATCACGCACGTGGACACGCGCTCCCTCCTCTGGGAGGAGCCGACCGAGGCTCTGGTGCGCGTGCGCGCGGGGCTCCCCGCCGACGTCGACCTGATCGTGCCGGTCACGCACATCGGCGTCGAGGGCGAGCGCGCGCTCGCGCGGAGCGCGCCCGACCTGCCCCTCGTCGTCGGCGGGCACTCGCATACGTTCTTGAGGACGGGCGTGCGCGAGGGCGACGCGCTCGTCGTCCAGGCGGGCGCGAAGGCGAGCGTGCTTGGACGCGTGGATCTGTGGCTCGACGGTGAGGGCGCGGTCGTGCGGTCCGAGGCCAGCCACGTCGAGCTCTACGCGGAGCCCGAGCCGCGCTGGCGGAACACGCGCGTCGACGCGCTCGCCGATGCGCTCGTCGCGCGCGCCGCCGCGCGCATGGACGAGGTGGTGGGGGAGCTCACCGCGCCGCTCGAGCAGACCCGCCGTGAGCTCGTGAACTCGACGGCGGGCAACCTGATCGCCGACGCGATCCGCGAGCGCGCCGGGGCGGACGTGGCCGTGCACAACCGCGGCGGGATCCGCGCGGCGCTGCCCGCGGGCCCGATCACCCGGCGCGACCTCTTCTCGATCCTGCCCTTCGACAACCACGTGACGACCGTGACGCTCACCGGCGAGCAGCTCGTGGAGCTCTTTCGGACGTCGGTGGAGGACGGGCGGCGTGGCGCGCTCGAGTTCAGCGGCGCGCGGCTCGTCGTGCGCCGGGAGGAGGGGCGTCCGCGGCTCGTGGAGGTCCTCGTCGGCGGCGAACCGGTCGCCCCCGGAGCGCGCTTGCGCCTCGCGACGAACAGCTTCCTCGCGACGGGCGGCGACGGCTGGCAGGTCCTCGGCGATGCGGCCGAGCGCGAGGAGGACGTGGTGATGCTGCGCGATCTCCTCGAGGAGCAGCTCTCCAGAGGGCCCGTGACGCCGCCCGCGGAGCAGCGCTACGACGTCGTGCGGTAAGGCCGCGGACCGGTGACGCGCGGGCCCCGCCGCTCTGGCAGAATGTTCGCCCGAAACCGCCATGACGACACTCCAGCGCACGCTCCTCGAGGCCGGTGAGCCTCTTTCCAACGGCAAGGTCCGTTACTCCGCCGCCGAGGGCGTCGCCCTCCTGCAGCTCACGAATCCGCCGGCGAACGGCTACTCGTACGAGATGATGCGCGACCTCGACGAGGCCGTGCTCCGGGCCCGCTTCGACGACGAGGTGTTCGTGCTGGTCGTCGCGGGCGAGGGCGAGAAGTTCTTCTGCGCGGGCGCCGACATCTCGATGCTCGACGCCGTCACGCCGACCTTCAAGTACTCGTTCTGCCTCCACGCGAACGAGACGATGCTGCGGCTCGAGCACACGCCGAAGCTCGTCGTCGCGGCCCTCGGCGGGCACTGCGTCGGCGGCGGCCTCGAGATCGCGCTCTCGTGCGACATCCGGCTCGCGCGCCGCGGCAGCGGCAAGTGCGGCCTGCCCGAGGTCGCGCTCGGCGTCCTGCCCGGCACGGGCGGGACCCAGCGGCTCGCTCGCGCCGTCGGCGCGTCGAAGGCCATCGAGCTGATGGCCGACGGGTCGACCTTCGACTACGACGAGGCCGAGCGCCTCGGGCTCGTGAACGGTCAGATCGACGCGGACTCGGACGAGGCCTTCCTCGACGCCGTCCTCGAGCGCGCGCGTTCGTACTGCCCGCCCGAGAAGGCCGGCATGTCGGTCGGTCTCATCAAGCGTGCCGTGCAGAGCGGCACCGACCTGCCGCTGGAGTCGGGCCTGGCGCTCGAGCGCGAGCTGCAGCAGCGTCTCTTCACGTCCGCCGACGCGAAGGAGGGCATTGCCGCCTTCACCGAGAAGCGCAAGGCGACGTTCCAGGGCCGGTAGTGAGAGCCGTCCGGATCCACGCGCACGGAGGGCCCGAGGTCCTCGCCCTGGAGGACGTGCCGCGGCCCTCGCCCGGGCCGGGCGAGGTCCTCGCGCGCACCGTTGCGGTGTCGCTCAATCACCTCGACGTGTGGGTCCGGCGCGGGATGCCCGGCGTCGAGATCCCGCTGCCGCACGTGCCCGGCTGCGACGGGACCGGGGTCGTCGAGGCCGTGGGCGACGGCGTCGACGCATCGCTCGTCGGGCGCGCCGTCGTGCTCGAGCCCGGCTTCACGCACTCCGACGGACCGGAGGTCGAGGCCGGCCTCGACCACCTCGCGCCCGACTACGGGATCCGCGGCGAGCACGCGCCCGGCTTCTGCGCCGAGTACGTGGCGCTGCCCGCGCGCTACGTCACGGCGCTGCCGGACGGCGTCGACCCGGTGGCGGCAGCGGCGGTCCCGCTCGTGTTCCTGACCGCGTGGGGCATGCTGCACACGCGCGCCGAGATCGCGACGGGCGAGACCGTCCTCGTCCTCGGCGCCGCGTCCGGCGTCGGCTCGGCCGGCATCCAGATCGCGAAAGCCGCGGGCTGCACCGTGATCGCGACCGCGGGCAGCGAGGCCAAGCGCGCACTCGGGACGGAGCTCGGCGCCGACCACGTCGTCGACCACCGCGCGGACGGCTGGCCGAAGCGCGTGAAGGAGCTCACCGCCGGGCGCGGCGCCGACGTCGTGTTCGAGCACGTCGGCCCGGCCACGTGGGCAGGCTCGATGCGCTGCCTCGCGCGACGCGGGCGTCTCGTCACCTGCGGCGGCACGACCGGCCCGAAGGTCGACGTGACGCTTCCGCACCTCTTCATGAAGAACCAGTCCGTGCTCGGCTCGACGATGGGTCCGCGCGCGGCGCTCCCGGCGATCTTCGACTCCGTCGCGCGCGGAGGTTTCCGCCCCGTCGTCGACCGCGTGCTCCCGATCGAGCGCATCGCCGACGCCCACCGCATGCTCGAGGCCCGCGAGGTCCTCGGCAAACTCGTCCTCACCTTCTGACCCGCGCGTCCCAGCGCAGCGCCACGCCTCCGGCATCGACCGCACATGTCCGAACACGACCACTCCGCCTCGATCGAGCGCGCCGCCGTTCTCGGCGCAGGCACCATGGGCCACGGGATCGCGCACGTCCTCGCCGCGAGCGGCATCGAGACGCGGCTCTACGACGTGGCGGACGACGCCGTCGAGGCCGGCCGCGCCAGGGTCGCGGCCAACCTCGAGAAGGGCGTCGCACGCGGCAAAGTGACCGAGGAGGCCCGCGACGCGGCCCTCGCGAACCTGAGCGGAACCACCGACCTCGACGCCGCGATCGACGGAGTCCAGTTCGTCGTCGAGGCCGTGCCGGAGCGTATGGATCTCAAGACGTCGATCTTCGGGAAGCTGGGCGACGCCCTCGACGCGTCGGTCGTGCTCGCGACCAACACGTCGTCGCTGTCGATCACGAAGATCGGTGAGGCCACTGCGCACCCGGAGCGCGTGGTCGGCATGCACTTCTTCAACCCTGTGCACATCA
This sequence comes from Planctomycetota bacterium, assembly GCA_039821985.1. Classification (GTDB taxonomy): domain Bacteria; phylum Planctomycetota; class UBA1135; order UBA1135; genus Saltatorellus. The sequence goes on from JBCBNC010000019.1 coordinate 54,241, forward strand.
TGAAGCTGGTCGAGGTCGTCCGGACGGACGCGACCTCGGACGCCGCCGCGGAGACCGCGCTGGGCCTCGCGCGCCGGATGGGCAAGGAGCCCATCGACGTCCGCGACTTCCCCGGCTTCGCCTCGTCGCGCCTCGGGATCGCCATCGGGATGGAGGCGATCCGCATGGTCGAGGAAGGCGTTGCCAGCGCCGAGGACATCGACAAGGCGATGACCCTGGGCTATGGATTCCCCATGGGTCCCCTCCGCCTCACCGACCTCGTCGGCCTCGACGTGCGCCTCTCGATCGCCGAGTACCTCTCGGGTGAACTCGGCGAGCGCTTCACCCCGCCAGGACTCCTCCGCGAGATGGTCGAGCGCGGGGACCTCGGGAAGAAGTCCGGCCGCGGCTTCTACGACTGGAGCGAGTAGGCGATGACGGACACGACGGGCGCGGGCGGCGAGGGAACGCCGGAGGCCGGGGCGACGCGCGGCGGGCCGCCGCGGTGGATGCTCCTGACGGGCTGCGGGTGTCTCGTACCCGGCTTCCTCCTGGTCTCCGCAGGTGCGTACTTCCTGCAGCAGATGGGCGGGATGATGAACCAGGGGAAGGCCTGGGAGGGCCTCGAGGCGCTCATCGAGTTCGACCCCGCGCTGCGCGGGACGCCGACCGGCGTTCCCGACAACCCCAAAACGCCGATCGACGAGTCATTCGAGCCGGCCGAATTCGTGATGCGCATGGGCGGCACGATGCCGATCAGCGAAGGACGCCACGAATTCTACTACCTCGGGCGCGACGTCGCGACGCCGATGGAGGAGCCCTTCGTGATCGGCCCGAACCCGCTGCAGGTGACGATCGCGAAGCTGCCCTCGGACGAGTCCGAGAAGGCGACCGAGGCGCCGCGCAACACGCCGGTGCACGAGGACGGATCCGTGACGGTCCACGGCTACGCGCTCCGCAAGCGCACGATCCCCAACCTCCGCACGCCCGCGCGTCGGATCCCGTTCCTGTTCGAGGTCCCCGAGCGCTCCGGCGCGGGTGCGGCCGTGTGGCTGCGCCAGGACTTCACCGACGGCGACGACGACGAGCGCACGTTCGACCTCGTCGCTTTCTTCCAGCGGCCGGACTCGCTCGAACCGATCCGCGACGACGAGATCCAGGGGTTCCTCGAGGGCTTCGAGATCCCTGATCCGAATGCGGTGCCCGAGCCCTCGGACTCATCGACGGAAGAGGTCGAGTCCGCGCCGGCGGCGCGCGACGGACTGCTGGAGCGCCCGCGATGACGGTGCAGAACGACGAGGGCGCGGGCGAGGCAGCGCCCGCGGTGTCGGACGAAGCTGCGGGCGACCCGCCGCCCCGCAATCGTTCGCGTGCGACCGCGCTCTCCGTCTTCTGGGCGCTGATCGTGCTCGGGCTCGTTCTCGCGGGCTTCGGGAACCTCGGTCGTCCGGCGCCGCCTCCGCTCGAGCCGCCCCAGGTGCTCGACGAGCTGTTCGCGAGCGCCCAGGTCCCGCCCGGATTCGAGGCGACGGTCGCGCGGCGGCTCCCCGGGGGCGAGACGCTCCTGACGCTGCTCCCGATCGAGGACGCCGTGGACGACGTCGTAGAGCTCCGGCTCGTGCGCTACCCGCGCGCGCGCGCGAAGGACGTCCTCGAGGGACAGTTCCAGCGGCTCCGCTTCGAGAGCGCCGACGGCGGAGGCTGGGGGCGCGGACGCGGCGGGGGCGGCGGCGACTGGGGCGAGGACTCGGGCCCGAAACTCCAGGACGCGGGCACGCTCACCTGGCACGGGTACGAGGCGCGCTTCGCGCGGCTCCGGCACACCGTCGACGACGGGGGAGAACGCGACAGCGCGGGCGACGGGGGCGCGAGCGCCGACGGCGCCGCGTCCGACGTCGCTGGCTCGAACGAACCTGCGACGGCGGGTGGCGGCGGCAACCGCGTCCCGGGCCAGCCCCGCTCGGACGCCTACTACGACACGGTCCGCATCAACCTGACGACCGCGGACCAGTGCCTCGTCGCATACGCCCGCTTCGCGCAGGACACGCCCGGACGGGTCGAGGACGTCGGGGGCCTGCTCGACTCGTTTCAGCCGCGTTGACGCGCGCGTCGAGCGGGCGCGTCGAGCCGCAGCGGCCTGCTAGGCTCGGGCGATGATCGCCCTGCACATCGCCCTGGCCCTCGGGGCCCTCCCGTCCGAAGCGCCCGACGCGGACCCGGCCGCGCGCTCCCACGATCCCTCCGTCGCGCGCGTCGGCGCGCGGATCCCTGCGCGGCTCCCCGCAGGAGGCCGCGAGTGGATCGACGAGGCGGTCGCCGCGGGCGTGAAGTTCCTGCTCGGGTCCCAGGAGTCCTACGCAGCCGATCCGCCCGTCGGCGGCCTGCCCGACGACGAGCTCGCGGACTGGCAGAAGAAGGAGCGCGCGCGGCTCGATCGGCTGCGCGGCGCGGAGGGCGCGGCCGAGTGGCCCTACGAGGGCGTCTACCGCGAGCGCGTCGCCAAGCGCCAGATCGTCATTCCGTCGGGGTACCGCGTCGGCGGCACCGCGATCGTGTGCACCGCGCTGCTCGCGGCCGACGCGGGCGAGCCGAACGACGCGACGCGCGCCGCCCTCGGTCGCTCGCTCGATTTCGTGCTCGATCGGATCGAGGACGACCCCGCCATGGACATCGGTCCGAAGGGCGACTACGACGTCCGCGGCTGGGGGCACGCGTACGCGCTGTCGATGCTCGACGCGATGACGCGGCGCGGCCTCGCCCCCGAGGACCGGGCGGAACGTGTCGCGGCGGCGGTTCCCGCGCTCGTCGAGCGAATCGCGGCCAACCAGACGTCGATGGGCGGCTGGAACTACGCGGGCCACGACCGGGTGAGTCCGTTCATGACGGGCGCGACGCTCCTGATCCTGTTCGACGCGAAGGCGCACGGTGTCGATGTTCCGGGCGACGTCGTGGACAAGGCGCTCGACGCGCTCGAGGCCGCGCGCAGCGCCGAGGTCACCTACGCCTACGCCGGCGCCACGGGTGAGAACGTCGCGCAGGTGTCGTCGTCGGCCGCCCGCTCGGCCGCCGCGGAGCTCGCGCTGTTCCACGCGGGCCGCAGCGACGCACGGGCACTGCGCGCTGCCGTCGACGGGTTCTTCGCCGGGTGGGACGACCTGCTCGTGCGGAAGAGCCAGCAGGGCACGCACAAGCCGCCGTACGGGATCGCGCCCTACTACTTCTACTTCGGGCACGCGTACGCCGCGCGGGCGATCGAGGCGCTGCCCGAGGAGGAACGTCCGGCGCTGCGTGCGCAGCTCGTCGAGCGGATCGAGCGGACGCGCGAGGACGACGGGACCTGGAACGACCGGATCTTCCCGCGGACCGCGAGCTACTCCACCGCGATGGCGATCCTGGCGCTGCGCGCGCCCGAGCTCGGGCCCGGGGCCGCGTACGCCGCCCCGGCCACGTCGGGCGAGCAGCACTGAGACGCGCCGCCGGCCGCCCGCGGGAGTCCGGCGCGCCGGGGCGGCCCGCGGACGCCGGTCGCGGTTGAGGGCGCGCGCGCCACGCCTCACAATCGGGCGAGCCCCATCCCGCCCGTGAGACGCGCCCCCGCCTACGCCCGATCGACGTCCCGCCGCCGCCCGTGGGACCCGAGCGACCTCCTCGGCCCCGCGGGGGAGTGCATCGAGCGTCCGCCCCAGGACGCCCTTGCGCGGCTCCGTCCGCTGCTCGTCAACGACATGGAGACGGAGTTCGACGGGCAGTTCCTGATGCGGCACGTCGAGGCGCTGCCCTTCGAGCTGTCGGAGCCCGCGCGCCTCGCGTTCGAGGAGTGGAACGCGGACGAGGCGCAGCACTACGCGGGCTTCCGCACCGCCCTCGAGGTGCTCTTCGACGACGCGGAGCGCGACTTCGAGGCGCTCCAGCGCCGCGCGCCGGACTTCGGCCCGCTCGCGTCGGTCTTCGAGGACGAGTTCCGCCTGCTCCTGCTCGGCGCCTACGACGAGCTCTGCACCGTGCGCGGCTACCGCGGCAACCTCGACCTCTACGACCGGCTCGGCGTGCCTTTCGGTGACTTCGTACGCAGGGTCATCGCGGACGAGGCGCGTCACTACAGCCTCTTTCTGGGCGTGCTTCGCGAGCGGTACGCTGCGCGCCGCGCCGAGGCGCCGGCCATCATCGCGGAGATCCGCGCGCTCGAGGGTACGCCCTACGCGCAGACGTTCGTGCTCGACCACGACGACGCCGAGCTCTACACCGGCGCCGTCTGCGACCAGGCCGCCCGCATCCTGCACCGGCAGTTCGTCGAGCGGTGACGGCCGCGTGCTCCGCGCTCAGTCCGCGGCGTGCGGACCGAGCGAACGCTCGAGCAGCTCAGCGAGGTGCAGGACCTCGACGTCGAGGTCCGCGCGCGCGACGCCGACGAGCCACTGCTGGTGGCACCCTGGGTTCGCGGTGACGAGCGTGCGCGCGCCCGACGCGCGCAGCGCCTCGAGCTTCGGCTCCAGCACGTCGAGCGAGTCCTTCGCGCGGAGCACCGAGTAGATCCCCGCAGATCCGCAGCACTGCTCGGCTCCTTCGAGCTCGACGCGCGCGCCGGTCGAGGCGGGGGCGACCAGGTCGAGGAGGGCCCGTGGCTGTGTGCGCACGCCCTGGCCGTGGCACAGGTGGCACGGGTCGTCCCACGTGATCGGGCCGTTCGTGTCGGCGCGACCGAGGCGCTCCGCGAGGCGTTCGAGCGCCTCGGGACGAGTCAGCTCCTCCGAGAGGTCGAAGACGCGCGCGCCGAAGCGCGCGGCGCGCTCCGCCCACGCCGGATCGTTCGCCAGCAGGCGTCCGTACTCGCGCGTGTGCGCGCCGCAGCCAGCGCTATTCAGGACGATCCGTGCGTCGGGATCGACTCCTTCGAAGCGATCGATCGTCGACCGCGCGAGATCGCGCGCGTGCTCGAGCTCGCCGTTGTGCGCGTGGAGCGCGCCGCAGCACACGTGCTTCGGCGCGGTGCGGACCTCGAGGCCCGACGCCGCGAGGACGCGCGCCGTCGCGCGGTTGACGCGCCCGAAGAGCTCGGGCATCACGCAGCCCTCGAGGACGAGCACGCGGCCGCGCGCGTCGCCGTCGGCTTCGGTGACCGCGGGAAGTGGGCGGCGCTCCGACCGCCGCGGCACGCGGGGAAGATGGCGCAGCACCTGGCCGCGCAGGCCGAGCGCCGGGGCGGCGAGCCGCGTCAGGCCCGTGCGCTGCGCGAGCCTCAGGCCGAACGCCGCGGCGCGCAGTCCGAGTCGGCTGGGGAGGATCCGGCGGAAGCCGACCCAGCGGGCGATGCGCGCGAGCGGGCCGGGCGGCGCGCTCTCCGTCAGGCGCGCGCGCGTGAACTCCATCATCGCGCCGAACTCGACGCCCGCGGGGCAGACGCTCTCGCAGTGGCGGCACACGAGGCAGAAGTCCATCTCCTCGGCGAACGCGGCGTCCGGTTCGAGCCGTTTCTCCGCGGCGGCGCGCATCAGGTGGATGCGGCCCCGCGGGCTCGACGTCTCCGAGCCCGTCAGCTGGTACGTCGGGCAGGTCGTCAGGCAGAGGCCGCAGTGGATGCAGTCGAGGCTCCGCGCGTGGTCGACGAGCGCCGACGCGTCGGAGGGGTAGGGGCGGTGTTCGGCGGCCGTCATCGCGGCGCACTCCCGGCGGCGCGTGCTCTCGAGGCGGGGACGTCCCGCGCCGGCACGCCGAAGACCCCGTCCGGGTCGAACGCTGCGCGCAGGCGCCGCTCGAACAGTGGCGCGGTCGACGCGCCCCCGACGCGGACCTCCGGCGGCGCCGAGAGAACGCGCGCGCCCGTTGCCCGCACCGCCGCGAGGTCGACCGCGCTCCCGTCCGGCAGGGCGTCGGCGCGCAGCACGACGCGCGCGAGCCCGGGTTCGACGAGGGCGTCCACGAGCGAAGCGCCGGCGTCCGCCAGCGCGTCCATGAGCGAGGAGCACCGCGAGGGCCGGACGCCGAAGCTCCAGACCGGACCCGGCGGAGTGGAGCCATCCGCCGCTGCCCGCGCCGCCGCGTCTTCCCCCTGCTCGACGCGGCGTAGCCCGCGGTCGACGAGGGCGCGCGCGTCGCGCTCCACCTGTGCACGGCGACCCGCGAGCCCGGCGAAGACGCGCGGCCCGCGGACGAAGAGGTAGCGGGGAAGCGGCTGGCGCGCGCCGAACAGCTCGAGCGCAATCGTCGCCGCGCTGCGGGCGCCGTCCGTCTCGAGTGCGTACAGGACCTCCTCCTCCGGCGCGGGGAACAGTCGCAGCGACACCTCCAGGACGGCGCCGAGCGTGCCGTGTGCTCCGACGAGGAGTCGGTGGAGGTCGAAGCCGGTCACGTTCTTGACGAGCCGACCGCCCGAGCGCGCGACGCGACCCGTGCCGTCGACGAACGTGAGGCCCAGGACGTGGTGACGGAGCGGTCCGAGCGCGACGCGGTCGGGACCCGACGCGCCGGCGCCCAGGACGCCGCCGATCGTCGCTGCCTCGTCCCGCGCCGGCAGCAGCGGGGTCAGGCGGTGCCCGCCAGCACGGACCGCGCGTGCCACGTCCCCGACGCGGGCGCCGGCGTGGAGCGTGATCGTCCCGTCGCCGCGCGCGTACTCGACGACGCCGTCCGTCGCGCCGCGCGCGAGCCCCGCGAGATCGAGCGTACGTGCGCCTTCCGCGTCCGGGCGGAGGACGGTGAGCGCCGTCCCCGCGCCGACCGGGACGAGGCGCGCTCGGTCCGCGCGCGCGGCGCGAACGGCCTCGACGATCTCAGCGATCGACTCGGGTCGGAGCGGCGCGTTCATCGTCCCTTCTCCGTTCCGCCGGGGTGGGGGAGCTGGACGGGCAGCGGCGCGTGCGCGACCTCGCGGCAGGCGCGCACCGGGAAGAGCTTGCCGGGATTCCAGAAGCCCGTCGGGTCGAACGCGCGGCGGAGATCCTTCATCGCGTCGAGGTCGTCGTCGCCGAAAACGAGGCACATCTCGGCCTGCTTCTCGAGGCCGACGCCGTGCTCGCCCGTGAGCGAGCCGCCCGCGTCGACGCACGCGCGCATGATCTCCGTCGCGGCGGCGACGACGCGCTCGACCTCGTCGGGGTCGCGGCGGTCGTACGAGATGTTCGGATGCAGGTTGCCGTCGCCCGCGTGGAGGACGTTCGACAGCTTGAGCCCGCGGGCCGCGCACGCGCGCGTCGCGACGGCGACGATGTCGCGCAGCTTCGTGCGGGGTGCCACGACGTCCGCGACGTAGAGGTCGGGCGCGATGCGGCCCATCGCGCCGAACGCGCCCTTGCGGCCGGCCCACAGCCGCTTGCGCTCGGCGCCGTCGCGCGTGCGCTCGACGTCGAAGGCGCCGTGCTTCCGCGCGACGGTCTCGACGTCGGCCGCGATCGCGTCGACCTCGGCGGCGCCGCCCTCGACCTCGATGAGCGCGACGGCCTCGGCGTTCGCCGGATAGCCCGCGCGCAGGACGCTGGCCTCGACGGCCTCGATCGTCAGGCGGTCGAGGATCTCGATCGCGCTGGGCTCGAGGTTCTCCGCGATCATCGCGCTGACGGCGTCGCAGCACGCGTCGAGGGACTCGTACAGGACCAGCAGCGTCTCGACGGTCTCGGGCACCGGCAGCAGCGCGACCGTCACCTCGGTGACGAGTCCGAGCATGCCCTCGGAGCCCACGAGCGGGCCGACGAGGTCGAGCGCGCCCGCGTCCGGGTCGACCTGGTCGGGCCCGCCGAGCTCGTGCACCTCGCCGTCGGAGTCGACGAGCGTGACCCCGAGCACGTGGCGCGCCGTCGTGCCGTACTTGAAGCAGTGCGGTCCGCCCGAGTTGTTCGCGACGTTGCCGCCGATCGTGCACGCGGTCTGGCTCGAAGGGTCGGGCGCGTAGAAGAGCCCGCACGGCTCGGCCGCGGCCGTCAGGTGCACGTTGACGACGCCGGCCTGAACGCGCGCGAAGCGGTCGAGCTCGCTGACCTCGAGCACGTCGCGCATCCGCGCCGTGCCGACCGTGGCGCCGCCCCGCGTCGGCCGCGCGCCGCCGGTGAGCCCCGTGCCTGCGCCGCGCGGCACGACCACCAGACCCTCCTCGCGCAGCACGCGGACGACGCGCGCGGCCTCCTCGGTGGAGCGGGGCAGGACGATCACCTCGGGCGATTCGGCGGCGAGCGCGAATCCGTCGGACTCGTACGCGGACCGCGCGAGCGCGTCCGCGCGGACACCCCGTTCTCCGACGATGGCGGCGAGCGCCCTGCGAGCGGACTTCGAGAGCGAACCTGTCGGCTGCGAACCCATCGTCCTGAGACTAGCAGCCTCCGCCGGATCGTCGCGCCGCTCGCGTGCGTCTCCTCAGCGCGCGTCCCCCGCGTACAGCCCGCACCACGGCGGGCACTCCGTCGCAGGGCGCGCGCGGTACGCGGAGCTCCTGAGCCAGGCGATCAGGTTGCGCCGCCGGCCGCGGCGGATCGGATCGACGCGATGACGGTGCCGCCCGAAGTGCAGCACGCACGAGCCGATCTCGTGCTCGATCTCGAGCGTTTCGGAGGGATCGATCGGCGACTGGCGGTGGAGGTCGCAGCGGCGCCCGAGCAGCACGAGCTCGGCGCCGGAGAAGCTCGTGCCGAGGCAGAGATTGAGCGTGACCTCGCTGTCGTCGACGTGGAACCCGAGCTCCTGGTCGCCGTCCGCTCCGTAGTCGACGAAGTAGCTGTGGTGGTGGTCGAGGGCGTCGCCGCCGACGGCCGCGAAGTGTTCCGGGACGAGCGCCGCGAGCGGGCCGCGCACCAGCTCGTCGACCGCGTGCTCGAGGCCGATCGACGCCAGGGTCGTCCCCGTCTCGTGCATCGAGTTCGGCGGACGGAATCCAGGCTCCTCCTGCCGAGCGTCGGCGGCTTCGAGCAGCCGCGCGCACGCGCCCTCGGTGAGGAGAGGCGTGAGCAGAACGCCCGGCTCGAGCACGGTCGGCGCGAGCGCCGCGTAGTCCTCCGGCGCGAAGAACGGCGGATACGCTGCCAACGTCGGGCCCCTAGAGCGTGAGCCGCGCGGCGCCGATCCAGCCGGCGTCCCCGCCGAGTTTCGCCGGCACGACCGAGACGGGGCGGGTCCCGTAGCGGCGCTCTTCGAGGACCTCGGACGCCCCGGGCAGGAGCAGGTCGAGGGCCGCGCCGAAGCCGCCGCCGATCGCGAAGTTCCCGACGTCGAAGAGCGTCACCATCGTCGCGAGCGTCGAGCCGAGGTCGCGCCCGATCTCGTGCAGGAGCGCGCGCTCCGGGCCGTCCGCGGCGCGGGCGGTCGCGCAAAGCGCGACGAGGTCATCGGTCAGGCCCGCGGCGCGCGCGCGCCGCGCGGCGGCGGTCGCCGAGATCAGGCGCTCGCCGCAGCCGTACGAGCCGCAGGCGCACTCGAGCTCCTCCGCGTAGGGCGCGTCGTAGGGCCCACCCGACGGACGCGGGTGCACGACGACGTGCCCGAGCTCTCCCGCGTTGCCGCGCGGACCGAGGAAGAGCTCGTCGCCCAGCACCACTCCGCCGCCGACGCCCGTGCCCAGCGTCACGAGGACGAGGTCGCGCACGTCGACGCCCGCGCCGAACCACTGCTCCCCGAAGGCCGCGACGTTCGCGTCGTTCTCGAGCAGCACCTCTCGGTTGCCGCCGAGCGCGGCCGCGACCCCGTCGGGCAGCCGCTCGCCCTCGAGGTTCGGCATGTTCGCGCTCGCGAGGACCTCGCCGGTCGCGCGGTCGAAGAGGCCCGCACAGCCGACGCCGATGCGGGGGAACGACTCTCCGGCCTCGTCCTCGAGGCGGCCGACGAGCTCGGCGACGCGGTCCCAGATCTCGGCGGCGGGAACGGCCTTGTCGAAGTGCACGAAGCCCTCGGCGACCCGTGCGCCGCCGTCGACCTCGACGATGCCGCCCTTGATGGTCGTGCCGCCGATGTCGATGCCGAGCGCCCGCTTCATCCTCGCGCGCTCAGCGGCTCTCCGCCTTCACCATCCGGCCGACCTTGCGGTACGCCTTCTGGTACTCGCGTGCGCTCTGCTCCCAGGAGAAGTCCTCCTCCATGCAGCGCTTGACGATGGGCTTCCAGTCCTTCGGCTTCTTGTGGAGCTCGCGCGCGCGGTCGACGGCGCCGACGAGAGCGTCGGACTCGTACGGGCTGAACAGCGCGCCGGTGCCCTTCGTCCCGTCCTCGTTGAGCTCGACGAGCGTGTCCTCGAGTCCGCTCTTCGCGTACGCGAGCGGGATGACGCCGTACCGCATCGCGATCGCCGCGAGCATGTTCGTCGCGTGGTAGTGCCCGGGCAGCAGCAGCATGTCCGCGCCCGCGAGAAGCGGGTGCGCGGTCGCGCCGTCGTAGCGGTCGACGACCCGGCAGCGGCCGACGAAGGTCTGCTCGATCGTGTGCAAGCGCTCGATGATCTCCGAGGGCCCAGGGCCCATCAGCACGAGCTGTACGCCGCGCTCGAGCAGCGGCGTGAGCGATTCGGCGAGGATCTCGAAGCCGCTGTTCGCGTCGAAGCGGCCGACGATCGCCAGCAGCGGCGCCTTCGCGTCGACCTCGAGCTTCATGCCGTCCTGTATCGCGGCCTTGCACTTCTTCTTGGCCCCGATCTCCTTGTCGCCGGGGCCGAAGTTGTGGGCGATCAGCGGATCCGTCTTCGGGTCCCAGGCGTGGTAGTCGATGCCGCTCTGGATCCCAACGAGGTCCTTCGCGCGTCGTCCGAAGACTTCGTCGAGCGGGTCCCCGCGCTCGCCGCTCGAGAACTGCAGCGCCTTGCTGGGCGAGGACGCGCCCACCAGCGTCGCGAACTCGAGGCCCGCCTTGAGGAAGTTGACGCGGCCGTTGAGCTCGATCCCCTCGACCGCGCGGAAGAGGCGATGGGGGACGCCGATCTTCGGCAGGACCTCGCGCTCGAACGATCCCTGCATCGCGAGGTTCTGCACCCCGAGGAACGTGCCCGGCTTCGAGCCCGGATGATCGGGGCGGTCGAAGTACTCGAGCCGCTGCACGAGCGGAATCATCCCGGTCGTCCAGTCGAGGCAGTGGATCACGTCCGGCGTGAATGCGAGCGGCCCGAGTCCCTCGAGCACCGCGCGCGCGAAGATCGAGTAGCGCCGCCAGTTGTCGGGGTAGAGGCCGTTCTCGTCCGCGTACGGGTGGCGCGCGCGGAACAGCGCCGCGTGGTCGATCAGGTGGACCGTCAGCCCGCGCACGGATCCCGTACGGATCGTGATCGGCGTGCGCGTCTCACCGTCGCGGATGCGCAGGAGCGCGCTCTCCTGGAGCGGCCCGAGCTGGGTCGTGTCGACGTCGGCCGAGTAGGGCAGAAAGACTCGGACGTCGACGCCTTGCTCGAGCAGGGTGCGCGGGAGCTGCTCGGCGATCTCGGCGAGCTGGGTGCGACGAACGAGGGATTGAAGCTCGGGTGTCGCGAACGCGATCTTCACGTCCGGGTTTTCGGAAAGGGCCTCTGGGGGAGCCGGTGGAGGGGGCACCACCGGCGGCGAGTCGAAGCGCACAGCCTAGTGATCGGGGCCCCGAGAGCCCTAGTCCGGGCCCGGAGTGGTCGCTCTAAGGTGCTGCCTCAGCGAGGCTTGTAGCCCTTCGATCCCTGGGATTGCTGGTAGATGGGGAGGACCTCGGGTAGGAGCTCCTGGATCTGCGCGATGCGGCGTTCGTTGGAAGGGTGGGTCGAGAGCCACTCGGGGGGCGCGGCGCCGCCCGCCACTGCATTCATGCGACGCCAGAACTCGACCGCTTCCCTCGGGTCGTAGCCCGCGTGGGCCATGTACGTGAGACCGCGGCGGTCCGCCTCCAGCTCGGCGTCGCGCCCGTACGACCGATTCGCGAAGCTCGCCACGGCGGTGCCGATCAGACCCGCCCACTGGCCCTTCTCCTCCCCCGCACCCTCGCCGATGAGCAGGGCAGCGAGGAGCGCGACGCCGTTGAAGGTCATCTGCCGCGTCATCGCTCGTGTGCCGTGCCTGAGCGTCGCGTGCGCGATCTCATGCCCCATGACGACGGCGAGGCCCGTTTGGAGGTCGGCGTCACCGCCTGCAGCGACGGGCAGGATGCCGGTGTAGACGGCCATCTTCCCGCCCGGGAGGCACCACGCGTTGACGAGGTCGTCGCGCCGCACGAGCTTGACCTCCCAGTCGAAGAGGCTCGCGATCTCGGGGTCGATCACGAGCGCGGACTCGACGAGGCGGTCCGTCATCTCGACGACCGCGCTGTAGTCGGGGCCGCTCGTGATGAGCTGCTCGCTCTCGAGGAGCTGCGGGTAGGCCTCGGCGCCGAGAAGAGCGTCCTCCTCGACCGGGATGAAGTTGAGCCGGGAGATGGCCCCGCAGCCGGAGGTTCCCACGACGCCGGAAAGGCCTGCAGCGGCGAGCAGGACCAGGCGGGCCCACCCGCGCAGCGAGGGGCGCGAGGAGACGGGAGCTCCGTCGGAGTGATTCGATGCGAAGTCGGAATCGGTCGGCTGCTGCATGCCTCGATTGAAGGCGATCGGCGGACGGCGCGGTGCGCGCAGCGGCGGCTTCGTGCCCGATTCGTCGGGGATCACCCGTCGGGAGTGCCCATGGAGCCCCGACGGGCGCCGGGGGGCGCCGTGCCGAGCGCCCGTCCCGGGGGCTCCGCGGGAGCGCAGGGCGGTCTGTCGCATGGCGAATACCCGGGGGGCGTCGCCCTCCCGGCCCGCGGGTGTCCCGGGTCGCCGCGTGCGTCCCGCACCGGGACGCCCGCCACCGGCCCGGCGCACGCACCCGTGCTAGTCTTCCCATCCGCGGCGCGCGCGGCCTCCCCGGCCGCTCGCTGCGCCGTGCGGGGTCCGCTCTCGTCCCGTCGTCCGCTTCCCGTGCTCTCCGTCGACCGCGACTCCATGTCCACCACCGATCCCCGGCCCGGGCGGCTTCGTGTCGTCACCGTCCTGCGGACCCTCCTCGTCCTCTGCGCGACGGGCCTCCTGGCGGACGTCGGGTCCGCCGCCCACGCCACCGCGCGCCAGGACCTGTCCCCGCTCTTCGCACCGCCCTCGACGCAGGAGCTCGACGACGTCCGCGCCGACTGGGCCTCCCGGCCGATCGTGGACGCGGGCTACCGCATCGAGGCCACGGGGACCGATCCGAACGGCGCGCAGGTCCACGTCGTCAGTCACCTGGTCGAGGGGCAGCGCCACTTCGCGGGCGTCCGCTTCCCGCTCAACTACGACCCGTCGGGCGTGTACCGGACGATGCTGCTCTGCCACGGCGGGCTCGTCGGCGTCAATCTCGACGACATCACGAACGTCCTCACGATCCTCTCCGGCGGATGCCTCGACGACGAGTCGTTCCTCGTCGTTCCGAGCTTCCGCGGCGAGGAGCTCGAGACGTCGTTCGCCGGGACCTTCGTTTCCGGCGGGCTCCCGAGCCCCGCCGACCGCGACGTCGACGACGTGCTCTCGCTCCTGAGCGTGGTGCTGCGGAACTACCCGCAGATGGACGACGCGCGCGTCCACGCGTGGGGCGTCAGCCGCGGCGCTTCCGTCGCACTGCTCTGCGCGATCCGCGACGCGCGCGTCCGGCGCGTCGTCGACAACTTCGGCTTCACCGACATGTCGCTGCCGAGCGTCCGCGCGCGCGTCGACGAGATCCAGAACCTGGGCGTGTCGCCCGTCGGGATCGGCCAGATCGTCTGGGAGGCCGCCGCGAACCCATGGTTGACGGGGACGCTCACGCTCGAGGAGGCGCGCCTCGCCTGGATCCGCAAGTCGCCGTGCTTCTTCGCGGACTCGCTCGGCGAGGTGCAGGCGCACCACGGCCTCGCCGACACGCAGGTCGACGCATCGCACACCAGCGTGCTGCTCGACGCGCTTGCGAACGCCGGCGGGGCCTTTCCCGGCGTGCAGGGCTACTTCTACCCGAGCGGTCAGCACAACGTGAACTCGCTCGTCGGCTACGGGCCGCGGGCGCTCGACTTCCTGTGCTTCGGCAACTCGATCGAGCCGCGCGGTTTCTGCGGCCCGATGCGCCCGACCGCGCTCGGCCTTTACGCGGCCGCCGACTACCGGGGCACTCCCTCGATCGCCGCGGCGGACTTCGTGTTCCGCGCGAACGATCTGCTGCCGAACGGTGCCGGGCTCGTCTTCGTCGGCTCGTCGACCGGATACACGCCCGCCGGCGCGGGCTTCCTCTGCCTCGGGGCGGGCCTGCAGCGCGCGGGCCTCGCACTCGCCGACGGCAACGGCACGTTCGAGCTCCCGATCGACTTTGCGTCGCTCAATCCTCTCCTCGATCCGATCTACGAGGTCGGCGCCGAGGTCAGCATGCAGGTCGTGTTCCGCGATCCGGCGAACCCGCTGGGCAACTACAACTTCTCCAACGGGCTGACGGTCACCGTCCTGCCCTGAGCGACGCGGTGGGCGCGCGGCCGCCGGCCGTCAGCGCACCGCGTACCAGAGTCGGCCGATCCACTCGTGGATCGCCCAGCCGCTGTCGCGGAACGCCTTCATGCGAGGGCGCAGCGCGTCCCAGGTCGACGCCGGGGGCGACGCCGCCGCCATCGGTGCCGGGAGAACGTCGAGGCCCGCCGCCTCGAACGCAGCGCGCGCGCGCGGCATGTGCCAGGCGTGGGTGACGAGGGCCACGCGGTCGACGCCGTCGCGCCGGAGCAGCTCCGCCGTGAAGACCGCGTTCTGCCGCGTGTCGACCGCGCGCTCCTCCGTCCAGCGGACGGGCACGTGCAGCTCGTCCTCGATGAAGTCGGCGAGGACCAAACTGACCGCGCGTCGGTCGGGCCGAAGAACGCCCCCGGTGACGAGCAGCGGCACCCCGGTCCGGCGCGCGAGGCGGGCCCCGTAGCGGCAGCGCTCGAGGCTGAGCGCTCCCGGCTGGTCCGACCCGTACTCGGCCGGGTCGCACGTCACGTCGCCCGCCAGCACCACGATCGCGCCGACGTCGAGCGCGTCGACGTCGGGGGCGAGGTGGGGCTCGCCCTGAAGGCTCGCGAGCAGCGCGTACGCGACGGCGGGCACGCTCAGGGTCACGAGCGCAGCGGCCGACGCGACCGCCGCGAGCGCGCCGATCCTCCGCCCCCGGGTGGACGCGGCCGCGGTGCGCCAGAGGACGAGGCCGCCGAACACGCCGAGGAAGAGCCCTCCCGGAGGGAGGAGCACGTCCTCGAGCACGCGTGTGAGGGGCGGCGCCATGACGAGATCATCGGCCGCACCGGGCCCGGAGCACGCGGCCGAGCGCGGAACTTCCGTCGGCGCGGTGGGGCCGAGCCCGGGCGCTCACCGGCCCACGCGCGCTAGAGCGAGAACGCGAGTCCCCAGAGCACCAGGAGGTCCGTCGAGTCACCGCCGGAGTCGCCGGAGAAATCGGACAGGAGCAGCGTGGGCTCGACGGTGAACGCGACCCGGCGCGTCAGCCAGTGCCGGAAGCCGCCCGAGAGACCGTAGGTGAGGCTCCCGTCGTTCGCGTCCTCGTCGTCGAACTGCGTCCAGCCGAGCTGCGGCCCGAGGTACAGCGACGTCCGCTCCGACAGGTGGTGGTGGTAGTGGTAGTGCAGCCCGACCCAAATCTGCTCGCGCCCGTCCGGGTCCCGCTCCACGTTGCTGAACTGGCCGAGGATGAACGCGCCCACGGCGTGTTCGTCGGTCAGGTGCTGCTCGAGGGTGCCGCGCAGCGCGAAGAGCTCACGCTCGTCCGAGTCGTCCTCGCGGTACGCGTACGAGCCGGAGAGGCCGGCGACGCGGTTGCCCTCGCCGACCACGGGGCGCAGGGGGGCGGGCCCGAGCTCCTCGTCGAAGGCCGCGCAGGAGCCGAGGCCGGCGGACAGGAGAGCACCGAGGGCGAGCGTCGTGTGGGGGAGCTGGGGCATGGGTCTCTTCGCCGGGGGCGCTGGGGCTGGCTCCACGGTAGCGGCGCCGGCGGGCGGTGGCCGCCGGGTCTCGCGCGTCGCGCGCCGAGTGACTCGATTGGGGGCGACGCCGGCGCCGGAGCGGGAGGCCCGTCGACGGCTGGCCGTGGGGGCGCCGGATTCCGCGGCCGTAGACACCCCGCGGCGATCTCGAATCCGGACAATCGACGCGCGCCGCGGACTGGCGCACTCCGGAAAGCGCGCAGCGCCTCGACCCGAGTCCACCTCGATCCACACATGCGAACGGAATCCCCCCGCCGACGCCGCCTCGCCGCGCCCGAGGGCGCCCTCATGGGCTCCCTCCTGTGCTCCGTGCTGGTGGCCGCCTGCCACAACCACGACGACGACGTCGCCGGGACGATCAGCGGGAGCGGCGGCGGGACCGCGGCAGGGCTGCGCTTCTCGCCGGACCCGCCGGCGACGCGGGCGGGCGAGCTCGAGGACTTCTTCGCCGTGCGGGTGAACGGCGCGTCGGTGCGTATCGCCGAGTGGGAGCTCGTGGCGGGTCCGGGCGGGCAGCTCGTCGACCTCGGCTCCGACGACGAGGTGCGCTTCGTGGCCGGTGGCCCCGGCAGCTACACGCTGCGCGCGCGTGCGGACGACGGCGAGGAGGGGGCGATCACCTTCGAGGTGTCCAGCGCCGCCGCGCAGCTGACGGTCTCCGAGACCGTGTCCGGCACCGATCAGGACGAGGTCGCCGCCCGCGTCGACGCGCGCAATGACCTCTTCATCGCCGATCGCGTGGGCGACGCGAGCGCGCCCCAGCGGCTCGCGCGCGCCGACCGGGACGGGGACCGGCGGGCGGAGATCCTCGTTCCCTACAAGATCGACGACCTCGCCTGCGACGCGGCGGGCAACGTCGTCACGCTGCGCTCGGCCAGCGCGGTTCCGGACGATCTGCCCGGTGCGCTGCGCCGGTACGACCGCGACCTCGTCGAGGACGCTGGCTTCCAGGCTCCCGACCTCGCCGACGGCGTCGGATGGCAGGACCGGCTGACGGTGACCCGAGCCGGCGAGGTCGTCCTCGTCACGACGCACGAGGGCGGCTCGCTCCTGTATCTGGCCGCGGACGGTTCGCCGCGCGGCGGGAGCGTGCAGGACAGCCTCGTGCCGCTTCCGGTCGCCGCCGGCGACGTGGTGGACGTCGCCTCCGACTTCGAGGGCTCGATCTACGTCGCGACCGCGTCCGAGATCGTGCGGCTCGGGAACGACGGGGTGCTCGACACGGCCGATTGGAACCCCGCACCGCGTGACGCGATCGTTGCGATCGCGGCGGACGACGCGGGGGTCGTGCTCGTGACGTGCCAGGACCAGGACGGCGGGCAGTGCGGGAGTCTCCGCAAGCTCGACTGGACGGGCGGGCAGGTCGGCCTGTTGACCGAGTTCACCGAGGGCACGTTCTTCGCGCCTCGCAAGTTCGTCCGACCGCTCGACCTCGCCGCGTACGGCGACGGTTCCTGGCGCGTCTACGACGACACGGTCTCGCTCAGCGCGCTCGAGATCAACGCGGCCTGGATCGTCGCCGCGGACGCGCCCGCGATCGGCGGCTCCGCCGAGTGAGGCGCGGACGCGCGCGGCGACTTCCGACCGGGCCGGACCTGGTCGGGCGCCGCGCGGCGCCCGCCGCTAGCGGCGGGCGACCTTGAGCTCCTTCGCTTTCTCGACCCACTCGTCGTTCTTGATGCGTTCGAGCGGGACGTCGATCTTCTCGGCGAGCTGGGCCAGCTTGCGCGAGCCCATCGACGCGAGCTGCGCGTAGGTCCGGACGCCGGCGCGGTTGAGCGCCTTCTCGAAGCTCGGACCGATGCCCGAGATCTCCTTGAGGTCGTCCTTGGGCGCCGACGCGCGACGCACGGTCTTCTTCGCGGTGCCGTTCTTCGCGGCGCTCGACTTCGCGCGCGCCGTCTTCGCGCCGTTCGCCTTCGAGGCAGCGGTCTTCGTAGCGGCGGTCCTGGCGGTTCCGTTCTTGCCGCTTCCGTTTCTCTGCGCCGGTGACTTGGCGGCGCCGGCCCGTCCGGGCGCGGTGCGTCCTGCGGCCGTCTGCGGCTTGGCCGACTTCGGCGACTCCGCGGTCTTCGGCTTGGCCGTTCTCGGCTGGGGCTTCAGCTCCTTGACGGGGATGGGGGCGCCGCTCGCCTCGCTCGCCGGCTGGACCGCCGGCTTGGGCGCGTCCTGCTGCTTGGCGAGGGCTTTCGTCGCGCGGCTCAGCTCGCGCTCGAGCGCCTTCGCGTTCTTGCGCTCGTCGCCCAGGAGCTGCCGCTGCTCGTCCAGCTTGAGCGAGACGCTCTTCAGCTTCGTCTCCAGCTTGCCGACGCTGCTCGCGAGGTCGTGTGCCCTGCGCTGGTCGGCCTTCTGCGCCGACTGAGCCTCGGAGACCTTCGCACGCAGCGCCTGGATCTCGCGCTTGCGGTCGTCGACCGTCGCCTGCGCCGACTGCAGGCGGCGCGAGGTCTGCTGGAGCTCACGCTCGTCCTTGCTCGACTCCTTGCGGAGCGCGTTCAGCTCGCGCTTCGCGGCCTCCAGCTCGGCGTCGGCGCCCTCCAGTTCGGCGAGCCGCGCCCTCAGTCGCTCGACCTCCTCGGCGCCCGACAGGGCGGCGCGGTCCGTCTTGGACTTGAGTTCGCGGAGCTCCGTCTCGCGTGCGCGGAGCTCCTCGGGAATCGGCTCGAGATCAGCGACGCGTACGCGGAGCGCCTTCAGCTCGCCCTCGCGTTCGGCCAGCTTGACCCGCAGCGGCTCGAGCTCCTTCGCCTGGCCCTCGAGCGAGCCGATCCGAGAGGTCGACTCGGTCTCGAGCGCTTCGCAGCGGGCGCGTGCCGCGGCGAGCTCGGCCTCCGACCGCGCGAGCTGCGCGGGCAGCGGCTCCAGCTCGGCCGTGCGCTCGCGCGAGCGCTCGAGCTCGCCGCGCACCGACTCGAGCTCGTCCGGTACGGGCTCCAGCGCGCGGAGGTCGGCCTCCAGCTCGGCGATCCGTGCGGCTGCGTCGGTCCGCGCTCCGGTGAGCTCGGCCTGCAGCGCCTCGACGCGGGCTTCACGCTCGGTGAGTCGGGGCTCGAGCGGCGCGAGCGCCTCGGTGCGGACGCGTAGCTCCGTCAGTTCGACCTCGGCGCGGCGCTCGTTCTCGGCCTTCTCAGCGCGCACGGCGACAAGCGTCTTCGTCGCCTCCGCGAGGCGGGGCTCCAGCGGCGCGAGGGATTCGACGCGCGCCCGGAGCTCGGTCAGCTCGACCTCCGTCGCCCGCTCGAGCTCGGCCTTCGCGGCTCGGACCGCGTCGAGGGTCGTGGCCGTATCCTCGAGCTGCTGCGCGAGGGGCTCGAGCTCCGCCGTCCGTGCGGAGAGCGTGGCGATCTCGGTGCCCGAGTCCGTCTGCAGGCGCGCGAGCGAGGCCTCGAGTGACTCCATCGACCCGCGTCGCTCGAGGGCTTCCGCCTCGTACGGCTCGAGGCGGGCGACCCGTGCGCGCAGCTCGGTGATCTCCTCGGTCGTGGAGGCGAGGAGCTCGTCGCGCTCGGCGGTGAGGGTCGTGAGCTCAACCCGGGCGGCCTCGAGTTCGGCGGGCACCGGCTCCAGCGCGGTGACCCGGCTCCGCAGCGCTGCGATCTCCTGGGTCGTCTCGCGGACGAGCGTGTCGCGGGCCTCGCGGGCCTCGGCCAGCGCAGCCTCGGTCGACGTCAGCTTGGAAGGCAGCGGCTCGAGTTCGCCCAGCCGCGCCTGGAGCTCCTCGACCTCCTCCTGGTGAGCGCGGCGCCGGCGATCGTCCGTGTCGCGCAGCTCGGACTCCGCTGCGGCGCGCGATTCGCGCAGTTCCGCCTGGATCGCCTCGACCTCCTTGCGGTGCGCCGCGACCAGCTCGATCTTCGAGGCGCGCGCCTCGTCGAGGTCCGCGCCCAGCTCGTCGAGCTTCGCGGGCAGCGGCTCCAGGTCGACCATGCGCGCGCGGAGCGACTCGGCCTCGCGCGCGGCGCTCGACTCGAGCTCCGAGCAGCGAGCGCGCCAGACCTCGAGCTCTTCCTCGGCGCTGCGCAGCTTCGCCGGCAGCGGCTCGAGCTCGAGGATCCGCGTCTCGAGCCCGCTCAGCGCTGCGTTGGTCGCCTCCTGGTCCTCACCGTGCCGGCGCTCCCACGACTCGAGCGCGGCCTCGCGGTCCGAGAGCGTCGTCGCGAGCGCCTGCAGCTCCGCCGCGTGCCGCGTCTCCAGCGACTCGCACTCGGACTTGAGGGTCTGGACCTCCGACGCGTAGCGGTCGCGCTCGTCGCTCAGCTCCTTGAAGACCTTGGTCTTGCGCTCCGACTCGGCCTTCGTGCTGGCGACGGCGGTGGCGATCTGCCCGCGCTCGCCCTGCAGCTTGCCGATGACCTCGCCCTGCTTGTCGAGCTTGATGCGGAGCTCGCCCGACGACGAGCGCTCGGTCTTGAGATCCGTCTCGAGCAAGGCGATGCGCTGCACCTGGTTCTCGAACGTCGCCTTGATCCGCTTGACGTCGATGTTGTTCTGGTTCAGCGCCGCGACGGCGGCCTCGCGGTCCGCCTCGGCGAGGCGGAACTTGCGGTCCCAGAGCTCCTGCTGCACGCGGTGCTGCGTGAGGCTCTGGCGCTTGCTGTAGAACCAGGTGACGATGCCTCCGATCAGCCCCCCGCCGAGGATCACCGTCAGATCCTTGAGGATCGACTCGCCCCCCGGCGGCGCTGCGATGGCCGAAGACGCCGCTGCAGCAGGTGCGGCTGCGGCAGATGCGGCTGCGGTCGCCGCGGTTGCGATGACGGCGCAGAACGCGCCGGTGACGTGTGCGATACCCATCATGGTCCAGTGAGGGAGCACGACGCGCGCGCTCCCAGCCCCTCGGGTCGAGCGTAGCGATTCGAAAGGGCAGAATCCCGCGCCAAGACGGCTCGCTCCCGGGCCCCTCCGCGGCCCCCCGAGGCGGCGCCGGGGACGCTCCCGCCCGACGCCCCCGGCCCCTCGCTCCGATGACCCCGAAACGCATGCTCCTCCTCGCCGCCGCCGCCCTCCTCGCCACGCTCATCGCGCTCCAGGGCTGCGCCGCGCCCGACGTCGGCCTCACGGCGGGCGGCCGACTCGCGCCGTGCCCCGCGTCGCCCAACTGCGTGTGCAGCGAGGCCGCCGCTTCGGAAGATTCCTTCATCTCGGCGTTCGCGGTGCCGGAGGGCGAAGAGCCGCGCGCCGCTTTCGAGCGCCTCGTCGGCCTGCTCGACTCCCGCGCGCGCGTCGCGGCGCGCGACGGCGACTGGGTCCACGCCGTCTTCACGACCCGGATCCTCCGCTTTCGGGACGACGTCGAGCTCCGGCTGGACGAGGCCGCGCGCGTCGTGCACGTGCGCTCGGCGTCGCGGCTCGGGTACTCGGACCTCGGCGCGAACCGCGCGCGCGTCGAGCGCCTGAGAGAGGCCTTCGCCGCCGGCGCGGCCGAATGAGCGGGGCTTTGGAAGCGCTTTCGATCGACGACGTCCTCGCGGACCTCGTCAGCGCCGTTGCGCGGACGCGGCGCGCGGTGCTCGTCGCGCCGCCTGGCGCGGGCAAGACCACGCGCGTGCCCGTCGCGCTGTCGGGGCTCCGCCGCGGCGCGGGCCAGGTCGTCGTGCTCGAGCCGCGCAGGATCGCCGCCCGGGCGGCCGCGCGCAGGGTGGCCGCAGAGCTCGGCGTGCGCGTGGGGGAGCGCGTCGGGCACCACGTCCGCTTCGACCGGCGCGCGTCGGACGCCACGGAGATCCTCTTCTGCACGGAGGGCGTCTTCCTCTCGCGGCTGCAGGCGGATCCGTTCCTGGACGGCGTCGCCGCCGTCGTGTTCGACGAGTTCCACGAGCGCTCCCTCGACGCGGACCTGGCGCTCGCGATGGCCGCGCGGACGGCGCGCGAGGTGCGCGACGACCTCGACCTCGTCGTGATGTCGGCGACCCTCGACCCCGAGCCGGTCGCGCGGTTCCTCGGGGACGCGCCCGTCGTCGTGAGCGAGGGGCGCGCCCACCCGGTCGAGACCGTGTTCGTCCCGGCGGTGCGCGACGAGCGAGCGGAGGACCACGTCGCCCGCGGCGTCGCCGAGGCGCTGGAGCGGGGCGCGGGCGACGTGCTCGTGTTCCTCGCGGGCGTCGGCGAGATCCGTCGGGCGCAGGAGCGCTTTGCAGGCCGGAAGGACGTCGACGTGTTGCCGCTGTACGGCGACCTCTCGCCCGACGAGCAGGACGCCGCGCTCCGCGCCGGGCCGCGGCGACGCGTCGTGCTCGCGACGAACGTCGCCGAGTCGAGCGTCACGGTCGCCGGCGTGGACGCGGTCGTCGACGCGGGCACCGCGCGCGTGCTGCGCCACGACGCGGAGAGCGGAGTCGATCGGCTCGAGGTCGAGCGCATCGACCGTGCGGCTGCGGACCAGCGCGCCGGTCGCGCGGGGCGGCTCGGTCCGGGCGTCTGCGTCCGGCTGTGGAGCGCGATCGACGACCGCACCCTCGAGCCGTTCCTCGTGCCCGAGATCCGGCGGGCCGACCTCGCGGGCGCGGC
Organism: Planctomycetota bacterium; assembly: GCA_039821985.1. Lineage (GTDB taxonomy): Bacteria > Planctomycetota > UBA1135 > UBA1135 > Saltatorellus. The sequence goes on from JBCBNC010000019.1 coordinate 76,618, forward strand.
GCTCGCGCTCCTGCGCTGGGGCGAGCGCGACCTCGCCGCGTTCCCGTGGTTCGAAGCGCCCGCGCCGCGCGCCCTCCGCGCGGCTGAGGAGCTCCTGGGGATGCTCGGCGCGACCGACGCGTCGGGCCGCATCACGCGCCTCGGCGAGCGCATCGCGCGCCTGCCGCTGCACCCGCGCCTCGCCGCGCTCGTGCTCGACGGCGCCGCGCGCGGGGACGCGGAGGGCGCGGCGCTCGCAGCGGCGATGCTGTCCGAGCGCGAGCCGTTCCGCCGGTCCGACGCCGCGTCGCGGGACGCCTGCGACTCCGACGTCGAGGAGCGCGTCCGCGCGCTCGAGGCCTTCGAGGACAGCGGCGGCCGTGCCAGGCGGCATGGCCCGCTCGAGGTCGCGCCGGCCGCCGCGCGCGGCGTGCTGCGCGTCCGGGACTCCGTTCTGCGCGCGCTCCCGAAGGACGCGCGCCGCGGCGACCGTCGGGACGCCGACGCCCTCGCTCGGTCCGTGCTGGCGGGCTTCCCCGATCGCCTGTGCGTGCGACGCGAGGGCGACGGGGCGCGCACCGACCGGGGCGCGCCGCGCGCCCGCATGGTGGGGGGCAGGGGCGTGCAGCTCGGGCGCTCGAGCGGGGTCACGGAGTCGGAGCTGTTCGTCGCCGTGCGGGTGGGCTCGGCCGCGCGTGCAGCCGACGACGACATCGTCTGGGTGGCGTCGGGCGTCGCGCGCGAGTGGGTCGACGGGGGCGAGGTGCGGATCTCGACGCGGCCCGTGTTCGATCCCGCCGCAAGGAAGGTTGTCGGCAAGCGGCGCGAGATGCTCGGGGCGCTCGTGCTGGCGGAGAAGGACCAGCCGCTCGGGGCCGGGCCGGAGGTCGAGGATGTCCTGCTCGATGCGGCGCGCGCCGAGCCGCGCGTCGCGCTGGGTCTCGACACGGAGGCACTCGAGCGGGACAGGGACACGGCCACGCTCCTCGCGCGGCTCGAGCTGCTGCGCATACACGCGCCCGAACTCGAGCTGCCCGCCACGGACGATGCCGCGCTCGCGGCGCTGCTTCCGATGCTCGTGTCCGGCGCGCGCAGCTACTCCGACCTCCAGAGGCGCCGTCCGCTCGCCGTTCTGCTCGGGACGCTCTCCCACGCGCAGCGCTCCGCTCTCGACTTGGAGGCGCCCGAGCGGATCGAGGTCCCGAGCGGGAGTCACTTGCGGCTGGATTACGGGGACGGGTCCTCGGCTCCGGTGCTCGCCGTCAAGATCCAGGAACTGTTCGGCCTGCTCGAAACCCCGCGCGTGGCCCGGGGGCGAGTACCGGTCCTGCTCCATCTCCTTGCGCCGAACGGCCGCCCGCAGCAGGTGACCGACGACCTCGCGAGTTTCTGGGGTACGACCTACGCGCAGGTGCGCAAGGACCTGCGCGGGCGGTACCCCAAGCACCCGTGGCCCGAGAACCCCCTCACCGCTCAGCCGACCGCGCGCGCGAAGCGCCGCCGGTGAGTTCGTGTCGGTGGATCTGTAGGCTCGGGAGCCGCGCCGCGGCGCGCGCCCAAAGCCCCATGACTCGAATCGACGCCCCCCTCCGCGCAGCCGCGCGGCTCGCACTTCTGCTCGTCCCCGCCCTCGCCCTCGCGGATTGCGTCCACGCCGTTCCGGACTCCGCCGGACCCGCGCAGACGGAGCGTGGCCTGGAGACCTCGCCGCCCGCGCCGGCCGGGGACGGAGGGCTGGGAGCCGCCGAGACCGCTGAGCAGGAGACCGGTCCTGCCGAGCCCGCCGAGTCCGCGACCGAGCCCGGTTCGGACGCCGAGCCGGAGACGCCCGCTGCGTCTCCGATGGGACAGGCGCTGGCGCGCATCCGTGAGCTGGTCGCGGACAAGCGGGCCGCCGAGGCCAAGCGGCGCGCGCCGGGCGTCGATCCCGCGGAGGCCGATGCGCTCGACGCGGAGATCGCGGAACTCGAGGTGCAGATCGCCGCGCTGTCGACGGGCGTGTCCGAGTCCGACTTCCTCGGCGACGACGGAGCGAAGTTCGACCTCAACACGGAGCTCGAGGCGCTCGTCGAACCCTTCGTCGTGATGATGAAGGACGCGACCGAGAACGCGCGCACGATCGAGCGCCTGCGCCGCTCCGGCGCGGACGCGCGGCGCCGCGAGGCGATGGCGCGGCGCGCGGTCGCCGGGCTCGAGCGCATGCTGGTTTGGGCCGAGGACCCCGGAGTGCGCGCGGAGCTCGGGTCGATGCGCGATGAATGGCAGGACCGGGCGGACCGGTCTCGGAACCTCGCGTCGGCGCTCGAGCTCCAGCGCGACAATCGGATGTCCGAGCGCGTCGATACGCGCGCGGCGGCCGAGCAGGCCGCGTCGAGCTTCTTCCGCGACCGGGGGCTCAGCCTCGTCTACGGGTTCGGTGCGTTCGCGCTCGTCTTCGTGGCCCTGCGGCTGGTCGGGCGCGCCGTCGTCAAGGCGCGCGGGCGCCGGAACCGTCGACGCTCGTTCGGCGCACGCCTCTTCGATCTCGCGTTCCACGTCGTCACAGTCGCCGCGTCGACCGGCGCGATGCTCGCCGTGTTCAACCTGCGCCACGACTGGCTCCTGATCGGCGCGTTCGGGGTGCTCCTGCTCGCGCTCGCGTGGGCGGGCATCAAGATGATCCCCGGCGCGATCGAGCAGGTCACGCTGCTGCTCAATCTCGGCGCAGTGCAGGAGGGCGAGCGCGTGCTGAAGGACGGCGTTCCGTACCGCGTCGAGCGGCTCGACCTCTACACGGACCTCGACAACCCGCTGCTCGAGGGCGCGCGGACGACGCTGCCCGTGCGCGAGCTGATCGGGCTGCACTCGCGGCCGTCGGGCCCGAACGAACCCTGGTTCCCGACGCGGCGGGGCGACTTCGTGCGCCTGTCCGACGGCGTGCGCGGCGTGGTCGTGAGCCAGAGCCCCGAGCACGTCGAGCTGCGCGTCGCCGGCGGCTCCCGCGTCACCTACGCCACGCCTGACTTCCTCGGCGCTTCACCGGACAACCTGTCGGGCGGCTACCGCGCCGAGGTCCAGTTCGGCATCGGCTACGTCCACCAGGCGGAGGCGACGGACTCGATCGTCGAGAAGCTGCGCACGCACGTCGACGAGGGGCTCGGGCGCGTCGTCGAACGCGCGCACATCCGTCAGGTCAGCGTCGAGATCCTCGAGGCCGGCGACAGTGCGATCGTCTACGAGGTCGAGGCGGACATGGCGGGTGAGGCGGCGCCCATGATCGAGCTGGTCGAGCGCTCGCTCGCGCGCCTCTGCATCGAGGCGTGCAACGTGCACGGCTGGGAGATCCCGTTCCCGCAGATGGTGCTGCACCGCGCGGAGGCGTGAGGCGAGGTGAGCGCCGCCGGGGCGGCGCTCACCTCGCCATGGATCGCGCAGGGCGGGACTCAGCGGAACGTGACGCTCCGCGCTTCGGTCAGGTGCGTCACGAGCACGCCGCCGACGGCGGCCCGGTACCACGCCTGCCAGGCGAAGGTCGAGCCGGCCGTCGCGCTCGTGAAGCCGGTGCCCTGCCGGATCAGCGTGAGGTTGATGGGCGTCGAGACGATCCCCGGCAGGCCGCCGAAGAACACCCCGGCGTCGCTCCTCCCCAGGGTCGGGCCGTTGATGCAGAGGTTGCCCGTGCTCCCGCCGGGGTTCGCCAGGAAGCCGAAGTCCTGTGAGACCAGCGGCAGGAGGAACGCGTTCGGCGGCAGGGACGAGATCGTGAGCTCGAGCGCGTTGGCCGCGGCAACGGTGCTGCCGCTCAGCTGCAGGATCGGCGCCACGCCGGTCAACGGATCCGGGACGCCTGCGCAGACCTGGGTACCGACGGCCTGAAGCCCCAGATCGATGCGGAACACGTCGGTCGCGCCGTTGAGGTCGTCGTCGACGTAGCCGGGCTCGGGCGTTGTCACGTCCAGGAAGCGACCGTTGTCGGAAAGCATGAACTCTCCCGGGAAGACTCCGTCCTCTTCGAAGGTGCCGCCAGCAGGAGTAACGAGCGCGAGTTCGGTCGTCGCGGACTCGGTGTCGCAAACGAACAGGTTGTACTCGGGGAAGCCCAACGCGGGCTGCACCGGGACGACGTCGCTCGAGCCGCTGCTCCAGACGATGCGCCGACCGTTCCCTGAGAGCTGGTACCGGACGTCGCCGTCCTCGCTGCCCACGTTGGATTGTCCGGCGAGGTTCCCCACGAGCTCGACGTCGCCGCTGAAGAGATCGACGTGGAAGAGGTCGACGCGCGGGGCCGCGCCCGCGACGGAGACTCCGTTCCGATCGACGAACCCGGGGACCGCGTTCTGGGCGTCTGTGCGAAGCACGAGGGCCGAGCCGTCGCGGCTGAGCTGGAAATCCTCCACGCGGCGGTCGAGCCCCACGAGCGTCTGCGCCGCATCGCCGAGCGCGAGCTCGATGCTCTGTCCGGTTCGCTCGAAGAACAGGTCGAGAACGGCGAAGCCCCCCTCGACGTAGCCAGGGACGAGGTCCGTGGCGGTGCTCAGGAACGCGATCGTCCCGTCGGCGGCGATCTGGGGCGCGCTCGACGGACCATCACCGCGCTCGAGCGGCGCGCCGGCGGCGTGGCTCACGAGCCGAGTCGCACCGGTCGCAACGTCGTATGCGTACACCTGCTTCCCGGCGGGGCCAGCGAGGCCGCCCGCAACGAGGTCGGTCGCGCTGCTCTCGAAGACGATGGTCGTGCCGAACGGGTCGATCCGCGGGAAGGCCGAGCGGCCGTTCGCCGTGCCCCCTGTCGACGCGCTGCGTGTCACGAGCGTTCGGGTGCCCGCCACGCGGTCGATGAGGACGATCTCGTCCTCCCCGTTCGTGTCGACGACACCCGGCACGAGGTCGGTGGCGCTGGACTGAACGACGATGAGGTTCCCGTCGTCGCTCACGTCGTAGTCCTGGACGCGCCCGTCGGAGGGGCGCCCGGGTATCGCAGCGCTCGCCGTCAGGACCTCGACGGCGCGCGTCTCGGTGTCCATCGTGAAGAGGGTGCGGAAGAGGGCGCCGTCGTCGTCGAACCCGAGGACGAGGTCACCCACGCCTCGCGTCAAGAAGAGGACGGTGCTTCCGTCGCCGCTGATCGAGGGCTCTCGCACGTCCTTCGCCGTCGTGACCCCGTCGCCCGTGTGGTTGACCAGTCGCACGTCGCCGGCCGCCCTGTCGAGGAGGTAGAGGTGCGGGCCGATCTCCGTGCGCACGACGCCGGCTGCCAGGTTGGAGGCCGTCGATGAGAGGAGGACCCAGCGGCCGTCGTCGCTCGTCTGGTCGCGCCGCAGGTCCTGCCGCCGATTCCCTATCGACGCGATCCCGTCCGCCGTCGCACTGTCCGGGCCGTTCGACTCGAGCACCGCCTCAGCCGGCTGCCCCGGCGCGCCCGACGCGAGCACGGTGTTCGGACCCGCCGTGACCCCGGAGTCGAGGTTCAAGGCCCGGCTGTCCCTGAAGACGATCGACCCGTCGTCGCTCGTGCCCACGACCCGGTCCTCGTCGTTCGCGCCCGCGTTCGGGTCGGCGGCGTCCCGCGAGAGGAGCTCGAGCGCACCCGTCGAGAGGTCGCGCCGGTACGAGTTCGGAGCCGCGGGCCCCGGGTGGGAGAAGCCGGCGAGGAGATCGTCGGCGGTGTGCGTGAACGAGATACGCGTGCCCGCGTCGTCGCTCGCGTAGGAGCCGAGCCCACCCGCCGGACTCGCGAGCATCGGCTGACCCGTCGCGTGCGTCACCAGGGACACCACCCGCGCGGCCGCCGTGTCGAAGACGAAGAGATCCGACTGGCCGTTCGCGTCCACCGAACCGGTCAGGAGCCCGGTGCCTGAGTGCGCGAACACGACGCGCGTCCCGTCGGACGAGAGGATCGGCGGGCCGGCGACCCCGCCGGGAGCCAGCTGCGGGTCGAGGCCGCGGCGGGACACGAGCTGGTTCGTGCCCGTCGCCTCGTCGAAGAGATAGACCTGTGAGCTGCCGGGGGCGGGCGTGTTCTGTCCCGCCACCAGGTCGTTCGCGGCGGACACGTACGCGAGGCGGTCCCCGTCGAAGTCCGTGTCGACAAGGAGCGCGTTCCCGGCCGCAGCCGTCGCGACGGATCCCGCGGCGCGCGACACGAGCGTCGTCGTGCCCGCGGTGAGGTTCCGCACGTACAGCGCGCCCGGCGGGAGCGGAGAGCTCGCGGGGGCCTGGAAGCCCGGGACGAGGTTGACCGCGCGCGCGACGAAGGCGACGCGCTCGCCCGATCCGGACACGACGACTTCGCCGACGTCCGCGGTCGAGAGGCTCGAGGCCATCCCTCGATCCGGGTCCAGGGCGTCCTGCGAGACGAGAACCGGCGCGTTCTGACCCAGGAGGTACGCGAAGACGTCGTCGCCGGGGCCGCCGTCGACGAAGCCCGCGATCAGATCGGTCGCGCTGCTGGCGATCGCCGCGACCCTCCCGTTCGTGTCGATGTCGACCCGGAACGAGTCGCCGTTCCCGCCGCGGCTCGCATTCGAGGCGCTCCGCGTCAGGGGGCTGAGGGCACCGCTCACGACGTCGAAGCGGTAGACCTGGCGGTGCCCGCGGTTGTCGAAGCCTGGAAGAAGATCTCGCTCGGTCACGAACACGACGATCGCGCCGTTCCCGCTGATCTTCGCGCTCGAGAGGAGCGCCAGGGAAGTGGCGGTCGTAACGCCATCGCCCGTGTGGCTGACGAGCCTGGCCGTGCCGGTCGCGCGGTCCACGACGAAGAGGTCGTCGCTCGTCCCGCCGTCGCGTTGCCCGGGCACCACGCTCGGCGAGGTGCTCTGTACCAGCACGAATCGGCCGTCGTCGCTCGCGTCGACGAACGTGCTGTTCGGCCGGTCGGAGGGGAACGCGGCGGCGCTGAGGAGCTCGAGGTCCTGGGGGCCGGCGGGGCAGGCGATGGGGCAGGCGGCGGGCGCGAGGGCGAGCGCGAGGAAGGGGCTCAGCATGGCGAGCGAGCGGCGGCGGGCGCGATCGGGTGGTGGTAGGGAGCCCAGCGTCGCCGCGCCGCGCGAGAGCGGCGGGCGAGGCGGGACGCAAAGGGACACTTTCGACCGAGTGCTACCTCGGCGGACGTGCGCGTACTACCGCAGAGCGAGGCGCGGATCCGCAGAATCCGCGCACGTGGTCGGGGGAAATCGTGCGATTGCGCACGACCCGAGCACGGCCCGTTCACCTGAACAGCACGCTCCGTGCCCCGGTGAAGTTCGAGGTCTGCGCTCCGCCGACGACGTCCCGGTACCACGCCTGCCAGTTGTAGGTCGCGCCGGCCATGGCGGCGACGAACACGGTGCCCGAGGGGATGCGGCTGAGGTCGAGGTCGATCGAGGCGCGGCCCGCGGGTCCGCTGTCGAAGACGTCGTCCGAGTAGCGGCTCAGACCCGCGCCGTCGATGCACAGATCGCCCTGGCTGCCCGCCGGGTTCGGCACCAAGCCGAAGCCCGTCGAAACGACGAGGAGCCCGAAGGTCTGCGGGGGCAGCGCGTCGATCTCGGCGGTCAGCACGTCGAGGGCGGCCACGTCGCTGCCGGACATGCAGAGCTCGCCGGCGCGGCCCGTCGAGTTGACCGCCCCGTCGCAGATCGAGGTCCCGACGCACGGCCGCTTCACGTCGAACAGGAGCACGTCGGGGGACGTGTTCAGGTCGTTCGCGACGAAACTCGGGTCGTCGATCGAGACGAGCAGGGAGCGCCCGTCGCCCGACAGCTCCGCGGTCAGGGGGCCCTCCGTCTCGGTGCTCCCCGCCGGGCGCGCGAGGATCTCCGCGGTGCCGAGGTCGAGGTCGATCACGAACGCGTTCTGGTCCGCGTAGCCGACCTGCGCCTGGTTCGGCACGACGTCGGTGGAGCGGTTCACGAGCAGCACGCGGCGCCCGTCGTCCGAGAGGTCGGCGAAGGGGAACTCGGAGTTCGACCCGACGGTGGTCTGGCCCGCGGCGTGCCCGAGGAGCGTGATCGCTCCGCTCGCGAGGTCCGCGTGGTAGAGGTCGGCGCGCACGATGCCGTTGCGGTCGACGAAGCCGGGGACGACGTCGAGCGCGGTCGACTCGAAGATCACGGACGAGCCGTCCCGGCTCAGGATCGGGTTCTCGGTGAACCCGCCCGGGCTCGTGGTCGGATCGTTCGCGCTGCGCGCCACGGGCGCGATCCCTGAAGACGGGCCGCTCCAGTAGAGGTGGCGGGCGTTCGAGAAGCTCGGTGCGAAGCCGGGGACGAGGTCGCTGGCGCGGCTCTCGAACACGATGACCCCGGCCGCGATCCGCGCGTCCTCCGAGACCTGGTCGCCGCCGATGAGCGGCGCGCCGGGCACGTGGCTCACGAGGCGGTTCACGCCGCTCGCGACGTCGTACGCGAACACGTCCCCGCCGAGCGAGGAGCGGTCCTGGAACCCCGTCACGAGATCGCGCGCCTCGCTGTCGAAGACGACCGTCGAGCCGTCGGGGCTGATGCTCGCCCGCGAGGAGAATCGGTCCGCGGCCTCGTTCGTGCCGGCGGCCCGTGTCACGAGGGTGCGGGTCCCCGTCTGGCGGTCGACGAGGAACACGTCCGCGAAGGTGCCCGTATCGACCGTCCCCGGCACCAGATCGGTCGCGCCGCTGAGGTAGACGACGTACCGGCCGTCATCGCTCACCGTGGGATCGAAGGAGTTCAGGTTCGACACGGTGCCGGGGTTCAGCGCGCTCGAGCTCAGAGCCTCGACCGTACCTGTAGCGGTGTCCATCGCGAAGACGGTGATCCGGAATCCGCTGTCCGCGAGCCCCGGGACGAGGTCGTCGAAGCCCGACGCGGCGAAGACCACGGTGCTCCCGTCGGCCGAGACGTTGAGCGACTGGAGGGTGGCGGTCGGCGTGAGCTCGTCGCCGCGGTGGTTGACGAGACGGACCGAGCCGGTGGCGCGGTCCACGAGATAGGCAGCGCCGAACGAGTACGGCGCTGCTCCGGGGATCAGGTTCGAGGCCTCGGTGTCGACGATGACGTAGCGGCCGTCCGCACTCATCGTCCTGCGCGGGACCGCGTCCCCGAAGAGACCGTTCGCCTGGAAGAGGTCCGTGGGCGCATCGGCCGTCGCGCTGATCGGACCGCCCGCGGTCAGGAGCGGCACACCGGGGAGTCCACCGAAGGACGCGTAGAGCGCGCCCAGCGGGCCGACGGGGCCCGAGTCCAGGTTGCCGGCCCGTCCGCCGCGCAGGACGACGCTGCCGTCCGAGTTGATGAAGGAGGGCGCGTCGGGGAGGTCGGCTCCGACCAGCGGCGCGCCGGCGTCGCGCGAGAGCAGCTCGAGGCCGCCGGTCGTCAGATCGCGCACGAAGGTGGAGCTCACGGGCACGGGGCTCGGGGACGAGTACCCGGCGAGCAGCGACTCCGCGGAATGGGCGAACGCGACCCGGGTGCCGGTCGCGTCGAGGGTCCAGTTCCCGAGCGAGCCGACGAACGGAGTCACGAGCGGCTGCCCCGCGTCGTGATTCACGATCGCCACGATCGCGCCTGCGGCGACGTCGTGGACGAAGAGGTCGTCGCGCGAGTTCTGGTCGTCCGCGCCGGCGAGCAGGCTGCCCGCGTCGCGCCGGCTGGCGAGCACCACGCGGCCGCCGTCGTCGCTGATGCGCGCCGAGGACACGTCCCCCGCAATGAAGCTGTTCGTCCCCGCGGGGCGGTCGAAGACGTAGAGCCCGCGGGTGAAGCCGAAGGGCTCGCCGGGATCGAGATCGTCGCCCCCCGAGCGGAGGAGGACCCGCGACGCGTCCGGGGTCATGCCGAGGAACTCCCCCGAGTCCTCCGAGACCGTCGTCGGCTGGCCCGCGCGCCGATTGACGAGCGTGACGGCGCCCGTCGCGATCTCCGTCAGATAGACGCCCGTCGGGTTGAACGGGCCGGGATTGGAGTAGCCAGCGAGCACGTTCGTCGCGCTCGTCGAGAACGTGACGTGCGACCCGTCGCGCGACACGAAGACGTCGGTCAGCCCGGACGAGTTCGTGGGCGGTAGGGGACCCGAGCCCAGGTTCGGGTTCGCGGCGTCGCGGCTGACGAGGACCGGCGCCCCCGTCGCCAGGAGGTACGCGAACGCGTCCGGCCCGGCGCCGCCGTCGACGAAGCCCGGGACGAGGTCCGTGGCGCGCGAGCGCACGGCCGCGATGCGTCCGGCCGCATCCATGGAGATCTGGTCCGTGTCCCCGTTCCCGCCCTGGTTCGGCTGCGCCGCGCTCCGCGTCAGCGGCGTGACGCTGCCCGTCGCGGCGTCGTAGGCGTACGCCTGGCGGTTCCCCAGCGAGTCGAAGCCGGCGACGAGCCCGACCTCGCCCGAGAGGAACACGACCGTGCGGCCGTCTTCGCTCACCGCGCCGAGGGTCGCGCCCGCCGAGCTCGCGGTGACCTGGTCTCCGCGGTGCGTGACGAGGGCCGTCGTGCCGGCCGTCCTGTCGACCAGGAACAGGTCCGACGAGTCGGTCGGGTCGACCTGGCCGGGGAGCACGTTCGGAGCCTCGCTCGAGACGAGAACGAAGCGTGCGTCGGCGCTCGCGTCGACGAATCGCGCGGGCAGGACTGCGGAGGAAGCTGCTGCGCGCGAGACGAGTTCGACGTCCTGGGCTGCGGCAGGGAGGAGGAGAGAGAGCAGGGGAAGCGCGCTCGTCATGGGGTTCGTCGGCCGTGGTTCGGCGTTGGGGGGTGCGGGCAGTCTGTCACAAACCTCAGGCGCGCGGCGCTCGACGCCCGCCGCGCAAGACGTGCGAGGACGCGCGTGCGCACGATCGAGACGGCGACCCCATGCCCGGCGCCCCGGGCGCGCGCGGTCCATCCGTCGATCGAGAAACCTCGGATTCCGTCCGCGAGTCCTTTCGCCCCCTGGATGGACGGCACCCGAGCGGTGGATCCGCGGCCTCCAAGGACGCATCCGGCTCCACGCGCTCATCCCCCCCAACTCCCTCGAACGACCTCACGCCATGGAACCCTTCATCGGACAGATCATGCTCTTCGCCGGCAACTTTGCGCCGCGCGGCTGGGCCAAGTGCGACGGGCAGCTGCTCGACATCACCTCCCATTCGGCCCTCTTCTCGATCCTCGGCACGACGTACGGCGGCGACGGACGGACCACGTTCGGGCTTCCGGACCTCCGCGGGCGCACGCCGATGCACGAGGGGCACGGGCCCGGGCTGAGCAACCGGAACCTCGGGCAGAAGGGGGGCGAGGAGACGGTCACGCTCACCGTGAACCAGATCCCGGCGCACGGCCACGACGTGCGCTGCTTCGAGGCGCAGGGCAGCCTCGGAACGCCGCGCGGGAACTTCCCGGCGGGCGACAGGGCCGGCGCCGACGACGTGTACTCCGCCAGCAGCGACCAGACCATGAACTCGGGCATGATCGCGCAGTCCGGCGGCGGCGCGGCGCACGACAACATGCAGCCCTTCCTTGCGCTCAACTACTGCATCGCGCTGACGGGCATCTTCCCGTCGCGGAACTGACGGGCCCGGCGCCGGGTGGGAGCGGGGCCGTCCTCAGTCCTCGCTCTCGCTCTTACCCAAGCGTGGCGAGGACGTCCTCGAGCTCGCGCTCGGCGCCCTTCGGTGAGTCCGGGTGGTGGAAGCGGATCACCTCGCGCAGGCATGCGAGGTAACGCTTGCGCGCCGTCGCGTACTCGTGGTGCAGCTCCGCGGGGTCGGCTCCCCAGCGCGCCGCGATCTCGCGGATCGGAAGCCCCTCGCCGAACCTCAGCTCGAGGAGGCGCACCTGGCGCACGGAGCGCTCGTCGCCGGGGTCCGCGGACGAGCGGTGGCGCTCGCCGGCTTCGCGCGCGAGCGCCGTCGCCCAGCCCCGGTCGAAGACCGCCGACGCGGGGTCGTCACCCGCCTCGAGGCCGTGCACGACGGCGCTGTCCTCGGCCTGGCGCACGCGCCGGTCGCGTCGGCTCTCCTCGAGCCGGCGCGCGACGTTCGCCGTGACGCCGTAGAGGTACGCGCGGAACCCGCGCTCGGCGCGCTCGGGTGCGTTCTGGAGGGCGCCGTCCGGACGGATGCACTCGAGCAGGACCTGCTGCGACGCGTCCTCGATGTCCTCCTGGCGTCCGAATCCACGCCAGCGCTGGCCGAGATAGCCCTGAACGACCGGCAGATAGAGCCGCGCGAAGCGCTCGCGCGCTCCGTCCCGCTCGTCCGCCGCGTCGCGGAGGAGGGTCCAGCAGGTCGCGGGGCTCGCCATCGAAGAAAAGGTAGTTCCCATCGCGCGAACGCGCCAATCCGGCGGATGGACAGAACCGAGCGCAGCGCGCGCCAACCCGCCGTTGGCGGATCGTGCGGCGCCGGGCAACCTAGGGTCCCTGCCAGCGAGCGGCTCCCTCCGCTCCGTCCCCGCGGCGGTCCCGTCCCCCCCGAGCGGTTTCCTCCGCCCTACGCCATGTCCCTCTCCAATCCCGCCCAGGCGGCCTCCCGCGCCGCTGCCACCCCTCTCCTCCTGCGCAAGGTCCCGCTCTACGCGTTCCGCAACACCACCCCGTCCGTGTACGGGACCCACACCTACCGCGCGATCCACTACTCCGTCAGTTCGGCGGTGATCCCCGGCACCGAGTTCGTGGGTCCCGTCGGCAGCCTGTACGAGATCGGGAGCGCGCCGGTGGGCGCGCTGCCGCTCGTCCAGATCACGCAGGTCCCGCCGGGCTCGAACGGGTCATCGACCTCCGAACTCCAGCTCGCGCCGGCGGAGGTCGGCACTCCGGAGTTCCAGTCGTGGCTCGAGGGCTGCGTCGGCGAGACCGGCGTGACCCATACCGTCCTCGGGGCGGCGCTGCCGCCCGACACGGAACCGCCCGCCGTCGAGGTCACGTCGCCGCTCCTTTGCGCCCGCTTCACCGCGGCCGACGGTCAGCAGCTCGCCGACGCTGTGACGACGCGGCTCGACGTCTACGCGGATCTCGTGAACGGCGTCCCCAACGCCTTCGCCACGTTCGGGCCCGGCGCGGCGCTCGGTTCGATCGCTCAGATCGTGCCGACCTTCGTGGTTGCGGTCGACGAGATCGGCGGTGAGCCCGTCGCGATGGTCGAGGTCGGGATCAAGGGGCCGAAGCCGGGCGACATCGAGGTCCCCGCCGGTCCCGGTACGCTGATCGACTTCCAGCCGCGCGCAGGCGCGGACGTCCAGGTCGAGAACGTCCTCGTGACGCTGGGCTCCGGCCCCGCCGAGGGTTTCGACGTCATCGCCGCCGACGGAACGCGCGTCCTCGTGTCCGACACCGCCGACGAGGGCCTCTACGAGTACACGCTCGAGATCAAGGACAAGAAGAAGCGGTCGCATCGCATGGACCCGCGGCTCCGGAACCGCGCGACCATCGGCTGAGCCCGGGGCTCCAGGGATCAGCTCCATGGACGCCGACCCGCGGACGTCGAACCCCGAGCGCGCGCTCGACCGCGCGCTCGAGGCCGCCTTCGGGGCGCCGAACGCGCCGGACGCTCCCTCGCGGAGCGCCGGCGCGTCCGCGCTCGCGCCGGGGGCCCGCGTGCGCCATCTGACCATCGTGCGCCCGCTCGGACGCGGCGGCATGGGAGAGATCCACGTCGCGCGCGACGAGCGACTGGGCCGCGACGTCGCGCTGAAGGCCATCCACCCGGAGGCCCGCCTCTCGGACGAGGCCCGCGCTCGGTTCCGACGGGAGGCACGGATCCTCGGGCAGCTCGATCACCCGGGTATCTGCCGGATCCACGACTACCTCGAGACTCCGGAGGCCGACTACCTCGTCCTCGAGCTCGTCGACGGCCGGCCGCTCGATCCAGCGCGGCTGCGCGGACGTCCGCTCCGCGCCCTCGAACTGTGCCGGCGGATCGCCTCCGCGCTCGAAGCTGCGCATCGCGCGGGGATCGTGCACCGCGACCTGAAGCCGTCCAACGTGATGGTGACGAGCGAGGGAGGCGTGAAGGTGCTCGACTTCGGCGTCGCGCGGGCGCTGCGGGACACCGAGCGCGCGCGCCCGATCTCCGCGGGAACGGCCGAGCCTCCGCGGTTCGGCGGCGTCCCGGGTCTGACGCGCTCCGGCGCCGTCATCGGCACGCTCGAGTACATGAGCCCCGAGCAGGCGCGCGGCGAAGAGGCCGGCGCCGCCTCGGACGTGTACTCGCTCGGGCTCCTCGTGCAGGAACTCGTCGGCGGCGCGCCCGCGCGCGAGCGTGGCCTCTCACCGCTCGAGCTTCTGCGGCGCGTCGAGGCGGGAGAGCGCCAGCCGATCCGGCGCGCGCGCGCGGACGTTCAGCGGCTGGTCGACGAGCTGTGCGCGCACCATCCCGAGGCCCGTCCATCCGCCACCGCCGCGCGCGAGAGGCTCGAGTGGATCCTCGGCGCGCCCCGTCGGCGCGCGCGCCGCGTCGTCGCGGCAGCGATGGGACTCGCCGCGCTCGCCGCCGCCGGGAAGTACACGTACGACCTACGGGCTGCGAACGCCACGTCGCGCGAGAACCTCGCGCGCGCGGACGGCCTGATCGACTTCATGCACTACGACCTGTGGCAGAAGCTCGACGGGATCGGACGGCTCGACGTGCTCGAGGACATCTGCGTGCGTTCGAGCGAGTTCTTCGAGTCGCTCGACACGGCGGGCCTCAGCGACGACCAGCTCATGAGCCGCGCCCGCACGCTCCGGCACTTCGGCGAGGTCTGGCGCGACAAGGCCGACGATCGCCTCGACCGGGCGGACGCCGCATTCCGCACGTCGTGCGCGTGGCTCGATGTCCTCGTCGAGCGCGACCCCGCGGAGCGGGAGCGCCGCTTCGAGCTCGGTCAGGCGCAGTTCTACGTCGGCGACGTCGCGTACGTGCGCCGCGACTGGCCCGAGGCGCTGCGCTGGTTCCAGAGCTACCACGACACCTCCGCAGCGCTCCTCGAGGAGACCCCCGACGACGGCGCCCTCGCCCAGGAGGTCGCCTGGGCGGCACAGAGCCTCGGCGCAGCGCACCTGAAGCTCTCCGATCCGGGCGAGGCGCGCGCGTCGTTCGCGCAGGCCGCGTCGTCGTGGCGACGGATGCTCGCCGAGGAGCCGGACGATCCGATGCTGCGCGAGGAGCTCGCCTCCGCCGAGTCGTGGGTGTGCGAGGCGGCGCTCGCCGACGGCGACCTGGCCGCTTCGGCCGCAGCGGCCCACGCGTCGTCCGCTGCGTGGAGGGACGCCGCACGCGCCGATCCCGAGCACCGCGGGCACGCGCTCGCATCGATCGTCGCGGACCAGCGCGTCGCGCGCGTGGACCTCCTCCGCGGCCGCGCCGAGGAGGCCGCTGCGCTGCTCGAGCGACGACTCGTCGACCTTCTCGAACTCGTCGAATGGGACCCGGGGAACGGGGAGTGGGTGCGCACCCTCGCGATCCACCGGGCGTTGATCGCGAGCGCGCACCTCGCGCTCGGGAGGACAGAAGCCGCGCGGGACGGGATCGACGAGTCGCTCGCCTCGCTCGCGCCGCTGGTCGCCGTCGACGCCGAGAACCCCGACCTGCTCTACGAGCGCGCGGCGGCGCGCGTCCTGCGCGCCGAATGCGCGCTCATGGGCGGTGACGCAGTGGCGGCGCACGCGTGGGCGGCGCGCGCGCTGGACGATCTCGGCGCGGAGGCCCCGGACGCCGCGCCGGCGAAGGCCGCCTGGATCCTGCGTGCGTCGCTGCTCCTCGCGGAGAGTGGCGCTCTGCTCGACGACCTCTGGGACGGCTGCCAGGGGCTCCTCGCGCGGTCCGCGGACCCGCGCCACCTTGCGCCCCTGGTGCGGCTGGCCCGGGCGCGAGGCGCGTCGAACGAGGAAGCCTCGCTCGCGGCGCGCCTCGCAGCGACGGGCCATGCGGGCGCCGTGCACGCGCGACTGGTGGCCGCCAGCCCCAGCGGACCGCGCTAGATCCGTGGCGGGCGCTCGCTCGCGCTCCCGCTCCGCGGCGGTCGCTCTGCGTCCCGACGGACGGGCCTCAGCCCCGACGCAGGGCGTCCGTCGGTTTCATGCGCGCCGCGCGCCACGCCGGCAGCGCGCCGCCGAGCGCGCCCAGCGCGAGGCTGAAGAGGATCGCCGTCACCAGCACCGTGGGCGTGATGCGGAAGCCGAACGCCACCTCGGTGAAGGTCTGGAAGTTGGTCGTCCCCGTCTCGATCCCGTTGAGCGGTAGGACGAGGAGGGCACCGACGACGCCGCCGATGAGCCCGACGAGGACCGACTCGAAGAGGAACGACGCGAAGATCGGCACGGGGCGGAAGCCGGTCGAGAGGAGGATGCCGATCTCGTGCGTGCGCGCCGCCACGGCCGACAGCATCGTGTTCGTCGCTGTGAAGACGGCGGCGATCCCCATCACGAGGCCGAGGAAGCCCCCGAGGAACGCGAGGATCGCCGACAGAACGCCCGTCTGCGACGAGAGGTACGCGCGCTCGCTCTGCGCTTTTGCTGGCGTCTCGGGGTCGGACTGCAGCCGTGCGTCGAAGGCCTCGACGGCGCCGGGGTCGTCGAGTAGCCCGACGATCCGGTTCGGGCCCGGGCGGTCGAGGGCAGCGAGCATGCGGTCGAAGTCGCCCCAGACCTCGGACTCGAACGGTCCGTCGCACTCGAACACCCCGACGACCTTGAAGGGGGTCACGTTGATCCGCAGCGTGTCGCCGACGCGGCAGTCGCGGATCCGGTCGGTGATGCGGCGGCCGACGACCACCTCGTCCGCGCCCTGCGCGAAGAGTCGCCCCTCGACGACCTCGAGCTCACCGGCGCGGAGGTCCAGGGTGACGGGCTGCACGCCGCGCAGCGGGACGTTGGTCTCGCCGCCGTCGACGCGGAAGCGGCGCACCGCGAGGAAGCACTCCATGCCCGCGATCGGCGCGCCGTTCTCGTCCTTCGCGAACTCGGGCGCCGACTTGATGAGGCGCGTCGCGCCGAGTCGGTCGAAGGCGCTGACGCCTTCGGACGTCGCGCCCTGGCGCAGCACGACGGCGACGTCGTCGCGGCCGTTCTCGGCGTAGAGCGTCGCGAAGCCCTGCTGCAGCGCGAGGACGCCCGCAACGGTCGCGACCGTCGCGGCGATGCCGAGTACGGTCAGGACGGTCGGGCCGCGGCGCACGAGAAGGCTGCGCAGGTTGTAGCTGACCGGAACGAACTTCAAGGCGTCACTCGTCCCCGCCGAGGGCGTCCACGGTCTGGAGGCGCGCGGCCCGCCACGCGGGCGCGATCCCCGCGGCGATCGCGATGAGGAGCGCAAGGATCCCGGCCCCGACCATCGTCTCGGGTCGGATCGCGTAGCCGGGGAACATTGCGCCCAGCGCGGACGCGAGCCCGGGCTCGGTCGCGCGCGCCAGGACGAACCCGAGGCCCGCTCCGAGGACGCTGATGAAGAGCGACTGTCCGACGAGGATCTTGACGGCGTCGCCGTCGGAGAAGCCGAGCGCCTTGAGGATCCCGACGTCGCGGGTCTGCTCGCGTCCGGCCATCAGCATCGTGTTCACGACCGCCAGGAGGATCGCGAGGAACACGCCGCCCCCGATGGTCGAGACGAAGAACGGCACGTTGCCGAACATCGTCACGAACTGCCGCTGGAACTCGGACTCGGAGGTCGCCTGCACGCGCTGCGGTCCGTTCTCGAAGAGCGCGTCGACGCCCGCCATGACCTCCGTCGCGTCGGAGCCGGGCTCGATCTCGAGAACGTACGTCCCGGTCCCGGGCGCCTCGCCGTTCTGGCCCGCGGCGACGGTCTCTTCGAAGTAGTCCCAGTGGAAGAGCAGCATGTTGGCGTCGAAGCTCTCCTTCGTCGGACGGTAGATGCCCGCGACCTCGAACTCCCACGCGACGCCGGCGCCGTCGGGGTGGGGGAACAGCTCGGGCAGGATCGGGACCGTGTCCCCGACCTGGAAGCCGTAGCTCTTCGCGAGCCCCTCGCCGATCAGGGCTCCTCTGCGGTTGCCGAGGAACGCTTCGCGGGCGCCTGCCTCGAGCTCCATCTCGGGGTAGATGTCGAGCGTGATCGCGGGGTCGACGGCGAACTGCGCGAAGCGGTTCGATTCCTCGCGGTAGTAGCCGCCGAACCACTGCCACTTGCTGACGCCCGCGACGCCGTCGACCGTTTCGATCTTCGACTGGTACGAGAGCGGCAGGTCCACGAACAGGCTGACCGCGGACTGCACGATGAGGCGGCTCGCGCTGGCGGCCTCGGCGCCCGCGTTCAGCGTCGTCACCAGCGACCGCAGCGTCAGCATCAGGAAGAACGCGACGGCCAGCGAAGCCACCGTCAGCACGGTCCGCAGCTTGCGGCGCGTGAGGCCGCGCCAGGCGAGTCGGAGGAGCTCCATGGTCAGCGCGCCCCCGCCGAGGCGGTCTCTTCGATCCCGATGAGCTGGCCCTTGTCCAGACGCACGATGCGCTGCGCCGTCTCGGCCGCGTGCGGGTCGTGCGTCACCATCAGGATCGTCTTCGACAGCTCGGAGTTGAGGCGCTGCAGGAGCTCGAGCACCTGGTCGGCCGTGTCGCGGTCGAGGTCGCCCGTCGGCTCGTCGGCCAGGATCACGGTCGGATCGGTGACGATGGCGCGCGCGATGGCGCAGCGCTGCTCCTGGCCGCCGGAGAGCTGGCGCGGCCGGTGTCCCATGCGGTCGGACAGTCCGACGAGCTCGAGCGCGTACTCGGCGCGCTCCTTGCGCTCCTTGCGCGACAGCGGCGTCAGCGCGAGGGGGAGCGCCACGTTCTCGAAGGCCGACAGGACGGGGATCAGGTTGAAGCCCTGGAACACGAACCCGACGTTGCCGCCGCGCCAGTCGGAGAGCGCGGCGCGCGAGAGGCCGGCGAGGTCCTCGCCCGCGACCACGACCTTGCCGGAGTCGGGCCGGTCGAGCCCACCGACGAGGTTCAGGAGCGTCGTCTTGCCGGAGCCCGAGGGGCCCATCAGCGCGTAGTAGCGCCCGCCCTCCATGCGGAGGTCGAGACCGTCGAGCACGCGCACGGTCTCTCCGGCGCGCGTGTAGGTCTTCGTGACCTGGACGAGGTCGATACCGGTGTCGGTCATCGTGGGGATCTTCGGTGTCCTGGGGCCGGGGCGTGTCCCGGCGGAGCGGGAGCTGTGGGAAAGGGGGCCGTCGGGCGGCGCGTCCGGCCGCGGCCGGACTCAGCGCTTCCGACGCACGGTAGCGCCGGAGCGCAGGTCCGGGCCGGGGCGCACGGCGAACTCGGCGCCCGCCTCGAGGCCGTCCACGATTGCGATCCGTCCGCCGCGCGATGCGCCGGTCCGGACGGGCTGGAAGAGGACGGTGTCTCCGTCGAGCGTGAAGACGCCGCGCACGCCGTCGCGCTCGACGACGGCCGTCCGCGGGACGGCGAGCGTGAGCTCGGGATCGGCGGCGTTGTCGTCCTCCACTGCGGGCTCCTCGGGGTCCGCGGCGGGGCGCTCGAACACGACGCGCGCGCCCATCTCGGGGCGCAGGCGCGGGTCGGTCGCGTCGAGCACGACCCGCAGCTCGATCGTCGCCTTCTGCCGGTTCGCCGTCGGCCAGATCCGGTCGACCCGCGCCGGGAAGCGCTCGTCCGGGAACGCGTCGAAGTAAACGGACGCGGCGCCGTCCTGGGTCACGGACCCGAGGATCGTCTCCGGCAGCTCGACCTGCACCTCGAGCGTCGAGAAGTCGACCATCGTCGCGACGGAGCCGCGGCTCTGGCCGCCCAGCGCATTGGGGGACACGACCTCGCCGACCTCGGCGTCCTTCAGCACGACCACGCCGTCGAACGGCGCGCGGACGAACGTCTTGTCGAGCACGGCGCGCGCGCGGTCGAGCGCGGCCTCGGCCGCGGGCACGCGTGCGCGGGCCTGGGCCTCGGCGACCTCGAGCGCCTGCACCTCGGCGTCGGCCGCGGAGACGGCGGCCTCGGAGCGCGTGACCCGGGCGCGTGCGGCCTCGTCGCGGGCGCGCGCCTGCAGCTCGCCGAATACGGCGCGGTCGCGCTGCTCGGTCGGGAGGGCGCCCTGCTCGAAGAGGCGCGTCGCGCGCTTCGCCTCGTTCTCGCCGAGGCCGAGCGCGACCTCGGTCTCGCGTGCCTGGCTGCGCGCGGTGTCGACGGCCGCGCGGGCCTCGGTGAGCCGCGTGCGCGCGCTGTTCGTCGAGGCGACGGCGGCGTCGATCGCCAGCCGGGACGCGGCGAGGTCCGCCTCGGCCCCGCGCACGGCGGCCTCGGCCTCATCGGCGTACAGGCGCGCGACGACGTCTCCGGCCGATACGACGCTGCCTTCCTCGACGTTGAGCTCTACGATGCGCCCCGGCGTGTCCGCGGAGAGCGCCGCGCGCCGCCGGGCGACGACGTATCCATTCGCGGATGTGGCGCTCTCGGTGCCGGCGGTCGCGGGCCGCGCACGCGCGAGGTCGACGAGTTCGGCCCGCGCGACGGCCACCTCCGGCGCCTCGGCCGGGGCGGCGGAGAGGCGCTGCCGGATCATGGGCGCCGCCAAGTAGAGGCCGCCCAGAACGGCGGCCAGGAGCGCGATCGGAACGATCTTCGTGGACCGACGCGTCGCGCGCCTCGGGCCCGGACCGCGGTCGATGGTGAGCTTGTCGAGTTCCATCTCGGTGGGGGCCGTCGAGGTGGGGTCCCTCGGGGGGAGAACCCGCGCAGAGTGCTCGCTCTGGCGAGGACTCGGTGGGCCGGGGACTCGCTGGGGTGGGGACTCGGCGGGGCGGGGACTTGGTCGGCGCGGGGCGTCGGCCGTCCGCGCGGCCGATCGTAGCAGTTCGGCGTCCCGCGCTCAGGCGGTCAGCGCAGCTGCCGCTGCAGCGTTCGCAGGTCGCCGCGTTCGGGACGCAGCCGCGCGAGTGCCTGGACCGCCTCGAGCCGGCGCGCGCGAGCCACGTCCGTCGCGACGTTCGCGAGGGTCAGGACCTGGTGGTAGCCCGCGTCGAAGTCCGCCGACGCCTCGACGCTCTCCACGTAGCGGTCGAGCGCGTCGCCCGTGCGCTCCTCGGCGAGCGCGATCTGGCCCTCGAAGAAGAGGTCCCGGGCCCGCACGTATGCCTCGACGCGCGAGACGGCGTCCGCGGCATCGCCCCCCCGCGCGCCTCTCACCACCGGCGCGGCGGGCGCGGGCTCGAGGCCGAGGAACGACTCGAAGCGCGCCCAGCCCGGCGGCCGTTCGCCGTACACGAACGCCGGCGCGTCGAACATCACCACGGGTCGATCGTCGGTGTTGAGCGGGCCCGCGCCGGCGTACGCGGCGAGCTGCGCCGCGTCGGCCACGCGGCAGCCGAGCAGGTCGAAGAGGTCGTCCAGCGCGAGGCGCTCGAGCTCGGGCCCCAGCGTCCGGTCCCGCATGCGCGCCGCCAGCGCCGTGGGTTCGACGACGAGCGCGCTCCGCGTCCCGACGAGACCGAGCGCCGGCGTGTCCGGGTTGAACGAGCCCACGAACGCGTGCGCGTCGGGGAACACGTCCAGGAACGTGCGCGCGATCGTGCGCGCGACCGCGTCGTCCATCTGGTAGAGGGGCAGCCACTGGCAGAAGAGACCGCCGTCGGCGAGCGCGCCGCGCACGGCGGCGAAGTGCTCGACCGTGTAGAGCGCACCCGCTCCGTCGCGCGCGGGCTGGAAGAGGTCCGCCACGACGACGTCGTAGCCGCCGCCCGAGGCGCGTACGTAGCGGCGCGCGTCGGCGGCGACGAGCCGCACCGAAGGGTGCTCGAACACGTCGGCGTTGACGTCGGTGAAGCGCGGGAGGACGTCGAGCACCTCGGGAACGAGCTCGACCCCCTCCGTCTCGAGACCCGGGTGGAACGTCGCCGCCGAGAGCGTCGCGCCCGTCCCGAGCCCGAGGAAAAGCGCGCGCGCGGGCGCGGGGTGCAGGAGCAGTGGGATCATCCCGAGGCGCCGCTCGAGGAAGAGACTCTGCGTGCTGCCCATGCGGAAGTGGTTGTCGACCCGCAGTACGCGTGCGCCGCCGCCGACCTCGGTCACGGTGACGCTCGCGAGCACGCCGTCGCGGCGCTCCAGTACGCGCTCGTTCGCGCCCCGGTCGACGAGCCCCAGATCGGAGCTGCCGGCCCACGCCGCGAGCGCCAGCAGCACCACCGGAGCGGCGGCGGCGCGCGTCCGGCCGGCCGCGAGGGCGCCGTAGGCGAGGGCGGTGCCGAGCGCGGCCCACTTGAGTCCCACCGCGGGCACGAGCAGCCAGCCCGCGAGGAACGGGGCGGCGGCGCTCCCGAGCGTATTGAGCGCGAGGGCGCGCCCGAGTCCGCGGCCGGCGCGCTGCCACGCGTCCGCGAGGCACGCGAACGTCGCTCCCATCGCGAGGGTCGGCAGCAGGAACACGAGGGCGGCGAGGAGCCACTCGCCGAGGAGCGCGCGCGCGAAGCCCTGCTCGTCCGCGACCGACGCGTGGAGTCCGCGCGCCCCGGACATCGCCCCGACGCTGGCCAGGGAGAGTGCGGAGAGCAGGACGAGCAGCGGGCCGAGCGCGCGCTCGGGCCGCGTCCGGTCCCGCAGTCTCTGGTAGAGCGCGGCGCCGACGGCGGTCCCTCCGAGGTACACGCTCAGCGCCATCGTGAACGTGAACACGGTGTTCTCGAGCACCTGCGTGAGCATCCGAATGCCGACGGTCTCGTACGCGATCCCGAGGAGCCCGGTCGCGACGAGCGTCGCGCCGATGCGGCGGGGAGTGAGAGGCCGCGCGTCGTTCGCCTCCTCCGCGTCCACGTCGCCGGGGCGAGCGGCAGCGGTTTCCTCCGCGGCAACGGCCCGCCGGGCGCCGAGGAGGAGCGCAGCGCCTGCGCACGCGAGGTTCAGTACGGCCAGCGCGACGGCGGTCGCCTCGAACCCGAGCGCGGGCAGGGCCAGGAAGGTCGCGCCGAGCGTGCCGAGCATCGCGCCCGCCGTGTTGGCGGCGTAGAGGCCGCCGACCGCCGAGCCCGGCCGCCCCGCGCGCGCGAAGCGCTCCATCGCGGGGAGGGTCGCGCCCATCGCGACCGTTGCGGGCGCCAGGAGGACGGCGGGTATCGCGGTGGCGACGACCGCGTGCCAGAGCGCACCCGGCTCGGGCCCGAGCCGGGCCGCTGCGAACTCGTCCACGCCGGGGATCAGGAGCAGCGCGCACAGCGCCCAGAGCCCGATCAGAACCTCGAGTCCGACGTACCAGAGCCCCGGCCGGCGGCTGCGTGCGATCGGGCCGTCGAGCAGCCATGCACCTGCGGCCAGGCCCCCGAAGAACGCTCCGACGACGCCCGTGACACCGGCCATCTCGTGCCCGAGCCCGAACCCGAACCAGCGCGTCCAGACGACCTGGTAGCCGAGTCCGGCGACGCCGGAGACGAAGAGGAGTACGTGGAGGGGGGTCATTCCTGCGGATGGGAGTCCGGTGTGCGTCCGCGCGCGCGGGGGGGCCGCGCCACGCCTCGGAGGGAGGCCGGACGCGAACGCGCGACGCTCCCGAGGACGGCGGCCCGCACGCGCGTCGCGCACCGGATTGCGGGAGCGGCGCGGGCAACCCTAATCGGACGGGGCGCACGTCGTGCCAGCGGGGCACGCGCAAGTCCGTCCGCGCCGCGACGACGCGCCCATCGCGGGTGGAGCGGGCGCTCCCGAGTGCACCGAGCCACGCGCAGCCTCGCGCGCCGCCGGGGAGCGTCCCCAAGCAGCGGGACCCGGAGGTTGGCGCCTCCGGGTCCCTTTCACCAGGCCGCTCGCAAGCAGCGGCCGACGCACGGGTTCACGCCGCTGCGGTGATCCGCGAGTAGTCCTTCGAAACGGGGTCGGCGAGGAACCGCGAGATCACCTCGAGATCCGACGGTGCGAGCTGCTGCTCGAGGGCGTACGAGACCGAGCTGATCAGCGAGGCCCGGAAAGCGAGCACGTGATCGAGCGGCTTGCCCTTCAGCACCTTGAAGTTGAGGCGCGTGTTGGTCATGGCCCACTGCGCTCGCAGCTCGACGAAGCGGAGCGCGAGGTGGATCGGGCTCGAGTCGAGGGCGGCGATGTCGTCGATCAGCTCCACGGTCTCGTCGCGGATCGTACGGATCCACGCCAGGAGCGGCTCGCGGTGCTGCTGCTCCTCGTCGGGGAGCGTCGCCAAGAGCTCGTTCCATTCGTTCTCGATGTCGGTGGACACAAGGGCGTTGCGACACTCGTTGTAGTTGGCCATTCGATGGGAAGGTTTGCGGTGGGTTGATTCGTTCGACCTCAAGCGAGGTCGGGGGAGGCGAGGACCGCGGGCTCCACGAGTGCTGCACCGTCGGCGAGCGCGGGGAGGACGAGATCCAGGAGCGCGGCGCGTTCCGTCCACAGCGCCGGGAGCTCGAGTGTCGCGTGGGGCCCGAGGGCACCGGTGGGACGGAAGGCTGCGTCGGCTTCCTCGCGCAGGAGGAGCCACGGAGCGTGCGCGGAGGAGTGCCCGGCACGCGGGACTCCGTCTTCGACCCGATGCGGGCCGGAGACGCCGTCGGGCCGAAGGACCCAGGGCCCGTCGCGGTCGGCGACGGCGAGAGAGCAACCGGCGCGTACGACAGCGTCCTCCGGCTCTTCGGCGGGCAGTGCGCCGAGCACGGTGTCGCAGTCCAGCCACAGGGCGGCGAGCAGCACCTGGAGCACGGCCGGGCCCGGGCCCAGGTCGACCCAGAGCCTCGACCCGCTCTCTGCGCCCCGTTCGCGCAGGGCCTGCACCCAGAGCCTCGACCCCGTCCACAGCGAAGCGGCTGGCGTCGTCCCTGCCATCGAAACGAGGAGCGGCAGGCTCTGCGCGCGGAAGCGCGCGTACAGCCTGTTCTCGAGCGTCGCGCGAGATTCGACGGTCGCGGTCATGTCGCGGAGGGACGGTGGGAGCGCCCGTGCCTCAGGACCTCTTGACGAGGATCCAGTTCGTCTGCGAATCCGTGTCGCGGTAGAGGTGCACCCTCACCGGCGTCGGGCTCATCTTGTAGGTGAACGTGTACGGGAACAGGTGGTTGAGATTCCCCGCGCGGATGCCCTCCGCGAACACGCCCTTGAAGAGCGCGTTGTTGGTGCAGATCGCGACTTCGCTGAAGAAGCTCTTCCCGCGCACCTCCTCCTCCGTCACGCCGCCGAGCTCCTGCTCGTACCTGTTGTACTTCTCGATGACGCCGGTGCCGTCCACTTGAACGGCGCCGAAGTCGAGTGCGTCGAGCTCCTCGCGGGACATGCCGGCGAGCCGCTTTGCCACCTCCGGAATACAGAAGCTCTGGGCGGCGAGGGTGGCGGCCTGATGGGCCATCGCGGTGTTCAGTGTCGAGGTCATTTCGATTCGTGCGTCGGTGGCCGGTGGGGTCGCGGCCAGTGCCTTCGGGTCCCGGTCGTTCGAATCCGGATCGATCGAGACCGGCGAGTGGAGGAGGGGAGCGGTGCGAGAACGGTTCACACGGAGCGGCAGCGCACGCGCCAGTGCGCGCCGTCCGCCTGTCCTTCGACCGTGATGTCGACCTGGCCGATCGCGCTCTGCAGCGCGGCGGCGACGGAGGCGACCTGGGAGTCGAGGCTGCTCGAAGGGCAACCGAACCGCTCGCGCTCTGCGTAGAGGGCGGCGAGCTGGTCCGACATGCTCTCGACCATCTCGATCAGCTGCCGTGCGCTGGATGCGCCGAGCGTGGTCTCGAGCAGTTCGCGCTCCTGGTAGAGAGCGGTCAGCTGGTGCTCGAGTCCGCCGTGCGGCTCGATGACGTTGGGGTCCATGGGCGGGGTCTCCTGGCTCTGCGGTACGGCGGGTCCGTTCCGCTCGTTGCGGATCCGTCCCGCGCTGGGGACGGCGCCGCTTCGAGGCGAGACTTCGGCGTCGGCGTCCCCCGAACCTTTGGCAGCCTTCGGACTTTCCCGAGGGCGGTGTGCGTTCGGTTCCGGCGCGTGCCGGGCAACCCGCGGCGCAGGGGTGCGACGCTGTGCCGCGATCGCTCATTGGGTTCCGTCGGACAGGGCTCGGGAGACCCCTGGGGTGCGACAGAGTGTCGCGCGCTCCGCGCCCGAGCAGGGGACCGGCGGCGTGGAAGCGGAGCCGTCGCGCGCGTCGATTCGGGCCGCTCGGCGTTTCCGCATCCCGCGCGCATCAACCCCGGGCGGCCGCATCGAGCGCCACCACGGACGCGGCGCGAGCGGAACGGCCCGGCCTTCGGCTCAGCGCTTCCTGACCGCCGGCGCGTGCCAGTTCTTGACGCCCCTGCGCTTCGACCAGTATGCGCGGAACTCGGCCTCGAAGCCCTCCAGCCCGACGCCGTACACGCGCGCGGTCGCGCGCTCGATCGCAGGCAGGTCGCCGCGCCCGACGCGCCCCACGGCGTGGACCCACTCGAGGAAGCGTTCGCGCCCGAACTTCGAGTGCTTGGCGAACTCGATGACGGCGGCGGCCTGGTCGTAGGCCGCGCCCGAGTTGCTGCCGCCGTCCTTGCGGGTCCCCTTCTTCGAGGACTGGAGCAGGCTCGGGACCATCACGAACTCCTGCAGCGGCACGAGGCCGTCCTCCGCCTTCGCGCGGCGCTTGATCTCGCCGAGGTCGCCGGGCTTCGAGCTCATGTATTCGGCCACGCCCTCCTGGTACCACGACCCGCCTCCGCCCAGCCGCAGGCGATTGCGGAAGAGCTGGTGCGTCTGCTCGTGGATGTGGACCGTCGCCTTGGGGGCCTGGTGGTAGGTCGAGTAGACGTCGCCGCTGGCGACGCCGCCGGAGCGCTCGGCGGACGAACGCTTCGCGCCGAGGTTCTTGACGTACCAGTCGATGTAGTCGTCGCGGTCGCGGAAGTAGAAGACGGGCAGCAGGCGCTCGCCCTCGATCTCGTCGAAGGGGAACACGGACCGGATCTCGTCGTAGTTCTCCTCGAGCGCCTTCGTGAAGGCCTTGAGCGTGCCCGGGCCGATGTCCGTGAAGACGATGTAGTGGTCGGTGCGCACGATCGTCGACTTGCGCTTGCGCTTGTCGATGTCGGCGAGGAGGTCGTCCGGTGCGTCCGAGCGGTAGCGAGAGTCGGCCTCCGCGTCGGTCCACGCGGGGTCGAGGAGCTCCCCCGAGTAGCGGATCGCGCCCGCTGCCCACGTCTGCAGTGCGTCCACCGCCTCGCTCTCCAGCGGCGCCTCCGTCCGGACCTCGAGCGCGAAGCCGAACTTCGCGCCGAGCCCGCAGACGTAGGCCTCGCTCGACGCCTTCGAGGTGCCGTCGTAGACGTCGTGCACCGCGAACCAGCCGAAGGGGAGCTCGCCGACGGGGGCGGAGAACGGCCGCGACACCGAGAAGTCGAAGAACACGTCCTCCTGGCGCGAGCGGTTGCTGCGGTTGAAGTAGACGACGTTCGCGACGTCCGAAGCGTCCCGCAGGCGCTTGAAGCTCGTCCGGTCGTAGACGAGCAGATCAACGCGCACCGCGCCGCCGTGGAGGACCCCGGTCCAGGAGCCGCGCCAGTGCCCCTCGTCGAGTTTCGAGCCCTTGCGCGACTCGAGCGCCGACAGATCGAGCGTGATCTCGAGGTCGGTGTACTCGACCTCTTCGGCAGGGCGGACGGCGGCCGGGTCCGGTGGAGCGGCGTGGACCGCGCCGGGGGCCGCGGTCGCGGCGAGAAGAGCGAGCTGAGCGAGCATGGATCGGCGGGAGCTTGGGGTCGACGTCCGTGGGCGTTGGGACCCAGAAGATAGGAGGATAGGCCGTGCGGGTCGCCGCGGGGCGCGACGTGGGCCACGCCCCGCTTGCGCACGCTCGCGCCGTCCGTAGGATTCCCGCCCCTCGCGCCGCGGCCTGCGCGCAGAGGGCCGCACCCGCGCCGCGCGCAACCGAGGGACCGCCTTGCAAGTCACGACCCGGAAACTGGACGACATCTCGCTCACCTCGGAGTACCTCCGCACGGGGACGGACGTCGAGTCGCTCAAGAACAGCATCCAGAACGTGGGGCTCCTGCACCCCGTGACCGTGAACGCCGACGGGGAGCTGCTCGCCGGGGCGCGCCGCTTCCAGGCGGCACAGGAGCTCGGGTGGGACGAGATCCCCGTCCAGGTCGTCGAGCGCACCGGCCTCGAGCAGGAGCTCGTCTCGATCGACGAGAACCTCGTGCGCAAGCCGCTGAAGGGCCTCGAGCTCGAGAAGTGCCTGAACCGCGGGCGTGAGATCTTCGAGGAGCTCTTCCCCGAGGCGGAGAAGGTCGAGCTCGAGCCCGACGTCAAGCCGGGTGCGAAGCGGACGGCCGACCCCGCGCCGGACGGAGAAGAACCGGCGGACGCCGGGGCCGGGACGCAGCCCGACGCGAGCGACGAGGGCTCGTCCTTCGCCGACGTCACGGCCGAGAAGACGGGCCTGTCGCCGACCGTCATCCACGGCGCGATCCGCCGCGATGCGCTCGCAGCCGACGGAGTCAAGGCCGCGCGCAGCCAGGGCGTGCTCAACGCCACGCAGACGAACGAGATCATCCGCCTCGAGAAGGACACGCAGGAGGACGTCCTCCCCCTCATCGCGGACAAGACGGTCAAGGACGCGCGCCGGATCATCGCGGCGGCGCGGCTGGGCGGCGTCGACGCCGCGCGCGAGGAGGCCGAGCGCATCGTCCCTCTCCCGCGCGAGTACCGTCAGATCATCGGGCCGGTGAAGCGGGTCAACCGCAACATCGGCCGGATCCTGGCGGAGCAGCTCGACTACGACGGGCCGGAGAGGGCCGAGATCCACGCCGAGCTGCGCGCTCTCAAGGAGAACCTGGACCGCTTCTTCGAGACGCGGGGCTGATCGACGGGGCGACGCTCCTCGAGCGGACGGGCGCCCGAGTCTCCCGGCCGGGCGCAGCGGTCGGGTCCTCGACGTGCAGGCTTGCTCGACGTGCGGACCGCTGAGCCGTGAGGACGGTCCGGCCTCGCCTTGTACGGGATTTGTTGAGCCGCGGCGCTGGCCGAGCGTGGATGGCTGTCCTGCGGACGGATGCAGTCGGCTCCAGCGCCGGCCGACACGACCCTGGCGCATTCGGGTCGCGGGCGCGAGACTGGGGGATGGGCCGGGTTGGCCCGCTGCCATCCCCGCGCTTTCCCTCCCGACTCCTGTCTCGATCACGAGTATCTCCATGACTCCTCGCCTGAAGCACACCCTCCTCCTGGCGGCCCCGCTCGCCGCGGCCCCTGCCTTCGCACAGACGCTCATCTCCGACGACTTCGAGGTGGACTCCTCGAGCGACTACATCGAGGCCGACGACGGCACCATCGACGGCGTCACGGACTGGGCGTTCGACTACATCGCGGCGGGGATCCCGCTCGCGCCGCGCTCGATGGCCGGCACGTCCGGCGGCGTCCGGATGACCGCCAATGACACGCTCGGCTCGTCCAATGGTCGGACGCTGTTCCACACCACCGACATCAGTGCCGACGCGTACCGCGTCACCGTCGACGTGTGGATGAACTTCCAGGGCGCGACCGGCTCGACCGAGTACGCAAACATCGGCGTCGGCGGCGACAGCTCCAGCGTCAACTCCGTCTTCTTGCCGATCTCCGGCAGCGGCGCGTTCATCTCCTTCACCGGCGACGGCGGCTCGGGCTCCGACTACCGCTGGTTCCGCGATTCGGCCAACACCCCGGCGGGCGAGAGCGACAACACGACGCTCCCGAACAGCCACCCGAGCTACCTCGGCCGCGGCAGCAACAACACGGGTTCGTTCTTCCAAGCGCTCTTCCCGTCGCCCCCGTCCACGACCGCAGGTTCGCCGGGGAACATCTGGACGACCGTCGAGATCGACGTCGACAACATTCTCGGCCTCATCACGTTCTCGTTCGACGGGACGCTGGTGTACCAGGGCAACTTCGGCGGCCGCTTCGACGGCGCTGCGAGCATCGGCATGGCCGACGTCTTCGGCTCGATCTCCCAGTCGAACAACTTCACGCTCTTCGACAACTTCCTCGTCGAGGAGACCGGCCCGAACGTCGTCGGAAGCCCGTTCTGCCCGTCGAACCCGAACTCGACCGGCGCCGCGGCCTCGGTCGCGGCGATCGGCTCGGACATCGCGGTGACAAACAACCTCACGCTCGTCGCGTCGAACCTGCCGGTCGGCCAGTTCGGCATCTTCGTCGTGTCGGCGACCAACGGCGCTGCAGTCATGCCGCCGAACAGCGACGGCAACCTGTGCCTGAACGGCAACATCGGCCGCTACAACCTCCCGGCGCAGATCCTGCAGGCCGACGCCTCGGGCTCGTTCCAGCTCGCGCTCGACCTGACGCAGACGCCGCAGCCGAGCAGCGTCGTCTCGATCCTCGCAGGCGACACCTACGGCTGGCAGGCGTGGTACCGCGACGGCACGATGAGCTCGAACTTCACGAGCGGTGTCGAGGTGACGTTCCAATGATGTGACCGCGCCCCGTGCGCGCACGCTGCGAGGAGCCCCGTCCCGGCGAACGCCGGGGCGGGGCTCCTCGTTTTCTGCTGGGCCCGCGCGGCGCAGGACGCCGGTCACGCGGGTCGCGTCCACACCGTGCGATCCCAATCCGTACCGTTCGGGCGTCCCGGCCACTCCGAGCCCGAACCTCCCCAGACCCGCTGCCCCCCGCGGCGCCGATCCAGACCATGACCCACTTCCTCGACGGCAAGCGCGCTCTCGTCACGGGCGCCTCCAGCGGCATCGGCCGCGCGATCGCGAAGGCGTTCCACGCCCACGGCTCGACCGTCGGCGTCGGGGGCCGGGACGCGGCGCGGGTCGCGGACGTCGCGCGCGAGATCGACGGCGTCGAGCTGGTGGGGGACGTCGCGGTCGAGGCGGACGCCGAACGTATCGTCGATGACTTCGCCGAGCGCACCGGCGGCCTCGACGTGCTCGTGAACAACGCCGGCTTCGGGCGCTTCGCGCGCCTCGAGGACACGACGGCGGAGGACATGGAGGCCGTTTGGCGGACCAACGTGCTGGGCGCGTTCCTCGTGGGCCGGGCCGCCGCGCGCCGGATGATCGCGCAGCGCTCGGGTGTGATCGTCAACGTGGCCTCGACGGCCGGGCTGCGCGGTTTCGCCGGGGGAAGCGCGTACGCCTCCTCGAAGTTCGCGCTGCGCGGCATGACCGAGTGCTGGCGGGACGAGCTCCGGCGCCACGACGTGCGCGTGCTGCTCGTGAATCCGAGCGAGGTCCAGACCGAGTTCGCCACGCGCGCCGGCCGCACCCAGGAGCCGTCACCGAAGAAGCTGGTCGCCGAGGACATCGCGGACGCGCTGGTCGGCGCGCTCGGAGTCGACGCGCGGGGCTTCGTCCCGGAACTCAGCGTGTTCGCGACCAATCCGTTCTGACGTTTTTCGAGGACGGCGCGCCACCGGGGCGTCCGTCGATCGGTCGGTGGGGCCAAGAGCGTCCGCAGTGCGGGCGCCGCATTCCACACCCAAGACCCGACCGAAAGACGACCATGACGACTCTCGTCGCCCTGGCGCTGTCCTCCAGCGCCGCGCTCCTTGTCCCGTCCGATCCCGTGCCGCCGCGTGCACTCCTCTCGAACGTACCGGGCGCACCGACCAGCCTCGTGCCCGGCCTCGGCGGCGTTGCGTTCCAGCCCGGCGCATCGGTCACGCACTTCGACCGCGTCTACGCGCACCCCAGCGGGCACTGGGCGATCACGGCGTTCGCCGACCTACCCTCTTCGCGCGACGAGTGCCTGATCGTCGACGGCGCCCTCGTCCTGCAGGAGGGCTCGCCCGCGCCTTGGACCGCCGGCGCGGACTGCGGGACGATTGATCAGCGCGTCGGGGTCAACTCCAGCGGCGACTTCGTGCTGGCCACCAACGTGTCCGGAACCGTCGACGATGACTACGTGGCGGGCCGCATCGGCGGCACGTGGACCACGTTCGCTCAGGAAGGTGGCGCCGTGCCCGGCCTCGCGGGTGCGACGCTGGACGACACCATCGACTCACCGCTCCTGCTCGACGACGGTCGCGCGGGCTACGCCGCGGACGGCATCGACGGCCTGGGCTCGACGTCCATCGACGACGTGCTCGTGCTCGGGGGCGCGCTCCTCCTGCAGGAGGGCGTGACCGCTCCGGCCGGCCAGGCGGGGGGCGCGAGCCGTGCGATCGAGAACTTCGACCTCGGCGACTTCTGGGCTTCCGGGGACGGTACGTCGTGGCTGGTGCAGGGGGACCTCGAGGGTTCCAGCTCGTCCGACGACGTCGTTGTGGTGGACGGCGCGATCGTCCTGCAGGAGGGCGAGCCCGTCGCGGGCTCCGGCTTCGTCGACCCGATCGCCAGCTCCGGGATCCACGGCGTCTCGATGACGCCGGACGGCACCTGGTTCGCGCGGGGCGAGAACGCGGGGGGCGGCGCCGACTGGGTCGTGCGCAGCGGCGCGCTCGTCGCTTCGACCGGGGCGCCGGTCTTCGCGGGCAGCGCCGAGGTGTGGGACGACGCCGACGTCGAGGACACGTTCACCGGGGCCGCGGGCAACGGGCTCGGGGACTACGTCGTCGCGGGGGCGACGCTGCGGGCGGACGGTTCGGCCAGTGCGGTCGTCGCGATCAACGGTGCGGGCGTCGTGGCGCGCACCGGGGATCCCGTGGACGTGGACGGGAACGGGCTGCTCGACGACGGGCTGTTCCTGCACGCCTTCGGGACCGGGGACCTCGCATTGACGGACGATCTGCGGGTGCTCGCCGTCGTGACGCTCGGAGACGCCTCGGGGTCGCCGGTGGCACAGGCGCTCGTCGAGCTCGACGCACGGGGCCCGGTCTGGACACGCTTCTGCGAAGCGGGTGCGAACTCGACCGGCGCGACGGGCTCGCTGAACGCGCGCGGAACCGCGGGCGCGGACGCGAACGACCTCGTGCTCTGCGCCGGCGCGCTGCCGCCCAGCGCGTTCGCGATCGCGATCGCATCGCACGGAACGGCGGACCAGCTCGGCGCGTTCGGCGGGGACGGGCGGCTCTGCCTGGCGTCCCCGTTCGCGCCTTTCCGCTCGCTCGGGGACATCGGCGTCGTCGCGGCGGACGGGTCGGTCGAGTTCGCGCTCGATCTCACGAGCGTCCCGTGGCCCGGCGGGGCCGCGTCGGTGGCACCGGGCGAGACGCTCTACTTCCAGGTGCTCCACCGGGACTGGCTCCCGGGTCCGACCAGCAACCTCACGGAAGCGCTCGGGGTCACTTTCAGGTAGGCGCGCTCCAACCGCGTCAGCTCCAACCGCGTCAGCGGTTGGGCCAGAAAGGAAAGCAGAGCCCACCCAATCACCTGACCGAACCAGAGCCCGGTCCCACCAACCGGGCTCTGTCCATCCCATCTGCCCGCGTCACCCCGAGCCCCTAGCCCCCCGAGTCCTCTCCCCGAAACCCCTCACCCCCTCAAGACCCCCCGATCCCGAGCGAGCTCCCCCCGCAGCCTCCCGAGCCCATGCTGATCCAGCACCCGCGCGCGCCCTGCGGCCCCGATCGACTCCCGCTCCTCCCGCGACCCGAGTCGATCCAACGCCTCCACGACCGCCCCGACGTCCCCCGGCTCGGTGAACAGCGCAGCGTCCCGTCCGACCAGTTCCGCCACCGCGCCGCGGTCCGCCACCGTCGCGGGGCACCCGACCGCCATCGCTTCGAGCAGCGCCATCGGCACCTCTTCGTCGTCGGCGTGCAGCGCGAGGACGTCGATCCCTCGGAAGAAGCCGGGAGTGTCGTTGACGCGCTTGCGGACAAACACGAGCTCGTCCGGAGCGCGCACGGCTCGGCGCTCGTCGTGCAGGGGCCCGTCCCCGATCAGGAGGAGAGCGGTCGAAGCGCCGGCCGCATTCCTCTGGCGCACGGCCTCGACGAGCACGTCGTGACGCTTGCCCGGCACCGCGCGCATCAGCGAGCCCACGAGCAGCGTGTCGGGGCCCGGGAGCCGCGCCTCTCGCCACGCGCGAGCACCTTCACCCGGTGAATAGCGGCCCAGGTCGACGCCGGGTCGCCGCACGACCGTCCGCGCCCCGAGCGCGTCCCAGCGCGCGGCGATCGAGGGCGACGCGCAGGCGAGATGGACCGCCGCGCGGGCCGCGCTCCGAAGCCGCCTCCGCTCGAAGAAACCGGGGCTCGACGTCGTGCCGCCGCTCGCCCCTCCGGCGGGTCCCTCCATGAGAAGTCCGGCGAGCACGAGCCCGGGGCGGCCCCGCACTGCGGCCGCGCCGAGCACGAGGTCCTCGGCGGTGTAGGCGACGACGCAGCCGAGCCCCCGGGCCTCGGCGAGATCCCCGACCCGCTGCGCGCGGCGCGCGGTCCGTGCGTCCCATTCGCCCAGGGCGTGCACCGGCGTCGCGGCGGCCATGAAATCGCGGTCGACGTCGAGCGCGCGCCGCGTCAGCAGGATCTCGTCGAGTCCGCCGTCCATGCGGCCGTGGCGCGCCAGCTCGATCACGAGCCGCGATGTCCCCCAGACCCCCTGGTGGGGCAGGAGGTGCAGCGTGCCGCTGCCCGCCGGTGCGCCCGGGGTCCGCGCGCCCGGGTTGGTTCCTTCCGTCGCATCCATGCTGGTCATGCCGGAGTGCTTCGCCCGGCGCGCGCGGTTGGACCAAGCGACTTGGCACCGGGATCGCACCCTGTTCGTCTCCTCCGCGCAGCCGCCCCGGCGCCGGGGTCGATCGGCCCGGTGCGCGGACCTCCCCGTGACCGCTGCAAACCGCCGCACGGCGCGCTCCTCGGCCGGACGCGAGGCACCTGGATCCACACCGTGCGAGCGCGGTTCGAGTCGATATCGTCTTCGACGATGGCACGCATCCGGATCGCGACGGCCGCGCTCGTGACGCGCGGCGAGGGAGACGAGCTCGAGGTCCTCGTCGTGCGGCGCAACCCGACCCTGCGGTTCTTCGGCGGCTACTGGGCGTTCCCGGGCGGGGTCGTGGATGCGGCCGACGGAGACGGCGACCCCGACGCGGACGAGGCGCACCGGCGCTGCGCGCTGCGCGAGCTCCTCGAGGAGGTCGGCTTCGATCCGGACGGCATCGGCGCGGCCGCGCCCGGCCTGCGCGAGCGACTCGTCGGCCGGAGCACCGAGGCCGCCGCGGCGCGCGAGTACCGGGCCGCGCTCGACGCGCTGGGGTCCGAACCGCTCGGCGGAGCCACTCCGTTCGCGCGGCTCACGACGCCGCCGTTCGCACCCGTCCTCTACCGGACGACGTTCGTGCACGTCGTCGCGGACCGCGGTTTCACACCGGACGTCGTCGAGGGCGAGCTCATCGACGGAGGCTTCGAACGTCCCGGCGCGCTCCTCGACTCGTGGCGCCGGGGCGAGCGCCTGATCGCCCCGCCGGTCGTGTTCATGCTGGAGCACCTCATGCGCCTCGGCCTCGAGGGATTCATGGCAGAGATCGGCGCCATCGCGCGCTCGCTCGAGGAGGGCGCGCTGCACCCGATCCGCAACGTCCCCGGTGTGATCATGGCTCCGCTCGCCACGCGGACGCTCCCGCCGGCCACGACGACGAACGCGTACGTCGTGGGCGAGGACCGCCTCTT
The DNA here is from genome assembly GCA_039821985.1 of Planctomycetota bacterium. Lineage (GTDB taxonomy): Bacteria > Planctomycetota > UBA1135 > UBA1135 > Saltatorellus. Next base: position 111,932 of record JBCBNC010000019.1, read on the forward strand.
CGTGGTCGACCCCGCGCCGGAGGACGCGACGGAACTCGCGCGGCTCGAGGATCTGATCGACGGGCGCTGCAGCGGCGGTGCGGAGGTCGTCGGAGTGCTCCTCACGCACCACCACCCTGACCACGTTGGCGGTGCGGAGCGCATCGCCGCGCGCTACGACGCGCCGGTGTTGGCGCACGAGGAGACGCTCGCGCGGCTCCGCGCGCGACCAGCGGGCTTCGGCGTTGCCAACGCGCGCGCGCTGGGGGACGGGGTCGCGCTCCCGCTCGGCGTAGCGCCGGACGGCACACCGGGTTGGACCCTGACCGCGCACTTCACTCCGGGCCACGCGCCGGGGCACCTCGCGTTCCGCGAGTCACGCTACGGAGCGGTCCTCGCCGGCGACCTGGTCTCGACGGTGTCGACGATCGTCATCGACCCGCCGGAGGGGCACCTCGCGACGTATCTGGAGAGCCTCGGGAAGATGCGGGACACCATGGGGCCCGGCGAGGTCCTCCACCCTGCGCACGGGCCGGTCGCCGCGGAGGGGCGCCGTGTGCTCGAGCGCTACATCGAGCACCGCGCGCGGCGCGAGGAATCGCTCGTCGCCGCGCTGGCGAACGGTCTGACGGACGAGACCGCGCTCGTTGCGCGGGTGTACGCCGACGTGGACGAGCGGCTGCTCCCGATCGCGGCGCGCTCGCTCCGCGCGGGGCTCGAGAAACTCGCGGACGAGGCGCGCGCCGTGGAGACCGCGCCGGCGCGCTGGGCGCCGGCCGGGGGCTGAGCGGCTGCGGGCGGGGCGCTCTTGCGCGGGGCGGCGCCCCGCTCACCGCCGCCCCCGCGCAGCCCCCAGCGCACGCGCCTCGGCGCTTCAGCGCTCGCGCCTCAGCGCACAGCGACTCACCGGACGATGCGCATCCACTTGCCGAGGAGCTTTGCGGTGCGCGGACTCAGGCTCTCCTTGCGGAAGACGTCGCCCGAGCGGCGGATGGCGTCCGCGACCGTCGGGTAGGGGTGGATGACCGACGCGAGGTCACCGAGCTTCGTGCGCTCGCGGACGGCCGTGACCAGCTCGCCGATCGTCTCGCCGGCGTGCTCGGCGACGACGGTCCCGCCGAGGACGCGGCCCTTCCGGTCGTGCACGATCTTGACGAATCCCTCGGTCGCGCCGTCGAGGACCGCGCGGTCGTTGTCGGAGAGGTCGACGCGGACGACTCCGTGGTCGAGGCCGGCCTCGCGCGCGCTCGCGGCGGTGTGACCGACGTGTGCGACCTCCGGGTCGGTGTAGGTGGCCCACGGTACGACGAGGTCGGACGCCTTCGAGCTGCCCGGGAAGAATGCGTTGCGCAGAACCGTGCGCGAGAGGAAGTCGGCCGCGTGGGTGAACTTCCACTTGGAGGCGACGTCGCCCGACGCGTACACGCGCTTGTTGGAGGTGCGGAGCGTATCGTCGACCTCGACGCCCTTGCGTGGATCGAAGCGGACGTCCGCGGCCTCGAGGCCGAGTCCGTCGACGTTCGGGGCGCGACCGACGGCGAGGAGTACGCGGTCGGCCGGGATCGAGCGACTCTCGCCGCCGTGTTCGACGCGGACCTCGAGGGCACCGCCGGTGTCCTCGAAGCTCTGCACCTTGGCGCCGACGAGCACCTCGACGCCGTCGCGCTCGAGCGCGGCCGTCACGACCTCGGAGGCGTCCGGGTCGTCGCCCGCGAGGATCCGTGGGCCGGCTTCGACCAGCGTGACCTTCGAACCGAAGCGCGCGAACGACTGGGCCATCTCCGTGCCGATGGGGCCGCCGCCGACGACGACAAAGCGCTCCGGGAGTTCGGTCAGCGAAAACAGCGTGTGATTCGTCAGGACGCGCGGGTCGTCCGCGCCGGGGATCGGCGGGGTCGCGGCGCGCGCACCGGTCGCGATGACGGCGCGCTTGAAGCGCAGCGTGCGTCCGTCGACCTCGACCGCCTCGGGCCCCGTGAAGCGGCCCGCGCCGAGGAAGACATCGACGCCCAGATCTCGGAAGCGTGCGGCGGAGTCGTGGCGCGCGATGGAGGCGCGCTCCGAACGCATGCGGTCCATGAGCGCCGCGAAGTCGACCGTGACCTCGCCGGCGTGGACTCCGAAGCGCCCGGCGCTGCGCGCGTCGTGGGCGGCACGGGCCGCGCGGATCAGCGCCTTCGAGGGCACGCAGCCGGTGACGAGGCAGTCGCCGCCGAGCAGGTGCTTCTCGACGAGCGCCACCCGCGCGCCGATCCCCGCTGCGCCAGCGGCGGCGACCAGGCCTGCGGTCCCGCCGCCGAGGACGACGAGGTCGTAGCGGTCCTCTGGGGCCGGGTTCTGCCAATCGGTCGGGTGGACCTTGCCGGCGAGTTCCTGGTTCGCGGGGCCGAGGGGCTGCAGCTCGGGAAGGTCCTCGATCTCAGCGTGGGGCCCCGCTGGGGCAGCGGGCGCCGTTCCGTTGGCGGTGGTCGCGTGGCTCATCTCTTTTCGCGTCGTGTTCGATTCGATCGTGTTCGTGTCCGCTGTCTCTGCGCGGCTCACCGGTCGCCTTCCGCGTGACCCGCGCTCTCACCCTCGAGGCCGAGCTCGGCGATCCTCGCCCGCGCCGTTCGCGTGAGCATCACCGTGACCACGAGGGTCGCGGCGAGGCCGAGAACGGTGAGGACCCACTGACCGGCCGGGCGCTCGACGCCCGCAGCGGCCTCCGCTCCGGCGGCCCCGAGGTACACGTAGAGCAGTGTCCCCGGCAGCATCGCGATCCAGCTGACGAGCACCGCAGGCGCGTAGCGCACGCCCGTCACTCCCAGGAGGTAGTTGAGAGGGCCGAACGGAACGGCCGGCGAGAGCCGGAGCAGGCCGACGACCTTCCATCCGCCGTCCGTGACGGCCTGGTCGACCGCGCCGAGCTTCGGCCGCTCGGCGACGAAACCCTCGACCTTCCTCCGCAGGAACGTACGCGCGAGCGGGAACGCGAGCGCCGCGGTGAGGGTCGAGGCGACGGATACGACCGCCGTGCCGACCCCGACCCCGAAGATCGCGCCTGCCGCCAGCGTGATCGCAGCCCCGGGCACGAGGAAGAGCGCAGCCGCGACGTAGAAGCCGCCGTAGAGGAGCGGGCCCAGGGCGCCGGCGTCCTCGACCCGTCCACGCACGGCCTCGAGCCATGCGTCGAAGGGCAGGAGCCGTCCGAGGAGCAGCAGTGCGGCGGCCCCGAGGAGGAGCGGCGCGAAGCGCAGGAGCGTGCTCGCGGTCGAGCGCTCGGCGGCGTGCTCCGTGTCGGAGGTCTCCGTGTCGCTCGCGGAGTCGTGCGTGGTGGCGAAAGGCATGGGCTCGGTTCTCTGGTTCCAGGCGTGATTCGTGGGACGCACGGTGGTTCTCTCGCTGCACCGTTCCGTGACCGGATCCACCGTCTCGACGTGGGGCGGACGCCTCAGCGGCCACGCTCGCCGGTGGGCGGTGCCGCGGCCCGCGGAGATCTGGACGGGGATCGACTCCCGGCCGGGCGGCGGCTCGCGCCCTGCCCGGACGCTGCCCGGTGCGCGCGCGCACGGCGCGGCGCGAGCCGCGTCTCGAGGCGGGCGCTCGCGCGCTCGACGCTCCAGTCGAGTTCCTCCGGGGCGGCATCGAGCTCGGAGAGCGCGTCCCAGACGGCGAGCGCGACCCAGAGACTTCCTCGGGCTCGCGGGTGCAGGAGGTCGGGCTGAAGGACGTCGTCGAGCGCGTTCGGCGTCCACGAGTTGCCGCGCAGCTCGAGGGTCTCGAGCCCCACGCAGCGCGCGGTGAACGCCCCGAGGTCGATCACGCGAACCTGGACGCGCGTTCGGGCCCACTCCCGGATCCGCGCGTTCATGCGCGCGCGCTCGTCCTCGGTCGGGAGCATCTCGGGCACGATGAGCGGGCCGCCGAACGGGCCCACGCCCTCCAGCGCGTGCTCGACGCGCGGGAGGTCGCCGACCACGAGCGGCGCGTCGATCGCGTCGAGCGCGCGCAGGCCGCGCTCGAGTCCCACGGATCGACGCTCGTCCGCGCCGAATCCGATCCCGTACGCGTACCAGAAGAGGAAGTCGATGGCGACCACGGCGTCGGGCGCGGCTGCGGCGGCGAGGCTGGCCTGGTTCGCGCCGAGGACCCGCGGACTCCGGAACAGCCAGCGCGATCCGCGGTCGACGGGCTGGACCGCGTCCGCTTCTCCGAGGAACGCGTCCAGGAACCCGCCGAGGCGGACGTCGACGCGCGTGCCGAGCTCGGCCGCGTTCCCGTAGCCCGCCGACACGCTCGCGCCGATGATTTCGAGGGTGAGGAGCGCGGGACCTTCGCCCGCGGGCGCCCCCGAGCTCTTCTGAACGGAGGGGCCTTTCTGAACGGCGGGCCCGTCCTGGGCGGCGGGCCACGCACGGGCCGCCGCCGCGAGGGCGAACAGGAGGCAGCCGAGGGCGAGCAGCGGCAGGGGCGCCCGGTCGTGCGCGCGGGCGCCCCGGACCTCTTCCATGCGGATCATGCCGAGACTGTACGCCCCGCGCCCGCCTCGGCCGTGATCGGGGTCCGGTCGAGACCCCTGGGCGCCGATGAGGGACAGCGGGGACGCGCGTCCCAGGAGCGGCCACCGCCCGGTCCGAATACGCTCGTCCCTCCCTGCGTAGACCCCCGTCGCGCCCGATGTCGAACACCCGGATCCACCTGCTCTCCTGCCCCGACTGCCGCCGGCAGCTCGACGTCACCGCGCTGCAGCCAGGCGACGAGGTGATGTGCGTCTGCGACCGCCGCCTCACCGTCGGCGCGCCGAAGCTGGTGACCGTCCGCGCGCTCAGCTGCAAGCGCTGCGGAGGAGCGGTCGGCGAGTCGGAGACCGAGTGCGGGTTCTGCGGCGCGGCGCTGTCCGCCGAGGACCGGATCGCGTCGACGATCTGCCCCGCGTGCACGACGCGGATCCCGAACGACTCGCGCCACTGCAAGGCGTGCGGCGTCGAGCTCCGGACCGCCGCCGTTCCGCCCCTTCCGGCGGACGGGAAGTGCCCCCGCTGCGAGGGACGGCTGAGGGTGCACCTGCTGGAGGACGCCGAGCTGATCGAGTGCGCGGACGAGGGGGGCTGCGGCGGCGTCTGGTGCTCGCGCGAGACGTTCGACCGGCTCCAGTCGCGGGCGGAGACGGGAGGCAGTGGACCCGAGGTGGAGCCGCCCGGCCTCCTGCCGACCGGACCGTCGAACGGCCGCGCGTACGTGCCGTGCATCACGTGCGGCAACCTCATGCAGCGGCGCCAGTTCCGCTACGGCGGTCGCGCGAGCGGCATCGTGCTCGACGTCTGCCGGGACCACGGCGTTTGGTTCGACCGGGACGAGCTGCAGGCGGCGCTGACCGTCGTGCGCCGCTCGCGGCGCGCGGTGTCGACCTCGGGGCCGGCGACGTCGGGCGAGGCGGCCTCGGGCAAGCCGGCGCACCGGACGTCGGTCGAGCCGTTCCCGTCGACGGGCGGATCGGGCTGGATCCTCGGCGACCTCGGGGATCTCTTCGAGCTCGTGCTCGAGTCGATCCGAGACCTGAATCCGTTCGACTGAGCGCAGCGGGCGTGCACGCGGGGCACCCGCGCGCTACTCCGCGGACCAAAACTCCTGCGCCTCTTCGGACGCTAGCAGCTCTCCGAGCCTTGCGCTGTGCTGCGACGTGTGGGCGGGTCCGAGTTCCGCGGTGAGCTGGTGGATCCGGAGCGCACCGTCCTCGAGCTGGCGCACCAGAACGACGCGACCGACGTCGAGGTCGAGGACGCGACCGTTGACGATTCCGATGCGCCGGCCATCCGCCATGCGGATCGCCGCCCAGTCGATCTCGCCAGCCACCCCATTGAACGTGCCCTGGAAGAAGTAGTGGGGATGGCTGCGTGAGATCGCCCACTGGTCGACGTTGTCGAGAGGCTCGTCGTCGCTCGATGCCGCGGGGTCACGCGCGACGATCACCATCGTCGGATCGCACTGCAGCACCTCGTACCACTCCTTTCCCTCGGGCAGCGCCTTGAGGTCGAGCGGCAGGTTGACGGCCGCGATGCTCGCACGCAGGCGCCCACGGACGGGAACCGGCCCCACCGTGAGACCCGGGCACTCGCGCCCGCAGAGGTCGTAGTCCGGGGTCGGGAACGCGACGGCGGGGAAGGGGAGTGAATCCCGGCCCTCCGCCGACGATTCGGCGAGGCCGGCCCGGTCGTCGCCGAACCGCTCCAGCTGCCAGAGCTCCGGCGCGTTGTACCGCCGCGCGTGGGCAACGGCGTCCTCTCGGGTCCAGTCGGTCGACTGGGTGAGCGTGGTCTCAGTTGCGGCTGCCGCGAGGCAGCCAGCGCAGAGCAGGCCAGCGCAGAGCGAGCTAGCGAAGTGCAAGCCAGCGCGGAGGAAGAGGGGGCGTTTCGTCATTTCGGCGGGGTGAGGCAGTGCGGCCGATCGAGTCCTCGATCCAGTGGGTGGTACAGTACCAAGTGTGGGCCAAGGCCATGTTTGCGCTTCGTGACGACCGCGGATCCCGCTACGCTCGCCCCATGGCGCCTCGCGAGACCCAGGGCGACGACGAACAGCTGCTCGACCGGCTCGACCGGGTGTCGGCCGTGCTGGCCGCCGTTCCGCCGGACGCACTCGGCCATCGCATCAAGCGGCTGCGAGAGTCCCAGGGACTCTCGATCCGGGAGATCGCCGAGCGCGCCGGGCTCAGCAAGAATTCGATCGTCCGCCTCGAGCAAGGTCGGGGCTCTCAGCCCGTGACGGTGCTCAAGGTCTGCGCCGTGCTCGGTGTGCACGTGGATCGTCTGGTGCGCGGCGACTCGGCCGGCGAGGCGGCCGCGGTGCACACGCGCGACGACGACCGCTGGTTCGACGGCGCCGACATGGGCTCGGGCCCCCTGCTCGGGCGGGCGGGACCTCTTCCGCCGCGGGAGAGGTCGAGGGCGGTCGCCCGCGGGGCGCGGATCCCGGTCAATCTGCTCCAGTCTCGGCTCGAGGGCGGTCGCGTGCTCCCGTCGCTCCTCGAGGTGCACGCGGCATCGCCCACGCGCAGCCACGTCGGCGAGGAGTTCGTGTACGTGCTCGAGGGAACGCTCGTCCTCTCAATCGGCTCCGTGCAGCACAGACTCCGCGCGGGCGAGTCCATTGCGTTCTGGAGCGCGGAGCCGCACTCGTACGCCCCGGCCAAGGGAACGCGTCGGCCCGTCCGGATCCTGAGCGTGCGGATCGACGGGTGACGGTTTCGCTGCCGCAGGGCATCGACCCTACGTCAGCGGCGGCACCAGCCAACGCTTCCCGTCCGCGGACCGCTCGCGCCCGCGAAGCACCGGGCGCGGGCCGTCCTCACGGTCCCAGAGCTGGCACGTGACCTCCTTGTGCTTCTGGTCGAGGCCCTCGCAGTAGTTGGTGTAGATGCAGCGCCGCACGGTGTCGCCGCGTCCGACGCGCATCTTCTCCCACCACTCGGGGTCGGCGAGCGACTGGCGCGCGGAGGCCACGACGTCGCAGTCGCCGCGCTCGAGCGCGGCCTCGGCCTCCCCGAACGTTCCGATCCCGCCGCAGCCGATGACGGGTACGTGGGGGCTGGCCTCGCGCACGGCGTCACGGATGGACCTGGACAGCGGTAAGTTGCGGCCGAACGGTCCCCGCGCGTCGATGCGGACAGTGGGCATGCACTCGTGCCCGCTCTCCCCGGTGTACGGGTACGCCGCGGCGCCGACCTTCGGCTGGCGGGCGTCCTCGAACTTGCCGCCCTTGCTGACCGAGACGAAGTCGAGGCCGCGCTCTGCGAAGCGCGCCGCGAACCAGGCGGCGTCATCGATCCGCGTGCCGCCCTGGACGACCTCGTCGCCGAGCATGCGGCAGCCGACGATCCGATGGCGACCCACGCGCGCACGGACGGCGTCGATGACCTCCAGCGCCAGCCGGGCGCGCCCCTCGCGCGTCCGGCCGTAGCCGTCGTCGCGCACGTTGAGCGCCGAGAGGAAGCTCGCCATCGTGTACGCGTGGGCGAAGTGCAGCTCGACGCCGTCGAATCCTGCGCGCACCGCGCGTTCCGCGGCGTCCGCGAACAGGGCGGGGAGCGTGCGCGGGAGTTCTTCGACGTGGGGGAGGTGCGTGTCCCACACGCGCTCGCGCTCGCCGAACTCCAGCGCCTCGAGCTCTCGCGGATCGAGCGCTCGAGCGAGCGCGTCCTCGGGGAGCTCGAGGAGCGCCGCGCGCACGTCTACGTCGGCGGCGCCCGCGTCGAGTCCGACCGCCGCGCGGTGACGGTCCGCGATGCGGAGGAAGCGCCCGAGGTACGCCTCGCGGGTGGGGCGGCGGCGGATACGGAGGAAGTCGATGAGCTGGACGAGGAGCAGGGTGCGCCCTTCGCTGCGCCGCGACACCTCGTCGACGAGCCGAGCGAGTCCCGGGACGAACCGGTCGTGCCCGATGCGGAGGAGCGGACCCGACGGGACGTCCCGGATGCCCGTCGCCTCGACGACGAGGACACCGGGCCGACCGTCCGCGAAGCGCCCGTACCAGTCGATGACCTCGGGGGTCGCGTCGCCCTCCTCGGTCGACCGCCACGGCACCATCGCGGGCACCCACGTCCTGGTGCGAGCCGTGCGCGGTCCGACCCGCGCCGGGGAGAAGAGCCGGCTCGTGTTCGCGGAGTCCGCGTCGGGCCAGGGAAGTTCGGGGAGCGGGTGGGGGATCGTCAAGGCGGCGTGGGCGCTCGCGGCCCGGAGGCGCGCTTCGGGGCGCCACGATCCTACGCGCGACGCTCGGGCGGGCGGCGCCCGCGTGCTACGCTCCGCCCGTGGACGCAGCACATTCCGAAGCGGCGCATCCGGCCGGCCCCGAGGGCGGTGGACCTGAGGGCTGCGCGCTCGTGACCGGCGCAACGGGGGGCATCGGCGGGGCGATCGCGCGGGCGCTCGCGGAGGCCGGGGTGCGCGTCCTCGTCACGGGGCGCGACGAAGCGCGCGCGGCGGAGCTCGCTGCAGCGCTCGAGGACGCGACGGGCACGCGCTGCATCGGCGCGGAGCTCGACGTGACCAAGCCGGACAGCGTGGCGGCGCTCGAAGAGGCGGCGGCCCCGATCGGCCCCGTCGAGTGGCTCATCAACAACGCGGGCATCGCCGACAGCGCTCCGGCGCTCGCGCCCGAGAACGATTCGAAGCTGCGGCGGATGATGGAGGTCAACTTCCACGGTCCGCTGCGCCTGTTCGCTCGTTTCGGGCCCGGCATGGTCGAGCGCGGCCGCGGGCGCGTGGTCCAGATCGCGTCCTCGGCTTCGCTCGTGGGCTACGCGTACGTCACGGCCTACTCCGCGACCAAGCACGCGCTGCTTGGCTGGACGCGCTCGGCGGCGCTCGAGCTCGGGCCGAAGGGGATCGGGATCGGCGCGATCTGCCCGCACTACGTCGACACGCCGCTCACGGACCGAAACATCGAGACGATGAAGGCCAAGACCGGCCGCAGCGACGAGGACCTCCGCGCGTTCCTCGCTTCCCAGAATCCGGGCGGCGCGATCATCTCGGCCGCCGAGGTCGCGGCCGCCGCCCTCGAACTGCTCCGTGCGCCGAACAGCGGCGTCGTTCTCGAACTCGACGGGGCAGGCACCCGCGTCGTCGACGAAGGGCTGCCCATCGCCTGACCTCTGAGCCATGCTCCAGCAGATGTTCCGTCGCATGCGCGCGAGCCGCCTGGCCGCCGCGGACCCGAGCACCGGTCGCAAGACGCGCCTGCGCCGCTGGGCGGTGCGGCCCGAGGGCTGGAAGGCGCCGCTCGGCTATGAGAACGGCGTGCTGGTCGAGCCGGGTGGGCACACGCTCTACGTCGCGGGCCAGATCGCCTGGGACGCAGATGCGCAGCTCGTCGGCGCCGGGGACATGGGCGCGCAGTTCGTGCAGGCGCTCGACAACGTCATCCGCGTCGTCGACGAGGCCGGCGGGCTCCCGCAGGAGATCGTCCGCATGACCGTCTACGTCACGGACAAGCGCGCGTACCTCGACGCGACGCGCGCGATCGGCGCGGCGTGGAAGGAGCGCCTCGGCCGCCACTACCCCGCGATGGCGCTCGTGCAGGTCGCGGATCTGCTCGAGGACGGCGCGCTCGTCGAGATCGAGGCGACGGCGGTCATTGGGTAGCTCAGATACGGTGCTGCAGATACGGTGCCAGGATCACCAGCAGCGCGAGGAGTAGCCAGGGACGGCCATTCAACGGACGTCCCTGGCTGCTCCGCGCGCTGCTGGTGATCCTGGCACCGTATCTGCAGCACGCACGGAGAGGCCGCGCTCCGGGGGGCGCGGCCTCGCGACTCTCACGCCGCGGGGCAGGGGGCGGGGGGG
>JBCBNC010000020.1:0-118101 GCA_039821985.1 Planctomycetota bacterium
CCCCCCCACTCGTCGACGACGACGGCCTCGGACACGCGGTCGAGGTGGAAGTCGGACAGGAGCGAGACGAGCCGCGCCACCTCGGGCACGAACTTGACCGGCATCACGAGCGCCTCGGCGGAGCGCTCGGCGTGGACGAGTAGATCGCGTACGACGAGGCCACCCGCGATCGTGTCGGCGCCGCCGCGCACCGCGGGGATCCACGTGATGCGGCTGCGGCGGGCCTCGTCGAGCACGCGGTCGCGCTCCTCCTCGGCGTCGTCCGCGTCGAGGTCGTAGAGGAGCAGGTCGACGCGGGGCGTCATCGCCTCGCGGACGCGCAGGTGCTCGAGCTCGACGATCTCGGCGAGGAGGTCCGCCTCCTTCGTCGCGAGCACGCCCTCGATCCGGCTCTTCTCGAGCACCTCACCGAGCGCCTCGGGCGTGACGCCACCCTCCTGGCGCTCGGCCTCGCCAACGGCGCGGCGCGCGGCCTCGAGCGTCGCCTGGACGACGCTGCGGATCGGCGCGAGGAACGCGACGGTCAGCGTGATCGGAACGGACGTCGCGCGCGCGGCCGCCAGGGGCGCGCGCAGGGCGAGCGCCTTCGGGACGATCTCGCCGAAGACGAGCAGCACCACGAGCGCCAGGAAACCGCCGCCGACCGCGCCGCCGCCGACGAGCGCCCCGAGGGCCCGCGGCGCGAGCGCGAAGAACAGCAGGTTGACGACGAGGTTCGCCAGGAGCACCGACACGAGCAGCGCGCGCGGGTCCTCGAGGAGGCGCTCGACGCGCGCCGGCGCTCGACCGCGGTGGTCCTCGTCGAGCTTGAACAGCGCCGTCTCCGAGCCGCTGAACATCCCGGAGAGGAAGAGGAGGACGGTGAGTGCGACCCAGATCACGGCGGCGGCGGGCCGGCGGGCCCGGCCGCATCGTCGCGTGCGGCGTCGGGCAGGGGCAAGGAGATCGTGACGCGGAAGCCCTCCCCCGGGCGCCCGTCGAGGCGCACGGCGCCGCCGTGGGCCGCGACGACGTTGTGGACGATCGCGAGGCCGAGCCCGCTACCCTTGCCCTGGGACTTGGTCGTGAAGAAGGCGTCCGAGACGCGCGCGCGCAGGGCGTCGGGCACGCCCGGCCCGTCGTCCTCGAAGGTCAGCTCGACGCGCGCGATCGACGCGGGGCCGCCGGGCTTCGCGTCGGCCTCGACCCGCACGCGGGACGCTCCGCCGTGGGCGGCGTCCGACTCGCGCGCTTCGGCGATGGCGTCGAGTGCGTTGACGAGGAGGTTCAGGAACGCCTGCCCGAGATCGTTCGACGCGCCCTCGACGTGCGGGAGCGCCGCGAGCGGATCGAGCGCGCCGGGGGCGAACGCGTCGCGCTCGGGGTGGTCGCCGGGCCCGGAGACGACGACGGTCACGCCCTCGTTCTGCGCGCGGTGCCGCACGAGGCCGAGCGCGTCGCCGAGCGGGCGCTCGAGGCGGACGGGCTCGGGCTCGGTCGCGCGCGGCGAGAGGCGCAGGAGCCGGCCGACGGTGTCCCCCATCCGGTGCAGTCCGCCGCGCACGAGCTCGAGGTACTCGGTGCGCCGTCGGGGGTCGAGGTCCTCGCGGCCGAGGGCCTCGACCGCGTTGATGAGACCGCCGAGCGGGTTGTTCAGCTCGTGCGCGATGCCGGCGGCGAGCTCGCCCGTCGCGGCGAGGCGCTGGCGCGTCATGGCAGCCTGCTCGGCGCTACGGGCCCGGTCGGTCGCGTCGTCGACGGCGCGCTCCAGCTCGCGCGAGTGACGCTCGACGCGGTCGGCCATGTCGTTGAAGCCGCGGCCGAGCACGCCCAGCTCGTCGCGGCGGCCCGCCGCGACGGCGACGCGCGCCGAGGTGTCGCCGTCCTCGAGCGACTGGACCGCGCCCGCCAGCGACGCGAGCGGGTCGATCACCTTCCGGCGCAAGAGGAACAGCACGCCGAGCGTCGTGCCGAGCAGCGCGACCAGGAAGTAGGGAAGGACGTCGGCGGCGGGCGAACCACCGATCTGCGCGGGCCGGCCCCGGAACCAGGCGGCCCCCCACGGGGCGGCGCCGCGACGGCCGATCGGGACGGCGCTGCCGAAGCCGCGCTCGCGCACGAGGCCGTCGCTCTGGACGGCGGCCGCCACGAGTTCGAGCGCGCGCTGCTCGTCGAAGCCGACGTCGCGATGCGCGCGGCCGAGCGGGTTCAGGTAGGCGCCCTCGACGCGGAGCCGCCCGTCGAGGCCGCGGACGGGCGCCTGCGCCACGAGCACGTCGTCGAACCAGCGCCAGCCGCGCCAGTTGAGCAGCGGCCGCGCGCGGATCCGCCCGAGCCCGTCGACGACGTCGCCGAGGTGGCTCGACAGCTGCTCGTCGTAGTCGCGCTCGAGCGCGGCGCGGTCGCGGTCGACGGCGCCCTGCACGATGAACAGCAGCACGCCGAACGTGACGACGTTGGCCGCGATCACGGCCAGCACGATCGGCGTGCGGAGGGACGCAAGGGCGCGCCGGCCGCCGACGCCCTCCGCGCGGGTGCTGTTCATCGACTGCGCCGCGGCCCGGCCGGCCGCTACGCCTCGCTCCCGATCGTCTGGATGATCTGCGTCATGGGCAGGATGAGCGCGAGCAAGAGCGCGCCAATCATCACCGCCATGAAGAGCATGATGACGGGCTCGAGCACCTTGAAGAGCGCCTCGAGCCGGCGGTCGACCTGGGCCTCGTAGGCGTCGGCGACCTTCAGGAGCATCGTGTCGAGCTCGCCGGTCTCCTCACCGACGTCGACCATGTTGGTGACGACGTCGTCGAAGAGGCCGGTCTCGCCCATGGGCCGCGCGATGCCTTCGCCCTCGCGGACGGTCTTGCGGATGTCCTCGACCGCGTCGCTCAGGACCTCGTTGGAGGAGGTGTCGCGGCAGATCTCGAGCGCGTCGAGGTGCGGGACCCCGGCCTGCACCAGCGTGCCGAACGTGCGTGCGAACGAGGCGGTGAGCGCGCGCCGCAGGAGCCCGCCGAGGAGCGGAATCTTGAGCTGGACGGCGTGCCAGACGCGGCGGTAGCGCTGGTTCTTCGCGACGAGGACCCCGTGCAGGAGGAACAGGATCACCGGCATCCCGAGGATCAGGAACCAGTACGCGCTGGCGAAGTCGCCGATCGAGAGGAGGATCTGCGTCGGGCGCGGCAGGTCGACGCTGAAGCTCTCGAAGATCTCGCGGAAGCGCGGGACGACGAAGACGATAACGAGCGCGACGGCGCCGATCGAGGCCGCGAGCAGGAAGCTCGGGTAGATCATCGCGTTGAAGATCTTCCCCTTGATCTCGGCGGCCTTCTCGCGGAAGACGGCGAGGCGCGTGAGCACGCGGTCGAGGATGCCGCCGACCTCGCCGGCGCGCACCATCGACGCGTAGAGCGGATCGAAGGCCCGGCCATGCTTGCCCATCGCCTCGGACAGCGGCGCGCCGCCCGACACGTCGTCGGTGATCTCCAGCAGCACGTCCTTGAACGGCCCGGGCTCGGTCTGCCCCTCGAGGATCTTGAGCGCCTTGACCACCGGGATGCCCGCCTCGGAGAGGGTGGCGAGCTGGAGCGTGAAGTCGGTGACCGTGTTCGAGCTGACGCGCCCGCCGAGCTTGCGGACGGTCGGGCCGCCTCCTGTGCCGCCGGCCGAGGCGGACTGCTTGGAGCGCGCGCTGGGCGCGGGCGAGGTGCGCTGGATCCGCCTAGCCATGGAGGACGGCGGGGCGGGGGCGCCGGGTGGAGAGGGGGCTCGGCATGGTGGCGAGGGTACCGACCTGGCCGAGGCGGGTCACAGGTGGGATCTCAGGGTGGGAGGCGCGCGTACCGAGCCCGGTACGAATCCGCTGACAATTCGGCCTGCTCGACACCGTCCAAGTCCAGTAGCGCGGCCTCCAGTCCAGCATCTCCCCCAACGCTCTCGACGCGACCCGACCGATTGCCTGCCGATAGCACGGCGCGACCATCAGCCGTCGGTGGTGGACCCGAAAGAGCCGCTTGCACTCGGTCTCCGAGCGCTCGACCTGCAGGCTGATCGCACTCCAACTGGAGCCCGCGAGCGAGCGAAGCGCCGCGACGCGAAGGACCAGATCTGCGTCGATAGGACGTCCGCGGGTCGCCAGGCGCAGGGCGCCCAAACGCTCCTTTCGCGGCTCCGCATCGACCGTGCCTAGGTCCGCGACAGAATCCCCCGCCCGCCGTCGGCGAGCCGCGCCTTCGCATCCATCCTCGAGCGGATGCCGGGGGCTGCCAAACCGAACAGGTCGTCAAAGCGCTCTGCGTCTGGCGCCGGGTGCTTCAACCGCTCTTCGACCCAACGGTGCAGGCCAGCGCTCGGCCGGGCGCCGAACCGCCGCGCGTAGGCGTCGCGCACGCTCTCGTCCGGCTCGCGCAACTCGTCCACTACGCCCTCGATCCACCGCGTTTCATGCCAAATCGGCGCCCTCGTTTGGACGACGCCCATGGCACTCCCCCAAGGATAGTCCCATGGCCGAGAGCACATCCGCGCCGGGCTGTGGTCGATGTAGCGCACGAGAACGCGGTGGTACTCCTCCGAATCGACTCGCCGTGATCGAAACCGACCGCGCATGAAGGGCCCATCGCGTCGATGCCTTCGATTGCAGTGGCGGCAGTAGGCGTTCTGAAGCCGCTGCATACCCCGCGCCAGCTCTCCGAGCGGTGACCGGACGAGCAGGTGGAAGTGCGTCGTCATCAGGCATTAGCAGTAGACCTCGATCGTACCTGCCCGGGCTTCGCGCGCGAGTCGCGACAGGAAGTAGCGCAGATCCGCGCGGTCCTCGAACAGCGGGCGCTCGGTTCGTCACGTGGTGCAAGCGCCCGGTCGATCGCCCCGATTCACTTGGGCCATCCTGGGGGCGCCTCCCGAGGAAAACGGACGGGGGGCACCTGGAGCCGAATGGTCAGCGGATTCGTACCGGGATTCGCACCGGGCTCCGTTCCGCCTGCCGTGGCGGTCAACGGGACGGATGCATCACACCAGGGACGTTGTCGTACGTCGCGACCAGGACGGACCCGTCCTCGCCGAGCACGCGGTAGCTCCCAAGCGTTGGGCCCGCGACCATTCGACCGGATGCGCTGTCGCCGAGAGAAGGCGACGCTGCGCCGAGCCTCTGCGCAACGCCCGAGAGGCAGTCCGGCGAGGCGGCAATGATCGTGTACGCCTCCTGCAACTCGTGAATCGCATCGGCGTACTCGGGCGGGCACGGGATGTAGTTCAGGCCACGTGGGGACTCGGGATCGACACCGATCAGAAGCACTCCTCCGCCTGCGCAGTACTCCCCCGCCGACTCGATATCCAGCGCGGTCGAGAGCAACCAGGGACTCTCCTCCAGAGCACGCTGGCTGTGCTCCCGCGCCAGTGCTCGCAGCTTCCTGCATGCTTGCCTTCCAGCTTCGTAGTCGACGCGCGCGCCGTCGAGTTCGGAGATGGAGACACGCGGAAGGACATCCACGTCGCCGAAGATGGGGAATCCGTGCCCGCCGCCTCCCGCGGGCGACTCGACCGAGTCCGAGGCCGCCTCGACCCCCGACCGCACGGCGCGCGCCCCCGGAGTCGTCTTCGCCACGTCCGCAACATCTACGCGTGCGTCCGCGTGATCGTCCTCGGTAACTCGTGTGACGCTGTTGCGGCCACGGGGAGGATCGTTCACCCCCACGGCGGCGACAGCCGCGACGATGATCACCACGGTCGGAACGGCGATTGCCACGAGTAGAGTGCGGTTCATTTCAGTGGACCCCTCGGTCAAAGCTCGAACGCCAACACTGCCTGGCGGAAGGGCCCGGCTCTCGTCCATGGCTTCCTCCGGGAATGAACGCGTTGCTCGAGAGACCGAGCACGTCTCTCGAGCTCCACGACGAAGTGCGACGTCCGGTGGGCGCCCGAAGCCCTGTGGCCGAACGGGACGCGCCCCGCTCGGAGCACTCCCCTGACCGTTGGAACGGACAGCATCGCACCACGCTTCAGGTACGCCGGTGCATCAGCAGCTCAAACAGATGACGTTGATGACCCACCCGTGGACCCAGGCGAGATCGGCATACGGACCATCCGGGATGACCGTGTAGTCGTCCCAGTCAGCCACCCATGCGCCCGATTCGCAGCGCCCGCTGTCCGGACACTGCGGACACGTGATCGCATTCTTCGCCCGTGTGACGAGCTCCCCTCCGATTCCGGCAAAGCCCGAGTGGGCGGGGATTTGAATCGGCCCGGCGAAGTCGATCGTGAACGACGTTGGAGGCCCTCCACACTCCCATGGCGCAGGATCGCCGACCGGGTCATGGAAGCCGGAGGCCGGTGACTGGGAGCCAACGATCAAGAGTGCCCCGACGAGCGCGGCGCGAGCGAACGGATTGAGCATGCGAGAAGTCACGAAGAGAAGGAAAAGAAGGAAAGGAGTGTCCGGGGATCTGTTTTCTTGGAGCGCAGGCGCTGACGCGCCGCCGAGTACGAGAGGCCGAGACAGGGATGGAGCAGCCCGTAAATCGCCCGAGAGACGCAGTCCCGGCCCTCGCTCCGGCGCAGGTGGACGGCCTCCGGTGTACAGGCACCTGGTTGGAGTGCGGAGCAGGAAGACCCTGTCCGTGGCGGATGAACCTGGGTGAGGTCGAGCGGCATCAGTGGGACCCCAAGATCCGCTTTCTGGCTGCGTCGTACTCCTCGAGGAAGTCGAAAGCGAGCACCTGCACGTCAGCACCCTCGTGATCCAAGCGGATCTCGCGCCGAAGGAAGACCTGCTCGGACACTCGCAAGCCGTCCTTGTCGTCCACGCCGATCTCACCCAACCCGAGCTGGAGGTCGAACACCCCGACCGGCAGGTTCTGGAAGGCGATCTTCGGAGGCCCTTCGGACGGACGCGGATTCCGAGTCGACTCGCGCACAGCGTCTTCCGGGAGTACACCCAGAGGGTCCTCGTACGATTCTGATCCCCGAGCAATGACGCCCCCTGATGCGAAGTAGTAGGGACCGCCATCGCGGCTCTTCAGGGTGTACGGGAAGAGCGCCCGCTCGAGCGCGATCTGTTGATCCCAGGTCACATCGAGCACCAGCTCCACGGAGCCGGCAGGCAGTGTGACCTCGATCCAATTCTCCTCGAACTCCTCGAGCTGCCGTTTGACGACGAACGCGTTGGATCCGTCCGCTCTGCCAACCCCGATCGCGATCGTGCGCGTTGTGGCGTCAAGAAACTCGAACAGGCCGCTGTCGTCGGAGGCGATACGGTGGATTCGCCCCCCAGAAGACACGACGAGCGCGCAATCCGCCAACGGCGCCCCCAGCGCGTCCTGGACAACACCGCGTACGACTGCGCCGCCGAACTCCGCGCTGGACACTCCGTCGGACGAGCTTGCGTTCGGAGCATTTGGCTCGAGGACCTGCGGTACTGCTTGCCGGGTCGAGGGACCATCGAGGCTCAACCGGTCGAGCTCGGGCCCAACCTGACTGCCGCCGCCCCCGGACGATCCTCTGACTGGACCGGCCTCCTCCTCGGATCGGCCAGAGCTCGTCAGTAGCGAGACGCCGACCAACAGGGACACGGCTACCGCGACCACCCCAGTGACCTGGAGCGGCCGCGAGACGCCTGTGTCGTGACGATCTTCGCTAGCAGGGGCAGACATCGTACGTCACCAGGACGTAGAAGCGCTCGGGGACGGTAATCGTATAGGGATTCTCACCGTATGGCGGATGGATCGTCACTTGCTTGAGTCGTGTTGCGTGCCAGAACGCGTACAGCTCGATGCACTTACCGGGCCCATCGATGGTGTTCACATTCTGGTCGGTGAGGTCCCGCGTCAGGTGGTTCTCGACACGTAGGGTGATTTGCTCCCCATCCGGTGACGCCGTCGCCGTGGTCATGTGATCGTCGTAGGTCGAGTGCGGCCCTGGCGCCAACCCGGGCCCCCCGGTGATACGGTCGTCTTCCCAAACCTGAGGAAACCCATGCGGGATCTCGTTCCCAGAGATGGGATCCGTCCAGGGCTCGTACTTTCCGACTTCGGGGGCGATATCCGGGCGCTTGAACGAGATGTCGCGGGCCCCGCCGTCGGGGCTCTCCCAGGGTATGCAGGGAAGGTTCCCTCCGTCGAACGTCAGGTTGGTGACAGTGGCCGGAGCCAACGCCGCGATCAGGATCGCTGCAGACAGTGACTTTGCGAGCATCATTCGATGGTTCTCCTCTTGGTAAGAAACGAAGGTACAGGAGTCTGTACCGGCAAGTGGCATCCGGCCCATGCCGGGCGGCGGCTGGGTCGGCATTCGGTGTCACGAAAGAAGTGGCGGAACGTGTCGCGATACGTCTGCTCCATGAACCTCTGGCTCACGGGAGGGACTGCGCGTCGGGCTACCTGTGCGCGCTCTTCTCACGGGACCGCGAGCGATCGGCATCGCCGGCTCCCCGGCCGAATGGAGCCGACGCAGCGGTTGCAGTGCCTCCCCCGGTACCGTCGGCGATGCGGGAATTGCGCCCACTGCCGTCGAGCAATGTGGTTCGGGCCCGGGCCCCATCGTGGTCGGCTGAAACCGCGCCGAACCGAGCCCCACACCGCTGAGGTGCTCCCCATTCACAGGCCCCTGCTCCACACCGATGCGATCGCCCGCATGAGCACGGCATGGGAGGCCTTCCTCCGGAGGCAGCTCGGTGCAGCTGGAAGTGCGGACCGATGTCGGGGCCACAGCGCCGTTGCTGGCATCGTCCACGCCTTCCTCCCGTTGGGCTCCTCGTGCCCTACCAGCGTCGACCGCGATGCCCGAAGGCGATCCGTCGCGCGTACTCGCCCAACGATGGAGTTCGACGGAAGTTCCACGAGCCCCGAACGGGCCGAGTTGCGTCGGCCCTAGGGCCGAACAAGTCGGGACCGTAATCCTTGCACAGGGTGGACGGGCACCTGCGTTGATTACGTGCGCAGTGACGAATAGAAGCGCGAAGATCGCGCCTCGACGGACTTTCGGCATGGAGAGCGAGCGTGAGCGGAGCGGCTTGTGCGAGCGCCGAAGGACGGGGAACGGACCAACGACACTGATCGGCAATAGCGTTCTGCGAAAATCCGTCAAGGGGCATCCAGCGATTCGTCAACGCCACATACATCGAGCCGAAGCGGCGAGGGTTAACGCCAACTAGTCTCGTCGGACCCGCCAATACGGTTCGTGGCTTCGATCCGACAAAGAGCGTGCAGCGCCA
The DNA here is from genome assembly GCA_039821985.1 of Planctomycetota bacterium. Taxonomy (GTDB): domain Bacteria; phylum Planctomycetota; class UBA1135; order UBA1135; genus Saltatorellus. The sequence continues at coordinate 9,182 of JBCBNC010000020.1, forward strand.
TACTGAATCCGCTCCTGGTTTGCGTCGAGTCCGGGCGCTGCGGCTTCGGTTCACGCTCGGACGGTGCCGGGCGGTCTTTCGGATTGTTCGGTCGCTGAGTTGCCTGCCTGGTCGTCAGGCACCCGCCGAGTCTTGGCGCTCTGGTCGCGTCCAACCCAGCGATACATGGCTCCGATCCTGAGACGTGAAGCCCTCGATAGAATGTGACTTGAGCCTGATGCGCAGATGGGTTCGGTCGGCCATCGCTCGACCGAGGACCGCAATTCACGTCTCCGCGATGCTCGTGCCCCAGACCTCTCACGTTCGGCGCTCGGGACACCCTTCGGGCGACTGATGTGATGCAATCTACGCGGTTCGAGCCAGCCGCTCGCGCGCGCCCCGAGCACCACTCCCAGATGCCCACCACCCCCAAACCCGTCGTCCTCATCGTCCGCGATGGATGGGGCGAGAATCCGCACTCCAAGCACCGCGCCTTCAACGCCGTCGAGCTAGCGGATACGCCCCGCACCGACGAGCTGATGGAGCGCTACCCGCACACGCTCGTCCACACCTCCGGCGGCGACGTCGGGCTGCCCGACGACACGATGGGCAACTCCGAGGTCGGGCACCAGAACATCGGGGCCGGGCGCGTCGTCGACCAGGAGTCCGTCCGCATCACCAAGCAGGTGCGCACCGGCGAGATCCTGAAGAACGAGGCGCTCTGCGCCGCGGTCGACCGCGCGAAGGAGCGCGGCGGCAGCGTGCACCTCTTCGGCATCGCCTCCGACGCCGGTGTGCACGGGCTGCTCACGCACCTCTACGGCTGCGTCCGGCTGGCGAAGGAGCGCGGCGTGGCCTCCGATCGGATCCTCCTCCACCTCTTCGCCGACGGCCGCGACACCGGGCCGTTCACGGGCAAGGCCTACATCGAGGCCATCGAGGCGGAGCTCGGAGACATCGGCGCCGGGCGCATCGCGACGATCTGCGGCCGCTACTGGGCCATGGACCGCGACAACCGCTGGGAGCGCGTGAAGCGCGCGTACGACCTGCTCACCGGCAACGGCGACGCGCCGTCGTTCGAGTCCGCCGCCGCCGCGGTCCAGGACTACTACGACAACCCCACCAACGACTCGCAGAACGGCGACGAGTTCATCACCCCGCGCCGCGTCGGCGCGCCCGCGGCCGTGTCCGACGGGGACGCCGTCATCTTCTACAACTACCGCGGCGACCGGCCGCGCGAGATCACCCGCGCGTTCATGCAGCCCGACTTCTTCGGGAACGTGCCGCCGTCGCCGGACTCCGGCGCACGGGGCTTCGACCGCGGCGACAAGCTCGACCTCGCGTACGTCACCATGACGGCGTACGACCAGACCTTCACCGAGTTCCCCGGCCTCGCCGTCGCCTACCCCAAGCCCCCGAAGATGGAGGACATCGGCGGCGCGTACCTCGCGAAGCTGGGCAAGACCCAGTTCCGCTGCGCCGAGACCGAGAAGTTCCCCCACGTCACCTTCTTCGCGAACGACTACCGCGAGGAGCCCTTCGAGGGCGAGACGCGCGAGATGGCCCAGTCGCCGAGCGTTGCGACCTACGACCTGCAGCCCGAGATGTCGGCGGCCAAGGTGACCGAGCTCGTGCTGAGCCGCGTGAACGACGCCGAGGGCTGCCCCGACTTCATCCTCGTCAACTACGCGAACGGGGACATGGTCGGCCACACCGGCAAGCTCGACGCCGCGATCAAAGCCGTCGAGACCGTCGACGCGCGCGTGGGCGAGATCGTCGACGCGGTGCTCGCGCGCGGCGGGAACCTGATCATCACGGCGGACCACGGGAACGCCGAGCAGATGTTCGACCCCGCGACCGACGCTCCGCACACGGCACACACGACCTACGACGTGCCGTGCATCCTGGTCGGCGAGGGCCTCACGAAGGACGTCGCGCTGCGCGACGACGCGCGGCTCGCGGACCTCTTCCCGACGGCGCTGGACCTGATGGGTCTCGAGACGCCGGCGGCGATGACGGGTGTGTCGCTGCTGTCGAGGTCCAGAGCCGCGGGGCGCTGACCCGATTCCCCGCGAACGCCATGGGCACTCTCCCCCCCGGCGGCCCCGAGCGGCAGACGAGTCCCGACGGTTCGTTCCGGCTCGCGCGGGGCTGCTTCGCCACGGATCTCGTCGGCGTCGCCGAGGGCTTCGCCGCGTATCCTCCGGACGAGCACGGCGCGCGCATCCTGCGCGTCAACGCCAGCGCGGAGCGGATCGCCGAGGTCTACCTTGCGCTCGCGGACGTCGTCACCCAGCCGGCGTTCCTGGTGCTCGAGACGCCTACCCACCGCGCGGTCGAGGAGGAGCTCCGCCAAACCGACGAGGACCCGTTCCACGTCGACACGCACTATCTCGACGGGCTGAGCGCCATCGACCACCGGCTCCTCTTCGAGGGGCGCGCGGAGCTGCTCACGCAGTGCGGGATGGTGCTCTTCGGCTACGGCTCGCACGAGGCGCCCGAGCAGGTCCTCGTCGACGGGTACAAGTGCATCACCGTTCGCACGGTGGACGCCCTGGAGCGCTTCACGGACGCGCTGCGCGGCGTCGGGATCGAAGAAGACCCGGGGCTCCGCACCGTCTGGCAGTCGTTCTCCCAGGAGACTCCGGGCCGGACGGAGCGGGTCACCGTCGACGGCAGGACCGTCTACGACCTCGTGGAAGAGCTCGGGGAGCGCGGCCTCTACTTCGCACGACGCCGCGAGGGATCGGTCTAGGTGGGCCCGCCACGCCCCGGATACCGAGCGCGGACACGAATGGCCGCAAATCAGAGGTGCAGTCGTTCGCAGGAAGGGACTCGCACCGGCTGTCGGCACTACGCCCGCGCCAAATTCGACCCCAGCCACGGCTCCAATGCTCGCCCCTCTTTCCGCCGCCCTCGTGCTCGGCACGGCAGCGGCCCAGTCCGCCGCACGAGTCCCGATCACCGCGGAACCCGCCGCCGCCGACGCCACGGACGTCACGATCGAACGAGGCCCGGACGGTTGTGAGGTCCTCCACGTTGCAATCGGCTTCGATGTCGACCCCGAAGAGGTCCTCGCCCTCGAGTGGCCCGATCGCTGGGGTCCGGAGGAGGGCCTCGGAGGCCTGATCGAGGGGCTGCGCCTCACAGGGCCCGACGGCGTCGAGACCGCCCTCGCCGGCACCTCCGAGGCGTCACGCCTCGAGGATCTCGACCCCGGCCGCCACGTCCTGAGCTACACGGTCCGGCAGGACTACGAGGGCCTCCCGCAGTGGGGCGAGCACCGGATCCCCGGCATGCGACCCGTCCTGCAGCCCGAATTCGCCACTGCGATCGGACGGACGTTCCTGCCGACGCTCCCGAACGAGGAGGTCATCGTGACCGCGCGGATCGACCCCGAGCGCGCTGCGTTCCACCGACCTGTCGACGCCGAGGGGCGGACCAGGCTCGGCTACCGACGCCTCGCGGACGGCATCTTCGTCTTCGGAGACTTCCGCTACACCTCCGCGGACCACGACGGGGTCCAGGTCCGCCAGGCGATCCGCGGCCAATGGGCCCTGAGCGACGATGAGATCGCCGCCGCGAGCCGCGCGGTCCTCGGGCACGGGTCCCGCCTCTTCGACGACCCCGCGTTCGACCAGTACTTCGTCGCGCTGACGGCCCTGCCCGAGACGCCGGGGACGTCCTCCGTCATCGGCTCGGGCTTCGACGAGTCGTTCTTCATCCTCGCGACGCCGAACGCGAAGGCGGCCAACCTCACCCACACGATCGTGCACGAGGTCCTGCACGAGTGGATCCCCCGGCGCGCGGGCCGCACCGACGAGGCGACCGACCCGTCGCGCGCCTGGTTCATCGAGGGCTTCACGGAGTACTTCACGCAGCGGATCCTGCTCGCTTCGGAGCTCATCACGCTCGACCAGTTCGTCGCCAACCTGGACGCGATGCTGCAGGCGTACCTGCGCTCGTCCGTCCGCGATCTGCCGGCGGCGGCCCTGAACGAGCGCATCTTCGAGTCCCGCGAGACGGAACGGCTCCCCTACCAGCGCGGTGCGCTGCTCGCGCTGAGCTGGGACAGCGCGCTGCTGAAGCGAGGCGAGTCCGGCCTCGAGCAGGTCGTCGCCGCCCTGATCGACCGCGCCGATCGCCTGACGAACGCGAGCGAGGTGCCGGAGCTTACGGACGAGGCCATCCACCGAGCCCTCGAGGCTCGCCTGGGGAAGCGCTTCACGCGCGAGTTCGCCGCGCACATCGCACGCGGCGCCCTGATCGACCCCGCGGAGCTCACGCTGCCCGCGGTCATCGAGCTCGTGGACGACGGAACCGGCCCGCGACTGGCCACGAGGAAGGAGCCATGCGAGGGAAAGTGATCGCCCCTCGCCCCGCTGCGAAGAACCGCGTCTCCGAAGCGCGCGCGTCGCCCGCCGCTAACGGAGCGTCAACTCGAGGGCTTCGGTCAGGTTCGAGCCGACGCCCACGGCATCGCGGTGCCAGGTCTGGAAGAACCACGTCTGCCCGGCCGCGATCGGGCCCGTCCCGGACTGGACAGCGAGCGCGTCGAGGTCGAGCGGAAGCTCGAGCACTCCCGACCCATCCGACTGCATGACGGACATTGCGGGCGAGAGCCCCGGCGCGAAGCCGAGCCGCTGGATCGAGCCCCCGAGGCACAGGTTGCCGTTGCTCGGGCCGCCCGCGCCTGACGGCGGCGCGCTCATCGTCGACGCGAGGAAGACCCCGAACTGGCCGGGCGGCAGATCGGTGGCAACGAGGCTGAGCGTGCGGTCGACTGCTTCGTCGGAGCCCGCGGCGTGCAGCCGACCGGACCCACCGGTCGAGTTCGGCACCGCAGGTCCGCAGTAGGGCGCCCCAAGCTCGGCGGTGAACCGGAGGTTGTCGAACTTCGCGAAGACGTTCCCGCCGTTGTTGGGCCCGCTCGAACGGACGCGCACCTCGTCGATGTGGTCGGCGAAAAGCGTCAGACGCGTGTGGACCGCGGGGATCGTCAGCGCCGGCTCGAGGACCGACGCCGAGTCGACCACCACTCCTCCAGCCAGCGCCTCGACCGTGACAACGTTCGCCGGCGTCGCGAAGAAGTTGTCGATCATGTAGACGTCGACGGAAAAGAACCTCACCGGCGCCGGCGGCGCGACGTTGAAGCCGTCGATCGCGCTGTACGCGGTGCTTGGGAAGTATGTGGACCCGCCGCCCCCCAGCACGTTCGGAGCCGTGAACTGGGGAAGCCCTCCGAACCCCAATGGGCTCAGCGCCGAAGCGTCCTCGACCCCGAGGTTCCGGGTGAAGCCGAGCGGGTTCGGATCGGGGAGAAAGACCCGAACGCCATTCTCGACGATCTCCTGCGTCGGTCCGGCGGGCGGAGCGTCGTCGAACGACGCGATGAAGGTCTGCGCGAGAGCACCGCTTGGCGCGACGAGGAGCGGGAACGCAAGGGACACGAGTCTTCGAACGAACATGACGAGGCGTGGGCGGGCGTGGACGAGTGGCGAAGCAGGGTCGGAATCGCTGCGCACACGGCGCCCGGTCGACCGGCGTACGCCATTTTGTGGGATGTCGAACGCGCTCGGCCGGGGCAGAGTGCGAATCAACGAAGGCCTCACGTCGCGGTTGTCGAAAGCGGGACCCGCTACCGCCCGTACGTCCGCGCCAGAACCTCGATCGCCTTCGGCTCGCCGATCACCAGCAGCCGATCCCCCGGCAGCAGCGCCGTGTTTCCGCGCGGCACCAGCGTCCGGCCCTCGCGGCGAATCGCGGCCACCAGGCACTCGTCGGGGAGATCGAGCTCGCGCATCGCGCGCCCGGCCAGCTTGCCCGCCGGCGTGCCCGGGTCGAGCCGGATCGACACGTAGCGCTCGTTGCGCAGGAAGACCTCGCGCAGCTGCACCTCGTTGCGCGCGCCGAGCCAGCCGTCGATGAAGTCGTCCTCGTCGATGCGACTCGCGAGCTGCGCGAGCATGCGGAGGTGCTGGCTCGGGTCCTCGGCGGGACTGACCAGGAAGAACACCGCGTGCACGTCCTGGGCCGTGGTCTCGGCGCCGTAGACGTCGGCGGCGGGGATGCGGAGCGGCTCGCGCGCCCGCACCAGCACCATCACGGCGCGATCGAGGCCCTCGATGCGCATATGCGGCAGCGCCACGCCCTTCGCCACCGGCGTCGCGCCGGTCTTGGTGCCCTCCGTGAAGCCACTGACGAACTGCTCGGTCGAGTGGTTCGTCCGCGCGTGCAGCGCGCTCGCGGCACGGCCGATCAGGTCCTCGAACGGGATCGTGCGCTCGACGTCGAGGACGGCCGAGTTGAAGACGACCTCGTCGAACGGGTCCTCGTCGCGCAGGCCCTTCTCCTTGAGGATGCCGCGCAGCTCGGAGTCGAGGTCCTCGTGGCGCTGCTCGCCGAGGCGCGCGAAGACGTGGAAGAGCGCGCCGCGGCGCTCGACCCGCTTCGCTGCGTAGCCGCGGTACCAGGCGATCCCGCCCGCGATCAGCCCGAGGCTGAAGAAGACCGGCAGCGGGCCCATCGCGGCGATGAGCAGGAACGGCGCCAGGACGCCGAAGATCTGCAGCCACGGGTAAAGCGGCGAGCGGAAGCCCGGGTCGTAGGACTTGAGGCCGCTCTCGCGCATCACGATCACCGCGAGGCAGTTGAGCGCGAAGATGAAGAGCTGGAAGGCACTCGCCAGCTTGGCGATCTTGAGCGCGTCGAGGCCGACGACGATGCCGACGATGATCGTGACGCAGAGCACGATCGAGCGGACCGGAGTGCCGCGTGACCCGAGCTCCGCCAGCGACGGCGGGAACAGCTTGTCGTGGGCCATCGCCATCGGATAGCGCGACGCGCTGAGGATGCCGGCGTTGGCGACCGAGAAGAACGCGAGCGTCGCCGCGATCGTCAGGACGGCGCGGCCGGCCTCGCCGCTGACCGCGAGCGCCGCGTCCGCGAGCGGCGTCTCGCTGCCCGCGAGCTCGCCCATCGGCAGCACGCCGACGAGCACGATCGTCGTCACCGTGTAGACGACGATCGCGGTGAGCATCGAGAGGAACACCCCGCGCGGCAGGTTCTTCTCGGGGTCCTTGATCTCCTCGGCGACGCTGATGACCTTCGTGACGCCGACGTAGCTGATGTAGACGGTGCCCGCGGTCGCGATGAGCGCGTCCCCGCCCGCGCCGAAGAAGTCCTGGAAGTGCGCCGGGTCGACCTCGGGCACGCCCAGCACGCCGAACGCGACCAGGATCAGGAGCAGCGCGGCCACCAGCAGCCGCTGGAACGCCGCCGTCTTCTTGGCACCCAGGATGTTCAGGACCCCGAAGCCGAGCGCGAACGCAACGGCGATGCCCTTGGTCAGGGCGGGGTTCGGCTCGAGGTACAGCGACAGGTAGGCCCCGAGCCCGACGAGCGCGAACGCCGTCTTCAGGATCAGCGCCAGCCAGGTCCCGATCCCGCCGACCGTGCCGGCGAGCGGCCCGAGGCTGCGGTCGAGGAAGTAGTACGTGCCGCCCGCCTTGGGCATGGCGGTCGCCAGCTCGACCTTGCAGAGCACCGCAGGCACGAGCGGGATCGCCGCCAGGAGGTAGCACAGCGGCAGTGCAGCGCCGGCCTGCGACGCGGCGATGCCCGGCAGCAGGAACAGCCCGGCCGACAGGGTCGCGCCCGTCGCGAGCGCGTAGACGTCGACGAGGCGAAGCTCCTTCGCGAGCTTGCCGTCCGGCGAGGGGGCACCCATGGCGCAGAGGATAAGGAGTCCCGAGGCGCCGTTCGCCGGTGAATCGCGTGCGGCGACCGGGCGCGGGATCGCGATCGCGCACTGCGCGGAATGTGCCGCCGCAGGCTTGCGTTCGGCGGCCCGCTTCCGTCCGGGGTCGACGTTCGTTGGGCGGGCGTGAGACGACGGACGCGCCGAGCGCGGTCAGCGCTGGACGACCAGCTCGACGACGCGCTTCTCGCCGCCGCGCACGAGCCCGATCCGCGCGGTCGCGCCCTCCTCGCGGGTCAGACGGAACCACGCGTGGAAGTGGTCCTGGCTCTGGAAGTCGTCCTTGCCGTCGACCGCGTAGACGACATCGCCGCGCCGGATCGGCCCCTCGGCCGCGCGCCCGCGGTGCCCGAACGCGCCCCAGGTCACGAAGTAGTCGACTGCGAACGCGTGCGCGTCCGGGTCGAGGCCGAGCTCGGCCTTGCGGTCGGGTCCGATGTCGCGTCCGCCGAAGCCCGGACCGTGCGGCAGCCCCCACTTGAGCGGCCGCCAGGCGAAGGTCAGCGGATCGCCGCGCTTCCAGCCCTCCTCGAGGACGAGCTCCGTCTCGGCGGTCTCGCCGACGCGCTCGTACGTGAGCGGAAGGCGGGTCGCACCAGGAACCGCGCGGTGGAGCGCGAACTGCAGGTCGGTGAACGTGGCGGCCTGGACTCCGCCGAGCGACGCGACCCGATCCCCGGCGCGCAGACCCGCCGCGGCCGCGGCGCTTCCCTCGTCGACGCGTACGACGCGCGTCTGGTCGTCCGGATCCACGTCGAAGCCCACGCGGGTCGGCGCGGGCCAGCGCCAGATCCGATCGAGATCGAAGCTCTCCCCCACGAGGTTCGCCGTGCGGATCTCGTGCTCCCCCACCTGGTGGCAGTGGATGCAGGTGGGCTCCTCGCCGCGCGCTTCGAGCCACGGGCCGTAGGACGGGAAGTCCTCGATCCGGCGGACGGGCGGGAAGCGGTCCATGTCGCCCGCGTCGATCACCTCCGCCTCGAAGCGCGCGAGCGTGCTCCGGAGCGCCGCCTCCAGCCCGGGAACCGTGACGTACCGGTCCGCGCTCCGGTGGTCGCGGCCGCCGAAGCGGTGGTAGACGCGGCCCCCGGGGCCCGCGGTCAACACGGCGAGCGTGAGGTCGAAGTCGAACTCGAACGTGTCGAGGTCGAAGCCGCGCAGGTCGGTGACGCGCACGGGAACGAAGCGCTGGAAGAGCTGCGCCAGCTCAGGATCGGGGGAGCCCAACGGGCCCTCGTCGAAGGATCGACAGTCCTGTCACGGCGGGCAGCGGACGACGATCAGGAGCGGCTTGCCCTTGTCGTACGCCTCGCGCCGCGCGGCAGACAGATCCCGCAGCCAGCGGACGCCGCCGATGAGCTCGGACGGGGCCTGCTCCTGCGCGTCGACGTCGGCATCGGCGAGCGGACGGCCGCCGGCCACCGACAGCCCGCCGAGCGCGCAGCCGAGCGCGAGCGCCGCCCAGACCGCGCGCCGCACGGCCGGTCCGATCCGGTGTCCACGCTCGTCCTTCGTCGCCATGGCCCCACCGTAGTGGGATCCCGCACCCGGTGCGCCATGCGCCGCGCCGAAGTCCGCCGACGCGCCGAGTGGCGTCCCGCGCACCGCCGCGCGGGATCCACCGATCCGCCGCCGCTACACTCTGCGTCGCGCGGCCGCGGCTGCGCTCCTCCCCCATGCAGATCAGCGGCTTCACCTTCCTCCGCAACGGCGCGAAGCTCCACTACCCGATCCTCGAGTCGATCTCCTCGGCGCTGCCCCTGGTCGACGAGTTCGTCATCGCGATGGGCGACTCGGACCCGGACGACGATACGCGCGACCGGATCGAGGCGCTCGGCTCGCCCAAGATCCGGATCGTCGACACCGTCTGGGACCTGGCCAAGTACCCGAACGGCGCCGTCTACGCCCAGCAGACCGACGTTGCCAAGTCGCACTGCTCGGCGGGGCCGAAGGGCGACTGGCTCCTGTACCTGCAGGGCGACGAGGTGCTGCACGAGGACGACTACGACACGCTGCGCGCGTCCTTCGAGCGCTGGCACGACGTGCCCGAGGTCGACGCGATGCTGTTCGACTACCTGCATTTCTGGGGCGACTACGACCACGCGCACGACAGCCACCGCTGGTACCGCCAGGAGATGCGCGTGGTGCGGAACGATCCGACGATCCACAGCATGAAGGACGCGCAGAGCTTCCGGAGGATCCGGGACTTCGACGGCGTGTCGTACTTCGACAAGACCGGGTCCGAGAAGCTGACGGCGGTGCACTCGGGCGCGCGGATCTTCCACTACGGCTGGGTGCGGCCGCCGGCCGGGATGCAGACGAAGGTCCAGGCGTTCGGGCGCCACCACAAGAAGCAGGGCGACGCCGAGCGCCAGGACGAGCGCGCCGCGACTCGGCCCTTCGACTACGGGCCGCTCGGGCGCATCGCGCGCTTCCGCGGCACGCACCCCAAGGTCATGCAGGAACGCGTCGCCGCGCTCGACTGGCAGGACTCGCTCAACCAGACGAAGCGCCGCCGCCCCGGCGACCCCGTGCACGTGCACGACCGGTTCAAGCACCGCGCCGTCTCCTGGCTCGAGCACACCTTCTTCGGCGGCCGGCACCTCTTCGCGTCGCGCAACTACGTGATGTACGGCGGCGCCCCGCTGCCGCGGAACAACAACGCCGCGACGCCGCGGCCCGGGTTCGAGAGCGGGAGCCCCGCGTGATCCGCCTCGAAGGCCAAGAGCGCCTCGGCACCGGCGCCGAGCGGGCGTGCTACGCGCACCCCGACGACGAGACGCGCTGCATCAAGGTCGACATCGGGCCGCCGCGCCCCGGCCGCAAGCCGCAGTCGCCGCAGGACGCGTGGTACCTCCGTCACCTCGAGCGCCGGCGCGTCCCCTTCAAGCACTTCACGCGCTACCACGGCAAGGTCGAGACGGACATGGGCACCGGCTACGTGTTCGACCGCTGCGTGAACGAGGACGGCTCGATGCCGGAGAGCCTGCGCGAGCTGATGAAGGACGGCTCGTGGCCTCGCGACCTCGTGCTCGAACTGCGCGAGGTCATGCTGCGCCACGGCGTCGTGCCGGCGGACGTATCGCCCGACAACGTGCTGTTCCCCTACACGTCCGAGGGCCGGATCGCGGTGCTCGTCGACGGCGTGGGCAACCGCGACTTCGTCCCGCTGGCGACGTACAGCCGCGCGTTCGCGCGCCAGAAGATCCGGCGCAAGTGGGAGAAGTTCCTCGTGAACGAGCTCGGCGTGACCTCGGACGAGCTCGCGCGCCAGGTGGCCGATGGCGCTTAGGGTCGGCTTCGACGTCACGGTCGCCACTTCGAAGCGGCCGCGCGGGATGGCCAACTACGTGTTCGAGCTCCTGCCGGCGCTCGAGCGCGCCGCGCCGGAGATCGAGCCCGTGCTCTTCCTCCGCGACGATCGCTGGTTCCGGCGGGACCGGATCGCGCACCTGGCGCCGGGCGCGGAGCGGCGCTGGATGGTCGAGCCCATGAAAGCACCGCTGCGCGGCCTCGACGTCTTCCACGGCATGGGGACGCGGCTGCCGGTCTCGAGCCGCGTGCCGCGCACGTTCACGCTGCACGACCTGCGCGGCATCGACGACGCGCCGGAGGTGCAGGCGACGAACAACCGCGACCGGAAGATCCGCACGATCCGGCGCGCGGACCGGATCCTGGTGCTGACGGAGTTCGGCGCGGATCGTCTCGTGGCGCTGTTCCCGGAGGTCCGGCGCGAGTCGGTGACGGTCGTCGGGCACGGAGTCGACCTGGACCGGTTCCGGCCGCACGACGCGGCGGAGCACGCGGCCGTGCGGGCGGCGCTCGGCCTGCCCGAGCGGTTCCTGCTCCAGCTCGGCAGCTTCTTCCCGCACAAGAACCTCGAGGCGTCGATCGAGGGCTTCGCGCGCTCCGGGGCGAGGTCGGGGGACACGGCGCTCGTCCTCGCCGGCGGCGGCGGGTCCGAGGAGTACCGAGCGTCGCTGATGGAGCGCGTCGAGCGCCACGGCCTGGCGGAGCGCGTGCGCTGGATCGACCACGTCCCCGCCGAACACCTCGCGCCGCTCGTCAGCGCGGCCCGCGCGGTCCTGATGCCGTCGCGCTACGAGGGGTACGGCATGCCGATCCTGGAGGCGATGGCGGCCGGGACGGCAGGCGTCGCGTCGACGTCGACGTGCCTGCCCGAGGTCAGCGCAGGGATCTGGGACGCGTGCGACCCGGACGACGCGGACGCCTGGGCGCTCGCGATCGACAGGCTCGTCGGCGAGGAGTCGGCGCACGACGCGACGGTCGAGCGCGGCCTCGCCCACGCCGCGACCCGGACCTGGGACGAGTGCGCTCGCCGGACGGCCACATTCCTCAAGACCGCCGCGGAGAGCGCCTGACCGCTCCGCTCGGGGCACCCACATCCATGCAGAACGCAGCCGTGATGTGGACCGGGGGCAAGGACTCGTGCCTCGCCCTTCTCGACGTGGTCGAGCGCATGAACGTGACCCGTCTCGTCACGTTCGCACCCGATCCGCCGCGGCCGTTCCTCGCGCACCCGCTCGAAACGATGGCGGCGCAGGCGGCCGCCCTTGGGATCGAGCACACGATCGCACGCCTCGCGGGTCCCCTGCTGGAAGCCTACGAGCGCGCGATCGACGCGCTCGTCGACGAGGGGGTCGAGGTCCTCGTGACCGGCGACATGGACCGCGTCGCGGGCCACGACAATTGGATCGAGGAGCGCGCCCGCGGTCTCGTCGAAGTCGAGCGGCCCCTGTGGCACGCCGATCGGATCGGCGTCCTGCGCCGGCTGTCCAAGCTCGGGCTGGACGTCGTGTGCACACTTGCGCGCAAGGACGCGTTTGAGGAGTCCATCGTCGGGCGGCGCTTCGACGCGGCACTGATCGAGGAGCTGACGGCGCGCCATGGCGTGGACGGCTTCGACGCGTGCGGCGAGAATGGCGAGTACCACACGTGCGTGCTGGACGCGCCCGGCTTCGCTGCGCCCCTGCGCCTTGAAGGGACACGCCTCGTCGAGACGGACGAGTTCCTCCATCTGGCTTTCGACGGGGTGGAAGCCACGCGCTGAACGTCGGACGTTCAGCGACCTGCTGCGCTCGGCGTACGCTCCGGGTGGAGCGCGGTCTGCACCGCCTGGGCCGCCTCCACGAGGCCGAAGCCGGGGTCGACCGCGTAGCCGTCCGGCAGCTCGACGATCCGGCCCTCGGGCCCGCACGCGCGCAGGCGTCCGAGCAGCGAGTGGTTCCGCAGCGCGATTCCCCCACCGCGCGTCGTCACGATCACGCTCGGATCGAGCGCGAGAAGATCCTCGGGGTCGTAGCGCGGCCAGCCGTCGAAGCCCGCCTCCGCCGCGACATCGCGAACGCCGCCGTAGACGAGGAGGTCTGCGTAGCTCGTGCCGGTCGTCCCGCCGGTGAACGAGTCGCCGTAGACGCCGAGGTACAGTCCGGGCACACGCTCGGCTGGCGGCACCGCCGCGTCGAGCGCCCAGAGCTGCCGCACGAGACGACCCTCGAGCGCATTCGCGCGATCCACGGCATCGAGCAGGCCCCCGAGTGTCCGGATCATGCGAAGCGTGCTCTCGACCCCGCGCGTCTCCCCGAGATCGAACACCCGGGCACCGGACTCCCGGACGCGGGCCATGTACGCCTCGTCGGCGAACGGAGTGACGACGACGAGGTCCGGTTCGAGCAGGAGAACGCGCTCGAGTTCGGAAGAGCTCCGAATCCCGGGCCGATCGCCGAAGCGCCAGCGCTCGGGGTGGGAGTCACGCACGTACTGCGTGATCCCGACGAGGCGGTCCGGTTCGAGCAGCTCGAGCAAGAGGTGATCGGCCACGGTGCTGAGCGAGAGCACGCGGGCGTACGGGGCGACGGGGACGACGACTCCGCGCGCGTCGGTGAGCTCGGTCGGTCGGGCGCTGTCGCCCGGCTCGGTCGCCCCGGATCCGGGCGCAGAACTCGACGCTCCACCCACGCTCCACGCGAGTGTCCCCGCGAGCGCGAGCGCGAGCGCGGCGCCGAGCAGCCCGGCGTTCACGAGGTCCGGTCTCATCGCGCAGGCTCCTGACCGTCCGCCAGTCGCCGATAGCCGAGCCCCTCGCCCTCCACCGGCTCCACCCCGTACACGGTCCGGACCGGGCCTTCGACGATGAGAGAGCGCGCGCTGCCCGCCGCATGCACGCGGCCGCGCTCCAGGAGGACGACGCGGTCCGCGTGGGCGCGCGCCTCGGACAGATCGTGCAGTACCGCGACCACGGCGCACCCGCGCTCGGCCAGTCGCTGGAGCACCGCGTGGAGTTCGAGCACGTGGCGGACGTCCTGGGAGCTGGTCGGCTCGTCGAGGAGCAGCACCTCTGCCCCCGTCGCGAGCGCCCGAGCGAGGAGAACGCGCTGTTGCTCACCGCCGGAGAGCGCCGTGAAGGCGCGTTCGGCCAGGTGCGCGACGCGGCACTCCTCGAGCGCCGCATCTACCACGGACCCGTCCTCGGCACCGGCACCGCCGAGCGCGCCGCGGTGCGCAAAGCGCCCGAGATCGACGACGCTCCGGACGGGGAGCTGCGCCGTGAGGAGCGACCGCTGCGGCACGTAGGCGACGCGGCGGGCGCGCTCCGACGGTGAGACGGACGCGAATTCGGCCCCGTCCAGTCGGATCTCACCCAGACTCGGAACGAGGCCCAGGATCGCTTTCAGGAGCGTGCTCTTGCCGGATCCGTTCGGCCCGAGGAGCGCCGTGCATGCGCCGCGGGGTGCGTGCAGATCGACGCCGTGGAGCACGTCCTCGCCTCGGCCGTAGCGAGCGCGGAGCCCGGTCACGTGCAGTCCGCTCTCTCCCATCACGCGAGCCTCCCCGCTCGGTTCGCGCGCGCGAGCAGAACCAGGAAGACCGGCGCCCCCACGAGCCCGGTCACGACGCCGAGCGGCACCTGCCCCCGGGTCGGCAGGACGCGCGTCAGAACGTCCGCCCAGGTCACGAACGCCGCGCCGCCCACGAGCGCCGTCGGCAGGAGCGCGCGGTGCGACACGCCGACGAAGGGGCGCAGCACGTGCGGCACGACGAGGCCGACGAACGTCACGTTGCCGCCGACGGCGACCGCTGCCGCCGTCAACGTCGCCGTCCACGCGATGACCCAGCGGCGCACGAGCGGGACGTCGACGCCGAGCGCCTGCGCCTCTTCCTCGCCCGACAGCAGAACGTCGAGGTGCCGTCGCCAGCCGAAGGCCGCGGCCGCGCCCGCTGCGACGAGCGGGAGCGCGAGTGCGACGTGCCGCGGTCCCTTGGCCTCCACGCCGCCGAGCGTGAACGCGACGACGGCCCGCCCGAGTTCCCAGCGCTCCTGCGCGAGGCTCGTGAGGAAGCCACCGACGCTCAGGAACAGGCTCGACAGGATGAAGCCCGTGAGCAGCACGGCGAGCGGGCCCGAGTTGCGCCGCACGATGACGAGCAGGACGGTCAGCGAGAGCCACGCCCCCGCGAGGCAGCCGAGCGGGAGCACGAGCTCGGGAGGCACCGCGCGCGGCAGGCGGCTCGCGAGCAGGGCGTCCCATAGGAGGAGCACCGAGACGCCGCCGAGGCTCGCGCCCGCCGTCGTCCCGAGGATCGACGGGCTCGCGAGCGGGTTCCGGAAAAGCCCCTGGACGAGAACACCCGCACACGCGAGCGCCGCGCCCGCGAGCGCGCTGCAGCCGAGGCGCCACGCGCGGAGACGCAGGAACGTCGCGCCGAGATCCGGGTCGCCGAGATCCCCGCGACCGACGAGCAGCGACGCCGCCGCGCCGGAGGCGAGGACGGCGAGGAGCGCGGCGCGCACGAAGGCGGGTCGGGGCGGGGTCATCAGGACGTGGGCGGCGGGCGCTCGAGCCCCCCTCAGAGGTCGAACACGGCCAGGTCGTCGGACGCGGCCCAGGGCACGACCATCGTCCGGCCGTCGGGCGAGAACACGACGTCCTGCGCAGCGCGGTGCGAAGCGGGCACGCTCGACAGGTCGAGGATCGAGCGCCAGGCGAGCCGATTCGCGTCGATCGTCGCGACCTCGTTCGTGAAGAAATCGGAGACGACGAGGAGTCCGTCGGGCGAGAGCCCGAGCGCCTGGAACTTGCCGTCGGGCTGCGACGTGAGCGTCGGCACCGACGCGACCACCGTCGGACCGGCCGGGTCGATGTTGAAGACGCGCGCGCCGAGGTCGAATCCCGCGAGCCAGACCGTGCCGTTGCAGGCGACCGCGACGTCCTGGGGGCTCGGGAAGCGCCCCGTGTTGTTCGCGGACCCGAGAACGACCGAGCGTACGGCCGCCGGGTTGCGCGGATCGACGACCGCGAACTCGGCCTCCGACCCGGTGAGGCCGGGGAAGAAGCGCGTGACGCCGAAAGTGAGCTCGGGGCCGACGAAGGCCATGCGCGACACGCCCGCGCCGGAGCCCAGGTCGATTGCGCGCGCGGGGTCGAGCTGGAGACTGGCGACGTCGATCGCGTGGATGATCCCGCCGCCGTCGAGGGTCCCGACGTGCACGGTCGACTGGTCCGGGGACACGGCGAGGCCGTACGGAAACGCTGTGCCGAACGAGCCGTTCGGGTCCGCTGGGATCGGAATCGTCGCGACGGTGGTATCGCTCGCGTCGAATACGGTGACGCTGCTGGCGGAGCTGTCGGTCACGAAGCCGAGGACGAGCGAGCCGTCGGGCCTCGTGACGAACGCGAGCTCCTCGGGGCTCTCCCCCGTCATGACGGTGCCGCGCAGCTGGAACGTGTCGGGGTCGAGCCGGACGACGGCGCAGCCGCCCGAGCCCACGAGCCCGCCGAAGAGGGTCACGTAGAGCTCTTCCCCGTCGGGCGTGTAGGCGGCCGAGAACGGCCAAGCGCGGGAGCCGCAGAGCTGCCACGGAGAGAGGTCGACGGGGTCGCGGTACGCCGGATCGACGAGGGGCGGCCGGCTGCACGGCGTGGGCAGCGGACCGGCGCGACCGGGGACGGAGACGGCGGGCGTCGGGCGGCGACGGGCTCGAACGGTCTGCGCGCCGGACGGGGCGGCGAGGGCAGCGCAGAGGAGCGCGAGGAGGAGCGTACGTGTGCGCATCGGACGAGCGTGGCGGAGTGCGGAAGGAGGCGGAGCGCGGGCGAGGGGAACGGGGCCGTCACGTGGACGGCTCGAGGGGCCGCCCCGGGGAGGACCGCTCGTACCGGGCGCGCGATGCTTCGCAAGCGCGACTCGGACACGAGCCCCCGAGGCGACCGGATCTGGGCGACCGGATCTGGGCGACCGGAGCCAGCGACCGAATTCGGCAGCCCGACCGGCCGGGCCGACGCTCAGGGGTGCAGCGTGATCTGGTCGCCCGAGAACTGACCGCTGAAGTCCTGGCCGGAGACGGCGAGGACGCTCTCGAACGGACCGCCCGCGACGGGCTGGCGCGTCACGAGCTCGATCGTCGTCGGCGAGATGCTCGCAAGCTCGAAGAACGTGCGCATCTCGAAGAAGGGCCGCACCTCGAGATCCACGGACAGGAACGTGTTCGCGAAGTCGATGTCGCCACGCCCGTTCGGGTCCGAGAGCTCGCAGCGGCAGAAGCCCTGGTCGTCGATCCAGAGGTCGATCTTCGGCGCGGTCGGGCTCTGGTTGCCCTGGTGCTGGATCACGGCGACTGCGTCGATGTCCGCGTTGCCGGCGGGGCCGCCGTTGTCCCAGATCAAGTTGCCCACCGAGTCGGTCTCGGTCCCCGCCACCATGTCCACGAGGCGGACGAAGTGGATCTCGGCCGGATCGACCGCGCCGGAGACGACCTCGGGCACGTTCTCGAGCTCCGCGAGGTCGAAGGCTTCACCGCCGGAGACGACCGGATCGAACGGGCTGATCGAGTTGTTGTCGACGTTCGCGATGCCAGGAAGGCCGCCGGCCAAACCCTCGAATCCGGCGAACTTGACCGTGCCGAAGGCGGGCAGCGGTCCCGGGTCGCCGAAGTAGCGCGTGGGGAACCGAGCGAAGGTCGTGCCATCGGTGGAGACCTCCACGAAGGCCACCTCGGCAAACACGCCCGTCGAGAACGCGAAGCCATTCTCGAACACGGTGAAGTCGGCGCCGGGGCCGTCGGTGATCGTGACGTCGAAGCCGAGCGTCACGTCGCCGCCCGTCCCGAGCGTGAGAACGTCGAGCGAACCGCCGCTGAAGCCGCCGCCGCGGGGTCCGCCGAGGATGTTCCCGGTCGAGAAGATCCCGGAGCCGGTGCCCTGGTTGAACTGGACGACCGAGGTCGCGAAACGGTCCTGGGCGAGAACGGTGCCCGTGAGGGCGAGCGCGAAGGTCGCGCGAAGGAGCTGTCGGTGCATGTGTCGTGGGCGAGCACGGATCCGCGTCCGGCCGCCGGTGAGGACTCCCACGCCTCCGCGAAGAGGCACGGCGCACCGACCCGCTCTCGAGCGCGCGCAGACCGCCGCCCGGAGCTCCGTCGGCCGCCGTCCCAGTCCACGGGGACGCGGCGATGAGTTCGAACCGCGCGAGCGCGCGGCCGGTCCGGTTCAGGTCTTCTGACTCCCGGGTCCTCGTCCTCACCCACCTTCCCAGACCCGACCGAGGAACATCCTCGGCGCGCCCAGTGGCTCCGCGCGAACGCGGACGGGTTCGGACCACCCGGTCACAGCGGCGGGACCGCGGTGGATTTGCACCACACTTCCCTTGGCCGGACCGCCGCAGGCTATCCCGCGACACGGGGCCGCGCAAGCGCACTGAGCCATCGACCGGTGCAACGCCCGCGCACGACCGAGTGCCGCCGGCCTAGACCATCGTCTCGCGCAGGACCTCTTCGACGGTCGTCTTGCCCGCGGCCGCCGCCGCCAGCCCCGCCTCGCGCAGGGTCACCATGCCGCCCGCCACTGCCGCCTGCCGCAGCTCCTCGACCGGCGCGCCGCGCTCGATCAGGCCGCGCACGTCCTCGTCGATCGGCATGACCTCGAAGAGGCCCGTCCGGCCGCGGTAGCCCGTGTGGTGACAGTGTTCGCAGCCCTTGCCGAAGTAGAGCGTCGCGCCGCGGATGAAGCGCGCATCGTCGCCGAGCTCGAGTTCGAGGTCCTCGTCGGGCTCGTAGGGCGTCTTGCAGTGGGGACAGATCGAGCGCACCAGGCGCTGCGCAACCACGCACTCGAGGGTGGCCGCGATCAGGAACGGCTCGATGCCCATGTCGACGAGGCGCGTCACGGTGCTCGGCGCGTCGTTCGTGTGGATCGTCGCGAACACCGTATGGCCGGTGAGGCTCGCCTCGACCGCCGTGGTGCCCGTGTCCTGGTCGCGGATCTCCCCCACCAGGATCTTGTCGGGGTCCTGGCGCAGGATCGAGCGCAGCACCGCGCCGTAGGTGACGCCGATGTCCTCGTGGATCGGCACCTGGACGATGCCCGCGATGTCGTACTCGACCGGGTCCTCGACCGTGATGATCTTTGTGTCGGGCGTGTTCGCCTCGGACAGCATCGCGTAGAGCGTCGTCGTCTTGCCCGAGCCCGTCGGGCCCGTCACCAGGACGATTCCGTGCGGCAGCTTCGTCAGCGCGCGGAGCGTCGACTCGGTCTGCGCCTCCATGCCGAGCGCGGCAAGGTCGAGGCTGACGGCGGACCGGTCGAGGATCCGCATCACGCAGCCCTCGCCCGACGCACCGGGCAGCGTCGCCACGCGCAGGTCGACCGGGCGGCCGTCGATCACGAGCTCGATCCGCCCGTCCTGCGGCACGCGCGTCTCCGTGATGTCGAGGTCCGCCATGACCTTGATGCGCGAGACGAGCGGCAGCGCGAGGTGGCCCGGCGGCGCCTCGACCTCGTAGAGCGAGCCGTCGACGCGGTAGCGGATGCGGAACTGGTCCTCGTAGGTCTCGAAGTGCACGTCGCTCGCGCGGTCCTTGATCGCGCGGTGCAGGATCGAATTCAGGAGACGCACGATCGGGAGCGCGGACGCGGCGCTCTCGGCGTCGTCGAACGAGGCGGAGGCCGCGTCCGCGATCGCGTCGGCCAGCGTCGCCTCCTCGCCGTAGGCCTCGAGGACCGCGGCGCGGATCGCCTCGTCCGCGCCGACGACGGCGCGCACCTGGTGCCCGGTCGTGAACGCGAGGTCCTCGAGCACCGCCGTGTTCATCGGGTCGGCCAGCGCCACGACCAGCGTGTCGCCCTCCATGCGCAGCGGCAGCACGCCGAACGCGTGGGCCGACGAGCCGTCGACGGCCGCGACGGCTTCGGGCGCCGGCGTGACGCCCTCGAGGTCGACCGACTCGAGGCCCGCCTGTTCGGCCAGCGCCAGCGCCACGTCGCTCGCCGTGCACGCGCCGAGCTCGATGAGCGCCGCGCCGATCAGTCCGCCGTGCTTGCGCTGCTCGGCGAGCGCTGCCTGCACCTGGGACTCGCGCACGACGCCGCGCCCCTTGAGAACCTGCCCCAGGAGCGCGCGTCCGCCCTTCGCGTCGCCGTTCGCCATCTCTAGAGGATCCGGTCCTCGAGGGCCTTGGGCTCCTGCGCGTAGTCGAGCGCCGTCCGCGGCGTGATCGCGCCCTGCTTGACGAGGTCGTAGAGGTCGTCGTCCAGCGTCATCATCCCCATGCGCTTGGACGTCTGGATCGTCGACTGGATCTTGTTCGTCTCGTTCTTGCGGATGAGGTTGCCGATCGCGGCGTTGTTGATGAGCACCTCGAAGCCCGCGACGCGCCCGCCGCCGTCGCGCGGCATCAGCACCTGGCTCACCACCGCGACGAGCGCGACGGAGAGCTGCGCGCGCACCTGCTCCTGGCTGTTCGTCGGGTAGGCGTCGATGATTCGGTTGATCGTGCGCGCGCTGCCCGTCGTGTGCAGCGTGCCGAAGACGAGGTGGCCGGTCTCCGCCGCGGTCAGCGCCGCCGAGATCGTCGGCAGGTCGCGCATCTCGCCCAGGAGGATCACGTCCGGATCCTGGCGCAGCGCGCGCCGCATCGCCTCGGTGAAGTCGGGGACGTCGTCGCCGAGCTGGCGCTGGGTCACGAGGCCCTTGCCGTGCCCGTGGTAGAACTCGATCGGGTCCTCGATCGTGATGATGTGCCGGTCGAGGTTCTTGTTGATCCAGTCGATCATCGTCGCGAGCGTCGTCGACTTGCCGGAGCCCGTCGGCCCGGTGACGAGGACGAGCCCGCGCGGCCGGCGCAGGAGCTCCTGGACGCTCTCCGGCAGCCCGATCTGCTCGAACGTGAGCAGCGTGTCCGGGATCAGGCGCAGGATCGCGGTGTAGCGGCCGCGCTGGCGCATGCAGCTGACGCGGAAGCGGGTGCCGCTCGCGTGGGCGACGCCGAGGTCGGTCGTGCCGAGTTCCTGGAGCTCCTTCCAGTGCTTGCCGCCCGAGTCCGCGAGCTCGCACAGCTCGCGGCACCAGCCTTCGACGGTCGCGTCGTCGATCGGGTCGGCCTCGAGGGAGACGAGCCTGCCGTCGACACGCGTCACGGGCGGGCGCCCGGGGTTCAGGTGAAGGTCCGAGGCGCCGGCCTCGATGGCCTTCGTCATCAGTTCGGTGACGTTCATGGGAGCGGGTCGTGCGGGCGCGGTCTACGCGGAGAGCGGCGACAGGGCCTCGTCGTCGAGCGCGGAGCGCAGGTCGCCCGCGACGCGCAGGATCTCGGTGACGCTGGTCACGCCCTCGGTGACCTTGCGCGCGCCGTCGAGCAGGAGGGGCGTCAGCGCGCCCGAGCCGGTCGCCGCGCCGCGGACGTCCTCGAGCGAAGCGCCCGCGAAGGTCAGGTCGCGGATCGTGCGGTCCATCTCGAGCCGCTCGTAGACGGCGACGCGGCCCTTGTACCCGGTGCCCTCGCAGGTGCGGCAGCCCTTGGGCCGATGGAAGCGCACGTCCTCGCGCGCCAGCGCAACCGGATCGAGTCCGATCGCGCGCGCCTCGTGCTCGGTCGGCGTGTACGGCTCCGCGCAGTCGGGACAGAGCCGCCGCACGAGCCGCTGCGCGAGGACGCCCTGCACCGAAGCCGACACGAGGAACGGCTTGACGCCGATGTCGATGAGGCGCGTGAGCGCGCTCGCCGCGTCGTTCGTGTGCAGCGTCGAAAAGACGAGGTGCCCGGTCAGCGCCGCCTGGATCGCGATCTCGGCGGTCTCCTTGTCACGGATCTCACCGACGAGGATCACATTCGGCGCGCAGCGCAGCATCGCCTTGAGGATGCGCGCGAAGCTGAGCCCGATGCGCGGCTCGACCTGGACCTGGTTGATGCCGCGGATGTGGTACTCGACCGGGTCCTCGGCCGTGATGATCTTGACGTCGGGGCGATTCAGCTCCTGCAGCGCTGCGTACAGCGTCGTCGTCTTGCCCGAGCCCGTCGGGCCGGTGACGAGGACGATGCCGTTCGGCCGGCCGATCATGCCGCGGAACCAGCGCTCCTCGCCGGGCCCGAAGCCGAGCTGTGGCAGCCCGAGCAGGCTCTGCCCGCGGTCGAGCAGACGCATGACGAGGGTCTCGCCGTGGTTCGACGGCAGGATCGACGCGCGCACGTCGATGTGCCGCCCCGCGACCTCGAGGCCGATGCGCCCGTCCTGCGGCTTGCGCTTCTCGGCGATGTCCATGCGCGCCATGATCTTGAGGCGCGAGACGAGCGGCGCCCCTAGGTGGCTCGGGTGCTCGGCGACGTCGCGCAGCATCCCGTCGACGCGCAGGCGCACGCGCACGGAGCCGGGGCCGGGCTCAATGTGGATGTCGGACGCGCGCGCGTCGAGGGCGTCCTTGAAGAGCCGCGAGACCAGGCGGATGATCGGTGCGTCGCCGTCCTCGTCGCCCTCGCCGCCGCCCATGGACGCGGCGATCGCGTCCTCGGCGTTCGCGCCGTACGAGACCTCGATCGAGCGCCGGAGCGCCTCGGGCGCCGCGAGCGCGCAGGCGAGTTGTTCGCCACCGCCGTCGCCGAGGAGGAACCCGAGCTGGTCGAGCACGATCCGCTTGAGCGGGTCGTCGATCGCGACGACGAGCCGGCCGCCCTTGTCGGCCACGGGCAGAACGCCCTGCTCGCGCGCGAACTCCGCGGGGATCCGCTCGAGCAGCGCCGCCGACGGCTTGCCCTTGGAGAGGTCGACGAACGGGAGTCCGTTCGCCTTCGCGAGCGCGCGCCAGACCGTGGCCTCGTCCGCGAGCCCCATCTCGACGAGCACGTTCTCGAGGGCGTGGCCGCCGCCGCGCTGACGGGCGCGGGCCTGGCGCAGGGCCTCCTCGTCGAGCGCACCGGAACGCAGGAGGATGTCGCCGAGGTCTTGGCTCAAGGGTCGGGAGAGGCGGGCCCCCTCGACGCGGACTCCTCCTGGGGGCGGAGTCCGGGCGGGGCCGATGGCGGGGGGATGCGGCGGTCGGGAGACGCTGCGGGGGAGGAACGCGGGAGGCGCCGGAGCGCAGCGAAGCTACACGCGCGGCGCCCGATGGTAACGAGCGGAGGCCCGGACGCCGCTGGGCGTCCGGGCCTCCGCTCCGGAATCAGGACGGGGCGCGGTGGGCGCTCAGATCCCGCCCTTCTTGGCCGACTCAGCCTCCTTCAGCGCGTCCCTCTTGGCCGCCTCGGCCTTCTTCAGCGCGTCCATCTTGGACTTGTCGGCCGCCTTCTGCGCTGCCTTCTTCGCGTCCTGCGGGGTCGTCGCCGTGGGGCGCGCGACGTTGCCGGCGACCTTGCGGCAGACGCCGCTGAAGCGCACGTCCATCGTCGGCTTCGTCGGGTGGCCCGTCTCCACGACGATCGTGCCGCGGAACGCGCCGTCAGCGGTCTCGGGCAGCCCGTCCAGGCGCACCTCGAGGTCGACGGCGTCGCTGCCGCTGACCGGCTTGACCGTGACGCTGAACGCGTCGGCCCACTGCAGGTCCTGCCCGTTCTGCCCGGTGAGCGTGGCCTTGACCTGGCTGAGGTCGAAGCCCGGCTCGTACGAGGTCAGGCGCGCGCTGCGCACGAGCGGCTGGCCCGGGCGCACGAGACCCATCGAGAGGTAGAGCGGCTGGATCGCCAGCGCGCCGATGACGCTGTAGCTGACGTTCGCGTCGCAGGAGTAGAAGGTCGGCTTGATCGGCTTGCCGGCGAGCTTCGCCTGGGCCTCCTTCTTCTCGTTCTTCGGGAGCGGGATGTCGGTGTTCAGGCGCAGCAGGTAGCCGCCGGGGCCCTCCTTCGCGTCGGCGCCGACCGAGAACGTCGCCTGCCACTGGTTCGACTTGCCCTCGTCGTCGGGGTTGATCGCGACGAGATCGATGGCGAGGCCCTCCGGCATCGAGATGTTGCGGTTCGGGTTCTCCGCCAGCACGACGCGCTCACCGCCGCTCGTGCGGAAGGTGACCTTCGCGACCTTCTCCTCGCCCTGACGGATCTGGCCGAGCTGCACGTACGGCGGGCTCGCGACGATGAACGGCTGGATGCGCGCCTTGAGCGTCAGCGACTGGACCGGCGTCTTGCCGTCGTTCGAGTAGACCTGGATGCGCACCTGCGTGTCGTTGCGCTTCGAGGCGGTGTCGAGCGTCGCCTCGAGCTCGACGAGGGCGCCCGGGTCGATCGGGTTGCCGAACGTGTAGAGCTCGGGGGTCGTCATGCCCTCGGGGGTGATGCGCACCTCGCCGAGCGTGCAGCCGCAGGTCGGGCTCGCCTGGGTGATGACGAGGGGCTCGCTGCCGGCGCTCTTCATCTGGAAGACGTGCGTGAGCAGATCGCCCTGGCGCGCGCTGCCGAAATCGTGCGTGTCCTGGCCGAACTCGAGGTCGAGCTTGGCGTTCGGGTTGCGCGGCGGCGCGGGGACCGCGTTCTTGCCCGGCGCGGCCTTGCCGGCGCGCGACGCGGCGAGCTTCTTGAGCTCGTCGTCCGAGAGCTCCTTGCCGAGGCCCTTCGTCGGAGCCTTGACCGGCGCCGGCTTGGGGGCCGAGCGCGGGACCGACGACGGCTTCGGCGCCGAGGTCTTGCCGGAGCGGCGGCCGCGCCCGACGGACGGCTTCTTCTTCTCGGCCTGCGGCTTCGCCTCCTGGGTCTTCGCCGCGTCACCGGCGTCCTGGACGAGCACGGGGAGCGCGAACGCACCCCCGACGAGGAGGGAGGACCCCGCGAAGAGAGCGGCGGCGCGGAGTGCGGGTCGGATCGAGGACTTCATGGCGTTCGTCGTGGGCGCGCGGGCGCGGGGTTGGAGCTGGGCTCCGGGTTCGGGTGGAATGGGCGGACGCGGCGAGCGCGGACCCTTCGGGGACCGACCGGCGTGCGGTGGCTCCCCCGCGGTGGGCGGAGGCGCCGGGGTGCGGCGGACGGTTGGATGGAGATGGAAAGAGGAAGAGCAGCGACGAGGTGTTCCGTTCGGACGGCGAAGCCGGGCCGAGCGGCCGGTCGGCGTCCCGGAATTCCGGGCCCCAATGGACAGGATCCCGAAGGACGGGATCCCAGAGACCAGAATCCCAGCGCCGATCGGAGGTCCATCGACCCGCGCGGGCCGGCGACCGGAGTCCCGATCCGGGCCCGAAGATCCGGTGCC
Source organism: Planctomycetota bacterium (assembly GCA_039821985.1). Taxonomy (GTDB): domain Bacteria; phylum Planctomycetota; class UBA1135; order UBA1135; genus Saltatorellus. Next base: position 34,382 of record JBCBNC010000020.1, read on the forward strand.
TGGAGCCACCTCGTCTGCCTCGTTGTGATGCTCGCTCTGGCCTCCTGTCGGGTGCCCGCCGCCACGGTCCAGCAGGGGCTGGACTACGGCTTCAGGACCCCGGAGCAGGCCTTCGCGGCGTGGCGTACGGCCCTGCAGGCGGATCTGTTGGCCGAAGAATACGCTTGTTTTTCACAGCGGTGGCGCACGGAACAGGGAGTCACGACCCTCTCCGCCTATGCCCTCGCGAGGGACGTCGTGCTGGGCGAGATCCCGTTCCTACGCTGGGCGATTGCGCGTGCTGACGAGCCCACCGGCCTGCCCGCCGCGGCGGGCCCCAACGGCTCGAGGGCGCGGCTCGTCTCCCGGGTCCCCGGCGCGCTCTGGTACCGCGACCGCTACCTCGTCGTGGACCTCGAGCGGGAGTGGTCCTGGGAGCTCTTCGACGACGCGGACCCGACCGCCCCGGTGGTCGCCGGCTTCGCGGAGCCCGATCCCTTCCGCAGCGGGCACCTGGAGTACGACGAGCGCCGCGACGAGCTCCGCGCCGTTCTGTCGCGCTTCGAGGACGCCACGGACGGACTCGACCCCGCGACGGTCACGGACTTCCGCGTCGGCTTCCGCTGGAAGATCGCGAGCTTCGCGGTGCTCGACGAGCCGGTCGAGCCCGCGCCCTGATCGAAGGCGGCCGGCCGCGGGCCGTCGGGACCCATTCGCCCGGCCGGCGTCGTCGGTCTCGGGCGGCCTCCCCCGCCCACAAAGCGCCGAACTCTGCGCCGGACCCAGCGCCGGACTCAGTCCGACGCGTTGACCCGACGGAGGAACTCCCCCATCGGGAACGTCCGGCGGAACTCCTGCGGGCCCGCCGCCGCGACGACGTCGATGTCGCCGCCCGGGTCCGGGACCCGGATGGTCGGCGCCGTACGGCGCCGCGCCTTCGATACGTACCAGGTCAGCCGGTAGGGCCCTCCGAGGACGACCGGGAGCCAGGCGTGGCCCTCCTCGTCGAGCGCGGTCGCGGGCAGAGGAAGACCCTCCGCACGCACGTTCGCCAGCGGTGCGTCGACGTCGATCGGTGAAGTGGATTCGACGTGGGCGAGGACGCGCCATTCGTCCGGGTCAGGGCGCGGCCCCTCGACGAAGAGCTCGATGCCTGCGCCCGGCGGCAGCACGAGCTCCTCGCCCGGCGCGACCGCGGGGTACACGTCCGCGCGCAGCCCGGGCACCAGCGACACGGCGTCGACGAGATCGCTCGTGCTGAGGAAGCGCGCGCGGCCGCCCGCGACCTGGGCCACGCCCACGAACGGCGAGGAGGAGTCATCGCTCCAGTCGGCGGCACGCCACGCGATGCGGCCCTCCTCGACGGGTGCGCCGAGCGCGTCGACGACGCGGAGCTCGAACGGCGTGACGCTGCCCGCGAGCCCGATCGGATCGAGCCGTGCGTCGAGGTCGCGCGCTTCGCGTCGGACGCGCACGTCGTCGACCCGCGCGAGCTCCCCGCCGACGCCGAGCTCGACGCGCACGTCGGCCCAGCCGTAGGGCAGCCCCGTGACCTCGAACACCCCCCACCGATCGATGGGCGCGAAGCGCTCGACCGCGACTCGGCCGTCGCGGCTCCGCGCACGGACGGAGACGCGGAGCGACTCCTCGGGGATCCTGACCTCGTCGCCGTCCTCGGTCGGCGCGAGCTCGACGCGGCCGCGGAGCGATCCGCGCAGGAGGTGCGCGTGGCGGAGGAAATACTGCGGATCCGACGCGTAGGTGACGGGCCGCGCGGCGCGCGCCGCCCCGCCGATGAACACCCAACCGATCCACGCGCCGAAGCCGGCGACGATGAGGGCGAGATAGATGCGGGTCGGCAGGCTCATCGCGGGACGGGGCCGTGGGGCCCGGGACACGAAGAGTATCCGAGTGCCGGGGCCCCGGTCACCGTCCGCGGGCACGGAGGGTCCGCGTGCGTCGGAGTGCGCGCCGGGACGCTCGTGCCCCGGACCGTCCCCGGCGCCGCGCGGAGAGACGACTAGGACTCGGTCCGCGGCGGCTCGAGCGTGCGCGACCGCAGGAGCCGCGCCGTCGACGCCTGGATCGTACGCAGGAGCGGTTCGAGCTCGGACGCGTCACGGCGCCCCAGGTCCTCGCGGTTCGCGCGGCACCACTCGCAGCCGATCTCGTCGACGTGCAGGGCGATGAAGGCGGCCGGTCCCTCCGGCAGGGTCCCGGCGAGCGAGCGCGCAAGCCAGTGGCGCGCGGGGCAGGACACGCGCTCCTCCTCCCAGACGCGCGCGACGTCCAGCGGGATCTCACCGTCCTCGGCGAGTGCGGCGAGACTCGGAACCACGTCGCCGTCGGGGTCGGCGCGCTGCACGTGTTCGCGCAGCTTCTTCAGCGCGCGGAACTTCACGCCCGCGACCGCGGACTCGTCGCGCAGGCCGAAGCGCTGCCACGTGTCTCGGTTGCGCCAGCCGCCGCGCATGAGCGCCTCGACGACGGACAGGCGGTTGAACTCACCCGCCGCCCAGGTCTCCTGCACCCAGTCGAGCAGCGCGGCGCGTACGAGGGTGCGCGCGCGGTCCTCGAGATCCGAGCGGCGCACGATCCGGCTCGGCGTCTCTCCCTCGCCCGCAACGGCGTCGAACCCGCCGAAGCCGCTCTCGTCGTCCTCGTCCACGCCGAACGTCACGGGCGCACGCCGCCGCATCTGGTCGATCGTGCGGTTCCGGCAGATGCCGAAGAGGTACTGCTCGAACGTGAAGCGACGGTCGAACGAGGAGATCCCGCGGACAGCGCCGAGGAAGACCTCCTGTACGACGTCTCCGACGAGCTCGCGGTCGGGCACCCGCCGGCTCACGTACGAGAGCAGACGCCCGGCGTACGCGCGCTCGACGCGCGCCCACTCCTCTTCGTCGAAGCCGGCCAGCTTCTCGACGTCGGGCGACCAGTCGCCGGCGTTCGTGTTCGCGGACAAGGGGATCTCGGTCGTCAGCGCGACGCGCTGGTCAGGAAGAGGACGAAGAGGCCCAGCAGCGTCGCGCCGAAGCCGACGCCGCCCATGAGCAGCACGAAGAGGGCGAAGCGAGCCGCGCGCGCGACGAGGCCGCCGTCCGCGTCACGCACGAGGGTGTCGGTCGTCCAGCGGAACGAACCGACGATCGAGGTCACGACGCCGGCGATCGAGGCGACGAACACGTCGAAGCCGACGCGCACGGTCTCGAGGACCGTGCGCACCACGCCGCCCTCGACGCGCGGAGGGACAGGGATCACGGACGCGACGCCGGCCTTGCGGCCCGGAGCAGCGCCCTCGGCCTCCTTCTGCGCGCGTAGCTCCGCGACGAGTGCGAGGGCGCGGGCCGCCGGCGTCGCGGCGTCGCCGGCGCTGCCCTCGCCGTCGCCGCGCGGCCTCTCCTCGACGCGGATGCCGCCGTCCAGGAGCGAGCGCGCCACTCCGGCCACAGGCGTGGGCGCCGGGCGCGCGTCCGGCTCCGGCGGAGCCTCGCGCGGGCGCTCGGGCACCCGCGCCTCGACGCGACGTCCCAGCACGTCCGGCGCGAGGTCGAACGAGACGGAGTCGCCCGGACGCGCGGACTGCCCGAGCTCGTAGAGCACCTCGGCGACCGTCTGCGCGCGGTCCTTCGGGTCGAGGCGCAGGCACGCCTCGACGGCCGGACGCGCGACGGCCGGGAAGTCCGATGGGAACACGGGCGGGTCGTCGCTGTCCCTCAGGACGAGCCCGCCGATGTCATCCGGCGCGAACGGGACGCGTCCGGCGAGCGACTCGTAGAGGATCACTCCGAGCGAGTACACGTCCGCGCGGTGATCGGCGCGGCTGCGCAGGATCTCGGGCGCCATGTACATCGGCGTGCCGCGACCGATGCTGAGCGTCATGCGGCCGGTGTCGAGCAGCTTCGACAGGCCGTAGTCCCCCACGCGCGCGGCGTCGCCGTGCAGGAACACGTTGCTCGGCTTCAGGTCGAAGTGGACCATGTTGCGGTCGTGGAGCGCGAGCACGCCGCGCGCGGTCTGCGTGAAGACGCGCAGCGCTTCGCCCGCCGTGAGGTCGCCCGCACGCAGCCGCTTGGCGAGCGTCTCGTCCCCGGCGAAACCCATCACGATGTAGGGCACGCCCATCACGATGCCGAGGTCCTCGATCGAGACGAGGTTCGGGTGGTCGATGGTCGCCAGATGCCTCACCTGGTCGAGCTCGCGCTCGACCGCCGCCCGCTGGTCGTCGCTCTCGACCTTGAGGAACTTGATCGCGTACGCCTTCCCGATCGACGAGCGGCGCGCCTTGTACACGTCGCCGAACGCGCCGCCCCCGAGGCGATTCTCGATCTCGAAGCCCGGGATGAAGTCGGGCGTCCGGAACGAGTTGTAGAAGGCTTCCCAGTCCATCGTCGGCGCGGCGAGGGTCCCCCGTCGAGGGGCGCTGCCCCCGAGGGTAGCGGGGCGGACGGAGCGCGGTCGAGCGCCTGGGCCGCGGGGCCGGACTCGAGCATCGCCGGCGGGACGCCTGGCGCGCTCAGCGCGGCGCCGGCAGGAGCGCGATCCCGAACGGCGGGCGGCCGGCGCCGGCGGCGGGCACCGACACGTCGATGCGCCGATCGAGGGGCAGCTCGACGCGCACCTCGGGCGCGGGCGGCCCCCCGGCGCGCACGCCGGCCTCCGACCGCACGACGACGGCAGGCGCGGCGCCGTCGAAGACGAGGTCGACCGGCACCTCGAGCGGGCTCGGCTCGGACGACGCGCCCGCGAGGACCGCGGGATCGACGCGGAAACGGCCGCCCGGCCCGGGCGGAACGAGGACGAGCGTCCGCACCGTGTCGTCGAAGGCCGCGAGGCCCACCGCACGCGCCAGGCGGAGCTGGAGAGCGGCGCTCGCCGCATCGACGCGCTCGACCGAGTGGAACAGCTCCACCTCGCCCGCGCGAAGCGCGCCCCGCAGTGGCTCGACCCCGTCGCGCACCCACTCGGGACCGCCGTGGAAGGTCTCCCGGAGCGTCAGGTGCAGCGACACGCGGCCGCCCGACAGCGGCGCGACGAGCTCGACGTCGAGCTCGTCGCCGAGCAACAGCGCGGCGTCGCCCCAGTCGTCGATCGCGGCGCGGACGAGGTGCATGGCGTGCGCCGGTGCGGGACTCGGACGCGATCTACAGCGCCGACACGACGACGCCGCCGCCGGCGTGGCGCGCCTCGAGGAACGCCTCGCGCGCCGCGGCGAACAGCTCGCCCTTGTGGCCGATGTCGGGGCTCGGATAGTTCGCGATGCCGATCGCGACCTCGATCCGGTCGCCGACGAGGTCGAGGAAGCGGCGCTCCTCGGCCGTGTCCGCGACGCGTCGCGCCATGATCTCGGCGCCGTCCGGGCCCGTGTTCGGCAGGAGGAAGAGGAACGAGTTCTCGTCGAAACGCCCGAGCACGTCCGTGTCGCGGGACGCGGACAGGAAGATCGAGCTGAGCTCGCGGAGGACGTCGTCCGACGCGGCGCTCTCGAAGCCGAGCATCGCGCACGCCAGCGGCGCGTTGAAGCGACGGGCGCGCTTGAACTCCTCGTCGAGCTTGTACTGCAGGAACGGATAGTTGAAGAGGCCGGTGACCGGATCGATCACGGCGCGCATCAGCTCGTCGTCCCGGTTCGACGTCGCGGCGGGCGCCTCGCCCGCGATCTCGGCGAGGAGCGCCGCCGGCAGCGCGAACTCGGTGTCGCCGGTCCCGCGCGCCTCGACGGGCGGCTTCGGGCGCGCGGCGACACCCGCGCCGAACGCAGCGCACAGCTTCGACGCGCTGATCGGGCGCTCGAGAACGCCGGTCGCGCCGCAGAAGCGCGCGATCGGCTCGGCGATCTGGTTCCCACCCTCGACGAGTACGAACGTCCGGCACTTCGTGCGGCCCGCGAGCTGGCGGAGCAGTTCGTAGACGTTCCGCTCCTTGATCCAGGCGTCGACGATCAGCACGTCGCCCGGCGCGGGCGGCGCCGAAACGAGGTCCTTGACCTCCTCGATCTGCTCGATCTCCCAGCCGTCGAGGTTCTCGTCGGCGGCGACGGCGGACTGTGCGGCGCTGACGACCGAGCGGTCGGCGGTCGCGATGCGGATCGTGCGGAGTCCGTCTCCCATGGTGTGCCTCGGGCACGGCGTGCCCCGGGGTGCGGTGTGGCTCGGATGCGGTGTGGGTCGAATGCGGCGCGCGCGACGGCGAGGGCCGGCGACCGTGCGGGGGGCGCGTGCAGCGGGGCCAGGACGCGGTTCGAGGCGTCCACGCGCGACCCTGAGCGTGCCGGATTCGAGGGCCCCGATTCAATGGGCCGGGCGTGTTCGAGGAACCCGTGCGGGTCCGGTGGGCCCGTGCTGCGTCCTTCGACCCGTGCGGAACCGGCGCGCCCCGGCCGGGGATTGCGCACGGCGGATCCATGCCTGTGATCCGTCGCGCGCGCCTTTGGCGCGGAGACCTCGCCGCTCAGCCGTCCCGGGGCGTGCCGGGCTGAAGGCCGAGGTCGAGCGCGAGCTGCGACGCGACGAGCTCGACGCCGTTCGGTCCGAGCAGGCTCCCCTCGCCGCGCGGGAAGAGGACCTGCCCCGCCTCCATCGCCTCGACGATCGCGAGCGCCGGGTCCGTCACCGAAAGTCCCGCGTCGCGCGCGGCCGCCAGCACGGCGTCGACCGCGGGACGCTCCGTCCGGACGAGCGCCGCGAGCTCGGCCGCGCGCTCGCTCCGAGCGCCGTCGCGACGCTCGGCGAGCAGCGCGTAGTACGACTCCTTGCTCCGGAGCAACAGCACGTGGACGGAGGTGCCGCGTCCGGAGCTGAGCTCGGAGATGCGGGCGAGCGTCGCGCGGAGCACCGCGGCGCCGTGGGCGATCTCCGGCCGCTCGAGGTCGACGCGCAGCGTGCGCGGCCCGGGGCTGAGCGCCGCCGCGATGTCACCGCGGAACGGCCAGGCGTCCGCCGACGCGGGCGCTGCGTCGAAGCGGTGGCGCACGGCGAGCTTGAAGCGCTCGCCAGCGGTGCGGAGCACCCAAGCGTTCCGCATCAGCGCGTCGAGGATCCCCATGCCGAGGTTGAGGCTGGGCGCGGGCTCCTCCACGAGCGGATCGAGCGGCGGCACGTCGAGCCCCGGAGCGCGGAACTCGGACCAGCGCTCCAACGCGCCGAAGCGGAACGCGTCGTGGAGGTCGTCGCCGAGGTGGACGACGACGACGACGCGCTCGGGCTCGAGCTGCAGCGCGCGCTCGGTGAGCGCAACGTACTGGAGCGGGCCGTAGCCCTCCTCGCCGAGCGAGTACACGGAACGACCCGTACGGGACGCGAAGCGCTCGGGCAGCGCGGCGCTGCGCGCGAGGCCGAGGCCGAGCACCTGTTCGTCCCCGATGAGCACGAGGTCGACCGCGCCGGACGGGACCTGGCGGTTGCGGAAGCCCCAGCCATCGCGGCCGCCGAGGAGCGGCGCGTGGGCGTGACCCAGTTCGGGGTCCTCGCGCAGTTCGGCCGGCGCGAACGCCGGCATTCCCAAGGCGCGGACGAGGACCTCGGCGAGGACGAGCGCGACGCCCAGCGCGAGCGCGAGGTGGGCCACAGCGCTGACGGCGCGGCCGATCCCGCGCCGCCCGACCGCGGCGCGCACGAGCGCGGGCAGCGCGATCAGGACGCCGAGCGAGACGGCCGCGACCCGGTGGCGCTCGGCGCCACGCAGCGCGCCGTCGACCGCGATCGCGACGCCGAAGGCGGCGACGCCCAGCCAGAGCGCGCGCCGGACGTTCACCCGGAGTGCGCCTCCAGCCACTCGTCCTTGATGTCGTAGTTGGCGTACACGTTCTGCACGTCCTCGTTGTCCTCGAGCTTGTCGACGAGTTTGAGGATGCGCTCGGCGTCGCCCTGTTCCGCGACCTCGACGGTGTTCTGCGGCCAGTAGCCGGTCTCGGCGGAGAGCAGCACGCAGCCCGCGCCCTCGAGGCCCGTCTTCAGGTCGATGAAGTCAGACGCCCCGCCGAAGACCGTGGCGACGTCGCCCTCGACGAGGACGTCCTCGGCGCCCGCCTCGAGCGCGGCCTCCATGACGCCGTCCTCGTCGAACTTCTTGCCCTCGAAGTCGTCGGCCGCCTGCTCACCCGTCAGGTCGACGACGAAGATCGACTTGAAGTCGAACATGAAGGACACGGAGCCACTCGTGCCCATGTTCCCGCCGTTCCGCTCAAGGATGTACTTGATGTCCGGAGCCGTACGGTTGCGGTTGTCCGTCAGGCACGTGATCAGGAGCGCGACGCCGCCGGGCGCGTACCCCTCGTAGACCAGTTCCTCGAAGTCGTCGCCGTCCTTGGACCCCTCGCCGCGCTTGATCGCGCGCCCGATGTTGTCCTTCGGCATGTTCGCGGCGCGCGCCTTCTCGACCGCGTACTTCAGCTTGAGGTTCGTCGACTCGTCGGGTCCGCCCTGGCGGACCGCCGAGATGATGTTGCGGGCGAGCTTGCTGAAGATCTTCGCGCGCTTGGCGTCGACCGCGTTCTTGCGGTGCTTGACGTTCGCTGCGTGGGAGTGACCGGCCATGGCCTCGGGGAGGAGAGTCGAGGGCGCGTGGAGCGCCGAGCGGTGAGGGGCGCGTGCCGCCGCGACGGAGAGGATCGGGCGGGGCCGCGCCTTTCGGGCGAGGATAACAACGCGCGACCGCAGGCCCCCTCTGAGGTTCCTGCGGTCGCGTGGGACGCGCCTCGGGTGCCCCCTCCTGGGTGAGGGAGCGCGGCGCGCAGCGGTTCGCCGCGGGGGTGCACACGACGGCCTCCTTCGGAGACCGGACCGCGTGAGCCCGCAGCGTCGGAGATCAGCGCTTCGAGAACTGGAAGCCGCGGCGCGCGCCGCGACGGCCGTACTTCTTGCGCTCCTTCATGCGCGCATCGCGCGTGAGGAGGCCGTGCTCGCGGAGCGTCTCGAACGTCGCCGGGTTGACCGACTTGAGCGCGCGGGCGATGCCGAGCGAGACGGCCTCGCTCTGGCCCGTCGGGCCGCCGCCGCGCACGTTGCAGAAGACGTCGTACTGCGAGAGGGCCTCGGCGCTGGCGAGCGGCTGGCGCGCGCGCTGGCGCGTCTGCACCGTCACGAAGTAGTCGTCGATCGGCTTGCCGTTGACGACGAAGCCGCCGGCGCCGGTCTTGAGGCGGACGCGGGCGACCGCGGTCTTGCGGCGGCCGAGGCCCCAGGTCCAAGGGTTGTTCACTGCCATGGTTCCGTGCGGCCGAGCCGGCCGCGGGATCGTGGTTCGCTGCGTGAGCGTTCGCTGCGTGAAGGAGGCGCCGGTGCGGCGCGGTGGAAGGCTGCCCCGCGGTGCGCGGTGCGTGAGGGTCGGTGCGCGTCCTGGGCCATCGCCGGACGCGCGGCGCCGGTCAGAGGCTCTCGACCTTGACCGGGGCCTGTGCGGTGTGCGGGTGCTCCTCGCCTGCGTAGACCTTGAGGTTCCGCAGGAGGTCGCGGCCGAGGCGCGTCTTCGGGAGCATCCGGCGCACGGCGAGCGTCACGACGTCGGCCGGACGGCGCTCAAGGACCTTCTCGAGCGTCACGTACTTCTGCCCGTTCGGGTAGCCGGAGTAGTGGCGGTAGATCTTCTCGTCCGCCTTCTTGCCCGTGAACCGCGGCTTCGCGCCGTTGATGACGACGACGTGCGCGCCGGTGCGCTCCGACGGCGTCCAGGTCGGGCGGTCCTTGCCCTGCAGGGCCTTGGCGATCGACGCCGCCATGCGGCCGAGGTTGTGCTCGGACGCGTCGAAGAGGAGCCAGCGGTCCTCGACGTCCTGGCGTCGTACGTGGGTGGTGGTCATTTCGAGCTCGGAGGGTGCGGGGGAGCACTCTTCGGGGAGCGGTGGCCGCGGGGCGGAGGGCCGCCCGCGGACCGCGGACGCGCCCCGTGCGCGGGCACGGCGTCATCGCCTCGGGGGGACACTCCCGCCGAGGAAGGCCGAGCAGGGTAGGGACCGGCGCGCCCCGCCGCAACGCCGGCGCGGGATTCTCTACAGGCGGACCCGGACCCAGCCGCGGGGCCGGCCCCCGGGCTCCCCCGCGATCCTCGCCACGACGGTCGCCGCGGCGGTCCCGCCGGGACCGAACGCCCACCGGGGAGGCTCGTCGGGGCCCCGCGCCGCGCCCCTCTCGCGCGGCCCGCGCGGGGTCTTCGGAAGGGCCTCGGGCAACGGCGCACCGAGCCGCCACGGGCCGAGCGCCTCGGGTGCCGCGCCACCGGGTTCCTGGATCCAGACCGGATCGAGGTCCCAGGCCGCGTTGACCGCCCGGTCGAGCACCTTGAAGCGCCATTCGGGCCGCGGCGCAACGACACGCACGGCCGCGGGCCCCTCCCCCGGCGCGCGCACCCCCACGACGCCGGCGCCTTCCGCCACGACGAGGCGCGGGGCGAGCCCGCGGTCCGGCCGGGCGGGGCCGACATGGGCGCCCGGGTCGACGCCTTCGAGATCCGCGGGGGCGAGCCGCAGCGTCGTGGTCCACCACTCCCCGGGTCCACCGTCCGCGCGGAGGGTCCGCTCATGCAGCACGAGCTCGGGTGCCCCCCGGGAGCCAGCGCCGCCGGACCCCGTCGCGCTCGGCGCGAGCCGTGGAGCGACTCCGGTCGCCGTGGCCCCCAGGACAAGGACCACGAGGCCGGCCGCCAGGCGGCCGGCGCGGGCGAGTGCACCGACGCCGAGCGCCAGCGCTGCGGCGAGTGCGACCGCCGCGTACCGGGCGCGTAGCCGGCCGCGGCGCGCGCCGGGCTCGAGCGCGAGGTCCAGCGCGGTCGGTCGGGGCGTCCCCAGGGCGGGCGGCGGCGCGGGCGCTCGCGCGGGCCCGGCGCGGACGATCCCGCTTTCGGGCGGGTCGAGGATCGAGGTGCTTGGCGCGGCCGGAGCGAGTCCAGGGACGGGCACGGGCGCCGGAATCCACGCTCCGACGTCGAGCGCTTCGCCGGCGCGGAGGTCGGCGACGATCTCGAGCGGCCGGAGGCCGGGGTAGGCGACCTCGGCGCTGCGGAGCGGCCCCTCCAGACGGAGCGTGTGGTGCGCCAGGTCCACGCCGGGAACGAGGGGCGCGGCCGGCGCGAGACCCAGCGCCCCCACCCAGCGCGCGGTGCCCGCCGCGAGGACGACCGCGACGGCGACGAGGGCCAGGAGCGGCCCGGCGACTCCCGCCCGCGTGGACGGTGCTTCCCCGTCCGTCCCCGCGCGGTCCGCCCGGGGCGCGCCGGCCGCCGCCGCCGCCGTGAGCCAGAGCCCACCGCCGACGAGGCCGAGGGTCGCCGCCCGCGGCGGTGCGGCGACCGTCCACGCGAGGACGACGGGTCCGACGGCGAACAGGGCGGCCGCCCCCGCGCCGCGGCCCCCGCTCCGACCGTCCACCAGCAGCACGAGCCCGAGGAGCCAAGGAACGACCAGGAGCGCCGCCGCAGCGACGCTCTCGCTCGCGCGGGGCCCGACGACGGCGAGCGCGAACTGGAGCGCGGCGACGGCGGCGGCGAACGCGACGAGGCGCTTCAACGTCCCGAAGGCTCGATCACGCCGCGCTCGGCGTACTCCTCGACGGCGGCCCGGTCGAGCCGGACGGCTTCGTCGAAGCGGACGTCGACGAGGCGCCAGTCCTCCCCGCCGTCGCGGGCTTCCAGCGCGGACGCGAGGTGGCGCCACTTGCGTCCGACCGGGAGTTCGCCCGGCACGATCGGCACGGGCGGTCGGCCGAAGAAGACGCGCCGCCCATCCTCGAGGGCGAGCACGACGCCGCCGGGCAGCGCGGTCGGCGTGCCTTCCTTCGGATCGCGGTCGAACACGGGAGCGGAGTCCGCCGAGGCGTCGACGAGGATCCGTCCGAGCCGGCGGAGGTCGCCGACCTCGAGATAGCGCCAGAGGCTCTCCGCGACGAGCAGTGCGTCCCGCAGCGCGGGGTGGTCGAGGGCGTCGCCGGGGCGCACGTCGCCCGACGCGAGCCCGTGCGGACCGAGGACGGGGAGCCAGCCGCCGTACGCCTCGTGGGGCGCGAACGCGAATCCCCCGAGCACCGTCCCGTCCGCCGCGACCGGCAGGAAGTCGCCGTCCCCCGTCGCGACGCACGCGACCGGCTCGTGGAGGCGCAGCGGCAGCGAGAGGCCGTCGGGCCAGATGACCTCGGGTTCGCCGACCTCGGCCACGAACGGCAGCGCGGACACGCGCGCGACGAAGTCCTCGATGGCGCCAGCGTCGTCGACGACGAGCCCGCGCGACGCGACGAGCGCGTCCTCGAGCGCCCCGCGCCACGCGGGACTCAGCCAGCGCGACCCCTCCTGCAGGCGGTAGCGCAGCGTGTCGATCTCGGCGACGCCGCGGCTCCGCGCATCCTGCTCGAGGGAGCGCACCGCCACGAGCAGCGCGGCGAAGAGGCCCACGAGCGGGATCCACGCAGGGACCGCGCCGCGGCAGCCGGAGACGTCGCGGCCGGCGGGGCTGCCGCACCGCCCGCCACGGGCGCGGGCGAGCAGCCACACGGAGTCGGACCCGACGCGCCGCGGCGCGCCGGCGTCGCTCGTCCCGATCGGCTTCGTCTCTCGGCCCAAGTCGGCTGGCCTCCGTCCGTGTGTCCGCGCTCTTCGGCTCGTGGCCCCGTCCCGTCGTCCGCGTCTCACGCGTCGGACTCCGTCGCCCGCGGGCGGCGCCGCGGACCGGGCGGCGCTCGGAGCGCCCGGAGGGGGCCGTGCGTCCAGGGAACGGCGGCCGCGTCCCCCCGGAGGCCCGCTCCCCGGCGCGGCGTCAGTTGCGCGCCGGCACGAGCTGCGTGTCGACCGTCGGCGCATCGAGCGCCTGGGCCGTGCCGGTCGAGGGCTGGCTCGGGCCGTAGCCGCCGGTGTGCCCGGCGAGGCGCTTCGTGGCCTCCTCGATGAAGAGATCGAGCGCGGTTTGGATCTCGGTCACCTGGTCGCGCGAGAGCGCGATGGCCTTCGAGCCCCCCTGCGAGTGGAGCTCGTGGCCGAGCAGGCGGCTGACGAGCTTGAGCTGGGCGAGGTGGCGCTCGAGGTGCGTGCCGTGCTTGTGCTGTCCGTTCATGGCGCGGTGATCGTCGTCGGAGAGTGGACCGTTGTGCGGAGGTCGGTCGGCGCGCGGCCCTCCAGGAGCGTGCCGTCCATGCGTCTCGGCCCCGTGGCCCGGCGACGCGAACTCGTTCGCGGATCGGGCGCCGGGGCGCAGGAGGACCGTGTGTAGCGCTCGGGCGCATCCGATCCAAAGGAAATGCGGTGGAGCCGCCGGGGCCTCGCGCGGATCGACGCATCCGCGGTGGCGTCGCCTGCGGGCAGGCGTCAGGCTGGCGACCCATGACGCCCAGCGAGCGCGACCTCTCCTCCCCCGGACGCGGACTGCCCTTCGGGCATCTCGGCGCCGTGCCCGAGACCGAGCGCCCGACCGAGCCCGCGGACGGGCTCCGCGTGGAGGACGCGGCACCGGCGCCCGGGGACGGCGACGGGGACGGGGACGCGGTCGACGGTCCGAAGGAGCTCCCGGAGCCGACCGAGGTCTTCGGTCCCGATGGACGCGTCGTCGGCTGGAAGGGCTTTCGGCTGTCCCGCTTCCAGCTCCTCGCGGTCGATGCGCTGCGGGCCGGTCGAAACGTGCTCGTCTCCGCGCCGACCGGCGCGGGCAAGACGCTGGTCGCCGAGTACGCGATCGAGGACGCGGTGCGGCGCGGCGCGCGCTGCATCTACACGGCGCCCATCAAGGCGCTCTCGAACCAGAAGTACAGGGACTTCCAGGACGACCCGACGATCGACGTCGGCCTGATGACGGGCGACGTCACGATGCACTCGGACGCGCCGGTGCTGATCATGACGACGGAGATCCTGCGCAACGCGATCTTCGAGAGCCCGCGCCTGCTCGACGACGTGGCCTACGTGATCTTCGACGAGGTCCACTACCTCGACGACCGCGAGCGCGGGACGGTGTGGGAGGAATCGCTGATCTTCCTCCCGAAGGAAACGCGCGTGATCGCCCTGTCGGCGACCGTCGCGAACGTCGAGGAGCTCGGCGGCTGGATGCGCGAGGCCCGGCCGCAGGATCTCGACGTCATCGTCGACGCGAAGCGGCCCGTCCCGCTGTCGCACTGGGTCCACGTGCCCGAGGTCGGGACCTTCGACGCGGCGCGGACGGACAAGGTCCGGAAGATGGAGGCCGGGCGCATCGCGTCCGCGATCGAGAAGGCCAAGCCGCGGCAGCCCAAGCGGCGCCGCGGGGGCCGCCGTGGCCGCGGGGGACGGTCGCCCCGGCCCGCGCCGCCCGATCCGGGGCGCCTGTTCGACGAGCTGGTCGACCGCGAGATGCTGCCCGCGCTCGTGTTCTCGTTCTCGCGGCGCGACTGCGAGCGGCTGGCGCTCAAGAACGAGAAGCGCGACCTGCTCGAGCCCGACGAGAAGGACCGCATGGACGCGCTGCAGGAGGAGCTCTGCGAGCGCTTCCAGCTCGACCGTGCCCACCTGCGCGGCGAGGTGTTCCGCCTCGCGCGCTCGGGCGTCGCGTACCACCACGCGGGCATGCTCCCGATCTACAAGGAGGTCGTCGAGCGCATGTTCACGCGCGGCCTCCTAAAAATGCTGTTCACGACGGAGACGTTCGCGCTCGGCATCAACATGCCGGCGCGCGCCGTGGTCTTCGCGGGCCTCAAGAAGTTCGACGGCATCAGCTTCGACTACCTGCGCACGCGCGACTACATGCAGATGGCCGGTCGCGCCGGTCGGCAGGGCATCGACGACAAGGGCTACGTGTTCCAGCTGATCGGGCCGTCCGAGCTCGAGGACGCGCCGGTCCAGCGCTGGATCCGGGGCAAGCCGGAACCGGTGACCAGCCGGTTCCGGATGAACTACTCGACGCTGCTGCACCTCGTGGCGCGCATCGGCCGGGACCGGGTGCACGACGCGTGGGAGCGCTCCTTCGCCGCGTACCAGACGCGCGAGAAGAACAAGAAGGCGCGCGAGCGCCAGCGCCGCGACCAGCAGCGCTACGTCGACCGGCACCTACAGCTGCTCGACGAGCTCGGCTACCTCGACGGCGACCGCGTGACGACGAAGGGAGAGATCGCGCGGCGGCTGGGCGGGTACGAACTGCAGGTCACGGAGCTCCTGTTCCGCGGGTCGCTCGAGACGCTGCCGTCGCGCGCCCTCGCGATGGTCTTCGTCGCGATGATCCACGAGGAGCGGCGCGCGGCCCAGCGCCCCTGGATCCCCGCGTCGATGTTCGGCGGGACGCGCCGGGGGATCGACAAGACGATGCTCGAGCTCACCGGCATCGAGGCCAAGTACGGGATCGAGCCCGGACTGAAGCGGCCCGACTGGGGGCTCACCCCCACCGTCCTCGGCTGGTGCGGCGGCCTCTCGATGGACGAGCTCGAGGAGGAGCTCGGCATCAACCCCGGCGACGTGTGCCGGGTGTTCCGGATGGCGATCCAGCTGATGCGGAACACCAAGCGCTCGATCGACCGCGAGTGGGACCTCACGGGGCGCCTCGAGGACGCGATCACCGCCTTGAATCGGGACGAGGTCGACGCCCGCCGTCAGCTCGAGCTCGGGCGCCAGGACGGCGCGGATTGACGCATCCGTGAGCGGAGGCTGAGAGCTGCGCCGGGATCGAGGGGGACTTCAGAAATCTCCGCTCGTCTCGGTATCCCCCCTCGGACACCTGGCTAATTGCCGCGAGGGTGGCAGACCGCTACCGTCGTGCGCCCGAGGGGCGCCGCGGTCCGGCCCGGCACCCGGCCTTCCGACCCGTATCCGCACCGACCCGACCCGCGATCCCGGACCCCGTATGGGTGGGCCCGGGCGCCCGCCGGGTCGGCCTGTTTGAAACCGAATCCGGCGCCGCGACTCCGCACCGCCCGCCCCCCAGCACGGCGGCGCGCGCCACGACGACCCGAACATGCTCCCCCTGATCGCGCTCCAGGCTGCGGCCCTCGCCGCTCCCGCACCCGTCCCGGCGTCGCCCGCGCCGGTCGTCGCTCCCGCATCGGCCCCAGCCGTCACGGTGCCGGCCGCACCGGTCCTCGGCGAGAAGCCGAACGCGGTCTCGATCAAGACCGACGACAAGCTGCTGCTGAAGGCCTCGTACTTCGCGCCGCGCTCGAAGAAGAAGCAAAGCCCCGCTGCGCTCCTGCTCCACGACCAGGGCCGGACGCGGACCGAGCTCGACACGCTCGCGGCCTACCTGAACAAGCGCGGCTTCGCCGTGCTCACCCTCGACCTCCGCGGCCACGGCGAGAGCGCCAACGCCGACGCCGACTTCGAGAAGGCGGACGACAAGGCCAAGGCCAACCTTTGGAACCTTGCGGGCCGCGATGTGCGCGCCGCCGCGGAGTTCCTCACCGACCAGGACGGCGTCCACTCGACCAACCTGTCGATCGTGGGCTTCGGGTCCGCGGCCTCCCTTGCGGTGCGCCGTGCGGTCGACGACGAGAACGTCCGCGCGGTCGTCCTCGTCGACCCCGAGCTCGAGACCTACGAGTACGACGTCCAGGACGGCGTGAACGAGCTCGGCGGTCTTCCGACGATGGTGCTCACGACCAAGAAGGGCGAGGACACCGCGAAGGGCCTGCGCAGCGCCGCCCACGACGCGAACGGCGGCCTCGAGTACGTCGACGTCGCCGTGATGAAGTGCGCGCCGGACGAGCTCCTCGAGGACAAGAAGACCCGCGGCCGCGCGGGCGGCTGGCTCCGCGACCAGGCGATGCCGAAGAAGTAGGCGATACCGAGCCCGGTGTGGTTCGTCACCCGGTGTGATTCGTCACACAACTGCGCTGGCCGCAGGAACCCGGATGGGTTGCTGCGGCCAGCGCAGTTGTGTGACGAATCACACCGGGCTCGGTACCTACTCCCCGACGATCACGGTCTCGCCGGCCTTCACCTCGACGACGTACGCGGCCAGGGGATCGTCGAAGCGCTCGAGCTGGTTGATGCGGAACCACCAGTAGCCCTCGTCGACACCCGGGAGCACGAGCCGGTCCTCGTCCGTCCCGTAGTTCCAGCCGCCGCGCCACGGGCCGTCCGGCGAGTCACCCCGCTGGGCCCGCACGCGCCAGATCCCCTCGATGCCCCGCGGCCGCAGGATCGTGACCATGCCGCCGACGGGCAGCGTCAGGTAGACCGGGCCGTCGTCGTCCGCGGCCAGCGTCCCCTCCCAGCGCTCCAGGCTGCCCTGGGCGTTCCACTGCGCGACCGAGAGCACGAGATCGCGCCTCGGGAGGTCGACGGTGTAGAGGCCACCGCCGCCGGTGGAATCGGCGCGCAGCGAGCGCTCCCCCGGGAGCCCGCGGGACTCCCACTGGATCGCGAGCGCCTCGACCTCGAGCGCGCTCCCGTCCTCCTTCCGCACGTCGAAGACGACGGGCCGGGTCTCGATCTTCGACTGCGCGATCTCCGCGGCCTCCTTCTCGTCGACCTCCGGCTCGAGCGACTCGAGCTCGATGCGCACGCGGGCGATCCCGGGCAGCTCGCGGAGCGTCTCCGAGGTCCATTCGGACTCGAGGTCGTTGACCCGGATCTTGCCGAAGAAGCGAACGGCGGCGACTTCGACCCCGAGGAGGTCCGGCGTCACGCCGAAGCTGACCTCTTCCTCGCCGCGCCCGACCCACTGGCCGGTCTTGTCGGTCACGCCGTCGACGTCGGTGTACTCGAGGTTGAAGGTCGCGCGGGCGGAGACGGGCTTCCCGTCGCCGTCGATGACCTCCAAGATGACTCCGAGGGTCGGGCGCGCGGTCCAGCGGACCTCGCCGGCCCCGATGAGAGCCGTTTGGGGATCCGCGATCTCCCACGCGGGGTCGAGGGAAACGATCTGCTGCTCACCGCTCGCGAGCCCCTCGAAGACGACCTCACCGCTCTTCGACGTGGTTGCGATGCACTGCCGATCCTCGCGGCTGTTCGGCGACACGACCGAGCGGAGGTAGTACTCGCGCCTCTGGCTCGCGCTGACGTGCTCGAGCGCCATCCCGAGCTTGCACACGGCGAGCTCGAGACCGGGGACCGGATTGCCCGCCGGGTCGACGACGCGGCCCGTCAGCCGCTCGCCGCGGTTGAGCAGGACGCGCCAGCCGCCCTCGGGCTGCGCGTCGACGGCACGCTCGAGGACGACGCGGCTGAACCCGTTGGCGGACACGTTCAACGCAGCGGTGACGCCGCCGGGCAGCTCGCGCTCACGGAAAGAGAAGCGCCCGTCCGCCTCGGTGACGAAGCGCGGCACGGCGCGCGGGTTCGAGGCCGGCTCCGGGCCGATCAGCGAAACCGTCGCGCCGGGGACGGGCTCGCCCGTGAGGTCGAGCACGATGCCGAACACGGCCGCGTCCGCGTCGGTCGGGTCGGACGCCTGCGCGCCGCTGGCCGCGTCGGACGGGACCGCGCTCTCGGGAAGAGCGGACGCACGGCCCTGGCCGACCGTGTCGAGCGCGACCGGGCCGGGTTCGGGCTCCTCCGGCGTGGTCGCACTCACGGTGCGCTCCACCTCGGGGCCAGCGTTGGATTCGTCCGAGGCCACGATGAGCCAGATCAGCGGGAGGACGAGGGCGAGAGAGGCGGCGACGAAGCTCCACTTCATGACGGTGAATACGGCGATGGAGCCGACCGCGGCGGGCGCGGCGGCGGGGACGGACGGACGTGCGAGCGGCACGAGGGCCGCGGACCACCAGTCCCAGTCGCGGCCCGACCGGGCCACGAGCCGCTCCCGCAGGACCTCGAGGCCCTTGCGCAGACGCCACCGCACAGTGTCGGGAGGACTGCCCTCCCGGCGCGCGATTTCGGCGACGTCGAGACCCTCGATGAACCGCAGCAGAACCGTCCGGCGCAGGGGCTCCGGCAGTTCACGCACGGCGGCGGCGAGGGCCTCGGCCGTCTCGGCGCGCTCGACGAGCGCGCCGGTCGACGGATCCTCCACCCGGGCTCCGCGGTGCGTGTCCCGGCGCTCCTGCCGGGAGCGCGCGCGACGACGGTTCGCGCGGAGACCGCGCATCACGGCGGCGAGCCAGGGGCGCGCCGGCGCGTCCTCGGGACGTTCGAGCTCCATGGCCCGCAGCGCGGTCTCCTGGGCCAGGTCCTCGGGGCTCTCGCCCACGGAGACCAGGGCCCTCGCGAGCGCGTGCAGCCAGGCGAGCTCGTCGCCGTCGATCGTCGTCGTTGCCATCGGTGGATTTCGGGGAGTGGGGATCGGGACTGGTGTTTCCACCGCCCACCGTTCACGGAGCCCCGGGACGCGAACGGAATCCGAGAAAATGCGTCGACGCGCCACGGGCCGCCCGGGAGTCCCGGGACGAGGCGCGGCGCCCGAACGAAGGGCCCGACCCCGTCAGCTCCTGCCGAGCGCGTGCTCCTCGAGCGCCTCGAGCGGGACGGCGTCGAGCGCCCGCGCGTGACACGCCTCCAGGACGACGGGCGGCGCGACCCCCGCCTGGTAGGCCTCGTACCAGCGCGACGCGCACAGGCACCACTTGTCGCCCGGCTTCAGGCCGGGAAACCCGTACGCGGGATACGGCGTGACGAGGTCGTTTCCGCGCGCCCGGCTGAACTCGAGGAACTCCGCCGTCACCTCGGCACAGACGGTGTGGCTACCGACGTCCTCGGTCACGGTCCGGCAGTGGCCGTCTCGGAAGTAGCCGGTCATCGGATCGGTGCAGCAGGGCGCGAGGGCGCCCCCCAGCACGTTCTGGTCCTGGCGTTGGATCATGGTGGGTTCGGCGGTCGGGAGAGAAGGGCCGCGGCCCGGACGGAACGCGGGGCGACCAGGGTAGCGCCACGCCCGATCGACTCGACGTGCGGTCGACCGGATGACCCGGCGCCGTGGGGAGCGCGGGCGTCGCGAAGAACCGCGGTGAAGGAACAGCCTCCCGAACGCACCGCAGTTCGGTCGCACGCCGCGACCCCTGGCGGGATCGTCGCGCGCTCCTACGCTCGAGAGCTGCGGCCGTTCCCCACCGCGGCTCGACACGTTCACTGCCCGCTCGCCCATGTACACCTGCCCTCGCCCCCGATCCAACTCGGCCCAGCTCGCGCTCCTCGCCGTCGCCGCGCTCGCCTCGAGCTCTCCCGAAGCTGCGGCACAGCGAACGCTCCGGGTCGACCGCGGAGACCCCGGTGACGGATTCGGCGCGGCCGTCGCGCCGTTCCGCGACGTCGACGGCGACGGCGTCTGTGACTACGCCGCGTCCTCGAGTCTTTCGACGGGCGCGTACCGGCTCGAGGTCCGATCCGGCGCGACCGGCGCCCGGCTCCTCTCCGTCACCGATCCCGAGTCGATCAGCCAACTCGTCGCGGTGGACGACTGGACGGGGGACGGTGTGCCGGACCTCCTGAGCGTGCGTCCGTCCGCTTCGTTCGGCGAGTTCAGCATGGGCGCGATCGACCTGCGGGACGGCGTGACCCTGGACGTCGTCCGCTCCAGCATCGGCAACGGCACCGATGCGAGCCTCGGAGGGTCCGGCGTGGTCGTGGTCGGCGATGCCGACGGCGACGGAGTACGTGACTTCATCGCGGCCGAGCAGGAGCGGTTCGGAATCTCGAACTCGCTCGTCCGTCTCTTCTCCGGCGCGACGGGCGTATCGCTCCGCACGTACGAGGCGACCGCTGCCTTCTTCCTCTTCGGCAGCACGCTCGTCGCGCCAGGGGACCTCGACGGTGACGGCGTCGACGACTACGGCTTCTCGCGCGAGGGCGGGTCCCCGCAGACCGACGGGATCTTCTGCTACTCCTCCGTCACCGGAGCCGAGCTGCTCGTCGTCGGCCGCCCGAGCGGGAGCGCCCCGGCGGGCGCGGCCGGCGCGCCGGACCGCAACGGAGACGGTACGCCCGACCTGATCGTGCGCTGGACCGCCGGCTCCGGGCCAGGAGCGCCGCCCGCCGCGCTGCTCGTTCACTCGGGCGTGGACGGGGCGGTGCTCGAGACCGTCCCGATCGACGCCACGCGCCCGCCGACGCTCATGCGCGCGCGGGGCGACTTCGACGGGGACGGCGTGGACGACCTGGTGCTTCGTTCGACGCTCTCGCCCACCTCCGTGGAGGATTCGATCCGGTCGGGGGTGGACCTCCGCGAGGTGGCGCGCATTCCACGGTCGGCGCCCCTGCCGTTCGCCCGGATGACGCTGGGCTTCACGAGCGGTCTCGCCGGTGCGACGGGCGATGCTCTTCTCGTCGGGATCCCCGCGGCCGACAGCGTCGCCGGGACGGTCCGCGCGATCGGCTTCGATCCGGGCGTCGGCGCGCCGTACTGCGCACCGGCGGCTCCGAACTCGACCGGGAGCCCCGCAGAGCTGCGCGTGCTCGGCTCGACCGTGGTTTCGGACGCGAGCCTCGCTCTCTACGGAACGCGCCTCCCCGTGGCCACGTTCTGTCTCGGCGTGTGCTCACGTACGCCGGGGCTCGTCCGGGGTCCGGGCGGCGCAGCGGGAAACCTCTGCGTCACCGGCGCCATCGGACGGATCGGGACGCTCGCTCCTCCGCAGGCCACGAACGGCGGCAGCGTCACGTTCGAGCTCGACACGATGGGGCTCCCGACGCCGACCGCACTCGTTCCCGTCCTCCCCGGCGAGACGTGGTACTTCCAGGTGTGGTTTCGCGACGTGTCGCCCGCGGGGCCGACGTCCAACTTCACGAACGCTGTCAGCGTTTCGTTCAGCTGAGCCGCCTGCGTCCCACCCGAGGACGCCCGACGCGGAATGCGAGCGCGTTCACAGGACGTGCGTAGGGTTGGGGACACTCGACGGCTCCCACGTCCCCAAGATCCTCCGCAACTCTGCCTCTCCATGCTCACGATCCTCGGACTCGCACTCGCCGCACCGCAGGTCGGCGCAATGCCCCTTCTCCCGTCGGCACTCGCCGACCCCGAAGGCGGCGCCGCTCTCGCCCCCACGCTCTTCGAGAGGCCGAGGCGCGCGTGGACCCGGGGCGCGACCGGCGGCCCGAACCTCGCCCAGCGCACTGCGTCGTCGACGTTCGAGTCGCTGAATCAGGACCCCGAGGGCGACATGCCGCGCGACGCGGCGTTCACCAGCGACGGTGAGCGCATCCTCGTCGTCAACCGCGACACCGACAACGTCACGGTCTTCGACTTCGCAACGCGCACGGTCGTCGCGACGATCGCCGTCGGCGACTTCCCCGTCGACGTCGAGCTCTCGCCGAACGGCCAGTTCGCCGCCGTGCCGAACCTCCTCGACGACACGGTCTCGATCATCGACGTCGCTTCGCTCAGCGTCACGGCGACGGTGCCCGTGACGCAGACGTCCGGCGAGGGCCAGCCCTACCGCGTCGCGTTCGACGCCGGCACGGGCCACGCCGTCGTCAGCGTCATCGACGACGCCGTCGACTCGCGCTTCTCGGTCATCGACCCGACGGCGGGCGTCGAGCTCCGCTCGTTCACCACGTCGTCGCACGGCGCGTACGGCTTCTTCGGGACGCCCGAGTCCGCGATCTTCGGCAACCTGTTCACGGACTGGGCGCTCAGCCCGGACGGCGCGTACGTGCTCGTACCGGACCGCGGCGGCGACGTGCTCAACAGCTACGACGTCGCGACGGGCGCGCTCCTCGCGTCGGTCCCTGTCGGCGACGTCCCCAGCTACGTCGACATCTCCGAGGACGGCTCGACCGCGGCGTGCACTCTGTCCGGCACGCTCGACGCCCTCGTGGTGCTCGCGACGAACGGCGGGGCCCCGACGATCACCGGCACGGTCCCGACGAGCGTGTCCGCCTTCGATCCGCAGGTTCGGATCACGCCGTCGGGGACCGAGGCGGTCGTCGGCGTGCAGAACGCGATCGAGTTCTTTTCCCTGGGTACGCTCTCGGGACTCGGGACCGTCTCGACCGGCACCGTCGGCGACCTCGAGTTCACGAGCGACGACCAGTACCTCGTCGTGTCGAATTTCACCACGCGCGTCATCGACCTCGCGACGCGCAGCGTCGTGCGCAGCCTGTCGCTCGCACCGTCCTACGACGCCGCGATCAGCCCGGTCTCGCCGCGGTACGTGTCCCTCAACAACCGCTTCCGGGAGGACGTGCACTTCTACGGGGTCGACGGCGCCCTCGCGTCGGTCCTGGGCACGGAGCTCACGGGCTCCGCGCCCGAGGTCGACGCGCCGCGCCGAATGGCCGCGACGCCGGACGGCACGCGGGTCCTCGTCGCGGGGCTGACCTCGAACTCGGTCGTGGAGCGCGACCTCACCCCCGGCGGCGGAGTCACGGCCGTCTACCCGGTCGGACTGCGCGTGTGGGAGGTCGCCGTCGACCCGGCGGGGACCACCGCGGTCGTGACGAGCATGGACTCGAGCACTGTCCAGATCCTCGACCTCGCCACAGGCACGGTCGCGACGACGCTCTCGATCTCGACGCGCCCAACCGAGATCGCGATCTCGCCCGACGGTACGCGCGCGTACGTCACGACGGTCGCGGGCACGGACCGCCTGCACTTCATCGACCTGGCCGGCGCGGCCAGCGCCGTCACGGGCAGCATCCCGACGGGCCAGCTCGGCTCGCTCCTCTACAACTACAACCAGTCGAGCGGGATCGCGCTCTCGCCGGACGGCGCCACGCTGGCCGTCTGCGTGTCCTTCGACGACGAGCTGCTGCTCGTCGACACCCAGAGCCAGACCGAGATCGTCCGCGTGCCCGTCGGCGACTTCCCGCTGCGGGCGGCGTGGTCCGCCGACGGGTCGTCACTCTACGTTGGCTGCCCGTTCGACGACACGGTGCAGCGCGTCGACTTCGCGGGCGCGTCGTCGAGCGTCGGCGCGGTCGGCGCGGGCGTGATGAACCCGTTCCAAATCGTGCCCGGACCCGACGGCGACTACCTGTACGTCGGCGAGAACGACGCGAGCGCCGACGGGATCGCGGTCCTCGACGCGCAGACGCTCGCCCGCGTGGGGACGGTCTCGCTGACGGCGCCGCCGGCGGAGATGGAGCGGTTCGGAGACACGCTCTTCGTTGCGGCGGGCGGCACCGTCTCGCGCGTCGTGCTCGACGGGCCGGCGTCGGCGGTCCTGGACTCCGCCCTGATCGCGGGCACGCCCGCCGACCTCGCGTTCGCGGCCGGCGCCGGAGTCGTGGTGACGACCCAGCCGGGCGCCGAGGACGGCATCGACGTGACGCGCTTCGGCACGGAGCCCGTGTACGAGTGCTTCAGCCCCGCGAACTCCACCGGCCAGATCAGCACGCTCGTGGCGTCGGGCACGACGCTGGCGGGCGGCTTCCCGCTGCGGCTCTCCGCGGGCCGGATCCCGCAGGGGCAGTTCGGGCTGCTCCTCGCCTCGCGTGACACGGCGGTGGCTCCGAACGCGGGCGGCAGCGTTGGGACGCTCTGCCTCGGCGGCATCATCGGACGCTTCAACTCGTTGCTCGCACCCGCGGACGCGGCGGGCCAGATCGAGCTCGACGTCGACACCACGGCGATCCCCGAGGGCGGCGCGCTGAGCTCGGTGCTCGCGGGCGAGTCGTGGTCCTTCCAGCTCTGGCACCGCGACGTCGGAGCGGCGGGCCCCACCTCGAACTTCACGAACCGGGCGACCGTGGCTTTCGAGTGAGCGCGACGAGCGTCGCCGGCAGCAGCAGCGCGTCGGCGACGAACGCGACGAGCAGCGTCGTCGCGGCGATCACGCCGAACGCGCGGATCGTCGGGACCGACGAGTCGAGGAGCTGCGCGAACGCGGCCGTCAGCGCGACGGTCGTCACGAGCAGCGCCGGGAACGCGCCCGCAACCGCGCGGCGGGCGCGCTCCTTGGGCTCCAGCGCGCCGCCCGCCTCGCGCCAGCGCGCGAGCACGTGGATCGTGTCGTCCGTGGCGATGCCGAGGGACAGGGTGAGCGCGGTCAGCACCGAAAGGTCGAGCACGCCGCCCGACAGCCGCAGCCCGAACGCGGCCGCGCCGAGGGGCAGCAGGTTCGGGACGACGCTCGCGAGGCCGAGGCGCAGCGAGCGGAAGGCGAGCGCGAGCGTCGCGAGGATCAGGACGGCGGCCACACCGAGGCTCCGCCCGAGGTCGCGCGTCACGGCGTCGACCGAGGTCAGGTAGGCGACGTGCTCGCCGACGAGCTCGGCGCGCACGCCGGGAGCGTCGATCGCGTCGAGGCGCGCGCGCAGCCGGTCGAACGCGGCGACGAGGGTGGCCGAGCCCGCGTCGGGGACGCGGGTGCGGACGATCGCGCTGCGGCCGGCCTCGTCGACGAGGGAGCGGCTGAGGAGTGGGTCCACGAGCAGCGACAGCGATCGGTGGCCGAGGGGCACGAGCCGCCGGACGTAGTCGAAGTGCTCCGCCGGCCCGAGGGGCGCCGCGAAGAGCGGATCGTCGACCAGAGCCGCGCTGACCGCGCGCGACGCCTCGACGACTTCTTCGTAGTCGACGCCCGCGTCCCAGTCGAGCCGCACGGACAGCGGGAACACGCCGCCGAAGCGCTCGTCCACGTCGAGGAGAACGGCCGCCGCTTCGCTGTCGTCCGCCAGGTCGACGATCGTCCGTCGGTCGGCGTCCATGGTCAGGAACGCCGCGGTCAGGAACACGGTGAGCGCGGCCCCCACCGCCGCCCAGAGGATCGGACGCTTCAGCATCCGCGTCAGCGCGGCATCGACCGGCCGGGGCAGCGCGCGCGGCCGCGCTCCGCCCGACGCTCCACCCGCAGTACGGGCCCGGCCGACGCGCTCGAGCGAACCCGAGAGGCGCGTCCGCGCGAGCAGCGGCACGAGCAGCACCACCGCGACGAAGGAAAGCGCCGTCCCCAGCGCGCACGACAGCCCGAAGTCGAAGACGAGCGCGTTGCCGCTGAGCGCCATCGACGAGAAGCCGATCGCGGTGGTGAGCGACGTGAGCGCGCACGGCCAGCCGAGCGCGCGAACCGCCTCGACGCCGGCCGCCGCGCCCGAGGGCGCCCGCCCGTCCGCGCGCGCCCGCGCGGCCTCGATGACGACGTGCAGCCCGTCCGTGAACCCGATCGTGAGGATCAGGAGCGGCAGCACGATCTTCGTGAACCCGTCCGCGCCGAGGCCGAGCAGCCGCGCGATCCCGACCGCGAGGAACAGCCCCACGAGCGGCGGGAGACCCGCCAGGAGCGTCGCGTACGCGCTCCGGAAGACGAGCGACGCGAGCGCGAACCCGAGGAACGCGCCGAACAGCGTGAAGCGGAGGCGCTCGGCCGAGAACGCGGTCGTCTGCGCGTCGATGATGGCGCGCACGCCGGTGACGGACGCGTCGAGCGCGACGGGCGCATCCGCGAGCGCGCCGCGGGCGGCCTCCTCCACCGCGCTGCGCCAGTCCTGCGCGTCTGCGTCCTTCCGCAGGACGATCGGAGCGAGCACGCCGTCCCCGGGATGGACGAGCCGCCCGATCGCGAGCGGATCGACGCCGCCGTCCGGCTGCCGGCCGAGGTCGGCCGGCGTGATGAGCTGGGAGACGGCGGGCAAGCCTTCGACCGCCCGCTCCACGGCGAGGAGCGTCTCCTCGAGCTCGGGCCCGATCCGAGCGTCGCCCGCGAGCGCGAGCAGGCCCGCCTCGGCGTCGAGCCCGAACTGCTCGCTCGTGCGGCGGGCGTCCTGCCAGATCGCCTCGGAGTCGAGCCGCGCTTCGGGGACGGGGCGCAGGAAGCCGAGCCCGGCGAGGACGACGAGCAGCGCGAGGAGGCCACCGCCCACCCGGGGCCGCGCGGCAACGGCTGCGGCGGCACGCCCGACGAGCGGTCGACGGGCTCTCTCCTGCGCGGGCGGGGCGGGGCCTTGGGGATCGTTCGTCAAGGGCGGTCGGCCGGGGCCCTGGCCACGGCTCGGGCGGGGAGGTTCGCACGCCGCCGGGGTGCGGTCGCCGCGGACCGCCGGATTCCTGCGGCGGGCATCCGCGCAGTTCGGCCGATGGAATCCCGGCTGCGCCGGACGGGTTCCGCTGTGAACGGGTCTCACTCCGCCCGACCCGCGTCGAGCGGAGCCCGCGCGAGGGCAACTTCCATCGGGATTCGCCTGGCCCCGCGCACCCGCGGACGTTTGGATCGTCCGGGAGGGGGCGCACCGCACGGCGCCCGCAGCGCGCCACCCGCGCGCAGGCACGCGCATGCACGAAGACGGAGGGATGGAGGGCGGCTTCGGCCGCGGCGACGACGGTCCGGTCCACGCCGAGCCGGACGCCGGGGAGCTCTTCGGGCTCTTCGACGACGACGGCGACGCGGGCCCCCCGCCTGCGCGCAGCGGCGCACCGCGCGAGGTCGTCGGCGACTGGCTCGTCGCCGAGGAGCCCGCGCTGTTCGACGCCCCCGCCGCGACCGGCGGCTTCGGAGGCGGCCGAGGCGTCGTGCCGCGCCCCGGCCCGGTCGAGGACGTCGACCGGGCGATGGAGGATCTCCTGGCGCGCGTCGAGACGACGTGGGGCTTCTCGGAGCTCCGGCCGCGCCAGGCCGAGGCGATGCGCGCGTTCCTCGAGGGACGCGACGTCCTCGTGATCATGCCGACGGGCGGCGGCAAGAGCCTCTGCTACCAGGCGCCCGCGCTCGTGCGGCCGGGGCTGACGCTGGTCGTCAGCCCGCTCATCGCGCTGATGAAGGACCAGCTCGACGGTCTGCTCGCCAACGGCGTCCGGGCGGCGATGCTCTCCAGCGCGCTGGAGGGCGACGAGCGCGACGCCGTGCACGCGGCGCTCTCCCGCGGCGAGCTGGACATCCTGTTCGCGTCCCCCGAGCGGCTCGCTTCGGAGAGCTTCCAGTTCCAGCTCGAGCGCGCGGGGCTCACCGCCATCGCGGTCGACGAGGCGCACTGCATCAGCCACTGGGGGCACGACTTCCGCCCCGAGTACCGCCAGCTCGGCGCGCTGCGCGCGCGCTGCCCCGACGTCCCGATCATCGCGCTCACCGCGACGGCGACGCCGCGTGTGCGCGAGGACATCGAGGCCGAGCTCGACCTGAAGGACACGGCGCGCGTCGTAGGGGACTTCGATCGACCGAACCTGACCTACCGCGTGCTGCCCCGGCTCGACCTGACCGAGCAGGTGATGGGCGTCGTACGCCGGCACGGGATCGGCGACGGTCCCGGCGCGGGCATCGTCTACTGCATCCGGCGCAAGGACACCGAGTCGCTGGCGCGCGACCTCGCCCGCCAGGGCGTCCGCGCGATGCCGTACCACGCGGGTCTCGACTCGGCCGAGCGCGAGCGCGTCCAGGAGGCCTTCCTCAACGAGGGCATCGACGTCGTCGTGGCGACGGTCGCGTTCGGGATGGGCATCGACCGCCCGGACGTCCGCTTCGTCGTCCATGCGAGCCTTCCGAAGGGCGTCGAGCAGTACAGCCAGGAAACGGGCCGTGCCGGCCGGGACGGGCTGCCGTCCGAGTGCGTGATGCTCTACAGCGGCTCCGACTTCCACGGCTGGAAGGGCATCATGGAGCGCAGCGCCCAGGAGGCCGAGCTCGAGGGCGTCGAGGGCGCGATGGACGAGCTCCAGGGCGCGCTGCAGCGGCTCGGTGAGCTCTGGGGCTACGCGAACGGCGGCGCGTGCCGGCACCGCTTCCTCGTCGAGTACTTCGGCGGCGAGTACACGCCGCCGGAGCCCGCCGAGGACGCCGAGGACGCCGACGGCGCCCCGGTGGAGGGCTGCGGCGCGTGCGACGTCTGCCTGGGCGAGCTCGACACCGTCGAGGACGCCGAGCGCATCGCCCAGATGATCCTGTCGTGCGTCGTGCGCTGCGAGCAGCGCTACGGCGCGGCGCACATCACCGAGGTCCTGCGCGGGGCCGAGACGCAGAAAGTGCGCCAGAAGGGACACGACCAGCTCTCGACCTACGGCCTGATGAAGGGCCGCCCCACGAGCGAGATCCGCGCGTTCATCGACCAGCTCGTCGCGCTCGGGCACCTCGGCGTCGCGACGGGGAACTACCCGACGCTGTTCCTGACCCAGAACGGCGCCGAGGTGATGCGCGGCGACGCGCCGGTCACGCTGATCCTGCCGAAGACGCCGAAACGCTCGGGCCGCTCGCGCGGTCGGCGCGGCGCGGCAGCCGTCGCGACCGAGGAGAACGTCGACGTCGACGAGGCCCTCTTCGAGAAGCTGCGCAAGCTCCGCAAGGAGCTCTCGTCCGAGCGTGGCGTCCCGCCGTACATCCTCTTCAACGACCGGACGCTGGTGCACCTCGCGGCCTCGAAGCCGTCGTCCGAGGCCGAGTTCCTCGCCATCAAGGGCGTCGGCGAGAAGAAGGCGGCGGACCTGGGCCCGAGCTTCCTCGAGGCGATCCGCGCGCACGTCGCGGGCACCAACTGAAGGATCCTGCGAATCGTGCCCCGGCTACCTGCGGTTCACTGCCTCGCGCACCGGCGCCACTGATGCGAGGCTCGGCGTGTAGATTCTGCGCTCGATCCCCCTTCCGCCCAGCTGGTCACGCCACGAGGCAATCAGATCCGAGATCCTCGCGCGCTGCTCGGCCGTAGGGAGCGACATACAATGACCGAGTCCTTTGTTGGATACGTCGATCGATCCGTGACCGACGACGATTCGGCCGGCGCCAACCGTCATGGAGTCGAGCCAGTTCTCACCGGACGGACCCGGGTACGGACGGCCAGCTAGAGGCTCGTAGAGCGGCTCCCCCTCGAAGAGGTAGAGCACGCCACCTCGACGGATCCAGTCCCCCAAGCACTCGATTGCTCGAGCGTCGTCGAGGAGCGTCCGCGCCGGCCTTGCGACGATGAGGGCCTCGAGGTCCGGGAGCTGACGCTCGAGTGACAGCACCGGGCGCGTCTCGAGCCCACACCTCTGCGCAAGCATCCCCAAGGATGAGAAGGCATCCTCCCCACGCACGCCATCGGCGCTCCCGATCGCCTTGGGGAAACGAGCGGCGACTCCCTCGCGCAAGATTCCAATCGAAGGCCGATCGTCCAGTGGCTCTGGCACGTGCAGCAGGTCCCCCGCGACGCGCCCTCCAACGGCTGCGCCGACGAGAGCTGCGATCGCACCGACGCCAATAACGTCGACGAGCACGCCAACACCTGCGCCGGCAGCAGCCAGTCGCGCAGCAAGGACGAATGCAACCAGACCGAGCCCGATCCAGTACAGAATCGGCGCTCTCCCCTCGTGAGCGAGCCACGCGACGCTTCGATTCACGAACGTATCGTGTCCGCCTTCGAAGTACTCGAACGAGGAGAGAACGGTCGAGTCTGAGAACCCGACGACTCGCCCCGCCCCCAGGCGCGCCGAAGCGGCGATGACACATGCTCCATGAGCTCGATCGGGCAAGGCGCCGAGCGTGCCGAAGTGACTCGCCCGCGAGTAGTCACCGAGCATCGACCACGCCTGTCGCATGACCATCACCGGGCGGGCAGGCGGCTCGAGCGCGATCGTACAGCCACTCATAACCTCGAACTCGCCGACTCCTACTGCCACAGGATGCTCGAGGAGGGGCTCTTCGACGAACAGTTCGCCTCGTCGATCCGCCGTCGACCCGGTGGAGTCGAACTGGAATGTGATCCCCATTGGCGCGGTCACCGTGTTGAGGACCGTGTTCATCCTCACGAGATCTGTGTGATCCCCGATGGCAAACAGACCCCCACCTCCGGCGACCCACTCCGAGATTGCGGAGACTTCGTTCGAACCGAGGTCGACCTGAGGGGTCTTCAGGATCAGAACGTCGTACTCGTCGAGCAACTCGTCCGTGTACGGCTCCGTCGAGTTGACATCGACTTCATACCGTCGCGAGAGCTGTTCGCAAGCGGCGGCGAACGAATAGGTCGAGAAGTCGCCGAAGTGATCTTCCGTCAACAGGCGCCCGGCTGGCTCCCAGTCCATCGAGAGCCGGTCGTCGATGAGCACCCGAGGAGGAGACCACGTACCTGGATGATCCAAGCCCGCCGCGATGCCAGCAACCAGCCCCAATCCCACCGCACTGATTGCGGCCGCTCGATCCATGCTCCAGCGCCCGTATGGACGCCACGTAGGTGGCGGCACCAGTGTGAGAAGAGCTCCGGACGTGACGAAGAGCACAAGGAGGGCCCGCCAGGGGCTCCAGAACGTACGAATGGCGATGTGGTGCGTGTCGGTCAAGGCGTCCGCCTGGAGCGCCACTTGGAGGACCGAAGCCAGGAAGGCCGCGAACACGACCAACGCAGTGATGATCACACCAACTGCTAGGACCCGGACGCGGATCGCGGCACTCGCGCCCAGCAGCAAGAAGCCGATCAGGAAGACGAGGCATGGACGAGCGAACACGAGTCCGAAGTACGGCGTGAACCCGTACGTACGCGACCACTCCCGCACCCAGAGGGTCCCATTCGACGTACCCGCTTCCACACCGAGGGCCCGGAGAATCCTCTCCCCCATCACTGCGACGGGCTGCACCACGGGCTGATACCCGAACTCAAGGCTCCTCAGCAGAAGCTCCGCAAGAACGAGCACTGCACACGTGGCGATGACCCGGCGCAGGCTCCGGCCGATCCCGAGCCAGAGTGACAAGGTCCCGACGCCGACCACGACGGGCGCACACGTGCGGTACTCGTCGCCACGGATGTAGACGGGCCACACGAGCTCGGGCGCCACGCTCAAGAGTGCAAGCCCTGCCAGGAGCGCCGCAACAGCCACTCTGCTCGACTCACCTGAAGCCATCACTCGAGCCCTCCCTTCGGTGCGGAGAAGAGCGGCTCGATCTCAGCATGTTCCGTCGCGCCTTCGGCAAGCGCCGACTGCAACAGCCTCATGTTGATCGCGTCCCAATCGGTCATGTCTTCGTAGTTCTCGCGGGAGAAGAATCGCTCGTCCCCGACGACAATGACGCTGCCCGAGCCGACGTTGCGCCGGGCGATCAGGAGACTCTCCCCGATCTGGCAGAGCGCCTGAGGCTCACCCCACTCCGGCAGCGGCTGAAGAGTCATGGCATCGAGGAACTGTGGGAACTCCGGGTCCCGGTCCCCGGAACGCGGAACCATCCCAAGTCGGTGAGGACTGGAGCCAAAGCCTGCGAGCTCGAGCAGGCGCGCCGCCGGAAGAACGGAGTCGGCGGACACGGCCAGTACGAGGCAAGCGCCGCGTTCGACCGCGTGAATCAGGCTCTCCGCCCGACGCGCCGAGATCTGCCGCCTGGGCGCCACGATCCCGATGAAGCGAGGAGTCACATCGGAAGGGAAGACCTCAGATGCATCCCGCAGGGTCAGCGCGCCGGCACGGACGAAGGAACGCTCCAGCCCACTGAGGTCGTTGTAGTTCGCCTTGTAGTGCCCAGTGAACGGTAGGTCAGCCATCGACATCACGGCGACCGGCGCCCTTGCGGTCAGCTCCGCCAACGATTCCTCGGGAACGCGCGCGGCAGTCATGACGCCACCAATTCCGCAGGCGGCTGAGAGCACGATCCACCTGGCAGAATGACGGCGACGGGTCCCTAGCAGAACCAAGGCGCCCAGGCCGATGACCCGAAGCACGACGCTCACCCTGGAGTCGATGGGAAACGGCGCCGGATGATTGAGCTGACGGAGAAGGGGTCCGATGAAGCGGCGGAAGGACAGAGTCACGACGCCGTTCTGGAAAGATGTCGTGTCGCCGCACACCGCGACCGTCCCACGGCCGAACCTCCGCATGGCCAACATCGGAACGTCGCCCAGCTCTTCGTCCTCGGTGTGGCTGTAGTTCCCCAGGAACGACCCCTGGAAGTTGTCCTCGACGCCCCAGTCTCCGAACGCGTAGCGGCCGGACAGAACCACGCTCGCCGGCCATCGAACGTCGAGCGATGAACCGATCGAGAACGAGAGTTCATCCGGGAAGCCGGTCGACCCGAGCAGTCCTAAGTTCAGCTCCGTCGCCCCCGCCCAGCTGGCTCCGCGGTGATACGCCGAGTCGAAGACGAACTCGATCCCGTACTCGCTCGTGAGTGTGTTCGAACCGACCATGAGGTCGAACACGTTTGTGTGGTCGCCGAGGACGAGCACACCGCCGCCGCGGCGCACGAACTCTCGAACCTGCCCGCGCTCAGCCGCACTCCAACGGTGCGGGCAGTTCATGACGACGAGTACGCCGCTCGACCGCTCATCCAGCCGCGACAAGTCGTCCACGTCTGCCGTCTCGGTCCGCCATCCGGCGGCCTTGAGGTAGTGCGGCAGGAGACCGAACATCCCCGCGTGTAGAGCGCCCACTTCGTCGAGGTTGGGGACATCCCAGTCGAAGCCGCCCTCATTCAGGAACGTCACCACGCCCTCCTCGCTCGCGCCCAGCCTGAAATCCAGGCGAACCAGCGCGATCGTCGCGCCGATGACGATGGCTGCGCCAGCGCCGGAGGCGAACGCGACACGGTCCAATGCGAGCGTCTCGTCGTGGCTTCGATCTGAATCGCCCTGGGTCACCGCCTCGGCGTGTGCTCCGCGCGACCAAGCCACCGAAACGGCGACCGCCGATGCAGCGGTCATGAACCCAAGCTGGTCGAAGAGCTCCCGCGGGTGTCCATGATCTGCGTACGGTCCAACATGGGAGTGGATGAACCGCGCCAAGATGGACTGCAGAAGGAATGTCGCGACGATCAACGAGAATGCGAGCCAGCGCCGGCCGCCCCCGCGCGGTGAGGCGAGCGTGAATGCGCTGGCAACGAGCAGGATGGGGAGACCGATCGCGCTCGGACCTCTCACACCACTCCCGTCCGCCTCGCCGGGGATCATCCGCGCCAAGACCGTGGAGACCTCTCGCGTCCAATTCCCGTCCACCCACGCCTCTGGGAGCACGAGCGCGACGGAGAGCCAGCACGTACCGACAAGGGATGCGCGTTGTCCGGTACCTCTGGCAACCAGAACGAGCGCCAGCGCGGTTCCGAGCAACACGCCCCCCGACCCTGGCAGAGCCGAGACGGTGAGCAGGGTCAGCGCAAGTGCCAGAAGACTGCGCCAGGGCACCTCTCTGCGGACCACTGACGCGAAGGCGGTCGAAGCGCAGAGTAGCAGCGGCGCACCCGTTCGCATCGAAAGCCCGGTGCTGCCGGTGACTCCGAGGGCGACGAGAGTGCACAGTAGCGCGGCAACCGGAAACACCGAAGGGTGCTCCCACGAGCGCAATCGGGTCGATCCGTCCAGATGACCCTCGCTGATCGGCTGGTCCTTCATCGTGTCGTCAGCCTCGATGCGTCTGCGTCCCATACCAGTTGCAATGGAATCGATGGCTCTGATTGGATCTCCAGGTCGGCGGCGGAACCGACAGAGTCGACGAGCGACGACGACATGCGGACCGCGTACCGACCGGGCGGCGGCAGGAGGGTGGTCGGAGGACCTTCCCCACTGCGATGGAATTCCATGTACCAGCGGGTGTCCCCATCGGCGGACTCGAACGCGATTCCCCGCCGCTCACCAGGGACCGGTCCCACTACGGAGAGGGTTGCGCCGGTGACTTCGACATCTGCTCGGACGTCGTCGCGCCCCATGGGCTCGAACGCTCCCCTCAGCCGAATCTCTGCGGCAAACTTGCGTGGACCGTGCATTCCTCGAGCACGAAGCCGGGGCTCGACACCATCGGGAATCACCACGCGGAAGAACCCCTCCGTCGACGACTCGGCGAACCGTGTCGCAAGATCGGTTCCAAGCTCGATGCGCACGTCCGATAGTGGCGCGCCACGTCCATGCGCGAAGCCGTACACGCAACGTATGCTCCCACTCCGCTCCAACGCTCTTGTGAGCAACAGTGGTTCAGCCGCGATCTCCGCGCTGCACCACCGCCCGTCCGGGAGCCAGGGCTCTCCTTCGCTGTCCATCCCCCAGACGACCGCCGGACCGGGCGCAACGATCGCACCAGCTTCGCCGTATGCATCGGTCCGCCCTCGCTGTACGAACGTCGGCTCACCGGACTCGATGCGCACGGGGCGCCGCGCCACCCTGGTACGCACCCGGAAGACCGTGCCCCTCGAAAGCTCGACGCGCTTGGAGCCGTCGAGTGACCGGATGGGCGCGATCCACGTCGAAAGACCTGGTGACTCGACCACGATCCACCCGTTCGGGTCGGCACGGATCGGCTCGGAGTCCGCGAGCATTCCGTCCGGCCCCGTGGTGCCCACGTCACGAAGCGCGCGCGAGAACCGGAAGACCTCCGTCGGGTCGTGAGCTACCCCCACGTCGCTGAGGGTGGAACGACTCGCTACGGCGACCGTCGCGCCCTGCACGGGTCCATCCGGCGACATCACACGAAGCCGCGAGAGATCACACGCCTCCGCGAGGTCTTCCCCCGGTCCGTAGCGCCCATGTTCGTCGATGGGCTCGAGCACTCCGAGCTCCGAGTGCACAAGCACCGGCGCAGCATCCGGCATCAAGCCCCCCAAGCGAACCACTCCACGCTCGTCCGAGCGGACCGACTGCATGGGCCTGTCCACGGCAGTTGAGATCACGAGAAAGGTCTCGTGGGCGAGCGGCACCTGCTCTGCATCCTGGACAACGAACTCCTGTTCCGGCGTCGACTCAACTTGCACCCGGATGTCGACCTGCTGGTAGCCGTCCATGTGCCCGATATCGAGGGCCTGGCCAAAGCTCGCGTCCGCCCGTCGAGCAGTCACCGCAAGCGGACCGAAGGGAAGATCGGAGAACGAGAACTCGCCGTCCGGACCGCTCGTCGCCATGGCAAGCGGGCCGTAACTCGGGTCGTCGTCGACACTCCAGTTCGCCACGTCGCGCATGGAGAAAACGGCGACGTGCGCCCCGTCGACCGACGCGCCGTCCGCGCAAACGATCCGGCCGGCGACCCGGTTGACGCTGCCACGCTCGAATTCACCGAATGGAATCGCCGCAGCTCTCGCGTGATGACCCTCGAGAGAGCTTCGATCCAATCTCTGCGGGGCACTCGCGAGCCATGGGGTCATGAGCGCCGCTGCCGACAACATGAGCAGCGCCAATGGCGCGAACACGCCGGATCGCAGCCGCTGCCGAACCTTCTCGGAATACGAACCCATCATCGGATCTCCACGGTCTCCGTCTCTCCGGCCCGGACGTCCACGGTGAGCCTCGACAGCTCCAGCTCAGCGACCGTCCCGCCTAAGGTTTCGATCGCGAGCTCCCATCTGCCGACCGGAAGGTCACGGAAGGCCTGGATCGCGCCCTGGACGATCGCGCGACGCCGGGGGCGGTATCCGTTCGGATCGACCGGCCCCTCGAGCGTGATACGGCCTCGAAAATCGAGACCGAGCGCAGAGGAGTCGACCCGGAGGACTCCGCCCTCTACCACCTCGACCACACCGAGGTCCGTTGATCCCCCTGCTCGGCCGGGCTCGGACACAGGGATCACCGACGGCGCGTATCCGGGAGCGAATACGACGATCCAAGGACGCGACATCTCCGCTTCGAACACGAGTTCGAATCGCCCACTGTCGTCGAGATCGCCGTTTCCGAGAGATCCCGGGACCGTCAGGTGACCCAGCACTGCAGTGCGTCGCTGCGCAACGAGCAGGTCGAGCGATTCTCGCGACCCCAACTCGACGGTGACCCCGCGCGGGATGTCGTTCCCATTCGTACGGACGGCACCGGTGACGCGGCGGACGGGAACCTCGACGTTCAGCGGTGCCATTCCCTCGCGGACGGTCACCATCCTCTCGGGAATGGAATCCAGATCTGCGCCGTGGATCGACAGCACATAGTTCGCGGCGAGCACCGAGCGGATCTCGAATGCCCCTGACGCGTCGGTTCGATCGTTGCTGCCGAGCTCGCTGAACGATGCGGTCGAATCGCCCAACACCGGGGTCGACGGCTCGCCGTCCCGCGTCAGCAGGACGGTGACTCCACCCGCGGGTCGATCATCGATCGTCACGGTTCCGGTCACGGTCAGACCGTTGTCGATGACGAACTCGACGTGTCTCGAGGCGTCCTTTGCGAGCTCGACCTCCCGCTGATAGGTTCTTGGACTGGTCCCTCGATCGTCGGTCAGGGTGACGAACGCCGTGCCCGCTCCGAGTCTGCTCCATTGGGCAATGCCATCGAGGCCGGTCCGCCGCACGCCA
The DNA here is from genome assembly GCA_039821985.1 of Planctomycetota bacterium. Lineage (GTDB taxonomy): Bacteria > Planctomycetota > UBA1135 > UBA1135 > Saltatorellus. The sequence continues at coordinate 71,233 of JBCBNC010000020.1, forward strand.
TCGCCGAGGCCGAGTCGAGGCCGCGCAAACCCCGCGCGTCCAAGCGGTTCGTCCGCGGAGCGGCGCAGGCGAACGTCAAGACCCGCGACCGGCCGCCCTGTGGAGTTGCGAACACTCGCCGTGAGCATGGCGCCGTGGCCGAGTTCGAAACGGAACGCCTGGCCCGGGGCCACGCCTGGCTCGACCCGGGCAGGTTCCCCCGGGGCGTGATCATCCGCAACCGCGAACAGCCATCCGCCGCGGTCCGTCGGCCAGGGAACGGATACGTCGCCGGCGTCACCTGTCACGCAGTCCCCCCATGGCTTCGGTGCCGACACGATCGTCCCCACCTCCCCCTGCGCGAGTGCGTCGGCCAAGCCGAGGGATCTCTCACTCAGGAATCGCGTGTCGAGCAAGTACCGGACCGTGGCCCCCTTGATCGGCTGCCCAGATCCAGCGTCGACGACCTTGACCGAGAGACGCGGGATCGGAGTCATCTCGATGCGTCCGAGCTTGAGATCGAACCGTCCTTCCACTTCGACGTCGAGCAGATGGATGCCCTCGTAGCCGTCCGCGAGGATTGAGAGCCCGAGACGGCGACCGTCAGGCGGACGGGGAACGAGAATTCGAGTGAGCTCTCCGTCGAACGAGACTTCCTCGATTGGGAAGACCGCTGTCGGACGCCGCTGGGAGGTGTGAAGCGCATGGACGCTCGCGGGCCGAATGGCGCCTCCCGTGAGTCCGTCCACAGCTTCGAACTCGACCGCGAGCGCTGAGAAGAGCGGCAACTGTACGTTCAAGTCACCGGGCACCACGGCGTGGACCCGGGACGCCGTCCGCAGGGTGATCCGCTGGTCGACGGCGCGAACCTCGAACGGCCCGGATTGGTCCTCCAGCGCGAACTGCTCGAACGAGAACGAACCGTCGCCTTCGACAGGCACTCCCAGGGCCCGACGGCCCGAGGCCCCCTTGGCCGTCAGACGCACCTCCAACGAATCGGCTTCGAATGCAGGATTGAGTTCCACCGCGCCAGCGATCGCGAGCCCGGGCGCGATCTTCAGTCGCAGGTCGCGCCGGCTCATCCACTGGATCTCGTCCATCTCGAAGATCTTCGATGCAAATCGGGGCGCTTCCACGAGCAAACGAAGTTGGCCCGGTCCGAGGTTGGACAGCAAGAAGCGACCCGCTTCGTCCGACCGCCCCACTTCCTCGGCAAGGCTCCTCCAACGAGGGCCGGGGACGGAGCTGAACGCGACATCGGGGATCGCTCCCGGCGGTGCGATGGAGAGCGTCGCCCCCGGGACCGCGTCGCCAGAGGGCCCGACGATCACTCCCGAGACGGAATGGCCGATTCGAAGGCGGATAGGGGCCAGATGTCGAACGGCCTCCGGCCCAACCACGACGTACTCCACGTGTTTCGTCGCGAGGCCCGCCGCTTGGACTCGGAGCGTGAACGAGCCGGGCGCGTCCAACCCGATGGAGAAGGCCCCTCCCTCGCCGGATCGGCCGGCACCCAGGACCGCGGACGAGTCGAATCGCCCGCTCGGGTCCGGCCGCGGCGCGCCCAGCCCGTAGCGCCTCGAGGCGTTGACCGCGAGGCTCGCCCCCTCGACAGGCTGTCCGCCAAAATCGACGACGGTCCCGACGATCCGGAACGGCGCACTATCGCCTGCGTGTTCGACGGACTCCGGCGCGCGCGCAATCGCTTGGGACGGCTCGTCGAGGATCTGCCGCTGCTCCGGGCCCCACTCCGTGTTCTCGTCGACGGCCCGGGTCTCCGAGCCGGATGGAGCCTCCCCCTGTTCCACGGTCTCGCCCGCACGGACCAGCAGCACGGCTGAGAGGAGCGCGAGGATGAGGAGTACGCACGCCGTCCAATGCTTGCGTGTCATGGCCGTTGGGTTCACAGGTGTTGGGAGAGCTGCCGACGTTCTTGGATGATGGGCTCCACGTGACGGACGGCGCATGGCCAACCCCGCCACGCGGAGCCACCGGTCACAGGTTCCCTGCGCAGAGGCTCGTACCCGGGACGTTGGGACCTTCGTGACCCCTCACCGAGCAGCTTCCGATCCCGAAGATGTTCTGGACGGAACACTGGCGGTCGTTGGGCGCGAGGGCGGTACAGACGCCGCCCTGCCCCGGAATCACGGAGCAGTGTCCTGGGCCGGAGAAGTGGGAGCAGTAGCCGCCGTTCTTCGCGGAGCAGCTCCCCATCCCGGACGCAGAGCACACGTTCGTATCGTGCGACGACGTATAGCTCGAGCAGTTCGCCGAGCCGCCGTTTGCGGAGCACCACGCGGCCTGGTTCGTCGAGCAGTAGAAGTTGTCTCCCCCTTGACCGACACCAGTACTGCAGGTGAAGAGGATGACGGAGCATTCCCCTCCTTCCGCCTCGTTCTCCTCCGCTGAGAAGATCGAGGTGCGCGGGAACTTCTGCGGCTCTTCGTCGTCGACCGGGATATCGATCTGGGCCGAGATGGCCGCAGAAATTACGGTGACGAGCGAGCCTGTCGGAGCTGCAGCGCAGCCAGCCGTCGGGGAGCCGGCGGCAGGTGCGCTAGAGGTTCCAACGATGGCGAGCGTCAACGCTGCGCCGGCGAGTAACAGTCTCTGGAGCATGGTTTCTCCTTTGGGGGATCACCCCCGTGCAAGAACCAAGCCGCGCAGGTGCGAGCACGCGAGACCACACGGGCCCCAAGCAGTGCATGGTTCCCGACGAAGAAGCGAGCGCGAGACCCTGAGCGAGCTGGTCTCTATGGTTTGTCGATTCGGAATGACGCGTCGAGGTCACTACCCGATGCGAGACGGGCGGCAACGCGTCGCCCCGAATGTAAGGCAGAGAATGGCGATCGCGCTGGGGGTCGGGACGCGCGTTCTTTGCGCGCTTCGCGCGCTCTTTCCGGCCGATCGCCGCCCACCGATCACGCATCGACGAGTGCCGATCGGGGCACAAGAACTTCGGGGGATGTCCTGTGGCAGTTCAACCACTACGCGGCAACGCGCGCGAAGCCGATCAATGGCGGTGTGACTCGAATTCCGACGACTGAGGCCGCGGATCAGAACAAGGGAAGAGACCACTTCAGATCGACCGCGTCACCCACCGAATCGTCCCGCTGGGCCCCTAGGGGGCGGCGCCGCACGGCGCTGCAGGGACCCACACCCAGCACACGACAGACGAACAGACATGGGGTTGAGGGCACTCATCGCCGCCGGCGTTGCAGCCGGTGTGATCGGGACAGCAGGGCCGGGATTCGCGTACGGGAATGGGACGATCCCTGTGCGGGGCGCTCCGGCACCAACGATGGTTGAGCGTTTCGAGACCTTTGCGGAGAACCGCGGCTACCGCGTGGACGTCGATCCGTCCGGGCGCGTGATGACGCTCTCGGACGCGAAGCGCTTCAAGGTCTTTGCCCAGAGTGGGGTCGTGATCGAGCGCACCCTGGAGGCCCTCGAGCCCGTGCTCGGAGAGCAGGAGGCTCCACTCGTCGTCCTGCGCGCCTCCTGCGAGGAGGACGCCGAGACGGCACGCGTCGCGTCCGACGCGCTCGGCTTCGGACACCGCGTCACCGTCTTCGTGGAGACAGCGTCGTTCGCGCAGCGTCGCGCCGCACAGGCGCGTCTCGCAGAGTCCGTGACGCGCGCCGAGCTCGAGGCCTTCGCGCCGCGCCTGCCGCTCTGGCTCAGCGACGGCCTCGCGAGCGCGATCGCAGAGAGCGTGACCGACCGCGCCTTCGTGGACGGCGAACTCGTTTCGGGCAGCTCGCTGCGGAAGTCGCTCGCGCGCAAGTACCGGCGCAGCGACCGGACGGCGATCGACCTGTCCGAGATCAGCGGTCGACGCGCGGGCGAGGCAACGACGCCCCTCGAGGCGGAGTCGATGCGCATCGCGGGCTACCTGCTCGAGGAACGCGCGGACTGCTTCCCGGTCCTCGCGACGCGCCTGGCGGGACTTGAGCCCCGGACCGGCGAGTCCCGGAGCCGGCTCGAGACCGACGAGCTCGAGGACGTGCTCGGCGCGTCGGTCATGGCCGATCTGATGCGAGTGCTCCGCTCCCGCTGAGCGGCGGTCGGACGATCCGCGCGGGGCCTCGCCCACGCGCGGGAACGAGCGCGCCCCGGACCCTGCGATGGGTCCGGGGCGTCGCTCGTTCCGGACTGGGCTCGCACGGTGTGGATCCCCCGCGCGCAGGCGGCGCCACGACCGAGCTGTCGATTCGATCCGGTCGTCGGACGTATGAATGCGAGGCCGCTCGAAGCAGCGACCCGCTGCGAGAGTCTGGCCTCCGGCCGCCTCCCCACGACACTGGACCACACAGTCGGAGCCCGGCGATGTCGCGCTTCCTCGAACCACCCCGACGGCCGACGGAGGCCGCACCGCGTCCGTGGTCCCCGTCGTGCGACCGCTCTCACTCACAACTGGAGACCCTGCCCTCGCCGCGTCCCTCCCGCCCACTCGATCGGACCGCGTCGAGTGCCTCGATTCGCCATGGCCACGGACCGCGCTGGACGACGAGCGCACTATGGGCCCGCGGCCGAGCGTCGGCCCCGCTGCGCCGCTCGACACCGCCTGTCCCTCCAACCCTGTCGGATCCACACGCCCCCTCCGGAGCGACGCCCGGCACAATGCCCCCATGCGCCCGCTCCGACTCACCGTCAACGGCGACCCCCACGACCTCGCCGCGCCCGACCACTGGACCCTGCTCGAGGTCCTCCGCTACTCGATCGGCCTGACCGGTTCGAAGCAGGGCTGCGACAAGGGCGACTGCGGCGCGTGCACGGTGCTGGTCGACGGAACGCCGGTGCTCGCCTGCCTGACGCTCGCCCGCGAGGCCGTCGGAAAGGAGGTCACGACGATCGAAGGCCTGCGGCCCCTGCACCTGAAGGCCGGCGGCGAGGGAGCGATCGACCCCGTGCAGGACGCGTTCGACCGCTGCGGCGCGCTGCAGTGCGGGTTCTGCCAGCCGGGGATGATGCTCTCCGCGCGTGCGCTCCTGACGAAGAACCCCGAGCCCACGCGCGAGGAGATCAAGGGCGCCCTGTCCGGCAACCTGTGCCGCTGCACGGGCTACACCCAGATCGTGGAGGCGGTCGAGACCGCGCTCGCGGAGTCCACGGGCACGAGCGCCCCTCGCCCGGCGTGGTCCGAGTCCGGCGGGGTCGAGCCGTACGACCACGTGCGCGAGGACCGGCTCTGATCCCCGGGGCGGCGCCCGATGCCGCCCGCCCTGGATGGGGCGAGCCCGACCCCGGGCCGTCTCCGTTCGCAACCACACGGCGCGCCGAACCCGCCCGTCCGTGAGCGGCACCCTTCGATCCGCACGCTCGACATGGCGCGCGGTCGCACTGCGGCGCGCCGGGGCCGATCCGCGCTGCAGGGGCCGATCCACGCTGCCGGGGCACCCTGCGATGGTGTAGAACGGTGTCCTGGATCCGGAATCCAGCGACCATGGCAGCACGCGACATCCACGGCACCGACGCCCCCTGGGACGACTTCAAGGTCGTCGGAAAGAGCCACCGCAAGATCGACGGCGTGGCGAAGGCGACCGGCGAGGCCGTCTACACCGACGACATCCAGCTCCCCGGGATGCTGCACGCGAAGACGCTGCGCAGCCCCCACGCCCACGCGCGGATCGTCTCGATCGACGCGTCTCGCGCGCTCGCCCACCCCGGCGTGCACGCGGTCATCACAGGGGCCGACCTCCCGATCCGCTACGGCGTCATCCCGTGGACGCCGGACGAGACGGCGCTGGCGGTCGACAAGGTGCGCTTCATCGGGGACGAGGTCGCCGCCGTGGCCGCGATCGACGAGGACACCGCCAACGAGGCGCTCGAGCTGATCGACGTCGAGTATGAGGAGCTGCACCCGTACTTCGACCCGCGCGAGGCACTCGAGAGCCACGCGCCCCTGGTCCACGAGAACAAGAAGGGCAACAACGTCTCCAAGCACGTCGAGCTCGAGTTCGGAGACGTGGACGCGGGGATGGCCGAGGCCGACGTCGTCGTCGAGGGGCACTACGAATTCCACGGGTCGACCCACGGCGCGATCGAGCCCCACTGCGCGGTCGCCAAGGTGTCGCCCGACGGCGTGCTGACGCTCTGGTCCGCGACGCAAATCTCCCACTACGTCCACCGCGCCCTTGCGCGCGTGCTCGAGTGGGCGCCGCAGAAGATCCGCGTCATCCAGCCCTGCCTCGGCGGCGCGTTCGGCGGCAAGTCGGACCCGTTCAGCCTCGAGTTCTGCGTCGCCAAGCTGGCGCAGATCACCGGCCGGCCCGTGAAGATGCTCTGGACGCGCGAGGAGGTCTTCTACGCGCACCGCGGCCGGCACCCGATGTCGCTCGACTACCGCACGGGCGCAAAGAAGGACGGCAAGCTCACGGGCGTCGACGCGAAGATCCTGATCGACGGCGGCTCGTACAGCTCGTTCGGCCTCGTCACGACCTACTACTCGGGCCAGCTCCTGTCGGGCCCGTACGCGTTCCCGACGTACCGCTACGACTCGACGCGCGTCTTCACGAACAAGCCGCCCTGCGGTCCGAAGCGCGGACACGGATCGGTGCAGCCGCGCTTCGCGTTCGAGTGCCAGCTCGACGAGGTCGCCACCGAGCTCGGGATCGACCCGATCGAGATCCGCCGCCTGAACTTCCACGGCGAGCACACGCACACCGTCAACGGACAGCGCATCACGTCCAGCGGCTTCATGGAGTGCCTCGAGAAGGTCGAGCGCGGCTCCGACTGGAAGGAGCGCTACGGCAAGCTCCCGCGCGGCCGCGGCCTCGGCATCGCCGGGTCGATGTACATCTCGGGCACGAACTACCCGATCTATCCGAACGAGATGCCCCAGGCGGGCATCCAGCTCAAGGTGGACCGCTCGGGCCTCGTCACGGCGTTCACCGGCGGCAACGACATCGGCCAGGGCTCGAGCTCGGTCGTGCGCTACATCGTCGCCGAGGAGCTCGGGCTGCCCGCCGACCACGTGCGCGTGGTGGCGGCGGACTCGGACCTCTGCCCCGTCGACCTCGGCGCGTACTCGAGCCGCGTGACCTTCATGGTCGGCAACGCGACGATCGACGCGGCGCGCAAGCTGCGCAAACAGGTCGTCACGGCGCTGGCCGAGGCGTGGGAGGTCGACGAGCGGCGCGTGCGGCTGATCGAGGGCGTCGCGCTCGACCTCGAGGACCCCGAGAAGGCGATCCCGATCCAGGAGGCCTTCCACATCGCCGAGGCGCGCTTCGACACCCTCGGCAGCACCGGCGCCTACAACACGCCGACGCTCGGCGGCGACTACCGCGGCGGCACGATCGGCGCGAGCCCCGCGTACTCGTTCACGGCGCACGTCGTCGAGGTCGAGGTCGACGAGGAGACCGGCCGCATCACGGTTCCGAAGGTCTGGTGCGCCCACGACTGCGGCCGCGCGCTCAACCCGCGCCTCGTCGCCGGTCAGATCGAGGGCTCGGTCTACATGGGCATCGCCGAGGTGCTCCTCGAGGACCACAAGGTCAACCGCTTCGGGCTGCACTCGGGCCCGTCGCTGCTCGACTACCGGATGCCGACGGCGATCGACACGCCCGAGATCGAGGCGTACATCGTCGAGAGCCTCGACCCCGAGGGGCCGTACGGCGCGAAAGAGGCGGGCGAGGGCCCGCTGCACTCCGCGATCCCCGCGCTCGCGAACGCGGTCTACGACGCGGTCGGGATCCGGCTGCGCGAGCTGCCGTTCACGCCCGCAAAGGTGCTGGCCGCGCTGCGCGAGCAGCGGCAGGGCGCCGGCGGCGCGGCGGCGAAGGCGATGGACCGCATGAGCTCCTGAGGGGCCGATCGTGCGCGCGCTGCTCGTCGCCCTCGTTCTGACGCTCGGGCTCGGCGCGTGGTGGTTCCTGCGCGCGCCGGGGCCGGACACTCCGTCGGGGAGCAACGCGGCCGCGGACGCCGGGGCGCTGCACTCGGGCGACGACGCGCAGGACCAACCGCTGACCGACGACCCGGAAGCGGCCGCCGTCGATGCGGTCGACGCCGACCGCAGCAACGACACGACGCGGGTCGCGGCCCCGATCGCGCTCGCCGCCGTGCCCGGCCGCTGCGTGGTCCACGGCCGCGTCGTCGACGCGGACGGCGCTCCCATCGAGGGTGCGCTGGTGCAGCTCTTCGCGAAGCGGCGCTGGGCGAAGGGCTCCGACGCCGCGCCGCTCGCGGGCGGTGTCCCGGGTGCGTTCGCCCTCGACGGTCACGTCGGCTACGAGGCCACCAGCGACGCGGCGGGGCGGTTCGCGCTGGAGACCGCGGTGCCGAGCAGCCGACGCGTGCAGCTGCACGTCGCGCGCTCCGCGTTCCACTCGGTCCACACGGACCGCTTCACGCGCGGAAAGGACGGCGCGATCGTGGAGGGCGTGCGCGACCTGGGCGATCTGGAGCTGACGGCCGCGGGCGGACTGCGCGGCGCAGTCGTCGGCGCCGACGCCGTGGGGATCGCCGAGGCACGGCTCGAGCTGTTCCTCGGCCTCGAACGAGCGGCGAGCCTGGACGCGGGGGAAGGCGGCGCGTTCGAGCTCGGTCACCTCGATCCGAACAGGTACGTGCTCCGCGCGGAGGCTCCGGACTGCGCGCGTGAGGAGCTTCCGGCGGTCGTGGTCACCGCCGGTGCCTGGACCGGCCCGGTCGAGCTCCGGCTCATGCCCGGGCCCGAAATCGCGGGCCGCGTCGTCGACGATGCAGGTACGCCGCTGACCGGTGCGCTCGTCGAGGCGAAGCGCGCGAACGAGAAGACGCTCGCCCGCGTGGAGAGCGACGCCGAGGGCACCTTCTTGGCGCGCCTCCCGGTCCGCGGGGACGTGACGCTCGACGCGACGCTCGACGGGCACGAGCCCGCGCGGATCGACGCGCTCGCAACACCTGCGACGGGCCTCGAGCTGGTGCTCCGGAGGCGTTCGCGTGCGCGGATTCGCGTCGTCGACGCGGCGAGTGACGAGCCGATCGAGCGCTTCGGCGTTGCGGTCGCGGCCGGCGCCGGGTCGCGTGCCGCGGTCCCGCACTTCGTCCGCCGCCCGTCGCCGCGCGAGGCCGATCACCCTGGCGGCACCGCCGAGATCAATGGTCGCATCGGCCAGGATCTCGTGCTGGTCAGCGCGCCCGGCTACATCTCCGCTGCGGCCGACCTCGGCGGCGCCCAGTGGCCGCGCGTCGACCGCGTGCCGCCGTCCGGCAGCTGGCGCGCCTACGCGCCCGACGACGGGCCGTTCGAGCAGGTGATCCGCATGTCCCGCGGCGCCCGCGTGCGAGGCACGCTCGCGGGCGAAGGCTGGGAGCGCGCGAGCGTGTCGCTCACGAAGGTCGACGAGCGCGAGCTGCGGTTCCGCTTCGTGGCGAAGGCGCGTCGCGACGCGGAGTGCTCGACCGAAGAGCCCGCCTTCGAGTTCGAGGGGCTCGAGCCCGGGAGCTGGCGACTTCGTGCGACGGCGGAGGACGGCACGACCGCGCTCGTCCCGGTCGCAGATCTCGACGTCGACGAGACGCGCGACGTGGGCGCCGTCGGACTGAACGCGTCCGGGACGATCACGGGCACGGTGCTGCTCCCCCCGGGTGCGGAGGTGCCGAGCGTCACCGTGCTCGTCGCGGACGTGCCTGGCCTCGGCGCAGAGCAGGAGCCGCTCGCGGCCGCGACCGACGCCGAGGGACGCTTCCGCATCGAGGGGGTCCCGGCGGGCCGGCGCACCGTCCGCAACGAGACGATCCACACCGACCTGATGTGGGGCGGCGAGGTCGACGCCCTCGTCCCCGCCGGCGGTGAGGTCGACGTGACGCTCGATCTCACGCAGCGCGGCCTCGTGCCGATCGAGGTCACGGTCGAGCTCGACGGCGCGCCCTTCGACGGCGCCGTCGTCCGCGTCGTGCGCGAGGACGTGTGGCCGACCCGGACGGCGTACGACCTCTACGAGGACAACGAGATCTACCTCGGCCGGACACAGTTCGGCGGCGTCGCGCGCGGGCGCGGACGCGCCTTCGGCAGGACCCGGCCGCTCATCGAGATCGACGGCTGGAAGTTCTTCGCGCCCGAGGATCAGGTCATCGACCTCGTCGGCACGGCGACGGTCGAGGCGACGGTGCGGCTCGAATCCGGCGCGATCGCCCTGATGCTCCCGGCCGACGCGGCGCTCCCGGTCGACGGCTCGGTCCGCTTCCGCCTCGAGAGCGCCGACGACCCGCGCGTCGCGTCATGGTCGACGGTGCAGCTCGAGGGCGGCGCCCCCATCGCCCACCCCGGACTCGTGCCCGGCCCAGACCTGCGCCGCTGGCGCGCGGAGCGGCTGCCGCCCGGGGAGTGGCTCTTCAGCGCCGAGATCCACGAGCAAGGAGCCGCGGAGCGCGTCCACGGCGCAGCGGAGCCCGAACGCTCCGAACCGACGGCGACCTATGCGGCGAGCGGAACGGTGAGCGCAGGCCTCCTGAAGGACGTCCGGCTCGAGCGGCGATGAGCCCGCGCCCCGACCAGGGGCCCGGCCTCGTGGGTCCAGCGGAGAGGGAGCCGGCTGCCCGGTTCCTCGTCGCCGAACGACAGCACGTCCTCGAGGGCGTCGAGCTGGCGGCTCTGCGCGTGGCCGAAGTTCTCTGCAAGAACCCACGGTTCGCGCGGCGCGTCCTGTCGACCGTGCCGACCGTCGATCTGGCGCACGCACTCCGCGAACTGGGACTCGAGGGCACGGACCTGGACACCCCGCCGGACCGGGAGCGCAGTCGCTCCATGCACACCGCGTACACGCTCGAGCTGCTCGATGGCGTCGTCGCACGCGCTCCGGACTCCCTCGCGCTTCCGCGCTGTCCGAACTGCGCCGCGATCCTCGCAACCGACCTCGCGAAGCAGTGCTTCGAGTGCGGGCACGACGGATACACGGCCCCGTGACCGGCCCGGCGCGGTTCTCCCGCGCCGGGCCGCGTCCGATCACTGCAGCGTGATCCTGAGTCCGTCCGTGAAGTTCGCGGTCGGGCCCGCGCTCGCGAAGTCGCGGTGCCACGCCTGGAAGTGCCACGTATCACCGGGCTGCAGGCTGACCTGGGCGGTCGCGGTCGGCACCGTCGCCAGGTCGATCTCCAGCGAGAACGAGCCGGTGGCGCTCGACTGGAGGATCTGCGAGGGCAGGAAGTACCGGCCGATGTTCGACGGCCCGACGCAGAGGACGCCCTCGGCCACGGGGGTCGATCCGCCGAACTCGGAGCAGACGAAGATCCCGAACTGGAGCGGCGGCAGGTTGCTCGCCCGAAGCGTCACGTCGTTGAGCGCTGCGATGGGGCTCCCGACGGCGACGAGCGTTCCATGGACGCCCGTCGAATTCGGGAGGCTCGTGCAGTGCGTGTCGCCGAAGGGAACGGGCGGCACGAATTCGACGACGAAGCCCTGGTTGATCGTGAAGAGGTCGTTCGCGTCGTTCCACACGCCGTCGGTGAGCATTTCGATGAAGTCCTCGCCGACGTTGTCGTCGTTCGGCTCGATCGCGCCCCAGTTCGAGTACGTGAACGGCTCGCCCGTCAGCCACGTCCAGCCTCCCGCGGGCTCGGAGAAACCCGGAGCGCCCGGGTCCTGCAGCGCACCGAGCCAGACGGTGCCCGCCGCACCCATGCTCTCGAGAACGCCGACGACGAACTCGTTCTCGGCCGCGCTGGTGATCGTGACGAGGTTACCCGGGGCGCCGTCCTGGACCAGCGCCTCGGCCGCGGCGCGGGCGTCGGCGAAGCTGCGCGAGCCCGGCACGTAGTCGTAGAGGTGCCCGTTCGCGGGGTTCAGGAACGGCCCGTCCGCGGTGTCGAACTCCACGATGTAACCGCCGACGAGACCCGAGAAGTCGTTCGTGTCGTTCCACGCGGCGACGTCCCACATCTCGACGTAGTCCTGCCCGAACGACGCGTTGTTGGGCTCGTTGGTGGCCCAGTTGACGTAGTCGAAGGGCTCGCCGGTCACCCACTCGTAGCCGTCCGAGGGCTCGGCGTAGGTCGGCGACGAGGTGTTCTGGGACGCGCCGATCCAACACGACGTGCCGGGCGCAGACGCGTTGATGAAGAGATCGAAGACGAACTCGTCCTCGTTCGCATCGGCGAGGGTCACGAGGTGTCCCGGGGCCCCCATGAAGCTGAAGCCCTCCGCCGCGGTGCGGGCGTCGGTCCAGGTCAGGGCGTCGGCGACGTAGAGGTAGTGGTTCCCGTTGACGGGGTTGCGCGTCTGGGGCGCCGCCGAGGACGTCGCGGCGAGAGGTACGAGGAAGGAAACGGCGAGGGAGAGGCGGATCGGTCGCATGGCGCTCGGGCGGCTCTTGGGGCGAGGAGTCGGCGCCGGACTTCGGCGCTCCACCGCCCCCACCGGAGCGCGCGGCCGGGCTCCCTGGACGATCTCGCAGAACCGGGCGAGATCGAGCGAGGAGGCTCCTCGCACTCCCGAGCCCTAGTCCGGCGCCAGCTCGGTCCGGAGCCAGGCCCGGGCCATCGCCCAGTCCGACTCCACCGTCGAGTGCCCCACGCCGAGCTCGGCGGCGGTCTCGGCGATCGTCATCCCGGCGAGAACGCGCAGTTCGACGACGCGCGCGTGGCGCTCGTTCAGCCCCGCGAGCTTGTCCAGACACTCGCCGAGGTCCGCGGGGTCGACCTCCGCCCGCGCACCGATCTGGCCCACGTCGAGCGTGACGGGCCGCGCCCCGCCGCCCCGCTTCACCGCGCTCCGGGCGCGCGCGTGGTCGACGAGCACGTGCCGCATGACGTGCGCCGCCAGCGCCAGGAACGCCTGCCGGTCGGCCGGCTTGGCCTGCCCGCCCACGAACCGCATCCACGCCTCGTGGACGAGCGCCGTCGGCTGGAGCGTCGCCTCGTCCCCGCGGAAGACCCGGCGTGCGACCGCGCGCAGGTCGTCGTAGAGCGCGGCGAAGAGCTGCTGCCGGGCCTCGGGGTCGGCGCGTGCATGCCGCTCGAGGAGCGCGGTGACGTCGAGCGGGGGTTCGCTGGGCATGGCTGCGTGCGGAGCGGCGCGGCCCGGTTCACTCGAGCCCGGTGCTCCAGCAGAGGATGTTACCGGGCACCGTCACGGCGACGAGGCTGAGTCCGTCACGGCTCCACGCGAGTGCGCCGAGCCGCTCCCCGGTGTCGACCACACCGACCAGCTCCGCGCGTTCCGCGTCCCAGATCCGGACGGTGCCGTCGTAGCCGCAGGTCGCCAGACGCGTCCCGTCGGGGTGCCAGGACACGCCGCGGACCGCTTCCGTATGGCCAGGCAGCGCCGTTCGGACCTCGAGCGTCGTCGCGTCGAGGACGAGCGCGGTGGAGGTCTCCTCGGTACCCACGGCGATCACGCTCCCATCGGGCGACACCTCCATCGCGTGGGCTGCCGCACGCAAGTCGACGCTCGAGATCACGCTCCCGGTCACGGGGTTGACGCAACGGACGATCCCGGGCGCCGATGCGAGGAAGATCCGGGCGCCGTCGCACGACCACGCCACGCTGGAGAAGCTCTGGGGGTAGCTCAGGATCGACTCGAGCCGGCCTGACTCGAAGTCGAGGACCCGGAGCCTCGACCGGTTCGCGAGCGCGAGCCGCGGCGGCCCGGCGGGACTCCAGGCAGAGCTCCACTCCTCCTCGGCCTCGACGTCGAGCTCTGCGAGGCTCGCGCCGCCGGGCCCCTCGACGGTGAGTCGCCCTCCCGAGACTCTTCCGAGCAGAGCACCGTCGGCGCTCCGCGCGAACGTCCTCGCGCGCTGGCGCCCGGCGTCCCCACGCGGAGGCCCGTCGCGCACGTCGAAGGCGACGTGCGTGTATCCGCACACCGCGTCGAAACCGCCGCCGTCCCGGCGCGCCGCGAGCCGGACGTGATTCTGCTGCACCGGATTCTCGAGGAGCCACCCGCGGACGAATGCGCCGCGGCCGCGCCAGTCCCACGCCTCGAGCGCCGGCCGGTCGCCGGTCACGAGGAGGCGGTCGGCGCCCGCCCACTGCGCTCGGTGCACGTTGCGGTCCGCGTCCCTGAAGCGGCGGACGCGCCGCCCGCGCGCCGCGCCGACGACGGCGGCCGAATTGTCCCAGCTGGCCGACGCGATGAAGCGCCCCTCCGGCCCGAAGGACACGTCGCTCACCAGGTCCGTGTGCACGCGGGTCAAGAGGTCCAGGCGCGGTGGATCGAGCGACCACACGCCGACGTCGCCGTCCCGCCCGCCGAACGCGATGCGGCGCCCATCGGAGCTCCAGCTCGCGACCCTCGGGCGTCCCTCGTTCCCGATGCGCTGGACGACCTCCAGGCCGTCCGGCCGCACACGTCCGACGAGGATCCCGTCGCCGTACGCGGCGACGAAGCGCTCGCCGTCGGGCGCCATCTCGAAGCTCTGTCCGTCCGGGCGCGTGTAGCCGTCTTCGCGCCAGCGCTCGGCCCCGGTCGCGGCGTCGAGGGCGCGGACCGTCGCACCGAAGCCGCCCCGCAGCACCAGATCGTGCCCCGCGTGCCAGGCGACCCACGCCGCCTCGTCGTCCTCGACGTCGTGGACCCAGAGACGTTCCTCGGTGTCGATGTCCCACACGGCCATCGGACCGAACAGGAAGGACGCCGCGACGCGCGTACCGTCCGGCGAGAACGCGACGTCGAGCGTCTGCGCGTCGACGGGACCGAGACGCGCGAGGAGCCGGTAGGAATCGAGGTCGCGGATCTCGAGGGCGTCGGGCGCGCCGACCACGAGCCGGCCGCGCGCCCGATCGACGTCGAGCGCGCGGAGCACCCCGGTGGAAGGGATCGACGTCCGGGGCTCGTCCAGGAGGCCCTCGAGGAACTCGAACTCCCACCCGAGCCGCACGTCGCCCGCGCGCGGCCGCCACCGCTCGACGTGCCGTGCGACGTTGGCGAGACCGCCGGGCTTCGTGGACGCGGTCGTGGCGAGACGCATCTCGGCGCCGTACAGCGTCTGCAGGAGCTCGGTCTTGGCGTCCGACTCGGCCGTCGCCGCGGCGCGAGCGGCGCGTCCTTGTCGCCGCGCGTCGAGCGCGAAGCCGAACGTCCCGACGAGCCCGAGCGCGAGCGCCCCGACGACCGCAACGACGGCGCGCTGCCGGCGGACGTACTTCTTCAGGCGGTAGGTCCGGCTCGGGGGCCGGGCGTGGATCGGGAGGTCGTCCAGGTGCCTCCAAAGGTCCGCGGCGAACGCCGCCGCCGTGCCGTAGCGTCGCTCGGGCGCGCGCTCGAGGGCCTTCTGCAGCATGGTGTCGACGTCCCCGCGGAGGGCGGGGTCGGCGGTGGACGCGAGCGGAGGATCGGCTTCCCCCACGGCCTTGAGGATCGCGCTGATCCCGAGCCCGGTGAGGTTCACGGGTCGCCGCCCGGTCAGGAGCTCGTACCCGATGACCCCCAGCGCGTACACGTCGGACGCGGGACCGAGCGCCCCGAGCCGCGCGTCGAACTGCTCCGGCGCCATGTAGCCGACGGTCCCGAGGATCTGACCGTCCGCCGTGAGAGTTCCCCCACCGATCCCGGCGTCGTCGAGCGCACGCGCGATCCCGAAGTCGAGCAGCTTCGGCTGCCCGTGCTCGTCCACGAGCACGTTGTCCGGCTTGAGATCGCGATGGAGCACGCCCTCGGAGTGCGCGTGCTCCACCGCGTCGCACACGCGCGCGAGAAGCGCGACGCGCTCCCGCCGGCCGAGCCCGGCGCGCGCCGCGTGCGTCAGGAGGTCCGTACCGTCGACGTACTCCATCGCGAGGTACGGCTGCCGCCGGCCGTCCAGCTCGAAGACGCCGGCCTCGTACACCTGGGCGATGCCCGGGTGGTGCAGGCGTCCGAGCCACTCGGCCTCGCGCTCGAAGCGCGCCACCTGGCTCCCCGGTGCGAGCGCGGACCGCAGCACCTTGAGCGCCACGCGCCGCGCGGGACGCTCCTGCCGGGCCTCGAGGACCGTCCCCATGCCGCCCTCGCCGATCAGGCGCACGACGTCGAACGACCCGATCCTCCCCGGGAGGTCCGCAGACTCGGTCGCCATCGCGTCCATCCGCGCCCGCTGCGCTTCGATCTCCGCGTCCGTGAACGGGGCGTGGTCGCTCGACGCGAGCAGCTTCCGGAGGGACGGACGGAGCCCCTCCTCGGAACGCGCCACGAACGCATCGCGCTCGGCGCCCGAGAGCCCCCGCGCCTCGTCGAAGAGGGCCTGCAGGCGTGCGTAGCTCGGGGGGTCGAGGTCCATGGCGGCGCGGATCGGCGGCGACTGTAGCCAGCGACGGCGCGAGCGCGTCGTCCGGACGCGCGTCGCGGCTCCGTCCGGGACGCCGGGGGACCTGTATGGGACTCCGCGCTATCCTGTGCGCCCGATGCTCCGCCTCCCCAAGTTCCAGCTCGAAGAGCCGACCGAGGTCGGCGCCGCCGTCGCCCTGCTCGCCGAGCACGGCGAGAACGCCATGGTGCTGGCGGGCGGGACCGACCTCGTCCCGAACATGAAGCACCGGCTGTTCGAGCCGGAGGTCGTCGTCTCGCTCAACCGGATCGAGGCGCTGCGCGGGATCGAGGCCCTGGACGACGGGACGCTGCGCATCGGCGCGACCGCGACCATCGCCGAGCTCAGCCAGAACGCGCTGGTCCAGGAGCACGCGCCGGCGCTCGCCCAGGCGGCTGGCCTCATCGCGGGCCCCCAGCTCCGCACCATGGGCACCGCGGGCGGCAACGTGATGCTCGACACGCGGTGCCAGTGGTACAACCAGACGCACTTCTGGCGGAAGTCGCTCGGCTACTGCCTGAAGAAGGACGGCACCGTCTGCCACGTCGTCGCCGGCGGGCGCAAGTGCGTCGCGGCGGCGTCGAACGACACCGCGCCGGTGCTGATGACGCTCGGCGCCACGGTCGTCTTCGAGTCGCCGCGCGGCCGCCGTGAGGTCCTCGTCGACGAGATCTGGAAGGCCGACGGCATCTGGAACAAGAAGGCCGAGCGCGACGAGATCCTCACCGAGATCCGCGTCCCGGCGCAGGCTCCCGGACACCGCGGGGCCTACGGCAAGCTGCGCGACCGCGGCGAGATCGACTACTCGCTCTTCGGGTGCGCGATGCGCCTCGATCTCGGTGAGGACGGCGCGGTGATCGACGCCGACCTCGTGTGCGTGGCGCTCGTCGCGCGGCCGCTGCGCATCAAGCGCGTCGCCGAGGCGCTCGTCGGCAAGAAGCCCGGCACCGACGCCTTCCGCGCGGCCGCGCAGGAGGTTGCCGACCTCGCGCACGCGCAGGCAAAGCCGATGGACAACATCCCCGGCGACGCGGCCTACCGGCGCGAGATGGTCCCGGTCTACGTGCGCCGCACGATCCTGGCCGCCGGCGACGGCGAGGGCCCCGTCCACCACGTGTGACGGACGGCCCGCGGACGCTGCCCCAGGACCGCTTCGCCGCGCTGGTCGGCGCGCTCGGCCTGCATTCGCGGACAAATCCCGCGTTCGACGAGCTCGAAGCCCTGCACGCAGAGCCCCACCGCCGCTACCACGGCACCGCGCACGTCCTCGCGCTGCTCCGTCACCTCGACGACGTCCGCGACCTCTGCGCAGCGGCCGACGAGGTCGAGTGGGCGATCTGGTTCCACGACGCGGTCTACTTCACGCGCCGTTCCGACAACGAGGAGCGGAGCGCGGACCTCAGCGATCGCTGGCTCGAACGAGGCGGCGCTGGCGCCGGTCTCCTCGAGCGCACGCGCGAGCTGATCCTTGCAACGCGCCACGGGGCCGAGGCCCTGGAAGGAGACGTCGCCGTTCTCGTGGACATCGACCTCTCGATCCTCGGCGCGCCGACGGAGACGTACGACGCCTACGAGCGCGCTATCCGGGAGGAGTACCGCTGGGTCCCGGGCCCGCTCTTCCGGAGAGAGCGGCGAAAGGTGCTCGCGGGGTTTCTGGAGCGTCCGACGGTCTTCCGCACGGCACCGCTGCGAGCCCGCTGGGAAGAGCGGGCGCGACAGAACCTGCCGCGGGCGCTCGCGACGCTCGGATGACCGCCGAGCGCAGGCCCCGGACGACCCGTGGCCGGTCGCAGGGTCTCGCCCGGGACGCCCGCGGCGCTCTCGGGCGGGAATCCTGCAGAATCCGGCAACGCTTCCCCCGGCGCTGCATGCCGAGGGTGCCATGAACGACACCCACAGCATCGAGCGGCTCCTCGCCGAGTCCGCCTGGGTCCGGCTGCTCGCCGGGACCCTCGTCCGTGAGAGCGCGGACGCCGACGACCTCGCCCAGGACACCCTCGCGATCGCTCTCGAGCGACCGCCCGCGCTCGACCGCCCGGTGCGGCCGTGGCTCGCGACCGTCGCCCGCAACCTGCTCCGAACGCGCTTCCGCGGGGAGGCCAACCGCGCTGCGCGCGAGAGCGACGCGCGCTCCGGCGGGCCCGGGCGCGCGCCGGAGGACCTCCTGCAGGAGGTCGAGCTGCAGGAGGAGCTGTCCGCGCTCGTGCGCGAGCTCGACGCGGCGCAGCGCGACGCGATTCTGCTCCGCTACCACGAGGGCCTCACGGCCGCCGAGATCGGCCGGCAGCTGGGGGTGCCGGCCGCGACGGTGCGCTCGCGGCTCAAGCGCGGCCTCGCGGCGCTCCGCGAGAAGCTGGACGCACGCTGGGACGGCGACCGCCGCGGCTGGATCGCTGCGCTGACGCCGCTGGCGCGACCGCGCCGGACGGCGGCGGGCGCCGCGGGCTCCACGGGCACCCTCGTGGCGGTGTCGAAGGTCGCCGCCGCCACGACGCTGGCCGCATCGATCGGCTACGGCGCGATCTACCTGAGCACGCCCGGCTCGGGCGGCGCGCAGGAGGACTCCGCGCGCGTCGCGGCGGTGGACCCGGTGCGGCGCGAAGCCGGCGCGCCGCCTGCGGCGCGCCCCGTCGGGAGCGCCGCGCTCGCCTCGCCGGAGCAGCGCGAGGCCGCGCGCAGCGGTGACGCGGGCGAGGCCAGCGCGGACGCTGCGCCGGTCGTCACCGAAGTGACCCTGCGCGCGGTCGACCCATCCGGTCGCCCGGTCGCGGGCGCGACCGTCGAGGTCGCGGCGAACATGAGCGCACTGTCCGCGGTCCAGGAACGCATCGACGGGATGAGCGCCCTCGAGCGCGCCGCCGCGCTCGCCTCGCTGCGGACGACGACCGACGCGTCGGGCCGCGCGCGCGTCTGGACCGACCTCTTGACGACGGACGTGCGCGCCAAGCTGCGCCTCCGCGGCGACGGACACGCGGCCGCCGAGGTCGAGGTCCCGGTCGAGCCCGGCGACTCGATCGACGCGGGCGACGTCGTGCTCCGCATGCGCGGGCGCATCTTCGGCACCCTGCGGGACCGGGACGGCGCTCCCCTCGAGGGCGAGGTCCACGCGTACGCCGTGCGCGACGGGGAGCCCGAGCTCGTCGCGACGGACTCGACCTCGCTCGAGGGCGGGTACTCGCTCTTCGTCGACGAGCGCGGCAG
This sequence comes from Planctomycetota bacterium, assembly GCA_039821985.1. Taxonomy (GTDB): domain Bacteria; phylum Planctomycetota; class UBA1135; order UBA1135; genus Saltatorellus. Next base: position 90,624 of record JBCBNC010000020.1, read on the forward strand.
CTACGTCCTCCGCGGCCGGAGCCGGTACGGACCTGAGTTCGCGGAGGCGACGGCGCCGGTCGCCATCGAGCTCGGCAACGAGCACGAGGTCCGCGTCGAGGCGGAGCGCATCGACCCGACGATCCGGGTCCGGGCCCTCGACGCACGTGGCCACACGCTGCGGGCAAGGGTCGAATACGCGTTCTCGCGCGGGGGCGAGGCCGGTGTGAACGGCTCACGCCCGACGGGGCTCGGGGGTGGCTGCGCGATCCAGCACGGCGGCGACGCCAGCGAGGTCGAGGTGACGGTGACCCCGATGACGGGTTTGCACGCTCCCCAGACCGTCGTCCGGAGCGCTCCGTTCGAGGACATCGAGCTGACCTTCGAGGCGGTCGAGCGAACGGAGCGGACGCTCCGTCTGCGCGCCGCGGACGGCAGTGAGGTCACGGGCTCGGTCCAGACGAGGAGCTTCGGACAGTACGACCGTGTCGTCCTCGAGGGCGCCACCGCGACGCTTGAGGTGGCGCTCGACCCGGCTTCGGAGTTCGGCGTGACGATCCAGGCGGACGGGCTGGTGCACCGCTCGCTCGGACGCGAAGAGCTGCTCGCGCTCTCCGAGAGCGACGTCATCGAGCTCACTCCGCTGCCCGGCGTGGCCGGCCTCGTCACGGCGGGCGGCGCCCCGCTGGACCGCGCCAGGCTGCGCATCTCGCACGTCGCCGACCCAGGCGAGTGGTGGCGGTCGATGAACGGCGTGTCGGGCGTCCGCTGGGGCGCGGGGCACGATGGCCGCACGGACCGGGAAGGACTTTTCCGGATCCCGCTGGCGTGGGAGGGCCACTGGATGCTGGAGGCGAGCGCGCCCGGCTGGGCGCCCGCGCTGATCGACCTCGGCTCGTACGATCCGGCCGCCGGAGCCGCCGCGCTCGAGCTGGACCTCGTGCGTCCCGGTCGCGTCCAGGGGACGGTCCGCGACGCGGCGGGCGAGCCGCGCGCGAAGGCGCTGGTCGTCGCGTTGCATCCGCTGCACAAGCCGGTGCGCGCGCGGAGCGACCGGGAGGGCGCGTACGCGCTCGACCTCGCACCCGGCGACTGGACGGTGCTCGCGCCGGCAACGGAGGAGACGGAGCGGGGAACCTCCATCGGCCTCCACGTGCCGGACGGCTGGGCGCTGCCCGGCGGTGTGCGCGTCGCGAGCGGCGCCACGGTCCAGCTCGACGTCGCCCCTCCGAGGACGAGCCCGCGCGCGCTGCCGGTGGTCCTCGACGGGGCACCCGCCCGGGGCCGGGTCACGTTCGAGCTCGTGGACGGGGACCCGCTCCTCGAACTCGAGAGGCAGCGCGTCGAGCTCGACGCGTCGGGCCGCGCCGCCCTCGCCGTTCCGACGGGGCGCCGCTGCTCGATGACGGCGCGCCTCGACGGAGTCGACGGTTGGCTCGATCGGACCGCGGACGGGAGCGCGCTCCTCGAAGAGCCCGCCTGGGAACTGAGCTCGGCGCGCGCGACGTTCCGTGGGCGGGCAGGCGCGAGCGTTGGGCTCCGCGTCCGCTCCGAGTCGGGCACGCTCCGCGCCCGCGCGAAGATCGGGCCCGAGGGAGTGTCGGAGGAGCTGACGCTGCTCGTGGGCGAGGTCGACGCCTACGTGGACGACGAGTGGGTGCCGCTCGGGCGCACCGGAGCGCAGCCGACGGAGCTCCGGCTGCCCTGACGGCGGGCCAGGGCCGGCAGCTCCGGCCTGCGCCGCGTCCCACGGCTCCGCGTCTGTGGGCTCCGGGGCTCCCGAGCCTCGGCCCGCGCTACTCGATGACGACCGTCGCCACGTTGGTGACGGTCGTTCCGTCGATCAGCGCGGCGTACGACATCGTGACGCCCACGAACGCGGCCAGCGAGCCGGTCGGGAGGTCGAGCAGCCCCGAGGCGCTCGCGGAGCCGTCGAGGAGACCCGCGTTGTCCATGAAGGGCGTCGCGCCCATCCAACCGGCGGTCATGTCGAACAGCCGGTCGCGGTTGAGCGGCACGAGCACCGACCCGACGACCGTGCCCGGCGACGAGCCGGAGAACGAACCGAAGATGCGGTACGGCAGTCCAGCCAGCGCGGCGTCGACCTCGACCAGCATCTCCAGCGGCTCGGGGTCGATTCCGGTCAGGCGGCCCCGGCCGACGTGCAGCGCCTCTGGAGCGACGGACTCCAGCTCGAGCATCGGGGAGAGCTGAACGGGCCGCACGCCGTCGTCGGCCGTGATCGCGAAGCGGGCTGTGCCCGTCGTCGATGTGGCCTCGAGCTCGACCGTGTAGGTCCCGTCGCCGTTGTCCACGACGCTGCGCACGTCGGCGATCTCCGGCCCCTCGGGGCGCGTCACGCCGAGCGTCGCGCCCCCACTGCCGATCGGATCGCCATCGACGTCGACAAGGCGTACGGTGACCTCGGTCACCATCGCACCGTCGGCCTTCAGGCGCGTGGACGAGGCGCTCACCTCGGAGAGGAACGCGTCCGGACGTCCCGCGAGCGAGGCGCGCCACGCGTCGAACTCGGTGCGCAGACCGACGATCGGCTGGAAGGCGCTGGTGCCGCTCAGATTGAACTTGCCGTAGTAATCGCCGTTCGCGCAGCCGAGGACCGAGGTGCAGACGCCGTCCGTGTCGCCCGGCCGGACGAGCGCCATGTACACGTTGGTGGAGGCGTTGTTGAACGACGCAGGCGGGGAGCCGCACGAGAGCGGATCGTTGAAGTCGCACGAGCAGCGGCCGTCGCCGCCCTGGTCGCGCGCGACCTCCATCGCGCGCATCATCCGCTGGCCGAGGTCGCCGGGCGTCGTGAGGAATGCGAGCTCGCACTCCGCGATCACGTTCGGCCCGGTGAGGATGTTGCCCTGGATCGAGTACTCGAGATCGCCGTCGAAGCCGAACACGCCCGACGCGTGATCGAGGTTGAACGTGCCGGTGTGCGAGCGGGGCGGCCCCCAGATCGAAACGATGCCGAGCTGGCGTCGCTCGAAGCCGCTGTCGCGGAGGTCGATGAAGTCGATGAGGGCCTCGGGGGAGGCGCCTACGCGGTCGAGCCCGTTGAAGAGCCGGCGCTTGTTGCTCGCGGTGAAGGACACCTCTGCCTGGACCGCGGCGACTCCGTAGTCGACGCGGACGACCGGGACGAAGCGCTCGATGTCGAAGCCCGGGAGGCACGTCGACGTCGCGATCGCCATCTCGCCCGTCCGGCGGTCGAGCACGACGATCGACCACGTCGCTCGGGCGGGAACGGTCGCGGTGAGGGCCAGGGTGGCGGCGATGGAGGCGCGCTTGAGGAGTCGTCGCATGCCCCCATCGTCCCCGGGGCCGCCGCCCGGTCAAGATGTGCGTGGGCGCGCACCGCGAGGGGGACCGCTGCTCCGCGGGCGCCTCTCAGTTCGGAGCATCGCGCACGGCGCCGACGGGGCCCGCGTCGCCGGCAGCGTCCAGTCAGTACGCATCCCGCGCCCGTGTGCGCTCGCGGACCGTCACGCGGTGCACGACCGTGCTCGACGCATACGCGCTGACGCCGAGCGGGCGCGACGCGAGCACCTCGGGGCGGAGCGACAGCGTCGCGTCGGGTGCGAGGCGCCTGTCGACGACCGTGTCGCCGTCGACCGTCGCGCGCACACGCGTGTCGTCGACGTGCACCACGACGCACTGTCGTTTGCCATTCGGGTAATCGCGCCACGTGCACGTGTCGTTGTCCGCAGCGTCGAGACCGTCGATGCACGAGAGCCCCGTAACGGCTCCGCCCCACCCACCGAGCACGAGCGTGAGATGCGCGTCGCGCACGGGGAACGTCACGCCGAGGAAGAAGTCCGCGCCGTACCGCTTCGTCGCAACGACGCGCAGCTCGTACGGCGTACGCGGGGCCTCGCCGGTGTACGTCATGCCGGACAGAGACGCGACCTGCGGGAGCACGACGCCGCCCTCCGCGAACTCGTACTCGGGCGGGTCGCCAAACACGCCGGTGCGCCAGTTCGTGAGGTCGACACCGTCGAATAGCACGCGTACGTCCGCGGCAACGCCGCGCTTAAGTGCCTGCCTTTGAGGTTCTCGCGGATGTTCCGCCACCGACGGAGCTGCGCTCCGTCGTACGGGCGGTGCGACGACGCACGACGGGACCCATGGGACGACCACGGCCAGGAGAGCCGCCGCTGCCCCCGGTCCCGGACCGGAGCGCGCGCGCGTCCCGCACCGGATTCGGTCTTCGGGCACCCCCTCCGCACGTCGCCGGACTTGGTGCCTCGATCCGGGACGAGCGGCGCTCCCGAAGGGGGACCCGGGGGGCTGTCCGGTGCCCCGGATCGACCCCGCTCGCGGGCCCTGGCGGCGGCCCGTCGCGCGGTCCTGAAACACGCTCACAGATCTCCTCCGCCCGCACTTCCAACGCCTCGGCGCTCGGCTAGTGTCCACTGGCGCCCCGGCGCTGATTGCCCGAAACGCAAACCTTTGACGCGCTCGATCCGGAGCGCTCGGCGACCCGCCCGGCCCCGTGCCGGGACGCTGCGCCGGGGCGCCCCGAACCACCCATGACCACCGTCGTCGTCACCAAGAAGAACGGCTTCGTCTGCATCGCCGCGGACACCCTCGCGACCTACGGGGACACCGAGGAGTCCGCGGCGCTGATCGCCAACAGCGACAAGCTCGTCCGCATCGGCGACGCCTGGGTGGCGCCGACGGGCCCCGCGTCCGCCCAGCTCGTCCTGCGTCACTTCGTCGCGGGCTACGAGGAGCTCCCGGCGCTCGAGGACATCGACGGCATCTTCGACTTCCTGACCCAGTTCCAGCGTGCGCTGCGCGACGAGTACTTCGTCCAGGGGAAGGAAGACAGCACGGACGACTTCGAGTCGATGCGCATGGAGCTCCTGATTGCGTCGCCCGGCGGCATCTTCGGCGCGTACCCGCAGCGGTCCGTCCAGGAATACACGTCGTTCTACGCGTTCGGCTCGGGCGCCGAGTACGCGCTCGGCGCGATGAGCATCGCCTTCGACGCTGCCACCAGCGCCGAGGACGTGGCCCGCGTCGGCATCGAGGCGGCCGCCCGCTTCGACGTGGGCACCGGGCTCCCGCTCTCGCTGCGCACCGTGCCGCTGCACGACGTGGCGACCGAGCCGCCGTTGCTCGAGCCCGCCGCAGCGCCCGTGCTGGGGTCCCACGCGCACGGTTCTTCGACACACGGGGCGGCGGCGCACGCCTCGAATGGGCACACCTCGAACGGACACGCCGCAGGGGGGCACGGGGCGAAGGGCACCACGGCGGCGAGCGGCCAGGGAACGGGCACGGGCGGCCACGGGCAGAGCTCGCGCGTCGGCTGACGCAGCAGTCAACTGCCCTCGAGGCGCTCGACGCGTCGCCTGCGCGGGTCGACGGTGCGGCGACGGAAGTCGCCGACGCTCTCGACGACGAGGCGCACGCGGCGGCCCTCGCCCTCGACGCGCACGACCTGGCCGAGGTGCCGTCCGTCGACGCGCACCCAGTCCCCGCGCACCCACTCGTGGGGCGCATCGCCGACCGTCCCCGCTCCGTCGCCCCCGTCCGCGCGGGCGGCGGCCGTCGGGGCCGTGTCCGCAGAGTGATCCTCTCGCTCGGCGGGCGCGGGCGCGCTCTCTGCGGCGACGGCGTCGTTCCCGAGCGACGCGCGCGGGCGCAGGTGCTCCGCGCGCCACGCGTCCGCGTCCTCGGTGTTGTCGCAGCCGTGGGCGGCGTCCGGCTCGGGCAGTCCGAAGTGGTCCGCGAGGAGCGCACGACGGGGCCGGATGCGGTCCTTCGCGAACTCCACCATCGCGAGCAGCGCGCGTAGATCGTCGTCGCGCTTCTCGCCCGACGCGAGGAACGCGGGCAGCTCGGCCGGATCCAGGGGCCTTGCGATCTCGAGATTCCGAGCGTCGAACGAACCCCGCGTGACGCCGAGCACCTCGAGCCACTTGAGCGCAATGCCGACGCGATTGTCGCGACGCTCCTTCACGAGGAGCTCTTGCCGCAGATCCGCCTCGTCCTTGATCTGGATCCGCTCGCCCCACCCGACGAGCGTCTCGAACACCATCACGACGTACTCGAGCGTCGGGTTCGCCCATCCGACGAAGGTGTTCTGGATCGCGATGTCCTCGGGGAAGTAGAGGAGCTCGCACCACGACGGTGCACCGTCGCGGCCCGCGCGCCCGACCTCCTGCGTCCACGCCTCGAGCGTGCGCGGGAGCTGGTAGTGCAACACGAAGCGGATGTCGGCCTTGTCCACGCCCATGCCGAAGGCGTTCGTCGCCAGCACGACGGCGTCGTCCGACGCCATGAAGCGCTCCTGCATGGAGCGCCGCTCCTCGGGGCTGAGCTTGCCGTGGTAGAGGAGCGGCCGAAGACCGCGTCGCTGGAGCTCGCCCTCGAGGCGCTCGAGGTCCTTGATCAGAGCTCCGTACACGATGCCGGGCCCGTCGATCGCGCGGATGCGGTCGGCGACGAGGTCGAAGCGCTCCTCCTCGTGGTCGATCTCGGACACCGCGAAGAACAGGTTCGAGCGCTCGATCCCGGTGCGCAGTACGAGCGGGTCCTCGAGCGCGAGGCGCGCGACGATGTCGTCGGCCACTTCGGGCGTCGCGGTCGCGGTGAGGGCGATCGTCGGGACGTTGCCGAGCCGCGCGCGGTACTCGCCGAGCCGCGAGTAGTCGGGGCGAAAGTCGTGCCCCCACTGGCTGATGCAGTGCGCCTCGTCCACCGCGAGGCGCGCGACGCGCAGATGCGGGACGGCGGCTCGGAAGTCGCTCTGGCGGAAGCGCTCGGGCGTGACGAAGAGCAGATCGAGCTCGCCGTCGACGGCCGCCAGGAGGCGCGAGCGACGCTCGGACGCGCTGATCGAAGAGTTGACGAAGGCGGCCGCCACGCCCTTCGCGCGGAGGGCGTCGACCTGGTCCTTCATCAGCGCGATGAGTGGGCTCACCACGACGGTGAGACCGTCGAGGGCGACCGCCGGAAGCTGGTAGCAAAGCGACTTGCCCGCGCCCGTCGGCATCGTCAGGAGGACGTCACGCCCCGCCAGTACGGCGTCGATCGCCTCGGCCTGCCGCCCGCGGTAGTCGTCGATCCCGAACGTCGACCGGAGGAGTGAGAGCACGCGCTCGTCCTGCGCGCGCAGCGCTCCTTCCGCGCCGGTCCCCTCGCTCAAGGCTTCCATCGGGGAGTGGCGGGGAGCGCCGGCGCATCCGCGGCGAGCGCACGGGCCCGAAGCGCGGTGGAGCGCGGCAAGGGGGTCTCGGAGTTCGTTCGCACGGGGAGCGAGTATGGCCCCTCCACCGCGTCCGGACCAGATCCGCGGCGGGTCCGGTTTCAACTCCGGGATGCGCCTCACCGGTGCCGACGTCAGCACGACGCGGCGGCACCCACGGTCCGGCGATCCGGCCCGCTATCCCGCCGTGGACGGTACGGAGCGCACCGGCGCGTCGCCGTTGGCCGTGCCCGCCCTCAGCTCGCGCAGACGCACGACGCCGCGGTGCAGTCGCGCCTTCGTCGCGGCCGGCGTCAGGTCGAGCGACGCCGCGAGCTCGTGGACCCGCAGCCCTTCGACGAAGTGACTCCAAAGCAGCGCCTGGTCGGCGCGCGAGAGTCCGCGCAGCAGCGCCTCGACGAGGGTCTCGCGGTCGATGCGCTCGGGGAAGCGCGGCAAGGTGACGGCGACGCGCTCGCGCGCGTAGCGGTGCTCGCGCACGGTGCGCGCGTAGCGGCCGCGAGCGATCTCGCGCACGATGTTGCGTGCGATGGCGGAGAGCCAACGGATCTCGGCCTGCGAGCGATTGGGCGACTCGAGAACGCGAAGCCAGAGCTCCTGCTGGATCTCCTCGAAGTCGTCGCGCGAGCGTGCGTGCTGCAAGGCCACGCTGCGGAGCGCCGACACTTCGGGCGCCGCCTGCGAGCCGCGGGGCGGGGGGTCCGGTGCGAGCCCGGACGGGTTCCTGTTTTCCATCGGTGAGCGTGTGGGACGGTTGCGGATCCCGCGGGGGGCCGCGCGCTGCAGCAAGAGCAGCGACGGTGCGGTGAAAGGGCGGGATCCGTGCTCGGGGACGACCGTACCGCGAGGGAATCGATCGCCGACGCAGGCATTTGGTCGCGCTCACGTCCGAACGGCGACCAACCCTCCTCTCTTACGTTCGGGGAACCTCCCACGCGCCGCTGCGGGGAGAGACCCCGCGATCCAGCGCAGAACGGGAATGTTCCCGCCCATGGAGAGGCCCGACTCCCCCTCCGCCGCCGGGCGCTCTCCTAGCGGAAGTGTCCCGCCCCCTCCGTGCCGGCCCTAGGGCGGGGACCGGACCGCGGCGCTCGCACCCCCGACCCGACGCCCGAGCCGCTCCAACGCAACGAGCGAGGTCCCGAAGAGCGAGGCGATCCCGAGGTCGCCGGCCTCGAGCTGCACGTCGTCGCCAGCGAGCAGGACGATCTGCCGGCGCCCCGCCGTGAAGAGGGTGACCGCCCGTTGCCACGTCGCCTCGGTCCCCGGCACGACGCGCGGCGGGGAGACGGCGAGGACCGCGCTCTTCACGTGGCGGCTTCCATGGCTGCGCGCGATCCGCTCGCGCGCAGAGCGCCGCCTGCGCGCCTTCCTCCCGGCCGACTGGCTCCAGATGGCAGCGGCCAGCGCCAGAACGAGCAGCCCGATGAAAGTCGCGAAGAAGTGATCCTGCGACGCCCTCTGCAGGAAGATCAGTCCAGCGGGGATCGCGATGTAGGCGCCGATCGCAAACGCGCCCGCCGGATCGAGTCCACCGCCGCCGCCGTTCGGATCACGGTGCGGCATCCTCCGGCGGAGGCGTCGCAGCCGGCGTCGCGCCGCGGACCGGTGCGGCGCGCGCCCGCCGGGCCGCCCGGCCTCCTCCAGCGCGTCCTCGAGCTCCCGCGCTTCGACGCGGGTCACCTCGAGCCGGTGCTTCGAGAGTTCGTCCCAGACCTCCCACGGCAGGACGGCTCCGCAGTAGTGGCAGCTCGGCTGACGCCGCGAGCGCGGTGCGGCACCGCACTGTGTGCAGCAGGGGAGTTCGATCGAGCGTGCCAACGCGCGCAGGGTACGCGACGCCGGCCCCCGCATTCGGCCCCGGTCGGGCGGGTCTCCGCTCCGCGTCAGCGGCCGCGCGCGAGCAGCTGGACCTCCCACTCGGAGGGAGTCGCCCAGAGGTCGACGTAGCCGTCGGGCTCCTCGGGGACACGGCGCTCCCTGTGCAGCGCGGCGGGCGGGCGGCGCTCCGTCCACGGGCGATCGACGGCGGAGGCGGCAACCGTGCCCTCCGGCTCGGGGACCGGATGTGCGACGGCCCACGCGGTCAGGAACGGGATCAGCACCGCGGCGACGGCGAGCGGCAGCGGAACGACCCGCTGGTGCTCCTCACGCCCGACGGCCTCGACGACCTCCCGGAACCTGCGCCTGCCGCGTCGCACGCGGCCGACGCGCTCGAGGTCCACGTGCCGCACGTCCTCGCGCCAGCTCCGGCGCCTCCGATCGGATGTTCGCATGGCTCAGACGTCCACCGTTTCCGGCGCGGTCCTCCCGTTGTCTCCCTCGTTCGACTCCGCCACGGAGTCCGTGTCGTCGACGATGACGCCGACGTACCAGGTGCCCGCCGGCGTTCCCGGCGGGATCTGCGCCGCCGTCGGCGCGCTGGACGTCCCGCCCGCGGCGAGCGCTGTGACGACGCGCGTCGCGAGGAGCGTGTCGGACGTCTCGATGGCGTCGTCCTCGGACAGGTAGATCCCGACGCGGAAGCTGCCCGCGTCGAGGTCGCCGCTGTTCCGGACCTCGTGCTGCACGTCGAAGACGGCGCCCGCGCCCGACACACCCGCCGGGACGGTGACGCTCGACACGACGAGGTTCGGGGCGGGCGGCGGCGGAGTCCGCACCTCGAACGTGCCCGACGCAGCGAGGCCGTTGTCGGACTCGTCGGGCTCGACGACCGAATCGTCCGCGTCGGCGAAGACACCCAGGTAGTACGTGCCGTCGGGCAGCGAGCTGGGAACGTTGACGGGACCGCTGGCGACGGAGGCGAAGCCGCCTCCGAGCCCGAACGGCACGAGCCGACTGCCGATCACCGTGTCCGTACCCTCGATCACGTCGTCGGTCGAGAGCACGGTGACGATCCTGAACGCCGGGGACGACAGGTCGCCCGAGTTCCCCACACGCGTGACGACCTGGAACGAGTCTCCGGGCGCCGCGGACGTGCGGACGGAGTCGATGAGCTCCGCGACGAGGTTGGGCTCCGCCGCGACGTCGCCGACGACATCGAGGAGACCGGGCTCCACGAGCAGGTTGTTCCCCTCGTCGAGCTCGGGGACGAGCTCCGTTGCGTCGATCCAGAGCCCGACGCGGTACGAGCCGCTCGGGATGCCGCCGGGCACGGTGAGGTTCGTCGTCCTGCCCGCGCCGGCGCCGACGTCGAGCGCCGGCACGTCGACCGAGCCGAGCGCGATGTCGCTGAAGCTGATCGCCGCGTCGGGCGACAGGTAGACCGTCGCGGTCGTCGCGGGCGCGGGGACGACGCCCGTGTTGACGACGTCGAACTGGAGCCCGAGCGGCGCGGTCCCGTCGGCGTCGACCGTGCTCGGCCCCGGCGTCGTGAACGCCGTCACGACGAGGTCCGGCAGCGGCGGGACCGTCACGTCGATCTGCGCCGTTGCGACGAGCGCGTTGTTGCTCTCCGAACTCTCCGCGACGAAGTCGGCGGAGTCGACCAGCACACCGACGAAGTACGTGCCTCCCGGAGTGTTCCCGGGCACCGTCACGGCCCACGGCCCGGCGGGATCTGACGCGCCGGCCGCGAGCGCCGCGATGGTGCGCGTCCCGGCGAGCACGTCCTGCGCCGGGTCGATCTCCGCGTCCTCCGACAGAAACACGCCGACCTGGAACGCCTGAGCGGCGGTCGGCCCCTGATTGAGGACGGCGTCGTTGACCGTGAAGGGCTGCCCCGCGTCGACGGCGACCTGTCCGATCGTGAAGAGCGTCGGCACGAGGTCGGGGAGCGGCGCTGTGCTCACGCTGAGCGTCGCGGGCGCGCTCGCCCCGTTGTTGAACTCGTCCATCTCCGTCACCGCGCCCTGATCGTCGGCGAGAACGCCGACGTACCAGACGCCCGAAGGCACGATCGTGGGCACGGTGACCGTGCCGCTCGCGCTGTCGCTCGCGCCGACGGTGAGTCCTGTGACCGGGCGCTGCCCCAGGAGGAAGTCGGACGCGGTCACGACGGGGTCGCTGGAGAGGTAGACCCCGACCCGGAACGAGCCCGAGGCCTCGACGCCGACGTTCGTCACGACGTGGCTCACGTCGATCGTCCCGCCCGCGACAACTGCGGACGGTCCGAAGGACACCGAATCGACGACGAAGTCGGGGTGCGTCGGCTCCTCGACCGTGATGGTCGAGGGCACGACGGCGACGTTGTTCGCCTCGTCGAGCTCGGCGTAGCGCTGGTCGTCGTCCGCGACGAGCAGGAGGCGCCACGTGCCCGGCGCGGTGGAGATCGGGACGTCGACCTCGCCCGAACTCGCGAAGGTCGCGGCGGTCAGGAGACCCGCGCTGGAGAAGCTCGCGAGCTCGACGTCGGCGCCGTCGAACGACGCGTCGCTCGAGAGGTAGAACGCGACGCGCAGCGCTCCGATCGGATCGGGGCCCGCGTTCTGCACCGAGAAGCTGACCGGGAGCGGCGCTCCAGCCTCGACGATCGCGTTCGTCACCGACGCGGAGAGCGCGACGAGGTCCGCGTTGACCGATGCGCCGCCTCCGCCCGCTCCGCCGCCGCTCGCGCTACCGCCCTCGTCCGAGCCGGACTCCGTTCTCGTGCACGCGGCCGTCGCCCCGAGCGCCAGGGCGAGGCCCCACGCGCCGAGACGGGCCGACGCTGTTCGCGTCCCCTCCATCGACGGCGCATCCGAGGGCGCCCGCGCGAGGAGTGCGGGAAATCGGCAGTTCCCGCGGCGCCCGCGTCAACGCGCGCTGCCGGGCGGCCCCCGGGGGTCTTGCGGCCGCCGGTCCAGCCGCTCGCGCGAAGTCGGAGGTGTCGAGCACGGGGTCGAGCCCAGGGCGAATCGAGCCCGGGGGATCGAGCCCGGGGGATTGAGCAGGGCGCGCCGGGGTGCGACGGTAGGAGCACCCGAACGTCCCGCGCCCCGTCCCACGCCCTCCCACGACCGTTGCCGCCCGCGCCCCTCCTCCTGATCCCCACCGTTCGCGAACGGGATCTGCTCCTGCGCTCCCTCGAGCTCGCGGAGGACGTCGAAATCGAGGTCATCGGATTCGGGCCGGTCGCCGCCGCCGCGAGCGGCGCGCGCCTCTTCCACGCCCGCCCGGGCCTGGAGCGCGCGGTCCTCGCCGGGATCGCGGGGCGCTATCCCGAGGGGCCGGCCGTCGGCGACGCGATCGAATTCGGCGCGGTCCGCCTCGACGGCGTGGGCGCGCTCGGCCCCGACGGCCTGCTCACCCCCGCCGCCATGGGCCTGCCGCAGTGGACGCCCCCGGGCGGCGAACCCGTTTTCGATGCCCTTCCGCTGGCGGGCGAGGGACCCGAGCTCCTCACCGTTTGCGCCGCGGCCGGCAGCCCGGACGACGTCACCGCGCGCGTCGCGCGCGCACCCGAGTCCGCTGCGGAGGACATGGAGGCCTTCGCAGTCGCCCTCGCCGCGCGGGCCGCGGGCGTCGAGCTGCGCGTCGTGCGCGGCATCTCGAACGAGGCCGGCGACCGCAACCACGCACGCTGGCGGATCGACGACGCGCTCGCGGCCGTCGCCGGGCTCGCGGCCGACGCGCTGACTTGAACTCTGTCGTAAACACGCGTGGGCGAACGGTCGCGCCGGGCGCCTCGGGGCACGCCTTCGCGTAAGCTGACGCTGGACCGATGACTCGCCGCATCCACCTCGGGCTCTCGACGTGCCCGAACGACACCTTCCTCGCCCACGCGCTCCTCACCGGAGCGCTCGAGACGCCCGGACTCGAGTTCGAGATCGAGCTCCTCGACGTCCAGGCGCTCAACGAGCGCCTCGTCGCCGGGGACTTCGACGTCGCGAAGGCCAGCTACCACCTCGCCCTCGAGCGAGGCGCGGAGCTCGTGGCTCTTTCCGTCGGCTCGGCGCTGGGGTTCGGCAACGGACCGCTCCTGCTGGCGCGGCCGGGGACCAGCCCCCAGGCGACGCCCGGCAAGGGCGATCGGATCCTCGCGCCGGGCGCCAACACGACGGCGACACTGCTGTACCGCCTCTTCCACGCAGAGGGAGCCGAGCCCGAGCACGTCGTCTTCAGCGAGATCATGCCCGCGCTCGAGCGCGGTGAGGCCGACTACGGCGTCTGCATCCACGAGGGGCGCTTCACCTACGAGGACACGGGACTGGTGCTCATCGAAGATCTGGGCGCTGCCTGGGAAGGCGCCACGAACGTGCCGCTCCCGCTCGGCGGGCTCTTCGCGCGGCGCTCCCTGGACGAGGAGACCCTGGACCGCGTCGCGCAGGCGCTGCGGTCGTCCCTCGAGGCTGCGGACGAGGACCCGGACGCCGCCCTCCCGACCATGCGTGAGCACGCGCAGGAGCTCGACGACGAGGTGATCCAGGCCCACGTCGAGCTGTACGTGAACGGCTGGACCCGGAGGCTGGGTCCACAGGGCGAGCGCGCGATCGCGGAGCTCGCGCGGCGCGCGCACTCGGTCGGCCTGCTGCCGCGCGGCGCGGAGCCGCTGCGCGTCTTCGAGCCGTACGGCACGCGGCGCGTCTTTCACATCGTTCCGGACGCGGGCCGGGACGACGTCGCGCGGCACGGCGAGCTGAAGCCCCCGTCCCTCGCGTCCGAGGGCTTCGTGCACCTCTCGTTCGTCGACCAGCTCGAGGGAACGCTCGACGCCCACTTCGGCGGCTCCGACGTCGCGCTCGTCATGGAGCTCGACCCGCGGGAGCTGGCGGACGACGTGCGCTTCGAAGTGTCGCGCGGGGGCGAGCGCTTCCCCCACCTGTACCGTCCCCTCGACCTGGGCGAGGACGTCCTCGAGCGCTGGGAGCTCCGCCGTGCGGCGAGCGGACGCTTCGAACTGCCGCCCGCGGTCGCCTGGAGCCTTCCCAGCTGGAGCGCGCCCGACTTCGGCGCACCGCCGGAGCGGACCGCGTAGCGGCCGCCGCGTCCCGCGACAGAACAGCGCGGAGCCGCGGCGGGGGCTTCGAGAGCCGCGGCTGCGACCATCAAGGGCCGCGTCGGGGCCCGCCGCGGACGCCGGGAGGGCGGCACCACGAGCGCGCCCCCGGAGGGCACCCTGCTCGGGACCCTTCGGGGGCGCGTCCGCAGCGGGGCCAGAGGCCCCGCCGGCTCACGGATGAGTCACTTGCCCGCGTCGCGGAGCTCGAGCATCTCCTTGCGGAGCTCCTGCGCGAGGGCCTTGACCTCCTGCATGGACTTGCGGACGCGCGAGGTCGCGGCCTTGTTGCCGGCCTCGGCCTTCTCGATGTCCTCACGGCAGGCGTTCACGGCGGCGACCAGTTGATCGTAGTTCTGGCTCATCGGGGAGGTGCTTTGGGGGAGGGGCGCTCGGCGCGGGACCGAGACGCGCGGGTTGGGACGGAATGGCGTCGGTGGGCGCCGCAGGGGACCGGGGCCGCCCTGCGGGGTCCTACAGAGGGACACACTCGGGCCGGAGGATCAAGCCAGAACCGGCCCTACGGGCCCCAGGAGCGGGGCTGCCCGACGGCCCACGGCACTGCCCGGAGCGCTTCGCACCACCTGAGGCATCCCTTTAGAGGTGGTTAGATGGCCATTTAGAGCCCCCTCTCTCCGTGGGACGTCCTCAGGCGCCCTGGAGCGCCTTCAGCGTCGTTCCGCCCATCCGGAGCACCTCCCGGAACTCCGCGGACGTCACCGACTGCACCGACAGCCGCTGTCCGCGCTGCACGACCGCCATGGCGTCGAGCTTGGCGTTGGCCTTGAGGTCCTGGATGGACACGTAGTCGGGCAGCTCGCCGACCGCCCGCAGGTCGACGACGAACCAGCGCGGGTCGTCCGGGTCCGACTTCGGGTCGTGGTGCGAGTCCTTCGGGTCGAACTGCGTCGGGTCCGGGTACCCCTCGCGGACGACCTCAGCCACCCCGACGACGCCCGGCGGCTTCGTGTTCGAGTGGTAGTAGAGCACCAGGTCCCCCACCTTCATGTCGTCGCGGAGCATGTTGCGGGCCTGGTAGTTCCGGACGCCGTCCCAGTGCGTCGTGCGCTTCGGAGCGCGCTCCA
The DNA here is from genome assembly GCA_039821985.1 of Planctomycetota bacterium. GTDB lineage: Bacteria > Planctomycetota > UBA1135 > UBA1135 > Saltatorellus. The sequence continues at coordinate 105,826 of JBCBNC010000020.1, forward strand.
GGTCGTCGTACGAGAACTCGTCGGGCTCGGACTTCACGAGCCAGTAGCGCTTCTTCGGCGGCATGGATTCCCTCTCGGCGCGGTCAGCGGCGTCCCCGGAAGGGCTCGACGGCCCGCGGCGGACCGAGCAGCTCCTTGAACACGAAGGCGCGCTGCCAGGGCGTCAGGCGGGCCTCCAGGTTGCGCAGGGCTTTCGCCCCGGGCGCCGCTTCGGGTGCGCGCTCCGCCCGCTGGTGCTCACGCGCGCGGGCGTCGCCCTGCGCGCGGAGCTTGGCCGCGGCGGCCGCCTCGTCGAAGCGCTCCTCCATCTCGTCCTCGGACGGGACCTCGGGCAGCACCGCGTCGTCCACGAGATCGCGGCCCATCTGGCTCTCGTCGAACGGATCACCCGCCAGCTCGGGCCCGAGCGTCGACAGCCGGCCCGCCCGCGCTGCGGGCTCGGTCGGTCGCTGCGTCGGGCGCGGCGTCGGTCGACGGCGGGACGGCGGCAGCGGCGGCGGCGCGCCCGGGGACGTCGTGGACCGCGATTCGGTCCGACGGAGGGCCTCCGCCGGGACGGCCTCGTCCGCCTCGTCCTCGAACGGACCCGGACCGGGCTCCCCGCGCAGGATCTCCTCGAGCGTGGGACGAGGACGCGCGGGACCGCGGCCCGCCGCGCGGCGCTGCTGCTGCTCGAACTCCTTCCGGCGTGCGGTCGCGGTCTCGATGATCCCGCGGATCACCGGCCACAGCACCACGAAGAAGAGGACGACGAAGCCCAGCAGACGCTGGAACCAGTCGTTCTCCTGGGGCTGCGCGGCCAGCGGCGCTCCGACGAGCGCGGCCTGGCCGAGGAGGGCGTGGACGGGCGCCGGGATCACGGCTGGGAGAGGTCGCCGTCGATGCCGCTGTCGTCCCCGACGCCGCCGATGCTGCGGCGCATCTGCGTGTCGGACTCGATGTTCTGCAGGCGCATCATGTCCATGACGCCCAGGTTGCCGTTGCGCAGCGCGTCCGCCATGGCGAGCGGCACCTGCGCCTCGGCCTCGACGACCTTCGCGCGGTTCTCCTGGACCTTGGCGACGAACTCCTGCTCCTCGGCGACCGCCATCGCGCGCCGCTTCTCGGCGAGGGCCTGCGCAACGCGCTTGTCCGCCTCGGCCTGGTCCGCCTGGAGGCGCGCGCCGATGTTGTGGCCGATGTCGACGTCCGCGATGTCGATCGAGACGATCTCGAACGCCGTGCCGGCGTCGAGGCCGCGCTGGAGGACCGTCTTGGAGATCTGGTCGGGGTTCTCGAGGGCGCGCTGGTGCGTCTCCATCGAGCCGATCGTCGAGACGATGCCCTCGCCGACGCGGGCGATGATCGTTTCCTCGCCTGCGCCGCCGACGAGGCGCGCGATGTTGGTGCGCACCGTGACCCGGGCCTTGGCCAGCACCTGGATGCCGTCCTTCGCGACCGCGGCGACCTCGCTCTTCCCCTTGGCGGGATCGGGGCAGTCGATGACCTTCGGCGTGACGCTGGTGTTGACGGCGTCGAGCACGTCGCGGCCCGCGAGGTCGATGCCGGTCGCGCTCCGGAAATCGAGGTCGAGGCCGGCCTTGTTCGCCGAGATGAGCGCGTGCACGACGCGCGTCACGTTGCCCCCGGCGAGGTAGTGCGCCTCGAGGTCGCTGGACGAGATCCCGTCAATGCGCGCCTGCACGAGGTTGATGCGCCCCTCGACGATCCGCGACGGGTTCACCTTCCTGAGGCTCATCGCGAGCATGTCGAACAGGCCGACGTTCGCGCCGGCGAGCACCGACTGGATGTAGAGCTTCGCGTACTTGAGGAAGAGGACCAGGAACGCCAGCAGGAAGAGGACCAGGACGACGAGTCCGATCGTCTTCAGAACGCTCGTGTCCCCCTCCGCGAGGGGCGCAGCGAGGGCGAGGGGGATTTGGGGGAGGAACATGGCTTGGCGGTGGGAGGGGCTTCCCGGCGGCGGCGCCGCCCGGTGGAGGATGGTGGCCGGTCGAGGGGAGATCGGCCGGGTAGGTCGAGCGGTCAGGCCTTGGAGACGACGACGCGGTTGCCGGACACCTCGACGACGACGACCTCGTCGCCCGCGTCGATGACTTCGCCGCGTGAAACGACGTCGACGCGCCGGCCGTCGATCCGGGCGATGCCCGCGGGACGCAGCGTCGCCTCGACGACGCCGCGGCTGCCCTCGAGGCCTTCGTCGCGCCGGTCGACGCCGCGGCCGTCGTCGAAGCTGAAGCCGCGCGCGGTGATCTTGCGGCCGATGGGCGTGCGCGGGAACCACTTGATCCCGAGCGTCATGATGATCGGAACGAGCACGGCGGTCGCCGCGAGGAGCATCACGCCGGTGCCGGGGTCCTCGTAGAACGCGAGCCCGATCGAGCCGAGCAGGCACAGCGCTGCGGCCATGCCGAGCAGGCCCATGCTCGGGATGAAGACCTCGGCGACGACCAGGGCGATGCCGAGGCCGAAGAGGACGATCGTCGTGGTCACGCGCTCCCCCCTTGGCCGTCGTCCTGGTCCGCGGCGACGACGAGACGTCCGGACTGCACCTCGACGACGCGAACGCGCGCGCCGGGCTCGATGAGGCCGGATTCGGCCCGCGCCTCGTGGTCGACGCCCGGCGCGTCGCCGTCGAGCGTCACCTTGCCGACCGGCCGGAGCGCCGTGAGCGCCTGTCCGCGCGCTCCGACGGCGGGCGCGCTGCGCGTGGTCTCGCGCGCCTCGGGGAGGGCGTCGGCCATCGTCCCCGCGCCGCCGGCGAGCACGAGCCGCCCGAGGACGGGCGTCTTCGGCAGGAAGCGCGAGACGCCCCAGATCGCGAGGAGTGCGACCGTCGCGGTCAGTGTGAGCTGCCACGACGCGTCGAGCAGGATCTCGCGGTCCCACGCGCTCGAGAGCGTGACGCCTGGCCCGACCTGGCTCATGAGCAGGCCGGCGATCAGAAGCAGAGCGCCGATCAGCCCGGGCCAGATCAGGCCCGGCAGGACGAACAGTTCGGCGGCGACGAGGAGCAGCCCGAGCACCGCCATCACGATGTGCGGAACGTCCGCGAGGCCGACCAGGTACTGCCCCGTGAACATGATCCCGAACGCGAGCAGGCTCAGCACGCCGGGGACACCGAAGCCGGGCATCTTGAGCTCGACGTAGCCGAAGAAGAGCCCGAGGAAGAGGAAGAGCAGGCGCAGGCTCCAGAGCTGGGCCAGCCACTGCTCGCGGCGCGTGATCCCGAGGTCCTGGACCCGCCCGCCCGCGAGCCCTTGCTTCGCGAGGACCTCGTCGACGCTCTCCGCGAGCGCGTCCGCGAATCCCAGGCGGACGGCCTCCTCGCCGGTGAACGCCGCCATCTCCCCCGCCGGGACGATCGTCCGCACGAGCTCGGGCGCCTCGCCGCGATCGACGAGATCGTTCCACTCGTCGCCGCTGATGAGCTCGAGACCGGCGTCCGTGCGCACGCGCCGGACCTCGGTCTCGACGTCGATCATGGCCTGCGCCAGCAGCGGATCGCGGCCGTGCGCCTCCGCCCAGGCGCGGACCCACGCGCGGTAGTTCGAACGGATCTTCTCGGGCGCCGGCTGCATCCCCTCGGCGGAGAACGTCACGACCTGCGCGGAGCCGATCGTCGCGCGCTGCCGCATGTAGAGCGACTCGCACGCGATCGCGAGCCAGACGCCCGCGGAAGACGCCTCGTCGTCGACGAAGCCGTAGACAGGCAGACCGGACTCCACGGCGGCGTCGATCGCGTTCGCGAACTGCTTCATCCGCGTCAGCTCACCGCCGGGCGTGTCGAAGCGCACGACGAGCGCGGCGCCGTCGGCCTCGGCAGTGCGGACCGCGCGCTGGAAGAGAGCGAGGTGCCCGGCGTTGAGCGCGCCCTCGACCGCCATCACGTACGCGTCGGGGGCAGGCTCGGTCTCCTGCTCCTGGCTGCGGGCGGCCGGGGCGAGGCCGAGCGCGCCGAGGAGCGCGAGGAGGATCAGGAGGGGTTGGATCGGGCGCATCGTCCGTGCGGGGAGGCCGGCGTCGGGGGCGACGCGCGGGCCCGGGCATCTTAGGGCGTCGGGGTCGAAGTTCCGATCCGCCGGTGGCGCGGTCGGCCGCGTGGGCCGCTCGCTCACGGCGCTATGCACCGGCCGCGTCGGCATTCGCGCCTGCTGCGACGAAGTCGACGGCGGCACGCACGACGGCGGGATCACGCAGGATCCGGCGGTGCCCCAGCCCGTCGACCTCGACCATCCGGGCGCCCCGCCAGGCCGCGACCACGCGACGCCCCGCATCGATCGGCACGTCGGCGTCGTCGGTCGAGTGGAGCGCGAGGAGCGGCTGGTCGAGGAGCCCGACGAGCCGCGGGAACTCGAAGGACTCAGCGGCCTCCCCCACGCGCTCCTCGGTGATGCGGATCAGGTCGGGGAGCAGATCCCGGTCGCCCGTGACGATCTCGACGTAGCGCCCGAAGTAGACGAGGAGGTCGTCGGGCGGCGACACGTAGACCGCCCGCGTCCCGCGCCAGCCCTCCGCGAGGAGCAGCGTCGTCGCGAACGAGCCCATCGAGTGCGCGACGACGGCAGCGGGCGCCACGCCGACGGTCTCCTCGACGACGCGGCGCAGCGTGTCGCGCATCCGCGGGAGAGAGCACCGCTTCCCGTCGGAGGCTCCGTGCCCGACGTGGTCGAAGGCGACGACGCGCCAGCCCGCCTCCACGAGCGGGTCGACGAAAGCGCCGAGCTGCGTCCCGCGGCCCTCCCACCCGTGTACGAGGACGCAGGTGCGCTCCGGACCGGCGTCGCCCCAGACGTACGCCTGGACGCGCTTGTCCCCGTCCTGCACGGTGCGGCGCTCCGCGCGCGCGGCGAGCGCCACCTCGCGCTCGGGCGCCGGATGGCGGCGCGGACGCGAGAACAGCGTCGCGAGCGCGCGCGCCGCGGCGCGTCTCGAGACGAGGCGCAGCGCGCGGATCCCGAGTCGGAGCGCGCGAACGGCGGGCGGAAGCGCTCGGGTGTCGATGCCCTGCTGACTGGCAGGGTGGGCCGTGACGGGCATGTGCGGTCGGCGGGCGCTGCGGTGGGGAGCAACCGGTGCGGAGAGCGGCCGATGGAGTGCGCGGATGACTCAGTGCGCGGCAGATTCAGTGCGCGGCAGATTGAGTGCGCGGCAGATTGAGTGCGCTGCCCGGTCCGTGCGCGACCGGCCGACGGTGCGCGGGCCGATGGGAGGTGCTCGGGCGGGCCCGCGTCGGGCGATCCTCCCTTCGACCGGAGCGGGCGCGCGGATCCCGGGAAGGGGGATGGCGGGAGTGCATGGGAATCGAACCCACCGGCCCCGCTGTTCACGAGGCCCTCACCGGCTTTGAAGACCGGGCGGCACACCAGCACCGATCCACTCCCGTCGCGGCCGAGTGTACGCGCTGCCGTGCGGCGGGAGAGCGCGGAATCGCGCGCCGGCACGGGGCAGAACGGGAGGGACCCCCGCCCGGGCCGTGGCCCGGGCGGGGGTCCCTCCCCGCGCGCCGTCGCCTGCGCCGGGGCGCGATCAGAGGTTCCAGCCGCCGTCCGTGAACTGGACGCGCTCGATCCCGTCGAGCACGTCCGTCTGCTCGTGGCCGCCGAAGACGTCCTCGACGACCCAGTGTCCGTCCTCGAAGCGGACGTCGTAGTCCGCCTGCGGGCCGCTGAACACCGCCGTGTCGAAGCCGAGACCGCCGACGATCCGGTCGAAGCCGCGTCGCCCCTTCAGATTGTTGTTGCCGTCGTTGCCGACCAGCACGACGTCGAACGGCGCACCGAAGATCTCGGCGGTGCCCGAGCCGGAGAGGTGGATCTCGCGCAGGTGCTGCGACCGCGCGCTGTACGGATTCCACGAGCGACGCAGGCAGTCGAAGTTGCCGGTGAAGTCCGCGGGCAGGGTCACCGCGAAGGCGTGGCCCTCGGGAAGGAACTCGTCGAGCCACGACGAGAGCCCCGGGCTGCCCGCGCTGAGATCGTCGCGGTCGATGGCGAGGAGCTCCGCGCCGCCGGCGCGGGCGACGCCGTCCCCGTCCGGGTCGTGACCGAACACGCCAGCGTGGACGTCCGCCGCCAGGGCGAGGTAGAGGCCGGGAATCTCCGACTCAGAGGTGCCGGCCGGAGCGACGAAGCGGCCGGAGGCGACGTCGTCCGCGGCGAGGTCGGCGAGCTCGGCGGCCAGCGTCGGACGCGCCGTTTCGATGCCGGTGCGCAGGACGAGCGCGGCGGCAGCGCCGAATGTGCGGTCGAGCCCGGGGAGGGCTGCCATGTATTCGGGCGTCCCCTCGCGGACGATCCGATCGGCGGTGAGGAGCTCGATGCGATGCGCGAGGCCGGAAACGACCGCGTCGACCGCGGGGAGCGCGCGGTCGGCGCTCGCGTCGTCCGCGAAGACGGCGAGCACGGCGCCCTCGGCCACCATCGCGGCGAAGACGTGGGACTTGTCGGCGCCCTCGGGAGTCCCGGGGACGTCGGTCAGCGTGTGCTCGAGAACGGTGCGCGCGCGGACGAGCGCGGCGTCGCTGACGCTCGACTGCGCGAGGACGTGGATGCGGCCGGCCAGGCCCGCGCGTTCGACGGCCGTGTAGCGGGCGAACACGTCGGTGAAGGCGGGGTCGACCGTCGCGTCGAGGTCGACGATGCCGTCGGCGTCGAGGAAGAGTGCGTCGAGCGTCTCGGTCGAGAGCGTCGCGCCGCCGGTGCCGGGGCCGCCCGTCACGGGATCGGCCGGGCCGGACGCGGCGTCGGAGCCGCTGCTGCAGGCGCCGAGGAGCGCGAGGGACGAGACGAGGAGGACGTTCCGGGCGGTGTCGAACTGAGTCATGGTGCGGTGCGGTGCGTCGGCCGGCCCGTGCTGCGGAGCGACGGGGTGGCGGGGCGGTGCGCGGGCCGTGCGGGGCCCGGGCGCGCGCTGCTGGGCGCGGGGACCGCGGCGACGGCGTCGCGCGGCTCCACTCGAAAACTACCCCGCCCTGGAGGAGGTTCCGGATTCCCCCGCAGGCGTCCCGGATCGGGCCGACGTGCCCCGACGGGCTACTCGTCGTCGTCGGGCGTCAGGTCCGGGCGCTGCGTGACGCCGGACGCGACGCCGAGCCCGCTCGAGACCGACGCGGGCAGGAATCCGCTGACGAACCGCTGCGCGTCGCCCGCCTGGGCCCGCGCCGCGTCCCCCACGCTGCGCGCCCACTCGCCCAGCTCGGCGCCCTCGACGAAGCCGAGCTTCGTGAGCCCGAATCCGACCGCGGCGACCAGCGCCGTGACGAGCAGGCTCAGCTTCAGGAAGAGCCGCACCAGCGCTCCGAGCAGGAAGCCGCCGACGAAACCCAGCCCGCTCTGCAGGCTCGCCCAGGACCAGCCGCCGCCGTCGATCGCTCCCGCCGCGGAGGCGAGCTGCGCGCCGCCGCCCGCGAGGAGCAGGAGCACGGCTCCACGCATCATCCAGCGCTTCGGCGCGGAGAGGTGCGTGAACGTGGAGACGACGAAGTGGCGGAGGTCGATCATTGCGGCGGGCGGAGCGTACCGCAGATCGCGCTGGTCAGGACGTCGAGGAGCCCGTCGAGCTCGGCCAGCGAGCGGTCGCCCATGTGTCCGATACGAATACACGTGCTCCCGAGCTCGCCGTAGCCCTTGGCGACGGTGAGGCCGCGCTCGGCGCAGAGCCCGCGCACGCGGGCTGCGTCGAGCCCCGCTGCACCGAGGTCGAGGCAGGTGACCGTCGGGGAACCGGCGGCCGTCCCGTAGGGCTGCACCCCGACCTCCGCGCAGCGGGCACGCGTCCGCCGGGCCATCTCGGCGTGGCGCTCGAAGCGTCGCGCGTACGGACCCGCTCGCCGGAGCTCGTCGGGCCCGCCGAGCTCGTCCTCCAGCGCGCCGCTGGCGATCGCGCCGAGCTGGGCCTCGAGCGCCCGCAGCAGCGGCACGGTCGGCGTCATCGGCGGCTTGCGCGCGACGTGGGCGGCGTGGATCCGCGCGAGGTCGAGGAACCAGCTCCCCGCCCGAACGCGCGTCGCCGCCTCGAGCATCGAGGTCGACGCCGCGTAGAGGCCGAGGCCAGGCGGGAGCGCGAGCGCCTTCTGCGTCCCCGCCAGCACGAAGTCCAGGCCGTGCTCGGACGCGTCGATCGGCGCCGCGCCGAGGAGCGTGACGGCGTCGACGAGCAGGAGCGCGCCGCGGCGGTCGGCGAGCGCGGCCCCGATCTCGGCCACGGACGCGTACGCGCCAGTCGAGGTCTCGCTCGTGCAGACGGTGACGGCGTCGAACGGAGCGTCGCCGTCGCGCAGGAGTTCGCGCGCCCGCGCCAGGTCCGGCGCGGTGCCGAGCGCCGAGCGTACGACCGTCACGTCCCTTCCGAGCGCCTCAGCGATGTCCGCGAAGCGCTTCGAGAACGACCCGTTGACGAGGCACAGCACGCGCGGGCCCGTCGCGCGCAGGGCCATCTCCATCAGCGCGGTCGCCGTCGCGGAGTGCACGCCGACGGCGTGGCTCTCGGGCCGCGCTCCGAAAAGACGCGCGAGCGGCGCGTCGAGAGCGGCGATGGTCGCTTCGATCGCCGGCGTGCGGTGCCCCTCGGCGGGACGCGCCAGCACGGCGCGCAGCTCCGGGCGCACGAAGACGGGACCTGGGATCCAGAGCCCGCGTCCGTCGGTCGTGTCCGGCGAGGAGGCCGCTCGTTCGTCGAGGTCGTCCATCGGGTGGGTGCGCAGCGGAGCTCAGGCGACCGGTCCGAAGCCGGGACGCCCGAGGCGAGCGAGGCGCGCTCGCTCCTCGGGCGCGAGGAGGAGCGGCGCGGCGGCGAGCAGGTCGAGGTGTTCGATCGACGCATCGGCTCCGGCGACGACGGCGGCGCGGCGCTCGACGCCGGCGTACGCGACGAAGCGATCCACCGCCGGTCTCGCCTCGAGGTCGGTCGCGCCGTCGCCCACGAGCGCGGCGCGCAGCCCGCGCACGAGCGGCTCGACGACGGCGGGCTTGCCGCCCGCGCGCGCGAGCGGCGCGTGCTCGGCGAGCCCCGCGTAGCGTCCGTTCGCGTCGAAGCGCACGTCGACCGCGTGGACGTCCGCGCGCGCGACGCCGAGGTGGTCGGCGAGCGGCAGGATGGCCTCCCGCAGCCCGCCGGAGACGATCACGACGCGCTTGCCGAGAGCGAGCAGCCCTCCGACGAGCTCGGCCGCGCCGGGGACGGCCGTCTCGACGTAGCGGGCGCCGATCGCCTCGACGTCGGAGAGGGTGGGCGCGATGCGCTCGAGGCGCAGCGCGTAGACGTCCTCGAGCGCGACCTCGCCCGCCATCGCACGGTCCGTCAGCTCGGCGACGCCCGTGACGCCGCGCCCGAGCTCGTCGATCCCCTCGATCGTGGAGAGCGTCGAGTCGCAGTCGAAGGCGACGAGGTCGTAGGGCGGCGGCAGGCGGGGGCGCACGGGCGGCATCGTGCACCAGCGCGTCCGTCCGGCGCAACGCGGCGTCCGGGCGCGCAGTCGATCCGAGCGATGCCCGCGCCACTCAGCGGCTCAGCCCGATCCCGCGGCGCTCGCGGATGACGAACCCGGCGTCCTGGAGGACGTCCCCGGCGGACCCGCTCCCCGGAACGTCGAGCGCACCGAGCAGGATCGCGGCCAGGAGGCACAGGGTGATCGTGAGGACCACCGCTCCGAGGGCCAGCCGCGTCAGGGACGCCTGCCGGCGCCGCTTCTCGACCGCGGGGTCCGGGGGAGGCGGCTCCGGCTCGGGGCGCCCCCACACTTCCCGGGGGTGGGTCGCTCGCGCCTGCGCCGCGTGGGACGACGTCGCGCGGGACTGCGTCACGCGGGGCTGGGTCACGCGGGGAGGGGCCTCGCGGGGCGGGACGGGCTCTTGGGGTGAGGCTCGCATGCGGGGGTTCGTCCCTGCCGCTTCGGCGCCCCGCGGAGCCGCGCTCGCGCTCGCGCCGGAAAAGTGGATCGATCGGCCCTCGTTTGCCTCGACCGGGACATGCCTCGCGAAGAGAATCCCACGCCATGACCGACCGCTTCCTCGATCAACACTTCGTCGTCACGGGCGGCACGCGCGGCATCGGGCGCGCGATCACGCTCGCGCTCCTCGCCGAGGGGGCGACCGTCCACGCCACCTACCGCGGCAACCAGGAGGCCGCCGACGCACTCGCCGCCGAGGTCCAGGAGCGCGGCGTGGCGACCGATCGGCTCCGCACGCCGCGCTTCGACGTCGCGGACCACGACGCAGCGCAGGAGTTCTGGGCGTCGCTCGAGGAGACCCCGATCACGGGCCTCATCGCGAACTCCGGCATCCGGCGCGACGGCATCCTCGCGACGATGTCGCCCGACGATTGGAACGCGGTCCTGTCGACCAACCTCACCGGCAGCTACACCATGGCCAAGTTCGCGGTGCAGAACATGATGCGCCAGCGCTACGGCCGGATCGTCTTCACGACGTCGCCCGCCGGGCGCTTCGGGTTCGAGGGGCAGGGCAACTACTCGGCCTCGAAGGCGGGCCAGGTCGGGCTGATGCGGTCGCTCGCGAAAGAGGTCGCCAAGCGCAAGATCACGGTGAACTGCGTGTCGCCGGGCTTCATCGCGACCGAGCTGATCGAGGACCTGCCGGCCGAGCTCGCCGCCTCGTACAAGAAGTCCGTGCCGGCGAAGCGCTTCGGCACGCCCGAGGAGGTCGCTTCCGCGGTCCTCTTCCTGTGCTCGGCCGATGCCAGCTACATCACCGGCACGACGCTCGACGTCACCGGCGGACTCTGAACCGTTGAACGCGCCCGGGCCCCCGCGACCCGGACGCGCTGGTCCCTCGAGCGCAGCCACCCTCGCGCACTCCCACAGCATGTCCGACGTCCTCGAACGCCCCGTCACCGACTTCATCCCCCACCGCGCGCCGTTCCTGTTCGTGTCGCGCGTCGTCGAGCACGACGGCGACCGCCTCGTCGCCGAGTGGGACGTCCCCGAGGACCTCTTCGCCTTCGAGGGCCACTTCCCCGGCGAGCCGGTGCTGCCGGGCGTGCTGATCTCCGAGTTCTGCTTCCAGAGCGGCGCGGTGCTCATCTACGCGACGAGCGAGGACGACCGCGAGGCGAGCGGCGTGCCCGTGCTGACGAAGATCACGGACGCGCGCTTCCGGCAGATCGTGCGCCCGGGCGCGACGCTCCGGGCCGAGGTCAAGCTGACCGAGCGCCTCTCGAACGCGCGATACGTCGACGCGAAGGTGACCGACTCGGACGGGAAGACCGTCGTGCGGCTCTCGTGCGTCCTCGCGGTCGCGGAGAACTCGTGAGCGGCGGAGGCGCGCAGCCGGGCTGGCTCGGGCTGGCAGGCAAGCGGATCGCCGTCACCGGCCTGAAGAACAAGAAGAGCGTCGCCTGGGGCGTCGCGAAGGGGCTGCTGGAGGCGGGCGCCGAGCCGGTCTTCGTCGTGCGCACCGAGGAGCGCCGCGCCGACGTAGCGAAGCTGATCGGGGACGCCCCGTGCTTCGTGTGCGACGTGCGCGAGGACGATGAGATCGCGGCGCTGCCCGCCGCGCTCGAGGCCGCGCTGCCGGCGCGCGAGGACGGCAGCCGCCTCGACGGGCTCCTGCACTCGATCGCGTTCGCGAACTACTCGGACGGCTTCAAGCCGTTCCACGAGACGAACAAGGACGACTTCCTCGAGGCGACGAACGTGTCGGCGTTCTCGCTCGTGTCGCTGAGCCGCGCGCTCGGCCCCCTGTTCGCGAACGACGCGGCGGTCGTGACGATTTCGATCTCGACGACGACGATGGCCGCCGAGAACTACGGCTACATGGCGCCCATCAAGGCCGCGCTCGACTCGGCGGTCGTATTCCTCGCGAAATCCTTCAGCGCGCACTCCGAGGTCCGCTTCAACGGCGTGCGCGCGGGGCTCCTGAAGACGAGCTCTTCCGCGGGCATTCCTGGCTACGTCGACTCGTGGCTGCACGCCGAGAAGGCGACGCTGCGCGGGCGCGGGCTCGCCACGAAAGAGGTCGCGGACACCGCGCTGTTCCTCCTGTCGCCGCGCTCGAGCGGCATCAACGGCCAGGGGATCGTTGTCGACGCGGGCATGTCGTCGAACTACTTCGACGACACGATCCTCGGGAAGTAGCGCAGATACGGTGCCAGGATCACCAGCAGCAGAAGCAGCCCGGGTCGTCCAATCAACTGGACAACCCTGGCTGCTTCTGCTGCTGGTGATCCTGGCACCGTATCTGCGCTACTTCCCGAGGATCGTGTCGTCGAAGTAGTTCGACGACATGCCCGCGTCGACAACGATCCCCTGGCCGTTGATGC
>JBCBNC010000021.1:0-117837 GCA_039821985.1 Planctomycetota bacterium
AGAACCAGGTTCTCGCCGCATCGACCGTCGGTGCGGACGGTCTCTCGCCCGAGATCATCGTGACGCCGGCGCCCGCCGAAGCGCCGCTGATCTCGCCCGGCGACGGCGACACCGAGGTCGATCCGACCACGACAGTGCGCTTCGAGTTCACCGAGCCGATCCAGCCGTACTCGCTCGGTCCGATCGGCAGCATCCCGGCCACGGACGGCGAGGACGACGGTGCGATCGGTGAGACGGCCGGCATCTCGACGGCCGCGACGATGGTCTTCGGCGAGGTGCCCTTCACGACCACCGTTCCGTTCACGGTCCTCCCCGCGAGCCCGTTCGACCTCTCGACCCTCGTCGCGACCCCCGCGTTCCCGTTCCCGGGCCGCGGTCCTGAGTTCGGCGACTGCGGCGTGTTCTCCAAGGTCGACATCGCGATCAACACGCAGCAGATCGAGGACCTGTCGCTCAACTTCAACCAGAACCCGGCGAGCACGACGTTCTTCACGGGCGAGGGCATCGGGGTCAGCAACGTCCCGGTCCTGCCCGAGGCCGTCTACGTCGGCCGCGGCGGCGCCATCCCGGGTCTGTCCGCGGTCGACCTCAACGGATTCGGCCAGTCGACCGGCAACCCGAGCCGGTCCGCCGACTTCCCCCGCGAGGGCGAGTCGCGCTTCACCTTCGACCCGAACGTCAGCCTCAACCCGCTCATCCGTCCGCTGCTGCGTCCGGGTGAGTGCACGATCGACGGCGGCTCCGCGGGACTGTTCACCCTCACGCTCGACTCCGGGCTCTCCGATCTCCTGCTGCGCGCACCGCTCGTCAGCCAGGTGACGGACATGCACGTCGGGCACTCGCTCGACTCCACGTTCCGGAATGCTCCAGGCACCGGGTGCCAGGTCGAGGGCGGCTACGTGTGCGCCACGGACGGCTTCAAGGTCGTCGCGCCCGTCTTCAACAACCAGCCGAACACGCTGACGCCCGCGCTCCAGCAGCAGGTCGGCTCCCAGAACCCCGGTTACGAGAACCTCGTCTCGTGGGCCCCGCACCCGAACCCGCCGACGATCCGGTTCCCACCGCTCTGCGTCTTCCCGCTGCTCCCGAGCGCCGAGCCGACCGAGGTCCAGACGAACCCGGCGGACCAGACGCCCGGGCTCACAAACCTGCTCATCGCCGGTAACCCGTTCCCGATCCCCGCGACGGGCACGCCGCCCACGGGGGTGATCAACCCCGAGCAGGCCCAGTGGTTCCTCGGCCCCCTCCAGGGCCAGCAGGACGGCAGCACCTGCGTTCCGTACCAGATGCGGCAGCAGGTCGGTCAGTACCTCTACATCGCCGACCGTCCCCGCAGCGAGATCGTCGTCATCAACTCGAACCGGATGACGGTGCTCGAACGCATCGAGGTTCCGGACCCGACGTCGCTGGCGATGGGCCCGAACCTCGACCTGATCGCGGTGACGAACCAGCTCGCGGACTCGGTGACGTTCATCGACATCAACCCCGAGTCGACGCAGTTCCACAAGGTCGTCCGCACGGTCCGGGTCGGCAACTCGCCGCGCGGTATCGCGTTCGACGGCCTGAACGAGGACATCCTCGTCTGCAACGAACTCGACAGCTCCATGTCGATCATCTCGGCCAGCGGTCTTGCCGTGCGCCGTACGATCAGCTCCCAGCTCAACCGTCCGTTCGAGCTGGCCGTGACCCCGCGGATGCTCGGCTTCGCGTCGAACCGTCAGGTCTACTTCGCGTACATCCTGAACCGCTCCGGCAACGTCGCGCTGTTCGAATCGGGACCCAACGGCCTCAATGGCTGGGGCTTCGACGATGTCATCGGCATCATTCCGTTCGACTTCCTCGCGCCCAAGGCGATCCAGCTCGACCCGGTGCGTCTTCTCGCGGCGGTCGTGATCGTCCACGAGGGGCCCATCGATGTCGCAACGGGGATCGCTGGCGATCTCGGAAACGGCGCGATCTCGCGCCTCCAGATCGAGAGTGGACCGAACGGGGCCGTTCCGATCGGCGTCACCAACACGGTGAATCCGAACTTCCGGGACTCTCAGTTCGCCGTGACCCAGTCGATGTCGCAGACCGAAGGGCAGCTGTCGGGGATCCCCCTCGACATCGCCTTCGACAACCTGCGCAACATCTCGGGCAGCGCCCAGAACCAGGGGATCAACCAGTTCTCCGCTGGATCCTCGATCCCGGGCAACAACAAGTGCCAGGTTCGAATCGGCGGTGCCGGCATCAACTTCGTCACCAACGGCACGAACAGCAACGAGCCGCTCTTCCTGTTCGCCTCGGTGCCGAACCCGATCGGGGGTGAGGGCGTCATCGACGTCATCAACTTCGAGTCGACCGGTGCTCCGCGCTTCGACACGAACCCGTACGAGGTCGGCATCCAGTCGATCCCGGCGCCGCTCGTGACGATCCTCGGCGAGTTCTTCCGCCAGTAGGACCGCTCCGCTCCCGCGGTGCTCCGGCATCGCGGTTGCCGCGGCCGCGCTCGCGCTTCGGCGCGGGCGCGGCCGCGCGGCTTTTGCGGGCGCGGGCGGTGCCCGGCCCCCCGCGAGCACGCACCGTAGCCCGGGCCTCGCTTCCGGGCTTCGGATTCGCGACGCTGGGGCCCGATCCGGCCCGCGCCGCCGAGCGAAGCCCTCGGCAGCCCGTCCGCCCCGACCCACCGACACCGACCCCGTGCCCGATCCCCGCGCCGTCCGCACGATGTTCGCCGGCATCGCCGGCCGCTACGACCTCGCGAACCGCGTCCTCTCCGGCGGGGTCGACCGGCGGTGGCGCAAGCGCGTCGTCGACCTCGCGGGCGGCCGCCTCGACGGCAAGGATGCGCTCGACGTCGCGTGCGGAACCGGAGACCTCGCCGCGGCGCTCTCTCGAGCGGGGGCGGACGTGGTCGGAGTCGACTTCACCTTCGAAATGGTCGCCAGAGCGCCGGAGAAGGACCGGGGTGTCGCCTGGCTCCAGGGCGACGGAATGCGCCTCCCCGCGGCGTCGGCGAGCTTCGACCTTGCGACGATCGCATTCGGCCTGAGGAACGTCGAGGACCGCCGCGTCGCCATGCGCGAGATGCTCCGCGTACTGCGTCCGGGCGGGCGCGCGATCGTGCTCGAGTTCAGCATGCCCAAGCAGGACCTCTTCGGGCGCGCGTACAAGGGCTACTTGATGCACGTACTGCCGCGGATCGGGGGCGCGCTCGCGGGCGACCGCTCCGCCTACGCGTACCTGGACGACACCGTGCGAGGCTGGCCAGACTCCGAGCGCCTGGCCGACGAGATGCGCGAGGACGGATACGAAGACGTGCGCTTCGAGCGCCTCTGGCGCGGGATCGCGTGCATCCACACCGGCGTCCGGCCCGCGTCGTGAGCGGAGGCCGTCGTTGCGCGGCCCCTTGCCGTGGCTTGGGGGCGGTCCGGTGAGCCCCGCTCGCACGGATTCCGACGACGCGTTCGAGGACGACGAGCTCAGCCTCGAGGGCCTCGACGACGAGGACGACCTCGAGGACGAGGACGGCGAGTGGGGCCCCGACGACGACGGGGCTTTCGAAGACGACGAGGCATCCGAAGACGACTGGGACACCGAGGTCGAAGCCGAGTACGAGGACGACGAGCTCGACGAGTACGCACCCAGGGAGGTCGCGCAGACGCTCTCGCTCGGGCTCGTGTCGATGGCCCCGCTCGTGCTCGCCTACGAGGTGACGCTCGCCCTCGACGGCGCGGGGGGGGCCCGTTCCGTTGCGGAAGCGATCCTGAGCCTCCCGCTGCGGCCGCTCTCCCCCGACGCCACCCCGATCGTCCGGCGCGCCGGCCTCGTGGTCGTACTCGTCCTGGCGCTCGTCGTGTCCGCGCGCCGCACCGAGGCGCTCGCGCGACGCGTCGGCGGCGTCGTCCTCGAGGGTGCCGTGTTCGCGCTTCTCCTCGGGCCTCTGCTCGCGTTCACGGCCGCGTCCGTCGAGCCGCTCGTCGGACCGCTCGTCGGTGGCACCGGACCGGGCGCGGCGCAGGCGCACACCGACTTCGCACGCATCGCGACCGCGGCGGGCGGCGCGGCCTACGAGGAGGTCCTGTTCCGGGTTCTCCTGCTCAGCCTCGCGTTCGTCGTTGCGCGCTGGCTCCTCGGCCGCTGGGTCGAGGGCGAGCGCGCCGCGACGGCGCTCGCCGTGCTCGCGGGCTCCACCCTGTCGGCCGTCGCATTCGCCGCGCTCCACGTCGACCGCTGCGTGGCCTGGCTCGGGGCCGGCGGCGAGCCCTTCGACCCGGCCGCGTTCGCCTGGCGTACCGCCGCCGGGCTCGCCTTCGCGGGTATCGTGTTGTGGCGCGGAGTCGGGGTGGCCGCCTGGGCCCACGCGCTGTTCAACCTGGCCCGGATCCTGGGCTGGTCGTGACCCCGATGAACCCCGCGCGATGACCCCGACGCCCTCCGACCCGCCGCCGAAGCGCTTCTTCCTCGGGCTGACCGGCGGCAGCGGCCACGCCTACGCCGAGCGACTTCTGGTCGAGCTCCTGCGCGCCGGGTGCGCCGTCGACCTCTCGGTCACCGAGGCGGGGTGCAAGGTGCTGCGCCACGAACGGGGCATCGAGGCAGGTGTGCAGGGCGAGCGGCTCGCCGACTCGCTCACCGGCTGGCTCGAGCCGCTCGGCGTCGACGCGGACGCGCTGTCTCGGATCCGCGTCTTCGAGAGCGACAAGATCGAAGCGCCCGCGGCGTCGGGCACTTCGCTGACCGGTGGCGTCATCGTCGCGCCGTGCAGCATGGGAACGCTCGCGCGGGTGGTCGCCGGCTTCAGCTCCAACCTCGTCGAGCGCGCCGCGGACGTGGCGCTCAAGGAGGGTCGACCGCTGCTGCTCATGCCGCGCGAGACGCCGCTGTCCGAGATCCACCTCGAGAACATGCTCCGCGCGGTCCGCCTCGGCGCCGTGTGTCTCCCGTGCATGCCGGGCTTCTACCACGGCCCGCGGACGATCGACGACCTCGTCGCGCACGTGGTCGGCAAGGCGCTCGATCGCATGGGCGTCGAGCAGAACGTCGGCGCGCGCTGGGACGGCACGGCCGAGCCCGCCGGCGATCCGGGAACGACCCCGCCGGGTGACCCTCCTTCGGCGAAAGAGCCTGGGGTGAGGCCATGAGCGACGGTCGCACGGCCCCGGTGCCCGAGGGACGCGTCGCGCTGACGCTCTCCCTCGTCAAGTTCAGCCACTCGGTGTTCGCGCTGCCGTTCGCGCTCATGGGCGCGTGGCTCGCGGCCGACGGGATGCCGGCGGGACGCACGCTCGCGCTGATCGTGCTGGCCGCCGTCAGCGCGCGCACCGCGGCGATGGCGTTCAATCGCCTCGTCGACCGCGACATCGACGCGGACAATCCGCGCACGGCAGGCCGCGAGATCCCGAGCGGCCGCGTCGGCGTCGGCTACGCGCGCGGGCTGACCGCGGTCTCCAGCGCCGTGTTTGTCGCCTCGGCGTTCGCGCTGAACCCGCTGGCGGGCGCGCTCTCGCCCGTGGTGCTCGGAGTGCTGCTCGGGTACAGCTACGTCAAGCGGTTCAGCGCTCTCGTGCACGTCGTGCTGGGCGTCGCGCTCGGTCTCGCACCGCTCGGTGCGTGGATCGCGGTGCGCGGCACGCTCGCCGGCGACCTCACGCCGCCGCTGCTCCTGTTCTCCGTCGTCTGGACCTGGGTGGCGGGCTTCGACGTGATCTATGCGTGCCAGGACGCCGGGTTCGACGCGGACCGGGGGCTGCACTCGATCCCCGCGCGCCTCGGCGTCGCGCGCGCCCTCCGCGTCAGCCGCGTCCTGCACGTTGCGACCGCCGCGCTGCTCGCCGTCCTCTGCTGGCGCATCGACGCGGGCTGGCCGTTCCTCGCGGCGACGGCCCTGGCCGCGGCGCTCCTCGCCTGGGAGCAGAGCCTCGTACGCGCCGACGACCTCTCGCGCGTCGACGTGGCGTTCTTCACGATCAACGGCTGGGTCGGCGTCGCGCTGTTCCTCGGCCTCGCGGCCGACATGCACTTCATGGGCTCGGGGGTCTGACGTGGCGAAGAAGAAGGCCGCGCGGCGGAAGAGCGATCCGTTCCCCGAGGACGCCCTCAAGGACCTCGAGCGCTCCTTGAAGAGCGACGCGCTCCCGTCGATCGTCATCCTGCGCGGCGAGGAACGCTACTTCCGCGACCGTGGCGTCGATCTCGCGGTCGCCGCGGCGAAGGAGGCCGGCCTCGACCTGTGCCGGCACGACGCGCTCGACCCCGAGTACGCGGTGGCGCGCCTGCTGGACGACCTGGTGACGGGAGCGCTGTTCGCGGGCGCGCGCTGCGTCGTCCTGCACTCCGCCGAGCGCGTCGTCGTCGACCGTGCGTCGAAGGCCTCGGCCCCGGTGCGCGAGGCGATGCTCGCGCGCCTCGAAACGAAGGCGGAGGGGATGCTGGTGCTCTCCGCCGAGAAGCTGCGCGCCGACCACGCGCTCGTGAAGGCCGCCGCCGCGGCGGGCGGCAAGGTGGTGGGCTGCCGTCGGCTGTGGGACTCGCCGCCCGCCTGGGACCCGGACCCGCGCAAGGCGGAGCTCGTCCAGTGGACGGCCGCCCGAGCGCGTGCCCTGGGCGTCAAGCTCGACCTCTCGGAGGCCGCGTTCGTCGCAGCGGCGACGGGCAACGACCTGTCCGCGATCGAGGACCAGCTGCAGCGGCTGGTCGGACGCGGGGCCGAGGCGATCGCGGAGCTCGTCGCCTGGGACGCGAGCGCGTCGCCGTGGGAGGTCGCCGAGCACATCGCGTGCGGGGACGTGCGCCGCGCCGCGGCGGGCGTCGAGACCCTGTTCGCGGGCGGGGCGAGCCAGCGCGACGGGTCGCGCACGATCGACACCGCGGGCATCGCCGCGCAGCTCTGTACGGCGCTCTCCGCCAAGCTGCGCGAGGCCGTCCGTGGCGCCGAGGTCCTGGCCTCGGGCGGGACGCCCGCCGCCGCCGCCCAGGCCGCAGGCGTCAAGGGACCGAAGGCGGCCGTCGAGTCGTTCCAGAAGCGCATGCAGAGTCGACCCCCGGCCGCCTGGAGGCCTGCTCTGGACGCGTTCTGTGCGGTCGAGCGCAAGACCCGCAGCACCGTGACGGTCGACGCGACCGACTTCGTCCACCTGGCGCTGCACCTGCGGCGCCGGCGCGCCTCCGGGCCTTCGCAATCGGGCGCGCAGCGGCCTAGGATCGCGCGATGAGCCCGGAGAGCGTCGCCCCCCGCATCGCCGTCCTCGACGAGGTCGTGCGCAATCAGATCGCAGCCGGCGAGGTCATCGAGCGGCCTGCGTCCGTGGTGCGCGAGCTCCTGGACAACGCCCTCGACGCCGGCGCCACGCGCATCCGGGTCGACCTGGAGGAGGGCGGGATGCGGCTCGTCCGGGTCACCGACGACGGCTGTGGGATGGGGACGGCCGATCTCGAGCTCGCGTTCGAGGCGCACGCGACGAGCAAGCTCCGCACCCCCGACGACCTGGACCACATCGCCAGCCTCGGATTCCGGGGCGAGGCGCTCGCTTCGATGGCGTCGGTGGCGCGCTGCCGGATCCGCTCGCGACCGAAGGGCAGCGCGGACGGCGCCGAGATCGCTGAGGAGGGCGGGCGCCGTGGGCGCGTGACTCCGTGCGGCGTGCCCGAGGGCACGAGCATCGAGGTGCGCGACCTCTTCTACAACACGCCCGCGCGCCGGCGCTTCCTCAAGCGCGAGCAGACCGAACTCAGCCGCTGCATGGAGATCGTGCAGCGTGCGGCGCTCGCGCATCCGGCGGATGCGAGCGGCGCCGGCGGAGTGGGGTTCGTCGTCGAGCACGGAGGCCGCCGCGTCTTCGACGTCGAGCCTGGAATGGACCTGCTCGCGCGCGTGCGGCGCATCTTCGGGGCCGAGCTCGCGGACGGGCTCGTGCCGGTCAGCGGTACGCGCGGCACGGCACGCGTCGAGGGCTACGTCGCCTCGCCGCGCCTGGCGCGCCGCGACGCGCGCCGCCAGATGTGGTTTCTCAACGGGCGCCCGCTGAAGGACAAGATCCTGACGCGCGTGCTCAAGGACTCGTACAAGGGCGTGCTCGAGGGAAACCTGCAGCCCGTCGCGTTCCTGCACCTTTCCCTCGCGCCGGACGAGGTCGACGTCAACGTGCACCCGGCGAAGAGCGAGGTGCGCCTCCGGGACGAGCGCGCGCTCTTCGGATTCCTCGTCGGCACACTGCGCGAGGCCGTCCTGCGCACCGACATGGCGACGCCCGGCGAGACGATGCTCGAGCGGCTCCGCCGCCGCGACGGCGCGGTGCAGCAGCGCGAGACGCTGCCCGATCCCGGGCCGCTCCGCGGAGGCGCTCCGCTCGGTGGCGCGGTGGCCGGCGCGACGTCGCCCGGGTGGATCCCACGCCCCTCGGGCGGCGCCACGCCGACCTTCGAGGTCCGCGAGGTGGGCGGCTCGCGCGAGAGCGTCGCCGGCGCGCCCTCGGTCGACGCGTTTGGCGCGGCGGCGCCCGGGACCGCGGACGGCGCCGACGAATGGGGTGCCGTCGACGACCTGCGCGGGCCCTATCTACAGGTCGACAAGACGTACATCGTGCGCGCGCTGCCGGACGGGTTCGAGATCATCGACCAGCACGCGTTGCACGAGCGGTTGACCTTCGAGGAGCTCCGCAAGGAGGTCGACGCGGGCAAGGTCGAGGTCCAGCGGCTCTTGACGCCGGCGCTCGTGGACGTGACCGCGGCCGAGGTCGGGCTGGTCGCGGAGCACGCCGAGGCGCTCGCGCGCATCGGGGTCCAGGTGGCGCCGTTCGGCGAGAAGACCGTCGCGGTGCACGGCGTGCCCGCGCGGATCAAGCGGCCCGACCCCGAGGCGATCGTGCGCGACGTCGTCGACGTGATCGCGCGTACGGGCAAGGCGCCCGACGCAGAGGACGTCCTCGAGGAGGTCCTGCACCGCGCGTCGTGCCGCTCGTCGATCATGGCGGGAGACGTTCTCGACCAGGACTCGATCCGCGCGCTCCTCGAGCGCGCGCGTGCGTCCGGCGCAGACCAGACGTGCCCGCACGCGCGTCCCACACGCGTGAAGTTCACGCTGGCGGATCTGGAGAAGGCGTTCCACCGGACCTGAGCTGCGCAGGCTCGTTCCGCGATCCGGCGCGAGGGGTCTTTCACGCGGAGTCTCTCACGCGGGGTCTTCCCCGCGGGCCTTCCCGCACCGGGTCTCCCGCGCTGGGACTCCTGCGCTGGGACTCCTGCGCTGGGACTCCTGCGCTGGGACTCCCGCGCTGGGACTCCTGCACTGGGCCGACCGCGACGGGCCGCCCCGTCACGGTGCGATGCTTGAGCAAGGGTCCAAGCTCGTGCCGGTGGGCACGAGCACCCTCGGCCGATGGACCGCGATCCGTCCGCTTTCGAAGGGCCCGACGGCGCCGAGATGGCCGAGGAGACGCCCCCTGCTGCGAGAGCGAGTGGAGCGACGTTCGACTGGCTGATCGTCGGCGGTGGGATCCACGGCACGCACGTGGCCGTGAAGCTCCTGGACGCCGGCCGTACGGACATCGCCGGCCTCTGCATCGTCGACCCCGCGCCCGGGCTGCTCGCACGCTGGAAGGCGCGGACGGCCGTGACCGGCATGGCGTTCCTGCGCTCGCCGTCGATGCACCACCTCGACACGGAGCCCTACGCGCTCCAGCGCTTCGCACGCGCCGGCGACACGGAGCCGAGTGAGGTCTTCACCGCGCCGAACGACCGCCCTTCCCTCGAGCTCTTCAACACGCACTCCGACGGCGTGGTCGACGCGTACGGGCTCGCGCGCGCGCACGTGCGCGGGCGCGCCTCGGCGATCGAGCCCGGAGGCGAGCGTGTCCGCGTACGACTTGCCACGGGCCAGAGCCTCGACGCGCGTCGCGTCGTCCTGGCGCTCGGACTCAGCGACGACTTCGAGCTGCCCCCGTGGGCGCCCGCCGACGACGAGCGCGTGCGTCACGTCTTCGATCCCCGCGGCGCGCCCACGGGCGCGGGCCCCGTGTGCGTGGTGGGGGGTGGCATCTCGGCCGCGCAGGTCGCGATCGAGCACGCGCGCCGGGGCGATGCGGTGGTGCTCGTGTCGCGCCACGCGCCCCGCGTCCATCAGTACGACAGCGAGCCCGGCTGGTTCGGACCGAAGTTCATGACGGACTACGAGCGCATCGACGATGCGTCCGAGCGTCGGCGTCAGATCGCGGGCGCGCGGCACCGTGGCTCGATGCCCGCGGACGTTCATGCCGCGCTCGTCGACGCGCAGCGGCGTGGACGCGTGGAGGTCCGTATCGCGGACGTCGTGGGCGTGGACGGATCGGGCGACGACGCCCCGCCGACCGGCCCGCTTCGGGTGCGACTCTCCGACGGCACGAGCCACGCGGCGGGCCGCGTCCTCTTGGCGACCGGCTTCTCGTCGGAGCGTCCCGGCGGTGCGATGGTCGACTCGCTCGCGGAGACGGCCTCGTTGCCCGTGGCGCCGTGCGGCTTCCCCGTCGTCGACGCGAGCCTGCGCTGGCACCCGCGTATCCACGTCACCGGCGCGCTCGCCGAGCTCGAGATCGGGCCGATCGCACGCAACATCGCGGGCGCACGCCGGGCGGCCGACCGCATCGTCGCCGCGCGTTGACGCGCGGACCGCTCAGGAGCGCGGGGCCAGACCGCCGGACGCCGGAGCCGCGGGCCGTGTGCGCCGGAAGAGCGACTTGAACCGGCCGAGTGCGGCCCACGCCGACGCTGCGCCCAGAGTGGCGAAGGTGGCCACGGCGAGCCAGGAGAGCGGCCCCGCGAGCTGCGAGTCGCCGCCTGCCGTCCGCACGGCGCCGACGCACGCGAGCCCGACGAGGACGAACGCGCCGAAGGCGAGGAGCTCGGCAACGAGAAGGTCGGTGAAGCGCTTGCGCATGACGCTGGTATCGGCGCCCTGGGGAGATCCCTGTAGTGCCCAGGCCCGCTCGGTGCCGTTACGAGGGACGTGCAACCGAACAAGCCCGGTCCACGGGGGCCGTCATTCTCTGCGGCCACAGGCCGCGGCGCTTCCTGTCGCGGCTCCCTACCCGGAACCGAAACGAATGACACTCACCAGGCTCTTCCAATGCACGCGCGGTGCCGCGCTGCTCGAGTACTCGCTCCTCTCCGCAGGCGTCGCGCTGATCTCCGCCGCCGCCGTATCGATGTACGGTCACAAGACGAACGACATGATCGCTTCGGTCGCAGCGATCCTGCCGTGCGCCCACGCGGACGACGCGGGGCCGATCGCCAGCGGGAAGCTCATCGAGACGACCCCGGCCGGGAGCGGCCAGGTTTCGCTCGACGTCGCCACGATCGTCGCGAACACCGACACCCCGCGCCTCGAGAACAACATGGGCGTCACCGCGCTCGGAACGCTCATCCTCGAGCAGTGATTCGATGCGCCGGCCCGGACGATGCGTCCGGGCCGGCCGCGCGGGCGTCAGCTCCCGACGAAGTCGGCCGGGGTCAGCTTCGCGTCCAGCGTGCTGCCGTCCTTGAGGTAGAGGTCGGCCGTCGACGTGCTGCTGAAGCCCATGCCGGTCGGCGAGGTCGGATTCTCCACCGTCTCGTACGCGTAGAAGCGACCGGGCAGGCGCGGACGGGGCGTCCCGCCCTCCCGGACGCCCTCGTAGTCGTCCTCGGAGAACCACTCGGTGCACTGCATGAGCACGGAGCCGGGGCCCTGCAGGCTCCCGTCGCCGTACGGCGACACGAGGATGAGCACCGGGTGATCGGGGCGGTCGGAGCTCGGGTCGAGCCCGAAGACGACGCGCTTCACCCGCTTCCGGAGTTCGCGCCGCGTGGAGCGGTCGAGCCCCGTCTCGAAGATGCGGAAGTCGGGCGTGCCGAGCTCGATCCAATGCAGCCGCGCCGCGAGCTGGGCGACGCGTTCGGCGCGGCCGCCGCGCTTGCCGTACACGTCGACGTCCGGGAGCTGCACGCCCCGGTCGCCGCCGAGTTTCAGGAATCCGACCGCAGGGTTGTAGTCGGCCGCGGGAGTGAGCGAGCGCACGCGCACGATCCGCATGCTGTTCGGGTCCATGACGCGCGCGATGTCGTAGCTCGCCGACGCGAAGCGATCCATCGCGTCCCGGTCGCTCTGGGCCTCGGTGCCGCTCTGCCGGATCCAGCCGTCGGTCTTGCCGTCGCCGCGGTCGCGGCGGAACCAGTAGGCGAGCCGCCCCTTGCGCTTCGGGTCCGGGCCGCGCATCTGGATCTGTCGCACGCCGCCGTCCTCCTCGAGGACCGTCATGCGCACGAAGCCCTCGCCCTCTTCGAGGTACCCGAAGCGGGCCTTGAAGTCGTTCGAGCCGCGCTCGTCCCGGACGCGCACGTCGACCTCGAGCTCGAAGGAGCGCTTCTCGGCCGGCGGAACCGCGCGTGTCAGCGCCGCCACCATCTTGCGCCAGCGCTCCGCGTCCTCCGCAGGGGTGTCGGCGGGGATGCGACCGAGCGCGGCCGGAGCGCCGTCGCTCGCGACCAGCGTGTCCGCCGCGGCCGCCCGCGCGGGCTCTTGGACCGACGGGGGGAGAGGGGCCAGGAGGCTCAGAGCGAGCGTGCAGGCGGCGGTGGGGTAGAACATCACCCGACATCGTGGGATCCGGCGCGCAGGAGTTCCACGGATCCCACCCAGGCTTGCACATGACCGACGACGACGTCCTCGACGCCCACCCGCTGCTGTTCCTCGTCGGGACGACCGCGAGCGGGAAGTCGCGCCTCGGGCTCGAGCTGGCCGAGCGACTCGACGCCGAGATCGTCTCCCTCGACTCGATGAGCGTCTACCGCGGGATGGACGTCGGGACGGCCAAGCCCTCGCCCGCGGAGCGCGAGCGCGTCCCGCACCACCTGATCGACGTCGCCGACCCGCGGGACACGTTCGACCTCCAGGCGTACCTCGGGCTCGTGCGCGACGCGCTACGCGGCATCCATGCGCGCGGCCGGCGGGCGCTGTTCGTCGGCGGGACGGGCCTCTACCTGGCGGCGCTCCTGCGCGGGCTGTTCGACGGGCCCGAGACCGACCCACGGGTCCGCGCGCGGGTCGAGGCGTCGGGCACGACGGAGGAGCTTTGGAAGAGGCTCGAGGAGGTCGACCCGGAGTCCGCCGCGCGCATCCACCCCAACGATCGGCGGCGGACGGTCCGCGCGCTCGAGGTGTTCGAGCAGACGGGAGAGCGCCTCAGCGAGCTGCAGGCGCGGGCGAAGGAGGCGCGCTGGGAGGACGGCGCGGGCGCGCGCGAGCAGCGGGCGAGGGTGCTCGGGATCCGGTGGCCGGTCGACGAGCTCGACGAGCGCATCCGTGCGCGCACCCGCGCGATGCTCGAGGCCAGGTGGGCGGACGAGGCGCTCGCATTGGCGGCGGCCGGCGGGCTCGGGAAGTCGGCCGGGCAGGCGCTCGGGTACCGCGAGGCGCTGGCGCTCGGGCGCGGTGAGATCGGGTTCGAGGAGGCGGTGGAAGTGATCGCGCTGCGGACGCGGCAGTTCGCGCGGCGGCAACGGACGTGGTTCCGGCGGTTCGAGGTGAGGTGGGTCGAGGGGGAGGCGGGTCTCGACGGGATGGTGGGGGTTGGGGTGTCGGTTCTCGGGGGGGGAGAGGGTGAGGAGGCGAGGGCTCGGACGTGACGGGGCGTGTGATTGTGACGGTGTGAACGACCGAGGCCCGGCTCGCCGATGGGGCGGGCCGGGCCTCGGGTGGGGGGGAAGGCTGAGCGGGGAGTCCGCTCGGGGAGGACTGCCTTCCTTTCTGGCCCAACCGCTTACGCGGTTGGAGCGCGGGCGCGTTTTCAACGCGCCCTATCCGTCATCACGAACGGCTTGATGTTGCCGTCCTGGTCGTAGAGACCCTCGGTGTTCACGCCCGCCTTCTGGCCGCCCCAGCTGACGCCCTTGCCGAGGCCGTTCGTGAACTCGTTCAGGCCGCCCTCTTCGAAGAGGCCAATGAGCGAATCGACCGGGATCGGCACCGGGACACCGGTGACGGCCCAGCCGATGAGGAAGCCCTCGAGGTGGATGAAGTTCCACGGGTTCGGGAACAGGCTGTTCGCCGGACGCGGTCCGTGCAGGCGGGCCCACTCGTCCTGGTTCGGGTTGAGCGGGTTCCAGTTCAGGAAGTAGCGCAGCCCGGCGAGCTCGATGTCGCGCTTCTGCTCCCAGGCGAAGTCACGGTACGAGGACTCGAGCGAGGCGTCGTAGCCGGTCGTGGCGCGCATCGCGCGCGGCAGCGTCGAGCGGATCGACCAGTGGTCGTCGATGTCGTCGGCCCAGGTCGCGCAGGAGGGGCTGAGGGCGGTGGTCGCGAGGAGCGCGGCTGCGGTCAGGGCTCGAGCGGCGTTACGCATCGTCGTCATGTTCGAGGCGGGGACCCGTCCGACGGCGTCGGTCCGGGCCCCGGTCGCTTGGGGGCTGGGGGGAGCGGGTGGGGGAGTCGGGGCGTCGTCGTGGGCCGGAGCAGCGCCCCGGAGAGGGACGCGGGGCTCCGAGCGGGACAGGACGCCGCTGCTCGCCGCGGGCCGGGGGACGGTTCCGCGGGGCGCCCAGTATCATGGGGTGCTCCGCGGAAGTCCAGCGCGGGGAGATGGGCTGCGTACCCGGGACGCCCGCGGCGGTCACCGAAGACCCCGCCGAGATGACCCGCCGAGCCGCGGGTTCCGGGCCTGCGCCCGACCCCGCCGCCCCCCTCTCCGGCGCCGTCCGCGGCCCCAAGTCGATGTCCACGACCCAGCCAGGCCCCTCGACGCCCGACGGTGCGGACCGGGATCCCGGTGGCCCCCTGCGCCTCGGGGTCTTCGGCGGCTCGTTCGACCCGGTCCACGAGGGACACGTCGAGCTCGTACGGCGCGCCCAGGAGGCCTTCGGGCTCGAGCGCGTCCACTGGGTCCCGGCCCGGCGCCCCCCGCACAAGCTCGACCGGGTGCTGGCGTCGGACACCTTCCGCTACGCGATGACGCTCATCGCCACGATCGGAGAGCCGTCCTGGGAGGTCCTGACGCTCGAGCTCACGCGCGAGGGGCCCTCCTACACCTACGACACGCTCCTCGAGATCGAGGACCGGGCGCGCCCGCTCGTCACGCCGAAGAAGGACGGCGGCAAGGCGCGCCGCCGGCGGGAGCTCGAGCTCTACCTGATCATCGGCAGCGACAACCTGCCCGGCCTCCCCGGCTGGAAGAACGCGGAGGACGTCCTGCGCATCGCGCGCCCCATCGTGGTGTGGCGCGGCGGGCAGACCCCGGCCGAACACGTCGCGGCCCTCGCCGGACGCCTCCCCGAGGAGGCCGTCGAGCGCATCTGCGAGGGCTTCATCGAACTCCCCCCGCTGCCGTACAGCTCGACCGAGGTGCGCGAGGCCCTCGCCCAGGGGCAGGTCCCCGAGGGCGCGCTGCACCACGAGGTGCTCGAATTCCTCGTCGAGAAGGGACTCTACGACTGGCCCGACAGCGTGCCCTGTCCGCCCGATCCCCGCCCGCCCGTGGTGTCGCGCTTCCAACCCCCGCCAGATCCCGAGGCGCGACCCGACCCGGGGATTCGACGTCGCGCGAGGAGAGACGGCCCGTGACGGTCCTTGCGGCTCTGCTGGGGGCCCTCCTGGCCTGCGCGCTCCTCGCGCCGCCCGCGGCGAGCGTCGGCTGGACCGACCAGCCCGAGGGCGCGCCCGACCGCAAGGAGCGTGACGCGCGCGTGCCGCTCGTCGGGGGCGCGGCCGTGCTGCTGGGGGTGGCTCTCAGCGTCGCCTTCGGCGCCGACGCCGGCGCGCTGCCCTGGCCCGCGTTCCTGGGCGCCTTCGTGCTCGGGCTCGTCGACGACCTGCTGCGCTCCGGCCTGCCCGCCCACACCAAGTTCGCCGGTCAACTGCTCGTTGCGGCGCTCTTCGCGCTCCATCCCGGAAGCGGCTGGGGGTCGCCCACGCCCGGCGAGCTGTTCGCGCTCGGCGCGCTCGCCGTCGTCGCGATGAACGCGATCAATCTCTTCGACCACGCGGACGGGCTCGTGGGGGGGCTCTGCGCGCTCGCACTGGCGGGCAGCCGACCGTTCCTCGCGGCTTCGTTCCTGGGCTTCCTGCCGTTCAACACCGTCCTTCGCCGCGAGCTCGAGCGCGACCCCGCGCTGCACCGTACCGTCCCGCGCGCCTTCCTCGGCGACAGTGGATCCCACCTCGCCGGCATCGCGATCCTCGCAACCCCCGCCTCGGCGTGGCTTCTCGTCGTCCCCGTGCTCGACGCCGTCCGGGTGGCCGTGACGCGCGTCCATCGGGGGGCGCCCCCCTGGGTCGGCGACCGCACGCATCTCGGTCACCGGGTCGCCGCCCTCGGCGCGGGCCCGACCGGGGGAGCGCTGCTCGTGCTGGCCCTGTCCGCGCCGCTCGTCCTCGTACCCGCCCTCGCGCGCGGGGACGGTCCGCTCCTGCTCGCGGCTTCGCTCGCGACGCTCGGTTACGCCGTGGCGCTCTGGATCACCGATTCGATCGGAGGCGACGCGGAGGAGGGCTCCGCGCCGGTCGACGGACCGTCGCTCGACGTCGAGCCCCGCGAGATCCCCGAGGCGCGCGCAGAGCGCTCAGCGCCCGCGCCCAGGCCCGCCGAGGGGCACACCGCGGGCCCCTTCGCCGACGCCTGATCCGCGGCGATCCGCGCCCGCTCGAGCCCACGCGCCCCGCCCAGGGGGGTCCGGCCCCCCGCCGTTGCCCCGACCCAGGAGTGCGGGGTCCCGCGGTTGCCTGGCCCCGGTCCGCGGCCGATACTCTTCGCCCCCGGCTCCAGGCCGCGCGCACCCTTGGCCTACCCGCTGACCGCAGTCCTCTCGGACGTCCACGCCAATCGTCCCGCCGTCGAGGCGTTCCTCGCGGACGCCGAGGCGCGCGGCGCCGAGCGCTACGTGTGCCTCGGTGACGTGGTCGGCTACGGCGCAGAGCCCCGCGCGTGCCTCGACGAGATCATGGTGCGCTGCGTCCCCGAGCCGACCGGCGCGCTCCAGCCCGGGCTCTGCCTGAAGGGCAACCACGAGGAGGCGCTGCTCTTCTCCGCGGAGGACTTCAACCCGAAGGCGCGCGCGGCGATCGAGTGGACGCGCGACGAGATCGGGCGCGATCCCGCCCGCTCGGACGACTACTGGGACTTCCTCGGCGAGCTGGAGGCCTCGCGCTGCGACGCGGTGGCGATGTTCGCCCACGGATCGCCCCGCGACCCCGTGCGCGAGTACGTCGTGCCGCGGGACGTGCGCGACCCGGACAAGATGCAGGCCCTGTTCGACCACCTGCAGCGGGGGGTGTGCTTCATCGGGCACAGCCACGTCCCTGCGGTCTACTTCGAGGACGGCGCGTACTTCCTCCCCCGCGGGGAGGAGGCCATCCACGGCCCCTACGACCTCGGGGACCTCGAATCGGTCCGCGCGATCGTCAACGTCGGGTCCGTGGGGCAGCCCCGGGACGGGGACCCGCGCCTCTCGTACGTCCTCTTCGACGGGCGCAACGTCACGTTCGTCCGCGTCGAATACGACCACGCCGCGGCAGCGGACGCGATCCGCAGGGTCGAAGAGCTGCCCGACTTCCTGGCCGACCGCCTCGCGGTGGGCCGCTGAACGACCCCGACCCGCCACCACGGAACAGGCCCATGGGTTCGGAGAAGCGCATTCTCCCCATTCTGCTCGTCGCGTTCGCCGCGACGTTCCTCCTGCAGATCTTCTTCCCGCCGCCGAAGAAGGCGGCGCCGGAGGGCGTCGACGCGCCCGGCGCCGTTGAAACGGCGGAGGCGCAGGGCGAGGGAGCCGCCACGCTGGACGCGCCCGGCGCGGGGACCCCGGGCTCCGAGGAGGCCGAGGCGGCTCCGGCCGCTTCCGCGGGCGCGGATCCGTGGAGCGAGTGGAAGACCTTCGGCGCCCCCGGCGACCGCGGGTACATGGCCGTGCGCTTCGACAGCCTCGGCGGCAGCGTCGCGGAGATCCGGCTCGGCAACTTCTTCGACCGCATCGGGCTGACCGACGAGGAGCGCGCGGACCGCGAGCACTGGGTCCACCTCGTCGACCCGGGCGTCGAGGCCGAGCGCACGCTCCAGACGCTCATGACCCGCGCCGTGCCGGGGACGCGGGCGGCGGCGCTCCTCTCGGCCGACCCGGGCGCCGTGCACTGGACGGCGACCGAGCTCGACGACGGCGTGCGGTTCGCGCACGAGGACGCCAGCGGGGTTGTGCTCGAGAAGACGATCCGGGCCGTCCCCGGGCAGAACCAGCTCGCCGTCGAGCTCACCGCGCGCACCGACAACGAGGCCCACGTCGGCAAGCTCCTGGACCTGCGGCTCGTCGCGGCCGTCGGGATGCGCCCCGAGCGCCAGGACAGCACCTACCCCGCGCCGCGCGCCGTCGCCGCGAAGCCCGGCGACGAGCCGATCTCCAAGAACATCAATCGCAAGGGCGGCGACCGCCGTCCGAACGGCGACGAGTTCTGCTCGGGTCGTCTCGCGTACGTCGGCACGCACACGAAGTACTTCGCGACGGTCCTGAGGCCCGCCGCCGACTCCAGCGAGGCCGCTCTCTCCGACGCGATCCGCGTTTTCGTCTACGACGGGGCCTGGGCCTACGAGAACTACGAACTCCGCGAGGAGGCGTACCTCGATCTGCTCGCTGAGGCGAAGGTCGAGCTCACGCTCGCGGGCTCCGGCGAGCCGTCCGGCCACTCCTACGTCCTCTACGCCGGCCCGAAGAACAAGGACCACTTCACCGAGGGCGAGGCCGGCCTCGCCGAGGTCATGCGCGAGGACCTCGGGTTCTTCGACGGCATCGCGTCGGTGATCCTCGGCTACCTGCGCTTCCTGCACGGCATCGTCGGCAACTGGGGCTGGGCGATCATCTTCCTGACGCTGACCGTCCGCATGCTGCTGTTCCCGCTGCAGCGCAAGATGCAGACGTCGATGGCGCGGCACGCGACGAAGATGAAGCGCGTCCAGCCCAAGCTCGACGCGATCAAGGAGAAGTACAAGAACGACGCCAAGAAGCTCCGCGAGGAGCAGGCGCGGCTCTTCCAGCAGGAGGGCGCGCTGCCGCCCGTGGGCGGGTGCCTGCCGATGTTCCTGCAGATCCCGATCTTCTTCGGTCTGTTCAGCGCATTGCGCGTTTCGTCCGACCTGCGCCAGGCGCCGTTCGCGCTGTGGATCCGCGACCTCTCCGCGCCGGACCACATGTTCGCCACGGGCCTCTCGGGCTTCCCCTCGTTCCTGCCCGACCTGAGCTGGTTCAACCTGCTCCCGATCCTGATGGTCGTCCTCTGGATCGGTCAGCAGAAGGTGATGCCGAAGCCCGCTGCGATGAACGAGCAGCAGGCGCAGATGCAGAAGATCATGATGTGGATGCCGATCATGTTCGGCGTCTTCCTCTACGACTACGCCGCGGGCCTGTCGCTCTACATGATCACGACGTCGATGTTCGGCATCCTCGAGTCGACGGTCATCCGCAAGGTCTGGCCGATCGACGACGCGGAGCAGCCGAAGAAGCAGAGCCGCTTCATGAAGAAGCTGTCCGCGCTGCAGGAGCAGGCGCTGCAGATGCAGGAGCAGCAGCGCAAGATGCAGCAGGCTCAGGCGCAGCAGCGCCGCGGCGGCAAGCGCAAGGGCCGCTAGCGGAGCGGCGAGGGCGTTGGCGCGGTCCGACACGATCGCGGCGCTCGCGTCGGCGCCCGGGCCCGCCGAGCGCGCGGTGCTGCGCGTTTCGGGACCCGGCGCTCGGTGCGTGCTCGAACGGACGACGGATGCGCGCCCCGCCGGCCGCGCCGCCCTGTCCGCTCGCATCCACGCTTCCTCGGGCGACCAGCGCGGCCTCGTGCTCTGGATGCCGGGTCCTGCCTCGTTCACGGGGGAGGACGTGCTCGAGCTGCACGTGCTCGGCCACCCCGGCTGGGCGAGCGACGTGCTCGGATCCGCGCTCGACGCGGGCGCGCGGCTCGCGGAACCGGGCGAGTTCACCCGGCGCGCCTTCGAGAACGGCCGCATCGACCTGACGCGCGCCGAGGGCGTCGCCGCGCTGGTCGAGGCCGGCACGCGCGAGGAAGCGCGGGCCGCGCTCGAGCTGCTCGGCGGGGGACTCGAGGAGCGCGTGCTCGCGATCCGGAGGACGCTCGAGGACGCGCGCTCGCTGGCGGAGGCGAGCCTCGACTTCGACGAGGCCGACACCGGGCACGTCCCCGGCGAGGAGATCGGCGAGCGAGTGACGCGCGCGCGCGCGGCCGTCGCGGAGGCCGAGGCCTGGGAGGTCCGTCGATCGGCGCGCGCGCGGCGCCCGACCGTGGTACTGGGCGGCGCTCCGAACGCCGGCAAGAGCACGCTCTTCAACCGGCTCGCTCGATCCGCGGACGAGGAGTGGGCGGGGCCCGCGCTCGTGTCGGACGAGGCGGGGACGACGCGCGACCTCAAGCGCGGAACGCTCGACCTTGGGGACGGCGGGCCACCCGTCGATCTCGTCGACACCGCGGGCCGCCTCGGGACGAGCTTCGAGGGGGACGGCGACCTCGACGCTCGGGCCGATTCACTGAGTGCGCGGGCGCTGCGAGCGGCCGACGTCGTCGTCTGGGTGGTGGACGCCTCGACGGAGACACCGTCGATCCCTCTCCCGGAGGCGGATCCCGCGCGCACGGTGCTCGCGTGGAACCAGATCGACCGCGGGCCGGCTCACTCGGTGCCGCCGGGCGCCTTCCTCGAGCGGGTGCGCGGCCACGCACCGACCTCCGGTGCGAACGGGGAGGGCCTCGACGCGCTCGTGGGACTCGTCCGGTCCGCGCTCGGCCGCGGCCCGGCGCGGGAGGGCGGCGCGGGACCTGCCGCGGCCGGCCTCGGCTTCGGGCTTGGCGCGCGCCACCTCGGCGCGCTCCGCCGGGCCGCCGACGGTCTCGACCGTGCCGCGGAGGCACTCGCCAGAGGCGTCCCGCTCGACCTCGTCGCCGAGGATCTCCGTGGGGCCACCGAGGCGCTGGACGGAATCACCGGTCGGACGACCCCCGAGGACCTCCTCACGCGGATCTTCGCCCGGTTCTGCCTCGGGAAGTGAGCGGCCCTAGGGCGCCTTGCGCGGTCGATTGACACCGCCATGCCCAGCTGCTCCACTCGGCCACCTTGAAGTGCCCTCGCTGCGAAGCGGACGACGACCGCGTCGTCGACTCCCGGACCGCGTCCGACGGGACGGTGATCCGTCGCCGGCGAGAGTGCCTCGCGTGCCACATGCGCTTCACGACCTACGAGCGGATCGAAGAGAGCCCGCTCCGCGTGGTCAAGAAGAACAACGAGCGCGCGCGCTTCGACCGGGACAAGATCCTCGGTGGGATGCTGCGCGCCTGCGAGAAGCTGCCCGTTCCCGTCGAGGCGATCGAGGAGGCGGCGCTGCGCATCGAGACGCGCTGCCAGGGTGAGTACGACCGCGAGGTCAGCTCGTCCGTGATCGGGTCCCTCGTGATGGACGAACTCCGCAAGCTCCACCAGGTCGCGTACGTTCGGTTCGCGAGCGTCTACCGCGAGTTCAAGGACGTCGGGCAGTTCATGAGCGAGCTCGAGACGATGCTCGACGGCGACGAGGCGGACAGGGACGGCTGAGCGCCTTGCGCGGGCGACGGACATGGTGGACGAGAGCGAGGTGCTGAAGGGCGCGGGCAGCGTCGGCGGGGCGGACGGCGGCGAACGCCCGTCCGAGCTGCCGCTGCTGGAGGTCGGTCCGGCGAGCAGCGGTGGCGCGGACGCCGCGTCCCCGGGCGTCGAGCTGCTCGTCGCGCCGGAGAGCGACGGGCTCCGCCCGACCCCGCTCGACGTCGAGCGCCTCCGCGCGAGCGTCGACCTCGCGCGCCGTGCCGGGGACGGCGCGTCGCTCGACGCACCCGAGCTGCCCGACGAGATCGCGGACATCGTCGTGTTCACGCTCCGCGCGCGCGCCGACGCGCGCCCGAACGCGGCCACCGCGCGCCCGTTCGTCGTACGCCCGGACGAAATCGGTGCGCTCGTCGAGCGCGCGCTGATCGAGGTCGGCGCCGCCGGCACCGCCCGCGCGTACATCGTCGGGCGCGACCGTCGCGCGCGCGCGGGGACCGAACGCGCAGGGCCCGCCGATGCACGCGAGCGTCTGCCTCTCGTGCGGGGCGCGCGCGGCGCCGAGCCGTTCCGCGCGCACCGGATCGTCGCAGCGCTGGTCGAGGAGACCGGCCTCCTGCCGGCCGAGGCGGAGCGCGTCGCGGAACGCGTCTCCAAGACGCTCGCAGGCGCGGGCCTGCCGTCCGTTTCAACGGCGCTCGTGCGGGAGCTCGTCGCCGGAGAGCTGCTCGGGCTCGGTCTGCGCGACGCCCTCGCACGCCACGATTCGATCGGTCTTCCCAGGCACGACCTGCTCCGGCACTTCGAGCGAGCGCCGTCGCCCGGAACCGAGCCGCGCGTCGAGCGCGTCCCCGCCGCCGCGTTCCGATCGCGGATCGCGGAGGAGATCGTCGGACGCTGGGCCGTAGCGGACCTCGTGTCCGACGAGACCGCGGACGCGCACGCGCGCGGCGACCTCGAGCTCGTCGGGCTCGGGTCGTTCCACGCGCCGATCGTCCGAGCGGTCGATGCCCGTCTCCTGGCGCCGCGCCCGAGCGGGCCCGCGGGGCGCGCGCAGCTCGCGGGCCGCGCCGCCGAGCTCGCGCGCGGGACCACGTCGGGGCTCTACCTCGAGGGCCTCGTCGGGGCGGACGCCGTCGGGGACGACGACCCGCTGGAGCACCTGTTCGCGCTCGGCGCGGCGGGCCAGGCGGCCGGCCGTGCGATCGAGCTGTCGGGCGCGGACGTCTCCGACGGCGGCGCGCGTGCGGGGGCTTGGGTCGACGCCTTGGCCCGCGGTCTCGAGCACCTCGAGGACGGCGCGCGCACCGCGCCCGGGCTCGACGTGCCGCGGCTGTACGTCACCTGGACCGAGATCACGGCCGCTCTGGCGACCGGCGACGCGGACGAGACGGCCCGCGCGGCCGACGCCGCCGAGCGCTGTCTGCGGGCCGGGCGCATCGTGCCCGTGTGGTGCGGAGACCCCGAGCGCGTCTGGGTCGGGCCGGGCCTCACGCGCCGGAGCGGCGACCGCGGTGCGCTCTGTCTCGACGCGGCGATCGCGCTCAACCTCCCACGCCTCGCGCGCCGCGCGGGACCCTGGCGGGAGGAGGCGTTCCTCGAGGAGCTGCACGGCGCGCTCGTGCACGTGCGCGAGGCCGCCCGGCAGCGCGCGCAGTTCGTCGCTCGCGCACGCGCCACGTTCGGGGCGACGCCCGCCGAGGTCGGGCGCACCGCCGTGGTTCCCGTCGGCCTGCGCGAGGCGCTCCGCATTCTTGGGGACGGCCTCGCCCGCGCCGACCAGGGCGCGCGCGTGCTGGGATTCCTCGCGGACGCCCTCGCCCGCCCGGGCGGAGGCGCGCAGCGGAGCGCCTCGGCCGGTGGGCCCGTCCCCGAGCTCGGCGCCGCCCCGGTCGGGCGGGCCGGCGAGCGCTTCGCCAGGCTCGACGCGGCCCTGGCGCGCGAGGCCCGCCAGCCGCGCCTGTTCGGTGACCTGCCGGCCCCCGAGGACGAGTTCGGCGGCGCCTACGGCGTCGGTTACGGAGACCTGAGGGCCGAGGGAGATCCCGGCCGCGTCGTCCACCGGGCGGAGGCGCTCGCCGTGCTCCTGGGGACCGTGCGCGCCGGTGCACTCGACGGAGGCGACCCCGGCCCGGGCGACGCGGCCCGGGCGGCCGGAGCGGACGCCGCGACCGTCCCCGGCGACAAAATCGAGGGTGTCGAGGCTCCCGCGCAGCTGCTGGAGGCCCTGGCGAAACGCCCGAGATTGGCCGCCTGGGGCCGATTCGCGGCCATTCGCAGCTCCGCGCCCCCGGAGGGAGTGCTCCAGGTCGAGACCACCCTCTTTTGACGGGCGGTCCGATTTGCCAGCCTGCGGCCCCGCGGCTCACATCTCGCCGTCCATCCATGCGCCTCAAGCGACTCGAGCTCTTCGGCTTCAAGTCCTTCGCCGATCGAACGGTGATGGACTTCGGGCAGAACACCCTCACGGGAATCGTCGGCCCCAACGGCTGCGGCAAGAGCAACGTCGTCGACGCGGTGCGCTGGGTCCTCGGCGAGACGCGCCCGACCTCGATGCGCGGTTCGGGGATGACGGACGTCATCTTCAAGGGCTCGGCGAGCCGCCCCGCCATGGGGACGGCCGAGGTCACGATGGTGCTCGACAACGAGCAGGCGACCCTGCCCGACCGCGGCCCCGAGGTCGCGATCACGCGCCGCCTCTACGCCAGCGGCGAGGGCGAGTACGCGATCGACGGGGAGCGCGTCCGGCTCAAGGACGTCAAGGACCTCCTCTTCGACACGGGCCTCGGCAGCCGCGGCTACTCCGTGCTCGAGCAGGGCCGGATCGACGCCGTCCTGTCGGCGAACCCCGCCCAGCGCCGCGCCATCTTCGAGGAGGCGGCGGGGATCAGCCGCTACCGCCAGCGCCGCCACGAGACCGAGCTGCGCCTCAAGCGCTGCGAGCAGGACGTCGAGCGACTCGACGACGTCATGGGCGAGCTCAAGAGCCGGGTCCGCTCGCTCAAGATCCAGGCGGGGAAAGCCGAGCGCTTCGTCGTTGCGAAGGCCGATTGGACCGAGGCCCGCACGACCCTCCTCAGCCAGCGGCTCGTCGGCTACGACGCCGAGCTCGAGGCGCTGCGCCCCAAGATCGACGAGTACGAGGCCGGGCTGGCCTCGCTGCGCGAGCGCCGCGCCGAGTGCGAGGCTGCGATCGAGGAACGCGAGGCCGAGCGGCAGGTCGTCGTCGAAGAGCTCACGCGCTCCGTCGACGCCGCCGCGCAGGTCTCCGGAGATCTGCGCGCGCTCGACGAGCGCCGTACGCAGCTCGCGATGCGCATCTCGAGCTGGGCGGCCAGCGCGACGGAGGAGTCCGAGCGCGCCGAGGCCCTCAGCGCGCAGCTCGCCGAGCGTGAGGGCGAGCTCGAGTCGCTCCGCCTCAGCATCGAAGATCTGCGCGGCCGGGCCGAGGCCGCCGAGGCGCGCGCCAGCGGTCTCGGGGCCCAGTCCCGCGAGCTCGGCTCCACCTACCGCTCGCTCCGAACCGAGGTCCAGACGCAGAACGACGCCGTCCTCGAGCGCCTCCACCAGCGCACGGCGGCGGAGAACCGGCTCGTGCACCTTTCCGAGGCGCTCCCGCCCGCGCGTCAGCGCTTCGCGCGCGTCGTCGAGCGCTTCAGCGCCGCCGAGGCGCAGATCGCCGAGATCGCGGCCGCCCAGGCCGCTGCCGCCGCCGAGCTCGATGGCGCGCGTTCCCGGTCGCGCTTGGCGGAGGACGCGCTCGCGCTGAGCGAAGAGCGCGTCGAGGCCGAGCGCACGCGGCTCGAGTCGCTGCGGCGCGCGCGCTCGGAGAACGAGGTCGAGGAGGCCGCACTCTCCAGTCGGATCGAAGCCCTGCTCGACCGAGACCGTGAGCTCGAAGACCTCTCGGGCGGTGCGCGTCGCGTGCTCGAGGCCGTGCGCGAGGGCGGCGGTCCGTGCCGCGAGGACGAGATTCTCGGCCTCGTTGCGGATCACCTGCGTGCGGACGTCCGGCTCGCGCGCGCCATCGACGCCGTGCTCGGCGACCGC
Organism: Planctomycetota bacterium; assembly: GCA_039821985.1. GTDB lineage: Bacteria > Planctomycetota > UBA1135 > UBA1135 > Saltatorellus. Next base: position 25,590 of record JBCBNC010000021.1, read on the forward strand.
GCGCACGCGCTCGTCGCCCGTGACGCTCACGTCGCTCGCAGCATCGTCGACTGGTGCCGCACCGAGAAGGTCGGACAGATCGGCGTCGTGGTTCCGCCCGGCGTGGGCGCACCCGACTGCCCGCCGCCGTCCGACTTCGCGCTGTTCGCGCGCTTCGGTGCCGGCGTCGAGGGGCGGCTCGGCGATCTCGTGCAGTGCGACGAGGACATGCGCCAGCTCGTCCACGCCCTCTTCTGCGACGTGGTCGTGGTGTCCAACCTCGACGTCGCGCTCGATCTCGTCGGGCGTGAGCCCGGCTGGCGTTTCGTGACCCCCGCAGGGGAGCTCGTCGATTCGGCGGGCCTCGTCGGCGGCTTCCGCGAGGTGAGCCAGGGCTTCGTCGGGCGCCGATCCAGCGCGGCCGACCTCGAGGCCCGGCGCAGCTCGCTCCAGGTGCGCGGCGAGGAGCTCGTGCGCTCCATCGACGAGGTCACCGTGTCGCTCGGAGCCGCCCAGACCGCCCGGGACGAGGCGTCGACGGCGCGCGACGACGCGCGGACGACCGCGGGCAGCGCGGAGGCCAAGGTCAAGGCCGCCGAGGCACGCATGCGCGACCTCGAGGCGGCGCGAAGCGCCCACGCCGAGGAGCGCACGAAGGCGCAGTCCGAGGTGGACGCAGCCGAGTCCGGAATCGCCGAGGTCACGGAGCAGCGCGAGCGCGCGTCCGAGGCCTTCGAGGCCGAGAACGAGCGGCTCGAGCAGATGGAGAAGACGCGCCGGACGCTCGAGGCGGAGCGCGAGGACCTGCGCGCGGAGGAGGGCCGGGCCCAGGTCGAGCTCAGCGCCGCGAAGGCGGAGCTCGGTGGACTCGAGCAGCGCATCGCGAGCTCCGAGCGGCTCATCGACGAGACGCGCTCCGAGATCGACCGCTCCGAGCAGCGGGCCGCGACCTACGCGCGCTCCGCGTCGGAGGGCGAGGCGGAGGTCACCGGCATCGAGGCCGAGGCGACCGGGATGCGCGAGACGCTGAACGCGCACGAGGAGGCCACGACCGAACTGCGGGCCAAGGAGCGCTCCGGCCAGGAGCGGATCCGCGAGACGCGCCGGGACGCGGAGGCCGTGCAGGGCGATCTCGACGAGCGCTCGGAAGCGCTCGGCAAGGCGCGCATGGGCGCGCAGCGGGCCGAACTCGCGCGCGAGGAGCTGCTCCAGCGCGCGGACGAGGAGCTCGGTGCGGACGCGGCCGCGCTCGCCCGTGCGCACGACGAGGCCGGCGCGGAGATGCTCGAACCGCAGGAGCTCGGCGAACTCGACCGGCGCGTCGCGGACCTCAAGAAGCAGCTCGACAAGATCGGACCGGTCAACGTCGAGGCGGTGCACGAACTCGAGGAGGTCGGGGGTCGCCTCGAGCACCTCGAGACACAGGCTGCGGACCTCGCCGAGGCGCGGCGCGCGCTGTCCGAGACGATCCGGACGATCGACGAGGAGACCCGGCGCATGTTCGTCGAGACCTTCGAGGAGGTCCGGGGCAACTTCCAGCGCATCTTCCGACTGCTGTTCGGCGGCGGCCGCGCCGACATCAAGCTCGAGGAGGAGGCGGACGTCTTGGAAGCCGGCGTCGAGATCGTCGCGCGTCCGCCGGGCCGCGAGCTCCTGTCGATCGGACTGCTGTCCGGCGGACAGCGGACGATGACGGCGCTCGCTCTCCTGTTCGCCGTCTTCGAGGCGAGGCCGAGCCCCTTCTGCGTCCTGGACGAGGTCGACGCCGCGCTCGACGACGCGAACATCGACCGCTTCCTCGGGATGCTCGAGGGCTTCCGCGAGTCGACCACCCAGTTCATCGTCGTGACCCACAACAAGGGCACGATGGCGGCGAGCCAGGCGCTCTACGGCGTCACGATGCAGGTGAAGGGCGTCTCGCGCTTCGTCAGCGTGGAGCTCGACGACGTCGACGAGTTCGCGCCGGACTCGACGGGATCGGCGACCCGTTCGGACGACGACGACGACGCGCCACGGGCCGAGGACGGATCCGAAGGCGAGGTCTCGGCGCGCGACGACGAGACCGGGGAACCCATCGTGGAGATCCCCGCCGCGGCGCCACCGCGCGCCGCCGAGCGCCAGGGCGAGGCGCGGCTGGTCACGGACGGCGTCGACGGCCCGGTCTGACGGACCCTCTCCGCTCGGTCTCGCGCCCTTCGGGTCCCCGGCTCCGCGGCGCCGGGTCCTAAGGCGCTGTGTCCCTCGACGCTGTGTCCCTCGACGCTGTGTCCCCCGACGCTGTGTTCCTCGACGCTGGGCCCCATGACGCTGGACCCCATGCCGCGGGGTCTCCGAACGCCGGGACCGTCACTGGTCGGGGAGGCAGCGCCCGGATCCGGCTCCGCCGCCTCTCGTCCTCGATCGAGACGGACGCGCCCCCGCACGGAACGCCCGACCGCCTGCCTCGGGATCCCCTCAAGCGGCCCGGCGCCAGCGCTCGATCGCGCTCCTCGTGCGTAGTGTCCGTTGGATCGCTGCCGCGTCGCTCCTGACGGGTGTCTGGATCGGCGCGCGCAACAGCGCGTTGCTCGGCGCGAGTCGCGGCGGCGGTGAGGGGACTACGTGCTCGGTCCCCGCGCGTTACTCGGCGTACGACGGGCTCGAGGCGACGCTCGAAGCGTGGGCGGAGGCCGCGCCCGGCGAAGTGTTCGTGCGTGAGCTCGCGACCTCGCGAGGAGGGCGTTCGCTCCGCTGCCTGGAGATCGCGCCGGCTCCCGACGGTCCGCGCGAGACGGACGAGAAGCAGTGGACGGTTCTCCTCGTCGGCGGCCTGGACGGCCGCTCCATCGCGAGCTCGCTGGCGGTCCTGCGGGCAGGAGCGCTCCTGACGGAGCGGCTCCCGACTCTCCGGCGCGACGTGCGGGTGCTCCTGGTGCCCGCGGCGTCGCCCGACGCTCTCGCGGACGCGCGCGCTGCGAAGAGCGGTCGACCCGAGGGCCGCAACCGGCGTCCGTTCGACGACGACGGCGACGGTGCGTTCGCGGAGGACCCGCCGGACGATCTCGACGGCGACGGCCTCGTGCTCGACATGCTGCTCGAGGACCCGCTCGGTCCCTGGCAGCTCGAGGGCACGCCACCGCGGCTCCTCCCCGCGGGGGAACGCTCCGCGGTCCGCTACACGCTCGTGCGCGAGGGCCGCGACGACGACGGGGACGGTCGGTTCAACGAGGACGCCGAGGGCGGCGTCCGCTACGACCAGCACTTCCCGACCGGCTGGGCCGGTGGGCCGGGGTCCGCCCGTCCGCTCAGCGAACCCGTCGCGCGTGCGCTGGCCGATCTGGCGGTCGAGGAGGAGGTCGACCTCGCGCTCGTGTTCGGCGGAGAGCACGGCGGCCTGCGCTTCGTTCAGCCGCGCGAGGCTTCGGGCGCGGAGCCGCTGCCGAGCGGAGCGGACGCGCTGGAGGCTCTGTTCACCGCGTCCACCGGACGGGCGTCGGCCGGTCCGCGCAGCGCCCGCTTCGAGGGGCACGCGCTCGCCTGGCTCGAGGAGGCCGTGGGGGCTCGCGCCGTCCAGGTCTCGGTCTGGGGACCGATCGGGCGAGGAGCCCACGACGCAGAGAACGCACCGGGCGTCGCGGCGTTGTTCGCTCTGGATTCGGTGCCGCTCGCGTCGGGTTCCCCCGCGTCGCGGTCACTCACTCCCGGGGCAGCCGGTCCGCCGGGCGCGGTCCCGTGCGCGCTGGAGGTCGGCCGCTCCGCCTGGTGCCGATGGATCGACGAGGCGCGCGGCGGCGCGGGCTTCGTGGACTGGCATCCGATCGACGTGGGTGCGGGCCGCATCGCGCTCGTCGGCGGGTTCGAGCCGCGCACGCGCTTCGATCCGCCGGAGGACCTCCTCCCGGCCGCCCTGCGCGGTGTGGAGGAGTTCGTGCTCGAGACGGTCGAGGCGCTCCCGCGGCTGGACATCGAGGTCGTCGAGGTCGCGCGCCACGGTGACTGCGTCGAACTCTCCGCGCGCGTGGTCAACCGGGGCGGGCTGCCCCTGGACCTGGCCGGGACGCCGGGGGGCGGCGAGCTCAGCCTCGAGGTCGGCGGGGGAGGCCTCCTGCTCGCAGGGGCCGAGCGCACCCCGCTGCCCGCGCTGCTCGGGCGCGCGTCGACCGAGCGCCAAGCGTGGCTCGTCCGACTCCCGGAGGGCACGCCGGTCGTGCTCCGGGCGCGCTTCGGCCGCGGCCGCGAGGCCCGGCGGGAGGTGCGGCCGTGACGTGGGTCGCCGCCCTGCTCGCACTCGGTGCGGTCGCTGCGCCGACGGGCGCGGAAACACCCTACGACGGCTTCGCGCGGAGCGTGGAGGCCGAGCTCGGCGTCGAGGCGCGAACGTACACCGGCCCCGGACCGCACCCGTGCGCGGTCGTGCGGATCGGCGCCGCCGGGCTTCCCTCCGTCGCGGTCGTCCTCGAGCCGGATGGACCGGAGCCCGCTCCCGAGGACGTCGTCGCGCGGCTCGACGCGCTCGCGCTCGGCTACGCGGTCGAGGCGGGAGACGCGCAGTTCGCGCTCGAACTGGTGGTGCCCGAGGCAGACACCGGCGACGCAAGCGGCGTCGCGTTCGATCGGAACTTCCCGTCGCAATGGGGCCTCGCCCGCGCAGACTCGCCGCGCAGCGCAGGCCACTACCCCGGAGCGCGAGCCGACGTCGCGAGCGTCGTCGACTGGCTGCTCGACCGGAGGCGCGCTTCCTGCATCGGCGTGGTCGCCGTGGGCCCGGAACGCGCGACCTCCGCGCCGGCCGGCGCGAAGGCACCTCCGGGATCGCTGCGTCTCTTCGTGGAGGAGGGTCTGGGCCGCGGTTTCCAGGCCGTGGGTGAGCCGCTCGCGGTCATGTCGGCGGCGGCTTCGGTGCACGCGGCCGCCCCGCGGTTCACGCTGGAGCCGGCGAGCGTGCAACGCGTCGGCCCGACGTCGTGGGTCGTCGACGCCACGCTGCACGCTTCGAGGGGCGCGGCCCGAAGAACGCCCGGCGCCGAGCGCGGGGGCGCCGTCCCGTGCGAGCTCTCGTTCGCCGTCCGCGGTCATCCCCGGGCCTTCGCAGCGTGCGCGGTGGAAGACGCCTCCGGCGTCCTCCGCGTGCGCTCCGTGCGGCGCGGGAGCGCGCGCTTCGATCTCCCCCCCGGGGCGCGGCGCGTGCGTCTCGTCCTCGACCATCCCGAGCTGACGGGGGAGGAGGAGCTCGTGCTCCATCTCAAGAGCGTCGGTGCGGTCGGAGCCCGTGTGTCCGTGCCTCTCACGACGCTACAGCCTCCGCACGAGTCCCCTTCGGAGCCGCCGGAGCTGCGCTGAAGGGCGTGCGTGGGGGGCGCCCTTTCCCGCGCTCCGGAGGCGACCGTTCGTCTTCAGGCCTGCGTCGACGGGTGCCGAGAATCGAACGTCCGGGGTCCGGCCCGGCGGCCGTCGCCCGCGCGTGACGAATCCACCGTTCGCTGGACGTGTCCGCTCGGCTCCACCGAAGTCGGTCGCGTTGCCCCGGCGCCGTCGACCGACCGATGGCTCCAGCGGCGCTGCCCTGGAGCCGACCGCCCATCCGGCCCAACCGGCCCGCTCTCGCCATGCGCCAACAACCCCGCCCGGACGACGCCCGGAACCCCGACGACGCGACCTCCGGAGCCGCGAATCACGTGGGACACGTCGACGGCGGCGCCGGCCTGCTCGAGATCGCGTCCGCGTTCCTCGGGCGCGCCGAGGAGTCCGAGCCGAGCTGGGAGGGGAGCCTCGACGAGTACCTGGCCCTCGTGGATCGAACGCCGGCGCTCGCGCGCAACGCGTGGCAGCGCATGGCCGACATGATCGAGTCGCACGGCAAGGACTCCGCGGCGAAGGGCGAGGCGCCTCGGTGGCGGATCTTCGACGACCCGCACGGCCGCGAGCGGCTCGCTGACCCGGACGCACGCTTCGGACCGGACGCGATCTTCGGGCTCGACGCGTCGCTGCACGAACTCGTCACGACGATCCGGGCAGGCGCGCGCGGCCTCGGTCCCGAGCGCCGCATGATTCTCCTGCACGGTCCGGTCGGCTCGGCGAAGAGCACGATCGCGCGCCTGCTCAAGCGTGGCCTCGAGCACTACACGCGCTCCGACGAGGGCGCCGTCCACACCTTCGACTGGCACGTCGACGGAGAGGTGATCCCCTCGGCCACGAACCAGGACCCGCTCCTGCTCCTGCCCGAGGCCGCTCGCACCGCGATCGAGTCCCGGCTCGCGGCCGTCGAGCCGCGCGAGGACAGGCTGCGCATCGAGGGGGAGCTCGATCCGGTCTCGCGTTTCTGGCTCGACGAGCTCACGCGCCGCGAGGGCTCGCTCGAAGGTGCGCTTCGGCACGTGCGCGTGCGACGCTTCACGTTCTCGGAGTCGCGCCGCATCGGCATCGGAACGTTCCAGCCGAAGGACGAGAAGAACCAGGACTCGACCGAGCTGACCGGCGACCTCAACTACCGCAAGATCGCCGAGTACGGCTCCGACAGCGACCCGCGCGCGTTCAACTTCGACGGCGAGTTCAACGTCGCGAACCGCGGGATGCTCGAGTTCATCGAGGTCCTGAAGCTCGACGTCGCGTTCCTGTACGACCTGCTCGGGGCGACGCAGGAGCACACGATCAAGCCGAAGAAGTTCCAGGCCACGCACATCGACGAGGTCATCCTCGGTCACACCAACGAGCCGGAGTTCCGCAAGCTCCAGAGCAACGAGCTCATGGAGGCGTTCCGCGACCGGACGATCCGGATCGACGTTCCGTACAACCTCCGGGTCACGGACGAGGCCGAGATCCACCGGCGGCGCTTCGGCCGCCGCGGTTCCGCCGGACGCAGACTGGCGCCGCACTCGATCGAGATGGCGTCGCTCTGGGCGGTGCTCACGCGATTGGAGGATCCCAAGCATCCGACGCTGACGCGCCTCGGCAAGGCGCGCGCCTACGACGGTGAAGAGGTCCAGGGTCTTACGGCGGACGACGTGCGCGATCTGCGTGCGAGCGCGCCGCGTGAGGGCCTCGAGGGCATCAGCCCGCGCTACGTGCAGGACCGCATCGCGTCCTGCCTCGTCGCGGACAAGCGAGTGATCGGACCGCGCGACGTTCTCGACGCGATCGAGGCGGGCCTCGGCGCCCACTCGATGGTCGCCAGCGAAGAGCAGCGCAAGACGTTCCGGGGGCTGGTCGCAGTCGTGCGCGACGCGTACGACGCAGTGATCCGGGAGGAGGTCGAGGCGGCCATCGCCGCGGACGAGGAAGCGCTCGACCGCCTGTGCGCGAAGTACCTCGACAACGTCCGCGCCTACACGACGCACGAGCGCGTGGTGGGAGAGGACGGGAACCCGCGCGAGCCGGACGAGCGTCTGATGCGCAGCGTCGAGGAGAAGACGCAGATCCCGGACGCGCGCAAGGACGACTTCCGGCACGAACTGATGAACTACATCGCTGCGCTGCACCTCGAGGGCGCGCAGTTCGACTACCGCAGGAACAAGCGGCTCCGACGCGCGCTCGAGCTCAAGCTCTTCGAGGACCAGCGCGACCAGATCCAGCTCACGACGCTCGTTTCGTCGGTCGTCGACCGCGACACGAACGAGAAGCTCGCGGTGATCCGAGACCGTCTCTGCCGCCGCTTCGGCTACGACGAGGCGAGCGCAGAGGCCGTGATGCGCGACGTGGCGGGGCTCTTCGTCCGCGACGAGGCCGAGGCCGAGGCGGCAGCGCGCGCCGCGAGCGAAGGCGACGGTGAGGAGGCCGCCTGAGCCGGACCATGGGCGGGCAGGTCTACCGGATGACGCGCGACCGCGCGCGCTTCAAGGACGTCGTGCGCGGCAAGATCCGCGAGGATCTGCGGCGCTACCTGTCGTCGACCGAGCTGGTCGGGAAGCAGGGGGACAAGGTCGTCAGCGTGCCCGTGCCGTCGATCGAGCTTCCTCGCTTCCGCTTCGGGAGCGGCGAGGGCGGCGGCGTCGGCCGCGGGGACGGAAGCGAGGGTGACCCCGCGGACGGCGCGCCCGGTGAGGGCGACGGCGCGGGCGGCGCCGGCGAACAGGCGGGCCGGCACGTGCTCGAGGCCGAGGTCGAGCTCGAGGAACTCGCGGCGATGCTCGGCGAAGAGCTCGAACTCCCGCGCATCGAGCCGCGCGGACGCGACGAGCTCGAGGTGATGGGGGGACGCTGGAACGGCGTCCAGGCCCAGGGTCCGAAGTCGCTGAGGCACTTCCGCAGGACGTTCCGGCGCGCGCTCGTGCGCACGATCGCATCGGGCGGCTTCGACCCGGAGATGCCCGTGGTGACGCCGATCCCGGACGACGAGCGGTTTCGGGCCCGCCGCCCGGTCCCGCGCCCCGAGTCGAGCGCGGTGATCTTCCACATGATGGACGTGTCGGGTTCGATGGGCCGTGAACAGAAGGAGATCGTCCGCATCGAGGCCTTCTGGATCGACACGTGGCTCCGGAGCCAGTACCGCTCGCTCGAGGTCGTGTACATCGTCCACGACGCCGTGGCAAAGGTCGTCGACAAGGAGACCTTCTTCCATCTGCGCGAGTCCGGCGGGACGAAGATCTCGTCCGCGTACGAGCTGTGCCTCGACCTCGTGAAGACGCGCTACCGCGCCGAGGACTACAACATCTACCCGTTCCACTACTCGGACGGGGACAACTGGAGCGCGCGTGACACGGAGCGCTGCGTCGGTCTCGTGCGCGACGAGCTCCTGCCGCGCGTCAATCAGTTCTGCTACGGGCAGGTCAAGAGCGCCTACGGCTCGGGGCAGTTCAAAAAGGACCTCGACCTCGCGTTCTCGGAAGACGAGTGCGTCGTGACGTCCGCCGTGAACGACCGCGCGGGGATCCCGGACGCGATCAAGGCCTTTCTCGGGCAGGGGCGCTGAGGGCGGCACACGCGCGATGGTGCACGGACCGACGCTCCCCGCCCGGCTCCTCGAGGCGGCGCACGCCTCGGAGGCGGCAGCGCTCGACGCGGGACTGACGTTCTTCGACGTCGTCTTCGAGATGCTCGACGCGGCGGACGTCAACGCGGTGGCGGCCTACGGGGGCTTCCCAGTCCGCTACGCCTCTTGGCGCTTCGGCATGGAGTACGAGCGGCTCGCGCGCGGGCACGACTGGGGGCTGTCGAAGATCTACGAGCTCGTGATCAACCACGATCCGACGATCGCCTACCTCGTGCGCTCGAACACGCTCCTGGAGCAGAAGCTCGTGATGGCCCACGTGTTCGGGCACGCGGACTTCTTCAGAAACAACGCGTGGTTCGCGCCGACCGAGCGCCGCATGCTCGAGCGCTTCGACGAGCACGCGCGCCGCGTGCAAACGCACGTCGACGCGCGCGGGCCCGACGTGGTCGAGCGGTTCCTCGACGCCGCGCTGAGCCTCGAGCCCCTGATCGACCCGTACGGGCCTATGAAGCGGAGCCGGGCGGCATCGGTTGCGCAGATCTCTGCCGCCGAGCGCGGCCGGCGCGCGCTCGAGGCGCTCTGCGGCGGCGACGATGTCCCCGTCGAGGCGCCGCAGCGCTCCCCGTTCGACGTGATGCGCTTCCTGCTGGAGCACGCCCCGCTCGAGGCCTGGGAGCGCGACCTGCTGTCGATCGTCGCCGACGAGGCCGAGTACTTCCTGCCCCAGCGGATGACGAAGATCATCAACGAGGGCTGGGCGTCCTTCTGGCACAGCCGGCTCCTGACGACAGGACTTCTCGAGGCCTCGGAGGTCGTCGACTTCGCGGACTGCCACTCGGGCGCGACGAGCACGGCGCCGGGGCGTCTCAATCCCTACAAGCTGGGGATCGATCTGTTCCGGCACGCCGAGCGCGCGGGGCTGGATCTGTTCCGGCTTCGGGCGGTCCACAACGACGTCAGCTTCGTCGACGAGGTTCTCGACGAGGCCTTCATCGCGCGCTCGAGTCTCTTCGTACGCGAGGAGTCGCGCGGCGACGCGCGCATCGGGACCCGCGAACCCGAAGCGGTCAAGGCGGAGCTCCTCAGGAGCCTCGCCTGGGGCGGTGCGCCGAGGATCCGGCTCGACGGCACGGACGGCGGCGTGTTTACGCTGCGGCACGAGCACGACGGGCGCGACCTCGAGCTCGACGACGCAGGTGAGATGCTGCGGACGATCGAGCGGCTCTGGCGCGGCCCGACGCGCCTGCTCTCGCACGAGAAGGGAGAGCCGTGCGAGCTGCACTGCGAGAGGGGTGAGCTGCGCCTCGCCGGCTGAGGGAGCCTCCGAAGCCCGTTCCGAGTGGGTCGAGGAATTCTCCTAGCGAACTCCTTCTGTCGGACGCGGGAATTCAGCTCCTCGGGCGTTCTGCCGATCAACCTGGGCACAGCCCCAGGATGCACGAATCGAGTCGAGCTTCAGGACGCCCCCTTCCCGGTCCAGTCCAAGACGGCCCCCCGAGCGCCGATCAGGAGGAGCGCTCCGAGCGCCTCGTCCGGGCCGTGGAGCTGCTGCCCTCGCCGGCGGCGCTGGTGCTCGGCGTGCCAGCGGACCTCGAGGCGGCCTCGCTCGGCGAGGTCGAGATCGTCCTGAGCCAGGGCGCCGAAGAGCTCGCCCGCGACCTGGCCTCCGGGGACGCATCGCTCGTGGAGCGCGCCGCGCGGATCGCGCTCGACGCGGGCGGCGGAGGCCTCGAGGAGCATCGACGAAGCGACGGCGAGGCCGTTTGGCTGCGCGCCACCCTGCGTCCGGTCGAAACCGGAGTGTTGATCGAGTTCCGCGACGAGTCCTCGATCGCGCGCGAGCGTGAGGCGCTCGCGCGCGACCGCCGGCTCCTGGACGCTCTGATCGAGGCGATGCCCGGTGCGATTGCCGTGTCGGACGCCTGTGACGGCTTCCGCGTCCTGCGCTCGAACCGCCGCTTCGAGGATCTCTGCGGCCGAACGCGGCAGGAGCTCGCCGGCCGACCGACCGACGACGTCTGGGGTGAGGAGCGTGCGGCGCGTGAGCAGGTCGAGGACGAACGCACGTTCGAGAGCGCCGGTCGAACCGTGCGCGAGACCGTCGCGCGCGTGGCGGGGGACCGTCGACCGGTCCGCGTCACTCGGATTCCCGTCTTCGACGACGCGGGCGCTGCGGACCAGCTCGTTTCGATGCTCGAGGAGGTGACGCCGAGGCAGCGTTCGCGCCAGGTGGCGGAAGCCCGCGCGGACCAGCTCGGGATCCTCTTCGAGTTCCTCGGCGCCACGGCCGAGCGCGACGTCGGTGCGCTGGTCGATCTCCTCGACGCGCGCGTCGACGACTCCGCGGCGCATCGCACCATGGACGCTCACGAGGTCCTCGGATTGCGCGACAGCCTCGCCGGGTTCCTCGACGGTGTGCATGGAGTCCTCCGGGCGAGCGCCGCCCTGGCGCGGCTCCCGCAGCCGTCGGCGCGCTCCTTCGATCCGCTGGCGCTCGTCGAGGACGTCGTCGGCGGCGCCGAGCAGAGGGCTGCCCGCGAGGGAGTCACTCTCCGCGTGGACGATCGCATCGACGTCGATCTCGGCCTCGACTTCGTCGCCGACGCCCCGTGCATCCGGCTCGCGCTCGAGCACCTCGTCGAAGACGCACTGTCAGGCTCCGAGCCGGGCCTCGAGCTCATCGTGACCCTCGACTGCGACAGCGAACGCGGCGCGCTGTTGTTCGGGCTGCGCGAACGATCGGCCCAGTCCGAGGCCTGGCCCGCTGCGCCGCGGCGGCGCTCGCTGCGGAACGGCGGGCTCGGCTGGGGGCTCGCCATGCAGCTCGCCGACGCGATGGGCGGCGCTCTCTCCAGCGGTAGGACCCCGGGCGGAGGTCTCGCCTGCACGCTCGAGGTGCCGCTCGCCCTCGGCAGCCGCGGCTCGACCGAGCCGGCGCGCAGCAGGCGGATCCTGGTCGCCGAGTGTTCGGTCGCCTCTCAGCGCATTCTTCGGCGCCGCCTCGAGCTGCTCGGGGCGGAGGTCGTCATCGCGTCGACGGAGGGCGAGGCGATCGAGACGGTCCGTGCCGCCGCCGCAGCCTTCGACACGGTGCTCGTCGATGCGGAGATCGACGGCGAGCGCGGAGCACGCCTGGTGGCCCGGATCCGCGCCGTCGAGGCGGATCGCGCCCTCCCGCGCATGGAGGTCGCCACTCTCACGCGGGCGCTCGAGGGCACGGAGCAGGCGAAGCTGGACGACGGGCGCGCGCGGGCGGCTGGCGCGGAACGCTCCATCTCGAAGCCCCTTCGCGAGGTCGACTTCCAGGCGATCGCAGGGCGAGCCTGAACGCCCGACCGGGGTCCTTCGCGTATTCTCGTGGGCGATGGCGATCGTTCACGAGCTCTCCTGGTCGACCTCGCGCGCGCGCACCTTCGCGGCCTGCAAGAGGCGCTACTACTTCGACTACTACCTCTCCTGGCTCGGGTGGGGTCGGAACGCCGATCCGGAGCGCCGCCGGGCGTACCTGCTCAAGAAGATGACCCGCATGCCAATGCTCGCGGGGGACATCGTCCATCGCGCGATCGCCGAGTTCTTCGCGCGGCGCGACCAGGGCCTCGGCTGGACCTCGGAGGAAGCGCGCGCGTGGGCCGTCGCCGAGCTGCGACGCGGGTACAAGACGTCCCGCGACGGCGCCTGGAAGGCGCGCCCCGCGAAGTCGGTCCGGCTCGCGGAGCACCACTACGAAGAGGCCGACATCGACGAGTCGACCGGCGCGGCGGGGGACTACGGCAAGCGCTTCGTCGATCGCATCGGCCGGTGCCTCGATGAGTTCTTCACGGGCCAGGAGCTCGCCGAAGCCCGCGCGTCGGAGCCGCGCGACTGGCTCGCCTGCGAGGACATGAGCACGTTCGAGCTCTTCGACACGAAGGTGTTCGCCGTTCCGGACTTCGCGTACCTCGCACCGTCCGAATCCGCCGAGCGCACGGTCCGGATCCTGGACTGGAAGACGGGCCGGCCGAGCCCGGCAGATGCGTTCCAGCTCGAGGTCTACGCCTTCTACGCGAGGGAGCGCTGGGAGGTCGACCCCGCGCGGACCCGGGCAGCGGACGTCTACCTCCTGGACGGGGCCATCGCGGAGGTCACCGTCGACGGGGACGTCCTCGAGGCTGCGCTGGCTCGCATCGAGAGCTCGATCGGCGAGATGCGCGCCGTCCACTTCGACGCGGACCGCTCCAAAGGAGACTCCGAGGCCTTCCCGATGGTCCCCGAGGCCGAGAGCGGGAGGGAGTGTCCCCGCTGCAACTACAGGGAGCTCTGCGGCCGCACGTGATCCCGGGGCTGGATAAACTTCGGCCGTCCCATGCCCCTTCCTGCGGTCTCCATCCTCATCCCGACGCTCGACGGGGAGCGCGAGCTCGAGCGATTGCTCCCGAGCCTGCGCGCGCAGCGCTACGGCGGAGACGTGGAGCTCCGCGCGATCGACTCGTCCAGTGACGACGGGACCGTGGCGGCGCTCGAGGCGGCCGGGTTCACGGTCGAGGTCATTCCACGCGAGCGGTTCGGCCACGGACGGACGCGCAACGCGCTCGCCGAGGGCGCACGGGGAGACGTGCTGGTGTTCCTGTCCCAGGACGCCGTCCCGGTGGGGGGCGACTTCCTGGCCACGCTGGTCGGCGCGCTCGACGACCCCGAGGTGGCGGGCGCCGTCGCGCGTGTCGTGGCCGGATCGGAGGAGTGCGCCCTGACGCAGCGCACGGTGGACGACGCCCCCGAGGCCAGCGTCGTCGCATGGCGGCACAGCTTCCGCGGGGGCCCGGACGAGCTGGACGCGCTGGACGGACACGCGCGGGCCGAGCTCGTTCGGTTCAACAACGTCGCGAGCTGCATCCGAGCCGACGTCCTGGCCCGGCACCCGTTCCCCGACGTTCCGTTCGGGGAGGACTGCGCCTGGGCGGCGCGCGTACTCGGCGCGGGGTGGACGCTCGTCTCCGCGCCCGGAGCCACCGTCGAACACGCGCACAGCTACGGCCCCGTCGGCGCGTTCAAACGCTACCGCTCGGATGCCGCGTTCCATCGCGCGTTCCACGGACACGTCGTTCGGCGTGGGCCCGTCGCGGCGCTGCGCGGCTTCGTCCACGAGCTGCTCGAGGACCTGCGCTTCGCGCGGCGCACGCGGTTCGAGCCGATCTCCCTCCTGCGCGCGCCGTTCGTCCGCGGCGGGCAGCTCTTGGGGCAGCTCGTCGGGAGCCGTCGCGAAGCGCCCGAGTGGAGCGGGGCCGCGCGCGCCCAGGACCTCCGCAGCCTGCTCCTCGGTTCGGCCGCGCCCGGCGGCGCGTCGACGTCGGGCTCGGTCGACGACGGCGTCGACACCCCGGGTCCTACACGCGCGCCTTCCGCGCCGCCGCCGTCGTCCGCCCGTGGCCTCGAGTCCCCGCAGAGTCCTCACGTTTGAGTCCCCACGCATGAGCTCCGAATCGAACAGGCTGCGCGCCGCGGTCCTGATGCCCACTTACCAGGGGATGGAATTCCTCGCGCGGGTACTCGACGCCCTCCGCGCGCAGCGAACTCCGTTCGAGTGGGAGATGGTCGTCATCGACTCGAGCTCGAACGACGGTACCTGGGAGTTCCTCGAACGGGCGCGCGACGACTTCCCCGTGCCGCTCAAGCTCGAGCGCATCCACGGCGTCGAGTTCGACCACGGGGACACGCGCAACCTCTTGGCGTGCCGGACCGGCGCGGAGATCCTGGTCTTCGTCACGCAGGACGCCATTCCCGCGTCGCCCGACTGGCTCGCCACGCTCGTCGCGAACTTCGATGGGAGCGACGAGGTTGGCGCTGCTTACTGCAGGAACGTGCCGAGGCCGGACGCGCGGACGCTCACCAAGATCTTCAGCGAGGGTGACCCCGGGTATCAGGAGGGGCGGCGGGAGGTCCGGCTGCCCGAGCCGGACGTCTACGCCGAGCTCGACCCGCACCAGCGGCGCCTGCTCTACAACTTCAACGACGTGGCGTCCGCGTTCCGGCGCGACCTGTGGGAGCGGCATCCGTTCCCACGGACGCCGTTCGGCGAGGACGTGCTGATGGCGCGTGCGTTCCTCGAGGCGGGCTACACGGTCGTCTACGACGACGCCGCCAGCGTCGAACACAGCCACGACTACGACGCGGACGAGACGCGCAAGCGCACGCGCATCGACGGCGAGTTCAGCGCCGAGTGGCTCGATCGTATCTGCGTGGCGTCGGCGAGCGACGCGCGCGCCCTGACCGAGCTGCTCTCGAAGCAGGACGGGGCTCGCCTCGACGAGCTCGCTCCAGAGCTCGGGCTCGCCGCGCCCGAGGTCGAGGTGCTGCGGGCCGAGGGGCGCGAGCTGCGCGCCGCGATGTTCGACGGACTCTACGAGGGCGGTCGAACGTCGAAGCGCAGGCCGAGCACGCGCATGCGCGCGTCGGGTCGCCTCGAGCTCCTGTACGTCGTGCACGGTTTCCCGCCCGACACGTGGGCCGGCACGGAGATCTACACGCTCGGGATCGCGCGCGAGATGCTCCGGCGCGGGCACGGGGTCACCGTGCTCACTCGAGCACCTGCCGCGGGCGACGAACCCGACTTCACGCTGCGCGAGGAGGAGTTCGAGGGACTGCGCGTCCTGCGCATGACCCATCGCCTGGACCACGCCGGCCTGCGCGAGAGCTTCTCGAAGAGCGGGCCCGAGCAGGTCTTCTCGCGCGTGCTCGACCAGGTGCGGCCGGACGTCGTGCACTTCCAGCACCTCATCCACACGTCGATCGGGCTCGTGGACATCGCGCGCCGGCGCGGCCTCGGAACGGTCGTGACCTGCCACGACTACTGGGCGCTCTGCAGCCGCGTCCAGATGATCCGACCCGACGGGAGCATTTGCCCGAGCAACATGGGGTCGGGCTGCTACCTGTGCGTGAAGGAGCGCGGCCTCGCGCACGTCGAGCGCGTTGCGAAGCTCGACCAGATCGGGGGCGGACGCGTGCTCGAGGCGCTCGCCGGTTTCCTCGGCGACGAGGAGGCTGCCGGCAAGCTCGCCCGCAAAGCCTCCGACTACACCGTCCTGCGCGAGCGGGAGCGCGACGTCGTCGAGGCCTACGCGGCCGCCGATCTGCGCATCAGTCCGAGTCGCTTCCTGCGGGAGAAGTACCTGGAGTCGGGCGCCTTCGATCCGCACACGTTCCTCTTCAGCGACAACGGGATGCGCACCGACCACGTCGAAGCGCTCGAGAAGACGCCGGACCCCGAGGGGCGCGTACGCTTCGGCTTCATCGGCTCCGTCGTCTGGTACAAGGGCGTCGGAACGCTCGTCGAGGCCGCGGCCAAGCTCGCGGCGCGCGGGTTCGGGGACCGGTTCCAGGTCCACGTGCACGGCGGCTTCGACCCGGAGACGGACGCGCACCACGCCGAGGTCGCCGCGACGGCCCGCGGGGCACCCGTGAGCTTCCACGGCCGCTTCGACAACTCGCGCCTGAGCGAGGTGTATCGAGACATCGACGTCCTCGTCGTCCCGAGCGTCTGGTACGAGAACTCGCCCATCACGATCCACGAGGCGTTCCTCGTGGAGACGCCGGTCGTCGCGAGCGACATCGGTGGAATGGTCGAGTTCGTGCGCGACGGGGTCGACGGCCTCCGGTTCGCGGTGGGGGACGCCGAGGATCTCGCGGACAAGCTCCAGTCCCTGATCGAGGATCGGGCTCTGCTCGAGAGGCTGCAGAGCGCCGACTGGATCCCGATCAAGACGCTCGACGAGAACGGCGCGGAGACCGAGGCGCGCTACCGAGCGCTCGCCTGCGTCGAGCGCACCGTGGACGTCTCGACGGTCGGGGGGCGCCACGACGTCGCCGTGCTGGCGCCGGGCGCATCGAGCGAGGGCGCCGAATTCCAGGCGCCCGATTCGATGCTCCTGCGCCAGGGCGCGTCGGTGGAGTACGCCCTTCCCTCGCTCGGGGCCGGCGTGTACGAGGCCGAGCTTGAAGTCCTGCACTTCGAGGGCGAAGACGCGACGGACCTCGGCGGAACGCTCTCGCTGCGCGAGGACAGCGGGCCCGCGCGGCGGCTGGCGGTGTTCGAGAGCGCGCCGAGACCGAGCGACGCGTACCGCGCCGTCCGGACGGCTCGATTCGAGCTCGACGCGGGCGGAGGTGAGCTCACGCTGATCCTGGCGGGCGATGACCCCACGTCCGGGGGGAAGTCGATCCTCCGCTTCACTAGACTCGCCCTCGTCCACTCCGGCGCGACGCTTCCGAACGCGTCCGGAGGCCCCGTGAGCTCGCCGACCCGTCCCGAGGACGCAGCCCCTTCCGAAGCTGAATGTTGACGTCGACCCCGAGCTCTCCCGAGGAAGCGCGCGATCGGCTGCGCGTCGAGGCCACGCGACCGCTCCGCGATGCGGAGCTCCCGCGCGTGTCGATCGTGATCCTCAACTGGAACGGCAAGCACCATCTCGGTCCCTGCTTCCAGACGCTCAAGGACCTCGACTATCCGGACGACGCGTACGAGGTCGTGCTCGTCGACAACGGCTCGGACGACGGCAGCCAGCAGGCGGTGCGCAGCGAGCACGGCTGGGTTCGACTCGTGGAGAACGCGCGCAACGTCGGGTTCGCGGCGGGGTGCAACCAGGGGGCTCGAGCCGCGGTCGAGGGGGACCGGCCCGCCGAGGTGCTCGTCTTCCTGAACAACGACATGCACGTGGACGCCGGTTTTCTCCGCGCGCTGGTCGCTCCGATCGTGCGCGGCGAGTGCGCCGCGACCACGGCCAAGATGTACTCGTGGGACGGGTCGGTGCTGAACTCGGCCGGTGGCGGGATGAACTTCCACGGCTTCGGCATCCAGCGCGGTTACCTGCAGCCGCCGGCCGACGTCTACGATGAACCGCGCAAGACGCTCTTCGCGTGCGGCGGTGCGATGGCCATGGAGCGCGAGGCCTACTTCGACGTCGGTGGGTTCGACGACGACTTCTTCGCGTACTACGAGGACGTCGACCTCGGCTGGAGGACCTGGGTCCTCGGACACGAGATCCGCTACGTGCCCGCGTCCGTCTGCTACCACCACCACAGCAGCACGAGCCGGCGCGTCCCGGCCGAGCGCTTGCGGCTCCTGCAGGTCCGCAATCCGCAGCTCGCGTGCTTCAAGAACTACGGCGACGAGGAGCTCCGCAGGGTCCTCCCCGCGATGCTCGCACTCGGTCTGAGACGCGCCGTGTCGGGACTGGATCTCGTGGATCCGGACTCCTATCGCATCGAGGGGATGTCCACGCTGCCCGCCGAGGGGATCGGAAGTTCTTTCCTACGCAAGTTCCGTAAGGTCCGGCCCGAGCAGGAGCCGATCCCCAAGACGGCAGTGGCGGACCTCCTCGCGATGAATGACCTGATCGGGAACTGGGACCACTGGATGGCCCGGCGTGAGGCGGTGCAGTCGCGTCGCGCGCGGCCCGATGACGAGATCCTGCCGCTCTTCCTTCGCCCGCAGTGGTGCATCGAGGGCGACCCGGCCTACGGCGAGCTCCAGCGCGGCCTCGAGTCCTTCCTCGGGATCGACCGCATGTTCGAAGGCCTGACCACCCTCGAAGAGGACCCCCCTTCCTGAGCCATGAAGCTGTCCGTCGTGATGCCCGTCTACAACGAGGAGGCGACGCTGCGAGAGATCGTGGCCCGCGTCCTCGAACAGCCGTTCGACATGGAGCTCGTGCTCGTCGACGACGGGTCCAAGGACAAGAGCCGCGAGATCATGCGCGATCTCGAGGCGACGCACGCCGAAGTGCGCTGCATCTTCCACGAGGTCAACAAGGGCAAAGGCGGCGCCCTGTCGACCGGGTTCGCGGCGACGACCGGTGACGTCGTTCTCGTGCAGGACGCGGACCTCGAGTACGACCCGCGCGACTACGCGGTGCTCCTGGAGCCGATCCTCGAGGACCGCGCCGACGTCGTGTACGGCAGCCGCTTCCGCAAGACGCCGAAGGGCAAGGTCCACGCCTTCTGGCACACGCACGGCAATCGACTGCTGACCCTCGTCAGCAACATGTTCACCGACCTGCATCTCTCCGACATGGAAACCTGCTACAAGGTGTTCCGTGCGGAGGTCGCGAAGCGGCTCGATATCCAGTCCCGCACGTTTGCCGTCGAGCCCGAGGTGACCGCGAAGGTCGCGAAGCTCGGCGTGACGATCTGGGAGGTTCCGATCAGCTACCACGGCCGGAACTACCACGAGGGCAAGAAGATCGGCCTCAAGGACGCCTTCATCGCGATGTGGGCGATCGTGAAGTGGCGCTGCAAGAGCATGCCGGACGGCCCGAAGATCGTCTCCGCGGACGAGCGCAACGCGCGCGGAGTCCGAGAGGAGTCGCGGGGGGAGTGAGCCCGCCCGCGGTCGGGTCGTCCTTCCCTCAGGGGGCTCCGCCCGATTCCGCCGCCCCGTCCTCGCCGGACAGCCGCGCGCCCTTGGACGCGTAGTACGGCCCGACGTTCGGTCGCGGATCGATCGCGTACTTGCGGAGCACACCGCCGCTCCAGTTGCGCGTCGGTTTGCCGCGCAGGCCGTAGTACGCGGAGGCATCCGCGTCGTGCTCGTCGATCGCCTCGAGCATCGTGTCGTCCTGTGGATAGCGCTGCTTGCTCCAGACGGCGCGCACCGGGAGCCGCGGCCGCGTCCCCGGATCGGCGGCCGGCGTACCGACGCAGAGCCCGAACAGGGGCAGGACCCCCTCGGGCAGCTCGAGGATCCCGTCGAGGCGCGGCAGGTCGTTGCGGATCCCCCCGATGTAGCAGGTGCCGAGCCCCTGGGCCTCGAAGGCGAGGCAGAGGTTCTGCGCGAAGAGGCTCGCGTCGACGAGCGCGATCACGAATGACTCGGGGCACGGCACGTGCGGTGCCTTGGCTCGCGCAGCGACCAGTCGGTGCCGGCGCTCGTCCGCGCAGACGACGAAGAACGCGCCCGCCTCGGTGATCTGGGGCTGCCCTCCGGCCAGGTCCGCGATCGCTCCGCGCTCCGCTGGATCGGTCACCTGCAGGAGGTGGTACGCCTGGACCCAGCTCGAGGTCGCGGCGCACTGGGCGGCGCGCAGCGCGCGCTCGACCGTGGAGTCGTCCACCGGATCGGGGGTGAAGGAGCGGACGCTCCGGTGGCGCGACATCAGCGCCAGGACCGTGTCGCTCTCGCTCGGTCCGGCGGCACGCGCTGCGCCGTCGCCCGCTGCCCGCTCCACCGGGTCGTCCGGTTCATGCATCGATCGTCTCCGTCGGGGTGTCCTGGGTCGCCACGACGATCCGCACGCCGGTGCGTCCGGCGCGGAGCAGGGCGCGCTCGGCCGCCTCGACCGCGAGCCCGGGCAGGTTGTTCTTCGCGGACAGGTGCGCGAGGACGACCGTGTGCGTCCTGGGCCCGGCGAGGCGCTCCAGCATCGACCCCATCTGCTCGTTGGAGAGGTGCCCGCCGGGACCCGCCACCCGCGCCTTGAGCGCGTCCGGGTACGGGCCGCGCGCGAGCATCCCGGGGTCGTGGTTGGCCTCGACGACGACCACGTGCGCATCCGTGAACGCTTTGGCCACGTCGTCCCGTGGCTCACCCATGTCCGTGACCAGCGCGAGCGCGCGTCCGTCGGACTCGAAGCGAAGCGCGAACGTAGGATCGCAGTCGTGGGGGACCCGCAGGGCGTCGATGGTGATTTCGCCGCTGCCCCCGCCGTCGATCCGGTGCGGCTCTCCGGCCGTGAGCGACGCGTGCTCCGGCGCCCGGCTGAGCGCGCGGTGCTGGCGGATCGTATCCGCACAGTGCAGGACGGCGCCGTGCCGCTTCGCGACGATGCCCGCGGAGCGCGCGTGGTCGAGGTGTCCGTGGGTCACCACGACGTGGTCGATCCCTCGGAACCCGACCCGTGCTTCGTCGAGGCGCTCGTTCAGGGACCGGATGGTGAGCCCAGCGTCCACGAGCAGGAGCCGATCCCCCGCCCAGAGCAGGGAGGCGTTGCCGCGGCTTCCGGACCCGAGGACGCGGAACTGCACGTGAGTGCGGGCTCGCCGCGGAAGGGGCCGAACGAAGGAACGGGGAGAGGCCGTTGCCCCTACTCGATCGATTGCGGGGGCCCGGTCACACCGAGCACGACCGCCATCTTCACCAGGTCCGCGAAGCTCTCGGCGCGCATCTTCTCCATGACGTGCGCGCGGTGGACCTCGACGGTCTTCTGGCTCAGGCCGAGGTCCGACGCGACGACCTTGTTCGGCTTGCCGGCGACGACCAGCTCGAACACCTGGGTCTCGCGCGCGGTCAGGCGACCCGCGCGGCGCTCGATGTCGGCGCGGTCGCGCTCCTGCGAGCGCTCGACGTTGTCCGCCTGCAGCGCCTGCTGGATACGCTCCAGGAGGACCTGGTCGCTGAACGGCTTCTCGATGAAGTCGAAGGCCCCGGCCTTGAGCGCACGGACCGCCATCGGAATGTCGCCGTGCCCGGTGACGAGGATCACCGGCGGCGCGAAGCGATCCTCCTTGAGCTTCTCCATCAGCTCGAGCCCAGACAGGCCCGGCATCCGCACGTCGAGCACGATGCAGCCGGGCTGATCGCGGTCGTACGCCTCGAGGAAGGACTCGGCCGAGTCGAACGTGTCCACCGAGCGGCCGACGGAGCCGATCAGAAAGCCGAGGGAGTCCCGCATCGCGGGGTCGTCGTCGACGACGAATACCTTGGGCTGCGCGTTCATGGGCCCATTGGAGCGTTCCGCCTGGGCAGAGTGAAGCGAAATGCGGTCCGGAAGCCCGGGGGGATCTCGGCGGCGTCCCGCTCGAGCCAGAGGCGCCCGCCGTGCGCCTCGACGATCGACTGCGCGATGGTGAGGCCGAGGCCGAGCCGCGCTCCCGAGTCCGAGTAGAAGGGTTCGAAGACGCGGTTTTGGCCCTCCTCGGGCACGCCAGCGCCCGTATCGGCGACCGTCACAGAGACGAATCCGGGGGCGCCGGGCACGCGCACCGCCTCCGTCTCGACGCGCAGGCGGGGGTCGGGGGACCCGACCAGGGCCTCGGTGGCGTTGAGGAGCAGATTCATGAGCACCTGCTCGATCTGGATCCCGTCCACCACGACGCGCTCGTCGTCCGTCCGGAATCGCGTCGAGACGTCCACCTTCGCGCGCACGAAGCGCTGCGAAGAGAGGTCGAGCGCGTCCGTGACGAGGTCCGAGACGAGGAACGGCTCGCGGTTCTGTTCGGCGCGACGCGTGAACGTTCGCAGGCGGCGGATGACCTCGGAGGCCCGCCTGCCCTGCTCGGCGATCGCGCGGAGGCCCCGGAAGACGGTCTCGTCGCCCTCGCCGCGCTGCTCGAGCATGCGCGCGCACCCGTTCGCGTAGTTGACGATCGCGGCGAGCGGCTGGTTGAACTCGTGCGCGATCCCCGCCGCCATTTCCCCGAGCGTCGAAAGGCGCGACACCTGTGCGAGCGCCTCCTGGTGGTCGCGGTCGCGGAGCTCGCCGAGCCGGGCTTTCGACCGATCGCGCACGAAGCAGTAGTCCAGCGAACGCCGGCCGCCGACGCGGTGCACGCCGACCTCGACGTACGTCGTGCTTCCGTCGTGCCGCACGAGGCGTCCCTCGCCGCGCCAGCCCGCGGCGTCGCGCAGTCCTTCGAACCCCAGATCCTGCGTCCCGCGCATGAGCTGCAGGGGCGCGATGCGCCGCGCGATCGCGGCCCCGCGGGAGCTCCCGACGAGGTCGGCGAAGGCGTCGTTGCAGTCGACCAGCGTGTGCTCCTCGACGTCGAGCACGCACACCGGATCGAGGGACGCGCTGAGGACGGTCCTGTGCAGGTCGACGCCCGTGAATTCGCTCGTGGCGTCGTCGGGAGGCGTGTCGCTCGACCCGCCGGTGGGAACGGGCGCGCGGGGTTCGTCCTGCGCGCCATGCTCCGCTCCGGCGGACTCGTCTTCGCCCTCCGGCGTGGGACTGCTCTCCCCCGCAGGCACGGATCCGCGTCCTCCCGCAGGCACGGATCCGGGTACCTGGGCGGGCTCGGGGTCGGACATTGGAGAGCGCCCGCTCACTCCTCGCTCGCCGGGGCGGCGGCGTCCGGCTCCTCGGTGGGGGGCTCGAGCCACTCGGCGACGAAGACGTTCGTATCGCCGGGCTTGCCCGAGCCTCGGTTGCTCGAGAAGACCAGGAAGCGACCGTCGCGGCTGAACATGGGGAACGCGTCGAACTGCTTCCCCGGCACTCCGCCGTCGAAGAAGGTGACCTGCTCGAGGTTGCTCCCGTCGCGGTCGCAGAGGAACAGGTCGAAGTTCAGAGCGGCGCCGCCGTCGGTCACCGAGTGGTGGTTGCTCGAGAAGAGGATGCGTCCGTCGTCCGGAGTGAAGTAGGGCGCGAAGTTCGCGCCGCCGAGGTCGGTCACCTGGCGCCGGTTCGAGCCGTCTGCGTCGATCGTGTAGATCTCCATGCGCGAAGGCCGCACCTGCCACTGCTGCAGGTAGCCCTTGTAGCGCTCTTCGGCGGCTTCGCGACCGTCTTCGGGGAACGCGGTCGCACGGAACACGAGCTCGTCGCCCGCGTGGCTGAAGAACGCCCCGCCGTCATAGCCGAGTGCGTCCGTCACCTGGAAGCGATTCGAACCGTCGAGATCGCAGGTCCAGAGCTCGAGGTCGCCCGAAGCGGTGGACGTGTAGACGATCCGGTCGCCGAGCGGTGAGATCGTAGCCTCGGCGTCGTACCCGGGCCCGGTGATCAGGGGGCGCTCATCGCCCGTCTCGAGATCGGTGACGTATACGTCGTAATCCGGCCAGATCGGCCAGACGTACTCACCGCTCGCGGGACGCGGCCGCTTCGGGCACGCCGCGTGCCCGGACTGCGTCGACGCGTAGAGGACCTCACGATCGCCGGGGAGGAAGAACGAGCACGTCGTGACGCCCTCGCCGTTCGAGATCTGCCGCAGGGTCCCGTCGGCGCGCGTCACGAAGATGCGGTCGCAGTCCCAGTCGCCTCGCTTCGTCACCTGGAGCGAGAGGCGCCGGTCGTCGTAGCTCCAGTACGCCTCCGCGTTCTCGCCGCCGAACGTGACCTGCCAGAGGTTCGCGAACCGGACCTCGCCCGGCTCGATGAGCTCGTTCGCGAGGACGGCGCCCGGGACCGGCGGGGGCGGGGCCTCGCCCGCGCGCCCCGTGCCCGGACCGTCCGTGGTCGAGGCGCATCCGGACGCGACGGCGCCCGCCAGCACCGCCGCCGGCACGAGCGCCGCATCGACGAGCGCGGCCCGGAGCGTCGTACGTCCGGGGGCCCAATCCCCGGGGGCTCGATCTCCGGGGGCTCGATCTCCAGCTGCTCGATCTCTGGTGGCTCGGACGGTCGTGCGCGGCGGTGCGCCGGCAGCGCGCGGGCTCCGGGTGGCGGAGATGGGGTGCGATTCCATGGGTGGGGGCGGCGCAGTGGGACGGGAGCCGTCTCGGCTCGCCTGCGAACGCCCAAAGTACCCCGGACCCAGTCACGTTCCAAAGGCGGAACGCCCGGACAGCACCCTCGGGGAAGCTCACCCGACCAGGGCGCGGGAAGGACCGGGTCCTGCGCGCGCCGCGCTGCACTTCCTCAGCGTCGCCGCGGTGGCACGGGGTCCGCGCCGCCCCGCGAGAAGGGCTGGCAGCGCAGGATGCGCCACACCGCCAGCCACGTCCCCCGCAGCGGCCCGTGTGTGCGCAGGGCCTCCTCCGCGTAGGCGCTGCACGTGGGCGTGAAGCGGCAGGTCGGCGGCGTCCACGGCGAGACGAAACGACGGTAGAGCCGGATCGGCGCGACGAGCACCGCGGTAAACCCGCGCATCAAGAGCCCCCACGCTGCTCTCATCTTCCGCGCTCCGCGTCGCCATGGTCGGACGGTCCGTCGCCGTTCGGGTCCACCCTCCGCGCTTCGTCGAGCCTCCGCGCCACTTTCTCCGCGAGCCGCAGGAGCTCGCGCTGGGTCTCGCGCGTGTTCGGCCGCAGCTTCTTCGCGGCGGGTACGAGCACGAGGTCGAGCGGTGGGAGGTCCGGCGCGGAGAGCCGGAAGGCCTCCCGGAAGACCCGCCGGACGCGGTTCCGCTTGACCGCGCTCTTCCAGACCTTTTTACCCACCGACAGACCGAGCCTCGGATGTCCGAGCCCGTTCTCCGCGCCGACCACGAGCAGCACGTTGCCCCGGGCGCGTCGCCCGTCCCGGAAGATCCGGCCGAAGCGGGCGTTCGAGCGAATCCGGAAGGCGCGTGGGAAGCGGAACTGGGAGGCCATCCCCCTGAGAATAAGCGCAGCCGGGCGCGCTTTCCTGCGCCCCGGGGCGTTCACCGCGGCCTTCGTCTGCGACCATGCCCGCCATGGACGAACACGCGGACGGATCCCGGGAGGGCGGAGGTGCACCGGGTTTCGGAGCGGGTGTGCCGGGCGTGCGCCGCGCAGGACCCGGTGCGTGCCACGCCGGACCGGAGGGGCGCGGCGGGCCCGCGGGCGATGCGGAGCGAACGGCCCGCGCCGGCGGCCGGAGGGGCGAGCCCGCGCTGGCCGCGAGCGCCAGGGAGGCCGCGGAGCGCGGCGCGTTCCCCGCTCTCGCGCCCGGGGCGATCGTGCGCGCCGCGTCGGACGCGCTCGCCTCGGCGCCAAGCGCGGTCGTCCGCGCCCATTCACCCTCCGAGGTGGAGGCCGCCGTCGAGTCCGCCGCGCAGGACCCGGGGCTGGGGCGCGCGGCCGTGCTGGCGCTCCGACCCCACTGGTCCGAGCCCGCGCTGGACTGGACGGCGCGCGCGCTCGCGGCGCTGGCGCGGGGCTCCCGCGTCGTGGTCGAGGCCGACGCGCTCCTTTGGCCCGGGGCAGCGGCCCTGGAGGAGGCGACCGCGCGCACGCTTCCCGACGTCCAAGGATCCCCACTGCAGGCCGTCCGCGGCGCGGGCCTCGAGGGCGTGCGCGCCGCTGCGGGGCTCGCCGAGGTGGAGCTCGACGTCACGGCGCCCGAGGACTTCGCCACGGGTCTCTCCGCATCCCTCGAGCGGGTGCGCAAGAGCGCGCCGTTCCACGACGACGCTCTGGCGCGCGCGCGCGCGCACGTGAGGACCCACAGCGCGTTCGGCATCGGAGTCGCCGACGAGCCGCGCGCGCGGGTGCACGTCCGCGCGCCGCTCGGTCTCACGCTCGGGTACGGAGAGCGCGCGGGCGCCGTCGACGTGTCGCTCGACGACGCGGGGACGATCGAGGACGCCGCCGAGCGCGCGGCGGAGCTCGCGTTCGGGCCTGCCGTGCTGGGGGGCTACGGCACCCGCGCGGCTGCGCGCCTCGTGGTCGACGCGCGCGCGTTCTCCGACTTCACAGCGGCGCTCCTCTCGGTCCTGGACGGGGCCCGTGATCTCGGGCCGCCTCCGTGGCTCGAGGGCGCCGACGGGCGACCGGCGCGCGCGCTCGACGCCGCGACCCAGGCGGCGCGGCGGATCGGCCTCGACGAGGGAGCGACGCTCGTCCACGAGCGCCGCAAGGCCGGAGCGCGGCGGCTCCTGTTCACCAACGTCGAGCGCCGCATGCGCCTCGGCTCGCACCTGCGCGGCCCCGCGGTGCTCTCGCTGCTGCGCGGCCTGGACTGAGACGGGACGGACGGTCGCGCCCCCGGGAACCGTCGCCTTCCCGAGTATCCTCAGGCATGGCATCGATCCGTCCCGTGCGAGCCGCAGCGCTCGCGTGCACGTTCATCGCTCCCGTCGCACGGGCGCAGGCGCCGCAGTCGATCGGAACGCGCGAAGGGACGGCGCCCCCGCTGCGCGCGCCGCTCTCGCCGGAGGCGCGCGAGACGCTGGAACGCTGCGTCCCACTCGACGGACTCCGCGCGGATCTCGTGGCGTCCGAGCCGCTCCTCACGAACCCGGTCGCGTTCTTCATCGACCGACTCGGCCGGTTCTTCGTCGTCGAGACCGATCGCGTCAACCGCGGCGTCACCGACCTGCGCAGCCACATGGACTGGCTCGAGGAGGACCTCGCAGCCCGCACGGTCGCGGACCGCGTCGCGCTCTACCGGCGCCACTCGCCCTCCGATGCGTTCGAGGCGACCTACGCGGCGCACGAGGACCGCGTCGTCCGGCTCGTGGACCGCGACGCGGACGGAGTCCTCGACGAGCGCACGGTGTTCGCGGACGGCTACTCGCGTCCCGAGAGCGGCGTGGCCGCTGGCTTCCTCGCGACGACTCCGGACGACGGATCCACCGACGCGTGGTTCACCTGCATCCCCGACCTCGTCCGCATGGTCGACTCCGACGGCGACGGGCGCGCGAACGTGGAGTCCGTGCACACGACGGGCTTCGGCCTCCGCGTCGCCCTGCTCGGGCACGACCTGCACGGACTGGAGATCGGCCCCGACGCACGGCTGTACTTCTCGTGCGGCGACCGTGGGTTCAACGTGACGACCGCCGAGGGGCGGCGCCTCGTGCGCTACGGCACGGGCGCCGTGTTCCGCTGCGAGCTGGACGGCTCCGATCTCGAGCTCTTCTGCGACGGGCTGCGCAACCCGCAGGAGCTCGTCTTCGACGACGAGGGCAACCTCTTCACGCTCGACAACAACTCGGACGCGGGCGACGAGGCGCGCTGGACGTTCCTCGTCGAGGGCAGCGACAGCGGCTGGCGCCAGGCGTACCAGTGGGCGAACGACGTCACGCCGCGCGGGCCGTGGATCGCCGAGGGGCTGTGCGTGCCGCACCATTCGGACCAGCCCGCCTACGTCCTACCGCCGATCGCGAATCTGACCGACGGACCGTCCGGCATGTGCGCGTACCCGGGGACCGGGTGGGGCGAGGACTGGCGCGGAGCGTTCTTCGTGTGCGACTTCCGCGGCAACCCCGGCTACAGCGGGATCCGCGCGCTGTGGAACGAGCCGAGCGGCGCCGGATTCACCGTCTCGCGCACCGAGAAGCCGGTGTGGGACTGCCTCCCGACGGACTGTGCGTTCGGGCCGGACGGGCGCCTCTACTGGACCGACTGGATCACCGGCTGGGGCGGGGTGGGCAAGGGGCGCATCGTTGCGCTCGGGCCCGAGCGCCGCACGGAGGCCGAGGCCCGCAGCCTCGAGGCGACCGGCCGTTTCCTCGCTCGGCCCCTCGCGGAGCTCGGGGCCGCCGAGCTCGTGGCCGCGCTGCGAGCGCCGGACCGCCGCGTGCGGATGCGTGCTCAGCTCGGGCTCGCAGAGCGCGTGCGCGAGGAGGGCACGCGCGACGGCGCGCTGACGCTGCTCTGCGCAGAGCTCCTGCGCGCCGACGGCGCGGGGAGGCGGCACGCAGCGTGGTGCGCCGCGCACGTCGCGCGCACGCTCGACGCGGACGATCCCGGCCGCCGAGCCCTGCTCGACCGCCTCGCGTCCGCGTTCACCGCGGCGGACCCCGGCCGGGACCGCGGTGCCCTGATCCCGGCTCACGTCGACGTGCTCCTCGCGCAGAGCGGCGACGCGCCGCTCGACGCGTCTGTCGCCGACGGTTTCGCTCGCGGAGCGCTGTCCGCGCTGCGCCAAGGGGCGTCGCCGGCGCTCGTCCGGCAGCGGGTCGAGGCTTGGGGGCGCGTCGTCGCCGGTGCGCCCGAGGCGGACACGGGGCCGGTCGTCGAGGCGCTGCTCGACGAGCGGAGCACGCGCGACCCCTGGCTCCGGGCGAGCTTCGTGCGCGCGCTGGAGCGGCACGGCGATCCCCGGGTCGCGATCGAACTCCTCGGCGCGGAGTCGGTGGGCGCGCGGCGCGTAGGCGTCGTCGTCCTGCGCCGCCTCGGGCATACCGGCGTCGCGGCTGCGCTGGCCGACCCGGACGTCGGCGTCCGCGCCGAGGCCGCGCGGGCCGTCCACGACGTCCCGATCCAGGCGGCGCTGCCCGCGCTCGCGCGGAGGCTGGAGTACGCGGGTGAGGTCCACGAGTGGACGCTGCGTCGGGCGATCCACGCGTGCCGCGCCGTCGCGGACGAGCGGTGCGCCGCGCGCCTCGCCGCGTTCGCGTCCGACGGCGCGCGCGACGCCGCCCTGCGCGCCGAGGCGCTGCGCGTGCTCGCGCGCTGGGGCGTGCCGGCGACGCGCGACGGCATCGTCCGCGACCACCGGCCGCTGGCCGCAGGCGACGTCGAGGTCCTCGAGGTCGACAGGCTCACCGGGGGTGCGTTCGGGGCCGCGGTCGTGCTGCTGGCCGACGAGGGACTGGCGCGCGCCGCGCTCGATCTCCACGCGCTGCACGGGCGAGACCCGGACCTGCCGCTCGCGCTGGCGCGCGCGGCGGCCCTCCCGTCGGCGGTGCGCGCGAGCGCTCTCGAGGGCGCGGTCGAGCGCTTCCCGCTCGACGGCGCAGTGCGTGCCCGGATCGCGGAGCTGCTCGCGGGTGGGGACGAGGTCGACGAGGAGCTCCGCACGGTCGCGCTCTCAACGCTCCCGGACGCGGAGGCGGCGGAGCACCTCGTCGCCCGGGCGGCGGCGGGTGCGCTGCGCGAGCGCCGCGCGTCGGTCCGCGCGCTCGCGCGGATCCTGGCTCCGGTGGGACCAGAGGCGCTCGCACGAGCGGGCGCGGCGCTCGCGCTCGATGACCCTGCGCTGGTCGAGTGGCTCGAGGTCACCGAGGAGCTCGCGAGCGGAACGGCGGTCGCGGAGGAGGCTCGGCGTGATCCGTCCTCGCTCGCGAGCGTGGTCCGCAGCGTGCGCGCGCGCCTGGACGCCCTCCCGGCGGAGGAGCTCGGGGCGTGGCGCATGTGCCTCGAAGGCGGCGACCCCGCCGCGGGGGAGCGCGTCTTCACGAGCCACGCGGCGACGAGCTGCACGCGGTGCCACGCGTGGCGCGGGGAGGGCGGTTCCGAAGCGGGGCCCGCCCTCGCGGGCGCCGGGAGCCGCCTCTCGCGCGAGGAGATCCTGCGCGCGATCGTGCGGCCGAACGACGAGATCGCGGAGGGCTACGAGGCGTGGCTCCTCGCGCTCGACGGCGGCGAGATCGTCGCCGGGCGGATCGTGGAGGAGACCGACGCGATCGTGGCCGTCGAGACCCTCGACCCCGAATCGGGCGAGCTCGCCGTCTTCGAGTTCGAGCCGAGCGAGATCGTCACGCGGCGCCGGGACGTGTCGGCCATGCCGGCGGATCTGATCGAGCACCTGAGTCCCCGGCAGGTCCGCGACCTCGTCGCGTTCATCGCGTCCCTCGACGAGACGGACGCCGAGCGGGGCCCGGACGGGCACTGAGGCGCTCGATCCGGGACCCGTCCCGGGCGCGGACGGGTGCCGGGGCCCGCGGTCTCAAGGGAGCGCGCCGCGGAGGTCGACGACGTGGGGGGAACGCCGCCGGACGACGCGGCCTCCCCCGCTCGATGCCGAACAGCGCAACCCTCAGCTTCAGCAGGACCGGACGCGGTCTCTTCACGCGGGACGAGATCCGGCAGCTCATGCAGATCGAGTTCGAGCGCGCGGCGCGCTACTCGTATCCGATCGCCTGCATGCTCATCCAGGTGGACCACCTGGCGCAGCTCCAGACCGTCCACGGACACGAGTCGAAGGAAGAGGTCGTGATGAACGTCGTGGAGCTCGTGAAGGGCGCCACGCGGGCCGGCGATCTCCTGGGGTACGTCGTCGACGACCGGCTCGTCGCGGTGATCCCGCACACGCCGCCGGACGCCGCCAAGGGCCTCGCGCAGCGGCTCCTCGTCGAGGCTCGGCAGCTCGGCTTCGAGGTCGCGGGGCGCACGATCCGCGTCACCCTCTCGATCGGGCTCAGCCACAACCAGGATCCGGGCGCAACGTCGTTCGGGACGCTCGAGCGCGTCGCCGAGGAAGGCGTGAACGTCGCCGACCAGTCGGGCGGCGACCGGTGCGTGCAGACCGAGCTCTACCAGCTGTACGAGCGCGAGCGCGTGCCCGTCAGCCGACAGGACATCGAGGAGCTCCTCGGCCGCGCGGAGAGCATGGGCTACCGCCAGCGCCTCGAGGGCCTCGTCCAAGGCGGCGAGTCGCTCGAGCAGGCGGCCGATACGGTGGCCGACGAGATCATCGACCGCGCGGTCGGCGACGCGCAGGCGCGCTGGGAGCGTGAGCTCGACGAGGCCAAGGCGGAGATCGCGCGACTCTCGGGCCTCGTGCGTCCGAAGGGCGAGGAGGAAGAGGTCGAGGCCTACCGCAGTGAGGTGGGCCAGCTCCATCGCCGCATCGCGAAGCTGACGAGTTCGCTCGAGGCGACCGAGCAGGAGATGGCGCGCTTGCGCACGCTCAAGTCGGTCGACGACGGCGTCGAGTCGATCTACCGCGAAGTCCAGGGCCTCGACAACGGCGACTCGCGCGCCGAGATCAAGAAGGAGCTCATGGGCGCGATCTTCCAGGCCAACATGGACCTGCAGGGGAAGGGCAAGGCGAGCGCCTGAGTCCGCCGCCGGTCGCCACCGAAAAAGCGCGAGGGCGCGGGTCCGAGATTCGGACCCGCGCCCTCGCGCGTTCGGCTCGCCGGCGGCGGCCAAGTTCAGGGGCAAACCCCGCCGGCGAAGGCCGGCATCACGGGCAGACCCCGCCGGCGAAGGCCGGCATCACGGGCAGACCCCGCCGGCGAAGGCCGGCATCACGGGCAGAACAGCACGCTGAGGCCGTCCGAGTAGTTCCAGGACGGAGCGCCGGCCAGATCGACGTCGCGGAACCAGAACTGGAAGTTCCAGGTCGAGCCGGCCGTGATCGGCGCGGGGCCGCTGACGAAGAGCGGGTCGGTCAGGTCGAGCGGGTAGAACACCGAGCCGAAGATGTCGGCCTGGAGAATGTCCGGCAGGCGGACGAGCGGGACGCCGCCGGCGCCGTTGACGCAGAGGTTGCCCTGACCGCTCGGTGCCTGCTGCTGGGCGGGACCGTAGAAGTAGAGGCCGAACTGGCTCGAGGGCACGCCGCTCGTGAAGAGCGAGAAGTTGTTCTGCCCGATCTCGGCGGTGCCGCCGGAGCCCATCATCGCCGCGACGCCGTTGAGGTTGCTCGGAACCGCCTGGCAGTAGTTCGTGCCGCCGCAGGGCGGGGCCTCGGGGACGATCTGGAAGATCTGGCCGTTCAGCGTGCCGATGTAGAGCTCGCCGTCCGGATCCTGGCCGAAGGTAGAGATCTGCGAGAGCGTGCCGACCGCCGGGTCGAGCTCGTCCTCACGGCGCGTCACGTTCTGGACGCTGGTGCCGTTGTACTCGAGGCTCCAGATGTTGCTCGTGACGTAGTCGGCGTAGAAGTACGCGCCGTTGAGATCCGGAATGGCCGAGCCGCGGTAGACGTATCCGCCCGTGATCGAGAAGCCGCCGTTGGCGAAGTTCTGGTTGTACTCCAGGATCGGGTCGACGAGCGCCGCGTCCGAGCAGCTGCAGCCGGAGAGACCGGTGCAGCGGTTGCCCTCGAGGCAGCGCCAGCCCAGGTTGAGCCCGCCGGCGCCGGCGGGAATGAAGTCCACTTCCTCGCGGGCGTTCTGGCCGACATCGGCGATGTACATGTCGCCGGTCGCGCTGTCGAAGCTGAAGCGCCACGGGTTGCGCAGACCGATCAACCAGATCTCATCGCGCACCGACGGTGTGCCGACGAAGGGGTTGTCCGCGGGGATGAAGGGCGCCGCGATGTCGACGTCGTAGCGCAGCATCTTGCCGAGCAGGCTGTTGCCGTTCTGGGCGCGGCCGTTCGGATCGTTGCCGGAGCCGCCGTCGCCCATGCCGACGTACAGCTTCCCGTCCGGGCCGAACTGGATGCAGCCGCCGTTGTGGTTGCCGAAGTCCTGGTTGATGGCCGCGATCGTGTTGACGACCGTCGAGCTCGCGACGTCCGGGTTCGCGGTGACGTTGAACTCCGAGACACGCGTCGCGCCGCCGTTCGTCGTGTAGTTGACGAAGAAGCGTCCGTTGTTCTCGTAGTTCGGGTGGAACGCGAGGCCGAGGAGGCCCTGCTCACCGCCCGACTGGACGATCGAGGAGATGTTGAGGAACGGGGTCGACGAGGCGACGCCGTTCTCGACGATCCGGATCGTTCCCTGGCGCTGGACCGTGAAGAAGCGGGTGCTGGGGTCGCCAGGCGCCCACTGGATGTCAGTGAGGCTGCCGACGCCGGCCACGATCCGCTCGGTGGTGAGGGGCGTCTGCGCCTCGGCGGCCGGGGAGAGGGCCATGGCGGCGAACGCCAGGGCCAGGGAGGCGGTGGTCTTGAGCATGGGAGAGGTCTCTGGGGTGGGCCGGGGCCTGGAAGGACTCGCGGTCTCGCCGGACGTACGGCAGGTCCGTCCGCGGTTCCGCGAGAAGCTTCGAGGGGTGAGGGGCGAGTGTCAAGCTGCCCCGCCCGCGAGGGGACGGATGCCGTGAGCGCGATGTTTCGCCCGATGGGACGGTCTCTCACCGGAGCGCCCCCGTTCGTACGGAAAGCCCCTTCGCGTAAGGTCCGCGGGGCCTCCTGGTATCCCCGGAGAGCCCGCCTCGCGCCCCGGGCAGAGGCCCACCCATGACCGTGCACTCACACGACACACAGGTTCCGCCGCACCGGCGCGCGGGCGAACGATCCAGGGATGAGACGCGACGTCGCAGACCGAGCGCCGCTGTCCGTGTGGCGGCGGGCGCGCTCGCGCTGGGACCCATGGTCGGCTGCTCGGGCGGAAGCGACGACGCGCCGCGCTACCGCCACGTCGTCGTCATCAGCCTCGACACGACGCGGGCGGACCGGATCGGCTGCTACGGAGCCGGCGAGGTGCTCACGCCTGCGATCGACGGCCTCGCGGAGGAGGGCGTCCGGTTCGCCGACTGCACCTCCGCAGCGGCCACGACCCTCGCTTCCCACGCCTCGCTGTTCACCGGGCTCGTGCCTCCGCGGCACGGCATACCGCGGAACGGGTACGTGCTCGACGAGGAGAACACGACGCTGGCGCAGCGCCTCGACGAGGCCGGATTCCACTGCGCCGGCTTCATCGGTTCCGCTGCGCTGACGGCGCGCACCGGGATCGACGCGGGCTTCGCCCACTACGACGAGGACTTCGGGATCGCCGCCGGCGAGGGCGGAGCGGACCAGAGCCAGCGGCCGGGCACGGCGGTGACGGCTGCGCTGCTCGACCACCTCGATGCGCAGCTCGCGCGCGATGGCGCCGAGGACGCGCGGCTCTTCCTCTTCGCGCACTACTTCGACCCGCACGCGCCCTACGCGCCGCCCGCGGCGGAGGTTGCGCGCTACCGGGCCGGCTTCGCCGTGGGCGATTTCGCGCGGATCGAGAACGCCGTCCGGCAGCAGCAGGAGCGCGCGACGGGCCGAGCGCTCGGCCAGAACGCGGTCATCAACGACGGGCTGACGGCGGAGCTCCTGAGGGGGGCGAGCGGCGTCCCCACCGCGACGGGGCGCGAACTCGACCGCCTCTACGCCGGCGAGATCACGGCGACCGACGCCGCGGTCGGGCGCCTGCTCGCCGGACTCGCGGCGCGCGGCGTGCTCGAGGACGCCATCGTCGTGCTGACCGCGGACCACGGCGAGACCTTCTGGGAGCACGGCAACGCGTGGAACCACGGACTGTGGGTGTCGCAGACGGACGTCTCCGTGCCGCTGATCGTGCGGCTGCCCGACGGACGCGGGGCGGGGAAGGTCGTCGATGTGCCGGTGTCCGGCGTCGACGTGACGCCGACGCTGCTGGACCTCTTGGGGCTCGACGACCCGAGCGCGTCGGAGCCCGAGGTCGCGCGCGGCCGGAGCCTCGGGCCGGCGATCGACGGCGGGGCGCTTCCCGAGCGCGCCGTGTTCACGTTTGCGACGCAGCCGGGGCCGAAGGTCGAACGCGGCGGGGCGCCGGGCGACTGGCTCGGCGCGCGCAAGCCGGTGGCCGTCCGGCTCGGGCCGTGGAAGCTCGTCGATGCGCCGTACCTCGGGCTGCGGATGCTCTTCCACCTGGGCCGGGATCCAGGAGAACGCACGGATCTCCTGCTGGCACCCGTGCCGGCCACCGACGCGTCGACGGCGCGGGGGCGACTGGAGGCCGAACTCGACGCGCTCCGCCGCGACGTACGCCCTCGCAGCACCACTTTCGACGCGCAGCAGGCGAAGCAGCTGATGGGCCTCGGTTACGTCGAATCGAGCCCGCCGCGCTGACGCGCGCAGATACGGTGCCAGGATCACCAGCAGCAGGAGCAGCCAGGGACGTTCATTCCACGGACGTCCCTGGCTGCTCCTGCTGCTGGTGATCCTGGCACCGTATCTGCGCGCACCTGCGCTTCGACGCTATTCGAAGCTACCGTGGTGCCGGTAGAAGAACCGGTGAACGACCTGTCCGTCGCGCAGCACGTCGCCGTCGAGGAAGTAGATGGGGAGGCGGTCGTCGCCCACGTCGGCGCGCTTGGCGCTCATCGCGAGCTGGATCTGGTCCCCGCGCTCGACCGGGAACGGGCGCACCGGGAAGAACGACTGGCGCCAGTGGGTCTGCACGCCGAGCGGAGAGCACGAGAGCTCCACGCCCGCCGCGAGCGGCGTCTCGAACCAGCCGCCGAAGCCGTGCACCGTTCCCTCGCGCTCGACGTGCATCGTGCCGGTCGAAGTGAAGAAGAAGTCGTCCGCCGTCGCCGTGTCCAGGTCGAGGTCGAGGACCTTGATCGTGGGCCCGAGCAGCGACGCGGGCTTCAGGTCGCACGCCGCCGTGATGAAGGTCTGCACCTCGGCCTCGAGGATGCGGCTGAAGTCGAAGCCGTAGACGGGTCGCTCCCACAGGCCGATGCCGAGGTCCGTGTGAACGTGGGCGTCGTCGACCGGGGCGACCTCGAGCCGGAAGCGCCGGGGCAGCATGTGCCCGCCGGGCTTCATGTATCGATCCCGCGCGTCGATCACCGACTCGAACATGAGCTCCGCCAATCCGAAGAAGCCCATCCACTCGGACACGACGAGGTCGTAGCCGCCCTCCAGGTCGAGGTCCTCGGCGCGGCCCCGATGGAAGCGGATCTTGTCGTCGAGGCCGTTGTCGCGGGCGATCTCCCGCGCCAGGTCGATGATCCCGGACGAGTCCACGGCGTCGACGTGCGCCGCGCCCGCCCGGGCCGCGAAGAGGGAGAGGATGCCCGTCCCCGTGCCCACGTCGAGGACCCGCTTGCCCTCGGCGACCGCCTCGATCGCCCGCCGGTAGGCGTCCGTCCGGGCGTGGTCCTGGATCATCAGCCGGTGCACGCCGGGGTCCGCGTAGCTCGCGAAGTAGTCGGCGTCACTCGAGTAACCGTCGCTCATCGCGGAGAGGTTGCCTTCTCGGCCGAGCGGGATGGCGGCAATTCCGGCGGGAGGCGGGCCTCGGCGAACGACCCTCGGGCAATCCACCGGCGGGGTTTGAGTCGGGGCCCCCCGGCTTCGTACCGTGCCCCGATGGCGAGACAAGAGTCCGCGCCTCCGCCCGGCCCGCCCGCCGGCGCACTCGACCCCTCGTCCGCACTCAGCGTCGACGAGGCCGCGACCCTCGCGGGCGTGGAGCCGGCGGAGATCGAGGGGCGCATCGCCGACGGCTCCCTGCTGTCCGAGCGCCAGCGCGTCCGGGCCTTCGGCGGCGCGCGCCGAGAGCGCGTGGTCGTGCGTCTCCTGGACCTCGCCGACGTGTACCCGCGCGTGCTCGGGCGGCCGGACCCAGTTCCCGCTTCCGCGGCGGACGGTCCGTCGGTCGCCGCGGAGCCACCGACCGCGCAGCCCGACCCGGGGGAAAGCGACGGAGCGCCGCGAAGCCGCGCGGACGGCGCGGCCAGCGGGTCCGCGGACGCCGAGCCCGAGTACATCCTCCCGCGCCCGGACCCGGGCGGGGCCGAAGAGGCCCACACCGACCTCGCCTCCGGCGCGCCGCGCGCCGCGCTCGTGCAGCTCTGCGAGGACCTCGAAGTGCGCCTCGACCTCGCCGAGAAGGAGCGCCAGGCCAGCACGGCGAGCCTGCTCATGGCGCAGCGCCGGGTGCTCGACCTGGAGGCGGACGCGCGGCGGCGCCCGCTGCGCGCCTACACGCAGTTCGCGGCGCTGGCCGTCGCCGGCGCCGCGCTCGTCGTCGCGCTCAACGCGCCCGACCGGGCGGCCCGCGCCGCCTCCGAGGCCGTCGACGCCGCCGGCGCTCCGATCGCCGCGCGGGTCGAGGAGGCCCTCGACGCGTCGGCCCGCGCCACCCGCGACGCGGACACGGACCGAGCCGCCTTCCTCGACGCGTTCGCGGACCGGACGTCTTCGCGGGTGGAGGAACTCGAGGCCAACCTCGCGCGGGCCCTCGACGAATCGCGCACCGCCCGCGAGGCCCTCGCCGCATCGCTCATGGCCGCCGGCGAGGAGCAGCGCACCGCGGCTACGTCCCAGGCCGAGCGCTCGCGCGAGGAGCGCGCGCTGCTCGACGAACGCCTCCGCGCGGCCGAGTCGCTGCTCGAGGAGGCCCGCGCCGCGCTGGAGACCGAGCGCGCCGGGCGCGCGGAGGACGCGCGCACCGCCGCGACGAACGCAGCCAGCACCCGCGAGGCGGTCGAGCGCCTCGAGGCCGCGCTCGGCGCGGAGCGCGCGGCGCTCGGCGAACTGCGCTCCGACTGGGCCGGCGAGCTCGCAGCACTTCGCACCGACTCGGAGGCTCTCCGCCGTGAATCCGAGGCTCTGCGAGCGGAGGCCGAGGAGCGCCGCGCGAGCGCCCAGGCCGTCCGCCTCGTGCCGTGGTTCCCCGGCCGCGGCGTCCGCGCGCCCTGGTGATCCGCCGCGTACTGGGCTCCCACGCACTGGGCTCCCGCGTACTGGGCAGCCGCGTGCTGGGCCCCCGCGCTCTGGGCCCCCGCTCTGGGCCCCCGCGAACGGGATCGTCAGGGAGTGAACGTGACCTCGACGGCCGTCGTGGTGTTGGACGTCTGCACGCCGCCGACGACGTCGCGGAACCAGGTCTGGTAGTACCA
Organism: Planctomycetota bacterium; assembly: GCA_039821985.1. Classification (GTDB taxonomy): domain Bacteria; phylum Planctomycetota; class UBA1135; order UBA1135; genus Saltatorellus. The sequence goes on from JBCBNC010000021.1 coordinate 63,275, forward strand.
CGTCTCGCCCGGGTCGAGGTTCGCGCCCGTCGGCAAGCCCGTGAGCGGGACGGCGAGGCTCGCCGTGCCCGTGGCCCCCGTCGACTGGATGAAGTTGTTGAGCCGGAAGAGCGAGCCACCGACGCAGAGGTTGCCCTCGCTCCCCGCGAAGCCCGGGACGAAGTCGTCGCCGTCGCCGAAGAAGAAGAGGCAGAACTGACTCGGCGGCATCCCGGTCGCGTCGAGCGTCAGGTCCGCGAGCGCCAGGCTCGAGCTGCCCGAACCGGACAGGACGGCGCTCGCGCCGCTCGAGTTGGGGTTGCTCGTGCAGTAGCCGGTCGCGGCGCCGTGCGGGACCCGCGCGACGACCGTGCCGTCGAGCGTGATGTCGGCGGTCGCGCCCGAGCCGGGGTCGGTGAACGAGAACGTCGCCTGCAGGGTCACGGTGACCGTCGTGCCCGTCGCATCCACGAGCACGTTGCCCATGACCGCGGTCGGATCGCCGGTCGTCCCGGCGAGGTCGAGCACCGTCGGCGGCGTCGCGAGGGTCGCGACGGTCGCGGTGCCGCTGATCGCCGTCGTCGTCAGCATCGTGGTGAACGAGCCGGTGGCCGGCGAGAGGGCTGCAGGCGGGCTCGTGAACTGGAGGCGCAGGTTCGTGATGTCGACCGTGGCCGAGGGCGGGAAGAACGGGAGGATCGCGGGCACCTCGGCGCTGATGTCCGGCTGGACCAGCGCGTCGCTCCCGGCGACGAACTGCACCGAGGTCGGCCCGACGGCCGGGTCGCTCAGGAGGACGCCGTCGGCCGCGCCGACCAGCGAGAAGTTCGGCGGGTTGCCGACGAGCGGTCCCAGCGACGTGGTGCCGCTGTAGGTGAAGGCCGTCGCGGCGGTGTCGACGTCGAACGTGAGGGCCTGCTGGGCGGTCGCGGTGGATGCGAGCGCGAGGAGAGCGGCGGTGGTGCGGAGCATGGTCTCGATCGGTTGGGGCGGGGCCAGGGTCGTGCTCCTTCGAGTGTGCGCGATCGGCGGCGGCGGTGCGGCGTCGGAGCCCCGGGGAACGCGTGAGTCTCGCGCTCGTGCCGGCCCCGAAGCGGCCCCTCGCACGCTTCGCCGGCGCCGCCGCGTCGGTCTTGCGCGCGGCCGACCCTTGGATGGGGGGATCTCAAACAGGTACATAGGAGCCATGAGCGGAGCGGAGACCGAGGGACCGACGGGCGACGCGCCGTACTGGCCCGTCGGCGCGGCCGCGGACCGGGCGGGCGTCAGCCACCGCGCGCTCGCCGAGGACGTGCGGCGCGGACGGATCCGCGCGCGGTCCCGCCCGCGCGAGGGGAGCGCCGGCGTCGAGGTTCGCACGGTGCGCGCCGAGGACGTCGTGCGCTGCTACCCGGCGGCCGCGCGCTTCCTCGAGGCGCGCACGGAGGCCCCCGCAGGCGCTGTGCGCGCCGAAGAGTTCGCGGCGCCTCCGCGTGCGAGCAGCTTCGCGTCCGAAGCCGTGTCCACGGAGTCTCCCCGCCCGTCCTCCGAACGCAGCGCCGTCCGCCCCGCGCCGGGTCGGCGCGGTGGGACGCTGGCCGTCGTGGTGGGCGGAGCGGTCGGCCTCGCCGTCGCTCTGACCGTCGACGTCGGCGCCGTCCGGGCGGCGCTTCTGCCCGCCGTGGGATCGACCCCACGCGCCGAGGCGCCCGAAGCGTTCACGGAGGACGCTCTCACCAACGCAAGCGGCGCTTCGGCCGAGCTGCGCCCGGGCGGCGGCGCGAAGGGCCAGCCCGTGGTGGCGCTCCACCCGATCCCTGCGGACCCGGGCGCCGACCTCGGCGCGAGCGATCGACCGGATGCGTTCGCGTTCGGGTCGATGGTTCGGCACACGGTGCAGGAGCGGACCTCGACGGACACCACGGCCGTGGAGTCGATCGAAGCGGTGGCGCTGAGTCCCTCCATGCCGAGTACCGCCACGCCGAGTCCTTCCACACCGAGCCCGTCCACATCGAGCCCGTCGGCGCCGCTCCCGACCACGCGCGGCGCCCGCGCGACGCCCGCCGATCCCTGGGAGTCCGGACTTCGAGCCGCCTGGCAGCAGGAGACGGACGCGAACCAGCGGCTCGGCGAGGCCGTCGACGCGACGTGCGCGTACGAGGCGCAGCTCGCGACCCTCCCGTCCCACGCGGCCACCGCGCTGGGCCCGTGCTACGGTCCCGACGCGCGCGCGACGCATCGCGTCCACGGCGTGCCGTGCTGCGCGCACCATGCGTTCGTCGAGCGAAGGACGGGTGCGAGCTCGGACGAGCGCGCGCGGACCGCAGTGCTCGCCGAAGCGGAGGCGTCGATGGGGGACGGAGCGCTCCCCGCGCTGCTCGTCCTCCGCGCCGAACGTTCCGCCGCAGCGTTCCTGCGCGGGGGCCTCTCGGCGTGGGACCGCGCCGGGCTCGACGAGGGCGCGGGGGCCTCGGGGGCCCACCGCTGGAGCCTCCGCGGGCGCCGTGCGATCGACGGCGACCCGTACCTCGCGCTCCGCCTCGACTCCTGGGTGCAGCGCGCGGAGGATTCGCCGCCGCGCGCGTACCGCCTCGAGCTCCTCCTCGGGAGCGGGGCCCGCGGCGACCGGCTCGAGTCGTTCCGGTGGGCCGACGAGGAGTCGCTCGCGGGCGCGCGGTGACCGGCGACGGCGGCGAGAGCGGGACGCCGCGAGGCGGCGCACGGCCCGCTGGGTCCAGCGCATCCGGCGCCCAGGCGCTCATCGCGCTCGTTCTCGTCGTTCTGGGCCTCGGCGCCTCCGTTCTCGCGGTCCGGCAGCGCGCCGCGGCCGAGCCGACCGGTGCCGTACCCGCCGAGCTCGTTGCGGGTGCGCGCGCGGAGGTCCGCACGTCTGTCCTGGCCGAGGTGACCGCGGGCTCGTCGGCTGCGGCTCGGCTCTGGCTCTACGTGGCGGGCGCACTGCTCGGCGTCGGCTGCGGGCTGCTCGTGGGGCGCGCGCTGTTCGGTGCGGGCCGGCGCGCAGACCGATTCGTCTCGGGGCTCGCGGGGCTCGTCGCCGCGGCGGCGGCGACGGCGCTCGTGCTCGCGCTGCGCGACGCGGCCGTGGCGGCCGAGGCCCGGGGCGCGCTGATGCGCCTCTCGCCGGCGGTGCTTCTGCCTGCGCTCCTGGCCGCGCGTCCGCGGAGGTAGTGCGCAGGGGCGGGCTCAGCTCGCCGCGCCGCGCGCAGCGATGAGCCGCGCTTCCGCACCGTCCGGGACGGCGTGGAAGTCGCGCACGACGCGCTCGACCTCGAGCGGGCTGGCCATCCCGACGAGCGTCGTCGACACGGAGGCGAAGCCCGCGGCGAACTGCAGCGCGGCGCGGACGAGGTCCGCGCCGTCGGCCCGCGCCCGGTCGAGGGCGGCGTCGCGAAGTGGGGTGGCGGCGGCGAGCGCCCCGGAGTGCAGGGGAGAAGCGTTGACCACGGCGACGCCGCGTTCGGCTGCGGCGGGGAGCACCTCGGCTGCGAGGCTCGCGTCGACGAGGTCGAGCTTGCCGTAGCAGAGGAGCGCGTCGACAGGGAAGGCGTGCAGCGTGTCGAGCAGGACGTCGAGTCGGCCGGTCGACACGCCTACGTAGCGCACGTCGCCGCGCTCGCGGGCCTCGACGAGCGCGGGCAGCGTCGCCTGCACGAGCTGCCCCGGAGCGGAGTCCGCGGCGTCGTGCACGTGGTAGAGGTCGACGCGGTCCGTGCGCAGGAGGCGGAGCGACTCCTCGAGCGACGCGCGGACGCTTTTCGGCGTGGGGCGCTCGCCGTCCTCTCGCGCGGCGGAGCGTGTCGAGAGGAACACGTCGTCGTGGCGGCCGAGGAGCAGCGGTCCGAGGCGCTCCTCGCTCGCGCGCCGGAGACCGCCGCCCGCGGCGTCGATCGTCGTGACGCCGAGGTCGAGCGCGGCGGCGAGGGTGTCCTCCCAGGGGGCGTCGGCGCCTGCGCGCGCGAGCGGCCCGAGCCCGAGACCGAGCGCGCTGACTCGCTCGCCGAAGGCGCCCAGCGGCCTCTGCGAACAGCCGCCGCTTCGATCCGCCTCGCTCATGCCGCGACGCGCCCCTGTCCGCGCGCGATGAGGAGCGCCGCCCCGAGCAACGCCGACGACGCGGCGAGCCGCCACGCGCCCGCGGAGTCGAGCGTCCGCCAGCCGTCGAAGGGCGGCAGCAGCGCGACGCCGACTGCGAGCGGGATCTTGAGGTTGTTCATCACGGCGAGAACGCCCGCGCGGACGCGCGTCGCGCCCAGGTTCCAGAGGTAGAACGCGAGGCCCGACGGGACGAGCCCGAGGTAGAGGACCGTCAGTGCCTGCTCGCCCGTCAGGGAGAGCGACGACGGGTCGACCGTGAACAGCGCGACCGCGCCCGCCACGGTGAACGCGCCCAGGTACATCCACGCGAAGTCCTCGGCGGCCGCGCGCGCAGAGCGGCCCCGGCGCAGACGCCCGTAGGCGACCTGGCCGAACGCGAAGGCGGCGTTCGCCCCCTGCACGAGCGCGAAGCCGACCCAGAAGCGCGCGTCCGCGTCCGAGGCGGCGCCCTTCGAGCGGAGGACGAGGGCCGCGCCCACCGCGACCACGGCGGCGAGCAGTGCGCGCGCCGCGAGGCGGCGCTCACGGAGCGCGGCGATCAGCACGACGAAGATCGGCGTGGTGATCGTGAGGAGCGCAACCTCGTGCGGCGCCAGGTACGCGTACGAGCGGTGCACGAGCACGTACATGAGGCCGAACTGCACGCCGCCGATCGCGGCGAGCCGACCCGTCGAACCCGCGCCGCGCCCGCGGCCGCGCGCCAGCGGCGCGAATGCAAGCGCCGCGAGCCCGAGCCGGATCACCGTGAGCGTGTCCGGGTCGAGGCCGATCTTCCCGATCAGCGCGAACGAGAGCGACCAGAGCAGCGATGCCGCGACGAGCGGGAGCAAGTGTCAGCCGAGCTCGAACTGGCCGGGCACGGGGATCGGGTACAGGCCGGCGGCGTCCGGCTGGCTCCGCGGCGCCGTGTCGAAGGTCAGCGCGGCGAGGTCCTCCATGGGCGCGAGCACGCGCTCGGAGCGCAGCGCCTGGTCCCACGTGACTTCCTTGCCGGAGTACGCCGCCATCCGGCCCATGATCGCCGTCAGGGTCGCGGTCGCGCCGCGGTCGGCCTCGACGTGCTCGACGCCGGACCGGATCGCGGCGAAGAGTGCGTCGTGCTCGACCTGGAAGTGGTTCGGGTCCTCGTCGCGGAAGCGCCAGGCCTCGGTCTTCGAGGACGCGTGCGGAGTGAAGCGTCCGCCGCCGACGTGGAGGATGCCCTCGGACGTGTGCGCGAATTCGTCGACCTGCTGGCGCGTCTGCGGGTGGTGGCGGCACTGGCTCTGCATCCGGCGCCCGTCGCCGTAGACGTACTCGATCGCGAAGTGGTCGTAGATCTCGCCGTAGCGGTCGCCCGTGCGCACCTCGCGCCCGCCCATGCCGTGGCACGACACGGGGTGGTCGTCCATGATCCAGTTGCCGACGTCGAGGTTGTGGATGTGCTGCTCGACGATCTGGTCGCCGCAGAGCCAGTTGAAGTAGTACCAGTTGCGCATCTGGTACGTCATCTCGCTCCACTCCGGCTTGCGGTCGACGACCCAGACGCCGGCGCTGTTCCAGTAGACGCGGCTGACGAGCGCCTGGCCGAACTCGCCGGCGCGCAGGCGTTCGATCGTCTCGGTGTACTTGGCGCTGTGGTGGCGCTGGAGGCCCACGCCGACCTTGAGGCCGGCCTCCTTCGCACGCGCGGCGGCGGCGAAGACCTTGCGCACGCCGGGCCCGTCGACCGCGACGGGCTTCTCCATGAAGACGTGGCGCCCCTTCGAGACCGCGTAGTCGAAGTGCGCGGGGCGGAATCCCGGCGGCGTCGCGAGAATCACGACGTCGACGTCCGAGTCGATCGCGCGCTGGAACGCGTCGAAGCCGACGAACTGGCGCTCCTTCGGGACGTCGACTTTGCCCTCGTGCTGCTTCGAGATGTGGTCGAGCGAGCCCGCGAGGCGGTCCGCGAATGCGTCCGCCATCGCGACGAGGCGCGCGTTGCCCGCGGCGTTGAGTGCCTGGACGGCGGCGCCGGTCCCGCGCCCGCCGCAGCCGACGAGCGCGATGCGCAGCTCGGCGTCGCCGGCGCCGTTCGACGGGACTTCCGATCGGGACTCCGACTGAGCCGCGCCATGGGCCGCGAGGGCGCCCGCGGCGCCGAGGGTCGCCGCGCCCTTGAGGACGGTGCGGCGGTCGGGGCCCAGGTTCGTCGTGGAGTCCGCGCTTCGCGGGGGGATCGTCATGGCGTGCCGGGGAAGGAGCCGGGGTAGGAGGTGGAGGATCGGTGTTCTCTCGAGCGGGCGTCGCTCAGCGCTCGCCGTTGCGCTGGCGCTCCTGGATGACGCGGACCTCGTCCACGTCCGCGTCGTGCCAGCGGCCCCACTCCTCGAACGGGGGCGGGTTCAGCGGGCGCACGACGCGGAAGCCGAGCCAGTGCGCGTCCGTGTGGTACCAGATGCTCTTCGGGAGCTGCGGGTCCTGCGCCTTCCACGACTCGGACGAGCCACGGCGCACGGCGCTGCGCAGGCGGTCGGGGTCGTCGTCCCAGTGCCCGCCGCGCGCAACGCGGGGATAGAGCTTCGTCGGCCAGCGCACCGGATCGACGAGCGGGCCCTCGGCGGCGCGCGCCGCGAGGTCGGCGTAGCCGTCTTTCGTGAAGCCGTCCATGCACCACTCGCACACGTTGCCGTGCATGTCGAAGAGGCCGAACGCGTTCGGCTTCAGCGAGCCCACGGGCTGGTACTGGCCGTCCGAGTTGTCGAACCAGATCGCGTGCGCGTCGACGTCCTCCGCATCGAACGGGTAGGGGCCGGTCGAGCCCGCGCGCGCCGCGAACTCCCACTCGGCCTCGGTCGGCAGGCGGTAGAAGCGGCCGGTCTTCATCGAGAGCCACTTCGTGAACTGGCGCGCCGCGAACTGCGTCATGCAGATCGCCGGGTAGCCGTCCGTGCCCATGTTGAAGTCCATCGGGACGTAGGGCGGAGTCGGGCGGCTGACGGCGTCGGCCCAGGCGTCCTGCGGAACGGCCTCGGCCTGGCCCTTGGCACGCGCGCCCTTGTCGAGCGAGTCCATGAACACGCGGTACGCGTCCCAGGTCGTTTCGGTGGTGGCCATCCAGAAGGGCGACACGGAGACCTCGACCTGCGGGCCCTCGTAGTCCTTGCGGTCGGCCTCCGATTCGGGCGAGCCGAGCAGGAACGTGCCGCCGGGGATCGGCGCGAGGCCGAAGGTGACGTCGGTGCCCGTGACGCGCTCGGTGTACGCACGCATCGACTCGGCGGAGTCGGCGGCCGCGGCGTCCAGCGCGGTGGCGGGCGGCGCGCCGTCGGGGGCGGCCGGGTAGACGGCGGGGCGCTCGTTCTCCTGGTCGTCCGGCCCCAGTCCCGGGCCGGAGGCGGCAGCCCCGGCGGCGGCGAGGAGCGCGCCGCCCGCGAGGAGGAGATGAGCGTGCGGAGCCGCGGCGCGTCGCCGCGAGGCCTCGGATCCTTGCCGGAGCGGTGTGGTGCGATGCATGGAGAGTCTTGACGGCGCGCCCGTCGAGCCGCGCCGCCGGGGCTAGTCTGGGGAAGATGTCACGCGATCGCTACGCCGCGCTGGTGGGCGCGCTGCTGATGGCCGTCGGCGCGGCGCTCGGGGCGGTGGTGCACTGGGGCGGCCGCCGGGCGCCGGCGCTCGAACGCTTCGAGTACGAGCACCCCGCCATGGGGACGCTCTTCCGGGCGGTGCTCTACGCGCGGAGCGAGGTCGAGGCGAGCGCCGCGGTCGGCGAGGCCTGGGACGCCGTCGACCGGATCGAGCGGGCGGCGACCGACTACGACCGGACGAGCGAGGCGCGGCGGCTGCCCGAGCTGTCGGCGGGCGGCCGCCCGCACACGCTGTCGCCGGAGCTCCTCCGCGTCGTACGAGCGACGGACGAGATCGTCCGCGAGACGGACGGCGCGTTCGACCCGACGGTGGGGGCGCTGACACACCTCTGGCGCCGGGCGCTGCGCCGCGGCGAGTGGCCATCGCACGAGCGCTGGGAGGCGGCGCGACGCTCCGTCGGCTGGGCACGGATCGTGGACTTCGACGCGGAGGCCGGAACGATCGTGGTCTCGAGCCCCGACGCGCGCCTCGACTTCGGCGGGATCGCGAAGGGCGTGGCGATCGACGCGGCGCTCGAGGCACTCGGCGCCGCGGGGATCCGCAGCGCGCTCGTCGACGGCGGTGGAGACATCGCGGTCAGCGCCCCGCCGCCGGGTACGGAGGGCTGGAACGTCACGGTGGAACTGGACGGCGCGTCCGAGCCGCGCCGGCTGGTGCTCGTACACGAGGCCGTGGCGACGTCGGGCGACGCGGAGCAGGGAGTGGAGTCCCTGGTGGGCGAGCCACCGTTCGCCCTGCCGGACGGCTGGCGTCGACTGGGGCACGTACTCGACCCGCGGAACGCGACCCCGCTGCCGGGTCCGCGAGGCGCGGCGTGCGTCGCACGGACCGCGGCCCGCGCCGACGGGCGCGCGACGGCGCTGCTCGTGCTCGGACCGAGCAGCGTCGGGACCACGCAGTTCCCGTCGGCCGTGTTCGCTTCGCCGGTTAGCGGGGCGGTGTCGAGCGGCAGTCTCCTGGATCCGAATGGGCACGCATCCCTCGAGCCTCCCATACCAATGGGCCGCGAGCGCCGAGGCATCGTGTCGACCCCTCGGGACCACGACCCGGACTCGGTGGCCGAGACCGGACCACGCAGGCTCAGGCTCGAGCTCCAGGTGCGGGACGTTCTCGGGGCACCGCTCGAGGGGCCGCTCGTGGGGTTGGTCCGTAGCCACGGAGAAGACTGCTGGCGCACGTTCAACGCGGAGACAGTCGATCGCGGAAGGCTGGAGATCGTGCTCGCGGACGACGACGGTGACCTGGTCACGATCGCTGCAACTCACACGCTCCTCCTGAGCTGCGGGGCGGAGCGGCAGGACGGCGTCGACCCCTGGGCCGCACACCTGCTCCATCTCGAGCCGACCTCGGCTGCATGTGTGCACGACCGTGAACTCTCGGTCGATCGGGGGCCGAGCGGTGACCTCGTGTGCCGGGGGTCCGTTCGCCTGGAGTCGGTGCCGCACTACTGCACGGTCGAGTTCACGCAGCCGCTGCCCGGGGGCTTCCTCCTCGCCCATGAGGAGCTCGACGCGAACGGTGCCATGCCGAGCATGACGGGCGACACGCTCCGCCGGTTCGTGGAGGCACCGGTCGGAGCCTCTCGGATCGATCTCTTCACCTGGTCCGACGCGCCCATCCTCCATGCCTCGCTCTTCGATCCCTTCGAGGCCATCGTCGACTCCGGGGACGTCCGGAAGGGCACCACGTTGATCCTCGACGTGCGTCCCCGACGCCAGACGGAGCTGCGGATCGACCGAGGCACATTCCCGGACGCGTGTTTCGTCGTCATGCGAGTCGATGGGCGTCGCACTGTCCCTGACGACGAGTCAGGCGTGTTGACGATCGCAGAGGCAGATCGCATCAAGGCGGAGGCGCTCGACCATTGGAGCGTTCGACGACTCGACGAGAGGACGATCGCGCACGACCAAGTGGATGCCGAGTTCGAGCTCTGGAGCTGCGCGACGGGTCCGGCAGGAAGGCCCGGTTACGTCGTTTCCTCCATCCGATCGAGGAGCGCCGATGCGAACGGCCGCCTGTTGTTCGGCGGGGTGACCGCCTCGTGGTCCCGTTGATCGCTCGGTGAGTCCCGAGCCCTGATCTGCTCGGGAGTCTCGCCACGCAAGAGCAGGACGGCGGCAGGACGCCCTCACAGGCGCCCTACCGCCGGCGCGTCAAGCGCCCGGGCCCCGCCCCAGCATCGGCAGGTCCAGGCCCTTCTCGCGCGCGCAGTCCTCGGCGATCTCGTAGCCCGCATCCGCATGGCGCATCACGCCCGTCGCCGGGTCGTTGTGCAGCACGCGCGCGATGCGCTTCGCCGCGGCGTCCGTGCCGTCCGCGCAGATCACGACGCCCGAGTGCTGGCTGAAGCCCATGCCGACGCCGCCTCCGTGGTGGAGGCTGACCCAGGTCGCGCCGCCCGCCGTGTTCAGCATTGCGTTGAGCAGCGGCCAGTCCGACACCGCGTCGGAGCCGTCCTTCATGCTCTCCGTCTCGCGGTTCGGCGACGCCACCGAGCCCGAGTCCAGGTGGTCGCGGCCGATCACGACCGGCGCGGAGAGCTCGCCGCTCCGCACCATCTCGTTGAAGGCGAGGCCGAGCTTCGCGCGCTGGCCCAGGCCGACCCAGCAGATGCGCGCGGGCAGGCCCTGGAACTGGATGCGCTCGCGCGCCATGTCGAGCCAGTTGTGCAGGTGCGCGTCGTCGGGGATGAGCTCCTTGACCTTCGCGTCCGTCCTGTAGATGTCCTCTGGGTCGCCGGACAGCGCCGCCCAGCGGAACGGACCGATGCCCTGGCAGAACAGCGGCCGGATGTACGCGGGGACGAAGCCGGGGAAGTCGAACGCGTCCTCGACGCCGACCTCGAGCGCCATCTGGCGGATGTTGTTGCCGTAGTCGAGGGTCGCCGCGCCGCGCTTCTGCAGCTCGAGCATCGCGCGCACGTGCACGCCCATCGACTCCTTCGCCGCGGCGACGGTGCCCTTCGGGTCCGACTCCTGGCGCTCGGCGTACTGCTCGAGCGTCCAGCCCTGGGGCAGGTAGCCGTGCAGCGGGTCGTGCGCGCTGGTCTGGTCGGTGACCACGTCGGGCGTGATTCCGCGCGCGACGAGCTCGGGGTAGATGTCGGCGGCGTTCGCGAGCAGGCCCACCGACACGGCGCGCCCCTCCTTTGCCGCGGTCTGGACGATCTCGAGCGCCTCGTCGAGCGTGTGCGCCTTCTTGTCGACGTAGCCCGTGCGCAGGCGGAAGTCGATGCGGCTCTCGTCGACGTCGATCGCGAGCATCGAGAAGCCCGCCATCGTCGCGGCGAGCGGCTGGGCTCCGCCCATGCCCCCGAGCCCGGCGGTCAGGATCCAGCGGCCCTTCGCGTTGCCGTCGAAGTGCTTCCGCGCGACCGATCCGAACGTCTCGTACGTGCCCTGCACGATCCCCTGGGTGCCGATGTAGATCCACGAGCCCGCGGTCATCTGGCCGTACATCATCAGCCCGGCGCGGTCGAGCTCGCCGAAGTGCTCCCAGTTGGCCCAGTGCGGAACGAGGTTCGAGTTCGCGATGAGCACGCGCGGCGCGTCCTCGTGCGTCGGGAACACGCCGACCGGCTTGCCGCTTTGGACCAGGAGCGTCTCGTCGTTCCCGAGGCGCTTGAGCGTCTCGACGATCGCGTCGTAGCACTCCCAGTTGCGCGCTGCGCGCCCGATCCCGCCGTAAACGACGAGCGACTCGGGGTGCTCGGCGACGTCGGGGTCGAGGTTGTTCATCAGCATCCGCAGCGGCGCCTCGGTGAGCCAGCTCTTGGCGTTGAGCTCGGCGCCGCGCGGGGCGCGGACGACGCGCGAGGGATCGAGGCGGAGGGACTTCTGGTCAGGAGTGGTCGTGGACATGGGTTCCGAGTCGGTAGCGGTCGCCGGGGTGGACGAGGACGGAGACGGAGATCACTCCCGCGCGTGCGAAGGTGCGGCGCAGGATGCGGAGGCAGGGGGACGTGGGGTCGACGTCGAGCGCGGCCGCGACGTCCGCGTCGGGCAGGACCGCCTCGACGGTCTGCTCGGCGTCGGTGAGCGGCCAGCCCGAGAACAGGTACGCGCTGGGGGTCTCGGCGCCGAGGTCGGCGTCGAGGTAGCCGGGCACGTGGACGGGGTGGACCCAGCGCGTCTCGTGCTGGATCGGTACGTCGTTCTCGAGGTGCACGACGACGCTGTGGAAGGCGTCGGTGCCGGGGTCGAGCCCGAGCTGCGCGGCGCGCTCTGCGCCCGGGCGCGTGGTCCCGTGCCCGAGCACGCGCATCGAGTGGGAGTGCCCGCGCTCGGAGATCTCGTCGGCGATGTCGCGGATGCGGGTGATCGACCCCTGTGCGCGCGCGTCGGCGACGAAGCTGCCGAGGCCTTTGGTGCGCAGCAGCACGCCGCCGCTCGCGAGCGCCTCGAGCGCCCGGCGGGCCGTCATGCGGCTGACCTCGAAGCTCCGCGCGAGCTCGTTCTCGGACGGAACACGGTCGCCCGGGCGCAGCTCCCCGCGCTCGATGCGGCCGCGGAGGCTCCGTTCGATCTCGAGGTAGCGGGTCTGGGGCATGGCCGAGCGCGCTCGCGCGTCCTCCCAGCCTAGGTCGGGCGACTTGTCTAGACAAGTGCGTCGGGGCGCCGCGCGGGGCGCCGAATGGGCCCGAGCACGCAAGAGCGCCCGCCGCTGCCCGACATGGGCGGCGGCGGGCGCTCGTTCTGCTCCGTGGAGCAGGTCTCCGGGACCGGGTGACGCAGTGTCTCCGCTGCCGGGGCTCCGCGTCCGGAGACTCAGGGTCCGAGGACTCAGCGTCCCGGCGTCCACGGCGCGCCGATGTCGTTCGCCACCGCGCCGATCTCCTGGAGCGCGGCTTCGACGCCGTCGATGCGCGCGAAGGCCTGCGTGACCGCGCGCTCGGCGATGTCGAGCGACTCCACGTGCGAGGGCGTCGGCCCGTAGGTCGAGTACTGGACGCCGAGGCTCGCGAAGCTGAGTCGCTCCGAGGCCGGGACCGGGCCCGGGGTATTGAGCTCCTCGCGCAGCGGGTCGCCGGTCAGGTCGCGCCGCAGCGCGCGGAGGTCGCTCACGATCGCGCCGAGGCGCGCGTCGAGGCCGTCGGGCGCGCCCGCGGTCCGGGCGAGCACGCTCTTCAGCGCGGTCGCACGCTCGAGCGCGTCCGCCGTTTGCGCGACCGCCGTCTGGTGCTTCGTGCGCACGCGCGCCAGCTCGTCCTGGAACGCCACGACCTCGGCCGGGCTCGCGTTCTCGAGCGCGCCGCCGCCGAGCGGCGTCACGTCGAACTCCATCGGCTCGCCGATCGTGCTCGTGAATCCGTTCGCGCGGATCGCGAGCGTCACCGAGTACGTGCCCGGCGCGCACAGCGAACCGGACGACTGCCGGCCTCCGCCTTCGCGGCCGGCGTCGTCGGACGCGCCGCGACGCCAAGGGGCCTGCGACGGACGACGCAGGTCCCAGGTGACCCGGTGGAAGCCCTTGGCGGCCGGGGCCTCAAGCGCACGGACCACGGAGCCGTTCGCGTCGCGGACCGTCAGCAGCACCGTCGGTGCCTCCGCGTCCTCCTCGGCGTGCAGCTCGTCGAAGGACGGCCGCAGGGTCGCCTCGGCGTCCTTCATCGCCTTCTTGCGCGCTTCCGCCGGAGACTGGAGCTCGGCGCCCACGTGGTAAGTGAACGTCGCGCCGAAGTCGGGGTTCGGGGCCACGAAGAACGCGTCGCCCTGGGACGCGCGTCCCATCGGCGAGCCGGCGCCGAGGTCGCGCTTCGGCACGTACCAGAGCGCGTCGCGCGCGCCGAGGAGTGCGGCGTCGGCCTCGAGCTGCGCGGGCTCCATCCCGCGCAGCGGCGCGACGTCGTCCAGGATCCAGAACCCGCGCCCGAACGTCGCGCAGACGAGGTCGTCCATGCGCGGGTGCAGCGCGAGGTCGCGCACCGGGATCGTCGGGATCCCGCCGTCGAGCTTGTGCCACTCGGCGCCGCCCGTGCGCGTGAAGAACACGCCGAACTCGGCCCCGAGGAAGAGGAGGTCCCGGTCGACGCGGTCCTGCACCAGGCGCCAGCAGAGGTGACGGTCGGGCAGCGACGCACCGATGTTCTCCCAGGTGGCGCCGCCGTCCGTCGTCCGCAGCACGAACGGCCGGTAGTCGCCCTCCTTGTGGTTGTCGCCGCAGACGTACGCCGTGCGCGCGTCGAAGCGGTCGGCCTTGATGTCGTTGACGAAGAAGCGCTCGGGCACACCGCCCAGGTTCGACGCGTCGAGCGCGCGCCAGGTCGCGCCGCCGTCGACGGTCACGGACACGAGCCCATCGTCGCTGCCGGCCCAGAGGAGACCCTCCTGCACCGGGGACTCCGCCAGAGACGTGATCGTGCTGAAGCGGCTCATCGCGTACAGGTCCCAGGGCGCGTCGTCGCCCCAGGTCCGGTCCATGACGGGCTCCATCAGGCGGTCGACGTTGCGCGTGAGGTCGCCCGACACCGGCGTCCACGAGTCCCCGCGGTCGTCCGAGCGCCAGACGCGCTGGCTCGCGAAGTAGAGACGCGCCGGATCGTGCGGGCTGACGAGGATCGGCGCGTCCCAGTTGAAGCGCTCCTGCGGCTCGCCCTCCGCCGGCTGCGGCTTGATGTAGACGATCTCACCGTTCGTCCGGTCGACGCGGACGAGGTTGCCCTGCTGCCACTCGGAGTACGCGATGTCCGGGTTGCCGGGCTCGGTCGCGGGCTGGTGGCCGTCGCCGAACAGCGTCACCGACCAGTCGCGGTTCGTGATGCCGTGCGTCGAGAGCGTGCGCGACGGGCCGACCTGCGTGTTGTTGTCCTGGGTGCCGCCGAACACGTTGTAGAACGGCTCGGCGTCGTCGAGGGCCACCTTGTAGAACTGCGTCACGGGCAGGTTCGCGCAGAAGCGCCACGTCGCGCCGTGGTCCCAGGTCTCGTAGATGCCGCCGTCGCAGCCGACGACGAGGTGCTCGGGGTCGCGCGGATCCTGGACGAGCGCGTGGTTGTCCGAGTGCTTCGCGTCGTACGACATGGTCCGGAAGTTCGCGCCGCCGTCGTCGGTCACGTGCAGGCGCACGTCCATCTGGTAGACGCGGTCGACGTCGTGGATCGACGCGAAGATCTCCTGGTAGTAGTGCGGGCCCGTGCCGCCGGACAGGTAGTCCGAGCGCTTGGTCCAGGACGCGCCGCCGTCGGTTGAGCGCCAGAAGCCGCCGTCGCGGTCGGCCTCCTCGATCGTCGCGTAGACGACGCTGGTGTCGACCGAGCTGACGGCGAGGCCGATCTTGCCCAGGTTGCCCTTGGGCAGGCCGCCCTCGAGGCGCTCCCACGTGTCGCCGCCGTCGATCGACTTGAAGATGCCGGACTCGGGGCCGCCGTTCACGAGCGACGCGACCGTGCGCAGCCGCTGGTGCATCGCCGCGTACAGGACGTCGGGGTTCGAGGGGTCCATGACGACCTCGTTCGCGCCCGTGTACGGGCCCGCGGCCAGGACCTGGGTCCAGGACTCACCGCCGTCGGTCGTCTTGTAGACGCCGCGCTCGCCGCCGCCGCTCCAGAGCGGGCCCTGGGCTGCCACGAAGAGCGTGTTCGAGTCGCCGGGGTGCACGACGATGCTGCCGATGTGCTCGGACGCCTCGAGGCCCTTCTTGGCCCAGCTCTGGCCGCCGTCGTGCGAGACGTAGATCCCGTCGCCGAAGCCCACGTGCCGGCCGCTGACGTTCTCGCCGGTGCCGGCCCAGACCGTGCCCGGCCGGTTCGCGTCGACGGCCACGCAGCCGATCGAGTACGAGGCCTGGTCGTCGAAGACCGGATTCCACGTCGTGCCGCGGTTCGTCGTCTTCCAGACACCGCCGCTGCCGACGGCGACGTACCAGGTGCTCGCGTCGGCCGGATCGACGGCGATATCGCTGATCCGGCCGGACATGAACGCCGGCCCGATGCCGCGCAGTTCGAGGCCGGAGAAGGAGGGGCCGGAGTCCTCCTCCGCGGCGGGCGGGTCCGCCTGCGCGAGGAGAATCGGGGTGAGGAGGAGCGTGAGCGGAGCGAGGAGGAGTCGGGTCATGTGCGCCATCTGGAAGGGGATCGAGGCGCGAGAATACAGGGCGTGCCCGGCGGACGCGCCTTGCGTCGGGCCCCGAATCCCGCACGATGAGTGCGCGCGCCGGGCCGCGCGACCGTCCGTCGCCGTCCGCGCCAGCGTCCCTCCCGCTCCGCACGAGAACCCGATGACCGAACACAGCCGCAACGTTCCTTCCGCTCCTGCGTCCCGCGCCGCCTCCGGCGTCGACCGCCGCACCGTCCTGCGGGCAGGCGCGACGGCCGCGGCGACCGCGCTCTCGACCTCCGCGCTCGCGAGCCGTCAAGAGGGCGACGCGACGAAGAAGCTGCGGATCGGCCTCGTCGGCTGCGGCGGCCGCGGCAGCGGCGCGGTCTTCAACGCCCTCCAGGCCGACCCGAACACCGAGCTGGTCGCCATGGGCGACGCGTTCGAGGACCGGATCGAGCAGGCCCACGGGAACATCGCGGCCGAGGCCGAGCGCAAGGGGATCGCGGACCGCATCGTCGTCCCGGCCGAGCGCCGCTTCTCGGGCTTCGACTGCCACGAGAAGGTGACCGACGCGTGCGACGTCGTGCTGCTCGCGTCGACGCCGCACTTCCGGCCCGCGCAGGTCGAGTACGCGGTGAAGGCCGGCAAGCACATGTTCGTCGAGAAGCCGGTCGCGACGGACGCGCCCGGTCTCCGGCGGATCTGGGACGCGTGCAACGAGGCGCGCGACAAGGGGCTCGCTCTTGTGACCGGGCTCTGCTACCGCTACCAGCCCGCCAAGGTCGCGACGTTCGCGAAGATCCGCGAGGGAATGATCGGCGAGGTCCGCGCGGTCGAGTGCTCGTACGACACGGGCGCGCTCTGGTTCCGAGAGGGCTACGAGGACAGGAGCGAGATGGAGCAGCAGCTCCGCAACTGGCTCTACTACACCTGGGCGTCGGGCGACCACGTCGCCGAGCAGGCGATCCACAACCTCGACAAGATGATCTGGGCGATGGGCGACGTCCCGCCGCTCAAGGTCAAGGCGCAGGGCGGCCGCATCGTCCGCACCGAGCCGCGGTTCGGAAACGTCTTCGACCACTTCAACGCGGTCTTCTCGTTCGAGGGCGGCGTGAAGGGCTTCTTCTCGTGCCGCCAGTGGGCGGGCGCGCACCGCGACGTGTCCGACCACGTCTACGGCACGGTCGGCACGGCGCACACGCAGAGCCACTACGTCGAGGACGGCTCGGGCAAGAAGGTCTGGCGCTACCGCGCGGAGGAAGGCGTCGACCAGGACATGTACAACTGCGAGCACAACGAGATGTTCGCGTCGATCCGGCGGGGCGAGCCGATCCACGACGGCGACGTGATGTGCCGCGCGACGCTGCTCGCGCTGATGGTCCGCATGAGCGCGTACACCGGTCAGGAGATCTCGTGGAACCAGGCGCTCGAGTCGAAGGAGGACCTGTCGCCCGCCCGCTACGAGTGGGGCGCGAACCCGGTCCCGCCCGTGCCGCAGCCCGGCGTCACGCCGTTCTCCTGAACCCCGCGCGCGCGTGACCCACGCCCCCGACAGCGACGCGCGCACCCGCGAGCGCCGCGTCCAGACCGTCTGCCTCGTCGTCCTGACCGTCATCGCGGTCGGGACGGCGCTCTACGCCCTGCAGGACGTCATGGTGCCGTTCGCGCTGGCGTCCTTCCTGTCGATCGCGCTCGCGCCGGTCGTGGACGGGCTCAGCGCCCGCACGCGGCTGTCTCGGCCGGTGTCGGTCGGTCTGACGATGCTGCTGGGGGCGCTGCTGCTCGCGATCCTCGGCGGGGTCGTGGCCTCGTCGATCGCGGAATTCGAGGCGAGCGCGTTCGCGAGCCAGAAGGGCGCGAACTTCGCGGAGCGCGTCCAGAGCTGGCTGCGCGGGCACGAGGGGCCGATCGCGGACGGAGTGCAGGCCGTCGTCAAGCGCGTGCGCGAGGCGGTGCCGGCGCTCGTCGGGACGCTGGGGGGGATCCTCGGTCAGGGGGCGACGGTCCTCGTGATCCTGATGTTCCTGCTGGTCGAACAGGGGCGCTCCGAGCCCCAGCGCGATCCCGGCGCGCCCGAGCCGATCGGCGTCACGGTGCGCGAGAAGGTCAAGCGCTACATCTCGGTCAAGGTGCTGACTTCGGTGGTGACGGGCGTCGCCGTAGGGCTTTCGCTGTGGGCGATCGGCGCGCCGACGCCCGTACTGCTGGGGCTCCTGACGTTCCTGCTGAACTTCATCCCAACGATCGGGTCGGTGATCGCGCTGGCGCTGCCGTTCCCGCTTCTGCTCGCGGCGGAGGCGGACATCGTTACGATCGCGCTCGCGCTCGCGCTGCCGGGCGCGATCCAGTTCGTCGTCGGCCAGATCTGGGAGAACAAGCTGCTGGGCGACGCGTTCGACCTGCGCGCATCGGTGGTGCTTCTCGCGCTCGTCTTCTGGGGCAAGGTCTGGGGCATCATCGGGATGCTGCTCGCGACGCCGA
The DNA here is from genome assembly GCA_039821985.1 of Planctomycetota bacterium. GTDB lineage: Bacteria > Planctomycetota > UBA1135 > UBA1135 > Saltatorellus. The sequence goes on from JBCBNC010000021.1 coordinate 81,475, forward strand.
TCACGGCCGTTCTGAAGACGCTGATGGAGGGCTGGGACCTGACGGCTCCGCTCGCGCGCACGATGGGGCAGCGCGGTACGGTGCCGCCAGGCGCCGAGCGCGCGCCGTGACGGCCGAGCGGATCGAGGTCTGCGCGGCCGTCGTCCTGCGCGCGGACGGGCGCGTTCTCGCCGCGCGTCGCACGCGCCCGCCCGAGCTCGCGGGCAGGTGGGAGTTCCCGGGCGGCAAGCTCGAGCCGGGCGAGACTCCGGCGGAGTGTCTGGTGCGCGAGCTCCAGGAGGAGCTCGGGATCGACGTGCTCGTCGGTGGGGCGCTCGGAGCGTCCGAGCGTCCGCCGGGCGACGGACCGCCGCTGCGGCTCACCGCTTACGAGGCCCGGCCCGCGGGCGCGGGCTGCGACCCGCTCCCGGTCGATGGGACGCACGACGCGTTCCGGTGGGTCGACGCGGCCTCGCTGGGGACCCTCGAGTGGGCGCCGCTCGACGTGCCGCTCCTGGAAGGGGCGCGTCTGTACCTCGAGCGCGGCCCCCGGTCGCCCGGCGGCTGAGCACGTGGGGCCCGGCCGCGGCGGCGGCCCGCGCCCACGCGAGGTTTTCAGGGATCGGGCCGAGGAGACTCGGCGCCGTTTGCGGTGGAGGGGTGCAGCCCATCCGGTCCACTCCCTCGTCGCACGGAGCCCAAGCCATGCTCACCCGCAGCCTCGTCGTCCTCGCCGCACTTCTCTCCCTGCAGGGCGCCGCGCACGCCCAGTGCCCGCTCGACGACCTCTTCGCGCCCAACCACACGTGTGCGACTGCGCAGCCGCTGAACGTCACGATCGTCCTGGTCGACGTTCCTCTCACGATCACGAACGACGCCCCGGACTACTTCCATATCCCCTGGGACCCGGGCTCCGAGCTCTACGTGCGCGCCGCGTTCGACGGGAGCGCGGGTGACATCGACCTCGAGCTGTTCGACGAGTTCGCCTGCGACGGAGCGTTCCCCGCCGCGTCGAGCACCGGCGGCGGCGACGTCGAGTCGTTCACCGAGCCCTCCTTCAACCCCTACGTGCTCAAGGTGAGTCGGAGCGGCCCGGGGACGTGCAGCGACTACTCGCTCACGATCCTGATGGAGCGCAACTCGACCGACCTCGGCGGGACGCTCTGCAACGGGGAGCTCAATTCGGTATTCACCAACGCGACGATGTCCGCGGGCGGCAGCGCCGCCGTCGCCGACAACGACTTCCGCCTCTTCGCGAGCGGCCTGCCGAACAACGCGTTCGGCCTGTTCCTGAACTCGCGCGGGCCCGGCTTCACGGCCGTGCCCGGCAGCCAGGGGTTTCTCTGCATCAACGACGGGGCGATCGGGCGCTTCAATCGGCCGGGTGAGATCCAGAGCACGGGACCTACGGGCTTCGGACTGACGCTCGAGGTCGAGCTCACCGACCTGCCGCGCCCGAACTCGATCGCGGCGGCCGCGCCGGGCGACCGCTACGCGTTCCAATGCTGGTACCGGGACGTCGACGCGAGCGGGAACCCGACGTCCAACTTCACGGGAGCTGTCGCCGTCTGGTTCGAGTGATGTGGATGGCGCCCTGACAAAGCGAGCGCGCGCAGCCGGAGCTGCGCGCGCTCTACGGGCCTTCATCGCGGGGTTCTCTCCGGGAGGCGGCCGCGGGGTCGGGCCCGACGGTTCGGGACCTGTGGTTCGAGAACTCAGGGCGTGAACGTCACGGCGTGCGCGTCCGACAGGTTGAAGCCGATCGCCGAGAAGTCACGGTGCCAGAACTGGAAGTACCAGGTGTCGCTGGCCGAGATCTGGCCCGCCGCCTCGGGCGGGAACGTGTTGTCGAGGGCGTAGCTCGCGACACCGGCCACGCTCGACTGCGTGACGGGCAGGCGGAAGAGCTGCCCGCCCACGCAGCGGTGCCCCGGGCCGAGCGGCACCCACGCCTGGGACGCGCCGTAGAAGTAGAGGCCGAACTGCAGCGGGGGCAGGTCGAAGCACTCGAGGACGAGGTCGTTCGCGGCGACGCTCGAGCTGCCGCTCGAACACATCTTCGCGCTCGTGCCGGTGGAGTTGATCGCGCCTTGGCAGTACGAGTCCCCGACGCAGCCGCTCGGCTCGTCGATGGAGAGCAGCTGCATCGGCTCGACCTCCGGGGTTCCGGTGAGCTCGACCGTTCTGGGCCGCGCGTCGCCGACCGAAACGGCCTCCGAGCGCAGCGTCACCATGTCCGCGAGGACGGTCGGCCCGCCCGAGACCTGGTGCGCGCTCGCGCTCCCGCCGATGCACCACTCGGTCGTGACCGAGCCGTCGGGATGCGTCGTCGTCTTCTTGTAGAAGAGCGACCACGCCCCGCGCGACACCGCGGGGCCCGTCATGTTCTGCTGGGTGAAGACGACGCTGCCCTGGTGATGGAGTTCCAGCGTGTAGGTCGGTGAACCGACCGCGGAGAAGTCCGGCGTGAGCTCCCACTGACCCGCGGTCGACGTGACGAGGACCGCGGTGCGCTCGCCGCTCCGACACTCGGAGCTGAGTCCGATGCTGCCGCCGGTCGCGGGCGCCGTCGAGGGGAGCAGGAGCTCGCCGAACACCTCGTCGGTCTCGTCGGGCAACTGGATCGACACGCCGTCCTGGCCGGACGAGCCGATGTTAGAGACCGTCAGCCGGCCGCCGGATTCGGCGTCGAGGTTCGCGTCGCCGAGCGACTGCACCCAGTGCACGTCCTGGCGGAGCTCCTCGTTCAGGATCTCGAGGTCGCTCGCCGCGTCGCGCGCGGTGAACTCGACGCTCTCCACGCCCGTCACCTGGCCCGGGTCGGTGCGGAACTCGACGAAGTCTGCGGCGATCGGGGTGCCGCCGGGCGGCGTCACGATCACGCCTCCGCCGCCGTGGTCGACGCACTCGAGGAACGCTCCGCCCCAGGGGCCGAAGGGCATCGCGAGCATGTAGACCTTCTGCGGGAGCGAGTTGAGCCCCGTCGTGCCGTGCATGCGCGTGGCGCCGGAGTGCCCGTCGCCCTCGTAGACGACGGCTCCCGCCGCCATCACGCGCATCGAGTAGGTCGACGCGCCGAGGGCGCTGAAGTCGGGCGTGTAGAGCGCGCCGTTGGGCGTGCCGTCGGAGCGGATCTCGAGCCCGAGGTTCGCGAGCTGAGGCCCGTCGGCGCGGCCCGCGCGCGCCTCGAGGTCGCAGCTCCCGTTCGGGCCGAGCTCGAGGTAGGCCTCGAGTCCGACGCCCTCGCCTTCGCCGAGCTCGATCCGGACTCCGTCCTGGCCGGACGATCCGATGTTCGAGACGACGAGATGGCCGTTCGCGTCGGGGTTGAGCTGGGCGTCTCCGAGACTGGAGTTCTCGATGCCGTCGAAGCGCAGGGTTTGGGCGTCGGCGGCGGTGGCGAGGCCGGTCGCGAACGCGGTCGCGAGTGCTGCTTCACGGAGGGTTTTGAAGGTGAACACGGCGTTTCTCCAAGGCGGTGGCCGGGGGGGCCGGTGGGGGTGAGTGGTCAGGGGCTGGGGGGGGTGAGGGGCTGGGGGTGGGCGGTGAGAGGCACGAGGAGCCGGTGGTGCGTCCGGTGGAGTGTGGGTCCGGTGGTGTGGGCCGGACGGTGGGTGGGGACCGACGGCGATGGGCGGGTCCTCGTGTCTCTGGGGGGAAGTGCGGGCGGGCGGGGGGAGAGGACATGGGGTTGGGGGGATTTGGGGGTAAGGCCTGCGGGGTGACGCGGCGGTGATGTGGCAACCGGGAGTCCGGGCACGACGGGGCCCGGCGTGGGGGGAGCGCTCCGCGTTGGCGCGCGGTCGCGACAAACCGCGGGCCTGCGACTCGGGGCGGCGGGCGGTTGGGGCGTGCGCGGGCCTGCGCCGTCCCGTGGCTCGGGTCGGGTCGATGCCGTGGGCTCGGCGGGCGGGGGAGGCTGCTTTCCTTTCTGGCCCAACCGCTAACGCGGTTGGAGCGTCTGGCCCAACCGCTGACGCGGTTGGAGCTAGACGCGGTTGGAGCTGGACGCGGTTGGAGCAGCGAGTTACCTGAACTCCACCCGAAGCCCCGCCGTGAACCCGGCCGGGGCGCCCAAACCCGTGTCGCGGTGCCAGAGCTGGAAGAACCGCGTATCGCCCGGCACGAGCGACTCCGAGCCCGGTCCGTTCGGCACGTTCGTCAGGTCGACGCGCAGCCGGATCGTGCCCGCGGCGCTCGCCTGCTGGATCTCGGTCGGGCGGTTGAAGCGCCCGATCGAGCCGCCGAGGCACAGCGTTCCCTGCGACCCGCCGGGGTTCGGCACGGATGCGCCGACCGGCGCCACGAGGAACATGCCGAACTCACCCGCCGGCAGCTCCCCGGCGATCAGCGAGAGGTCGTTGTCGAGGGTCGACGCGGACCCGACCGCCGTCAGCGTACCGCGCTCTCCGGTCGAGTTCGGCGCACCCGCCGTGCACGACCGCGCTCCGAGCAGCGCGTCGTTCAGCAGGAACGCCGCGCCGTTCAGGAGGTCGAGGTCGCCGTCGCCGTCGAGGTCGACGAGCTGCGCGTCGCCGCGGAGCGGCCCCAGGGCGAGCGTCAGCGGGCGCGGCGCGCCGAAGGACCCGCCCCCGGCGTTCGGGACCCAGAAGGCCTCGTCGTCCTGGCTGGCGACGATGTCCAGGTTCCCGTCGAGGTCAACGTCGCCGACCAGGATCCCCTGCGGCGTCCCGCCGTTCGAGGGAGCAATCGTCACCGTCGCCCCGAACGCGCCGCCGCCGAGCCCGGGCAGGTACCCGAAGACGCCGAGGTCGTTGTCGAAGAGCACCAGGTCGACGAGGCCGTCCCCCGTCACGTCGCCGGCCCGCGCGCCGATCCCGGACGCGCAGTTCGCGACGACGACCGGCGGATCGAAGAGCCCGCCGGGGGCGCCGTCGAGGTACTCGAGGGCGCAGCTGCCGCTCACCTGGACCAGCTCGGCGGCGCCGTCGCCGTCGAGGTCGAGGACAGTGGCGTTGCGCGCGATCGGGACGCCGAAGAAGGGCCCCTCCGAGAACGTCCGGGCGCCCTCGTTCACGAACCAGCGCGCCTCCGACGTGAAGAAGTTGTCGGTGACGAGCACGTCGAGATCGCCGTCCCCCTCGAGGTCCGCGGTCCGGAAGCCCGTCTCCGTGAACGCGGGCGCCGTCAGACCGACCGTCTCCAGCGGGCCGAACCCGCCGGCGCCGTCCCCGTACGCGACGTAGATGCCGTGGGTGCCCGAGAACTGCCCGAGGGTGATGAGCACGTCGGCGGCGCCGTCGCCGTCGAGGTCGGCCGACTGCGGCGAGGACCCGGAGTCGGCGAAGGTGGCGACGAGCTGCTCGGTCCCGAACTCGGCTCCGACCGGTTCGTTCCCGAGCACCACGACGCCCCGAATGCTCGTGACGGCGACCTCGGGGAGCCCGTCGCCATCAGCGTCGAGCGCCGTCGTCCCGGTCACGAGCCGGAACGGCGTCCCGACCGTCGACGTGGTCCACGCGCTCGGCGGCCCGTCCGTGTCGGTCCAGCGCACGCCGTCGCCGCCGCCGGCCGGGCCGTCCACGATGAGTCCGTCCGCCCAGGGTTCGAGCGCCCCGTCGCCGTCGATGTCGGCGACGCCGAGGCTCGCCGATGCGATGGCGCTCACGTCCTCGACGAGCGCCTGGCTCGGAGCGTAGCTGCCGCCGCCGAGCCCCCGGAACCAGCTCGTGTTGTCGACGCCCACCGAGCCGTAGTGGACGTCGGGAATACCGTCGTCGTCGACGTCCGCGAAGGCGATGCCCCGGGGCCGGTCGAGCGTCGCGCCGAGGGTCCTCCGCGCGAGGAACGTTCCCGTTCCGTCGTTCTCGTACCAGACGACCTCGTCCTGCGCCTCGAGGGTGGCCAGGAGATCCACGTCGCCGTCCCGGTCGACGTCGCCCGGAACGATGGTCAGGCGCGAGATCGGAGCGACGGGCTGCGCGACCAGCGGGCCGAACACCCCGCCGCCGCCGTTGATCGCGATCTGCAGCGACTCCGCGGGCCCGACCACCGCGGCGAGGTCCAGGTCCCCGTCGCCGTCCGCGTCGAAGAGCGCGCTCGCTCGCACGGGGACGCCCGCGCCCGTGATCGAGGCGGGCGCCGCGAATGCGATGGGCGCACCGCCCTCGTTCTCCAGCCAGAGGACCTCCTCGTCGGTTCGCTCGAGGATCACGTCGACGTCGCCGTCCCCGTCGACGTCGCCCGTGGACGCGGACACGAAGAGGTCCGCGCCGCCGTAGATCCGGAGCTCGGGTTCGAACGTCCCCGAGCCGGTGCCGCGGAAAACCGACACGGCGCTGACGCGCGTCGAGTTGAACTGAGACGCGTTCACCGTGACGACGTCGAGCGCGCCGTCGCCGTCCAGATCCACGGGGAGAGCGCGGCCCAGGCGATCGAGCTCGGAGCCCGGCGCGGACTCGACGCCGAGGCGCAGGGCCCCGAACCGGCCGCCCGAGAGGTTCGGCGCCCACTGGAAGTTGACCTTCCAGTCGAGCGCGACGAGGTCGAACTCGGCAACCCCCCGGACCGCGTCCGCCAGCCCGTCCCCGTCGATGTCCGCCATCGTCGAGAGCCGCGACGTCGCGTGGTCGAGGAGGCGGTCGGGACCGAAGTCCTGCGGGGCGGCCGCGAGGGCGGCGCAGGCGGCGAGGGGGGCGAGCGTCATCGGGGTTCTGCGTTCGGAGCGGGGCGAGTGGGCGGCGCCTGGACCCGTCGGGAACGCGGGTGCCGAGCGCCGATCCCCGGCTGCCATGGACGGGGCGGAGAGCCCCGAGGCTAGCAGGACGGCGCCGGAGCGCGACGGGGGCCACCCAGCTCGCGCGCCCTGCCCCGCCCCATCGGGGGACGCGGGGTCGCAGGGCCCCGAATCGCGCCGCTCGTTCCGGCGCCCTGTGGGCTCAGCGCGTCCCTTCGGAGACCCGCGCCGCCTCCTCCGCAGGCCTCACGGGGAACTGCGTCTCGATCACCGCGACGCCCTCCGCCGACGGTGGCTCGAGGAACACCTCGCGCGACGGCCCGACCATGACGTGCCCAGTGCGCTCCATCCAGAGGCCGAGCGCGGCGAAGCTCCGGTACGTGTCCTCGACGGCGAGCCTGCGGACGGCGCTCACCACGACCCCGTGTGAGGCGAGAACGGTCGGCTCGAGCACCTCCCCGGTCGACAGGCGCACGCTGTCCTCCACGGGCTCGCGCACGATGCAGCCGATCTCGCCGTCGACGTCGTCCATCTCATAGCCGTCGCAGTGGTTCATCGCGACGACGGGGCCCATCCGCGCGCCGAGGATGCCGGGGCCCTCCGCGGCCAGGCGCCCAATGAGCGCAAAAGCGTCCGGCATGTGCGTGTAGTGGCGGCGGGTCGTGACGGCGAGCTGCTCGGGCACCGACTTGACGATCAGGTCGTCGATGGTGTCCTCCGCGGCCTCGAACGAGCGCAGGCGAGACTCGACCGCCTGCAGGCGGATCTGCTCCTGCTCGAGGTTCGCCTCGATGCGCGCGCGCTGCACGACGAGCATCTCGTGGATCTCCTCGCGCGCGAGCCCACCGCCGACGAGCGAGCGGATGCGCTCGAGCGGGACCCCAAGGTCCTTCAGCGCGAGGATCTGGAAGAGCAGCGGGAGCTGCTCGGCGTCGTAGTAGCGCGTGCCGCCTACGGGATCGACGCGCTGCGGCTTGAAGAGGTCGACCTCGTCGTAGTGATGGAGGAGCCGCTTCGAGACCTGGGCGATCTTGGAGAACTGACCGGTGGTGAACATGCGGAGGGCGGAGAGAGGGGGCGGGAGCAGATGAGTATGTGCAGGCGGGCCCGTCTCCGCGCGGGGAGACGGGCCCTGGTGGGGCTCAGGAGAGCGGGGCCGGGCCGGCGGTCAGTCCACGGACACGACGCCGCGCTTCTCTGCGAACGGGAGCCCCTCGGCGAGCGGCACGAACGGCGGGTCGAGCGGCGTCCGCGCCAGCTGGTTCGTGTAGTTGCTCATGACCTTCGCCGCAATGTTCGCGACGACGTCGAGCGACTGCTTGCGGGTGTAGCCCGCGTCCAGGAAGGCCTGGAGCGCCGCGTCGTCGACCCGGCCGCTCCCTTCGGCGACCGCGAGCGCGAACGTCCGGAGCGCCTCGAGCTTCGGCGTCGGCAGCTTCGAGCCGCTGCGCATCGCCGCGAGCTCGGCGTCGCTCGAACCGAAGAACATCTTCCCGGCCATCGTGTGACCCGCGACGCAGTACTGGCACCGATTCTCGACGGCGATCGACATCTGGACCACGTTGTCCTCCGCCTGGGAGAGGGAGCCGTGCTCCTGGAGGTTCTTCTGCACCTGCCAGTACGAGCGCGACAGCGCCGGCGACTTGGCCATGATCGCCGGCAGGTTCGGCACGAACTGGAAGTTGTCGACGTACCACTGGAGCACCTCCTGGGTCGACTCCGGGGCGCTCTTGAGGTCGTGGATGGGGTAACCGCGCTCGGTCTCCATGGCGGTCGGGCCCACGAGGCCGGTCGTCGTTGCGGCGAAGGCAGCGCCCGCGAGGAGCGTGCCGAAGAGGGTGAGAGTCTTCTTCATCGAAGCGGTGGATGCGATTGAGGCGCGCCCGGCGGTCAGCGGCGGTGCTGGCCTGGCGGTGCGCGCGGTGAGGCCGCGAGCGGACGCCGGAAGGGCACCGCTCGCGGCGGATCGCTCTTGGCGGGTCACGCTGCGTGACCCCCAAGGGGCGAATCGGAGGGCCGCACGCAACCCGTTCTGTGACCGCCGCTTGCGGTGACGCGAAAAAGCGCGGCGGCGGCACAGCCCATGGGGCCGCGCCGCCGTCTCAGCCTCCGCGTCGCGACGAAGACGTACCCCTCCTCGCTCGACCTCAGTCCGCCTTCGCGCCCGTCGCAGCTTCGAGGTAAAGGCGGAAGAGGGCGGACCCGGTGCTCTCGTCGCCTTCCTCCGTGAGCCGTGCTACGAGCTGCCGGAACCGATCGAAGTCCGACGGATGACCCATTCGGGCGAGCGCGTAGACGCTTGTGCGCCACTCGGGGGCCGACGTGTCGCCGTCGACGATCGCACTGAGCCTCGACCGGATCCGGGACCGCGCGCTCGACTCGGGATCGTTCAGCCGATTCTCGAGTTCACGGAGCTCACTCAGAACCCTGAGCTGCGTGTTGAGATGTGCAATGACCTCCGCGTTCGCGGAGGCACGCGCGGCCTCCACGACGGTCGATAGGTAGAACTCGGAGACCTCCGGCAGGGCGAGCAGCTTGTCGACCGCGCGTTTCGAGTAGCCCTCGCCGCTCCGGACCAGGTCGCACAGGGCCACGACGGCGTCGTCGAGTTTGCCCTCCCGCCTCGCGAACTCCACGACGTGGTCGTACGGCCTCCGTGAGAGGATCGGCACGATCAACTCAACGCTCGCTTCTCGTTCGCTCATGTCCTCGAGCCCGTTTGCCAGCCAATGCGCATTGGTCGTGACGAAGCGCTCGAAGACCCCGGCCTCGCGCGCGCTCGTCGCGAGCGTCAGGATCCGGTTCGGGTCGTCCAGCTCGGGCGCATCGATGTCGTCGAGGCTGAGGGAACCGAGCGGAGAACGCGCCTCGAGGCTCTTCTCGAGCGCGAGGAGCGCACCGCGGTCGAGCCACTTCTTCGCGCGTTCGGACGGGCGTGCGTCCCTGTTGTAGTTGCCGATCCGTTCACGGACGTGGTCGCCGTCGATCGCGTCGCGGTCCCCGGCGCCGTGCACCTCGGCGAGGAGCTCGAGATCCGCATCCGTGCAGGTGCCCGTCTCCGCGAGGAGCATGGCTGCGAATACCCGGCGCGGCGTGGTCACGGAGCGGTCGTCGGCAATCGTGCGCAGGGTGTCGGCCGCACGGGCCCAGCCCGGGGCACGGCGAGCGGCTTCATCCATGAGGCGACTCGTGTTCTGCGTCACCGGATCGAGGACGCCGATCAGCGCGGCGATCTCGGCCTTCGTGAGTGGGCCGGTCTCCGGTCGGAACCGATCCCGCCAGAGATCGACGGAGTCGGGTGTGATGGAGAGGGCTTGACTCAGGAACGCGTCGCGTGCCGCGCCCGAGAGCTCCCGCGCGCGCTGCCGCACCGCGGACAGACATTCGCCCTGGTTGATCTCGCCGCGCACCACCGACGCGGTTAGGAAACTCAGCACGACCGCGCTCGGCCACTCGCGGTCGTCGACGAGGTCGAGGATCTCCGCGACCGTTTCCCGGCTGGATTCGGCGACCACGTCGGTGAGGAACGTGACGAGGCCAGGGCAGGCGCCGCGCACGTCCGCCGGCATGTCGACCGCGAGCCCACGCACGATGCGCTGGGCTCGGTCGCGCCAGAACCCCTGGCGGTCGTCGTAGCGGCGGAAGATCCGCCGCCAGCGCCGGATGGTCTGCTCGTCGAGGGCGCCGCCCAGGGGGCGCAGCCGCTCGAGGTCTAGATCGAGCGCGCGCCGCGCGGCGTCCAGCCGGATCTCTTCGCTCGTGTCGTCGATCAGCTCGGTGATGAGGTCGACCGCGGTCGTCTCTCCCCAGGGTCCCCAGTCCGATTTGACGTTGTCAACGACGGCCTTTCGGAGCCCCCAAATCTTCGCGCGTGCGTACTCCGGGGCGAGGGACGGGTTCGACACAAGGGCGATCGGTCCGGTGAACTCCTCCCGGCCTGGGTATGCGGTGCCGTTTCGTTCCACCCACGCCTCGGCGAGTCGATACCGCTGCTCCTCCTTGAGCGTATCGAACGAGAAGAGCCGCTTCGAGCGCAGCGCGACCTCGTCGATCGCCGGTGTGCGAACACCCCTCGATACCGCGAGGAGCGCGTGCAGTTCTCGTACCGTCGACCGGATGCGCTCGGATCGGAGCGATCGTTCCACGAGTCGGGCGAGGTCGTCCTTGAAACCCGGGAACCTCGAAGCTTCCCATAAGAGCTGTCCGAGGCAGTACGTCGACTCGGCCAGCAGCTCGTAGCGTCGTGGGTCCGCATCGAGCGCAGCTTCGAGGGCGGCGATCGCCTCGGCGGTCGACTGCGCCGCGATGAGTCGCACGGGGTTCTGGGGGAGCTGCGCGAGCTCGTCGAGCGCCGCGTCGAGCGCGATCGTCCGCAGCGGCCCGACGGCGCCGGCGCCGAGGCGCTCGATCGCGTCGTACTGCCCGAGCTCGAGCTGGCCGCGGACGTACTGGACGAGTCGCTTCCGCTCGTCGGTGTCGACGGAGCGCTCGCGCTCGACGAGCGCCTCGATGCGCTCCTTCTCGGCCCGGAGGTCTCCGGGGGCGGCCGGATCCTCTCCCTGGGAGAGCGCCGGCGCGGCCAGCAGGAGTGCGGCGGGTGCGAGCAGGGGCCGGAGGGCCCGGCGGGGGCGTGTGGTCGGCTGGATCATCGTGGTCTCTCCTTCGTCGGATGGGCGCATGGGCGGTGGAGGGTGCGCCTCCACGGGCCGGTTTACGCCCGGTCCGACCGAGGCCCGTCAACGTGCCGTCAACGCCCGGTCACGCCGCGCGCACATCACGCCCCGGCGCGCGTGAACCGGTACCCGACGCCGCGCACGGTGACGAGGTGCCGCGGCCTCTGCGGGTCGGGCTCGAGCTTCTTGCGGAGCTTCAGGACGTGCTGGTCGACGGTGCGGACCGTGGACTCGGAGTCCGGGTCCCACACGTCTGACAGGATCCGGAAGCGGTCGAGCGCCTCGTTCTCGAAGCGCAGGAGGTACTCGAGCAGGCCGACCTCCTGGCCGGACAGCGTCCCGCGGCGCGCGCCTTTCTCGTGCTCGTACGTGCGCGCCGCCAGGTCGATCGTCACCGTCCCGAAGCGCAGGAGCCGCCCGAAGCCGTCGACGCCGGGCGCGCCCCCCTCCGCCCGCCGCATCAGCGCGGCGAGCCGCAGGCACAGCTCGTCCATGGAGAACGGCTTCACGACGTAGTCGTCCGCGCCGCTCTCGAAGCCCTGCACGCGGTCGAACTCGTCGCCCCGCGCGGTCAGGAGCACCACGGGGATCGCCAGGCGGTCCGCGCGGAGGTTCCGCAGCACCTGGAACCCGTCGCGTCCGGGGAGCATCACGTCGAGCACGATCAGGTCGAAGCCCTCCCGCAGCGCGAGGCGCTCGCCCTCGATCCCGTCGGCCGCGCTCGAGACCTCGTAGCCGCGCCCGCGCAGCGCGTCCTCGATCGCCATGCGGAGCGACGGTTCGTCCTCGACGAGCAGGATCCGCCCCGTCATGCGGCGCGGTCCTCCGGATCCGTCGCTGTCGTTCCGAGCGGAACCTCGACGAGCGCGCGGAGCCCCGCGGTCCCGTCGGTGCGGGCCTCGAGGCGGGCCGTGCCGCCGTGGGCCTCCGCGACGGCGCGCACGATGGCGAGACCGAGGCCGGTGCCGCCCGAGACCGCGGGGCGATCGGACCCTTGGGCGAACGGTTCGAACAGGGCGTCGAGCTGCGACGCCTGCACCGCGCCGCCCTCGTCGAGCACCTCGAAGGCCAGCGCTCCGCGCTCGCAGCTCGCGCGCAGCTCGATCGGCGACCCGCCCGCGTGCACCAGCGCGTTGTCGATCAGATTCGAGAGCGCGCGCTCGATCGCGTGGCGGTCCACGTCCGCAGCCTCCGGCAGTGGGCCCAGCGAGACGCGCAGCGTCCGGTCGCGGGCCGCGCACTTCGCGACCTCGGCGGCGCCGAACGCCTCGAGCCACGCGCGCAGGCGCACACGCTCGCGCACGAGCTTCGCCGGCAGGCCGCGCTCGATGCGCCCGAAGTCGAGCAGGTCGTCGACGAGCCGGCCGAGGCGGGCCGCCTCGCGCTCGATGGCGGCGGCGTACTCCGCCTCGCGCCCGGCGGCGTGTCCCGAGCGCAGGTTCTCGGCCATCAGGGCGACGGACGCGACGGGCGTCCTGAGGTCGTGGGACACGGACGCGACGAAGGTGGAGCGGAGCTGAAGGAGGCGCTCGGTGTTCGAGAGCGTCCGGAGCACGGCGAGGGACGCGACGAGCAGGAGGAGCGCGACGGCGAGTCCGGCGCCGCGGAGCAGCAGCGTGCGCACGCGCGCCGCGCGGAGGCGCTCCGCGAGCCGCGCGGTGCCGAGCGCGGCCCGGAGACCCGTGCCCGCGAGGGGCTCGGTCGCGGCGAGCTCCGGCAGCGTTTGCGGCTCGGGCGCTGCATCCGCCTGCGCGTGCGCTCCCGACGACCAGCGCAGTGACCAGCCCTCGCGCTCGGGGAGCGCGCGCGCCAGTTCGCGCAGCACGTCGTCGAGGTCGAGCCGCGCGACCTCCGCGCGGTCCGGGCCACCGCCGGGTCCGGACCCGAGAGTCCGCGCGAGCAGCCACGCGCCATTCGCCGCCTCGAGCGGGATCCAGCCCGAGGCGGAGCCGGCAGCGCCGCCGGCGAGCAGCGCCCGTCCGATCGCGGAGTCGCGGCGATGCTCGCGCGCCAGCGCGCGATCGACGTCGACGTCCGCGCCGAGCCGCTCGCGGGCGAGGGCCGCCACCGCGCGCCAGGTTGCGTCCTCGTCGAACAGGGCGCGGCCACCGCGGACCGTGGCGCTGTCGCCGGGAAGAAGGTCACCGCTGCGGACGGCGTCGCCGACGTCGGCCAGCGCGCGCGCCGCCGCGTCTGCGCCGAGGGCGACGTGGGCGATGAGCGCGGCGAGCGCGCGCGCCGGCACGCCGTCCACGGCGGCGGACGGTGCGAGCGTCGGCAGCGCGTCCGCGAGTGCCTCGACCGCCCCCGGCACGCCCGCGCGAGCCCGTCTCGCGAGCGCGACCGCGGCGTCCCCGGCGAGCGGACCTTTCCTGTCGACGGCGGCGCGCAGCGCGGCGACCGGATCGGGCGCCGCCTCCATCTGCGCCAGCGTCGCGCGCGACGCGGTGCCCGCCGCTGCGTCCGACCCGCTGCCCGTCCGGACATCGCTTGAGGGGCCCTCGTCGATCACGGCGCGGGCACGCACTCCGAACGGCGCGTCCCCTTCGAGGGCTGCGGTCCAGCGCGCCTCGACGGCGCGCGCGACGAGCGTGGCCGCCGCCTCCGCGTCGGCGCGGACCGTCTCGTCGGACCGGTCCGGCGCGAGGACGGCGAGCGCGGCAGCCAGCGGCGCGACGACGAATGCGACACTGCGCAGCGCGAGCCGCGCGGCGCGGAAGCGGCGACCCCTTGAGTCCACGGATTGTGCGCGGGCGAGCATCGATAGAAGCCTAGGCCGCGCGGCGCCTGCTCCATCAACGGGGCGTCAACGGAGCCTGGGAACCGGCCTCGGGGCTCACATCCCGTACCCGATCGGGCCGTGCCCCGGCACGCTCACGTAACCGGCGCCGGTGACGGGGTCGTGGTTCCCCGCGCCGACCCTGGACGTCCAGAAGTTGTCGCGGCCGCCGCCCGCGCCTCCCCCGCGCCGCGCGAGGAGGACCAAGAGGTTCCCCGCCGGCATGGGAAAGCCCTCGACGCCGTAGTTGCCCTGGTGGTCGAGCCAGTAGCGCCCGGGCACGAGCTGCGTTCCGAGCATCCACTGCCAGTTCAGGACCTCCTGCGTCGGGAGCCTGCGTCCGTTCACGACGACGGGCGTGTCGCCGCCCGCTGCGTCCTCCGACGGCGCGCCGAACGGGAGACCCGGCAGGAGGAACCCCGCGGCGGGTCCGCCCTCGAGGCCCCAGATCCCGCTCATCGGGTCGTACCAATAGCGGCCGGGCTGCGGGACGACGCCGTACATGCTGCGGAAACCCTCCAGCTCGTCGGCGGTGAGCGCGCGGCCGTTGATGAACGGCTCGCTCGCGCCGGAGCCGCAGCCCAGGAGGAGGCCGAGGGGGAGGGCGACGAGGAACAGGAGGATCGACGGCATGGCGAAGGGGGACGGTGGCCGGGGGACTCGGAACCTGCTGACCGATCCTACGCGGCGTGTCCCCGCCTCGACGCGCCGTGCGGAGGTGGCAGCCGCATGGGCGTGGCGCCTGACGGTCCGGCGGGTGTCCTGACGCGCCGGATCGCGCTTGGAGGTCCTCCATGGCGACGAGCGCTGCGGCGCGCGTCCGGGGCCCGGGCTGCGCGGCCGCGGTGAGTCGTAGCCCGCGCCATCTCGGTCCTGCGGCGGGCTCGATTCGAGTCCGCCGTCCAGTCCCGGGGGCGCAGCGGTCACGCCCATGGCAGACTGCTCACCATGGCTTCCCCTCGCTCGCTCGCGCTCGTCCTCGCCTGTCTCCTCGTCGGTCCGTTGCTCGCCCAGGACGCCGGAAGGGGTGCGGCGTGCGACGAACGATGGTTCGGTCCGACGCCGGGCGAAGACGTCCTGGATCCGGACCATCCGATCGTGTTCGCGGAGTTCCTCGATCTCGGGTCCGGCCCCGAGCTCTACGTCGGGGGTCCGGTGCGTCGCCTCGGCAGCCGGCCGATCAACGGGATCGCGCGGTACGTCGACGGAGACTTCGAGCCACTCCTCGGCGACGTGGACCGTGACATCCTCGTTCGCGACGCCATCGCGTTCGACGACGGCAGCGGGCTCGCGCTGTACGCGCGGGGAGCCTTCCCCCCGGTCGGTGGCGGTCCGGTGGTCGGATCGATCGCCCGCTGGACGGGCACGGATTGGGACCCGCTGATGGCGGGCGACAGCGACTCCGTCGTTGGCCCTCTCTGCGTCTTCGACGACGGGACCGGACCCACGATCTACACCCTCGGCCGGTTCGAGACCTTCGGTGGGGAACTCGTGGAGGGGCTGATCCGCTACGACGCCGGCGACTGGGAGCAGGTGATCCCGGGGACGTTCGGTGACGGCCCGGGTTCACCGTTCGGGCTGCCGACCGAGATCGCGGTGTTCGACGACGGCAGCGGTCCCGCGATCTACTTCGGCGCGTCGTTCCGGCTCGAGTACACGCCGCCCGCGCAGGCGACGCAGTTCCTCCGCGGCATCGTCCGGTGGCGGGGCGCAGGTATCGAGGAGTTCGGCGTCTGGAACGATTACTTCACCACGTTCAACAGCGGCGAGATCCTGAGCGACCTCCACGTGTCGAACGTGGGCGGAGTGCCCGCGCTGTATGCGTGCGGCACCTTCGAGAGCGTGAACGGAGCCGACGCGAACGGGGTCGTCCGCTGGGACGGGAGCAACTGGCAGGCCGTCGGTCCCGCGATCGCGACCGGCAGGCCGAGCAGCCCGAGCTCGGTCTGGGTCCGGACCCTCGCGGACTTCGACGCAGGCGGGGGACTCGCTCTCTACGCCGGAGGTGAGTTCGGGATCGGCGGCGAGCCGCAGAACCTCGTTCGCTTCGATGGCGCAGCCTGGAGCCCCGTCGGTGAGGGCACCGGTGGAGGCTCGGCCAACGGGCGCGTCAGCGTGCTCGCGTCCGGTGAGCTCGAGCCCGGCACGCCCGAGCTCTTCCTCGGAGGGTGGTTCGAGGTGGCGGGATCGGAGCCCGCGAAGTTCATGGCGCGCTGGGACGGCGCGTCCTTCGCCGGTTTCGACGTCGCTCGCACGGGACTGAGCGCGTCGGCACTCGACTTCACTTCGTTCGACGACGGGTCCGGCGACGGCGCGCGGCTCTACGCGGCCGGCGAGTTCGCCCAGGCCGGCTCGTCCTTCGCGGCGGGCGTCGCTCGCCTCGACGGCGATCGCTGGACCCCCGTCGGTCCGCCCGTCGCGTTCGAGGACGCCGGAGCCCTGGTCCGGTCCATCTGTGTCCACGACGACGGTTCGGGACCGGCGCTCTACGCGGGCGGCCGCTTCGACTCGATCGGCGACGCCGCTGTCGACAACGTCGCTCGGTTCGACGGGACGGAGTGGATCCCGGTCGGTGCGGGACTCCCGTTCCCTACGCGCGGCGTCGAGGCCATCGCTTCGCACGACGACGGGACCGGCCCTGCGCTCTACGCGGCGGGATGGTTCGACGTCATCGGCGGGGACGCACGCGATCATGTGGCTCGATTCGACGGGACCAGCTGGGAGGTCGTCGGCCTCGGCGTCACCGGAGACCCGCCGGGCCCGCAGGTCGGCGTCGTGTCCACGCTGGTCGAACTCGACGACGGGACCGGGCCCGCGCTCTACGCAGGCGGGAAGTTCCTGGAGATGGGAGGCACGCCCGGCACCTGGAAGATCGCCCGGTGGAACGGTGTCGCCTGGGAAGCGCTCGGCGGCGGGCTCGCGGGTGTGTCGTCGGATGCTCAGCTCGTCGTCGAGGACATCGTGCTGTACGACGACGGCTCGAACGGTCTGCGCATCGTCGTAGCGGCCAAGCCCGGAGGTGGCATCACCATGCCCGGCGGCGGCGGCGGCCCCGAGCCGCCGCAGGTCTTTGCTTTCTCGGGCGGAGCGTGGACCCCGATCCACTCCAACCTGGAGACCGTCTCCGACGTCCGGGGGAGCAGCAGGCTTGCGGTGCTTCCAGGCCATGGAAGCGGCCCCGACCGGCTGTTCCTGGCAGGGGTCGGGTCGGAGGCCAACGGGCCGGCCCAGCGCTTCGTGGCGGAGCTGGATCCAGCGACGGGCATGTGGTCGACGGTGGAGGACGGCCCCGCCGGCGCCGTCGATGCCCTGATCGCACTCGACGACGGAGCGGGCTTCGGCCCGGTCCTCTTCGCCGGTGGGTCCTTCCCTTCCACGGGCGACGACGGTCCGGCCCATGTGGCGCGCTTCGGAGGCTGCGGGCGCGGTCGCATCGAAACGACGGAGTGCGGCCCCGCCGTCCCGAACGCGTCGGGGCGCTCCGGCCGGATCCACGGCGAGGGCACGGTGCGCCTCGCGGAGAACGACCTGACCCTGGTCGCGAGCCGAATTCCGGCGAACGTGTTCGGCATCTTCCTCTCGGGGACGGGGCCGGACCTCGTGCCCATGGGAGGCGGCATCGGGACGCTCTGCCTCGGCGGCGAGCGCAACCGATTCGTCGGCCCCGGCCAGATCCAGAGCTCCGGAGCCCTCGGCTTCATGACGCTTCCGGTCGATCTCACGCGCCTGCCCGACGGCGCGGGAGTGCGCGCAGCGTCGGTCGGAGAAACGCTCCGCTTCCAGGCCTGGTTCCGGGATGCGTCGATGGGGCAGGGGACGTCCAATCTGACCAACGCCTTGCGTGTGACCTTCGAGTGAGCGCCGCGTCGCGGGCGGGTTGACGGGGCGCCCCGCCAGCCCGCACCATCCCGCGCCGATGCTCACCTTCCACGAATCCCAGGAGCGCCTGGCCGCGCTCGACGCCGGCCTCCGCGCGTCCCGCGTCGAGCGCGTCCCGCTCGCATCCGCGCTCGGGCGCGTCCTCAGCGCCGACGTCGCGATCGACCGCGACCAGCCCGGCTTCGACCGCGCGACGATGGACGGGTTCGCCGTCGTCGCGAACGGCGGCGCGTCGTTCGAGATCTCCGGCGCCGTCCTCGCGGGGCAGGTGCACGACGGCACGCTCGAGCCCGGCAGCGGCGTCCGCATCATGACCGGCGCGCCCGCGCCCGCCGGCACCACGGTCGTGCCGATCGAGCGTGCCGACGGGTACACCGAGGGCGACTCGTCCGTCACGTTCGACGCTGCGCCCGAGCCGAGGAAGAACATCGCGTGGCGCGGGGAGGACGCGCGCCAGGGCGACGTGCTCGTCGCGCGCGGCACCCGCCTCGCGGCCTCACACCTGAGCGTCGCCGCCATGGCCGGAGCGGGCGTGCTCGAGGTGTTCCAGCGGCCGCGGGTCGGGGTCGTGACGACGGGCGACGAGGTCGGCGCGGCCGGCGCGGCGGGGATCCGCGACAGCAACGGGCCGCTGCTCGATGGTCTGATGGCCGCGGTCGGCGCCACGGTCGAGCGCCGCCACGCGCGCGACGACGCGGCCGCGCTCGAGGACGCCCTGCGCGGCGCGGCGCAGGCGTCGGACGTCGTTGTCACGACCGGCGGCGTCAGCATGGGCACGCACGACCTCGTGCCACAGACGCTGGCAGCGCTCGGCTTCGAGACCGTGTTCCACCGCGTGCAGGTCCAGCCCGGCAAGCCGGTGCTCGTGGCGCAGCGTCCGGACGGTTCGCTCTTCGTCGGCCTCCCGGGCAACCCGGTCAGCGTGCTCGCCACGGCGCACCTGTTCCTCATGCCCGCGCTGGGCAGCCTGCTCGGAGGATGGCGACCCGCCTCGCTGACCCTCCCGATGGCCGAGGACTGGACGCACCGCGGCAAGCGACACCTCTTCCTCCCCGCGCGCGTCGAGGACGGCGGCGTCCGCCCGATGCGCTGGAACGGCAGCGGCGACCTGATCGCGGCGGCCGCTGCGGACGGTCTCGTGGAGCTCCCCGTCGGAGCCGACCTGCGCGCCGGCGACGCGGCGCGCTTTCTTCCCTACGTCGGCCACGCGCTAGGCGAACGCGCGGCCCTGCCCGATCGAACCCGATGAGTGAGATTCAGCGAGCCAAGGCGCGCATCGGCGTCGTCACCGTGTCCGACCGGGCGAGCCGCGGCGAGTACGAGGACCTCGGAGGCCCCGCGATCCACGCGACTTTCGAGGAGTATCTGACCAGCGAGTGGGAGGCCGTCCCGCGCATGATCCCCGACGAGCGGGAGACGATCGAGCGCACGCTGAAGGAGCTGATCGACGACGAGGGCTGCGACCTCGTCGTGACGACCGGCGGCACGGGTCCGGCGCCCCGCGACGTGACGCCCGAGGCGACGGAGGCCGTCGTCGAGAAGCCGATGCCCGGTTTCGGCGAGCTCATGCGCCAGGTCAGCCTCCAGTACGTGCCGACCGCGATCCTCTCGCGCCAGACGGCCGGGATCCGCGGCAAGGCTCTGATCGTCAACCTGCCGGGCAAGCCGAGCGCCATCCGCCAGTGCCTCGACGCGGTGTTCCCCGCGATTCCGTACTGCCTGGACCTGACCGGCGCGGCCAGGCTCGAGGCGGACCCGGACGTCATCTCGGTCTTTCGGCCGAAGCCGAAGAAGTAGCGCTCCCTCGCAGCTCTCCCACGCAGCGCCTCCGCGCCGGGCTGACGGTCCTTTCAGGCGGCGAAGGGCGGAATTCCGCGCCACCGGCCCACCCCGGGCCAGGCAGGCGTACCCTCTTCGCCCCAAGCGCGGCCGCGTGAGGCCTGCCCAACCCACCCTCCAAGATGAACAGCAAGCTCTTCCTCCTCCTCGCCCTCGTGTTCCCGATGTTCGCCGCCGTCTCCTGCGGCGAGGCCGCCGAGGGCGGTCCCGCCAGCGTCGTGGAGGCCACCACCAAGATCGGTGAGCTCGCCTCGGGCCTCGGTGATCTCGGCAGCATGGACCTCACCAACCTCGACGCGATCAAGGAGAAGGTCACCGGCATGATCCCGAACGTCGACGCGATCGCGAAGATGAAGGAGACCCTCGGCGACAAGATGCCGGGCATGGACGCGGTCAAGACCGCCGTCGAGACGCTCACCTCGAAGTTCTCCGGCAACGAGGGCGTCATGGGCGCCGTCAAGCCGCTCATGGACAAGCTGAACGCGCTCATGGGCTGAGCCACCGAGGCTCCTCGACATGACCCAAGCCCCGTCGCTCCGTTTCCTCGGTGCGGCTGGCACGGTGACCGGCTCTCGCTTCCTCCTGGAGGCGGGGGCCGGTCGCGTGTTGGTCGACTGCGGACTCTTCCAGGGCCGAAAGCACATCCGCTCCCGCAACTGGGAGCCCTTCGGCGTCGAGCCGAGCTCGATCGACGCCGTCGTGCTGACGCACGCGCACATCGACCACACCGGCTACCTGCCCGCGCTCGTGCGGGACGGCTTCGGCGGTCCGATCCACTGCACGCCGGCGACCGCCGACCTGGCGGAGATGCTGCTGCTCGACAGCGCCAAGATCCAGGAGGAGGACGCGAACCACGCGAACCGCAAGGGCTACTCGCGCCACAGGCCGGCGCTGCCGCTCTACACGGTGCGCGACGCCGAGCAGGCCGCCGACCAGCTGCGCACGGCGCGCTACGACCGGTGGTTCGAGGTGATCGAGGGGGTCGAGGTGCGCTACCGGCGCGCGGGCCACATCATCGGCTCGGCGATGGTGGAGGCGCGCCTCGCGCGCTCCGGCCAGGAACCGGTGCGCGTGCTGTTCAGCGGCGACGTCGGTCGCTACGACGCGCCGCTCGTGCCGGACCCGACGGAGCCCAACGACTGCGACGTGCTCGTGTGCGAGTCGACCTACGGCGACCGCAAGCACCCCGACATCGCGGTCGAGGACCAGCTCGAGGCGATCCTCGAGAAGGGCATCGAGCGCGGCTCGACGATCCTTTTCGCATCGTTCGCGGTCGGGCGCGCGCAGCAGATCGTGTACCTGCTCAGCCGCGTGATGGAGCGCATGGGCCGCGTCCTCCCCGTGCACCTCGACAGCCCGATGGCGGCCAACGCGACCAAGATCTACCGCCGCTACCCCGAGGAGACCGGGCTCGAGAACGTCGACCTGCGCTCCGGTTCGAGCCCCGTCTTCGGGCGCCACGTGTACCTGCACCGCAGCGCGGACGACTCGAAGCGGCTCAACGGGCTCACCGGCCCGCGCGTCATCGTCGCGTCGAGCGGGATGATGACCGGCGGGCGCATCCTGCACCATCTCAAGCGCTGCCTGCCGAACGAGAACGACCTCGTCGTGCTCGGCGGGTACCAGGCGCCGGGCACCCGTGGCCGGCGGATCCAGGACCGCGAGGACACGGTGCGGATCCACGGACGCGACTACCCGGTGCTCTGCGGGGTCGAGCGGATGAGCGGGCTCTCCGCGCACGCCGACGCGGACGAGCTCCTCCGCTGGCTGCGCGACCTGCCTGCGCCGAAGCGCACCTACGTGGTGCACGGCGACGACGACGCGCGCGCGGCGTTCTCGAAGCGGCTCGGGTCCGAGCTCGGGCACACCTGCCACGCGCCGGACCACGGCGAGGCCGTGTCGCTCGACGTCTGACGGCGGGTCAGCCGGCGCGCGGGCCGTCCGGCCTGCGCGTCGGCAGCCTCAGCAGCACGTACCACGCGCCGATCAGCGCAAGCGCGGCGACCATCGCCATCGGGATCGGTTTGCCGCGCAGCGGGACGAGCAGCGCGAACGCGACGAAGACCGACATCATCGTCATCGCGGTCGCCTTCACGCGGGCGCTGACGCCGCGCCCCGCGCGGAAGTCCTGGATCAGCGGCCCGAAGTGCCGGTTCTCGAGCAGCCAGCGGTAGAGCCGCGGCGAGCTGCGCGCGAAGCACGCTGCGGCCAGCAGCAAGAAAGGCGTGGTGGGGAGGCCGGGCACGACAATCCCGACGCCGCCGACCGCGACGAAGCCGAGGCCGAGGGCGGCCCAGAGGGCGCGCTGCAGGAGCGGCCTTTCCGCCGACAGGAGCGCAGCCTCGATCTCCTCCTCCGCGACGTCGGCGGGATCCACTTCGTCGCTCACCGGTTGGTCGCGACCCCGGGGTCGAGCTCGATGGCCCGCTGCCGCGCCTCGCGCGCGCGCTCCCGATCACCGAGCCGGTCGCGCGCGACGCTGAGGTTCCACCAACCCTCCGCGACGCTGGGGTGATCGACGACGAACCGCTGGTAGAGCTCGGCCGCCTCCAGGTCCCTGTTGTCCTGGAGGAGCCGTACGCCCTCCTGGAACGCGGCGTTCCCGCGGTCGTACGGGGCGTAGAGCGGCCGCGCGAAGAGCCCGCCCACGAGGGCGGCGACGAGCGCGGGCGCGACCCAGCGCTTGCGGTGCCCGAACGCCCAGCCTGCGACCGCGCCCATGCCGTGCGCGAAGTTTCCGATCCGCATGACGTTCATCAGCGTCAGTGCGATGCAGATGAAGAACCACGCGATGAAGAAGTTCCGCAGCTGGTCGGGGACGAGTCCGCGGAAGTGAGGGTCGTGCTTGCCGCGGTAGTAGGCGAAGAAGACGAGGCCGTACACGACTCCTGACAGCCCGATCGCCGTATTGCCCACCAGGACCTCCGACCCCATCGATACGACCGCGCAGGCCGTGGCCAGGACGGCGTAGCGCGCGGAACCGAGCCTCGACTCGATCGCGCAGCCGAACGGCCAGATCCAGTAGAGGTTGAAGAGCAGGTGCAGCGGGCCGCCGTGGGGGAAGATGGTCGTGAGAAGCGCCCACGGCTGCGACGCGAACAGCGCGGGATTGAGCACGAGGTGCGTGATCGAGCGTCCCGTCACGTCCGCTGCGAACGCGGCGATGGCTCCGACCGCGAGGATCGTCGTCACCGGGTTTCTTTGCGCCTGGTCGATCACGGCCTGTCCTCCGCACCGGACTCGGCCCGCGGGTCACCCGGCGCGCCGATCAAGCCGCGCCGGCGCAGGACCGACGCGAAGGCGAGGCCGAGCACGAGCAGCAGCATCCCCACCGTCCAGAAGGGGAACGGACGCTTCGGCTCGGGATCGAACAGCGCGTACGTCCCGTCGGACTCCGCGTCCTCGCCGGGGGAGCGGAGCTCAGGGAGTCCGGTCACCTCGCGCGGCTCCGTCCGCTGCCGTACGTACTCCTGCGTCCGCGGGTCGAACGAGCAGAGCGTGAACGCCGGGACGAAGGCCGGGCCCGGCTCCTCGACGCGGTACTGGAACTGGAAGCGCACTTCGTCTCCCTCATCGACGTTCGCGCGACGCGCACCGAGCCACGCGACGTTCCGCGCCGTCCCGGTGTCGCGGCGGACCTCGACGTCGGGCGGGAGCGCGGAACCTCCCTCGACCACGACCTCCACCGTGAAAGGGCGGCCCGTACGGACCGTGCCGAGGGGGGCGAGGGGGCGCAGGACGAAGGAGCCGACCGCTCCGTCGAACTCCAGCGGGCGACCGTCCTCCGGGAGAGCCCGCGCCACGATCTCGCGCGCGGCGCCGAGCACGGTCCCCACGGCCGGGTCCACCGGCACGCGCCCGCGCACGACGTCGTCCGAGAACCGGGTCGCGGCGCTGTAGGTGACGCGGGCCTCGGGGAGCGATGCGGGCCGCGCGCGCTCGAAGCGAGCCGGGCGGCGCACCTCGAGGCGCAGCGTCCCCGGCTCGGGCCGGGTTGCGGTCGCCCAGACGCGCGCGTCGTCGGCGGCGACCGAGCGGCGGTCAGGTGCGTCGGGCCCCGCCCCGGTCCAGGCTCCGGGCTCCCACGCGACGGGGCCCGGGCCGAAGGGCGCGAAGGCCTCGATCTGCAGAGGAACGTCGAGCTCTTGGCGGAAGAGCTGCACGAGGGACGACTCGGCCCACGCGGCGTCGAGGTCCAGCTCGAGAATGGCGTCGAAGCGCTGACCCACGAAGGGCTGCGGCGGATCGCAGCGCCAGCGCACTGTGATGGGCCCGGCGGGCTCGTCGGGGGCAGCCTGGGGCGCGCCCGTGGCCGCAGCGGTGAGCGCCAGGAGGGAGAGGATCGGGAGCGTCGGGAGTGCCATGGGCGGGGAGCGAGAGACGGTAGCCCGCCCCGGGCGAGGTTCCACGCCTGGCGTCCCAAAGACGCGGAACGTGCGGTCCGCAGGTGCGGCCCGGCCGCAGGGAACGTCGAGCGCTGTGACGCAGGTGACCCGCGGGCCTACGATCCACCCCGCCCTCACGGCAGCGCAGCTCTCCCCATGACCCACCGGACCCGACCCCACGCCGTCGCTGCGAGCACATTCGCGGCCCTCCTCGTCGCCCCTCTTTTCGGTCAGGCGGCCGGCGCGGGCGGGTCATCGGCGGCGACGCCCGGCGCACAGCAGCCACGGACGGCTCCTCAGGGCTCCCCAGGCCCGCAGCGCGGCGGCGGCTTCGCCCGGCCGCAGAACCGGACGTCCGAGTGGCCCGCGCCGGAGGCCGACGACTGGGCGCAGCCGACCCTCATCCAGTGGCAGCGCACGTGGGATGACGCGCTCGCCGTGTCGCGCGAGACCGGCAAGCCGATCATGGTCGCCGTCAACATGGACGGCGAGCCCGCCAGCGAGCACTACGCGGGCGTGCTGTACCGCAAGCCCGAGGTCGCCGCGCTCTTCGAGCCCTACGTCAGCGTCATGGCGTCGGTGTACCGCCACAACCCGCGCGACTACGACGAGAACGGTCAGCGCATCCCGTGCTCGCGCTTTGGCACCGTGACGTGCGGCGAGCACATCGCGCTCGAGCCGACCGTGTACTCGATGTTCCTCGACGAGACGCGCGTCGCGCCGCGGCACATCGGCGTCGAGCTCGACGGAACCGAGATGTACGACATCTTCTACGCGTTCAGCGTGAAGGCGGTGCTCGACGGGATCGAGGAGGGCATCTCGGAGCGTGAGGACACGGAGCTGCCGAACCCCGAGAAGGACCTCGATGCGCTGGTCGCCAGCCGCAGCTCGGCGGACCGCGTCTACATCGAGCAGCGCTTCAAGAGGGGTGGCAAGGCCGAGCGCCTGAAGCTGCTCGAGATCTCGGAGAAGCTCGGCGCCGGCGCGCCGGTCGAGCTCCTCCGGCTCGCGCTGTTCGGGCTCGACGTCGAGACCGCGGCGCAGGCGCGGCGCATCCTCGCGCAGCAGAGCTCGGAGGCCGCGATCGACTTGATCCTGGAGGCGCTCAGCGTGCCGCTTCCCGCGGACGAGCGGGAGATGCTCGTCGGAGCGCTCGACGCGATGGGCGACCAGTTCCCCCGCGCGCGGGTGCTCGCCAGCACGCTGCGCGGGCTCGAGGCGACCGGTGGGGAGGGCACCGCTGCGCGGACCCGCGGGCTGGCCCAGCGCCTGAGCGCCACGGACCCGACGACGGTGGTGCGCGAGCGCTACGAGCTCGAGAACCGCCTCGAGGGCGCCGGGCGCCGCGCACGGGAGGCCGCAGCGGCCGACCCGCTCGCGCGGGCCGAGGCGGAGCTCGCGCGCGCCGAAGCGACCCTGCGCCTCGCCGTCGAGCCCGCGAACCTCGACTTCAGCGGCCCGTCGGCGCCGGACCGGCGCCGCGCGTCGGAGCTCCGCTTCCGCGACGCGCTCATCGCCGCGGAGTCCGCCGAGGCTGCGGGCTTGACGGGCTGGCGCACCGCGGCCGTCGTCGGACTCGCATCGCACTACCTCGGACGGACGCAGGCGGCGCACGCACGCGTGCGCGTCGCCTACGAAGGCATGGTCGCGGACGCAGAGGCCGCCGCGTCCGAGACGGCGCAGGGCTGGATCGGGATGGCGGTCGCGTCGATGGCCACCGACCTCGCCGTCGAGGAGCTCTACCGCGCCGCGCGCCGGCGCGAGACCCGGGACCGCATCGACGCGGACGCGATCGCGGCCGTGGACTCCGGGTTCGACCTGCTCGCCGCGCACCCGCTCGGCACGGACGCGCAGGCGCTCAAGCACCACGACTTTCTCGCCTACATGGGGGCACGCAAGCGTGCGTTCGACGTCCTGGTGCGCGGGATCGAGCGCTTTCCCGGCAGCGCTTCCCTGCACGAGCGGCTGCGCGGCCGCCTGCTCTGGTCGCGCGGGACCGGCGCGCTCGTCGAGTTCTACGCGAAGCGCAAGGCGGCGCCCGAGGCGGACGTCCTGACGTACTGGTACTCGGGGCTGGCGGGGCTCGTCGCCGGTGAGTTCCAGCGACGCCGCGCGCGCGCCGCCGACGCGCTCACGACGTACGAGGGCGCGATCGCCGACTTTCGGACGGTGATCGAACTCGACCCGAAGTCGAAGGACGCCTCGCTGCACTACGTCGCGATCGCCAAGGCGTCCCAGGGACACGCGCGCATGGAGCTCGGCGACCTCGAGGAGAGCGCCGCGCTCCTCACGGAGGCGTTCGACACGTTCGAGAGCGCAGCCGACGTGCTCGACGGGCTCAACACCTCGGCGATGACGACGTCGGTCGATCTGCGCGCCAAGCTGGCCGACGCCGGGCTCGAGCGCGCGCGCGCCGCGCTGCAGGCGCGGATCGACGCGCTGCCGGCGGGGCTCAAGGGAATGCCCGCGTTCGAGATCCCGCCGGACACGCCGGCGGCGCGCAACCGGGACCGCGACGGGCGCGAGCTGCCCCCGGAGCCCGGGGGTGGCGAGGAGACGCCCGATCCAGAGCCCGAGCCCGGTCCGCAGCCCGCGCCCGCGGGCGGCGACGCGGGGAGCGGCGGATCGGGCGATCCGCGAGCGTAGGGTCCCGGTCGAGGATCCAGGCCCGAGAGCGCGACGCGGCGCTGTGCGAACCGCGTAAGCGGGGCACGGCCCCGGGAGGAGGGCGCCGCGAGGTCGGTACATTCGGAGCGATCCCACGCAGCGGCGCACGACGCCGCGGTCCCCCGAATACAGCCAGTGATTCGACTCCTCCTCGCAGGCGCAGCCTGCACCGCGTTCCTCACGCCGACCGCTCATCCCCAGGACGCACCGCTCCGCGGCCCACGCCGCGAGGTCCCACGCTGGCACGCGTACGTCGGTGCAACCGTCATCCCGGCGCCGGGCGAGCGCGTCGAGAACGCCACCGTCGTCGTCCGTGACGGCGTCATCGTCTCGGTCGAGGCCGGCGGCGACGCGCCCGAGGGCGCGCAGGTCTGGGACTACACCGGACTCGTGATCCACGCCGGGTTCGTCGAGAGCTATGCGCCCGTCGAGGCGAACGCGCTCGACCCCGACCGCGAGGGCAGCCACTGGCAGCATCGGCTCGTCGTGCCCGAGCGCTCCGCGCTGGACGGGGACGGTCTCTCGTCGAAGGAGCGCAAGCGGCTCCGCGGCCTCGGGTTCACCTCGGCGCTCCTCGTGCCGGAGGACGGCGTTCTGCGCGGCCGCGCCGGCGTCGTCGAGCTGGGCGAGGAGGGCGGTGACGCGACCGGCGACTCGGACGGCGTGGTCGCGCCGGACGTCTTCGACGTATTCGCGTTCGACCGCGGCAGCTGGGGCGGCGACGGCCTCCTTCGCTATCCGACCTCGGAGATGGGCTCGATCGCGCTCGCGCGCCAGACCATGCTCGACGCCGAGCACAGGAGCCGCGTCGAGAACGCGTCCGTTCCCCTCGAGCCGGCGCCGGCGCTCGACGCGCTGCGCACGAGCGACCTGCCGCTGCTGTTCGTCGCGCGCACCGAGCTGCAGACGCTCCGCGCGGCGCGCCTGGCGGACGAGTTCGGCCGCGGCTTCGTCACCGTGGGGACCGGCACCGAGTTCCGGCGCCTCGGCGCGATCGCGGCGCTCGACGCGCCCGTGATCCTCCCGCTCGGCTTTCCCGAGGCGCCCGACGTGTCGACCTTCGCGGCCCAGGAGCGCCACAGGCTGCGGACGCTGGCCGGCTGGGAGCAGGCACCGACCAACCCGCGTCGGCTGCGGGACGCGGGCGTGACGATCGCGCTCACGACGCAGAAGCTCGGCGACGACGGCGACTTCGAGGAGAATCTGCGCAAGGCGATCGAGCACGGCTGGTCCGAGGACGATGCGCTGCGGGCCCTGACGACGACGCCCGCGCGCCTGCTCGGCCTCGAGGGCCGGATCGGCGCGGTGCGTCCGGGGATGCTCGCGCACCTCGTCGTCCGCGACGGCGAGCCCTTCGCGGAGGATGGCGAGGTCCGCGACGTCTGGATCGCCGGCACGCGATTCCGCATCCACAAGGCGCCGGACCCCGAGCTCGACGGCGTGTACGCGGTTGACGGCGCGCCGTTCGGCTTCGAGGAGCGCGTGGACCTCGTGATCGAGGACCGCAAGACCGTCGAGCTCCGGATGGGCGAGACGGTCGCGAAGGGGCAGAAGGTGCGCTTCTCCCCGTACAGCGCGCACCTGCACTTCGCGGGCGCCGACCTCGGGTCGGAGGGCGTACTGACCGTGTCGCTGATGTTCGAGGGGGAGAGCGTTCACGGGTCGATCGCTTCCGCGGACGGCGCGACGAGCTTCTTCTCCGGCGAGCGCACGGGCGACGTGCCCGAGGACGACGGCGCGGACGAGGAGTCGTCCGTGGAAGGCGAGGACGCTGACGCGGCGGAGGCCGGCGAGGCGGACGACGCCGAAGCCTCGGAGGACGAGGACGAGGACGCGGCGGAGACCGAGACGCCGGACGTCCCCGAGAAGCTCACCCTCCCCTTCGGCGCGTTCGGGCGCACCGGACTCCCGGAGGAGCGCACCGTCGTCTTCACCGGAGCGACGGTCTGGACCGCCGACGACGCCGGCATCCTCGAGGACGCCACCGTCGTCGTGGCCGACGGGAAGCTCGTGTACGTCGGCGCGGCCTCGGGCGCGCCGGCCCCGGAGGGCGCGGAGACCATCGACGCGACCGGGCTCCACATCACCCCGGGCCTGATCGACTGCCACAGCCACACCGGCATCAGCGGCGGCGTCAACGAGGTGGGGCGGCGCGTCACCGCCGAGGTGCGCGTCGTGGACGTCATCGATCCCGACGACATCTCGTTCCACAACCAGCTCGCGGGCGGTCTCGTGGCGGCGAACCAGCTCCACGGCTCGGCCAACGCAATCGGCGGGCAGAACAGCGTCGTCAAGCTGCGCTGGGGCGTCGCGCACCCTGACGACATGCGCGTCGCCGGCGCGAAGCCGGGCATCAAGTTCGCGCTCGGCGAGAACCCGAAGCGCGTCGCCTCGGGCTCGGACGACCCGACCGAGTACCCGCAGTCGCGCCTCGGCGTCGAGGCGCTGATCCACGACCGGCTCCTGGCCGGCCGGGACTACGCGGCGCGGATGGCGCGCTACGAGTCGCTCAACGAAACGGCCCGCGCGGCCGAGGCGCCGCCCCGGCGCGACCTCGAGCTGGAGGCCATGGCGGAGATCGTCACCGGCGACCGCCTCATCCACTGCCACAGCTACCGTCAGGACGAGATCCTGATGCTCGCGCGCCTCGCGCAGTCGTTCGGGTTCAAGATCGGCACGTTCCAGCACGTGCTCGAGGGCTACAAGGTCGCGAACGCGGTGCGCGACTCCGCGCTCGGCGCCTCCACGTTCTCGGACTGGTGGGCGTACAAGTTCGAGGTCGTCGACGCGATCCCGCACAACGCGGCGCTCATGACGCGCGTCGGCGTGAACGTATCGATCAACTCCGACAGCGACGAGCACGCGCGCAGGCTCAACACGGAGGCGGCCAAGGCCATCAAGTACGGCGGGCTCGAGCCGAACGAGGCGCTCAAGCTCGTCACGCTCAATCCGGCGATCCAGCTCGGGGTCGGCGACCGGATGGGCTCGCTGGTCGCGGGCAAGGACGCCGACCTGGCGCTCTGGAACGGCGACCCGCTGAGCTACCGCAGCCGCTGCGTCGGGACGTGGATCGAAGGCCGCGAGTACTGGTCCGAGGCGATCGAGGCCGCGCTTTCCGCGCAGGCCGACGCCGAGCGCCAGCGCATCGTGCAGAAGCTGCTCGCGATGGACGTGAAGCCGAAGAAGAAGGGGGACGAAGCTGGTGACGGCGGCGACGACGACCGCGGACGCCGCTCGGCGGAGTTCTGGGCCATGCAGGCCGAGATGGAGGAGCTCTGGAGGTCCGGCAACGACCCGGCGCTCGCGCGCCCGGGAGTGTGCGGGTGCTTCGACGTGTTCTGGGAGCGCGCCGCCGCCGCGGCCGGGGAGCGCTGATCCGTGACGACACCGAGGAAGAACCGAACGAAGACGAGCCAGCCCAGGATCACGATGACCCAGTCCATCTCCCGCCTCGCATTGCTGTGCGCCCTCGGGGCGCCCGCCGCCGCGCTCCCGCAGGACCTGCTCCCGAAGGCCGCGCCGCAGGCGCAGCCCGTGCTCCTCCAGGGGGCGACCGTGCACGTCGGGGACGGCTCAGCGCCGCGGACCGCGGACGTGTATTTTGCAGAGGGTCGCATCTCGTTCGTCGGCGAGGGCGCGTCGCCCGCCGCCGACGTCCAGGTCGTCGACGCCGCGGGCAAGCACGTCTACCCGGGCCTCGTGCTCGCCACGAGCACACTCGGCCTCGTCGAGGTCGAGGCCTACGACATGACGCGGGACCAGCGCGAGGCCGGGGACATGAATCCCGAGGTCTACGCGTCGGTCGCCGTGAACCCCGACTCGTGGTGGCTACCGGTCGCGCGCCGCAACGGCGTGCTGGTCGCGGGCGTCTTCCCGCAGGGCGGGACCGTGCCGGGCCGTGCCTCGTCGATCCAGCTCGACGGCTGGACGACGGAGGACATGACGCTCGACGCCGACAGCGGGCTCGTCGTGCGCTGGCCGCTCGACCGTCCGTCGCGCTTCGGGGGCGGCGGCGGCAGGAGCGCCGAGGAGCGCGTGGAGGAGATCGACGCGCTCTTCCAGGCGGCGAAGGCCTACCACGCGGCGCGCAAGGCCGACCCGGACGGGACGCCGAGCGACCTGCGCTTCGAGTCGATGGGCAGCGTGCTGCGCGCGGAGACGCCCGTGTTCCTCGAGCTCAGCTCGCGCGAGCAGGCGGAGCAGGCGATCCGGTGGGCGCTCGAGAACGAGCTCGTCCCGCGTGTGATCGGGGGACGCAACGTCCTGCAGTTCACCGACGTGCTGAAGCGCCATGGCGTGATGGTCTCGATCCCCGGCACGCACCGGCTCCCGGGACGTCGCGACCGCTCGTACCGCTCGACGTACGAGCTGCCCGCCGCGCTCGAGGAGCGCGGGGTCGACTGGTGCATGACGATGCCGATCGGCGCCAGCGCGAACGCCCGCAACCTCGCCTACGAGGCCGCCGCCGCGATCGCGCACGGGCTCGCCGAGGAGGCCGCGCTGCGGTCGATCACGCAGTCGGCGGCGCGTTTCCTCGGGGTCGAGGACCGCGTGGGCACGGTCGAGCCGGGCAAGCAGGCGACCCTCTTCCTGTCCGACGGCAGCCCGTTCGACCTCACGACGAAGATCGAGCGCGCGTGGATCGGCGGGCGCGAGATCGTGCTCGAGGACAAGCAGACCGCGCTCTACGAGAAGTACCGCAAGAAGTACGGGCGCTGAGCGCACGGGGCGCCGCGTCGGCGGCGCCCCGGTACGTCGATGCGATCGCTCCGTCAGCCGCCGGTCCGCCGCACCGTCGCGCCGAAGAAGACGGCGTTCAGGAGCAGGGGCCGGGTCCCGAACCAGACGCCGCGGAAGCAGGGGTCGTCGGCGAGCGCCACGACGGTTCCGCGACCGAGCCGCTCGACGCGCGCGGCCGGCGTTCCGGCGATCGCCGCGACGTTCTCGTCGCTCGCGTAGCCGGCGACGAGCGGCGCTTCCGTGTAGCGCAGCGGCGTCGCGTACGGGTCTTCGCCCTCCGGCAGCGTCGCGGACGCGTTCTTGAACACCGAGAGCTCGGCGGGCAGGCCGTAGCACAGGGGGTGCGTGGTGTCGGCCGTGGCACGGAAGATCGTGCCTGCCACGCGGTCCACGGCGCGGTCGGCCTCGTAGTCGGCGTAGGCGCGCGGTTCGGCGTCGGGGTCCGGCCCCGGGTCCGCCTCGTCGGCGTTCGCGAGCAGCTCCTCGCAAGCCCAAACGCCGGAGCCCTTGGTCGCGACCAGCACGCCGCCGCCGCGGACCCAGTCGCGCACGGCGCTCTCCTCGCGCTCCTCGAAGCGCCGCGTCGCGCCGTTCACCAGGATCAGGTGCGTGAACTCCGCGAGGTCGATCGAGGCGAGCCGCCCGACGTCGACGAGGACGACCTCGAGCCCGACGCGCACGTCGAGGTCGTGCCAGATCTCGCCGGCCTCGTACGCGGACACGGACCCGTCGACGAAGAGCGCGATCCGAGGCGTATCGAGGATGGGGAGCGAGCTGCTGCCGAGGTCGGGACCCGTGCCAGTGAAGCCGGACTCGACGGTGCGCCAGGGGCCGACGCCCTCGGCCACTTCGGCCATGACCTCGAGCAGCGCCTCGCGCTCGAGCGACTGTCCGCCCGCCGTGACGACCAGGTCGCCGCGCGCGACGGCGAGGCGGTCGCTGTCGTTCGTGAGACCCGTTCGGCGCGTGGGCTCGCGGTCCGCGCCCCTCGCCCGGCTCTCGGCGGCCTGCGCCTCCTCGGTGGAGAGCGGATCCGCGTCGAGCGGCTTGGACGCGACGCGCACGGTGACGCCGCGCCGCTGGAGCTTCGCGATCGCCTGCGGAACGGTTTCGGAGTCCCACGGCAGCGTCCACGCCATCGCGCCGGCCGAGAGGAGTGTGGACGCCCACATGTCCGAGGGCCGGTCGCGCTCCGCCTCTGTCGCGCGCGTGGGCCCGTCGAAGTCGCGTGCCGTGAGCATGACGCCGCCCGCCGGCTCGTCCGTCTCCTCGAGTTCGACCCCGAAGCTGTCCTGGAACGTCCAGGCCGACACGTCGTAGAAGCTGTTGTCGTCCCACGACGTGCGGTGCTCGAAGAGCGACCGCGCGAGCCGGACCTGGGCCTGGCGCGTCGGGACGAAGAAGTCCGTCCGGGGCGCGGCCTCCGCCGTGCGCGCGGCGTCCGCGCGGTAGACCTCGATCCCGTGCGCGACGAGCCTCCGCGCGAGCTCGAATGCGCGGTGCGGGTCATCGTCGCTCGAGAAGCGCCAGGTCTCGAAGCCCAGCGCGCCGCTCTCCGCCAGGGCGTCCCGGTAGAAGCGCCGCTGGTAGCCGGTGAGCTCGTCGCGCATCTCGTCGGCCGCACGCAGCGTCGACAGCGAGGTCACGAACTGGTTCTGGATCGCCATCGGGAACGACACGCGCCCGCTGTCGCCGTCGTAGATCTGCCCGCGCGCGCTCGCCTGCTCGAACAGGATCCCGATGGACCCGTGCACGTCCGGGTACGTCGAACCCTTGCCGTAGTAGAAGTCGTCGAAGCGCTCCTCGGTGAAGTACAGGCGCCCGAGCTGGTCGAGCGTCTTCGCGTGGAAGAGCGCGATCTTGCGCGTCAGCGCGTGGTTCTCCGAGGGCGTGAACGGGTTGCGACGCGACGGGATCCCGGGCTGGAAGAAGTACGTCGAGTCCCCGCCCATCTCGTGGTAGTCGGTCAGCACCGTCGGCAGCCAGCGCTGGAACTCGGGGACGCGGCCCTGGGATTCGGGGTGCGTCATCAGGAGCCAGTCCCGGTTGAGGTCGAACCAGTAGTGGTTCGTGCGGCCGCCGGGCCAGGCCTCGTCGTGGTCGCGGTTCGCGCGGTGTCCGTTGGGGTTCTTCGCGCGGTGCATGTTCGCCCAGTGGGCGAAGCGCCCGGCGCCATCGGGATTGAGCACGGGGTCGACGAGCACGACGGTGCGCTCGAGGAACGCGTCGATCTCGGCGCCCTCCGCGGCGGCGAGGTGGTAGCCAAGCAGGGGACTCGTGTTCATGGCGCTCGCCTCGTTGCCGTGGACCCCGTAGCCCATCCAGACGAACAGGGGGCCGTCCTCGGTCTCGGCGCCGCTCCGCACCTTTTTCACGTGGTTCCGCCGCAGCTCTTCCAGCCGCGCGTGGTTCGCGGGGGAGGTGATCGCGGCCAGCACGAGCGGGCGGCCCTCGTGGCTCCTCGCATAGGTCCAGGTCCGTACGCGCGGGGATTCGTTGGCCAGCAGCTCGAAGTAGCGCACGACCTCGCCGGGGCGTGCGTGGCGTGTGCCGATCGGGGCCCCGAGCACCGCGGCCGGTGCAGGGACCTCGCTCGAGTACGCCTGGCCCGGCGGGAGGTAGTCCGTGAGCTTCGGCGCGTTCGCGTCGGGTTCAGCGCGCGGCACCTGCGCGGGTTCCACTTCTTTCGGAGGGCGCGCGCCCGACGCGGGGGACGCGGAGACCGCGCAGAGGCAGAGTGCGCCGAGGAAGGGCGCGGGGAGAGGGCCGAGGAGGTGCTCGCGCGCGGCGCGACGGGAACGTCGAAGCATGGATCGATTGTGCACGGTCGGGCCGCCTTATCCTGTGCCCATGCGCCTCCCTTTACGCCCCGCCACGCGCGTCCTGATCTGGGTCTCGCTCGTCGTCCCGTCCGCGAGCCCCGCGGCGCTCGCGCAAAAGGGCCTCCCCGACGTGGCCGGTCCCGGCGCGGGCCCCGGTGCGGGATCGGGCGAACAGGCCGGGCGTTCCCCGAAGAAGGGCGTCGTGCCGTCGCCGGTCGCCATGGCCGAGGAGCGCGCGCGCGAACTTGCCGTTCTCGCGAAGCGCCTCGAGGCCCTCGCGGCCGAGACGGCCGCGGCCGCGGAGGACGCGCGCCGGCGCGCGGACGCCGCCCGGGCGGAGGCGGACCGCCTGCGCCGCGTTCTCGGGCCGCCGGACCCGGCGCCGGGTCCCGGAGGCCCGACGCGGCCCTACCCCGGAGCGAACGGGACTCCGGACAGCGGGAGTGCACCACCCCGCCTCGGGCCGGGCCGGCCGGGCGGCGGCGGGCGGAGCGCCTCCGGGAACGGCGCCCCCCGTCGCGCGGGCCCCGAGCCGATCGTCGCGCGCGTCGCACGTACCGAGACGTCGCCCTTCGGCGGCCCGACCGCCGACATGATTCACGCCTCGCTCGAGCACACGACCGCGGCCAACAAGGCCCGGTTCCTGGGCGCGAAACGCGCGCGCCGCAGCGGCGGCGTGGGCCGACGGCGCATCGAGGAGTCGCTCACCTACTCGCCCGAGGAGGCTCCGGATCTCGCGGACGTCGACCTCCTCGCGACGTGGCAGTGGGGGATCAACATCGCGCGCGGCCGCGGGAACTTCGCCGGCGCGGCGCCCGGTTCGATCCCACGGACCGGAAGCATCGACTACGCGCGGCTCACCGTCGGTCCGAAGAAGGGCGCGTTCGCCGAGCGCAAGATGAAGTGGGGCATCCGCCGCTACAACCTCGGCGACACGACGGTGGTCGACTGCGACTTCACCGGCATCCCCGAGGAGCACGGCCTCTACGACGCGCTCTGCGGGCACGCCCTCTACCTCGGGAACACCTTCCAGGGGCTCGGCGGTCAGGCGATCCAGATCGCGCACCGCGACCGACCGTTCCAGCAGTACAAGGCGGACAACCTCGCCTGGGCGGCGCCGCCCCTGATCGTCGTCGACGACTGCCACGCGGTGGACTGCGGGCGCTTCGCGGCGCGGTCGGGCTTCACGTGGTCCTTCTTCGATCCGGGGACACTGGAGCACCCGGGGACGGTGATCGTGCGCGGCTGCACGTCCGTGCACGAGTGGGACTTCGCGCGCACGACGGGCGGTCGGCGGACGGCGCTCGACGCACCCGACGGCGTGCGTTCTCCGGGAGGGCTCGTCGTCCAGCACTACCGCGGGCTGCCGAAGGACGCGCCCGTCGGCGCGGCGACGCGGGCCGTCGTGATCGACCGTTGCCTCTTCGACCACTCGAAGAGCGCCATGCCGCTCGTCGCGATCCGAGGAGTCGGGACGGTCCTGATCGAGGACTCGTGCTTCATCGCGCGCGACGGGAAGCTGCCCTACGTCGACATCGACGACCTCCCCGGGCAGCCGAGCGGCCGGGTGATCCTGCAGAACTGCGTGACGACGGACGAAGGCCCTGTGCTCCTGCGGATCGGGCGCGAGGTGATCCGTTCGGTGCACTGCCCGGACCAGCGCGTGGTGATCGACGTGCCGACGCGTCAGGTCGTCGTTGGTGACGTCGTGGAGGAGCCGCTGTCGCGCGTGCTGCACCCGCTGGAACCCCCGATCCTGACGCCGGGCGTGCATCCGCAGCCGAAGGGCCACGTGGACGCCATCGGCCCGATCGCCCTGCCGCCGCTGGGGGAGTGAACGCAGATACGGTGCCAGGATCACCAGCAGCGCGAGAAGCAGCCAGGGACGTCCATTCGATGGACG